>JAIXOQ010000002.1 GCA_027486675.1 Pseudomonadota bacterium
CTTTAAAGCCGCCTGCGAACGTAATGACATATGTACGCGTGAGCAATTTTTGTCGTACTGCGATATAAGAATCCACGCCATACATCGACGCAATCTTTTCAACAAAAGGCTTCAGACTCAAACTTAACGCGTCAGTCACCATGCTATCGGTAAGAATTGAGATCTTATATGAAAAGTGGCTTTCACCATTTGTTCCAAGATCATCGCAACTGGCAAAGCTTGGCGTCGAACTCAAGAGGAATGCCACCGCGATCAAGAACGTATGAAATCGCCTTAACTTCAACATGGCGACAATGTACCTGAGTGCCCCGACTATCTGAACCTTAAATTCTGCGACTGCATACACCGGATGCACAGCTCGGGGCGGGACATCGTCTTGCGCTCCAGAGTAAAATAGTCTTTGCACGATCGCTGTTGCGCGAGGCTATTGAATGCAAACATGGGCAAGGCCAGTTCTAACGCCATCGCATTTGAACCCGCCGCCGCCGATCCTGGCAACCAACCAGCCCAAAGTCATTCATCAGATTCGGCTAGCGCAAGCGCATCTGATTCAGGATTCGAGGGTGAGCGATTGGGGCACGCCCCGGATGATGCCTCCATTGCGACGCCGATAATCTTTAGGCTTAGGCGGCAACCTACCCTGTGTGCCTCGCATAGGGAAATTTCAGGAAATGGGAATCCCCTGTAAAAACGGATACCAATGGAAATTCAGTTGGATTCATTGCGAGCCAAATCGCCCGCGAACGCATTGAGAGCAATACCTTATTTACTGGACAATATTGATAAAGTACTGGTAGAATATGCACGAAATTAGGAGATACCTCATGTTGTGTATAAATCTGTTAATGAGTTTTATCGTCTTGGGAAACATGTCGCATGCTGTGACAATTACGGATGTTAAGTCTTCCGATGTTTTTGTTTCATGCAAGAATACGAGCCCTATCATCCAAGCAACCGACGGCAGCATCAGCGCCAACACAACCAAGCCTTCAGTGCCGTTAGATAAGCTGACCGCAAGCGCAGGATCTCTCCAGGGATGCCCCCAACACATCTCCGAAAACCTCGATGGGCAGATGTTCGGAATATGGGAGCTTAGAAATGTGGCGAGCGCACCATCTAAGTCAACGTACTGTATGTATCGGACAGTTTCAGCAACAGAGTCCAAACTCGTTCAAGGTGCGGACGTGGGTTCTCGGATCGACGGTGCTTACAGCTGCAAGCTAAAGTAAGGTCCTCAAGTCAATAGCTGACGATTTCGGCGTAAATCGCTGGTGTTCCCTTATCGGCGTATCCGCAAGTCTTTAGCCTTTAAAACAGTTGATCTAATGCGCCTGAGGATTGCCTCAGGCGCATTTTCTATTTCTGAGACAGAAGGTCTCGCACAGAAAGAGATCAATTTCTAAGCTAACCCTCATAGGGGATATCTCGCATCACACCGTAACAACCGATTGCAACTGCTCGTCGGGTAAGACCGATATTCTGGCCCATTCGTGTTGTTACAAGCTCCACGTTATCGACCTTCTTCTTCCTGTTCCAAACTTCACCGAATTCCAGCGTTACGATGAGTGGGACAAGTTCGATGTAAAAAAACGTGTGCCCAATCTGCCGAAGATCATTCACGAACTTAAGCTGGCTCAGGCTCACCTGATTCAAGACTCCAAGGCTAGCAACTGGGTTACGCCGTGGAAGGTGCCCGAGTTCCGTCGACCGAACCTACACAAGTGATCGGAAGTGGAGCATCCGGCAGGACCGAATGCTTATACGGGATGACTTCAGTTGCCAGGGGGATCGAGAAACGGATGTTCAAGTTCACCCGTCCATTCTCCTTTTGAAACCCCGCTTGCAATTCATCAGCCCTGATCCGCATTCGCGCAACAACCCCGCCGTCAGTCGTTTCACTTCTTCCGTCATGGCCGTTGCCGGATAGCTCATGCGGGGTCTGACTCTTGCTGCGCTCTTCCCAGTTCATCGTGGTCCCCATCCCGTCGTGAAGGGACCCCGAAGAACCGGGGAACCAAAACAAAAGGAGAAAGAACGTATGAACTTAGAACTAAAATCCAAACTCGAAACACTGGCCCTCAGCCGATCCATCCCGTTTTGCTATTCCTGCTACAAGGATGCACCTACAGGCACTTGCTTGGGATGCGGGTCGGATGACTGTATGAGACACCTACCAGGAGTCGGCGTCGAGTACGGCCTAGAATGGGTCATGAAATCCATCGTTGAGTCTGAGTGCAGCGCCATCGACGTGACTGAGTGGTTCGACAATTACCTTCGCGAGGTCTATCCAGATACTGTAAGCATCGGATGGCTGAACGGCATCGATCCCGTCATGGCCATGGAACAGCTTGATCCCATCGCTTTCGACATCGCTAAGTCCGAGTGGCTTGACCAAGAGGTCGAAGAGGAACGCCTCATCACTCTGGACAATGGCTCCACTTACTACGCAGCTGATGAGCTGGAGGGCCTGGGGTGATGGCCTCGATCACTAAAACACCTAGTCATCCAATCAGCTGGTTACGCCATTCCAGCAAAGTACCCTCGACAATCTCCCGAATCTCAGAGTCCAGCTGTGACTTTTCGACAAGGTACTGCTGAAGTAGTTTTCGTAAGTTTCTTCCCTTCGGAATACACACCTTACCTCTTTCTGCAGCAGTCTTAAATTTCATGGTTTGATCGCCATTTAATATAGCAATTGCCGCGTGTTCCATATCCCGATCACCATTCTGAGCAGCGATTATGACCTCTCGAGGAAAGTAATATTCTATTTCTCGCTTCCTTAAGATATGAACTGGGAGCCCTTGTTTTTCGATCTGATTTTTGAACTTTGTCGCTGCAGTAGATGGCTGCGAGCTTGGGGTTTTATCCCGATCATGCACCCAAAATGTAAATCTCTTGGCGGGAATAATATTTGATACGTCTATGGACCCTGCTACAATTCCATGTGCAGCGCCTCCTCCATATTGGATCACTGTAGCCGAAACTGGTTCAAATTCTTCGGCGTATAACACCCGCAGAATATGCTCGAAGAAAATTACGTCGGTCGCGCCTTCAACCATCAGACAAATGTCCGAATTAAAAACATCACTGGGACGTATACCGAAATCACCCAACAGGGTGTGCCTTGCGTCTCTATCCACCACATGCACCTCGCGGTGGCCCTTTAAATTTGTAACGCGATAGAAATTCAGCTCCTCCTGGAGATTGAAAATTATATGCGAGTGTGTCGAAATGAAAAACTGGATGCCCTTAGTTTCAGCAAGATTCAAAAGATACTGAAAAAACCGTCTTTGCAAGTCAGGGTGCAATCCGGATTCAGGTTCATCAATCAGTACAATGTTTGCCTTAGTAATTGCAACTTTAACCAGAATATCGATAAATCGCTTTAACCCCGAACCTGAATAAAGAATATCCAGCGTCTTTCCGAACTCCTCATAATTTAGCGTTGCAATATCGGTTTCGGTTCTGCCAACACTCACAGCACTCAAATCAGGAAAGTATCTCTGAATTTCCTCTATAAGGGAGTTGTAGCTCTCAAGTGTGAGGCTCCTCTCATTCTTTTCAGCATAGAATTTTACTGCAAAAAGAATATCCAGCGAGTTAATCGCACCAAAGTTGCGATTCTCGATTTGCTGCATGATTGCGGATGGGGTTTTGTGAGTACGTTCGGAAAGACTTCCATGTCCTTCCGCTTGAATGAGAAGTGTCTTAAAGACTTGACCAGGAGGTAGTCTATTTTTTATTTCAGGTGCTTCCAGATTCGTTGCGCTGTTCTGAACTGACAATTTCATCGTACTGTAAAGTTCAAACTCAATCTCAAAGGGCCCAGCGGACCAAAACATATCTTTAATCGCTAATTTTGGCTGAAACGCATTCCACCGGCCTACACCTAAAGCTAAGCCGCCCATGTCGATAGCATGAAGAATAGAACTTTTTCCTGCATTATTCTTACCAACAAGAATGTTTACTGAGCCACAACTGTTCACTTGAACTGCCTGAATACCTTTAAACAATTTAATACTTAAATTTCTTATGACCGGCATATCGATTTAGTCACTTTCGTTTGACACTGTATTCACAGTGTTAGAACAGTTTATTTACGGACTACTTCCCATCGCCCCCTCACCACATAGAGCAACAATGCCAATGTCGCGAGCGGAAGATTCCAAATATTGCCGACACACATTCCAAGCTCTGCAATCACATAGCCGGTGTACATCGGATGTTTCATTAACGCGTAGACGCCGGTCGTTACGCGCACTCTATTTGCAGGTGAAACACCAAAAGATCGTCCCAGATCAAGCTGCGCGAAAGTAGCCAGCGCAAACCCGACCAACGTCGTGACGCTCACAATCTGAAGTCGCCACTGTGGTGTATCGAGCGCAGGCGCGAGATAAAGAAGCCCTAACCCAGTGGAAAGATATGCTATCCCCGTTTTCACCCAATCGCGGGATGATTCAGCGTCTGAGTGTCGCGACAGCAAGAACCACGCGCCCGCCAAGTCACGAATCACCATCATGCCAAAGAAGGCAAAACCAGTCGTCTGCCAACGGTAGGCTGCAATCAATCCAAACGCCGCCATTATGGCAGAGCCGATCCTTCCAGTTGGATCAGTTCGCCAAGCGGTGCGACTTAAAACACCTGCAAATTTCAAATGTGAGGCTCCGACTTAGGTTCGGCCACAGCATTCGACATGCTTGGCACAACGAACGTTTGAACTAGTCCGATCAGTGCAAGCGCAAGAACAACAATCTTGAGTGCTTTGTTCATTTTGGTACTCCTAATGTTTGTGTCGCGAAATACTTCTCAACCAACCGAGCGACACGTTCCGGCTGATCAAAACTTAAAAAGTGACTGGATTCACTGACTACTTCGAAAATTGCTTTAATAGAGTCGGCATCTCTTCGTTGTTCAGACACGGGTAGAAAACCTTGATCATCTGCAATCCAAAGTCGAGTCACATCACCCCTAAGCCGGAGAATGGAGTCCGCAGAGGTTTCGGCCAGATTCGATAATTCGGCGCGATGATTGCGAGCGTATTTAAATGACATTGGATCCGAATTTATAAGCGCCTGGCCTCGAAGCATGTTTGGCGCAGAAAAGTACATTTCACCATACGCGGCAACCCAGTTCCGCATGGTGAGTTCAGTTGGGTCTTTCGTATAGGAAACTTCCACCTCAGAACCTGCAACCGGCGACGACTTATAGGAATTTAGTATTGCATCAAACGATGCCCGCGATAATGGAACGGAGAGGAGTACAACCCCAGACAACTTATTCACCCGATCTGCTGCGATCCCAGCAATGATCCCACCTGCGGAGTGTCCTAGCAGAATGGCAGCAGAAGACTCATCCCGATTAATCAGATCGGCCAGGCGATGCGCTACGTCAGTCAGCGAAAGGTTCGGGTCGTATTCCGTGCCGTTTGTGCCTTGGCAATCAAAGTACGCAAGATGAAAAGATCGGGACAGTAGATCAAGGCTGCGTAATGTCAGGGAGCTTAAACCTGGGCCTCCGGGGACAATGTAGATAGTCGGCGCGTTCGTAGGTCCGCTCAAACGAGTGAATTTCATGAAAGGGTCCTCCGCTGCTTGCTGAGTTCGTCCTCGATCTCAAGCTTCTCAATCCATCGGTAGATCGTAGATTCAGAAATCTTCAACGATTCGGCGGCAAGCTTTCGATTGCCTTCAAATCGTCTAAGGGAAGCCTCCAACCGATCTCGCTTTGTTGCTTCATTTTGTAAGCTCCTTCTTTCTGTCCTAACGCCCTCTGCGGCAAATTGATCCCGATCATGCTCAATCGCGGCCCGAACCATCTCCCCTGTGATGCGCTTATGCGGCGCGAGGATCACCAAGCGGTAAATGACGTTCTTCAGTTCCCGCGTGTTTCCGGGCCAGGAATACGATAGTAGCTCAGCTTCGGCGGATGGCTCCAAGACAACTCCCGGCGAATCAGTGTCAACTTCAGAAAGAAACAACCGAGCATAAAGCAACACATCAGTGGGTCGAAAACGTAAGGCCGGAAGTCGAAAGACAAACGTGCTTAGGCGTTGATAAAGGTCTTCGCGAAATTCACCAGTGCGACAACGCTCGGCAAGATTGGCATGAGTTGCGGCTATAAACCGTACTTCGACTTTCTTGCCTCGGTTAGCGCCTACGGGAACTACTTCCCTGGTCTCTAGTACTCTTAAGAGCTTTGCTTGAACGGCTAAGGAACACTCGCCGATCTCATCTAAGAAAAAGATCCCGCCGTGCGCGGCTTCGATCGCGCCTACCTTGCGACCAATAGCTCCTGTGAACGCCCCCTTCTCATGGCCAAACAAATGCGATTCAGCCATTTCTTTTGGGATCGCCGCCATATTTTGTGCGTGTAGTGGTAGGCCAAGCCGATGGGCCAGATGACGGGCAAGGATCTCTTTACCGGAACCTGTTTCACCCAAGATCAAACAACTGCCCGCAGAGCTTTTTGAGGCAACATGTTCGACAGAGGCCAAAGTCGCCTTCACTTCGCGGGATTCAGTAAGGAAAATCGAATCATCCGTAAACCGCTTCTTTTCAAAGGCGCGGACGATCGTACGCATCAGCTCAGGAATGCAGTGCTCGCCTTTAGGGACGAAATCAAAATGACGGTAACGCATGGCCTCAACCACTCGTCTTGTTGATTGATCGCCGCTTACGATGATAAGTAGCACGCCCGGATAGCGTCGATTCATGAAGTCTATTAGGGCCAGCCCGTCCTGTTCCTGACCTTCAAAGTGCAAATCGATAATAACCGCATCAAGATCGGTCGTGTCTGCGATCGACTTTGCTTTTGGGACTGTAAGTGCACCAAGTAGCTTTGAGTATGGCCTGAGTGCCGACTTCAGGACCTCATGAAATTCTGGTTCATCATCGCAACAAAGAATGGTTGGAAGATTCTTCATTGCACACCCAACTGTATCTGAAAGTTAGACCCACCCAAGGTTTTGCTCGGGCGGTAGATGATCCGGCCGTTATGGGCGCGAGCAATGTGCGCCGCACCTGATAGTCCAAACGCCTGACGGCCTTTCTTTTCTGAAATCCCGCGTCCGCTTAAAAACTGCGATACCAGCTCGATTGCCATTCCTGGACCATCGTCCTCGATGCTGATAGCAACTGTCGTATTCGAGTGAATTAAGCGCACGGATACTTTTGAACCTGCGGCATCCACTGCATTTTCAAGAAGGTTCACTACAGCCCTCGTAAGGTTCACGGGGTCGTGGAGGACAAGCATCGGATCATCCGAGAATTCAACGGTTATGCCGACTCCGGTGCCTCGCTTTGCCTCGCGCACCTGGTCGATGCAATTTCGGAGTGTGGCTTTAATGTCAGATAGCGCAGGAGCCCCTTCCAACAGCTCCAAGTTTTTCCGCCCTGAGGTCACCTGAAGCAGAATCTGTTTGGCAGTTCTTGCAACACCGTTAATGGCCTCGACTTGGTCGTCACGTAACAATGATTCATCCTGCAATAGCGTGGACCAGGAGCTTAAGCAGGCCACCGGCGTGTGAAGGTCGTGAATCAGGCTTTGATACGCCCGCGCAGTCATCTCTTTTGCTTTTGATTCAGTAAGGATGTTCTGAGCCTCTTCCAGTGCAATACTTGCGGCTTCAATCGAACTTTGAATGTCCTGAAGTTCGCTCACCCTGAATGGGCTTTTGGGCGACGGTACCAGCATCCCTTGACCCAGTCGTTTGACCGAAGCCACCACTTCATCAAGCCCGGACAGCCCTTGGTCGACTGCTCGCCCAATAGCTCGGTTGACCAGCCATAGCAGGATAAAGACGATCAGCGTTGAAAGGACCGCAACAATGAGCGATGTCCAGAGGATTGGCCGCGCATTGGACTGAACCCGAATCTGTACCAGCGGCTTTTCGGACAACGGCACTTCATGCATGAATGTCCCACCAAGTAACCGGTACCCAAGAAATGACACACCAGAAGTCATGGATGCTGCCTTAAAACCGATGTCCGAAAGATCATGGTTCGTCGCAATCACAACCCCGTCATGAATGACCGTGACCAAGGACTTTCGTTCAGCACCATAAGAGTTCACGTACCGAAGCAGATCCGGACCATCACTCGAGGTGATCAGGCTCAACAGGTACCCACGAGCTGACATCAGTCCAGACCGATCGGCATCGATAGAAGAATGAAGCACGATCAAGAACGTCAAAACAAATGCAGTGAAGGATGAAGCAAACAGCAGAATCGTCTTTAACGACTTCAGGGACTCTTCGATGTGATCCTTAAGCCGGACACTCATCGATTCGCCACTTTCATCTTCATGCAAGACTCATCAATATGAACCTGCCGGTAGTCTAAGTAGATATCGCCCATCAAATGAGGCACTAATCCCGAGACACAGCGATGAACCCATAGGTTCTGCCGTTGGTGAAAGAGATTGATCGTGACTGCCTGATCTTCGAAACGCTTCACCGCTAAGGTGTGGATTCGATCGCGTTCTACCCGATCTTGCACCAGACGCGATTTAGCCACCAGGCGATCGAGTTCTTGATCCTGAAGCCCTGAAAAATTATCAGGATTCGTGCTTTCGGCATTCTGAAGCAGGAACGCCGAATCTGGGTAATCCATGTTCATCGAGACCAAAAACGCCTGCGATGTGTGTTTAGTATAACCGTCCATCAGTTGATCCCATTGGGTTGGAACCACGGTAATCTTGATGCCACTCATTCTTGCGGTTTGCTCGAGATGCGCAGCCATACCAGTCACGTTTTCAAGCGCATCAGGAATCTGAATCACAATCGGTGCCAAAGATTGAATGGTCTTACGATCAGAATCGCTCAAAGTCGCTGAAGGTTTTGCGCGATGGATGCCGATATGTCCTGGAAGACCTGGCGGAATGTATCCATACGCGGGCAGCGCATCGGGGTAAAATCTCTTGCGGTAGCTATCGTCTTCGAGTGCTTGTTTTAGCGCCAACCTAACCGAGAGCCGATTGAGCGGTGCAATCCGGATATTGAGACCAATAATCCACGTTGCCACCACTGGCGACGTTAGCCGCTTACCATCGCGAAAGACTTCGTGCTCAAACGGCAGAGGATGTGTCGCGATTTCAGAAGCAGTACCGGACCGTGCCAACGAGACAGCCTCGGGCAGTGAGCTTTCTTTTAATACCAAGGTTTGGATCTTCGGGACACCGCCGTAGTAATGAGGATCGCCAGCTAGCGTCAGCGATCGTGCCGTCTCATCACGGGACACAAATCGAAACGGGCCAGACCCGATCGGTGCCTCAAAAAATTTTGGATTCGACTGCAGAAGCAGTCTCGGAAGAATTTTTGCCGTCACCCCAGTTAACACTGACAGAATCGGAGGAAACGGCGCCTTTAGGATCACGTTGACGGTCTGAAGATCAACGGCAATCAGCTTGGGTTTTCCCGACGAATCGCGTGCGATGTATTCGTAAAGACTACCGACGATTGGGCTCTCGATCGCACGCGCCAATGAAAATACAACATCGTCGGACGTCACCTTTGAACCGTCGTGAAACTTAGCTTCCCTTCGAAGATGAAAAGTAATTGTGCGCCCATCACTTGAGGTTGCCCACGATTCAGCAATCGCGGGTTCAAGGTCCATGCGTTCGGAAATACGAATCAGACCATCATAAATCTGGTTCGCGACGGTTTGCGACGCACCATCATTCATCAAGACAGGATCTAGAGTGAGCGGAAGTGAAAAGACAGGCTTTATATAAACACGGGCAGGATATCGCGGATGAGATGCAGATACATCGACGTAGGTCAGGAATGGAAAAGATAATGCAAACAGCAAAAACCAATTCAAAAGGAATGCCTATGCCTCTCTCTGCCCGCCACGGGCCGGTTAAGATGTACTAACTCAGATACCTTTCACTAGCGTTATGCTTCAGACTTGGTTGTCACGTGTTTGGGAGGTTGATCAAGGGGAAAGTGGGACGGGGACTACTTCTGAACGCTTCTTTTCTGTAGATGAGATCGCAATTGATTTAGACATTTCAAATCGAACCCTTTACCGACAGTTAAAGAACGAAGGGTCTCAACACACCGAATCGGTAGACGTTCGAAAACCCCAGCGTGCAAAGTCGGTGCTCGTGGGCGGGACTCTTCGTTCCCTATCCCGAAGATGGCAAAGCACGCGATTCAGAAGAGGTGGCTAAGGAGTTGAGTTCCGAGGCTGGGGAGACGAAAACACCGACGAAGCGTTAAAAATTTTTCTCCTTTGCAGCTTTCAACAGAAATGTAGCCCTCAAAAATCGAGGTGTTCCCTCACCAATTTCACAGTTAATCGCGATTTTTAAGTACTTTTGTTAAGTACGATTGATAGCGTCGCTATGTTACCATCGGACTCGTTTAGTTTCAGGTGAATGCTGTGCGAATAATTGACTGAACGTGACGTAAGATGCTATATCGAAGCCATTAATCTGGAAGCTGGAGGCGCTGTGAAGTTCATCTTGGGTGTGAGTTTGTTTGTAATTGGCTTAACAGTTTTTGATAAGAATACCGCGGCGCATGGATTTCGGCATTTACATGCAGGCTTTAACGACGGTGCGCCGGTGTTAGACTCAAGTACACGATCCAATCACGAGCAAGTCCAGATTCAGCATTATGACTTTCAGTTTAATGTTGATGTAGAAAAGAAACTCTTTACCGCTGCTGTTGAGTTCGACTTTGTTAAGCTTGATCCCAAAGCCACCAATATTATTCTTGATGCGAAGGGGCTGAAGATCTTGTCAGTCGAACAGCTCGACACAAGTGGTAGCACTCGTGCCCTAAACTTTACGGATGCAAGAAAGATTCATTCAGGCGCCAAAGATCCAGATTTTTTAGGCGAAGGTCTCGTCATTTCCAGCTCATCCAAAACAGGTAGAATTCGTATCCGTTATACCGTGCAGCCCCAAGCTTCGGCATTTCAATGGGCAAGTGGAAGTATGACGCAGTCTGGCCGTCCCATTTTTTATACACAAAATGAACCGTCGCATGGACGGTCTTGGTTACCTATACAAGACACTCCCGCGGTGCGAGTGACCTACTCCGCGAAGGTGAAGACCTCAGCCGACTTTTTGGCCCTTATGAGTTGTCAGAACAATCCTCAGACCAAAAGTCCCACTGGTGAGTATCGATTCGACATGCGAGTCCCAGTACCGGGCTACCTTATTGCGCTTGTAGTAGGTGAGTTGAAGTTTAAGCCTTTGAGTCAAAGATCGGGACTGTATGCTGAACCGTCTGTCATCGAACAGGGGGCAAGTGATTTTGATGTGACTGAGGATTATCTTGCCGCTGGAGAAAAACTTTTCGGGCCCTACCAGTGGGGACGATACGACATGGTTTTGGTGCCCTCGTTTGCCTATGGTGGAATGGAAAACCCATTTCTAACATATCTAAATACAAGTGTAGTAACTGGTGACAAGAGTCTCACCTGGGTTATCGCCCATGAAATTGCGCACTCTTGGACGGGAAACACAGTCACAAATCAAACTTGGGAAGATTTTTGGTTGAATGAGGGTTGGACTACGTATGCAGAGAGGCGCCTGGTTGAAGAAGTTCTAGGTAAGGAGTATGCGGAAACCACCTCTGAGCAGAAGAAACGGGCGCTGATTCGAACGATCGATAAGCTACTAACCACCGAATTTCCCGAAGATGCCGCTCTGAAGATCAATCTCGCTGGCAGAGATCCCGATGAAGCGATCTCTTCAATTCCGTATGACCGTGGTTACTTTTTCTTAAGAACACTAGAAGACAAGGTTGGCCGTGCGGCATTTGAGCAGTTTACTCGCAGTTATATTTCGTACTTCTACTACAAAACGATCAACACAAAGCAGTTTATAGAATTTCTGCATCAATCTTTCCCAAATACATTTTCGGAAGATTTGTTGAATCAGTGGATTTTTCGGCCTGGTACACCTGACCAATGGCCCGAAACTCATTCAGCAAACATGGCAACGGTAGATCTTCTTTTAGAGCAGTTCAAAAAGCTTGAAAGCTTAGAGAGGAAGAATTCATCTAAGTACTTCGCGGACCATGCTCAGGAACTCGCCAGCCTGAATCACATGGCAAAAATTGCTCTCGTGCAGCAATTACCAGCTGATCTTGATTTTGAGGGCGTACAAAAGCTTGAAAGCATATTTGGGATCGAAATCGAAAAGAACAATCAGTTCTTATCTGAGTGGTATACAAAGGTGGTTCGATGGAACTACGAGCCTGGTTTTGACGGCGTGAAAGAGTATATCGCTAGGGTGGCAAGGCATTCCTGGCTCAAGCCCATTTATGTAGCTATTGCGGAAAGCAAGAACGAGCTTCTCCAGAAGAATATGTATGAGCACTATCAACGAATACTGCCCACCTATGGCCCAATTACCCAGGGAGCTGTATTAAAGGCATTTGGGCCGGTTGTTACGAAGTTTGCTAAGTAACGTGGCCCTGGCTGTTGCTCCATTTCCTATTCGCAGGCCTGAGTGAAGTTGAGACTTTTTTGGGTCTTCATAGAAGATTTCAAATAGTCACTTGCCCCTGTAAGTTCCAAGTCTCACCCCTACCAGGCTGACCCCCCACGTATCGGGCGACCCCACAGTTATGGGGCCGCCTGGATTTCGATACAGGTAGCTATTTTGAACGATCCTACTTCATCCCCCTCGGCACCGAAGATATAAAGATTGGGGAATTTCAGGACGAGTCTGCGTGGATCGCCCTTTAGGCATTGAGTGCCCCCTCCCACAGTCACTGTCACTGACTGTCATTCCCACTGTCACTGACTGTCATTCCCACTGTCACTGACTGTCATGACAGTCACTTTTGACAGTTTGATCAAGTATTAGCCGTAATCCCAAAAATCATCAGTTCTCCATTGGTTCTAAACACTTAGGTCTTTTTTTGCCAAAAATCACCACACCCAATTCCCGTTGGCACGCCTTTGCACTCTAGTCCTCCCGTAACCAACAACGCATCAACACGGGAGGCACGTCATGAACGGATACTTCAGGCCAAGACACCTTGGCCTAGGGCGGGAACTCAGACCGCTCACACTTTGCGAAATCGAATACGTCACCGAAGACGGAACCACTGAAAGCCAAAACTACTTAGGCCATGGTTGGCCTCATCAATGCCCGCGCTGTGAGGCGCAGAACCACATCGCTACGAACCTGCCCTATTGCAGCGAATGCAATTGGGACGCAGTGACCGACGTGGCGTAGTTCGTCACGGCGCAATTTTTAACCAATCAACCAACACAAAAACAAAGGAATCAAACGAATGGAAACCATCGGATCAATCATGAAAGACATCAAAGTAAGCGCGCCAAAAAGCAGTAAGTACACCCGCTTTCAAATCTACCTAGGCATTCAAAACCCAAATGGAGGTGTGGAAAGAACAAGAACCGTAGGCGTTGCTTACCTGCAGAAAGGACAAGTCACTTACAACATCAGACTTTGGACGTTTATGAATGAACGTTACTTCCTGCTACCCAAGCGCGATGACCCCACACGTTTTTTTGCGATGACCCGTGAACCTAGTCAGAACCCGAATGCTAGGTCCAAACACTTTTGGCACATCGTGGGGAACGCGATCGTGAATCCAAAGGCAGGCGTGATTGAAATCAACTTGGATCTGCTTTCAAAGCCAATCTACTTAAACATCTTTCCAGAATCTGCGACGAACCCTCATCGCGAAGCTCAAGAACTAGAATCCCTTGCTGCCTAAATGAAAACGAAAGGAACAAACATGAAAGCATTCATCGCTAAAAACCAATCGACCCTAAAAAATGCCCTACTATTCGGAGGTGTCCTAACCCTTGCAATGCTCGTTACACCAGACTTGGCACACGCAAGTCTTGAATCAAGCTTGCTTGGAATCAAATCAAAACTCACAGGCATCATTCTGCCAGTTCTGTCAGTGATCGGTATTGCGATTGCAGCAGTGTCCTTCTTTACGGGAAACCCGAATGCGAAGACTCACATCTTATATGCGGTCCTGGGCTGCATCTTTGGCTTCGGCGCGCAGGCCATTGTCGATTTCATTTCGCAAACCGTGAACTAGGAAAGGAGAAAGCAATATGGAAGACGATGGACTACAGACTTCAAGCGTCCCGCGCGCTTTAGAAATGAAGAGCAAGATGTTTGGGTACGAACTGCCCGATCTGATTTTGATCTTCATGAATCTTGCGATCACTAACCTGATCTTTGGTGCATCCAAGTACCGCTACGCCCTGGTGTGGGGAACCACAGTTAGTCTTGCCGCGTTTCTTTTTTTTACAAAACGCGGGAAGCCCGATGGGTACCTGCAGCACCTCATTCAATTCTGGATCAAGCCTTCCTTCCTATCGGCCGGGGGCTTAGATCGCTTCTATCGGAAACACGACAGAAAGGACAACACACATGAGTCATGAAGCAGCACTCTGCGAAGAACTCCCATATTGGGAATTTATTGCGGGAGTGGGAAACCAACCCGCACACGCGATACTGATGGATGGATCATTAGTGGGGGGCCTTCGGGCCTCCCTCATTGATACCGAATGCTTTGACGATGCGTCGGTGAATGGCCTGACTGAGAGTTTAAGGAACGCCTTAAACTCCATCAGCGAAGGGACCACGCTTCAGATGCACTTTTCTACACGGGCGGACTGGACTGAGGTCTTGTCACTCCATGAAAGGGCGATCAGTCAAAACGCGCATCCACTAATTGCAAGTGTCGGTAAACATCGAATGAAGGAACTGGGGAGTGAGAACGAGGCGCAGGAACTCTATCGGCCGACCCTGATGCTTTACCTACGAATTCCAAAGGTAGAAAAGAAGCGAGGGTTCTTTCTATCCAAGTCAAAAGCCTTTGAACGACTTGCTGAAGTCGCCTACCAAGAGGCGATTGATTCTTTGAATCAGAACTTAGAGGCCCTTCAAAGTGCGCTCGCTTCATGCGGTATCAAAGGCGAAGCCTTAGGCAATGAAGCGATCAAGGCAGGTGTGTATTCATTCCTTAACCCCAAACGCGCAAAGACGGAACCTGTGCCAAAGATTCAAGAGGAGTCTGTACCGATCGAATCGGAAGATTTGCTAAAATCTGAGACGTGGCTTTCGGCATCATCGCCACGGGCGCAGCTCTCTTTCGGGGACCTAAGTCTGGAATACGATCACTTTACCCTTGATGGCTATCAGCACCGGATTGTGACGCTAAAGACCTTACCCGAAATCACGTTCGCGGGACAAATCGCGCAATTCCTACGCCTGCCGTTTCACTATGATCTGTTTCTCACTTTTGAAGTGCCGACTCAGACCACCGAAATGGCGAAGCTCAACCAAAAGCGAAAGATGGCTCATGCATTAGCTGCAACCCAGTCAGGGCGCGCATCTGACCTTGAATCGGAGTCAAAGCTTTCTTCCACCGAAGAGCTAATTCGTGAACTGCTTTCATCCGGCCAAAGGATCTATGCCGCCCAAATGGTCATAGTCCTTAAAGAACCAAGGGGTGAGGTGGGAGCGCGACGACTCAATCACCAAGTGCGGGCGGTCCTTGGCCGGTTTCGGGCACTTCAAGGTGCGGAAGGCTTAGAGGAAAGTGTCGGTGCATGGAAGGTCGTGAAAGGAACCCTACCCGCCGCACCCGTGTACTTAGAGCGAGCACGGAAGATCAAAACCAATAACTTGGCTGACTTTCTGCCGGTCTATGCACCCTATGAGGGGGACCGAGACCCAGTGGTGCTGTTCCGGAATCGCTTAAGCGGCCTTCGCGCCTATGACCCATTTGATTCGAGCCTTCCAAACTTCAACACGCTAGTGACGGGATCGTCGGGTGCTGGGAAAAGCTTCCTCAACAACTGCATCCTCCTTCAGGAGCTTGCGCGTGCGATGCGGGTCTTTGTGATCGATATCGGTGGATCCTATCGAAAACTGACTGAGTCCCTGCAAGGGCAGTACTTTGAACTCAGTCTCTCTGACACCTACCGAATCAATCCGTTTCACATTGCGGATATTACCGCAGGGCCAACGGATCAGAAGATCAAGTCCCTGCTTGCGACGATCGAGTGCATGGTGGCCGAAGATCAGGCGTCAAGGCTGCTTAAGCTTGATCGGGTGTTGCTAGAGACTGTGCTGATTTCGCTTTATGAAGAGGCAAAATCCACACGGCAAATGCCGACCCTATCCAAACTAAAATCGCGTTTGGAAGATTCGGAAGAGCCGTCCTTAAAGCGAATCGCAAAGATGCTCAGCATGTGGACGGGATCTAGCCCCTACGGGAAGCTGTTAGATGGCGAAGGATGCCTTAGGTCAGACGCGATGATTTCGACGTTTGATCTCAAAGGCCTATCCAGTCACCCAGACCTCCAGTCCGTGATGATCCTGCTTCTGACAGATATGATTCTTTCCGCCGTTGAAAACGAACGCGGTATTAGAAAACGAATCATCCTTGATGAAGCGTGGGAGCTACTCAAAAGTCCAGCGGCTGCAAACTTCATGGAGTATTGCGCGCGAACACTGCGTAAGACTGGTTCCGGGATCACGTTCATCACCCAAGGGGTAGAAGAGATCGTCGCAAGCCCGATTGGATCTGCGATCTTAAACAATACTGCGACGAAGTTTATTCTGCTTCAGCGTGGGGATTCTAAGATCCTGCGGGATACCTTGAAGTTAAACCCCCAGGAAGTGAGCCTCATTCATTCGCTCGAACAAAAGAAAGGACAATACAGCGAAGCCTTCATGATTGAAGGAAATCAGCGCCAGGTGATTCGAATCCGTCCAGGGGCGATTGACTATTGGATCTCAACCAGTGACGCACGCGATAACGACTTCTTACGTTCATTACAAGCAGATGGAATGACACTGCAGGCAGCAATCGAGGAAGCAGCGACCCGTCACCCATACGGGATGAGCGCATGAGGAGGACTATTAAGAAGACTGTGGCCACAGTAATGATCGCGTGTGCCCTACTCAAACCCACCCCTGCCAAGGCGGATCTTTTCGGGGGTGACTTGGTTTTCTTGGCCCAGATTCTTGCGAATGCGATTCAGCAACTTGTGCAGCTGCGGAATCTTCTCTCTACCGGCAAGGACACCATTGGATTCATGCGAGACATCAACCGAGGCATTCGGGATGGCTTAAATGTGATCCGAGTCATTAGCCCGAAATTTAACCCAGGCCTCTATGGGAATACCGAAACCGCCGACCGGGTACTGACTGCGATTCAAGGACTCTATGGGCGAATCCCGCGAACACCCGAGCAGCGACTTCAGGAGGCTCAAGATCGATCCGTGTCTGAAAGTATTGCGATGAACGGAGTTCTATTCCGATACGCAGACCAGGTCGATGACGAGGCAAGACGGATCTTGGCCCACGTCCCAAATACCAACCCGCAAGGGGCGGCAAAGCTGACTGCCCAGGCCGTTGCGGTGCTAGTCGGTGTGAACACCCAAGTACTACGAACCAATTCCATGATGCTTCGGATGATGGGCGAAAATATGGCCCTTCAAAACCGTAAAGAGAAACTGCAAAGCGAACACTTCTTAGATCAGTACCAGGGCATTTCAGACGCCATGGATCGGCTGCCAAAGCAGGTCAAACTTGCGCCCGTGAATCCATAAGAAAGGATTGAAACATGCCTGATTTTAGTCTGCTTGGGTCACTCATGAATGACCTGCATCGGCAGTTTGTGACGATCTATTATTTGATGCTGCCTGTGTTCTTCGCGCTTTCCATCGCGGTTGCATGGTTTCGGAACCCGCAAGGGGGACCGGAGTTCCTAGACATTCTAAAACGCGCAATCGTAAGCGTCCTGCTGCTCAGCGCATTTCCTGATATCTCCCGATCCATTCTCTTTATTGCCGATGGCATAGCAGAGAAAATCGATGCGCTGAACTCCTTAGACACCATCATGCGAATGGCGCAGGAGAAATCCCAGGGGTACACGAACTCAGCCACAAGTCTGCTATTACAATTTGATGACCTCATTATGGCGGCGCTTTCTTTCATCAGTTATGTGGTGCTGTACATTGCGCGCTACCTAACAATTGCGATGTTTCATTTCTTCTGGCTGTTCTTCTCAGTCGCATCCCCCTTAATGCTCTTGTTCAATCTGTTCACTGGCACAAGTCAGATCACAGTGAATCTGTTTCGGGGCATGTGCGAAGTGGCAGCCTGGAAAGTCGTGTGGGCGATCCTAGGCGCGATGCTTGCGGCATTAAGCTTTGGAGACGCTTACCGCACCGAAGGAAGCTATCTCACTTTGATGGTGATGAACTTTGTGATTGCGGTAGCAATGCTCATGACGCCCATGATGGTCAGATCCATTGTGGGTTCAGGCCTTCAATCCATGTCAACCTCCATCGGACCTGCTGCTGCAGCGTTGATGGTTGCGGCACCTGCGAAAGCCGCCATGATCGAGCGATCTTCTGTGCGAACCATGCGATCCGGTGCGCGATTTGTACGAAACCAGTCGAAGCGATTTTCAAAGAATCAGTCTGACGAATCCTAAAGATCTCTAAACGTTCGTTTCAATAAGGAAAAATATGACTCTTACAAAAAAGATGACGCTTCCGCGTCTTCCGTCCCTGCTTGCGAAATTGCATCACTCAAACGAGTTCTTAAAAGTCTTTTCAATCGGAGCCTTGCTTACGTCAATCACGGCCTGGGTCGTTGTGATGATGGTGTCGACCAAAGCGCCGGTGGTACTGACCTTCGATCAGTCGGCAAAACCCATGAATCAAACGGCACTTCCTGCCATTGATCAGGAAGTATCCAGCGCAATAAAGGCCTATGTTTCTAAGCGCTACAACTGGGAGCCAAAAACTGTGAATCAACGGCTGGTGGAAGCGAATGCTTTCATTCTGCCTCAAAGCCGCAAGGTCTTTGAGCAGGCACTCTTAGAAACAGTACAGTTTGCCACCGCACGTGAAGTGACTCAAAGGGCATACACCCACGATGTGCAAGTCAGTCTTACCGAGAAGACTGCACTCATTTTAGGCGACCGGATCTCAGCGATTCAGGGGCTAAAGGCTGCGGGGGATCTAAAAGTCCTACTCAGTTTTGATTACGGGCCGCGTACCCCTGAAAACCCTTGGGGCATCTACATCACCAAAGAAAAGGAGGAGCAATGATGGCTTTACTTACTCTAGCTATGAGTCCGTGGATTCAAGTCGATGCATTGGCATCAGACCGTGTGAGACGTGTGGAAGTAATCGGCGATCAGATCACGAATGTCCGTACCGCTTTAGGAATCGCAACCATTATTCAGGTTCCTGATACCCCAAACAGTGTTGTGGTTGGGGATCAATCGGCATTTAAGGTTGAATACCTTGATCGCGCGATCACGATCAAACCTCTAAACATGAACGCTAAAAGCAATCTGTACGTCTATACAGACTGGAAGCGCTACAACGTACAGCTGACGACGGGGTCATTAGATGCAGCTGATTACGTAGTGTATCTGAATCAGGCGGCAGAGAAGCCAAAGTCAGTCGCAAAGGCAAAGTCTGTAGCGATGTCCTTTAAGAACTCCATGAAGAATGATGGGCTTACGTTTTCAACGATTCGCTTAAGTAAGTCGCATCCAGAATCAGTATTGATTGAGTTTCAGATTCACTCTGAAAAGCGCGTGACCTTTCAGCCGGAGTGTCTCTGGATCGCCCAAGAAGGATTAACAAAGCCAATCCATAATCTAATCCTATCTGCGATCGAGGCGACACCGAGCAGGCCCATCAAAGGACTCATAGAAATTGCCGTTCGTGACATCAATCCAAAAAACCCATTTCGCATTGAAATCAGACGCGACAAGAAATCGTTTCTGACTGTGCCGGAGGTGACGTCATGGAAATGAAGAGGCTCAAGGAAATCTTTCTCTATCCTGCAAAGCCACTGATCAAGAAGCGTGACATCCATTGGGGCCGGATCATAGGCGGTATCGGTTTGATTCTGACCCTCCTCATTGCTGGCGTACTTGTGATGCCAGTGACGCCTGAAGTGGATCCAAACTTTCGCGAACGATTGCCGCGTGGGCAGATTGAACAAGAACAGCAGAAACGTCAGATGGGAAAGGATCCGACCTCTGAAACCCTTGCTCAGATGCAGCTAAGCCCAGTTGCGCCGCGTCCGGTCCCGCAGTCCATTCAGGATCTCTATCGCCCGTCTTCTTCGGCCTCTGGTGGCCAGGGTCCACCGGGTGGTAGTGGCGGCGGACGCTCATCAACGGGGGATCAGAACGCAAGCATGCTGATCGCGCGTGCAGGAACAGACACAAAGAATGCGCTACAACCAGGGGCAACACTCAATGTGCGAATCGTTGAACGCGTGGTGATTGCGGGAGGAAGCATGCCGGTCACGGGGCTTTTAACGAGCGACGTCCTTCATGAAAACAGCGTAGCTATCCCCCAAGGAGCGAAACTGATCGGGTCGGCAAGCTTCGATAGCTCTTCAGACCGCGCAAAGGTGACTTGGACCGCAGTCATTACCCCTGACGGAAGGCAACGCCCAATTCAAGCAACCGGAGTAAGTTCAGATGGGCGTCCAGGCCTAATCGGCAAAGTTCATTCAAACGCAGCACAGACCACGGCAGGAATCGCGCTTGCGAAATTCATAGGCGCTTACGCCGAAGGGTCTATGTCTCAAGGTGCATTTGGTGCAAATACAGGTGGATCAGAAAACGGCCTCAAGAATGCGATATCAGAAACAGCCCAAGATCGAGCGGGCGCCTGGGCGCAAGACCTAACCCAAGAAGAGCGATGGATTGAAATCGAAGGAGGACAAGTAACATCGGCCGTCCTAAATCAGGCATTCATCTTTCGGGACCCAGGAGCAACCTATGGCGGATAACGAAACAAACCCTGCCGAGCTTAAGGGTTTAGTGATCATCACGGGACTTGGGTTTCTAATCCTTGTGACCCCAAAGGTCTTTCGTCTAATTAAGTCGGCGATTGCGAATCCTATGGATCATAAAGTCCTTTATGCGGGAACGGTGATTACCCTTTGGGTCAGTATCGCTTCTTTCATGCTGAAGCTTCATCGCAAGCGGACGAGAAAGCTGTCGGAAGGTACAGTGCTTGCGCCGAATGAGACTTCTGTCTATTGCGGAAAAACAGATACAGGCGAAGAGGTGCATATCAAGACTGCCCAAAGGTCCATGCACACCCAAGTCATCGGGACCACCAATGCCGGAAAAACAGAGTCCGTGATTCTGCCCTGGGCAATTCAAGATATCGAACAAGGACGTGGTTTGATCTTAATTGATGGAAAATCCGATCGCTCACTGCTGGATAAACTTTGGGCCTACACCAATCGCTCTGGCAGATCAGCAGACTTCAGATTGTTTAGTCTCTCTAACTTGCCAGTGTCTTCAAGTTTCAACCCGCTGATCGGCGGCACCCCCGAAGAGATCACCGAGCGAGTCTTTAATGCGTTTGAATTTGAAAACCCTTACTACCGTGCCCTTCAGTACGAAGTCATGGGGCAAGCCATGCGAATCTTACATGTTACGAAGACGACGCCCACATTTCAGCGGCTGCACCAGATGATTTCGCAGCCGAAGTTTCTGATGGAGCTGGCGCAGGCGTCAGGGGTGACCGTTCTGATCGATTGGGCGCGGGAGTTTCAAGCCTTACCCAACGCAGAGCGGATGACTAGAACCAGTGGGCTATTATCAGCGCTCAGTCACTTCGCTTTTGGCGACACCGCTCCACTGTTTAACTCTGGAAATGGTGCGATATCTTTGGATGAGGCTTTAAAGAAAAACCAGATCATCTACTTTCAGTTGCCAGTGCTCCTGTCGCCATTCATGGGTAAGGCGACCGGGAAGATGGTCCTGCAATCGTTACAAGCAGCAATCGCGAACCGGCACAGAGGAGACCGTGGCGAACAGGGCACGAAGCCTAGATTCTATTCGGTCTTCTTAGATGACTTCGCAGAGTACCTCTACCCTGGCTTCGTCTCGATCCTAAACAAATCAAGAAGCGCTAACATCGGAATCGTCTTTGCCCATCAAGCCTTAGGTGACATTGAAACCTTAGGGGCACCAATTGCAAATGCGATCCTAACCAACTCCAACATGAAGGTCTTCATGCGGGGGAATGATCCCGATTCTGCCGAATACTTTTCAAAAGTCATCGGCACCAAAGCCACGACCAAATACACCGAACGTCAGAAGAAAGGATTCTTTGGGATGGAAAAAAGCGGCGACGTGTCAGCCAGAGACGTCGAGGAATTCATGATTCATCCAAACGCCTTTAAGCGGGACTTAGGTGTCGGTCAGGCCGTCATGCTGATCCCGCATTCCAAGGGAGTGCGAACAGTGCAGATCAAATTCGATATCTTCCCGGATCTTCCAAGCTTGCCGCTTTTAGAAATTGCGAAAACCTCTGAAGAACCACTGACCATTGCGACTCCCACTGCGGATGAAACTGAACCAAAAGTAAAAACGCCGAATCGGGGGAAATCGTCCCGAAGAAAGGAAGTCGCATGAAGGTCTCCTCAAATGTTCTTTCGTTAGTAACCGCTCTTGGACTCATTGTTCAAAGCGGCTGCGCAACCTCATCAAAAAGTTTGGGATTAGGCGGAGGAATCGGCTTAGGTCTTGGTGCAGCCTTAGGTGGAATCGCCGACCCTGGAAAAAATGGTGAATATCGGACCCGTAATGTACTGGTCGGAGCAACCGTCGGCGGCATGGCAGGAATGATGACGGGCGCCCTGCTTCACGAAACCACCGAGGAAAAAAGAAAGGAAGCGTTCCTTGCGGGACAAGCGTCTGCAAACAAACCTAGCGCAAGCCCCCCTTCAGTGAAGCAACCCAAAGTAGAATCCCGATGGATCGAAAGCCGAGTGGTCGGCAATCGCTACATCGAAGGGCACTTCGAACACGTCATCACTGAACCCACAACGTGGGACACGAGTGAGCAATGAAGGTTCTATACGAATCCGGCCAAACGATGCCGCCACAAACCTTTGATGCAATCCTGTTTACGGCAAAAACGGGGTTGATGACTTTATCTCTTTGGACCGACCACTTTGGTTCTGGGAATACCGAATCGAGAAGAAAGACATTCCAGCGTCTTCGGGAGCGGCGGATCTTTGAGCGTCATCCGAATTCCCAAGCTACGAACATTTTTGTACTTGGACAGGAAGGCATCAGGTATCTGCAAGACCAAGGATTCGGGTACGCCCCCAGCCCTTACGTTGCCCAAGTTGACCATGATCTATTCCTTGCCGAAACTGCACTTCAACTCGAAGCCAAAGGCTACTGCGACGAATGGAAAACGGAGGCTGAACTGAAAGTTGCAGGATCAAGGGCATATGCAATTCAGTCACAAGTCGGAGGTACAAAATATCCAGACCTCTTGTTAACCCAACAAACGGCCTCCAATCGGCGAACTGTGGCCATAGAACTTGAGATGACCCAGAAGAGTGAGCGGCGATACCGAGAGGTCATCCATGCCTATGAAAGGATGGAGCATCTTTCATGGATCCTGTTCATCACGAAAACAGAGTCCATACGATCTGCTATCGAACGGACTCTGCGACTACATGGCTCAGCAAAACTTCGTGAGCGAATGGTGTTCACTTCAACTGAAGCATGGCGCGTGGACCCCGACTCCGCGCCCCTGGCGAACGCAGGGCGAACCACAAATTTTGCGAAGCTGATGGAAACATCAAGCGGGCGACACCCGTAGGAAGGCTGTCCCAGTAGGTGTCCCAAGTCGGGACAGCTTAATGCGAATGAGAAGCATCGCTGAATAACGACTAACTACCATGAAACTCCAAAGCATTTTCCCCTCCGCCCTGACCTGTCATTTTCCTTATTCGTTTTTGACCACTCCCCCCCAACGATGTTGAGAGAGAGTGGTCAAAAACAAGAAAATTAAACAAAAAGGGCGGAGGGGAAAAAAGAGAAAATAAGAAAATTAAAAAAGCCCTATGTGTCAGAAAAGATGTCGTGTCTGAGAATTTAAATACTTAGGGCGATGAAAGTTGGGATCGATGGGTTACCGGAAGTTTTCAGAAGAGCAGAAGCGTATGTGGGTGAAAAAG
>JAIXOQ010000023.1 GCA_027486675.1 Pseudomonadota bacterium
GTTGTACTGGTCTGGGAAAGTTTCTTCGCGCGTTCTATTAAAGCGCGGGTTTCTTCATCAATCAGGATTTTGATCTCTGTATGCGTTGCTGTCACCTGACGGATGCGTTCCTGCGATGCCAGCCGCACGGCCTATGATGCATGTGTGAGCAGGATCTTTTCCACTTCACGTTTCGATTGTCCAAGGCACTCTGTGATCAGTGCTGCTTTCGTTTCCTCAGTCACTTGGACTTTTGATCCACTAGGTACTGTCTTCTTAGCGCGGATGTGGCGTTGAATCATCGCGGCTGAGGTGAGTGTTAACTCGCCTGATTCGAGGTGAGTTTTCACCACCGGCGTTTCCTGCATGAGTCGCACAGCTGCTACCCGTTCTGCAGCCTGGCTTTCGGAATACTTCAGTCCCCGCACGACATAATCAAAGAGACTAGAATTTGCATCTACTTCGAACGCCCGCCGCAGATCCCTTAGGAAGAGTTCAAATGAACAAAGATGAAAAAAACGGCTCAAGCCTCAGCGCGAAGCGTCCACAGCTGTATTAAGGGCTCATGAAAGAAAACGGACTACCTGATGTCGAGTTAAAAAATCTGCAGTTTCGGTTACGCGTCAAGCAGGAAAAATGAAACTACCGCGATCGAACTTTCTTCCGCCGCATCAGCCTGCCCCCATACATATTGATGAATAACCCTGTGACGACTAAGCATGCCGCTAATACTTTCCAATCCGACATCACTTCGCCTAAAAACACCGCTGAACTTAAGAACCCAAACACAGGCACGAGTAATGTGAACGGCGCCACCATCGAAGCTGGATAGCGATTGAGCAACCATCCCCACAGCGAAAAACCCAAATGGGTAGAGACATAGACAATGTACGCCAAAGCAAAAAGTGTTGTCGCATGTATGCCACTCAGACCCGTCTGAAATGATTCCGCTCCTTCAACAAGCCACGCATAGATCAATAGAAACGGCAGAGCCACAAGGCCTCCCCACACCACAACACTCAGCGGCTTCACTGTGCCCATGCTTTTGGCCACGATCGTGCCACTCGCCCAAGAAAGTGCCGCGCAAAGGAGCAGCCCTAGCCCTAAGGGGCTGACGTCTTGATCATTGTGAAGTCCGACGATGGCGATTCCCGAGAATGCAATCACGGCACCTAAGATTCGCTCACGAGTTGGTTTTTCTTTCAGGAGCAAAGCCGACATCGCGATCGTAAAAAATACCTGAATCTGAAGCACCATGGACGCAAGCCCTGCCGACATCCCGTAGCGCATTCCTGAAAACATGAAAGCAAACTGGAGGGCAAACATAGCAATCCCATAACCGAAGAGGGACTTCAGTTTCGCTTTCGGCCTTGGGATAAAAAGAACAGCCGGAAACACGACAAACAAAAAACGCAACGCGACAAGGGTGATCGGAGGAAAATCGATGAGCGCAAGTTTGATAAAAATGAAGTTAATGCCCCAAATGGCGGCAACCAGAATTCCAATTAAAACATGACGCAAAGGCATTTCTGTAAGCTCCGAATTCGGGTGTTAAATCAGTCCAGCCAGAAACACGGAAGCGGGGGCAACCCGAATTCCTTCTGGAGATGTGTAATCTTTCTTTCCGCGCAAATGAACCTGCCAAAGATTGCAGCCAGGATACTTTGAATGAAAGTAATGCAGACTGGAGCTGATTGGCGCATCACCTAACTTCACTTCCATAGCCAAAATGGGCTTTGTCTTTTCAACAACGACAAAATCGACCTCTCTTCCATCAATATCTCTGAAATACCGGAGCTCAATCTCTCTTCCCTCCGTGTCTTCAAGAAATTGAACCCACTTGAATAGATGATTTGCGACAAGATTCTCGAATCTTGGGCCTTCATCCTCAATCAAATTCCAATCCAGGTGGTAATGCTTTTGCTCTTTCTTAACGGCTCTCATTTTTGGAGAACCAAACGGTGGGATTCTAAAGATGGAATAAACTTTCTCTAAAACGTCTAACCACCTTGCGACACTTTTATGCGCAACCTGCAGATCCTCTCTCAGTGAATTGATGGACAGCGGGGCACCCACTCTTTGCGGTAGTGCATTCATGAGTAGCTCTACTTTGGTGAGATCCTGCAGATTTTCTAACGACGAGATGTCCTCCCTAACCAATCTTCGTTTGTACTCAAGTGACCAGCGGTTTGCCTGCTTCTGGGAACCCTCAAAGAACGGCTCAGGAAAGGCACTCAGTTGAAACAGGGACTCCAGATCTCTTTGATTCGCTTTTAGGCCAAGCTCGGCAAAAGATAGAGGGTGTAGACGTAAAAAATGATAGCGCCCCTGGAGCGAGTCCCCTCCAAAGCGGTAGAGATCAAGCTTAGCGCTCCCGGTGACCAATATTCTTTGGGTCGATTTCTTCTTATCGTAGATTCCTTTTAAAAAATTTCTCCACAACCGGAACTTGTGAATTTCATCAAAAACCCATAGGTCAGAGTTTGGAAACTGTTGCTTTAAAATAAGCTCACGATCATCAGAGGCGTCCCAATTGAGATAGCCTTCGCTGCCCCCCAAGATTTTCTTAGAAAGATTCGTCTTTCCAGACTGCCTAGGGCCCGCCAGAAAAACCATTTTTCGCATCAAGTCAGATCGCACTTGTGCTTCCAAGTAACGCTTAAGCATGAAGCGAGTTTACGGGAAATTTTGACCTATGTCTAAATCAATCGCGAGTTTTTTCGCCTGCTGGTGAAATTACCCGGACCTACCCAATTCAACACACTGGGCTCTGGTGCAAGCCTACTCAAGGGACTGAATCGTTTTGACAAAGATCTCCAAGTACTCAAACGCGGGTGAAGTGTCCTCACAGCACCCTGGCCCAGCGGCTCTTGTGGTTAGTCTTGCTTGACCTTCAATTTCAACATCGCCCATCAATGTTCGCTTTACATCGATTGCCGCAGCAAGCTTGACTTCAGGGTCCTCCAGAGAAGTATACACCCTATGATATCTCCGGCCGGGTGCACGGGGCAGAATAGTGATCTGATCGCTGTCAAAGCTATAAGTTCTGACGGGCCGATCGTCTGTCGCTGGCAGAGTCACTGTGATTTTTGACCAATGCAAACGGCCGCTCATCGCGCCGTCCTGACCAATCACCTTAAATTGCGTATTCAAAGTCACAGAGTAATCCGGCACATCGGTGACGGCCTGAAATTCCCACACATAGGTATCCGAAAGGCAGCCGAGAAGAGGCATCAAAATGAACAACAAAACGATAAACCGCATGGGCTGGAATCATCCATTTACAGTGTGTTTTTGTCAACTATTAAAAACTGTGATTATCAACTCTTACGCTCGATGAATCCGGACCAGCGAGAACTCCGCCTGGGCAATTTTCGGGTAACCTAGGCCCTGTGAATATCGTCTGGCTGAAACGGGACCTTCGGGCAAGAGACAACGCTGCATTGAAGGCCGCAATTCAATCCGGCCCGACCGTAGCATTGTATGTCGTAGAACCAGAATGGATGGCGTCGTCAGAATTTAGCTTCAATCACTTGCGGTTTGTCGGCGAAACGCTGAATGAACTGAGGAAAGACCTGCATGACCTTGGCATTCCTTTAGTGCTGCGGCATGGAAGCATTCCAGAAGTCTTTCAACATCTGCACGATCATCACCCCATCCAGTCCATCTATTCGCATGAAGAAACCGGTTTGTTGTGGAGCTTTGATCGCGACAAAAGGGTGATCGAATGGTGCCGCATGCGATCCATACCTTGGCATGAGTTTCGTCAGTTTGGAGTAGTCAGGCGGCTCAAGAATCGGGACCACTGGTTAAACGAGCGAAACAGGATCGTCGACCGAAAAACCATTCCAACCCTCGCTCAATCTTGGACATCATCGCCGTGGAATTCTAATGTTCCAAGTCTGCTTGACCTAATCCCAAAAGACGCCACGTTGTTTGCGCGACCCCAGGGCGGCGGCCGAACGCAGGCCGATGCCGTCGTTGATTCTTTTTTTGATTCGCGCGGCTTGCAGTACTTTGGATCCATTTCTTCGCCGATCACTGCACATGAAGGCTGTTCCCGCATCAGCCCTTACTTGGCGTATGGAGTCCTATCCCTGACCGAAGTTGCAGAGCGAATCCGGAAGAAAAAATCCCAACTGTCACAGATCGAACCACCGATGCGTCGCCGCTGGGAAGGGTCGCTGAAAGCCTTTGAAAGCCGACTGTTTTGGCACTGTCACTTCATTCAAAAGCTAGAATCGGAACCGGAAATCGAGTTTCAAAACTTCAATCGCGAATTTGACGGCATGCGTGAATCCGATTGGAATGAGGGATACTTTCAGGCTTGGTGCAGAGGGGAGACGGGATTCCCCATGATCGACGCTTGCATGAAAGCGCTGTTAGAAACGGGTTGGATCAATTTCCGAATGCGCGCAATGCTGATGAGCTTTGCGGCGTATCAACTTTGGTTGCATTGGAAAAAGCCTGCCGAATTCTTGGCGCGGCAGTTCTTAGACTTCGAACCCGGAATTCACTACAGCCAGGTGCAAATGCAATCCGGAGTCACGGGAATCAACACCGTTCGGATTTATTCTCCAATCAAGCAACAAAGGGATCAAGATCCCGACGGCATCTTTGTTCGGCGGTACCTGCCTGCATTAAGGTCAGTTTCCGACGCAGATCTTGTGGCTCCTCACCAGATGCCGCCCTTTGTCCAAGCACTATCAGGATTTCAAATTGGCCGTGACTATCCGGAACCGATTGTTGATGAAGATGCATCTTATCGTTTGGCTAAAGATCGAATTTTTGAATGGAAGAAACGCCCGCAGTTGAAGCGTCGTGCCCAAGGTGTCTTTCAAAAGCACGGGAGCCGCAAAAAATCTGCTTCGAAGCTTTCTGCCGAAAAGGCACAAAGAAGTAACCCTTAAATCCAAAGTACCGAAGCACTTTACTCCTACAACCGTGATTCGATTGATCAACTACTTCCCCGAAGGCGCGTCTAAACCCGGGTCCTTCTCTTTCAGCCGCTCTTCCTCAAGCATCTGAATCCGGCGCCTCACGGCTGCAATCCGTCCGACCCGATACAATAAAGTCCGCTCGGCGACCCCATCAGTTTCTTTCGGCACATAGCCCTCCAGCACATCGCGCAGGACTTCCTGCTCCCGCTTCACTAGGACACGCGTGGACGGTTTACCCTCGTAAAAGCCCTTAGAAATCGTAATTTTTAAGCGATAGCGAGCACGATTGTACGGCGCAGGATTTCCTGCAGCCTCCAATAGGTTCAGCGCATCGCGATTGTCGATCCATGCGGTCTCTATACTCCCCACTTCGCGATTGACCGTTTCTAGCGCCGTGGTTTTTAAAACATCCAAGGTTGCTTCCCAGATCAGGGGGAACTCCGCCTGGTAAATTTTCGATATAATCTGATCAGGATCTCCACCTACGGACTTTAAATAAGCCGACTGGCAGGAGACTAAAGTGAATAAACAAAAGAAGAAGATCGTTCGCAGCACCATTTAAGCCTACAACAAAAGAAGGCATGGCACTCCAATCTGACTTTTTAGAGGTCCTAAAAATTGAAGCATCCACAATTCTCGCGGCAGCCGAGCGCTTAAAAGCCTCGGACTTAGAGCCGATCATGAGGCTACTCCTCGACCGATCGGAAAAGGGCGGCAAGGTCTTTTGCATTGGCATAGGCAAGTCAGGAAAGATCGCTCAAAAAATTGCCGCCACCTTAAGCTCAACCGGCACCCCAAGCTTCTTCGTGCACGCGACTGAAGCCCTCCACGGAGACTTAGGAGGTGTGACCCAGAACGATACGGTGCTCGCGTTTAGTTTTTCAGGAAATACAGAAGAGGTAATCCGCCTTCTACCCTTTTTTGCAACAAAAGCGGTGCCAGTAATTGGAATAGGCGGCAATACAAAGTCTGCGTTAGCCAAGAGCTGCACCCACTGGATCGATGCCTCAGTTGAAACAGAGGCCTGCCCGCTCAACCTTGCGCCGACTTCAAGCACCACACTGGCTCTTGCCATTGGTGATGCGATCGCTGTGGCCCTCATGAAAGCGCGCGGCACAACGATGGAGGACTTCGCGCGGAACCACCCCTCAGGCTCTTTGGGCCGAAGACTTTCGCTCACAGTCGGTGATGTCATGAAGAGAGATGACCTCCCAATCGTGCCCGACACTGCAACTATGGCGCACGTCGTCGAAGTGAGCACACTCGCCAAGCTGGGTGCGGTGCTCGTGAGCCAAGATGGGCGACTTCTCTTGGGCCTCATCACCGATGGCGACATACGTCGAGCTCTAAAGACCGGGCCTGCATTTTTTCAACTCACAGCAAAAGAGTGCATGACCCAGTCCCCAATCACCGTGCAAGCGGGACAACTGGCCGTAGAGGCGCTTCACCTGATGGAGAACCGTCCCAGCCAACTTTCGGTGCTCCCGGTAGTGGATCAAAACACACAAATCTTGGGGGTTCTACGCATCCATGACCTTGTCCAAGCACTCTAAGTCACCCACTTCCGACTCCTGTCCCAACTGTGGGCGCGCTCTTGCGATCCGACCCTCTGCGTCACAACCCATCCTTCTTCAGACTGTGTTTGCCTTAAGCTTCATCCTTTTTTTGATCTTCGCTGAGCGACTGAAGTCAGGAGTCTTTCTTTGGACCTGGTCCTCAATCCAGATCCTGCTCGGCGGTCTGCTCATTCGCGCCCGAATGCGTGCAGCATCGCGGGTTTTCCGTTGCTCCTCATGTGAACGTACCAGTACCATTAACATTCGAAAGGACACTCCCTCCGCATGAAAATTTCACGCCTCACCCTAGTTGTATCTGGAGCGCTTCTGACAGGATTAGCAGTCGTAAGCTGTTCCGGAAGTGCCAAAGCAAAGTTAAATCTTCTTTTCAAAGACGGCACAAAGCCAGGCGTAGCAGCCTCAGTCGGAGGCGAAGAAGTCTTAGATGAAGCCTTAGTCGGCGATGCTACGTTCGAGCTCTACGAAGCTGAAAAACGCATTTATGAAATCAAGCGCGGCCAACTTGAAAAGATCCTTCAAGAAAAGCTGATCGGCGCTGAAGCGAAAAAAGCCGGTATGGAATTCAAAGAGTACGTCGAGAAAAAAGTACTCAAAGGGGACCCAAAAATTTCAGCCGATGAAATTAAGAAGTTTGCTAAAGCGCGCGGAGTTCCCGATTCGAGCATGAACGATCAGCTGAAAGAGCGTATTGCGAACTTTCTAAAAGACCGCAAGAAAGACGAAACAGTACAAAGCTACCTCGCTGGCCTGACCAAAAACTCACCGATCGAAGTCTACTTCAAGAAGCCAGTGTTGAATGTGAAGGTGGATTCCGAAGGTTCTCCGATGTCCGGCTCCGCCGATGCAAAGGTGACTGTCTATGAGTTCTCAGACTTTCAATGCCCATTCTGCTCCAAGGGCGCAGAGGTCGTGGATCAGTTGAAGAAAAAGTACGGCAGCAAGATCAACGTGGTCTTCAAGCACACACCACTCCCAATGCACCCAGAAGCGAAACCCGCCTCCCAAATGTCGATGTGTGTTCTTGAGCAAGGGAAAGACAAGTTCTGGAAATTCCACACTATTGCATTCGAGAAGCAAAAAGATGGTTTCAGCACTGAAAATCTCCTGAAGCTTGCGAAGGCTGCTGGTGCAAATGAAGCAAAAGCTAAAGAGTGTTTCGAAGCGAAAAAATACGAAGCATTTGTTGAAAAAGACCTCATGTCATCTGAGCGCCTTGGAATCAAATCGACACCAACTTTCATCATCAATCGCCAAGCGATTGCTGGGGCACAAGATGTTGAAGCATTCCAAGAAATCATCGACGAAGAGTTAGCCGCGAAATAATTCATGAAATTCCAGGTTCTTGGTCATCGTGCGTAAAGCAAGTCCTCTACTCCGATCCGAGAACCTGGAAATTCTTTTTGCCTCTCCCAGCTCGCAAAAAAATACTCACTTCCAAAACGTTGTGACTGATTCAAGAAAGGCTTCCACTGGGAGTCTTTTTTTTGCCGTTCCGGGGGAAATCACAGATGGTCATGCCTACATAGAATCAGCGTTGAGCCAAGGATCGACAGGGATCATCTATCAGGCATCCAGCATTACTGCAGACGCACTCGAAGCGATCGATCGATCGGGTGCTTGGTCTTTGGGTGTAAAAGACTCGCTTGCGGCTCTGCGCACTTTTGCAGGCGCCTACCGGAAAGAGTTTCAAGTCCCAGTCATCGCGGTGATTGGGTCGGTTGGAAAGACTTCCACCAAAGAAATCATCGCAGCAATCCTTCATGGAAAGTTTTTATCCGTTAAAAAGACAGAAGCCTCCCAGAATGGGTACCTTGGAATACCCATGACCCTACTCGCCTGGGAAGACGGCCTCCAAGCTGCGGTAGTGGAAATCGGTATTGATGCGATCGGCGCCATGCAAAAACACATAGAGCTTGTGTGCCCAACCATCACCGTCCTCACCCGGACTGGGCCCGAACATTTGCATCAGCTCAAAGATGAGGCAACCGCAACCCAGGAAGAGTGCATCGGACTCACGCAGACCTTAAGACTTGGTGGCGATGTAGTAGTAAACGGAGCGGATCCAGGCGCTCTTGCATGGTGGAACAAGACTTCCCCGTCGTTGAAACATGCCCGTCGTTACGCAGTGGGCGCTGATCCCAGCGCCGATTTTGCAGCCACGACCAATGGAAACCAAATCACCATCCGAGACCGCGAAAATAGGTCTCATACCTTTGCGCTCCCATTGCCTGGCTCACACCAAGCCTCCAATTTTTTAGCCGCCTATGCCACTGCCCGATCCTTAGGCTTGACCCACGCTGAGATGAAAAAGGGGCTCAGCACATTTAGAGGTGCCGCTGGGCGAACCGAAATTCGTGCGTTAAAGAATGGCGGAATCCTGATTGCGGATCACTACAACTCAAATCCAACGTCACTGAAAGCAGCCATTCTTCTTTTATCGGAAACAGCGAGTCAATCGGGCCTGCCGAGTGTTGCTGTTTTAGCGGACATGCTCGAGCTTGGAGAGAAAGAAGAATCCTACCACCGGGGCATCGCCGAAGCGCTTCAAGCGGCCCAAATCAAGCGCGTAGTTCTGACGGGGAATCGAATGAAGTGGCTTGAAGATGAGCTCATCAAGAACAAATTCTCTGGGTTTTGCACGCATGAACCCGATCGTGCAGCGCTCCTTCATTCACTGAAGTCGGAGACCACTGGGGTGCGCGCGGTGATCCTGATCAAAGGGAGCCGCAGCATGAAACTTGAAGAAGTCCTCCCGCTCTATGAGTGCTAAAGAAAACAAGCTTGATACAAAGAGCCTGATGCCCGATGCATCGGGAGTGAAACAAGCAATTGCAATCTTGCAAAGCGGTGGTTTAGTCGCACTCCCGACTGAGACTGTTTATGGACTTGCTGCCAACGCGCTGAATGCACAGGCGGTTCAAAAAATTTTTGCTGCCAAAGAACGTCCTTCCTTTGACCCCCTGATTGTCCATGTTCCAGGGCCAACCCCAGATTGGGAGGAATGGGTTAGAATGGGATGGCTTGATTCTTCAGTCTTAAAAGAAAGAACACTGACCACACTGAATCTTTGGGCGAAAGATTATTGGCCAGGACCGCTCACGCTGATTCTTCCGAAAGGAAATGCAATTCCAGACGCAGTCTCAAGCGGACTCACCACAGTTGGCATCAGGATGCCTCGAAGTGATGCGATGCAAAGCGTCCTCCAAGGAATTTCCTTTCCACTTGCAGCTCCAAGCGCAAATCGTTTTGGCCGGATTTCTCCCACAACCGCTTCCCACGTCTTAGAGGAACTCAACGGAAAGATCGATGCGGTCTTAGATGGTGGCGCTTGCAATATCGGTGTTGAGTCCACGATCGTGCGGCCCCACTTCAAAGGAGAAGAGATCATTTCGCTTGAGATTCTGAGACCCGGCGCGATTGATCCCTCATCCCTCGCTGAATCTGGAAAAATCCCGATGCAGGCACCGAGCACAAAGCATTTCGAAAAAACAAATGCCCCGCTAGCTCCAGGAATGCTCGATTCTCACTATGCACCACGCACGCCGATGAAATGGGACCATGCGGGGGTCTCAGACCATGCGGGGGTCTCAGACCACTCAGGCTTAAGCCTTGCCGTGCTGGAGCTTCCGCACGCTGCGCCTCCGCCCGCTTCTTGGAGCAACAATACAAAAGTCTTAAAACACGCCAAGCTTTCCTCTGATCCGAACCAAGCGGCTCATGAACTTTATGCTGTCCTAAGGGACCTGGACGCACTCCAAGCAGACCTGATCTTGATCCTAGGATCGCTGCCTAAGCCTGAGGAGCATCCTTTGTGGCACGGGATCTTAGATCGTTTGACGCGAGCGAGCCATCGATGAGATTAACTTTGCGCATATCTCTAATGTTCATGACCTTCCTGATTCAGATGAATGGGTTCGCCAAGCCTTTTGAATTTCAAAAACCAAATCGAATGTGCTCACTCGACGTAGAAAGCCGGACTTACTCAAAGAGACTGGATCAAAACCTCAAACGACCTTGTGATCACTGCGATCCCCCTGACTTGAGAGAAGAAACAAAAAATCTATTTGATGATCGGTGCTTTTCTGAATCGACGCGGCGCTACTCACCGGACACAGCTCAATACTCCGTATGCAAAGGTGGAGAACTAAAATCATCCAAGAAACCCTGTATTACCGCACAATACGCGAAAATGCTGGGTCACAGCTTTTCACTTATTCAAAAATGTGTGATTCGGAACGATACCCTGGCCCAGGGACTTTACTGGATGCTTTCTCATGAATCAGGATTCAGCCCCAACATTGAAAGTCCGACAAAAGCCGGGGGCGTAGGGCAACTGATTGGTGAACAGATTGATCATCTGATGGATCTTGATTCCTTGAAGGATCAAATCAAGACAAGCGCACTTGAAACCTCACGCTCCTCACCGGACTGTATCCAGGTTCGTGATCTCATGAACCATGCACAAGCTTTTGATTCGAGCTCATGCAATAGAACCCGAATCCCTCCAAACCCTCTGCTTGGAATGGTTTGGGCGTATATGACTCTGAAAGACAATGCAATTTCCCTAGATCGTTTCTTAAGGAGATCCTGTCCGCCTAAAAATCACATTGGAAATCAGGCAGGATGCAAAGCGCTTAGAAATATGCAGGCCACGATCACGGCACAGAGCTACAATGCAGGCTGGGGCCACGTTTTAGGTGGCTATCGCTATGCACTCAAAAAATGCGATGCGTTTCAAGATAATGCGGAATCTTGTATTAAAAAACGATTCAAGATCTTCACGCAGAGGAGATACAAGAAGTATCCAAAAAGGACCACAGAAATCATCCGCTACGGGGACACTGTCTTCAGAAGAAAGAACGAGCTACAAGACGCTGCAAAAGCAAAGGGCATTCAATGTGGGACGATTTAATCTCGAACGAATCATTCTATTTCTAAGTCTGACGATAGCTGCAGGAGTAACTCAGTCACAAACTCTAGGGAAAAGCGCACTGCAGGAAGAAATCGATCAGTATTTTAAGGAGCAAACTGAAATAAGAAAGATCACAGAAGAGGACAGGGCAGTTCTTGAGGTCATCACAGAATGTGCTGCCGATTTAGATGAAAGACTTTCCTGCAAAGAGCGGGTTGCTCAACTCAGTCTGAGTCGTGATTTTCATTCCGATGCCGGCGAAGGGTCTACTGCGCTGATCGACGACTTTATAAAGTTTTATAGCAAAAAATGCGCTATGGAGAAATGAGCGGCGTACCAGAGGGAGAGAATCTCTGGATGCGATTGTTCAGAGTGTCGCCCACCAAGATATTTCCAGTCGATTCTACTACGACCGAAAATGGGCTTTTTAACTTTCCGATGGGTTCACCGACGCTCCCGATCTGGCCCAGGTAAACCCCACCGTTACTGAAACGTTGAATCCGGTTGTTTCCAGAATCCGCGATCAGAATATTTGGAGAAAACGCCCCACCCGAATATTCAAGCGCTAGTCCGTAAGGACCGGAAAACTGCCCGTTACCATTACCACTTCCCCCAAATTGAGCGATAAACGCTCCACTCGAACTCAGTCGCTGAACACGATTATTCCCGGCATCGACCACGAGAATAGTTCCTGTCACCTCGACCGCAATTCCTCTTGGACCACTGAGCTGCCCGGGAGCTGATCCTAATGTTCCAAAGGATGTGATGAAGCTGCCGGTAGCAGAAAAACGCACGATGCGATGGTTGAGACTGTCAGAGACCAAAATCGTTCCGGCCGGTTCGATGGCGATCCCTCTGGGTGTATTGAGTTGCCCAGGAGCACTCCCCTGACTACCCCATGCCGAGATGAAATCTCCGTTGGGTGAAAAACGTTGGATTCGATGGTTAAAAATGTCGGCAACCAAGATATTCCCATTTGCTTCAATCGCAACGGCGCCCGGAAAACGAAATTTCCCTTCGGTCGATCCAAAACTTCCAAATGAATTGATCAGCGAACCAGTGGATGAAAATCTTTGGACCCGGTGATTGTAGGTATCGGCGACGATGATTCTGCCTATAGAGTCCACCACTATTCCATAAGGTGATGCGAGTTGTCCTAGTGCAGCTTGTGCAACTCCGATTTTTCCTGCGGCATACTCAAAGATATTTGGAGGCGCATGAAATCTTTGTATTCGAGCGTTCTGCGAATCGACGACAACAATGTCCCCACCTGAATCCAGCATGACTCCAGCAGGACTCATGAACTGCCCAACTTGGTTTCCTTCGACACCAAAACCTGAAATGTATTCACCTGCGGCGGTAAAACGCATCACTCTTTGATAGCCCGTATCAGAAACGACAATATTCCCGTCCGAATCGACGGCGACTTGATTGACGGCAGAAAACTGTCCTTGGGCTGTCCCACCGGAACCAAACCCATTCTCATAAACACCCGCAGAGCTAAAACGTTTTACGCGATTGTTCGCAGTGTCAGAAATGAGGATAGTGCCTGATGCTTCTACTGCAATCGACACGGGTGCACTCACGTTTGCATCGCCCGCGACTGAAGTGTCAAACTGAGCCAAAAATAAGCCTGCAGGCGTAAATCGCTGCACCCGATGCAGGGTGCGGTCCACGACCAAGATCGTACCGGAGGGTTCTACTGCGAGCGCTGACATGCTTTGAAACTGACCATCCGCTGTCCCACTGGAACCAAACTGAGACACATAGAGTCCACTCGAGCTGAACCTTTGGATTCTTAGGTTTCCAGCATCAGCAACCAGGATGTTTCCGCTTGATTCAATCGCAACCGCAACAGGAGCATTGAGCAAACCATCCGTAGAGCCGAGTGTTCCAAACGATTGAGAGAATGCACCGGATGAAGTAAATACCGCGATGCGATTGCGACCGGAATCCGCAACGAAGTAGCGCCCATCACTGGCTTTTGCAACCGCCTTGGGCGCAACAAAACGACTTGGACTCATCCCAAAGGGTACGCCGGAGCTTTCGTTCATGACCGCCTGCCACCAGGGGCCTGCATCAGAACCTGGAGGCGGGCCTTGATCAAAACCAATACTCCCAAGAACCTTTTTCTTGGAGCAAGCGCCCGTCATTACCAGTAACAAAAGCAAAAAGCCGAAACGAAAGGTCATAAACACTCCGACCTTTAGTATCCGGCTTTTTTTGTCACAAGCGGTAGTCACCCACCGCTCGCGAATGAGTCAAAATTCTGACTGCCTCTGTGATCTACAGTGTCGCGATCAAAGGAGCAATCAAGAGAGACACAACGCTCATGACCTTAATCAAAATCGCAATCCCAGGACCAGAAGTATCCTTGAACGGATCACCCACCATATCGCCCACGACCGCAGACTTGTGTGTTTCACTGCCCTTGAGATGGCCCGGAAGTTTTCCTTTTTCGATAAACTTCTTCGCATTGTCCCAAGCACCGCCCGCATTAGCCATGTACAGCGACAACGTCGCGCCTACTGCTAACGATCCCGCAAGTAATCCGGCGAGGGCCGCAGGTCCCATCAAGAAACCTACTCCAACCGGTGCGAGTACTGCGATCAGCCCGGGCAAGACCATTTCACGAAGCGCTGCCGCTGTCGCGATATCTACAATTTTTTTAGGTTCAGGATCAGCCTTCAGCTCCTTAAGACCTGGAATCTCGCGAAACTGGCGACGGATTTCTTCGACAATTGCACCTGCTGCCCGACCCACTGCAAGCATCGTCGTCGATCCGACCAAAAATGGCAGAATAGAACCGAGCAAGATACCGATCAAGATTTTTGGTTCTGTCAGGACAAGAGATAGATCCTCTAAACCTTCCAGAGCTCGGGTGTGATTTACTTCCATGTTAAACGCACTAAAGAGCGCAAGAACGGTGAGAATGGCCGAACCAATTGCAAATCCCTTACCGATTGCGGCAGTGGTATTTCCAACCGAGTCGAGCTCATCGGTGATGTCCCGCACTTCTTTTCCAAGACCCGACATCTCTGAGATCCCGCCCGCGTTATCAGAAATGGGTCCGTAGGCATCAACGGTCATCACGACTGCCGTACCACCCAACATTCCAACAGCTGACAACGCAATCCCGTAGAGGCCTAAATAGTGATCAGCAAGATAAGCAACACCCGAAACAACCAACATCGGAATCGCTACCGATTCCATCCCAACAGCTAAGCCTTGAATGAGGTTAGTGCCTGCGCCTGTGATCGAAGCCTGCGCGATTTTTGCTACGGGAGACGCGGACGTATAGTAATCGGTCACAAGCCCAATGATCGCACCACCTACCGCACCAAGAGCGATCACAGCACTTACATACTGAGTGACCTGAAGAAGATTCATGACAACGACCGATACCACGGTCAGAAGAATAGGCGGCAATATCAATGCGCCCCTCAAGACCGTCGCAGGATTCATGCCTCTCATCGCTCTTGCGACAAAGATACAAACGATCGATACAGCAAGCCCAAGTCCTGACAACAACAGTGGCAATCCGGTTGCGATGATTTGGTTGGTCGAAGGATCTCCATCTACACCAATCAACTGCGGAATCTGTCCACTCGATGCCGTCATTGCAATTGCCATTGCAGCGACGATTGCTGCAATCATGGATTCATAAATGTCTGCACCCATGCCTGCGACATCACCCACATTATCGCCCACGTTGTCGGCGACTACGCCTGGATTTCGTGGGTCATCTTCAGGGATCCCTTCAATCACTTTGCCCGCGATGTCTGAACCTACATCGGCTGCCTTGGTGTAAATTCCGCCACCGATCCGCGCAAAGAGTGCAATGGATGAAGCCCCCACTGCAAATGAATGCAAAATAGGGCTCACTTCTGCGTGATTTTTAAAGATTAAATAGAGTGCACCTAACCCAATCAAACCTAATGCCGCGACCGACAACCCCATCACAGAGCCTCCGTCGAGAGCCGTCAAAAGAGCATTGGCTTTTACCTTAGTTCTTGCCGCTTCTGCGGTGCGAACGTTTGCGTAAGTAGCGCCTTTCATTCCAATAAATCCAGCAAGCAGACTCAAAAATGCGCCCAAAACAAAGGAAGAAGCCGCAAGGATTCCGAGTGCGTAGGTCAGCGCGAAAAAGACGACGACCGTATAGACAGCGAGCACTTTGTATTGCCGAGTGAGAAACGCCATCGAACCTTCACGGATATACCCGGCAATACGCTGCATCGTTTCGTTTCCTTCGGGCAGACCTTTCACGCGAAAGAAGAAGTAGGCTGCGAAAAAGAGCCCAATGACGCCAAATACGATCGGGGTGATCATCCAATTGTTCCAATGCTGTAATGCCAAATCCATTTCCGTATCTCCAATGATTTTCGTTCGGTGTTTCCGGGATCCTTTACTATCCTTTCCGCCCTCAGATGCAGCAATAGCGAAATGAGATACACGAGCCTAATTGAACTGAAATATCTCTACTTAGAATGCTTGACACTCGGGGTTGGGTCCGGCAGACCTGATCGTCTATGTACGCAGTGATGGAGACGGGCGGGAAGCAACTTCGCGTCCAAAAGGGAGATATTGTTGAGATCGAGAAACTAGACGGCGATGTCGGGAGCAAGATCGCTTTTGATAAGATCTTGTTCTGCAGCCAGCCTCAAGAAGGACAGTCCGAGGTATTTATCGGACAGCCCTACTTAAGTGGCGCGACAGTGACCGGCGAAATCTTGGCTCAGGGTCGTGGCGATAAAGTGCGCATCGTGAAGATGAAGCGCCGTAAGCAATACCGCAGAACACAAGGACATCGTCAGTTCCAGACCCAAATTCTAGTAACCAGTGTTTCGAATGGTTTAGGAATTCAAGAGGCTCTTTCGGATACTGAAAAGAAAGCTACGCTTGCAACCTTCTTCACGAACTTGAAGCCAAAAGGCCCAAAGCGCACGTTGAAGAAAGTGACTGCTCGCACAACAAAAAAACCTGCCGTAAAAGCAGCGAAAAAGAACTAGAGACAGGAGCACCTCACAGTCATGGCACACAAAAAAGCCGGTGGGAGTACCAGGAACGGTCGCGATAGTAATCCTAAGATGCTGGGCGTGAAGCGCTACGGCGGTCAGTTTGTAAAAGCTGGCGAAATCATCGTGCGCCAACGCGGAACAAAATTTCACCCAGGGACCAATGTCGGTCTAGGTCGGGATTTCACCCTGTTTGCACTCGCACCAGGATTCGTGAAGTTTGAACATAAAGATCAAAAAAGAAAAAAAATCTCGGTCCACCCGCAAGTTGCGGCATAGGTCCGAGGTCGATTTCAAAAATTTTAATCGGCGCCAAGGAGGGCTACTCCTGGCGCCGATTGTGTTTCTGAGGCAAAAATGCGTTTTATTGACGAGGCCAAGATTAAGGTCATCGGGGGCCACGGAGGCCGGGGCTGTGTCAGCTTCTGGCGGGAAAAATTCGTGGCTCGTGGCGGACCGGACGGAGGCGATGGAGGCGACGGCGGTGCTGTCATCTTTGTTGCGTCTACTCGTATCTCTACACTGCAAGACCTTCGATACAAACGCACCTACCAGGCGCCCAATGGCGAAGGCGGCAGCGGTGCAAACAAAGCGGGCCGAGATGGAATTGACATCGAAGTGTTGGTCCCGATTGGCACGATGCTAAAAGACTTTGAAACTTCAGAACTGATCTGTGACTTCACTGAGGAAGGACAGAGGTTTGTTGTTGCAAAGGGCGGACGCGGAGGAAAAGGGAACTCCCACTTTGTCACCAGCACCTACCAGGCACCCCGACATGCGCAACCCGGGGAAGAGGGGACAGTTCGGGAACTCAAAGTTGAACTGAAGCTACTCGCGGATGTTGGCCTTGTGGGGTATCCGAATGCAGGAAAATCGACGCTCATTTCTCGCGTCAGCGCGGCCCATCCAAAAATTGCAGACTACCCTTTCACAACACTGGTCCCAAACTTAGGCGTCGTGTTCGTAGATCAGTATCAGAGTTTCGTCGTAGCCGACGTGCCTGGTTTGATCGAAGGTGCACATCGTGGAGCGGGACTCGGTACTCGATTCCTAAAACACCTAGAACGCACTCGTTCCTTGGTGCACTTGCTCGACGGCACACATTTGCTTGAATTTACGACTCGTCCTGATGATGAGGCCGGGGCAAGTATCGATAAAGCAGTGGAGGAATTGCTCCGACTTTACGGAGCAATTCGAAACGAGCTCGAACTCTTTAATCCGGAGTTGGCACAAAAAGAAGAAGTCGTTGTGATCAATAAGGCCGATCTTTTTGCGGGACAGCCTGAATTTCTTCCGCAGGTGGTTTTGGCACTCGAGAAAAAACTTGGAAAGCGTGCCTATGCAATTTCATGCGCTTCGGGTGAAGGAACCGCCGAACTCGTGAGTCTCTTATGGAGAATGCTCCATCCATGACTCCCCGAAATGAGGGGCAGCTTCTGGTTTTCGGAGGGGGATTTGATCCCCCGCACTTAGGCCATATCCAAGCCTTAAAAGACTGCATAACATTCGTGCGACCTAAAGCCGTCTTGATCCCTGTTTCAGCAGATCCTATTGGAAAGGCCGCGCGAGCAACGTTTGAGCAACGCCTCGCCATGGCGCGTTTGGCTTTTTCATCGTTCAACGCATCGGTTCTCGATTGGGAATTTACCCAAGGCATCCGATTTACGACGGATCTGTTAAACGTCATTCGGGATCGGTTTCATGTACCTACAACTTTTTGTGTAGGCGCGGATCAGGTGCTTCAGTTTGAGACTTGGAAAAACTTTCCAAAACTTCTATCTCAAACAAACTGGCTTGTCTTAGCGAGGCGTGGATTTAATGAAGCGGAACTTCAAACCAAAATTCATGCATGGAAACACAGTGGCTATTTTGGAATTGGGAAAAAAGAAATCACGATATTACCCACCGAAGCTTTAGAAATCAGCTCGACGGAAGTCCGAAGCCTCATTGAGCGGGACGAGATGAGTCGTGCTTCAGAATTAGTTACCAGGGAAGTATTTAGTTTTATAGAAAAGGAAGGTCTTTATGGTTCAAGAAACACCAACTCTGTTCGTCGATAGCGAAGCCCTCGCGAAGGCCTACATGGGCGTCCAGGCGGCAGCAAATAAGAAGGCAGAAAATCTACGCATTTTAGATCTGCGCGAACTTTCTGGGTTTACCGACTTTTTCTTAGTGGCGAGCGGCCACTCGGATCGGCAGGTTCAAGCCATTGCAGATGCGATTGTTTTGGAATTACGTGAACAAGGCTTTAAGCCACTCAGCGTTGAGGGATATCAAGACGGTCGCTGGGTGCTGGTCGATTTTGGCGATATGGTCTGCCATATTTTTCACGACGCTTTGCGCGACTACTACAGCATCGAAGAGTTATGGGCATTGGCGAAACGGGTGCCCATTCCAACTGAACTCTACGTTCAAATTCCAATGAATTAGACCTGCGTCATGCAGACCACTCTATTGTGTTTTGGACGTCCAAAAACACCTGGAATTTCTGAGAGTATTGAGGACTACGCAAAGAGACTGCCCAAGTACGGAAAATTTCAGGAAGTAGAACTGAAACCCAGCAGCCCACCCGATCGCGCTAAGGACACACAGACTCTCAAAGCCTGGTTGCTAAAAAATCCTAGCGCACGCGGAGCGGTTTGGATCTTGGATGAGTCAGGGAAACCAAAGAGTACTGCTACCTGGGCAGAAGATTTTCGTGCCTACGAAAACGATGGCCTTCAGCATTTAGTGATCGCTATCGGCGGGGCGAATGGTCTCCTGCCGGATTTGGTAACTGAGTGGAAAACGGTCCAAAAGATTTCTCTCGGGCCACAGACCCTGTCTCATGAAATCGCTCGATTGGTAGTCACCGAACAAATCTACCGTGCCTACTCTGTGGTACGGGGTGAGCCGTACCACAGGGTGTAAGGTCATTCGAGATTACTGAACGGTCACAAGACCTTTGTAGATTGCAGTCCAACCGGTATTTGGATCATTTTTCGGGTTAGGCACACGCCTCGCGTTGTAGCATTCCTTGAACTTTGCCGAGATGAAGCCGGGCGTAAAGCTAAAGTGATTCTGATAAATAGTTTGCTGCATTGCAGGAGCGAAAAGACACGGATTTGATCCTCGTCCAACCTCCACAATTCGTTGTGATGTCGTTGCTGCAAAGCTATCCGCAGCAAACACAAAGCCAGCGAGTAAGCCGAATAAAGACAGTATCGATCTTTTTCCTAAAGTCATGAGCAATTGCCCCCTATCTCTTAATATTCTACCGACCTAGGTAAATGGCACAATGTGTCAAGATTGACAGCTGCCAGCCTCATTTTTAGAGTGTCTCCAGGCCAAAATGCATCTGTGGCATGGGAAGCTCTATAGCCTCACCCCGTCTGAGTGAACGCTTTTTTGATGTATAGCCCCAACATCTGCGCAGCTTTTTGATTGTGCGCAGGACACAAGTGACGGAGGTTTTTAAACTCCGTTTTGCCTCCTACAGAGAGTGGGATCAAATGATCGATGTGCAGGTGCGCTTTTGAGGTGCAGCGAACCCCGGTGTACAGAGCGCGGTATTCACACTGTCCTTTTGAACGTGCGTAAATCACCCGCTTCATAGGTATTGGAATATACCTGGAGTAAGGATCATTTGACTTCGTGGGTTTCACATCCGGTTGAGTTGGTACCGATGAAACCTTCCCCATCTGTTTCTCACGTTGCTCGATGAAGATCTTCAAAGTTTGTTTAAGTAGTTCCGCTGTCGTTTGGGTCTGTGACAGTTCTTTCGCCCTCTTGAGCAGCTCTAGCGTTTCTTCATCGATTAGGATTTTAACCTCAGTCAGAGTCTTTGAGACCTGGCGAGCGCGCTCGTGTGTCGAGATGCGAGTAGCTTCAGAGGCATGAGAAAATAGAATCTTTTCTACATTCCGTTTGGACTGCCCTAGGCATTCTTGGACCAACTCTGATTGCTTCGCTTGCGTAATTGCCTGCTTTTTCTCTGCCGCCGCGGATTTCTCCGCACGCAGATATCGCTGGATCAACGCCGCAGATGTTAGCGTGAGCTTGCCCTCTTCAATATGGGCTTTCACCTCCGGTACTTCACGCATGAGCCTTACCGCTGACACACGTTCGGCCGCCTGACCTTCTGCGTAACCTAAACCCCTGACCACATAATCAAATAAACTAGAGTAAGCATCGGCTGCATAGGCCCGTCGCTTGTCGACTTCCCCAAGGTGACTGAGAAGCACCAGGGTCGCAGCTTTCTCATTCTTTGCTGCCCTGTGGGTTAAATCTAAGAGTTCTAGATCCGTAAGTTTTATATAGGTGTTCATCTCACTCGCAATTGTAAGCCCTTGTTTTTTCGATGCGTGAAATGGCCTATAACTACTCCAAAACAAAAAAGCGAAAATGGAGAAACTAACAATTCAAAACGGTCGTCCACGGGCCTCCTAATCCTTATGCGAGGCCATTAGATTGTGGTGGTGAGCGATGAAGATCGGTGAACCAAAAACCCTGTCAAGAGTTTCATCGAGTTTGTAGTATTTTATTTGGAGGCCAATGTGAAAAAATCTGAAGTTGCCAGCTACTACGACACTTTGGCATCGATTTACGACCACGCAACCCAAGAGGCCGGGAAGTGGACTCCACCCCAAGAAGCAGTGCAAATGCTTTCCGGATTAATAGAGGCAGTTCACTCAATTCTTGATGTAGGTGTTGGCACTGGGCAGGTCTCAGCACCGTTTCTGAAAATGGGATGTCATGTTTGCGGGATCGATATTTCGTCCGAGATGCTTGCGATTTGTCGGCGGAAGTTTCCGACAATGGAAGTTCACGAGGCTAGCATTCTTGATGGACTAAGGTTTTTAGAGGATCGTTCGTTTGATGTTGTGACCGCTGTAGGATTTTTGGAGTTTGTCACGGACATCGAACGCGCAATTCAGGTGCTCTCAGATCGAGTCAAGCACGATGGGCTTTTGTGCTTCACATTCGAGGAGCGGATCAGCGACTACCCACCACAATCACAAGTTCAGTCGCGCTCGGGTGCAGGATCCGTTCAAACAGGTCACGCTCAGGGCTTGATGCATTACCGACAAACCTTGGATGAAGTCACAGAGATCCTAGAGCTTTGTGGCATACAGATAGAACAGAATCATCGCTTCCAGGCCTACACCAAAGGCGGCATTGTCCCCGTGTTCTACCAAATCGTACTCGCGCGTAGGATCAAGGCTCCGCAGTACTGATCCTCGGCCGAGACCCGAACGCCTCCGTTTCTGGAAACGGCCAAAGAGGCAAATAACTACAAAAATCAATTTTATTGGTAGATCAACTCCTGCCCGCAGCTCGGTCGAATGAATTGCGAGGCAATTCGTCTATGCTTTCAGATTTTGAAGCAAACCGATGCAAATCAGCACTTAGGAAACTGCTTTCATCTGACACAAGCTTAGCAACAACCGTTCACCAAGCCAGGCTAGCGGTCGATGCAATCGCAACTGCAAATGCCAACGGTGAAGCGAAAACGATAGGCGTTTCGGTTGTAGATCTTGGCGTTGCTTTCAAGAAACTAGTGTTGAAAAACTACAGCTCAAAGCGCGAACCCATCTACACAGACAGAGAATCATAACTAGGATCTAGCAAAGCCAAGTAGAATTTTCAGCCCGACCCGAAAGCGCCCCCCCTCCGTTTCCGGAAACGGCCCAGCAGCCCCCCGGCCCGCCCCTTGCTTTAGACCCCGCACAAGATGCTTTTTCGTTGCCCGGGCTGCAGCAAGTCCACGCTTCTTCATACCTACTGCGCAGCATGCACGGCGGTCCTACAACCTCACCCCACCTGGTGGCCTAGCCCCACCACCGCAGTCAGGCGAGTGTTCTCCCTTCACACACTCCGAGATTCGAACATGGCGCCCCTCTACGCTTACAAAAATCATTCCGGGAAAGCGATCCGCTCGGCCCTTGCGTTTGATCGCTTGCACCAGTGCATAGACCCAAGAAGTATCTACGACTTCATCGCACCCGTTCCCGACGATAAAAGCCGCATATGGCGACGTAGACATTCACCTGCATGGCACCTTGCCCAGCACGCGTCACGGCTACTTCATTCACCGGTTGTTGAAATCTTAGAGAGGCAAACCAAAACCAAAGATAAACAAGCGCTACTCACCGGACTTGCTCGGCGACTGGACCCACCTCAGTGGCGGATGAATACAAGCGATGAAGCCCATCTGCCCAGAGCGAATACTGCTCTGATCGTTGACGACTTTATCGTCTCAGGAACTACGATCTGCGGCATCGCCGAAGTCCTGCGCGAGCGTTTCGGCCCGAATCTGACTATCGATGCTATGTGTCTGGGCATCCGTCGCATAAGAAAAGAGCTCGACCAAACGATCGGTCAATGAATTCTGCCCCACCCCATCACACACCCAGATCACACGTGTGTCCTCTTGAGCCATCCGATGAGGCATAGAGCTAGGAAACAAAACGCCTGCTTCAAATCGAACCGTATCTTCGAATAACACCGATCCAATGTCTTTAGAGTCGAGCACCTTGCGGTAAGCCGCTTTCATTTTCTTCAAACGCTTCCCAATCCCATGGTTGTCTTCGGCTTCTTCCGCGCTGATGACGGTTGTCCACACCATCTCGTTGTTTCCGATCAAGCGACCAATCGCCCTGCGATCCGTGGTGTCGCCCGACTCTTTGGGCAAATGCATCAGCAAAGTCGCACCATCGAAATGGGGTAAAGAAACATTGGCCTTCGCAACCCATTGCAAAAGAGACCCAAACTCTGGATTCTTCTGGCCCGGCAGCTGTCCTTCGATCTCTGCCTTCAATTCTGGAAACTCAGACAACTCACTGGGCCTTGCACAAAAATAGATCTTAGAAAATTCCTCCATCTGAGTTTTTAGGAACTCGCGATCAGAGCGAACCAAAAGTTTGCCATCGCCTGCAATCATCGACTCACAAAGAGTCCACAAATCCATTCCACCTTGAAGCGTCGCCTGCGGGGTCTCAACCAAGAGGGCCTCGTATCCGGTCAGAGGAGCACGAAGATCTCGAAAGGATTCTGACTTCCACTCCAGCACCGGAGCTGGGCTCAACCCCAGGTAGCCTTTCCCTAAAACCCCAAGCAGCCGCACCAGGTTATCTGCAGACCATCCAGAAGCCGGCGGATAGAGCCCATGGCTGCCGGTCTGCAACCAAACCACGGCTTCCCCGCGCGAAGTAGCGGCGGCAACAACTAAAAGTGCGGACCAACTTTGACCGATCACTAAGGTTTTCATGGGGTTCATTCTCGCAAACCTCCCGCCCAAGCGCCCGCTTGAACTTGTTTATATTTTTGTAAACACTAAGGGCCATGGAAATTGGCCGGCGCGTCGACGCAATGACCCTAATTTACCCGTTTGCTCTTGCTGTCGGGGATTTTGCTCACCAATTTGGCTTAAAGAAGATCCACGGGCAGGTGTGGGCTTATCTCTATGCTTCAAACCACACATTAGACGCATCTGCAGTCGCTCGTAGCCTTCAGGTCTCAAAGGCACAAATGAGTATCACACTGAAGACCCTGCTCGATTTAGGAGCCATTGAGGTGGCCGGCAGGACCTCTTATGGCCGCACCCTTTATCGAGCGAATCCAAATGTGGTGCAGACTCTGCAACTCATTCTTAGGGCACGGAGCCAATCACACCTAAGCGCGGTTGAGGCGAAGCTTAAGCCCATCGCAAGAATATCAAGCTTAGTCGAGGGGGTTTCGGAGGACCGCATCCAAGATCTTCTTTCAAAGATCCAAAGCGCAATCGGTCTCAACGATTCACTTACAAAGTCTTAGAGGATTTCGACTGACCATGACTGGGTTTGTACCTGAGTGCAGTCGTCTTTTGTCTGCGTGTTTGCTCAACACGGCGACCACCCTTTCGGGAACGCCTAATGCGGGGGCGCTTTGGATCGGGTGGATCATACAATTCCAGCTCCTTTAAAGAAGCAAGCGACCTCACATGGTCACGAGGTATTGGAAGTTCAAGCATGCGGCCCGCAGGAGCCATCGACTTCACGTTGATGCCGTTCATCTGAGCGACTGGATCGGGGTTGATCTTAAAACGCCGCGCAATCGACTTCACGCTGTCGCCTCTTCTTGCTTTGTACTGAAGAAAGTCCACCGATCGGTCAAAGTCTTTTGCAAAGTAAGTGCGAATGAATGAGTCCCTGGCGTGAAGAGGCACTTTGATTCGGTATTGTTTCATTTGCGGTGGAGTGACCCAGCGTAAAAGCTCAGGATTCATGGACTTAAAGTCGTTGTAAGACATACCCGCTGCTTTCGCGACCTGCAAAAGATTCGCAGGACTTGGGATATCAACAACGGTAAGGACCTCACCTGAGGCGGCGCCATTTTTGTTCACATGGGGCGTCAGCACATTGTCATCATTCGGGAGCGCTTTCAGCATTTTCTCTACCGAATCTTCAGCAAGCAGTGCGTCATCGTCATCATCGGATGCGACTTTATCTTCCGGCAAAGATGCGATCGGTTTTGCATCCTCATCGAGCTGATCTGGAAGCTTCGCAAGCTCAGCTTCATCCGTTGTTGGAGCTACACGGCCGACGACTGAGTTTTTATCTGCGTTGGCTTCCTTAAGCTCATCCACGTAGTGCTCTTTAAATCCGAAGTGTTGCCGGTTCTTCGCCACGATAGCGGCCGCAAATAATTTTGGAACGTAGTTCTTGGTTTCCGGCTTCAGGTAGCGGTAACGGCACATTTCCCAAAAGTCTGTTGTCTTGTGTTTCCGAATCGCACGCTGAATTTTTCCCGGACCCGCATTGTAAGCCGCCGCCGCAAGGTGCCAGCTCCCATACTGGTTGTTCAACTCCTTTAAGAACTGAACCGCAGCCTGAGTGGACTTCAAAACATCGCGACGCTCATCGACCCACCAATTCACGCTGAGGCCATATCTGCGACCCGTGCCTGGAATAAACTGCCAGGCCCCTACGGCTTTTGCATGTGAACGCGCTCTATTATTGAATCCGCTTTCAATCATGGCCAGATACACAAGGTCTTCTGGAGCCTTTGCTTGCTGAAGCACGGGCTTAAGAAATGGAATGAAATATTCCGAGCGAGCTAAGTAATGCTCAAAACGCTCTCGCCCTTTTCCTGTGAAGTAGTGAATCCACTTTTCAACAGCTGGATTCATCTCAACAGGTAAATCAAAGGCGGTGTTCGGAATGCGTTCGCCCTTGTAAGTCAGAAGCAAAGGAACGCGTTCTGTCGGTTGCGTCGACGTGACGATTTGTTCAATCGTCGTCGCTTCTGCAGCTGCCTTGGCGTTTTTTAAATTGACGTCTTGTTCGGTCGTAGGAGCAGTAGCGCATCCAAACGCCACTACACTCAGAACCAATACAGAAAGAGATTTGTTCACTCTATGAACTCCAGGCAGATAAGAATCTGAAATTAAGCCTGTCCCGAGTCACCCTTCCTGGAGACCCATCGAGGCACATCAACGAGTCTACTAGTGTAGATGAGCAGGATCAAAGCGCTTTAGGAATTCGACGATAGTCTTTTCGAGTTCTTCATCCGTGAGGAAGACCTCTTCGACCTCTTTCACCTTCATCAGATACACACAGATGAAATTCGCCACTTCCTTGACGGAGCGCTGATAGTAAAGACCGTGGATCACATGGTCGCTGACCCGTGCGAGCAAGACCGCTTTCGCGGCTCTGAATTGTTCAGACTCCGTTGCTTCACTGCCTTCCAGCATTCCCGATTTATCCCCTAACTGGCGAATCACCTTTTCACGGATGTCTTCATCAGTCCAAATGACCTGGGAAATTTGACCATAGAGCTGGTCAAAGGCGGTTTGCCGCGTAAGCGGGTTCAGAGCAATGGATCCATCTTGCTCGAGTCGTAGAAGCACATTTTTGGCTAACGCCCGAACTTGTTCTTTTCGCGTCATCTCATCTTAACTTTCTATGAAACAACGAAACTATTTCAAGAGTTGTTTCGAGCTTAAAGCATTTTGCCCAAAATATAATGAAGGCGACCCCTGCGACCATGGCCCCAAAAACATAGGGTAAGAGCGCGAGCCCAGAGCCGTCCGGAAGCCTATCCGAAGCCATTTTCATCAAAAAATAAAGAATAAGACCCCCCAACCCGTGCAAAAAGACACGGCCGAGCCAACGCAACGGTAAGTCCCTACTCCCCATGGACCTCAGCCGTTGGTCCGCAAAAAATCCAAGCAGCACCGCGTTGAGAATCGCAGTCAGCGAGGTCCCGAGCGCCAAACCCGCAAACCCTAAGTGTCGAATGAGTATTAAATTGAGCCCAAGATTGGCAACCACACTAAAGACACTGGAAATAACCGCGACACGAGTGATTCCTATGGCGTAGCACGCAGGAACCAATACCTTCACCGCACTATAAAAGCCTAATCCCACAGCATAAAAGGCCAGCGCATGAGCGGTCGCGACCGTATCGGTCTGGGTAAAGACGCCGCGCTCATAGAGCAAAGACACAATAGGAACACCAAACCCAGCAAGACCCGCCGCTGCGGCAAAATTAATCGAAAGAACCCGCTCCAAAGCGACCTCAATCGCCTTTCTGGCACTTGCAAAGTCATTTTTAATCCAGTGGCCACTCACCGTCGGAAGCGCAGCACTGGCAAGAGCCACACCGAAGACCCCGATCGGGAACTGCATCAGTCGAAACGAATAATTGAGCCACGAGACAGCCCCCTGTCCCTCCCCCGTCGCAAGCACACTATTGACCAGGATATTGATTTGCGTTGCCGCAAGTCCCAGAGTTCCGGGGACCATCAGCAGCATCATGCGTCTCAATTCGGGATCCTGTCGCAGCCTAGAGATCAGAGGTGACGACCAAGAGAAACGAAAGCCTTCCCGAAAGAGGAGAGGCAGCTGAACGAGTAACTGGCAGAGCCCCCCGATCACGACCCCAAATGCCATCACTTCAATGCGCTCCATTCCAAAAGAATCGGCAAAGGGGAGTAGGACCAAGCCAACAAAAATTGAAACCGCATTGAACGCTGCAGAGCTTGCTGCGGGAATGAAAAATTTTCCGCAGGCGTTCAGCAGCGCCATCACGGCAGCAGCCAGCGCCACAAGAGGAAAGAAGGGCATCATCTCTCTAGTCAGACGTACAGTGAGTTCGAACTTGCCTGGGACGTCTCGGTAGTCGCTGGCATAGACGGTCACCAAATCTTCAGCGAAAATAAATCCGAGAAAGGCAATAGCGGACACAACTAGGAGCAGGACCACAAATACTCGAGTCGCAAGCTGCCAACCCCGCGCTTCCCCTCCGACCGATCGAGCTTTTAAGAAAGTTGGGACCAAGGCTGCACTCATCGCACCTTCGGCAAAGAGGTCTCGCAGCAGATTTGGAATCCTAAAGGCGATTTGAAATGCATCACTTGCGTGAGTGGCGCCGAACCAGGCCGCAAAGACTTGCTCCCGGACTAAGCCGAGCACGCGGCTCATCATCACTGCGACGCTCATCGCGCCTGCGGACTTTAAGTCACTGCGTTCGGAAACGCCTTTTGCAGCCACTTTTGAATCCCTTCATCAATTTTTCCGCGAAACGGAGAAGCCAAAAGACTCAGCTTCACGTCAACGGCGACTTGGCCGGATTGCGCAACAAGACTGCCGCTTGCCATACCGGCTTTAAAAGTCACCGACTTTGAAGCGGGCTGACAATCGATCGTGAAATCACCCAAGGGGGTTTTCTTGAGGAACGCGTCGATCTGAGTCGATATAGCGGTATAAATTGCTTCCGCAGACTGTCCGGGGACTTCATAAGTCTTTTGATGTTTGGCCATATTCTAGGATTCCTTTGTTTCGATGACTTCAAGCTCGGCAAGTTCTTGCCCCACAACGACAACATCTTCGGGCCTTACTTTGAGTTTCTTCACACAAACGGTCACAGGCAGACGATGACTGACCAACTGCTCTAGGGATTGGATCACTAAAACATTGGTCCTCGGCGAAACCACACTGCCCTCTTTCACAAAAATAGAATGCACAACACCGGACACAAGTGCCATGAGCTGAGGTGAATCGCCGCGGCTTGAACGACGGATAGAAATAAACCACTGATTCATCCGCACAATCCAACGGGTATCGCTCAGAGCAGCGATTGCCACACGTATAGGCGTAATCGACCCAGACTCCAAAGTACCAGCGACACATTTTTTCGCATGGGCCTGAACAGCATCTTGTCGATCCACCCATATGACCCGTTCCGACTCTGGTAGCACTTTATGATTCATCCACATCCAAGACTGATTGTCCGCAAGGGGACCGGCCAACTGCTCCACAAGTGCAGAGGCGATGCCCAACCAACCTTCAGGCGGAGCCGATTTGGGAATGAATTCGTGATCTACAAATCCGGAGTAAAAAACCCCCTCATCTACCCAAGCGTGAGTGAGCAGTTCGTCCAAAAATCTTTCATTGGTCTGAATCGTTCCCGACACCCAAAGTTTACGAAGCGACTGCCGGGCCAAAGCCAAAGCCTCATCCCAAGATTCGGCAACTGCCGTCAATTGGCCTAGGACCCCGATCGACTGCCACGAAACACTTTCGCCCGGCAAAATATCCCATGAAAAGTCCACGCTCGAAGTCGACGTTTGCGCTGCGAATGGCTCGCTCAGTTCCCACACCCAACCCGGGTGCGGAAGTCGCAATACGGGGTCTTCTGCATAGAGTTTTAGGTTGAGCCCCACCTTCTTGATCGGTGCGTCGAGTGCTTTACGTTTTGGGGCACGGGGATGTAATTCAGGAGCGAGTGTGTAAAGTTGCCAAGCGACAGCGGACGTATTGTCCACATTTTCCCAAAGGCTAAATCCATAGTTGAGCCGAGATAATCCTTCTGAAAGATAAACCCGTCTGCCATCGGCATAAAAGACCAATATCCCAACACCCACATAATCGATGGCCTGCAGAAGCTTGCGCGTGTGTCCATGAATCGTATCTTGAACCGTTTCATCGATCAGTTGCGCGGGGCAAACATCGATCCAACTTTTACCTTGAAACTGAAGGGACCCATCGATGGTTGAAAATAGCTCACAAACACCCGCGCGGGTTCGTGCAAACGGCTGCACATAACACCGGGCGCCGTCTAAGACTCGCTCGACAAAAAGCATCGCTTCGCCCGAACGCTCCCTGAGCTGTTCCAACCAAAGGGGCACCCACTCTTCAAGGTCCTTTGGGTCACGGATCGTGCGCACACCATAACCACCGCGCACTCGGAAAGCGGATTTCAGCACAAAAGGATATAGTGCGTCGTCCTTGCGCCCAGTGGACTTCAAATATTCCTTGAGTTCTCGTACTGAAAAGAGCGGGTCTTCTCCCAGCATGAGGTTCGGAATGCCAAGCTCGAGCGCTTTCTTCTGAAGCAGCAGAGTGTTCGCAAACAAGCCGACACTTTTTGCACGAGGGATGATGGCCTCGCATCCAAAAGATTCAATGATGCCTTGAAACTCAGCTCTTTCTGCCCAATCCGTCACCCCAGGATGGACCCATCGAGCACCCGTGCCCAAGACTCTAAAGGCGCGCAGTGCAGCACCAAAAAGGTCTTTAGCGTCTGGGTCAATCGGATCAGGTATCGTTAAGTCCGCACCCAGCTCGCTGAGCCGTACACCGTGAAGCCCGAAAGACTCGAGTTCCGAAATGATACGTTCCCGAACGACTCCCGAACCCAATACAAGGATTTTCGGAGAATCCGGAGGTGAATCTTCTGCAAGACTTGCGCGCATGAGGTGTATCCAGGGTACCTGGCCCCGCGCTACACTGAAAGCTTACCGTGAGAATTTCTGAGGCCTTTTCCCGTAGTTTCGAAGATGAATTCGACACCCGACTCGCTGAGTTCCTGGTGGAGCAAAAATATCTAAGCAATGTCGAGGACTTGCGCTCAAGGCGGTACGTCGCGCGTTCGATCATTCCTCATATAAAAACTCTTTCAGATCACTTCAACAGGATGAACTCCGATGCCCCGGGACTGGATGGCACAGCGTACTGGGCGGAGTCCAGCAACGATGCGAATCGGCGGCTTGCCTACTTTCTTGCTTATGCGATTCCAAACGCCTTTAAAGTCGCAAGTATTCTTCATGAAATCTCGCGTTTAGGATTTAAGAATAAAGGCTCGATTCAATCCGTCATTGAGCTCGGTGCCGGACCCGCAGCAGGCGCCGCTGGCGTCGTCTTAGCCCACAGTCGTGATCTCAAGATCACCCCTGCTTTGTCTTTAGACCCAGAGTTTGCGCTTGTAGAGCAAAGAAAAAGTGTCCTCGAACTTGGCTCCGCTTTTCTTCAGCACTTAAATCCGCGTGCAAGTGTACGCACATTTCCGAGGAGGATCGCATTCGATCAGCCTTGGTTGCCGAAGGCCGCTCCTAAATTTGATCTCGCAATAGCAAGCTTTGTCTTAAACGAAAGTTCCGTTTCACCCGATACACTTGCGTCCCGCACGGCAGAGTTTGTAGAAAATCACATCACAGAAAACGGACTCCTCCTCATTGTTGAACCCGCACTTCGCGAACAATCTCGAAGGATGCTCACACTCCGTCAGAAATGGATCGAGCGTGTGGAATTAAACGGCTATGCACAGCGAATATTGCTGCCCTGTTTAGGTCATCAAAGCTGTCCGGCGCTCGCGAAAGAAGAGGACTGGTGCCACGAGGACGTGAGTTGGTGGCGTCCAAAATATTTGAGGATGATTGAGGAACTCACAGGCTTAGATCGTAAATCTCTGCCGTTTTCTTACTTAGTGATTTCAAAGTCTGCACTCGGAGCGGCGCAAAGTTTTACCAGCCTGGAAGGCGCAAAGACACTCCACCGCTTGGTCAGCCCTGCGAAATCGATGGGGGGAAGTGCACTCGAATTCTTCACCTGTTCCAGTGAGGACGGGAAACGTCGGGTGCGGGCAACAAAAGGCACCGTTCAGGGACGTTTTATGCAGCGTGGGGACGTTCTGATCAACGCAGAGGTCCATGGAGCGCCAGAGAGCAGTCAGCTCGATCAGCTGTCCGCCATCGTTCCACTCATTGACCCCATGACCGACGCCCCGGTAGACTAATCGTATGTTTGGCATATCCATGGAACACCTGCTCGTCCTGGGCGCGATCTTGCTTCTTTTTGGTCCTCGCCGACTTCCTGAGCTCGGCCAGGGATTAGGAAAAGCGATTAAGAATTTTAGAGACGCTTTCACTGGCGTCGAAGAAGCCAAATACAAGCAACTGAATGCTGAAAAAGAAGCAGCTGCTGTGCAGAACGCACCTGTCGTTCAGGCTGAGAAGAAAAAAGAGCCAGAACAGCCCTCTTAGGCTTTAGAAAAGAAAAAAGGGTCCTCTGGATCTTCCATCCAAAGGCCCCCCACTCAGGTCAAACCGATCAATCCTTTGAAACCCGGTTCCCGCCGGGAAAATTCCATCCGCTGGAAACGTTTCGACCGCCAACACATATTCTGAATTCGCACTCGGAACCTCATCCATGAGGCCTTCAATCAAAACAGTAGTTACATGTGAAGAGAATGTCAATCAAGAAAATTATGTATGGTTTAAGTCCGGGCACACTGCATACGGATATCGAGGAACTCGCCGCTCTTCATTCGGATCTTCATCCTCGATCGACTGACCGCTGCGCCAGTCGTGGCGCGAAGCTCTTGAGGCAGAAACAAGGTTGCCTCCCCGATTTGCCCTAAGTCTTTGATTTGATACGGGGAACTCTCCTTCCAATAAGGAGAAATCGACTTGAGAGAGGGGTCAGACCCTATGGGGGACGCAGAATTCTCCCAAAGAGTTTTCTGGATTTGTCCCTGGGTCTGGGACTCCATTCTTCTAATTGTGAGAGAATCGAGCCGCTCGTCCTTAGAAATCACACCACGCACAACGAAGAAGTTTTTCGCGCGGGGCTGAACACAGACGAACGAGCCTATATCAACTTTTGAAGTTGCGAAGCCGTTCAATGAGAACGCGGAGAGGATCAGGAGGGTCCAAATCACTTGGGCGATCATGCACCCGGGGTTTTACCCTGACCAACACTTTGTGGTCAAACTATATTTGTCAGTTATTTTCTTGACTGTTTAAGTCGGAAGTGGTTAAATGCTACAAAAGTTTGCCTTGGAGGATCCTATGAAATCACCGTTTAACTCGCTTGTCACCCGAAGCCTCATGTACTCAGTCATGATCTTGGCCTTAAATGCCTGCAACTCACACGGAGTAAAGAAGGTTACAGGCGGTGCCAATCAGTCGATTGGAGACGGATCTCAAAAGGACCTGATTCTTTCGGAACGGGCAGGCGCATACTCGAATTCGGATCTGTCGTTATCGATGGGGAAAAATGGATTGCTTCAGATCGCTCACTTGAGCGGTCCTTCAGCTGCCTATCTTTTTGGTGAATTGGGCATTGTAGCGGAAGAAAGCGATGCGATTACCGTTGGAAAAGTGATCTACAATGTGAAGGCAAAAGTAGGAGCTGGAACCGAGTGCCGCGAACTGAGCCCCCAAGACACTGCGTCTAAAAAAGAAAAGATTTACGATTGCCGCATTGGGTATTCCCCAAAAACCGGGATCGTTGGCCGCATCTCTCCTCCTTATGCGGGAGAAAAAGTCATTACAGACGTGAAAGAAGTCAAAAAGGATTCTTCATTCAAGGGCTCTTTAAAAGGTGCACTGACTGCAAACCTCGTGATCACAAAGGGTGAAAAGAAAGCCTTGATCGTGATCAATGAAGCGAGCGCTGTGTTTAGTAAAATGGATGGCGTCGCTTCAGTTCCGCTAACGAAGCCTAAACATACAGATGGAAAATCGGAACGGAAGACTGCCCCGCACGTGATGATCAGACAAGATGCCATGAAAGATTCTTTAGAGCCGGTCACTACCGCTGGAATCCTGATCAGCTTAGAAGACGGGAGTGCAATCTTAAATGAAGGCACGAAAGCAGGAGACAGCACGGTAGAAGATATTGAAGAGGGCGTTCCGGCTTCTGAGGAAGAACCTAAGAACCCAGTAGTTCAAGTCATTTTTGAAAAGCTAGAGGTCTCCCCAGTAGACAAAAAGACCCTAAAGCTGAGCTACCAAGTGACAGGTGCAGATGGAAAATCGAGCATCGGAGCACGTGTTGAAGTCGCTGGTGAGATTTCTGAGGGAGCTCAAGTGTGCATGATGGATCAAGCGCTAGATCTTGACCCAACAAAAACCTCCCTGGTTTTAACCGTAAACAACGAAGCAACCCCGACTGAGATCAACGTCTATGGAATTGATGCCGGCATCAACTGCCTTTACGAATCAAAACTAACAGATATCAAGATCGTTTGGGATGCCTGCCAACCAGCTCCGCAGGTGCTGTAATCACTACTACTGTCCGAACTCAGGCTCATAAACATGAATAAAGTCGGTCGGGGCATCCATTGCGGGTGTCCTGACCTCCGACATTTTATTCATCGTATCCACAACCAAAATATGCGCGTGCTGAAGCATCGTTTTTTCCGCATCACTTAAGTTTTGCCGATAACTCATTTCTCGAATCACATCTTGCGCAAGGTTTGCGACCTCTGCTTTGGGTTCATTTTGTAACCACATCATCAGATCACTGAGTGCCTCCACCTGATGGCCTGGGTCCTGACTTTTACTTCGGATGGTCATGAAGCGTGAAACATCGTCTGACGGTGGGTCGCCTTGTGCTTGCTGGGTTGGGGCGGAAGGATTTGTATTGGAGCCGGTTGCAGAATTTTTCTGTGCGGCTACTCGCATCTCAGCTTTCATGTTCAGCGGAGCAGATTCCAAGAATTTAGCCATGCCTTGGACTAACTTTCTGGGACTATCAGGGGCTTCTTGAGAGGCACCTTGATCGGGCCGCTGAGATGGAACTTCAGGCAATGAGAACAGCGCGTAGGAGATTGCTCCCACACAGACTGCGCATGCCACAGATAACCACCGGAAGAACCCACTCATCTTTAGAGTTATCGGAAGAAGGGGCAAAAAAGCTGAGGATTGACGCGTTGCGCAATCGCAGTCATCAACGCAATCCCACTCAAGGTTGACTGGATGCATTCAGATCAGTTATCCGAACTGCTCAATATGGCCAAAATTTCCCTAAGAACTCCTCTGCTCTTAACGTTAGGTGTGCTGACTTTCCTTCAGGGGCACAGCGCCATTGCCGAAACCTTTAAGGACCTTGTGGATAGGATGCTGAGCCTAAAAGGCCCTTCGGTTCATCGAGCTGAAATCATTTCGCGAGGGATACTCCCGTATACAACTGACAGTGGAGTAGAAGTCGGAAGCTTACGTAAAGAGTTCGAAGGACCTGCAAACGATGAACAAGTGAAAAACCTAAGCCGTTTGATCTTAGGTGCAAACGAAGCCCTTCTCCATTCCTTGCTGCTTCATATGGAACTAAACGGGGCCCCAACTATCCGGGTCACTTCAGCGACACAGTTTGCAGAGCTTGAAAAAATTGGCGGCGATTGGAGTAGTGCTGACGACAGACACAACTCAGGATACCAGCGACAGTTTATCGCAAATGCACTCATCCGTCGCGCGCAGGTCTTCGACGACCTCGAGGATGACGCTTACAGGATTGTTCGCATCTTAGAGCCAGAGGCGATCGATCAGATTGACGTCGATCACAAGGTTTTCGTGATCAGCGTCGGCCCTAGCAACCGGGCCCCTATTCAAAGCTTAATATCGGTGGATTTACCTCCAAGAACCCAGGCTCTTTTCAAAATCCACGAAGCGTACAAGGATTTTCTTCTCTGGAATCTCCACGTCTTAAACCACGCCACCCCGCATCACGAAGGGTTCAAGCCAAGCTTGATGGCGAGTGTAGAAAAAATGAGACTGCTTGCGTTAAGTTATATCCCAGCGACGAAATCGAGATTGGAAGGATACGAAGAAAAAAGTAACCCCCAAATCGACACAAAAAAATATTCCTGGCAGTCGTATTACAACGAGCTTGTGACTATTTTGGGTCCACCTGATGGGCAGACCAATCCAACTTTGGTCCCGAGCATAGCCGATGAGTTTACTGATGGTATCGCTCAGCTGAGGCGAAAATCAGTTCCTTCCACCGAGCACGACAGCCGTGCGGCAGCGCGATTTACAGGGGCCCTGAAAGCGCTACCTAAAGCTTATCCCGATGGCCAGTACCCAGCGCAGGTACTGGAAGCACTCTTAGACTCATTGTTTATGTAAAGCCGGCACGGCTCGCAAACCGAAGTCGAAGTAGAGAAAGCTCTTAAGCAATATCAGCTTCCGAACATTGAGAATCGAGAGGCGCTACTTGCGGCATTCAGAGTCATCTCTGGATTTTTCTCCATATCTGGCCTGGCTAAGACTGAGGGTACTAAGCATGTTTCAGAACTACTCCAGACTGAAAAGGGCATGTTTGCACTGAAGACCTTACTCGAGGATTGCACTATCGTAGCTGAGGGGACGAAGAGGATTCAGGGGCGCATTACAATAAAGGACTCGAACCTCAACTATCCTTCATGGAACTTCCAAATCAGTGGGCATTTAGATCATTGAGCTCTTCCGTCGACGAATAATCACAGCGGTTCTCATAGATTTTTTACCAAAGGTTTACGAAGTGGCAGGCTCTCAGTATCCTGATTCTTCTTTAACCGCGGAGAGGTGCGTGAGTGGTTGAAACGGCACGCTTGGAAAGCGTGTGTAGGGGTCAAACCTTACCGGGGGTTCGAATCCCCCCTTCTCCGCCATTAGATTCAACCCACAGATATCACTCAGCTTTTTTCTGACCCGACTCAAAACGGGCCATAAACGGGCTACCTCCATTCTTTTCTTCTGCGCTACGAGGCGCAAATTGAAGAATCGTCGCAGCCCGTTTCAAATGATCTTTGGTGAGATGGGCATAGATCATCGTGTCTTTAATCTCCGAATGCCCAAGCAACTTCTGAAGCTCGAAGATGTTCCCACCCTTCATCATGAAGTGACTGGCAAAGGTGTGGCGGATGTCATGGAAGCGAAGCCTCCGCACTCCAGCCGTGTCACACGCCTTGTAGAAGAGTCTCTGGCAGAAGTGGTCTGGGCAAATTGGGTTCCCGTCCTCATCTGTGAAGACATGGCGCCCCACCGATATTCGCTTCGCCTTTAATTCGCGAAAGAACTGAAGCAAAGCGCCACTCAAAGGAAAGATCCGAAACCGTCTGCCCTTTGTGTTCTCTTGCAACCTTCCCTTTGCATGTAGGGTGCGGCAAATCATGATCTGCTCAGACCCGAAATCCACCTTGTCCCAGCAGAGCCCTAAGAGCTCCCCTAGCCTCATCCCAGTATTCACTCCGACGTGAATAATATTTCCCAAGGCGGTTCCCTCCGTTGCCTCAAGAAGGGTCTGAATTTCTTCCACTGTGTAGAAGTCCACAGGTCTCTCAGGATCTTTAAGCATCAACCCCTTCCTCCGCATCGGCTCCGTACGAAGGCCGATTTCCCATGCGTAGTCTATGACCTGTAGAAGCACGCCTAAGATGCGATTGATGGTGCCTGGACGCTTCCCTTTAGCAACGAGCTTTTCCACAAAGGAATCGAGAGTGCTGCGATCGATAAACTCGACGAATAAATCGCCAAGCATAGGATTCACGTGACAGTCGATCACGACGCGGTAAGTTTGTTCCGTCTTTTGGGCTTTCTGATTCTTGATGCGAACCGCGAACCACTGTTCAGCTACCTTCTTCAGAGGAGTCCGCTTCGCTTTACGAAGACCAAGCTCACCCCGCTCCTTTGCGACTTCCTGTTCTCGCTTCCATTGCTCGGCAGATTTCGCAGTACGAAAGGTCCTCGTCTGCATTCGTCCACTCAGAAGACGCACCTTCTCGCGGTAACGGATTTCTCCGTTTTCTAATTTTACTCTCTCCATAAAACCTCCATTGGTTGGAAGTTCTTGGAATCGTTTGTTGTGGTATTCAAAGAACGGCTATGAAGGATGATGCCGGAGAGTAGTCGAGATTTCATATTTGTCTTCCCTTCACGCACGCATCCCCTGAAATTTCGCTTTTCGGACAGAAATGATCAGAAAACCGAAAAATCTGGGAGTGCGTGCAGCTGATTAAAAAAGAGTCTGTTGCGGGGCGACTGCGTTATCGTCCCAAGCTTTGGGTGCTCGGACTGGTTGGAGGAGTCGAAGGATCTTGAAAGCTTCACGCAGGTCGTACTCGGCCGTGCCGTCGTAATTGACTTTCTCTGCGACGCCGAGCTTAACCAGAAGATCCAGTCGCTTTCTAACTGTGGCGTCGTCTTTATCCACTACGATCGAAACTTCCCTAACAGTCATCTTTGCTTCTGATTCGGTAAGGGCTCTGATTACGCCGCGACGCAGAGGGGGTGCGCTGCCTATTGCAAGCTGCAGTGCGAGCCTTAGGTCGACATGACTGATCACTGTTCGCCCATCGGCCAATGCAGACCCCGTAACAATCTGTTCGAGGTACTTAAAGACCCGCTCTGGACTCTCGGGCTCATATTGCACGTCGCTACCATCACTCTCCTCGTCCCCTTCACTGCTCCCAATTGCTCGGAAAAGCGTTAGTGCGACTGCAATTGTGTTCAGAATCTTCTTATTTTCGAGCGAGAGTTCGAAGCTCTGGCGTGGAACCGACCCTGGCTCATGAAGTTTCATCAGTTCATCCACGAAATCGCTGAGCATATCTTCAGCTTGCCGCTGAAGCTGCTGCTGCTCGGGCGAGGATCCTTCCCATTTTAGTGGATCAATTTGGCGACCAAAAACCTCCCAAAAGCAAAAGCGCGGCCCGATGCCACCGAGGGACTTCCAAACATGTCCAGAGATGACATGTTTGGTAACTGCTCCAATCAATGAAAAGACAATCGGTCTCGCGTATCCGCGCCTTCCATGGGACCCGCTACCGGAGATGTGGCCCATTCCATCAAGAACACTAGTTAGCACCGCAAACTTTCGGATGAGTTCGTCTTCATGACCGGAAAAAAGCGGTGCCATTTCCTTCACGACCACTAATTTATTTTCGAACTGTGGCAAGAGGTCCTGATTTGCAAGATCCTTGGCATTTCGATTTGCCGCATGACTTACAAGGCTCGGCGCATTGAAGTCATCAATTCGGAAAACTTGATCTTTTAATGCCGACCCATCACCCCCTTTCGTCATCGGCATCAAGCACGTGGTTTTTCCACTGGAAGGCGGCCCGACCAGAATGACTGCAATGGGAAGGTCACGAACGAGACGAGTCGTCGCTGCTACAGCCACGACGAGCCTCGCAGTCTCTCTCAAACCGGAGTAAGCCTCGTCAAAGGTGTCTAGTACCTCAAACAGTGACTTTTTCATACGGCACCCTCAAAGAAGGTGTCGCCGCAGCGATCACATATTTGGGGCGAGACTGCACAGCAGCAATTGAAGCAGACAAGACCTTTATGGGAATAAAGCATGCGAGTGAATTTCTTCTCATCACATATCAGCTGTATTGCATCCTTGGGTGACCTTCCCAAGCCCATCAGGTTCTCTAGCGCCTCGCGGTCGGACTGTAGCCAGAGACGGCGCTGCCGAGTCATTGGTGTTCCCCCCCGCTGGTATTTGCCGAAATCCATGCTTCAATCTCACCGCGCCGAAATCTTACGGACCGCCCAAGCTTTATAAATGGCATCCGTTTTCTGAAAACTTCGTACCGCACTCGGCTAACTGAGAGAGAGAAAATCTCAGCCACCTCTTTGATGGTTAACAATCGACTATCAGACATGCTCGACCTCTTTCCATTCCGCACAGCATCGATTATCGATGCTTGTGGGCAATGAGCGTTTATGACTGAGAGGGTGTGCCGGTCTCAAATCATAAAGTCGGCCCTGGGGGACAAAATGAGGCTGGATAATGACAAGCTTTGGCAGAAGGTTTTGAAAATTCTTGAAGTCGCATATTACTGCGAGCTTGCAACGGACCCATTATTCGAGAGCTGGTTTCCTGACCTTGATAAGGAGGGCTTACGAAAACGTAGGCAGAGCTTGATGGCATTTAATACGCAATTGCCGGAAAAAAAGGTGAAGCTTATACCCGAGGATTTCCTCCTCTACGAGGAAATCTTCAAACGCCTTTTTTCGTACTACCGTGGATTGCAAGAGCAGAGAATCGGCCTCACAGACCAACTCTCTTCTTTAACTAAGGTGTTTCCAGGCTTGCATTCAGCCAAGCTTCAGCAATATGTAGTCAAAGACATTTCGGAAATTTCTGCGACAGGGAACGGGACGAGTTCAAAGGGCGGAGCTAAAGAATTCGCAAGAATGAAGGCTGCGAATTCAATTGGATATCGAACTGCATCTAGCGTACGAAGGGCAGCAAAGCGGGCAGGATTCACGTTAGAAAAGCATGGATTTGGTGAGCGCAATGATCTTCTTATTTATAGAATGCTATTCAACCACGGACGACTCGAAAACATGATTAAAAAAGGAGAGATAGTCCAACATGAGGCATTCTCGGAATGGAATAGCACAAAGGAGAAAGCAGAATCCATTAAGAAAAACATACACGACGCAATCGCGAGCAGTCTGTCGAAACAACGTATGCGTGAACAAAGGGAATGCTAATCAGCAGGGCTTCCCTTTCTGAAACGCGGGATGCGATGGTTAGACTCTAAGCACGAATAGAAAATGGCTTCGTTTCGCAGATCGGACCGCGTGATACTTAAAAATCGGGCCAATTCGACAACTTTCTCCTCCGCTGCATCTCCTGCAGTTGCTCAGTGATCTTCTCTAGCGTGCGCTCGATGTTGCTCTCATATCGCGCAAGGCTTGCCATAGTAATAGGGCGATACTCAAATGCATCCGCATGCGATCCGAAAAACGTTCCAGCGTAGTTTCCAGCCTCTGCGCTATAGACGCGGTGAAGTCTCCACTGGAGGATGATGATCTTTTCGACCAGTAGTGTTTCGAAATTGCCGACTGGAGCCATTGCCTCAGAAACCATTTTAGAAAACTCATGAAAGGTCGTTTCATCCTCGAAGGGAAGAATTCGAAACTGACTTAAGATCCCGTGCTTAAGACTATTTCCAGCACTAGCCTGCTTCCCTTCGTCAGTGGTCGGGCCAGTGCTCTTTAGTGCGTTTGTGCGATTCGCTTCGATTTGTTTCTGAGTGGCCAAGAATCCTCCTTCGGCTCCCGTTAATCCTTCTGTTTCTCGTTCCATTGTAAGTACTGATCGAGGACAGTGATCACAAGATCGGTCATCGGCCACCCTCGCTCGGTCGAAACCTTCTTAAGCTCCTCTAAGAGCGACTCCGGCAGCCTAAAAGAAATTAGCTTCTTATCCCCATCGCTATAGACCCGCTTCGGGATATTGAACTTCGTCATAAGTCTATTATGCCGATTGTATTACAAATGTGTACATTATTCTATCGACATATGTATGTCATAGGTAATACACATTAAGCATGAGTGAATCTAAGAGAGTCGCCGTGTATGTCCGAGTATCAACACAAGAACAGTCCTGCGACCTCCAAAAGAGCGAAATTCTAACCTTCATCGAGCTTAAGGGCTGGACCCTGGCCCGTATCTACGAAGACAAGGCCACGGGGACCAACGCTAACCGGCCCATGCTTAAAGCGATGCTAGAGGACGCTAAACAGGGTCAATTCGACCTTATTGTGTCCTGGAAGCTCGATCGCCTCTTTCGAAGCCTCAAAGACCTGATCCTTACCCTTCATGAGCTTTCCGCTTATGGGATCGAGTTCGTAGCCATTAAAGACAACATTGACCTCACCACAAGCGCGGGGCGCCTCATGATGCACCTGCTAGGCGCGTTCGCAGAGTTCGAGGGCAGCTTAATTAGAGCCAGAGTTAAGGCGGGCTTAGACAATGCCAGGGCAAAGGGCACAACCCTTGGGCGTCCTGTGAAGGTTCACCCTAGCCGGATGATTGCATTGCGCGGTCAAGGACTCTCGCTTTCTGAAATTGGAAGAGAGCTTGGAGTTTCCAAGGGGACCGTTTCGAAAACCCTCCAGAAGGTGACCTAAAATGGGGGTTTCGAAATCTAAAGTTTTTGAAACGGTGCGACCTAGGCGGAGTCAATCGGGGTGAAGTCCAGAGGGCAGACAGAGTTGAATCTCCTGGAGTTAAATCGAGGTGAAGACAAATTTCATTTCGAAGTCTCGAATGTAGTTTCTAGTGGGTCCTTTAGAGAAAATGTGAATAGACAGTCTGGAGAGAGTACCGAAATCATACCGGGAATCCTCTCGAAAACCTTAACTCGCCAGCCTTCCTTTATAGTCGAAATTTCACTTATTAATGGCGCCCGATCAGTACTTTTCGCATAAATATAATTCATCTGAAATCCCATCGAATTCGACTTATCATCCATTATAATGAAAATGTAGGCCGTAGCATCCTTGCTTATGCTTTGGTAGACAGATTTTTTTACAATCTTCGATAATTCAGGGTGCGCAAATGCAAAGTACATATTCTCGTATGCCCACTCAGAAGATTCTTTTTTTGTGAGGTTTGATCCTTTTGAATCACCATTTTTTTTCGAAAGTTTTTCAATTCTTTCTAATGCCTGCAAGCCTCGTGCTTTCAGCAATAGATCGATTGAATTATCGCTCGAATAAGCTGAGTTGATTCCAAGTAAAAGCGATAGTACCAGCATGAGTTTGATTCTCCTTACTCCCGGTTGCGAAAAAACATCATTTACAAGATAGAAAAATTACCCATGCCTTACTTCCTTTTTCTAGGTGCAGGTTTGCATTTCCAATAATGTCTTTGCTGCACACTAATACTGTTCTGATGATGGTGTCCTCTTTGGTTCCGACGCGTGAGCATGATAAGGCGGCTCTTTCAAACCTGGCACCATCACTGATAGCATGGTCCAGTCGAGAGAACATGCAGTTGAATGCAGAGTCTTTTCCTAAGCTTAGGATTTGTTTTTGATCTCTAGCTAAAAACTCTTTTCTTTCATTGTCAGGAAATATGATCGAATAGCTAAACTCCACGGCGACTGCATTTTTAATGCATATTAGATGCACGGCAGTACACGCTATAAGCATCAAGATAGGTCTTTTAATTTTCTTCATGACTACGCTCTTTATGGTTTCGCGCTTACCCCCAAATCCTAGGAAGGTATGAACCTTGAGTCACTCCGCGTTAACATAGCCCTAAGACTGGGCAAAGGAGTGACCATGAAGAAGCGATTTTCAGAAGAACAGATCATTA
>JAIXOQ010000032.1 GCA_027486675.1 Pseudomonadota bacterium
CCGAGGCGGTACGCCGAGTGGGTGAGGGGCACTTCGAGGGCAGAAGCCCGAGAAGGCGTCTGTGCTTAATGCACAGCGGTGGAGCAGGATGCGGAACCGAGAAGTGCCGAACAATCTCTTTCTCTCCGCCAGTTTCACTATTCTCTGTGCAAAGGCAGTTCAATCACAAAGCAGGTGTTTGGGCAGGATCTATCCAATGAGATTGTACCTTTGTGCTTTTCGATGATGCCCTTGGTGATACTGAGTCCAAGTCCCGTGCCTGACCCGATCGCCTTAGTCGTAAAGAAGGGGGTAAAAAGACTTTCAGCTACGGACTTCGGAATTCCGTTTCCTGAATCGGTGATCTTTATGCGTACATTCTTGTCGTCACTCTCAACTTTGATCTCTATCCAAGGGGACTCCGAATCTAAAATGGCGTCATGGGCGTTATTTAAAAGATTGAGCAGGCACTGCGAAAGGCCAGCGCCATGCCCAAGGATCGTCGCATTTGGAATGGGAGGGAGCCGTAGCTCAATGTTGTGGCTCTTCATGCGTTCCTGACAGAGTTCAAGCGTTTCATCGACCACTTGTTGAACTGAAATCTTATCCTCGGGATCCGCTTCGTCATTTCTTGAGAATGTTCTTAGGGCCTGGATGATTTTTGCAATCCGCTGGACGGTGTTTCCGATTTTGGCGGTCAGCTCAGCGATCTTTTCTTTCTTCTCTGGATGTTCACTCTCAGACAGGCGACCGATGATGAATGCCATTCCTTGTATAATCGTAAGCGGATTGTTGATCTCATGCGCAATCCCGCTCGCCATCTCACCTAGGCTTGACATCTTGGAGGCTTGAATGAGTTTCTCTTCATTTCGCTTTTGCTCTGTGATGTCCCAGTTCGCTCCAACCAGACGCTGGATTTTTCCTTCCGCATTATAGAAGCATTTCGCTGCGGCACCAATCGTGGTGGGCGCACCTGTTGTCTGATTCAATGAGTTAAAAGAAGTCGCAAAATCCCCTTGTCTTTCAAAGGTCGCCTGCAACTCTGCCGTCACTCGAGGGCCTTCGTCACCCCGAAGAGTGCTTTCAAAAGCTTCATAGGCGCCTAAAAATTTTTCTTTGGGTATTCCATAGAGTTTGTATTGGAAGTCATCCCACTCAAGTTTGTTATTCACATAGTCCCAGTCCCAAATTCCGAACTTAAGGGTCGACTGCACGAACTCGAACCTTTCGGATACCTTCCTCAGCTGGGTCTCTGAATTCTTAAGCTGCGTGATGTCGCGGAAAGTAACAATGACGCCTTCGGTGGTGGGGCTAGCGTTGATGGTGATCCACCTCAACTCGTCACTTTTTAAGTAGATCCCCATCCTCACCTCGGAAACTGAGGTCCTAGTTTTTAAAGCGACCGAGGCTGGGTGTTCCTCCCCTGGGAATGGGGTTCCGTCTTCCCTGATGGTTCTCCACATCGTGTCAGTGCTTTTTACTCCTAAGAGTTCCTCCTGAGTCAGACCTAAAATTTTAAGCGTCGCGTCATTGAAGTAAGTGATCTCTCCTTTGTGGTTTTGAAGGACAAAACCCTCCGTCATTCGATGAAACAGCTCATCTGAGAATGCGAGGCGGTCGAGTGAGGACGGGTCTTGAGGCTCCATATATAGGTTTTCGACTATGTTTTTAAAAAGAACTAGATCATTCTAGTTTCAGTGAAGAAATATGATGTTTTGGTGATCGACGACGAATCGGACATTTGTGAAACGCTTCAAATACTTCTTGAAGCAGAGCGTTATCAGACTTTGACCGCATGTAGCGCAGATGAAGCGGAAGTCCTAATAGAGAAATATGAGTTTTCCCTCATCCTCTGCGACATCTCTATGCCGGGGCGCACTGGTCTTCAGCTGATCTCTCATTTGCGCCAAAAGGGCTTAAGCTCTGCGGTGGTCATGCTGACCGCCCACTCTGAGAAAGAAAAAATCATCGAAGCAATGCGTCTAGGTGCCGTTGACTACGTGACCAAGCCATTTCATCCAGAAGAGCTTTTAAAGCGAGTCTTGGGCTGGACAGAGCTTGGGCGGAGGCTTCAGGAACTCGTCAGCTCAAGCTCAGAGTCAAGCGCAACAAGCTTGGAGCAGCGCCTGAGGATGATTGAGCTCTTTCGTCTCAAGAACAATAATACGGCTAAGTCGAGTTCCTGAAGTTTACGTCGGAATGAGGCCCGAATGAGGAATGCTACTGACCTAACTTCAAACGAGCTTAAGGATTTAGCGATACCAGCAAATGTCTGTCTCTTGCCAGTTGCGGGTCTTGAGGATCTGGGTCCTCACCTTGCGATGGGTCTTAGAATTGCTGAAGCCTTAGCGTTGTCCGGAATGATTGCGACTGAAATTGAATTCAGGATGCCCGAAACAAACTGTGTGTTGCTTCCTGTACTTCCACTCGCAATCGATAGTGCGGTTGGGTTTGGACTATTTTCCCGTCCACACGTCTTGCGGGATGCGGTGTTTGATCATCTGGATCGTTTCAGGAAGCTTGGCTTTTCAAAATTCTTAGTGATCTCTACAACGCTTGGCGCAAAACAGCTCACAGCCTTAGATGAGGCATGCACTAAGCTTTCTCGTTTTCGAAAAAATGTGCACGCAGTATCCGTTGGCAGCGCATGGGTGAGCGAGGGCATTGCAGCACAAAATCCATTCCTTTATTCGCCGGATCAACAGGGTGGGGACGTCGATACCGCAGTGGCGCTTTGCTTGAATGAAGAAGGAGTCCGCGCGAGCTACAAGAGCTTAGGCCCTATTCCTAAAGAAAGCCGCAAGGGTGGGGCTCCATGGTTAAAACCTAGAGCTTATTGGGGTGATCCTTCACAAGCTGATGCGCGGAAAGGTGCAGAGCACTTGAAAGGGCGAGTCGATACAGTTGTCCCGATGTTGCTCCGGGTGCTTAGCTCAGGCGAAGGGGCGCGCTACTTTCGGACGCTTTACCGCCTCAATCCCTTAAACTGGAGTTTCTTTTTTGCGTACATGATCGCGCTCGCATTTGGGCTTTCGATGTTGATGATGGTGATTTGGTCCTTTAAGGATTTCTATGAATAACGTGCTTTTGAAACGACTCATAGTCTGCGGAATATCGGTCCTGAGTTTTTCTTGTGCAAGTGTGGAGCAGCCACCGTCTCTCACTTTGGCGGAGCAAATTATTCAGGATCGCGAGGATGTTTCAAGCGTTTTAAAAAAGCTGGAACGCACGTTGAAATTACGGAAAGATGTGGCAACTGAAACCTACTTAGCCAAGCTGTGCCGTTCTGTTTTGCGTGCAGACGGAAGCACTTCTCGTGTTCCTTGTCAGGTCCGGGTTTTTAAGGACCTTGGAGAAACACCCCGCTTTTTTGGTTTGCCTGGCATGGATTTGTTCCTGCCTGATCAGTTTTTAAAACTTGCCACGACCGAGGCAGAGATTGCGGCGGCTATTTCTCTACAGATAGAGATCATACTCAGACGTGTTCTCATGCTGAGGGTTAAGGACTGGAATATGGATCAGGAGGATGCGTCCAATGTGGTTGACGTTCCGCTCTTGGGTCCTGATAGCGTCTTTTTAGTGGATCGAGATTTAGGGGAAGAAGTGATCCCGCGCGCAGCAGGACGTTTAGTGGGAGCAAAATATGATCCACGCGCCTTAAGTCAGCTCTTTATTCTTCATCGTGCAGGAAGTGCAGATGCAGATCGTTACCTTATTGCGATGTCTCGCAGTGTGCAGTCGGAGTTTTTGCCGATTAGGAATCCTATCTTAAAGTCCGATGCGTTTCTTCGGATCCAAAAAGTCTGGAAGGGTTGGTAGTATGGATGAAAAGTTACTGAGCTTTGTAAAATCCCAACCGGGCGGATTTTATGAAGTGGATAAACTTCCTGGGGATGCCAGCACGCGCCGATACTATCGGGCTAGATCACAGTCGGGGGCCTCATCTATCGTTATGGCCGCCGAGTCCTTTGCAGATGTGGGAGAATCATGGCCATTTCTCCAGATTCAGCAGCATCTTTCTGAAGTGGGCGTTGATGTGCCAAAAATTTTAGCCCGTGACCCAGAGAATGGATTCCTCTTATTGGAGGATCTCGGGGATGAAACTCTGCTTTCAGCTTTAGAGCGTGTTGAGGATTCATCGACGGAGTTTGTCCTCTATGATCAAGTGCTCAGTAGTCTTCTTGATCTCCACGAAAGAGCGGGTCCGGTCGCCGCCCGCAAAGACTTACCTGCCTTTGGTCTGCGATTTGATCACGATAAGCTGATGTGGGAGATTCGATTCACACTCGAACATTTTTACGAGGGGTATCTTTCACGCACTTGGCGCGCTGGGGATAAGGAAAGAATCGAAGCGCACTTCTCAGAGGTTTGTCGTGCTTTAGATCAGGAACCGACGGTCTTCACTCATCGCGATTTTCATAGTCGCAATGTGATGGTGCTACCAGATCCAACTCAACAAAAAGATCGCACTGTGATGATTGACTTTCAGGATGCGAGGATGGGTCCGTGTCAGTACGACTTAGCCTCGCTCCTTAGGGATAGCTACTATCAACTTTCCGAGACACAGGTAGATAAGCTCCTAAGCCTCTATTATTTCAGCGCAAAAAATCGAGGTCTCTTAGTGGGGTCTGTGGCCCACTTTAGACGTATTTTTGATTGGATGGCGATACAGCGGAACTTTAAGGCTATAGGGAGTTTCGCCTCTTTTTATCAGCGACGTGGAAATCCTGGCTATCTCAAATACATTGGAAACACCTTTGAAACCATGCGCCGAACTTTACTGGGTTATCCAGAATTGAAGGAACTTCGTGAGCTTCTCTTCCACTACTACTATTTCTGAAGCGGTTGTTCTTGCGGCGGGTTTGGGGACAAGGCTTAAACCCTTCACCGATCACGCACCGAAGGCGCTGATGCCTCTGCTTGGCATTCCTTTGCTCGAGTGGGTGATTCGAGGGCTTTTAGATCATGGTGTTGAGAAGATCGTTGTTAACGTTCATGCCCATGCAGATCAAGTAGAGGGTTGGCTTAAGACTCAAGCTTGGATCCCTCATTGGCGCGTCAGCGATGAGCGCAACTTGTTATTAGGAAGTGCAGGTGGTCCAAGGAAGGCACTTTCCTTCATTGAGGGAGAGAGTTTTTTTTTGGTGAATGCAGATACCCTATGTTTTCCGGATTGGTCAAAGCTGACAAAAAATGCTTTGAATACAGAGGATCTACTGACCTTACTTGTGATCAATCGCACCCAAGAAAGTTCATACACTGGCTTTTTGTTGGAAGAAGATCGGGTATTAGCCCTGGATCCGGCGCGACCTTCTGAGGCGCCGTATTATTCAGGTGTTGGGGTTTTTAAAAAATCTGCGTTTCAGGATGTGGGAGCCGGCCCGCAAGAGTTCACCCCAACGGTTTTGCTGCCATCCATACACGCCCGCAAAGTCGGTGTAGCATTTCACTCTGGAATTTGGCTTGATGTTGGCACTCCAGCCGCATTTAGGGATGCACATGAGGTTTTGCTGTCAGCGCTCGAGGAGCAGAATCGCTCCGGCGGCAGCCTTCCTGGCATTTGGCACGAGCGTATCCGGCAGCGTTTTGTACGGCATGCACCGAAGATCTGGAGCCTACCTGGCCTGAGTCCCCCTGCCGGCCTAACCTCCGGCTTTTTAGGCACAAAAGATCTTCAGTCAATCCCTATGTCTAGCGGACAATTCCTCTATAGTGATGGAGATGGATATTGCAATGGAAGCCCAGGGATCCAAGCCTTCGGAGAATTTGCCTGAGCCACCGCTTAAGGTCGGCTATGTGCGCATCGCGACCGGCTCACTGGTCAGGGCTTTACCTTTGTTTTTTTCGCTTCTTCTTTCAATCGCGATCGCTTGGTTAAGGATTTCCTTAGATGGAATTGTGCTTGCGAGTGCAGCGCTGCTTATTACGTGTGGGCTCATGTTTTCAGTGCGTAAGGGCTCGCTGCTTTTAGAGTCTGTGCTCGTTTGGTGTTTGGTTGCCATTTGGTGTGTAGCTTGGGGGAAGGTTCTTTTTGAGCAAGATGTGACGCGGCTGCTTCTTGTCTCTTGTTCAGGACTTGGCTCAGCTCTGGCTTTAAGTTGGCTGAGAAGGCCATGGCGACTCCCATTCGCAAGGCCGTACCGGCAGTGGTTTGAAGGGACGTGGAGCTCTACACGGCGCTTAGAATTATTCCTACCCAGTGGAACGCCGGTTCGGGTTCATCGCATGAATCAGGCAGGGGCGTGGATTGTTCTGCCTTTGGGTTCGGATCGTCCCAAAATCCAAGATCCTATTGAAGTTCGTGGGGGCGGGCTTCATCTTCGGGGACATGTTCGTAGTCTCTGGATGTTAGAATCAAGTATTGGTGTGGGTATTGAGTTTGTTTGGAGTGATCAGAACCATCAAAGGCAAATGACAAAAATCATCGAACGTTTCAGAGGGGCCTCGTTTTTTCTATTCATACTTCTTCTCTTTGCCTGTGCCCCGGGTTCAGATGTCGACTCCCCAAAATTCTACTTAGAGGACTATGTCCAGCAGTCGTTTTCAGTGAAGGGGATTGAGGATAGGGAAAAGCTCTTAAGTAAGATGACGGGGGATTCAAAAACGCGATTGGCGGCCTGGTCGGGTGAACAGTTTTTGCGTGCTTTTGTAGACGGATCTCGGAAGTTTAAACGACTCAGGCTTCTTGAGACCAAGCAGTTGGCAGAGCGTGAAGTTCTTATTACCTTTGAACTTTCATTTGAAGAGCTACGGAGCGGGGCACCCACACGTGTGACCCAGAAAACTTTAGGAACGATGGTTTTAGAAGGGACTCAATGGAAAGTCAGGGAGCTGAAAAGCATCCGTGAGTCGATTGAATATTTGAAGGGACTTAGTTTTCCATAATGCAAATAACCGGGGCCGCTATAATAATTGCGTTTTTACTCGGAGCACTTCTCGCTTGGACGCGAATTGTTCGTGCACCGGCGAAGTTGCTTGCACTGCTTAAGGCCCGTCCGGTCCTTGAGATATCCCCGCTCGGTAGGGCACTTCAGCGCTTACGTCTTCCGAAGGCTCAGTTTGAGATGTGGATCGCTCCTAGTGCCGAACCGCTCAGAGCATTGCTGTTACTGAAAGATGGTCGCTACATTTTTCTTGTGTCGAGTGTAACGGCCACCGCACTGACGGAACGGAGCATGGAGACTTGGGTTTCTGTGCCTTTTCATTTGTTTTCACCCACGCGATACAGGATTTTACAGTGGTTTTGCCTGATGCAGGCCAGGTTGCGAATATTCTTAAACAAACGGAGCGGATTTACCCGCTTCTGGTGGGCCTGGGCATTACACCCCCTTGACCGCATCTTTCAGATCGGTGTGAATAGTACTGAAAGCGAGAACTTCCTTGAACTCCGTAAACTCATTACCCAAGCTCGATTTGACCACCTTCTTCCTGTCGATCTCGACGGCGGCCCTGCAATCCATGCAGGAAAAATCTCCTGACCTTTGGGTAGCGCGTCAAAATGTCGAACTACTGGAACTCATGGATCTTAAGACCAAGGGCAATCGTACCGCTGAGGAATCCGCTTTGCTTGAACAGTTGCTTTTTCAAATTCGTATGGCCTACGTTGAAGCAGAAAATAAGCATGGAAAGAACACGGTGGGGTAGCAATATGAAAGCGCTATTTTTGTTTTCTTTTTTTGTCCAGCCTGCATTCGCGTCGGGAGAGATGCCAAAAGAGGGCTTCGCGCCACTCGCAAAAAAGACCGTACCAGCTGTTGTTAATATTTCTACCTACACTAAAGTGCGCCAGACGATGAACCCTTATGGCGATGACATCATGCGTAGGTTTTTTGAAGACTTTATGAATCCTGAGGGAGGATTTGGTGGCCCGCGCGGAGTGCGGCCTGGCCAGCCTCAGAAAGACGGCCCATCGAGGCCTCTTTCATTAGGGACTGGATTTATCGTAGATACAGATGGCTACATCCTCACCAACAACCATGTGATCCAGCAGGCAGACGAAGTCAAGATTCAGATCAATGAGAACGACCGAGATGAGATCGTCGCTGAAATTGTGGGCCGTGATCCAGAGCTTGATGTTGCCTTGTTGAAAGTGAAAACGAAGCAAAAGCTGACTGCACTGCCTCTGGGCGATTCTGATGCGATGGAAGTGGGTGACCTAGTACTTGCTATCGGAAACCCTGTCGGTTACGGCCATACCGTGACCCATGGAATCATTTCTGCAAAAGGTCGGGAAAATCCTGAGCTCCGTTTGGCGCGCTACATACAAACGGATGCCCCGATTAATCCAGGTAATTCCGGTGGACCGTTACTCAACATGAAGGGCGAAGTTATTGGGATTAACAATGCCATCGACGCCCGCACGCAAGGCATCGGGTTTGCGATTCCTTCCAATTCTGTGAAGGCGGTGCTTGCACAATTAAAAACCAAAGGCTCTGTCACCCGCGGATACATAGGCGTGTCGGTCGGGGAGCTCACCGCCGAAATTGCTGAGCAACTGGGCTATAAAAGAGACCAACGCGGGGTTTTAGTGGCCGACGTTCAACCGGGGATGCCCGCGGCAAAAGCTGGAATTCAGGCCTACGATGTGATCACTGCGATCGAGGGCAAGTCAGTCGTGACCGCTTCAGATCTCACCTTAGCGGTTACAGCCGTTCCTGTAGGACAGACTGCAAAAGTGACGCTCTTGCGGGATCAGAAGGAGCGCACGCTTGAAGTTAAGATCAGCGAGCGTCCAGGTGCTGTGCAAATTTCTGGCCGAGGAAAATCAGGGAAGCGAACATTGCCAGGATCAGGCGGGCAGGATCAAGCGCCCGCTACATCCGGTGCGGCACTAGATCGTTTAGGGATTCAATCCATAGAGCTTGATGCAAACGCGCGTCGGGCTTTGTCTCTTCCGTCTGAGGCGACAGGTGTTGCGATCGTAGATGTTGTGGAGGATGGGCCTGCAGATCGAGCGGGGCTAGTACCGAGAGATGTGATCTTAGATTTGGCCGGAGAAAAGATTCAATCGGTTGCGGGCTTTGATGCTGCGGCCCGCAAAGTTCGCGGAGCCACAGCGATCTTGCGCATCAAAAGGTTTCAACCGAACGGTGATGCTGCGGTGCAAGTGGTGATTGTCAGACTCAAATAGTCTATAGACCTTAGAAGCCCTTTGGGCGTCTGAGCGTGAGCAAAAGAGAGCTATTTTTCTTTGGAGGATTCGCGCTCCCCATCTGGGAGGGTTGAACCTCGGTTTCGTTGTTATCGAGTGCAATAAAGATTTTGTTTTTCGACAAAGCAAGACCTTCTGCAAGTCCAAATGGCTCATTGGTCACGTAAAGCGTGCGAACTTTGGGAGATCCGAAACTGAGACGACCAACGACGGTTTTGGATTTTAAATCTACTTTTGTGATCTCGTATGCATTTCTCTCCAGGACATAGAGGAAGCCATTCTCAAAAGTGATATCAGCAAAGTCATCATTCAGTTCTAGTTTTGGTTTTGAGGCGTTGTAACCGGCTGCCTCAGCGATGTAATTCTCGGAAGAGGTAATAGTGAACTGATCTTGGATATGATTTGTTTTTAGGTTTACGACGAAGATCTGTCTTGGTGCTCGTTCTTTAGCGACGTATAAGAGGCCGGATTCGCAATCAGCGGCAATGCCCTCAAAACCGGCATTTAGTCCACCCTCTGCAACTAAGGGAAGCGCATTAAAATCAACGGGAAGGCGCCGAATGCTCTTAGTCTCTAAATTCACTTCCACAATCTGACGTATCCGCTCGTTCGCAAGGTAAATGATAGGTCCACACTTTGTGATTCCCTCAAAGTCAAAGACTTGGAATTTCTTTTCAGTAGCGACTGGAAGTGCGTTTGCTTGTTCAATGTACTCAGAAAATCCACCGAAGGTGGATAGGTCTATAAATTGACCGCTCATCATAGTTCCCGTAGTTGAAGAGATCAGCTTGTAAATGCTTGGATGCTCTGTTTTCGTATCGGTCACAGCATAGAGTTCTTTGGATTTATTCTCTAGGAACAGGCCGCTTAGCTCATGAGCCTCTTCATGGAACATGAAAGAAATATTTTTGGTCTTCGTAACTGATGCGGATGTCAGCGTTCCGCGATCAGTTTGTGCAACGGCATGCAGCGCAAAGAAGGCGATCAGAGTTAAATTCAGCATGGCAGGGAGCCTAAGCTTGCTTGATTAAGTCTGTCAAGCTTTTCTTATAGGGTTACGGTATGTCGACTTCACCGCTGAACTGGTTCGTCAGACTGGTGTCTGCGATGTCTTTGCAATCCCGGGGCTTACTATGAACCTCAGCAACCACCCCCATAGCGACAAGGCGATTACCAATGTTTGAAATCCAACCCACCAACTTCTCGGAGTAAGTCTGAGTGGCTTTGAGTCTTTCATCCTCGGTGAGGGGCGCCCACTCCACGTCATGTGAGGAGTATCGAAAAGCCTGTTCTGCTAGGATTTTCGATAGCCGATTGCCTAGCCCGACCATGCTTTCGCCGAGTTTTTGAATTCCTTTGTTCGTTTCCTTCACGACCTTCAGACCCATTTTCGGCGCCTTAGCGTTGATCGCTATTAAACTCAGGTAAATCCCAAGCGATGCGGCCAAAGAATGGGTAATCGGGTAAGCTCCAACGGAAAACCAAAGCCCGGTCTTGTTTGAGTCCTGGAGTGCCCGCACAAAGGAGATCAAAGGTTTTGTGATCAGTTGGTAGGTGTGTCGCAGAGCGCGGTTTTCGCGGAGAAGATTGTTTCGTTGGACTCCATGGATGTTTTGTAAGCCCATGAGAAGTGCAATGTCGACGGTGGTTTGAATGAAGGATTTTTGCATTCCTCCGACAACATTTCCTACATGCGTCACCGTAAAATCGAAAAGAAGTAATCTTGCGTAATAGAGGAGTTTTACATCCCGTTTTGCAAAGGCTTCTGCCTTCTTCAATCTTTCTTCATGGCTCAGTTGGGCCAACTCGATATCATGCAAACTATATTCTAAGTAGTGCTGAGTGAGCTTGCGCTCAATGTTGGTTATTCCTTTTAAAAAGAGATCATCCAGAGTGATATGATAGGCATTAAAGTAATAACCCACCAAAACAGACCAAAGAGTCGCTGACGTCCCAAGCAGGAGTCCATGGTGAGGGTACCAGACGAGTGCTGTGGTGACGCCTCCAATGGTACCCCAAAGAAACCCAGCGCTGCGATCTGCGCTTGTCCTCGGGGTAACAGGCACACCGGTGAGAGATGCCCATTTCTTGTACTTTTCTGCCCTCTGATCAGCGGCGGCTTCAAGTTCTTTGCTGAATTTGATTTCCTCTAACGGAGCTCCAATGGCGTCTGCAATCGCCTTTGACTGCTGTTCAAAAGCGGACTGTTCTTCTATAGTTTGAGGCGCTTCACCTGCGACGTAATTGATGTGTACGCCACCATCATTGCGTCCGTCGATTTCAAAATCGATAGAGCCGTGAATTGTTTTGTTTTCACTCGGCTTGTCCGGAGTTTCGAAAGACCGTTCTGGATGCGCTATCGCATTTAGACTGAGCCCAAAAACCAGCGTATACGCTGCCCATGACCATTTGGAGTGCTTTGACTCGGAATGGTCCGACAGTCGCAATCTGCGGCTGAGGGGGCGGGTCATTTCTGTGTGAAGGTAACTTCAAATGGTGTCGTTCTACCACCACAAAATTGCGCCAAAAATTCTGGCGAAAAGTATCCGTTTCTGTCACCGGGATTAATTATTTTAGTTTCTTCTGGTGAGATAGCGTACTCATCTAAGCACCCTCCTACTGTTTGACTTCCGCCTTTGCGCCTCCATTGACGCTTGAGAAAGGGGTACCGCATCCAAATGGCCGCTCAGTACACCAACTCATTTCAGGCGATCCTTCAAAGTGCCCAATCAGAGGCCCTTAGACGGGAACATCAAACCCTCACACCAGAGCATGTGTTGATCGCAGCCTCTGAAGCGCAGGAACAGGAAGAATCCACTGCACTGAGTTCACTCCTTGAACTTGCAGGTGTGAACTTAAAGGCGCTGCGCAGTGTGCTTGAGGGCAAACTGCGGGACCTACCCAAAGTGAGGTCTTCTCAAGGCCAGATCTATGGGTCCCCTTCTTTTAATAAGGTGATGGCTTTCGCAGAGAGCGAAATGAAAAGCCAAAAGGATGAATACTTGTCCGGAGAGCACTTTGTCTTAGCTCTTCTTTCGCCTCCTTGCGTGGATATCCCAGCCGCGCTTGCCTTAAAGGAATCTGGCCTGACCTATCAAAAGTTTAAAGCCGCCCTCACCAAAGTGCGCGGAAACAGCCGCATCCAGGACGCAGAGCCTGAAGGCAAGATGAACGTGCTTAAGAAATATTGCAGGGACCTCACGGAAGCCGCCGAACATAACAAGCTCGATCCCGTGATTGGAAGGGATGAGGAAATCAGGCGCGTGATGCAGGTTCTGTCCCGACGCAGCAAAAACAATCCTGTGCTGATCGGTGAACCTGGCGTCGGGAAAACTGCGATCGCAGAGGGGCTCGCGATTCGAATCAGCACGGGTGATGTGCCTGAAAGCCTTAAAAAGAAGCGCGTATTGACCTTAGATTTAGGACAGCTGATTGCAGGCGCCAAGTTTCGCGGAGAATTTGAGGAACGCTTAAAGGGCGTGCTGAAAGAAGTTGCTGCCAGTGAAGGGGAGATCATCCTCTTTATCGATGAGCTGCATACCCTGGTTGGTGCAGGCGCTTCTGAAGGATCCATGGATGCGTCCAACATGCTGAAGCCTGCGCTCTCGCGCGGTGAGCTGCATTGCATAGGAGCTACAACGTTAGATGAGTACCGAAAATACATTGAAAAAGACGCGGCTTTAGAACGCAGGTTTCAACCCGTATTTGTTGAAGAGCCAAGTGTTGAAGACACAATATCAATCCTACGAGGCCTTCGTGAGCGTTACGAACTCCATCACGGCGTCACCATACGGGATGCAGCCCTGGTTGCCGCTGCAACACTTTCAAATCGCTACATCGCGGACCGATTCATGCCGGACAAAGCGATCGACCTAGTCGATGAGGCCGCCTCTAAAGTTCGGATGGAGATCGACTCCAGGCCAGAGCGCGTGGATCAAATTGAACGTCGTGTTCTTCAACTTGAAGTTGAAAAACAAGCTTTAAAGAAAGAGCCGGATCCTGCGTCAAAACAGCGCTTAGAAAAAGTGGATGTCGAACTCTCTGGCCTTAAAGAAGAAAGCCAAAAGTGGAAAGCCATCTGGGAAAAGGAAAAAGAAGGCGGCCAAAAGGTCAAAGTCTTAAAGGAACAGATCGAGCGTGTGCGCATTGATTGCGAGCAGGCTGAGCGAAGAGGCGAGCTCGAGAAAGCTGCCGAACTCAAATACGGACGATTGATTGCGCTCAACAAAGAGCTTGAGGTCGCGCAGCGGGCGACCAATGAATCGGGCACGAATTTGATCAGCCACGAAGTGACTGAAGAAAACATTGCTGACGTTGTCTCCCGCTGGACGGGGGTGCCTGTGAAGAAAATGCTCGCTGCAGAGTCACAGAAGCTTGTGACGATGGAGGTCGAACTCGCTAAACGCGTTGTCGGCCAAGCAAAAGCAATTTCTGCAGTATCGAACGCGGTGCGCAGATCGCGTGCGGGGTTACGTTCCCAGAAGAGACCGATCGGATCTTTTTTGTTCCTAGGGCCAACAGGCGTTGGAAAGACGGAAACGGCGAAAGCTTTAGCTGAATATTTATTTGATGATGAAAACGCAATCGTGCGGATCGACATGAGTGAATACATGGAAAAACATTCTGTTTCGCGCCTGATCGGCGCACCTCCTGGATACGTGGGATACGACGAGGGCGGGGCTTTAACGGAGGCCATTCGTCGTAGGCCTTACTCAGTGATCCTTTTAGACGAGGTTGAGAAAGCGCACACCGACGTGTTTAACGTTTTTCTTCAGGTCTTAGACGATGGAAGAATCACGGATGGTCAGGGCCGGACGGTGAATTTCTCAAATACGATCGTGATCATGACTTCAAACCTTGCGAGCGATGTGATCTTGAACGAAAAAAATCCTGTCGTGCGGGATTTAAAAGTCACGGAGCGGCTGCGTGAAGCCTTTCGTCCTGAATTCCTGAACCGCATCGATGACACAGTGATCTTTGAACACCTAGGCCGGGCAGAGGTGGAAGAAATTTTGAGTCATTATCTTGCGGACTTAAATCGCATGATGGAGGAACGAAAGCTCACGCTAACACTATCCCAAGAAGCGAAATCCCAGTTGCTGGAAGAAGGGTATGACCGTGACTTCGGGGCGCGTCCACTCAGGCGTGTTTTTCAAAAACGCATTCAGGATCCGCTCGCTATGGAGCTTTTAATGGGAGCCTACCCAGAAGGGTCAGTGATCGGTGCAGGGTATAACGCCAAGACTGAGCGTTTCTCGTTTCAGTCATAGAGGTCGAAGAGGCTTACATCTGGGACTCCGACATTGCAATGACGTTAAATGGAAATAGCTGTCAAGAGTCAAATTTGCCTTCCAAGGGATTAAACCGGTAAACTAATCCTATGGAGCGGGTATGGATATCACCGAAGTAAAAATATTTCCGGTGGATGAAGAGAAGCTCAAGGCTTACGTCACCATAGTCCTCGACAATTGTTTTGTGGTCCGTGATCTGAAGATCATCAGCGGTACCACAGGCCTATTTGTAGCCATGCCCAGCAAAAAAAGAGGTGATGGGTCTTACAAAGACATCGCCCATCCGCTCAATAAAGCGACCCGCATCATGTTAGAGAAAACGGTACTTGAGTCTTACTTGGCTGAGCTGAAGAAGCCGCACGGTGAGCAAGGAAATTACTCGCAGGACTCAGAAGAAGTTTCAGATTCCAATGACACTAAAGAGTGAGATCGCTTGATCGTAGTTTTTTCCCCGTGCTACAGTCATTGTTTCAATCCGCATTTTTCCCTGGTGGGGCGTCGGCAAGTGGTAAGCTAGCGGATTTTGATTCCGCCATTCCTAGGTTCGAATCCTAGCGCCCCAACCATTTCATCTTCTAAAAATTTCCAAACACACGTCATAAGCATGAACTGATCAGGACGCTCCGGGACCTCATCCATGAGGCAGCTCAGGCCAATCCATGGCCTGAGCGTCTAGTCGCGTCTGATCAGTTCATGCTTACGACGTGTGCTCTGAGGTTTTGGAGGATGAAATGGTTGTGGCGCTAGGATGAGAAGGGCGGAAAATCGTCAGGCCCTTTCGGGCCTCTTTTTTTTTGAGCCGGATGCGAAAAAAAGATTTTACGACGTGGCTAGGCGGAGGAGGAGAGTGAGGCGACGACGAGCGCCTAGCCGTCGACCGGCGCAGGATGCGCTAAGGTCGCGCCGGAGCGATAGCGCAGGCCCCGAACGTCAGTGAGGGGTTGAGCACAAGATGTGCGAAACAATCCTAGCGCACTCTTCCCAATTTTACTGGGTTTCTTTGATCAGGAAGTTTTTTTGGAGTAAAGGCTGGATTCGATTCGCATTGCCAAGACTGTCCGTTTCGCTCGTTTGATTTCTTCCAGTTCTTCTTCCGCAATTCCAGAGGCTTGGTAAATTTCTTCTAGCTTGCGTTCGATTTTAGTAATTTCTAGACCGTAAGCGATAGCTCTTTGCATGATTGTCATCACTGCATTTTGGTCAAAAGGTTTTTCCAGAAAGTCAGTTGCGTTCAGCTGAATTGCTTTTAGATAGTTTTGACTGTCTCCATATGCTGTGAGGATGACAAAGGGGACAGGATTAAAGTTAGATCGGATCTGCCGTAGGAGCTCAAACCCATCCATCTTCGGCATCTTGATGTCCGATAGAACGGCGCAGATTTCCGGAAAGGTTTCGATCAGTTGTAGCGCCTCTTCACCGTTGCTGGCGGTTAGAATTTTGTCACAAATAGGGCTGAGAAGGTCAGCCAATATTTCATTCAGATCCTCCTCGTCTTCAACTATCAGAACAGTTCGACCTAGGTTGGTGTTTTGCATCTATATCTTAATCATAAGGCTAGTTTCGATCGTCTATGAGCCTTTTTGTGGGCGAGTCACGCCCCTTCTTCTTACCGTAAAGAAGACCGCTTAAGCTCCTTAAGTTGACAGAAAACGTCTGTAGATCTATGCTTCGCCCAACTCATGGATAGGGCAAAACTCACGATCATCCTTGGCGCTCTGGCTCTCACGCTTTCCTCCATAACTTACGCAAGTTCGTGCGCCATCGTGGCAGAACTTTCCACACACCTTGAAAGCATCAGAGCCGGGGAGGCGACCCTGAAGATCAAAACTCCCTGGGAACTTGCACGTCTAGATCGACATTTAAAGCGTGCGATCAGCATAAGTGGGGCCAAGGGGGCTGAAGCGCAAAGGCTTCGAACGGAGCTCAACACTGCAACATCTGCTGAAATCAGAAGCGTCATCACTGCGCTCAGCGGAATCGAAGCGACCGGCGCAGAGAAAGCCCTTCTTTGGCGTAACTATGCTGGCACACTGAAACCATTTTTTGAGTACTGGGCCAATCATTGGAGGGAGCTTCAATCCGGTCAGATTATCTTCACTGGTGACGGCCCACATCTACTCCTCATCGAAGAAGACGGTCGTATTTGGCGCGGACAGGTGCCGGATAAATCTGACCTTCAGGACATCAAGTTCGGTCGGGTTCGCCAGATCGATCCCGTCAAACTGAAATTGACTCAAATGCGCCCGAACTTTAAGCCTGGAAATCCCTCTTAATGAATCTGCCGATAGATCACTAAGAAGTGAAGCGACGCACCGACGATCGTGAACGCATGAAAAAGTTCATGATAACCGAAAGTGCTCGGTTTTAGCTTTGGCCATTTGAGCGCATAAAAAACCGCGCCGATCATGTACGCAAATCCCCCCACTAAAATCAAAATAAAATTTTCAGGTCCGCAAGCCTGTTTGAACTCAGGCGCATATGGGAAAAAAAGCCAACCTACTGCGATATAAAAAACTGCGTTCAACCACTTGGGGGACTTAGTCCAAAAGACGGCCTTCAACGTCCCCAAGAATGCAGTACTCCAGACGATCCAAAGGAGAGGTGGGCCGTCCTTCGGTCCGAGCGCGAGCATGCAAAACGGCGTGAATGTGCTTGCGATCAGAATAAAAATTGCGCTGTGGTCAATTCGCTTGAGCAGCGCTCTGGGTCTTGGATTCCAATGCGGGCGATGATAAATCGCGCTCACTCCAAAAAGTAGAAGTAGGCCTAAGGAATAAATGACGCTAGCCAACCGGGCAGTAGAGTCTGTGCTTTTGGCGATCAAAAGAATGCACGCGCCTAGGGCTACAAAAAAGGCCTCCTGATGAAAGTATCCTCGAAGCCTGGGTTTTGTTAGGGCTTGGTTCTTCGTTGTCATGGGTTGGAAAAAAGTCTAAAGCGCGCCTGAGCATGCGTAAAGCTCAGCTCCCAGAGATGGATCATCTTGTTTAATTGATCCATTTTACGACTATAGCTTATTATTTTAGTCGGAAAATTGGGGCTTCCAAAACAGGCAAACTAGGGGATATCCTGACTCAGTTCATTGCTTTCTTTTGAATCGATTGGATTGCTGGTCTGAGTGGTTTAGGCACAGGGTTCGCGAGTAGAGGGATTGCAGAAAGGTACGGATCGGAATTGAATGTCTAAAAGACTATATGTAGGTAATTTGCCGTTTTCAGCAACGGATGCGGATCTTCAAGCAATTTTCGCAGATGCAGGTGCAGTAGCTAGCGCAAAAGTGATCATGGATCGCGATTCAGGAAGAAGCAAAGGCTTCGGGTTTGTCGAAATGGACACTCCAGAAGCTGCTGTAAAAGCAATTGAAATGTTCAATGGCGGCGAATACGAAGGTCGCCAAATTCGCGTTTCTGAAGCTCAACCTCAAGGTGACCGCCCACGCGGTGGCCCAGGTGGTGGCGGTGGATTCGGCGGCGGTGGCGGCGGCGGACGTGGTGGTCCACGTGGCGATCGCGGTGGCCCACGCGGGTTCTCCGGCGGTGGCGGCGGCCAACGTCGTAGAGACTAGAAATTTCTAGCTCCTAAAAAGTTCTGATAGGGTGAGAGGATGCTGATAGCAACTCTCACCCTTTTTTTTTATCTCTCAGCACATAGTGAAATTGCAGATAAGCCACTTTTAAAAGTAGCTCCCTCCCTAAAAGCCAGTCCCTCACAGCAAACGACCGGATTAGAAAATGCCTAAACGTCCGGCTACCCGTTCACAGAAGTAGCGACTCATGCTGAAATCGTTGGTCGCCCACCATGCATGGTTCTTAGTTCCTGATCAAGCAAGGTCGGAAGTGCGGACAAAAGTAGAGCGGGAGCTCTATTCCTTCCTAGGTGCAGGAGCGCTTTCTTTTGAGGAGTCCGGTGCGCCTGTTTTTAACCTAGAGACAGGCAAATTGTTTAAGGCTTTCTCTTATTCGCATACTCGTGGTGCGGCATTGCTGGTGGTTGGAGGTGATCCTGCATCTTGCGTAGGCGTTGATATCGAGGCTTGTGATCGAACGTTTCGGAATCCACAAAAGATCGCTACCCGTTTGGGCTTAGAAGGGTCGGGTGATTCCGCGTTGCTTGAAGCGTGGGTGCGCATTGAGGCGATTTCAAAGGCCAATCGGTCCTCTCTCTGGGCTTCAATTTCGAATATCCCCGATCTCTCAAAAGCCCATGTCTTTTATGAAAATGGCTATGTCATTGGATTAGCGACCGGTTAAGGACACAACTGAAATAAAGGCAATGAGACTGAGGGCAAAAAACAGCACTGCCAGAATACGTGTACTACTACGGTAGATTTGAATCTGCGGAACATTAAAAAGATTAGCCGAGAGCATCAAATTGGTAGCCACCGGAGGAATCAAGTAGCCGAGTTCCATGTTGATGAGGAAGTTTAAAGCAAAAAGATGAGGAGAAATTCCGTAGGTTGTCGTAGCAATAGCCCCGAGAAGCGGGGCAAATAGGATGGTGGCGGAGACAGAGTCCATTAACGCACCCACCAACAATAGAGCAGCATTCCAGAACAATGTAAAACCAACTGCAGACATAAAGATCTCACACTTGGACATGAGGCCCGCCTGAAATCCACTGAGTGCCATCGCGTCTGTGACGGAAAAGGTGATGAGCACCAGGGGTAAAAAAGCATTCATGGCACGAGCAGGCCCTAGGATTGATGCAAAGATTCGTAATGGACGGGTCTTCACACTCATTGCGTGCATAAAAAAAAGTACTGCGAGAAAGAGCAAAGCAAATTCGATGCGAGCAAATCCCGTTGCCACCACTGTGAGCACCAGAGCGGCAGACAGAATCAGCGCGATAGCTGGGAATTTTTTGGAGATTCCAGAGACCTTGGTCCCGAGTTGAGTTGCTGGTCTGTGGGCTCTTTGAGGAGCAGCAAAGATCAGGATGGCTGCCGCACAGCTGAGTCCTAGAGGGATGCTTAAGCGAAAAAGCTCATGCATAGGAATGGCCGCAGACGTTTCAGTGACCGTCATGCAGTAGAGGATAGCCATAAACGAGGGCGGGAAGAGACATCCTAAGGAAGAAGCACCTGCGATGAATGCAACCGATGCTTTGAGCGAGTGGCCTTTGAGTTTGAGGTAGCTCACGCAGACGGGGCCTACTGCAATGAGCGTCAAAGGAGAAGACCCCGTTAGAGTTGCTATTGAAATAGTAAGAATGAGTGATGCAAAGGGTGCAGTCAGGGAACTCTCTGGAAGCAATTCTACCAATCCTTGCGAGGCTTTCCTGATTCCATGATAGGACCTGAGCATTGCCAAGACGAGTAGGGTTACAGGAAGGATCAGAAAGTCTTCTCGCCTAGGAAGCCCTTCAAATTTATGAACTAAAATTGAAAGTTTCTCGAAGGTTCTAAAATTTAGACCGAAGAAGAAAACGAGCAATAAAAGAATGAATAGGAGCGAAAACCCAGGGAGATGATCTTTCTTAAGCCGTGCTCTTAGTCCTAGAAATGAAAGACGTCCAAAGCTGTAGACCATGGGGAGAAAAACAAAAAACCTAGGAATTGAAGTCGGATAGAGTGTAGCCGTTTGAGGGTCTTTCATATTGGCGTAGACCGATTCGCATAGGGAGTAACCACTGAGGCACAAGAGAGTCCCGTAGGTCACGAACGCAAAGACATGAGCATACTTAAATTCCAGCGTTACATACTTCGCCTGGCTAAGAGAACGAACAGCACCAAGAAGTATTCCTGACAGAAGAAGAAGTCCAGAAAAAACAGGTGAAACAAAAGGTATGAGAATGGCACTGAAAACTAAGAGAAGGGCAGCGCCCCGGTCTTCTAGTTTAGTGAATTGCAACGGATCCACCGAGATCCTTCAGAAAATCAAGTTCGCTTTGTTTGCTCCTGCTTTTGTATAGATCGTGAGTGATTTGAGCCGCCTTGTGAAAAGCATCCTTCAGTTTCTGGTTAGGAACCTCAAAACGCATTCCTTGCTGCTTGAGGTTCGCGATCACCTTAGAACTTTCGGTACGGATTGAATCGCGGCCACTCTCTTGAGCTTTTACCGAACAATGATCCAGCGCAGTTCTTTGAGAATCGCTTAAGGATTTCCACCAATCGGTGGAGGCGAAAACGAATGCTACCTGATATGTGTGGTTCGTCATAGTGATTGATTTTGCAAACTTGAGCCAATGGGCGCTGGCAGCGTAGAGCAAAGTTTGGTCTGCAGCATCGAGTGCGCCGTTGCTGATCGCAGCAGGAACGGCAGTCACGGGTAGCATTTTTGGGAGCGTTTTCAGGGCCTGAAAGAGATCTTCGTATATTCTATTTTGTTGAACACGGAAGGACAGGCCGACGAGATCTGCGGGTGAAATAATCGGATTTTTGAAGGAGATGACTTCGCGGAATCCGTTTTCAACCACCATCAGGAGATGCAAGCCCCTTGGCTCCGCAAGTTTTTCAATCTTTTGTCTCATAGGGTTCTGAAACAGAGTTTGGTCTACCTCAAGATCATTTTTAAAGATCTCGGGGAGCTCGAGTGCTCCTAATTCAGGAACCCGACTCGCCCAAGACCCTGCCGACCCACTCGCAACTGCGATTTGATTTTGAGAGAGCTTCCTTCCAATCTCGAGCTCATCACCTAAAGCGCCGCCTGCTACGAGGCGACCATTTGGGATGGTCGGAAGTACGCAAGTCAACATCGATTGAAGAGAGGCAGCCCAGATTGAACCCAAGGGGGCGACACTGCCGATCACCCACTCTTCACACAGGGCGGGGCGAGCCCCGATTGCAATTCCGAAAAGAAACGCTAGTGAATGCATCCTCATGACTTTGGTATTGTCTCTGTATGAATCTGCATCTTTCAATTCTTTTGATCCTGCTCGCTTCGTGCTCCACAGCAAAAAAAGAGATTTCGCAGACCCCTGTCTTGGAAACTGTGCCTTCGCACGCATTTGAGAGTGAAGCGCCCCATACCGTGACAGTAGCTGTGGTAGGGATCAATGACTTCCATGGCCATCTGTGCGGCAAGATCCGCAAGCGGCAGGATGGCTCAGAGATTGTGGTGGGTGGGGCTGCTGCCTTGAAATCTTATTTAGATATCTTACGGAAAGAAATGAAGGGGAGAGTGCTGCTCGTCGATGCAGGAGATGAGTGGCAGGGAACCTTAGAGAGCGGGATAGAAAGAGGAAAAAGCGTTGTTGAATTCTTTAATCGGGTCGGTGTTTCGGGTGCGGCAATCGGAAATCATGAGTTTGATTTTGGGCCATCTGATTTGAAGGACACAGATTTACGGGGAGTGCTGAAACAAAGGATGAATGAAGCGCAGTATCCTTATTTGGCAAGCAACATCTATGAGAAAAAGTCAAAAAGGAGGGTGAAATGGCCAAATTCTGTTCCATCTCAGATTTATTCTGTCGATGGAATTCGCATCGCAGTGATCGGGGCTTCCACCCAAGACACGCCTGCGACAACGCGCGCGGATCACGTGCAGGATTTAGAGTTCCGCGAGCCATCCCGAGATATTTTACGAGAAGCAAACTATCAAAAAACACGCGGCGCAAATGCTGTGTTGCTTACAACCCATGCCGGGACACTCTGCACGAGTGATGGCGAAATCGGAGGTGCGCTGACCACCTGGGCGCTTCGGTCAAATCGGACAGCTAGTGGGAGTTGCGCTGCTGACCAAGAGATCAATCAGGTGCTGAAAAAAATTCCCGCGGGCACCCTGCAGGGAGTGATTGCCGGTCACACCCATCAGATTGTTCATCATTGGATTGAAGGAGTTCCAACCATTGAAGGCGAGGCATACAACAAGTACTTCAATATTCTCTACCTCACATTTGATCGTGAGACGGGCCGCAACCTGCCTGAGTTGACCCGTATCGAGGGACCGATTCCTATCTGTGAACGGATGTTCATTGGGAAGAATCATTGTGATCCCGAACGGATCCTGGATGGTCAGGATCCAGGGTTAACGGAAGCTCAGTTTCACGGATACACGGTGCACCCAGATGCCGAGGTGCAGAAGTGGGTCGGTAGCGTTGTAGAAAGAGTAAGCGAGACGGCAAAACGGGAGTTAGGTAGTGCTGCGCGCACCATCCATCACTCGAGATTTGAAGAGTCAGAATTCTTAAATCTGCTTGCCGATACCGTCAGAGAACGACTCAAAACTGATTTTTCTATCTTCGGAAATGGCGGAATCAGGACTTCGCTAGATCCAGGTTCGATCACGTATGAAAAAATTTATGCTGCTATGCCATTTGATAATCGCCCGGTGCGAATGCTACTCAGCGGTGCTGAGATCAAACGCCTCCTTGAGATCTCAACGAGCGGTCGGGGAGGGTATGCGGGTGTCAGCGGTCTGGTGCTTACGCTCATCAGGCCGGATGAAAAGGGTGAAGAGAGGGATTTGAATCAAGATGGAAAGAGTGAGAACTGGGAAACTAAAAGGCTAGTCTCCGTGCAGACCACTGCCGGTGAAGAGCTCTCTGACAAGAAGTTCTATACTGTCGCGACCGATAACTATCTTTCGACTGGCGGAGATCGGTGGGAATTCATCACAAAAACGATTCCTGCCAAACGCAGCGCTGTGATCGATGGTGCAAATACCCGTGAACTCGTGGTTCAGAAGATCGAATTGTTGCGTGTGATCAATTCAATGGAAGCTCCATTGATCGACCCAGAGCACCCGCGACTTAAGTTTCGCATAGAGAAGTAGAAGACCTACATTCGAAACAGACCGAAGCGCGTTTCTGGTATCGGAGCACACAGCGTTGTCGCAAACGCTAACGCGAGGGTGGATCTTGTTTCTGACGGAAGAATGATTCCATCATCCCAAAGACGCGCAGTTGCAAAGGTGGGGTGCCCTTCACGTTCATACTGCGTCCGAATCGGAGCGCGTATTGCCTCGAGCTCAGTATCGCCTAATTTTTTACCCTTTGCTTCCAGTTGTTCGACTTTGACTTGGCCTAAGACATGGGCAGCTTGCTCTCCGCCCATGACGCTGATGCGGGAGTTAGGCCATGTGAAAAGGAAGCGGGGAGAGAAGGCCCTGCCACACATGCCATAATTGCCGGCACCAAAGCTTCCACCCACAATGAGGGTGATCTTAGGTACTTTTGCTGTCGATACAGCGGTAACAAGCTTTGCTCCATTCTTTGCGATCCCGCCATGTTCATAGGTTTTGCCGACCATGAACCCCGTGATGTTTTGCAAGAAAAGAAGCGGAACCTTTCTTTGTGCACAGAGTTCAATAAAGTGAGCACCCTTTTCTGCGCTTTCGGAAAATAAAATACCATTGTTTGCAACAATCCCGATCGGCATCCCATACAGGTGTGCAAAGCCTGTAACCAAGGTTGAACCATAGAGCGCCTTAAATTCATGAAACCGTGATCCATCTACAATCCGTGCGATGACTTCCCGAATATCAAATGGGGTGCGTAAATCCGCCGGCAATACGCCTAAAAGTTCTTTCGGATCATAAAGAGGCTCTTCGATCTCTTTCTGTGCCAGCCGTGTCTTTGAGGCCGGTCCTAGGTTTGAAATGATCTCTCGAGCAATCTCAAGAGCGTGTTCATCATTGTCCGCTAAATGATCGGCAACACCACTAATCTTAGTGTGAACATCGCCTCCGCCTAAGTCTTCCGCCGTGACAACCTCGCCTGTGGCTGCTTTTACAAGCGGTGGCCCACCCAGGAAAATGGTTCCTTGGTTACGAACAATGACGGTCTCCTCACTCATCGCGGGCACGTAGGCGCCACCAGCTGTGCAGGAGCCCATAACGACTGCGATTTGAGGGATTCCTTCTGCTGACATGCAGGCTTGATTGAAGAAAATCCGACCGAAGTGTTCTTTGTCCGGGAATACGTCAGCCTGCATCGGTAAGAATGCCCCTCCTGAATCCACTAGGTAGACACAAGGGAGTTGATTTTCGCGGGCGATCTCTTGTGCCCGGAGGTGCTTTTTGACTGTCATCGGAAAGTAGGTCCCGCCCTTCACTGTCGCATCATTTGCGATCACCATGATTTCTCTGCCGTGCACAATACCGATTCCTGTGACGACTCCAGCGCATGGCGCCTGGCCGTCATACATGCCGTGCGCTGCAAAAGGCGCAATCTCAAGAAAGGGAGAACCGGGGTCGAGCAATGCATCGATCCGCTCACGGGCCAGGAGTTTTCCTCTCGACTTGTGCTTCTTCTGTAGATCTAAACCTCCGCCGGCGCGATGGATGTCTCTTAGTTCTTTGATTTCGAGAGCAAGACTGATGTGGTGTTTTTCGTTCTTCTTGTAGTCTTCGCTCTGCACATCGATTCGGCTTTTGATAATCGGCATAGACTTATGTTCTACCTAAGAAAGCTCGTAAACAAATACTGTTCGTCTTTGTTCTAAGCGTTCTTCAGGTCTATGGGAGCTTTCCTCAACGGAAATGGCATGGACCTCAGAACTAAAACCCAAGCCATGAAGGGCATCTAAAGCAGCCTCAAGATAGCCACGCCCTGGATCAGATAAATAGATTCGTCCATTCGGCTTCAAAAGGGGGGTTACAGCCGCAGCAAGACTTTCGGGGTGATGTTTTTCATAAAGGACATCGCTGGCTAAAACAAAGTCAAATGGGCCTACGGGGGATCCTTCAGTGGAGCGCCAATCCCAGGTTTGGTAGGGAAGCTCAATGTGATTTAAAGCCGCATTACGCGCTACCCATGGACCCACATCCGGATGGAAGTCGGATGCGATTATCTGAGCCTTAAGCTTCGTCGCTACAACGCTTGGGAGCGCTAGGCCGCAGCCTAGTTCTAGGCCCCTTTTGTTACGCCACATGGACTTTCGTTCGGCGATAAACTGAGCAAGGCCTCGCGCAGCCGGCCAGACAATGGCGAAGTAAGGACAGAGATCTAAAACCTTATTCTCTTCTTCCATTGTTTTTGGTTCGCTCGACTGCACCAGCTGTTCAAGCGCTTCATCCAAGTCCCGCACGGCTTCAATTGCAATTCGGAGTGAACCCGCGGGCTCTACCGTCCGCACGGTTTTATAGTCCATATCGTTATCTACCATAGACCGGTCATTCTCTCTGTTTTACTTATCCAAGTGCTTCGTCAACAATGGAGCTTGATGGAACATCTTCTGCCTCGACTCAGCGTCGATCCACGGACGGGCAGTCATCCAAGTGTGCGTTTTGATTCCCGGGCTGCTCTTCCCGGGCCGCTGCTTCAGTTATCGGATGGCCGGCAATCCTTTATCGATGAAGTTGTTTCTAGGACGTCTTCCGAGTTCGCCCATAAGGACCATCGAACGCTCTTGGCAGAAACTTTATTTTTAGAACGGGCTCGCCTGAGGCGAACCAAGGGAGGACTGAGTAGCCCTTTTTTGTGGCGTCGAAAGCTAGACGACCGTTCTGTGATCGGGAGTCTTTCTTCTGCCTTAGACCATGGCGGCGCAGATCCAAAGGAGCTGACTCGAGTTCTTCTCAATCACTATGGAAACGAAATTTGCGGGAACTTTAGTCGTAAGGTCTATGACTTTGCCGTCACAACGGTGCCCTGGGGATTTAGTTGGTTGTTAAATACCGCAAGCCTCCAGAACTTCACGCCGTGGGGTCGGGCTGAGAGTCTTGCGTCCAGGATTAGGGTGGTCGGCGAAGTACCGCTTTTGCAAAAACTTGCAAAAGAGGGAACTGTTTTGTTGGTACCGACACATCAAAGTAATATCGATAGCATCTTAGTGGGCTGGGTGATCCATCTGTGTTCTCTGCCGCCTTTTGCTTATGGAGCGGGACTCAATCTCTTTTCAAACCCGGTTCTTAGTTTTCTCATGAGCCGCTTGGGCGCCTATACTGTTGATCGGCAAAAGAATTCTGACCTCTACAAAGGAGCTCTAAAAAACTACTCCACTACGATCTTAGGTCGCGGAGTGCACTCTATCTTTTTTCCTGGTGGAGGGCGTTCACGCTCAGGGGCCTTAGAGAGTCACATCAAACTAGGACTGTTAGGTACAGCCCTCCAGGCGCAGATAGAAAATTTCCGTCTCGGAAAACCAAAACCAGCCTTGTTTATTGTTCCGATGGTCACCAGTTACCACTTCGTCTTTGAGGCGAGTTCATTGATCGAGGACTTCTTGGCTCAGGCAGGAAAACATAGGTTCCGCCCCAACGATTCAGCCGAAGGCTTCCCCCTCAAAGCGCTGTTTAAATTTTTTTGGAAAGTGTTCTCTCAGCGCACTGAAGTGTGGGTGAGGGTCGGACGGCCGCTCGATGTCTTTGGTAATTTCGTCAATGATGATGGGAAATCGATTGGACCCAATGGTACGACCATTGATCCCAAGGCTTGGGTGACATCTCAAGGGGTTTTACAGGCGGATCACCAAAGAGATCGTGAATACACGCGAAATTTAGGGGACCGCTTGGTCGAGAGATACCACGCAGAAAACGTCGTGCTTTCCTCCCATGCTTCAGCCTTTACCTATATCCAGTGCTTACGTCACCAGTACCCCCAGATGGATCTTTTTAAAATGTTGCGACTCAACCCGCAGCAACGGGCAATCCCGATGGGGCGCTTTCTGGAAGAAGCTGGAAGACTTCAGGAAACCTTATTTCGAGCGGCAACAGCGGGGAAGCTATTCTTATCGGATTCGCTTCATATTCGAGACGCTAAGATTTGGACTGAAGAGGGAATCCGGCAGCTTGGAATGTTTCATGAGCGTTCTGTGCTTAGGTTCGATGATGCCGCAGTGACCTCGGACGATATCAGTCTTGCGATTTATTACCGCAACCGGCTAGCTGGTTACGGCTTTGGTGTCATTCACGAGAGAGATCGGAAAAAAGCCTTCTATGGAGAAACAGATGCACAAGGCTTTTTGGTCTGAGGCGACGGTAGCCGTTATTGGCGGCGGCAGTTTTGGGACTGTGCTCGCAAATGCGATTGCCGCAAATACAGCACAGGTGCGGATGTATGTCCGCGATGATGAACAAGCGCGGGCAATCAATGCGACACGGGCTAACCCAAACTATGTGAAAGACCTGACACTCGACCCTCGAGTAAAAGCCCTAAGTGACTTTGATCGTTTGTTTGAGGTCCGGTTAGATGCGATCGTTTTTGCCCTTCCTGCAAAGGTCACGCGCTCTGAGGCGCGATTGGTAGCAAGTAGAATGCACGGGACGGAGGTGATCCTTCACGCGACCAAGGGGATCGAGGAGGGGACCTTAAAACGCATGAGCGTTGTCCTTTCAGAGGAGTTGCCAGTCGCCAGAGTTGGAGTGATCTCGGGTCCAAACCTAGCGTCTGAGATGGCTCGCGGGGATCCCGCTGCAACCGTGGTCGCTTCACGGTTTGATGAAGTGATTCGAGCAGGTCGTGCCCTCCTTTCAGGCCCGAGGCTTCGTGTTTACGCAAGCCAGGACACGGTCGGTGTGGAGTGGGCGGGAACACTTAAAAATATTTTCGCAATTGCGGCTGGAATTTTAGATGCCAAAGGCCTTGGCTGGAATACAAGGGCCTTTTTGATATCCCGGGGCCTAGCCGAAATGGTTCGTTTCGGTGTTGCCATGGGCGCAGAGGTCGACACCTTCCTTGGCCCTGCAGGCGTAGGAGATCTGATTGCAACCTGTTCATCACCTCAAAGCCGCAACTACCGCGTTGGTGCTGGCCTTGCTGAGGGGCGTCCTCTTGCAGAGGTCATTGAAGACCTAGGTCAAGTGGCTGAAGGGGTGAGAACTACAGAGATTATTTTTCCGTTTGCCGAGTCACGTGGCGTTGAAATGCCAATCACCGAAACGGTGTTTAGAATCCTTAAGGGCGAATGGAGCGTAGAGGCTGGGATCTCAAACCTCATGACTCGTCCCATTGTTGAAGATGCGATGTTTACCTAAAGCGGCTTACTTCCTGCATTGAAATGAGTTATGCGGGAAAAACGACTGAACGATTTGCGCAGGGAAAGAGGACGGCTCGCCGAAGAGTGTGTAGCTCAGGAACTCGGGCGAGAGGGATTTCAACTCCTAGGTCGGAACGTTTTTTTTCGAACAGGGGAACTCGACCTGGTTGCGATCCACCCGGGTCTTAAACGCCTACGTTTTGTGGAGGTACGGTACATAGGGGCCAAGCTTGGGTATTTCCCTATGCCAGCCTCAAAGGCTCGAAGAGTGCGGTTAGCAGTCGAGTGTTATTTACAGAAGATGGGAAACGTACAGGGGTATGAAATCGCAATCGATCTTGCGACCGTCTCCGACGGGGGCGTCATTGAGTGGTATCCACTCACTGGTTAAGGATTGGCTTGATCGGGGAGATACTTGGCTCTTCAAAAACGCTGCGTTCGGGGGCAACGTACTTCATGAGCTTGTGGAACTCACTTTTGAGGTTCCGATATTCGGGCTCTAGGTCCCAATTCTGCTCAATGTCGGTCAGCGCTTTAAGGAATGGTGTAATCCCCATTGAGCCTACGAAATCCAGAGACTCACAGTTGAAGATGATTCTTTTTGGAACGCAGTCGGTTTTGGGTTTGCCCATGATTCCATCAACTAGAATTTTTATCTGGTCTTGGGTGTCGTAATCAATTTTTCCCTCAAGGCTGACAACAATGGCGTCTCCGGTAATGACTGAATGTGTTTTCATAGTTAACCTTTAATAAGCGTGGCAAAGCAAAAATCACTCAGCAATCGGCAAAACCTGCATCCCGTTCCACAGCTCTTTGTCGTGGCTACCCCCATCGGAAATCTTGAAGATTTATCCCGACGCGCCTTACGCACTCTTCACGAGTGTGACGAACTTTGGTGTGAGGACACCCGGGTCGGCATGAATCTTTGTCGCGGTGTGGGAGTGGAGCCCAAGAAGATCGTACGCTTAGATCATCACGCCTCTCCGGCAGATCTGGATCAGTTAATTCATCGCCTTGTGAGTCAGTCGCTCAGTGTTGCACTTCTCACGGATGCCGGAACCCCAGGGGTTCAGGACCCCGGCAACGCGTTGATTCGAAGAATACGCAGTCAGAAGCATCCTGTTGAATTGCAAGCGATTCCAGGCCCTTCCGCTGTCACTGCAGCGGTTTCTTTACTGGGAGCGCGTTCGGGCAATTTTTGTTTTTTGGGGTACTTCCCTCGCTCCAAGCAGGCTGCTGAAGAATGTCTAGAGATGGCTGCTTTGCGTGCGGGAACTGAGGTGCAGATCTTCTTTGAAAGCCCGGAACGGGTAAAGAAGACCGTCTTGCACTGGGCTTCCTGGTTCTTAAGCCTCAAGAACGAACAGAAATTCCGTTTTTGGCTCGTCAAGGAGCTGACGAAAGTCTTTGAGCGAGTGATTGAGCTTGATGGCCCAGAAGCGCTCAAAAATTGGTCAGATCAAGTAACGAGTGACGAGCTCAAGGGCGAGTGGGTGCTCGCGTTTGAGGCCATAGGAAGCGCTATAGATAAGCCTGAGCCGCTATTAGCAATTTCTGACGCATGGATAGCAGCAATGTTAACTCACGGAATATCGGCGCGGGACGCCGCAGATATTGCGCATATCGCGTGTGGTGTACCCAACAATATCGCTTACCGTCAGGCGCTTGATCGTAAAAAAAGTGGATGACACCTTGACCAAAAATGGGAGCGTACCTATCCTAAAAGTGTGTGGTTGTGGTCGAATCCATGGACGGATTCGCAGGGAGATGAAAAGTTACATCGCTCTCAGCTCCGGCGCAGCCAGGATGGCGTAGCGTCGGGGCATCTTAAAACAGAAGAGCTTTTTTCTCGTTCAAACCGTCCAGAACTTAAAAATGATTTTTCGCTCTTAAGCGCGCTCGAACCGAGCACTGCGCTTCACTCTTATCGTGTTCGCGACTTACTGCGTGATTGGATCCGACATGCAGGAAATGAATTAACACTTTCAGCTCTCGATCGTCATTGGGTGTGTGTGTCGGGGTTGCTCCACGACATTGGAAAGTTATCTATTGCGCGCGACATATTGTTTAAACCAGGACCTCTGGATCTGGCCGAGCGTGCCCAAATGGAATCTCATGTGAGCCTGGGTGAGGACTTCCTACGCGATCGGTATCCAGATCGTGTCCTGGTATTTATGCGCGCCCACCATGAACGGTTAGATGGGAGAGGTTATCCTCTTGGACTCAAAGGGGAGCAAATCCCAGAGGGTGCCCGAATGATTAGCATCGTCGATGCTTTTGATGCAATGACTTCGGATCGGCCTTACCGCAATGCTCATTCGGTCGAGCAGGCCTTGCTTGAACTCCAATTAGGTCAAGGAACTCAGTTTTGCCCGAGATTAACTGCATCATTTATCCGATTCATCCGTGCGGACCACTGTTCGACTTGATATTCTAATCCCCACATGTCGGTATTCGACGATCTTAAGACTCCAAAATTCAAAGGGGAGGCCCCAACGCCTTCTCAGAAAATCCCTGATGGCTTATGGGGCAAATGCCCAAGTTGCGGCGAAATTATCCAGACTAAACTTCTGAAAGAAGCGCTCAGTGTCTGCACGGAGTGCAATCATCACCTGCGGATTTCAGCTCTTGAACGCATTTCTCTTTTAAGTGATGGGGGTTTTTTACCCTATGCTGACAATATCTTTTCAAATGATCCGCTCAAGTTTGACGATCAAAAGCCCTATAAAGACCGCCTAGAGCAATCCAAAAAGAACTTAAAGATGAATGATGCCTTCCTCAGTGGGAAAGCAAGCCTCGAGGGGATGCCTTACCATCTTGGAGTTTTTGAGTTTAAGTTCATGGGCGGTAGTATGGGAGTTGTTGTCGGGGAAAAGATCGCACGCGTCTTTGAGGGTGCCCTTGCGGACCGTTTGCCTGCGGTGATCGTCTCAGCCTCGGGTGGGGCTCGGATGCAGGAGGGCATTTTGTCGCTCATGCAAATGGCTAAGACCAGTGCTTTAATTCAGAGCATGCGGGAACAGGGCCTTCCTTACATATCTGTGTTGACCGATCCGACGACGGGCGGGGTGGCGGCTTCTTTTGCGATGCTCGGGGATGTCATCCTCGCAGAGCCCAATGCATTGATCGGTTTTGCGGGTCCGAGAGTGATCGAACAGACGATTCGCCAGAAGCTTCCCGCGGGTTTTCAGCGGAGCGAGTTTTTGCTCACTCATGGGTTCTTAGACCGGGTTGTTCACAGAAAGAATCTCGCGCATGAAGTCGCCGAGTGTTTCCGCCGTTTAGGGAATCGGTGTCGCTTCAAAAAATAGTAAAAACAGCATTTGTTTTTCTCTTGTTGCAAGTTTACGGGCTTCCTGCTTCGGCGGAGGAGGTCGTCCAGAAACAGAAAGAAACCGAACTCACTCAGTGGGGCTCAGACCAGAGCACTTATAAACGTAAAGAAAAGAAACTTTTTCTACGTGGCAATGCTTATTTAGTCCGCGACGGGGAGGTTTTAAGAGCCCGCGAAATCGATCTAGACCTTGAGACGGACCTTGCGGAGGCTAGGGGGGAAGTGCGTTATCAGATCGGCACTCAGGTCATTCGAGCCGAACAGCTCAACGTCAATCTCAATACCAAATTAGGAATTGCGCAGCGTGGCGATTTGACCCAGGGGCAGTTGAACGTCAAAGGCAGTCAGTTTGATCGGATTGCGGAGGATCGATTTAAGATTAAGGACTTCCAATATTCCACCTGCATTGATTGTCCAAATTCTTGGGCGATGAGTGGATCCTTTGCAGATCTCACGATGGAAGGCTATGCCTTCATTGAAGACTTCGTTTTGAAAATCGAAGATATTTCCCTTCTTTGGCTTCCCTATCTGATTCTTCCGGTAAAAACGAAACGTCAAACGGGACTGGTCTTTCCAAAGTTTGGTTATAACCAACTTTACGGTTCTTACTATGTCCAACCGCTATTTATTGATATCGCCGATTGGGTCGATATGACTATTGGTGGTGGTAGTTACGCTTTTCGAGGTCCTCGTCTGGAGTGGGAAGGGCGTTATAATTTAACCGACCGAAGTAAGGGTACGCTTCGATTTTATGGAATTCGGGACAGAGTCTATGAAAACCCAGGAGGTTCGCGGTGGGGCTCCCGGGTAGAATTGACGCAAGGTCTGCCGGCAGGGTTCAACGCAAAACTTCGTTACTTTGATGTTTCTGACAACCGCTATCCCATCGATTATGCGGGTGATGTCCCAGGACGTTTTGAACCGGTGTTGTCGAGCGATGCATTCATTTCAAAAAACTCTCCTGAACTTAGTGCGGCCCTAAGCGTTAGACGCATTCGAAATTTATTGTTCTTTGATGGGAATGGAAATTTCAACCAGGGCTTTGATACCAACACGGTTCAAGAATTCCCGCGCGCTACGGTCACTACGAACGAAAGATTTTTACTCAACACTCCAATCGCTGCAGGTCTAGAGGTAGGTTTTTCGCGTTTTGCGCGCGGTGGCCAGGCATTTGATTGCGGAGACTTCGGGGACGGGCCTTTTTGTACGGTACGTGAAGCAAGTCGTTTGAGCCTGTTCCCTTCTATGTATACGGCTTGGTCGCCGGTGCCGTGGTTAAGCGTGGTGCCAAAAGTGACTTACAAGGGTTACTTTTACAATTTTGATAGTGCCGCAAGTCCACTTGATGGGCAGGTCTATCCAACCCTTTTTCGGGGATATCTGTTAAGCCAAACCGATATCAGTCTGCAAACGGAACGTGTCTATCGAACCGCAGATAAAGAAGTGGCCTATAAACACACCTTTCGTCCGCAGCTGACCTATTGGAATATTCCAGTGATTCAGGAAAGTAGGGAGCATCCCTTTGTGTCGCAAGTGCAGAACGTAGGAAGAACCGGACAGTACTTTGATAACAACGACATTGTACCGATTGGGGCATCTCAGAACTTAGAGAGTTATTTCACTCCCCAAGGGAATTCTCTGTCCTATGGATTTGTGACTCAGCTTTTTCGACGTCAGGGAAAGGTCGGTGCAAGTGTAGCCCGCCTCGCGGAGCTGAGCGTTTTGCAAACCTTAGATATTCGTGAAGCGACGCGAACTGTTGACACGCAAGGAGCAGATGCTCGGATTCCACTTTCTCCCGTATTTGCTAACCTCTTGTTGGCCTCCCCTAGTTTGACCTTACGGGCGGAATATACGTATTTTTCGTATTTGGAACGTTATCGAAATGTTCCCTTAGTTGAAGATCCTAATCCCAACCGCTTAAGCACGACGTTGACTTACATTTTAGAAAGGGGGACACGCAATGGTGTGCTTTCTTTTGATCGTAGTTTGGCGTTGAACTACACCTATTCTAAAATCACTTCGGAAGTTTCTTCTTTAGGGGTTTCTACTACATTTTCAATCAATGATTACTTTATGCCGCGTGCAAGCTTCAGCTTTGACCTGGCCGCTCAAGACAACCAATTGCTCGATAGCCGCTACGGAATGCTATTCCAGAGCCCGTCACAGTGTTGGCGTGCCGACGTATCTTACCTGAAGTCGATCGATCGGGGTTTCGGGTTTGTACTCACTTTCGCCTTTAATATCAATGGTACGGGTTTTGAGGTATTCGATGAAAGTCGTCTTGAAAGATAGGCCGTTGGGGTTGCCAAGCTTTCTTAAGACTATCTATCCTGAATGGATGCGCATCCTGCTCTCAAATGATGATGGAGTTCACGCACCCGGGCTTCAGATCCTTTACAAAGAACTATCGAAGTTCGGCCAAGTAAAGGTGGTAGCTCCATTGGAAGAAAAGAGCACAACGGGCCATTCGTTAACTCTGCATAAACCCCTGAGGCTGATTCCTATGCGCCCTGATTTTTTTGGCGTCAGTGGCAGTCCCGCCGATTGTGTCTATGTTGGGATTAAACAGGTCTGGAAACGGATGCCCGACATCGTTGTTTCAGGAATCAATCGGGGGGCAAACCTCGGTCAGGATATCTATTACTCCGGTACAGTGTCGGCAGCCCGAGAGGGGTGCATGTTAGGTATTCCATCCTTTGCCGTTAGTCTTCATGTGGATTTTGGATCTAAACGGCAAGAAGACAAGCTGAATTACCTCACAGCTGCAAAGAGTGCATCCAAGATCATTCAAGATTTTTTAAAAACAAGAAAAATGCCGAAACACACGATGCTCAATATTAATGTTCCGGATGTGCCGATGAAGAAGATCAAGGGCATCAAAACTGCGCGTCAAGGTTTTAGGTATTACAGTGGCTCAGTCGTTAAGCGGACAGATCACCGCGGAAAAGATTATTTCTGGGTAGGTGGTCAATACTTAGGTTTCGAAAAAAATGCAGGGACAGATTGTGAAGTCGTTGATCAAGGTTATGTCGCAGTCACTCCATTGAAATTAGACGTAACCGACATGGCATTTCTTCGTGAATTGGAAAAGACAAATCCGCGGAAGACCAAGAGATGAAATCCCTACCACTTTTGCTGACCATCAGCGCATTGCTTGTATCCTGCTCGACAGTTGCGCCTAAAGACGATGGACGCTTTGGCTTATTCGATATCGAGTCCCGCCCTGGTCCTAGGCCTTCCATTATTGCGCGTGACGGCAGTGATGATGTGAGTGCGAGTGATATCGGCGGAACTTGGCAGTGGCCGCTTAAGAAAGTAGATATCTCATCGCGTTACGGTTTGAGGGGGCGAAAGTTTCACGGCGGAACGGACCTGCGAGCGAATACCGGAACTGAGGTTTTTGCAGCTTCTGATGGGAAGGTGGTCTATTCGGCTAGCCGTATTCGCGGTTATGGGCGGATGGTGGTTTTGCAGCATGTAGGTGGGGTGTACTCTGTTTATGCGCACAACTCAAAAAACTTGGTGAAGGTCGGTGAAGACGTCGATCGGGGTGAGTTAATCGCCCTTTCTGGGCGCAGTGGTCGAGTCACCGGCGCACATGTCCATTTTGAAATTCGAAAAGGAGTTCATCCTATTGACCCGGAACAGGTCAGCAAGGTTGCTGGTATTTTTAACAGAAATCAGGCTAGGATGATGGCGGATCGGCGAAATCCTAAAAATAAGCGCTCTTCCAAAACTCGTGGAGTCGCTTCCTCGGGCGCACGAAAAAGAAGTCGAAGCTAATGCGTTTTTTTGGTCCTGTAGTTTAATGGATAAAACGGCCCTTTCCTAAAGGGCTGATCCAAGTTCGATTCTTGGTGGGACCACCATGCATTTTCGGGGTGAGCACCGAGCTCGATCTAAGCCCCAATTCACCCGCAATCTTTTTAGGGTTCATTGGTAGAGTTACAGGTCTTTTCACTCGGCTTTCCCTGGTACACTGTGGTCCTTATGGCTACTTCAATAAGAGTGAAGACTCTTCAGCCACATCAGAGGCTCATATTTCTAAAATTATCTTTTGCCTCACTCTGCTTGGCGATTGTTTGCGTGATGGTCCCCGGAATTTTTGGATGTGGTTACATCCTTCAGAATGATCACGATCTCCTTTTGGCAGTTGGAGAGCTTTTTAGAAATGAGCCCATGACCGAGTGGATGCTTGTGATCACGAAGCTGGGCTCCTCAGTCGCGTGCTTGCTTTATTGTTGTGCCGCCGGTGCTTATTTTTGGTGGAAGAAGGGGGATCGCATCAGTGCCGTGCACCTTACTCTTGCCTGGGTGGGGAGCGCCGCCATTACAAAAATAATCAAAGAAATTGCAACTCGCGCACGTCCGGAGCTTTTGGAACGTCTGGGGCATGCAGATGGATACTCCTTTCCAAGTGGCCACAGCCTGAGCTCGGCTACTATTTTTACGACATTTGCGATCTTAGCCTTTTATCAAACAAACAATAGAAGCATCCATGCACTCTGCTTTGGAGCGGCCATTGTTATGACCGCTTTGGTCGCATTTTCTCGCGTTTATTTGGCAGTACATTTTCCAAGTGATGTGATCGCAGGCGTATTACTTGGAATAACGTGGGCATTAGCACTAGGTGCGATTTTTACGAAGAGGCACATGCAGCGAAATGGGTAAGGAAGGTGTTTTACAACAGAAGTTTCTTACGTGGATTGCTCTGGCTCATGGGTTGAGTTCTCTCTTAGCGATGGCCATCATGAGTGTGTTCGGTGGTCTCGCCACCTTATGTGGGTTTTTCGAGTGGGTGAGGACCCGTGTTCCTCTTCCTCGCGCACCAGTCATTTTGGCTCTTGGCTTGTTTATTTCAGCAGTCGTTTCTCTGGTTACAGCTCGAGTGTTTCCCGTCACGCTTGGGGGGGATGAACTCCCAGTGCGGTTTGCTCTTTTGCAGAAGACCTGGTTTTTGATCGTTCCTTTCACTACAGCGGTTCTGCTCAAGAAGGCCAGATTCATTGGTCAGGGCCTAGGCCTCTATTTGAAGCTCGCTGCATTTTTAGGTCTTTTTGGGGTAGTGCAGTTTTTTTTAGGCTGGCCAAAGTTTCAAGGAATCCCTGAGCTTCCCTATTTCCATGCCGTCCTATTTTTAGGGTTTCACCTTACGGTCGCAAGCGTTTGGTTCTTCCCAACCTTTGCAGGACTTTCTGTTGCGATTGAGGCCATCCGGAGTCGCAATGCAGAATGGGCGCGGATTGGCCTTTACTCAGGACTTCTAGGAGTTGTGATTTTGTTCCTAACCTTTTCTAGAATGGCATGGATTGCGCTCCCTCTTGCCTTGGTCCTTCTGGCAATGTTGACACTCAATGGGAAGGTTCGCGCCGGCTTGATGGCTTTGGTCATCGCCGTCACTGGTGTTGCGTTAGCAACGCCGACTGTGCAAGAACGCATCGGATGGGGCACAGGAAAGAGCGATCGACTAGAGCTTTGGTCCATGAGTCTTTCGCTGGTGAAGGAACGACCGCTCACCGGGGTTGGTTGGCTGCATGTTCAGGACGCCTCACCGCTCTTCTTAAAGAGTCAGTATGGGGATCGTTATAAAGATTATTTCTGGGGGCATGCGCACAATCAGTACCTTGAGGTTTTAGCGGGCATTGGAATTCCAGGATTCCTCATCTGGCTACTCTGGGTCCTCTGGCCACTGTGGGCTTTCGTACTCGTCTCCAGGGATCAATCGAACGATCCAAGGATTCGTGCACTTTCGCGCGGCTTCGCGATTGCCTGGGTAGGCTTGCTTCTCAGTGGCATCACTCAAGTGAACCTATGGGATGGCAAAGTAGCGCACAGTGCGATGTTGGCCTACGGGCTTGCTATTGCACTTCGTCAGAAGTGGGTCGAGTGGGGCTAAAGAGCTTCAAAGACTGTCGCCACACCTTGCCCAAAGCCGATGCACATTGTGGCGATCCCGGTACGTGCACCTTTGCGTTTCATCTCATGGAGCAAAGTACCGGTGATCCGTGAGCCCGAACATCCGAGCGGATGCCCTAGAGCAATCGCCCCGCCATTGAGGTTCACTTTCTGTTCCATACTTTCTAACAAACCAAGATCTTTCAGTACTGGAATCGACTGAGCTGCAAATGCCTCATTGAGTTCAAAGAGGTCGATGTCTTGGGTCTTTAATTTCGTTCGCGCGAGCGCCTTTTTAACGGCCGGAACAGGGCCATATCCCATGATCGATGGATCACATCCGGCTGCTGCAAGGGAGACTACGCGAGCCAGAGGGGTCATGCCAAGAGCTTTTGCGCGCTCTTCTGACATCACGAGTAGCCCTGAAGCTCCATCGCTAATTGCTGACGCATTTCCGGCGGTGATGGTCCCATTCTTCGGATCAAAGGCAGGCTTAAGAGCCGACAGCGATTCAAGAGTGGTATCTGCACGAATCACTTCGTCTGTTTCATAACGCTTTAAGAATCCATTCTCATCGTGGCCATCTATCGGGAGAATCTCATTCTTAAACTTACCCGCTATCGTAGCAGCATGGGCATTGCGATGGGATCTGAGTGCGAATTCGTCTTGTTGTTTCCGTGTGATCCCAAACTTTGCAGCAAGCAGTTCCGCTGTAAAACCCATGTTTTGAGCTCCGCGTGCGATTGTCTTTAAAGACTGTGGGTTAAAGTCAACCGCATGGGTCATAGGGACGTGGCCCATGTGCTCGACGCCACCGACAATAAAGATATCTCCATAACCTGCTTGAATTTGAAAGACAGCAGTATGCAGCGCGCTCATAGAAGAGCCGCATAAACGATTGATCGTTTGTGCTGGCACATGGAGTGGAATACGAGTCAGGAGTTGTGCCATGCGGGCAACATTAAAAGCCTGCTCTAAGGTCTGCTGAACGCAGCCCCATAGAATATCGTCGATTTCGTTTGGATCAAGTTTTTGGTTTCTGTCTAATAGCCCATCCATGATTGACGCAGAGAGCTGCTCAGAACGCATGTTTCGAAATGCCCCGCCTTTTGATCGTCCCATCGGTGTTCTAATTGCATCAACGACTACAGCATTTCTACTCATGTGCGACCTCCAGAGAAAAAAGAGCCATTTTTATTCGCTAAGTCGACCAGGATCCTTGGTGGAGCAAAAAGAGCCCCGTGAGTTTTTTCTAAATCTTGTGCAGTTTTTAGAAGGACCGATAGACCGACCGTTTCAGCATAACGAATCGGCCCACCACGAAAACTTGGGAAACCTAATCCCAGTAACATCGCAAGATCCAGTTCATGAGCATGATCGACGATCTTTTCTTCTAGGCAGCGAATGCTTTCTAAAACAAAGGCGGTCATAAGTCGGGTTTCAGCAACTCTTGCATCGATCGGTTTTGTGCTGACTCCGAAGATCTGGGCAAGATCATCGCAAAGCTTCATCGCTGGCCGGCCCTTGGCATCCTTTGTATGAGTGTAGAAACCTTGTCCAGATTTAGCGCCATACCGCTTGAGCTTCGCAAGGAGAGCGACAGGCATCTTGTCACTAAAAGGCATGCGGTCAGGAAAGCCAGCTGACATCACTTTTGACGCGTGATCGGCGGTGTCTATCCCAACTACATCCAGTAAGGTCGCAGGGCCCATAGGCCAGCCAAAACGGGTGAGAGCTTGGTCAATAGATTCAACCTCGCCTCCTTCAAGCAGCAGTCCTTGGTAGGCCGTAAAATAAGCAAATAGGACACGGTTGACTAAAAATCCAGGACAGTCTCGAACGACAATTGCAGTCTTCCCCATGGCTGTCGCAAGTCCAACAACGCTGCCAATCGTCTCTTCCGAACTTTGTTCAGAACGAATCACTTCGACGAGCTGCATTTTTGGTACTGGATTGAAAAAGTGCATTCCACAAAACTGTGAAGGCCGCTCTAAGTTTTTCCCCAAGTTAGTAATGGAAATGGTCGAGGTATTGGAGGTGAGGATCGCTTCTCTGCCAATGATTGCTTCCGCTGCCTTCAGAACTTTGATTTTCACCGCTTCATTTTCTGTGACCGCTTCAATCACTACCCCCGAATGAGCAATACTTTGGTCGTCTATGGATGGGGTGATGCGCGTCAGGTTTTCCGCCATCTGAAGTACGGTCATCTTTCCACGCTGGACCGATTTTTCAAGGAGGGATGTTGCTTCCGTCATCCCCTTATTGAGCGCATCTTGGGTGATGTCTTTCATGACCATGGAAATTTTTGACATTGCGCCTTGCACTGCGATGCCTCCTCCCATGATTCCTGCACCTAACACCGCAGCCGACTTCACTTCTTTGCCTTTGGCCCGATAGGCCTTTGCTGATTTTTTTACGGCTTGATCGGCTAAAAAGTTTCCGATGAGCGCCTTGGCCTGGTCTGAGTGAGCAAGATCTGAAAAGGTCTCGAGCTCCGATAGAAGTGCCTGCGTGCGGTCGAGACTGAAGGTTTTCTTAAGTAGAGAGACAGCTTTCTTCGGCGCCTCAAAAGGACCCGGAATGATCGCCAGGGCAAAGATCATAGCCACTTCGTTCTCGGCTAAGTTCATGGACTGTTTCTTTTGCTCTTGGCGTTTCTTAAAGTCCCAAGTGCCTTTGAGTGCGCCTGTAACTAGATCCACGGCTGCATCCTTGAGTTTTGAGGATTCCACAATTGCATCGATCGCACCCAATTTGAGCGCAACTTCTGCGTCAAAGGTGTTGCCAGTGGTGATCCATTCGATTGCGGGATCTAAGCCGATTAAGCGAGGAAGGCGTACCGTACCGCCCCAGCCCGGACAAATTCCGAGTTTGGTTTCAGGCAGGCCCACTTTTGTTCCGCGTGACGCGACGCGAAAAGCAGTAGAAAGAGCGAGCTCCATGCCGCCCCCTAAGGCGACTCCTGAGAGGGCGCACGCAGTTGGAATGGATGCATCCTCAATTTTGTTGAAGAGACTTTGAGTTTTCGCAATCCAGGGACTCAGCTCATTTTTTGGTTTTTGAAATAGTGGAAGAAACTCAGTGATGTCGGCTCCTGCGATGAATGCATCTTTTCCCGAGGTAAAGATCCAAGCATCGACCATTTTGGCAGCTTGGTCCCAAGCTGTTTCGATATCGGATAGAACCTTGGAACTTAGGACATTCATGGATGCCTTTGGGATGTCGATTCTACACTCGGCGATGCGGTGGGGGCCGGTGTTCTCTTCGAGCAGGACTTGAAGTGTGTCACCTTGAAAGAGACTCATGAGCGCTAACCTCCGGGGGTAGTTAAATCGTAGCATGTCTCAGAGAACCCATTGAAATTGTTGCAACAATTGCTCTTCCTGCCATACGCTTTGGCCTATGACAAAGGCGGGTCTTATCCAGCTGGTCGCTCAGCGAGTCAATATTCAGGTCAGACAGGCAGAGCAGATTGTGAACCTGGTTTTTGATCTCATGTCGGACGCTTTAAAAAAGGACAATCGAATTGAAATTCGAGGTTTCGGTTCTTTTGTTAACCGGGTCTACGGTTCCTATGAGGGGCGTAATCCAAAATCAGGTGTCTTGGTTCAGGTCAGTCCAAAGCGAGTCCCATTTTTTAAGGTGGGGAAAGAACTCAAGGAGCGAGTAGACCGCAAGAAACCTGCGAATTCGGAGGGATCTCAGTGAGGGCTTTCTCTTTTGCGTTTCTTGGTTTTTGTTTTCTCTCCGGTGCCTTAGCTCAAGCAGCATCTGAGTATGACTTTCGCTGGCTAGATCCTGATAAAAAAGTTTATGTGCTTCAGAATCGAAAATACGCAAAATCAGAATCTGTAATGGCGAGTCTTTTGGGTGGAATCGCACTCAATGAGACTTACCGAAACGTCTATCAAATCCAACCTCGTCTCGGTTACTGGTTCAATGAGGACATTGGGATTGAAGCCTTCTTCTCAGGGCGCATCCACCAAGAAAACGCCGAATATCAGGCTTTGCTTCAGGCTGTTGGGACGGGGACTAGTCCCCTCGTTCGGGAAATTACAAACACCTGGGGTCTGTTGCTCAACTGGGCGCCTTGGTACGCAAAAATCAACGTCTTTGACTCGATCCTCTACTTCGACTGGCTTTTTTTTGCAGGTGTGGGTGGTATGTCTTCTAGAATTGGGGAGCGCTCCGTTGAAACCCGGCCAGCAACATGGAAAAACGAAAGTCTACTTGCCGTTCACTTAGGTACGGGCCAGATGTTTCACATCACTGAATCCTTAAGTCTTCGTTTGGATTACATGGCGCATCTGTATAGTGCCGCAACCTATGGAGGACTCGCCGGTGCTCCTGGTGGCGAGAGTTGGTTTTCGACTTCTACATTTAACATTGGGGTGGGTCTAAAACTGTGACGCTTCATGCGTGCACTGGTTTTTTTTTAAGTCTGATCCTTCATTCTAGTGCTTCCTTTTCTGGCACAGCTGAGATCGAGAAAGCCTATCGCAGTCAGCAGTACTTTACTGCTGCTCGCGTGGCGTTTGAGAGTACTCAGTCTACGAAGAATGCTGACGAACGTGGCCTTTACTACGCTTGGGCATCTCAATCTCTTTTACGCGCAGGTCTCGATCAAAGTGCAAGTTACTTCTTCATTAAGGCCTTGCAAAGCAATAGCAGCATTGCAAAGAAAAAAGCGCTCGAGAATGTTCTGGATTTTGTAGACCGCCTGGGTGTGGATTTTGTACGCAAATACTTAAACCAGTACACCTCAGAAGGGGACTACTCACCTGATTCTCGGAATGTTTGGTATTTTCTAAAAGCTAAAGAGGCTTTATTGAAATCCGACTGGGAAGTAGCGAGTAGAGAAGCCGGGAAGATTGAGCGTTCCTCACAACTTGGGCCCCTTGCAAGTCAGATGCGTGGTACTGCGTTTACCTTTTTAAATCGGCCCCAGGATGCAATTGCTGAGTTTCGGGAATGTGCATCACAAGCGAGAAAGAGGCAGGCCCGGTACGAGAGCAGTGGGCGCATCCCAAGCCAGCAGCAGTGGCTTAAACTGAAACGGGATGTGGCTTCGGACCTAGAAGCACGCTGCATTGCATCGCAGGCTAGAGTCTTTTATGAGACTGGGAAATTCCAAGATGCCGACCGCGCGTACGATCGGGTCCCAAAGTCGAGTTTTGCCTGGCCTGAGACTCTTCTTGAACACGCCTGGGCGGTCTATGCACTTAAGCTTTTCAATCTTTCTCTAGGGAAACTGGTCTCTTACCGCAGCGACGGTCTTTCCTTCTTTTTTAGCCCGGAGATCGATGTTTTGCGGGCGCAATCCTTTGCGGCACTTTGTCAGTTTGAAGATGCAAGACAGGCCAGTGCTTCTTTCCAGTCTGATTACAGTCCCGTCGCGCGCGAGATTAAGGGCTTGGTCGATGGAGCCATCTCTCTGTCAGAGCTTTTTGATTTAGGACGAAAGGTGCTGAGTGAGCCGCTCGATTCAAAGATACCTCTCTATCGATTCTTTAATCGATTTGTTCGTACGCCTTATTTTCAGACCCTAGCGCTTGCAGAGGACCGCTTGAGTGCGGAGAGAAGTGCGATTGTTCGGATCGGTGGCGCCAAGAGTGGATTTAGTAATTTTCTGATTGAAGTTCTAAACTGGCGGCGCACTTCGATTCGTACCCTTGGGGGTGCTTTTGTGAAGAACAGTGCGATTGATTTTTACTCTCAGATGGTCTCTGACTTCGAGCGAATGGCATTCCTAAAAATCGATATTCTTTCACATGCAAGAAAACAGATTCAGGCTGAGGTGGTTCAACCGAACCAGGAAAGGTCGAGGGGCAATACAGTTCCTGTTCCTCGTTCTGATCAATTGCTTTGGATCTTTAATGGGGAATTTTGGAACGACGAAATTGGGGACTATGCATTTGCTTTGGATTCTCGCTGCGGTTAGTTTTTCCACGCAGTCTTATGCCTATTCTGATGCCGAGTATTCGGCGGTTCGTTCTGACTCCGAGCGTAAGCTCGATCAGCTGCGTCAGGAAGAATACGATCAAATTCGGGAAGCACTGAGTCTTAGAGCCACCGAAAAAAGGAAGGCTGAGCTTTATTTTCGGATGGGGGAGATCGCTTTCGAGCGCTTTCGAAGCCATTCACTTGAAGAAGGTAAAATCCACGAGGAAAAGCTAAAGACAACACCAACTGCAAGGCTAGAAAATAGGTTAAGTGCTCTAGATCTGAAAGAATCGATCGCGACCGGCGAGCGTGCGCTCTCCTTGTCTTTAGATTCAGCCAAGAAAGACCGTCTCTACTACTTTTTGGGTTATAGCTATCAAGCGCAGGGTAAAGGGGAAGTCGCAAGTCGATATTTTAATCGTCTGGTTCAGGAGTTTCCGGGAAGCGAGCTAGCGGTCGAAAGTGAACGAGAACTAGCGGACCAAGATTTTAAGGCTGGAAGATTTAGCGTTGCACTATCGCGATATGAACGCATTTTGAAGACCGAACAAAACAAGGTCAAGAAATCACGGTTGCTTTCACGTGTGGCCTGGTGCAATTACCGCCTATCTAAGGTTGATGCCGCAATAGCAGGGATGCGACGCGCGATTGAGGAGTATCCAGACGGCGAAGAGTCACTCAAGGACCTCACGGTTTTTTATGCTGACGCAGGAAGGGTGGAAGAGGCGATCACCTTCTTTAGAGAAAATACCGATAAGCCTGATCTTCTTGGGAGGATTCTTGAAAAGCTCGGTCGCGAGTATGAGCGCAATGGACAGGAAGATAAGGCTATCCGCGTTTATCAGGCGCTCGGTCAGCTCAAGGGCAATGATGAGGGTCAGTTTCGAACGCAAGTAAAATTGATGGATCTTGATCTTAGGAAGTCTAGGATTGCCGAAGCACTAGATCGGGCCGGAAAATTAAAGGTCGTTCCTTATTCCTCTTCCGATTTAGAAACCAAACAGGCTGCATTTCATGCGAAGTCAGTGGTTCGGCGCGTGGCGCTTGAGATGCATGATAAGTTTCGAAAAGAGTCTAAAGATCGTGAAGCTTTAAGTTTTGCAGACCAAGCGTATACGATTTATCTCGGGGCATTTCTTCCTAGCTCAGATGATAAAGCAGAGCAGAATGAAATTCGGATGTATCTTGCTGAGGTCAAAGCAGAACAGGGTGATGCACGGGCCTCCGCTGATCTCTACCGTAAGGTTGTTCTGGATCGCGATCCTAAATATGCCCGAGAGGCTGCGTCCCTTTGGGTTGCCTCTCTTGCCGGTGAGATTAAAATCAAAGCTTCGGGAGCACCGCGTGGGAAGGCCCCGAGTGAACTGGAGCAACAGTTTATTGCAGCCGCTGATATTTTGCAGGAGTCAATTCCTGGAGCCGAAGAAGCGCGAGAAGCACAGCTTAGGTCTGCGCAGATTTTAGCAGGCTATCCAAACACAAGGGACGAGGCGCGGAAGCGGTCTGATGCACTCGTGGTGGATCAAGCGAAGTCTCGGCAGGCGGTGCTTGCAGCAAGGTTGTCACTTCAGTTGCGCATGGAAGACGCCGCAAAAGGCGAGGGGCTCTCTCGAACTTCAGAATGGATTCAAAAAGCCTCAGAGAATACAGACCTGATTTCGACCGATGCGAGTTGGAGAGGAGAACTCGCCCGGGATCTTGATACAGCTAAACGGCAGCTCGCGGTAGGCGAAATCACACAACTTGAGAAGCAAAAGGATTTCCAAGGCGCTGCTCAAGGATACGAAAAGTATGCGACGGCAGCGAAGACTCCTGTGGAAGCTGAGAAAGCCTACATGGGTGCGGTCGGTGCTTATGCAGAGGCGGGGGAGTCAGACGATATTGCACGCCTGATGACTGATTGGCGGAGGCGGTATCCAAATTCCCGGATCATCCAGGGATCAGTGAAGACCCAGGCCACCAAATTATTTATTAAAGGTCTGTTCACAGAAGCTGCAGAACTCTTTTTTGGTATTGCACGTCTCTTTGATGATCCTGCGAGCTATAAGACTGCGGGCGCTTTGTTCGACGGTGCGCTTCAGAAAGAGAAGGCACGAGGAGTTTATCGGACTGAACTGAAAAAACGGACTGCACCTGCAGATCGTGCGAGATTGTATCAATTGCTTGCAGAACTCGCATCCGACATGAAGGACGATCAATCTGAGCTGATCGCGTGGAGGGAGTGTTTTCTCCTCGATAGCGCTATCCGTGCAGAGTGTGGGTCGAAGCTCGCGGATCTTTATTTAAAGATCCAGGACCCTTCCCGGGCCAAACAGATTTTTCTTCAAGTTTTAAACCGAAGCAAAGGCGGCAAGTCCGAACGCTCGCCCTTCCTGGCATATGCCCAATTTGGTCTTGGGCGTATTCAGGAACGCACTTTGTCGAAAACGAAGCTTGCACTTCCGATTTCGACTCTGATGGCGACGTTGAACAAGAGAGCAGCTGAACTTAAGCCAGTGACCCGTGAGTATGAGCGAGCCATAGAGTTTGGTGGCCCTTGGAGTGTGGCCGCAACAGATCGGCTGATGGAGCTGACCTATAGTTTCGCTAGGGAAATTGAGGCTCTTCTGGTGTCTGCTGAGTCCAACTTAGAAGTGCGTAAGGTTCTATCTCCGGTCGCGCAGTCACTTCGAACAAAGGCTCTCACGTTGGGGCAGAAAGCTTACGCACTCGCAACGCGCGAGAGCATCTTATCCTCCTACTTGCCTGTGCTTCAGGATCGTTTAGTTGATCTGGGTGCAAAGGGTTTTTACCGCGCCCAAGGTCGCTCCACTGGGGTGCGTCTGGTTGGGATTCCGCCAAACGGCGGTCGAAGTGGACGCGAATCTGCATTAGCTGAAGTGCGGCAACGTTTAACGCGTTCATCAGCGGATGCTGGCGCCTGGCTCGACTATGGAAATCTACTTTGGGGCGCGTCCAGGCCGGGTCTTGCAAAGGTGGCTTATCAAAGGGCCTTTGATCTCAATCGTAAGGTTTCAGATGCGAAGAACAACCTAGGAGTCATCGCGGTCAGCGAAAGAGGCATTGAGAACTGGGTTGCTGCTAACGAGGCCTTGGCACTGTGGAGAAAGGCGCTTTCAGAAGATGCTGGAAATCGGGCTGCGCAGTTTAACCTAGCCCACATCTACAATTATTACCGTCTATTTAGATCAGCCGAGCCCCATGTATATAGGCTCGCCCAAACCGTGGCCGCACCTGAAGTGCAGGATCTTATTGCAACGACAAAGTTTGGTGTCGGCCGTATCTCAGAAGGCACGCTCGCACTGCGTCAAGGCGACAAAATGGGACTTCCAGCAGATCGTTTTGAAAAACGCTTTCTTCAGGCAGTACAATTAAAGGGGGCAGCTTGTGGGGCGCAGCTCACGAGGCTCTCGGACTTGAAGGGGTTTGAAAAAATTGCAGTAGATCGGCTAAAGGAGCGATGTCAGTGAGAATTATTTTTATCATCGCGTTTTTCATTGGGATGACTCCAGCTCTGGCTGCTCGAACGGGAATCAAAAAAGTCTCTCGTTCAGCTCCAAAAAAGGTGGTTGTGGTACCGCAGAATGAAAAGATTGATTTCGAGGGTCTCAGTTTGGAAGGTGAAGTAAAGACCCCTGGCGAGTTCTATTTCAAAGCGCGGGACGCTGAGAAATTTGATGATCTCTCCAAGAGAAAGCCTAACTTTCGCAGAGAAATGCTGCGAGACGCAGTCATCAGTCAATAGCCACAGGAGCGTTCATGCAAGCGTTAGACACCAGCACGAGCAAAACGAATCCAAGATGGCTGATCACGATTCGTACGCCTTCTGGGGTGTTTAAAGTCGAAACGGATAAGGATCGTTTAGTCATCGGTTCATTAGTTTCGGCGGATGTTCGGCTTGAGTTGCAGGGTGTTGCACCTATTCACGCAGTGATCGAAATGGACCAAAGTGGGGAAACTGTTGGTCAGGTCTACGACCTTGCAAGCGAAACGGGCATGCGAGTAGACGGACAGATCACCCAGGCAAGTACTGTAAAGAATGGTTCTTCGATTGAAGTTGCCTCGGCACTGATTCAGTTCACACGAATTCCTGCAGTAGGCCTTCTGCCCGCAGATGCACTCTTGCTGGTTCAGAACGATGGACTCGCCGTACCTATCTTTGATCATCGCCCGAGCTTGGCTCAGTGTTTGGAGGTGGTTTGTTCCTGGAATGGAACCATCCTTCAGGTGCGCCACTTCCAGAATGAGGCACTCGTCACGTTAGGAAGTGGTCTAGAAAATGACTTTGTTGTGCCCTTGCCCAAAGGAATGGGTAAAACCTTTCTACTCGCCTCCCAGGTGCTCGGGCAATGGACCATTAAGCTTCATGAGTCGTTTCATGCAGTTCTATTTTCAGGTGGAAAGGTCCAGACCATCGAAGGTCAAGCTCGTAGTGTTGACCTCCAGGCATCAGACTTCGCCCGCCTGAGTATTGGGTCGTTGACTTTTTACGTGAGCAAAACGCAGGCACCGCCCAAGCTGCTCCATCGAGGCGGTTTTGCGATTGATCCTCTGCTTTCGCGTACGCTCATCCTCTCCGCTGCTCTGACTTTAAGTGTTTTTTTTGGGATTTCTCAGATGACTCCAGAGCAAAACATAGAAGCAGAACAGCTTCCAGAGCGTGTGGTGACTATCCTTTATCAGCCTGAAGCATTTCAGAAAAAGGTAGTTCCGGAGGTTAAGCCTGAGCCTCCTGTGCCTGAGCCAATCATGGCGGAAAAGAAATCTCAGGCTGTGTCGGTGCGCGCCCGCACGCCTAAAAAATTAGGACAGAAACTTGCGGCATCGGGTGAGGGGATGAGGGCGCGAGGGAATGTGGGTCGACGAGGTGAAAGAAAAACCGTGGCTTTGCCGATTCCGCAGCGCCAAGCAATGCGCACCGCACCGCAAGCGGGTTTAGGGCGCGGTGGTGCAAAGAGCGCCACGCCAGACAACGGAAATGTCGAGATGTTAAAAGGTGCAAGCAATCGCATCTTAGATCTTCTTGGAGGTTCGGGCGAAAAGCTTGGTAAAGCAGGTAAGAAGTTAGAGGGCTTTGGTGGTTTCTCGACAAAAGGATCCGGAGGACTTGCCTTAAATGGCTCTGCTCAAGGCGGTGGGGGAACCGCAAATTCTTTGTTAGGAGGGGCGGGTGCTCAGAACCGTGAAGGGGGGCGCGTGGGCACGGGCCTAAGTGCCGAAGGCACAGGGCGGGGAATTGTAGGTGGCCGGACACGGGTTGAGCTGCAAACCGGTGAGGGTGAAGAGACCATTATTTTAGGGTCGATTGATCGTGAAGCGGTTCAAGCTGCAATCAATGCGAGACGAGACGAGTTTCGTTATTGTTATGAACGCGAAATTAACACGGGTGGAACAGTAGGTTCAGGTCGCGTCACTACAACCTTCACGATCGGTTCATCAGGAAGGGCGTCCCAACTTGGGATCATTTCGAGCAGCCTTGGGTTAGCGAGGGTCGAGCGATGTGTGCTCGATGTCTTAGGCCGGATTCAATTTCCAAAAGCGCGCGGCGGGGGATCAGCAACCATTACCTATCCTTTTGAGTTCAATTCAGCAAAACCCTAAGAAGTGAGCGATATGGAAAATACTTTTAGTACTCAGTTTCCGAACCAGCAGCCTGAGTTTTTTCTCGCCGCTCAAGGTCATGCAATCGGACCATTTCAGGCCCAAGAAGTTGCGCTTCGTTTGGAAAAAAAGGAATCTTTGTGGTCCGACTATATTTACAGAGCGAAGGAAGGAAAGTGGATGCGAATATTTGAGCACCCGGTTTTTCAGGGCCTGTTACCGAAGAGTCCCGCAGCCCCGCCGGTCGGAAGTAGCCAGCCACAGCCGCCTGAGGAAGAGCGACGTTCCTGGTTCATGATGAAGGATGATCAGCAGACTGGTCCCTACACTGCGACGGAAGTGAAACGGGTCCTGTCGATCGGGGATACGATAGGGGTGTTGCTTTGGAAGGCGGGAATGATGGAATGGTTACCGCCGGAGCAAGCTTTCTTGGAATCTCCTTCCGACTTGCCGCGCAGGGAAAAGAGGCTAGCTCTTCGACGCCCTGTGACCGCAAAAATTTTCCTAACCAATCAAGAAGACGTCATTTCCGGGGTCTGCAGAGACTTAAGTGTGGGTGGGATGCAAATTCTAGCGGATCGACTACCAGGTGTTGTCGGAACGGTGATTCAACTGAATGTGGACCCGTCTCATGAAATGAGTCTAAAAGGCTTTGTCGCAGAAGGGGTGATCGTGCGTCACCTTGAGGATCTCCGAGGTTTTTCTTTCCGATTTACAAAAATTTCTGATCACGATCGTGAGCAAATTGAACAGTTTATTGAACGGACAAAATTATGATCCCTAAAGAGTTTGGCGGTCTCCCTTCGGGTTGGTCTCATCAGGAAGACTCGATTTATTTTGAAGAAGGGCGTCCTACGCTTTTTTTTCATATTTGGCGCGGACCGCAATCTGTTGTCAGAAGAGCATTGTTGATCATCCACGGTCAGGGAGAGCACGGAGGACGGTACTCTCACTTTCCCAAAGGATTTGAGGCTCACTATGACGCGATGCTGGCTGTGGATTTGCGCGGTCATGGCCGCTCGGCCGGCCCCAGAGGGCATGCGGATCATTTTGAGGATGGCGTTGAAGATGCGCTAGAAGCCAGGGTACGGATCGACGAATTGTTTGGCAGCCCCGCTCGTGTCGATCTCTTCGGCCATAGCATGGGAGGCCTTCTGGCGCTCCAAATGCTGAGGCACCGTGAGCAGGCCCGCATCCACGCATGTATGCTTTCTTCCCCTGCCTTGGGACTCACCGTTCCCATCCCGGGTTGGAAGAGGGGACTTGGGAGTGTGATGCGAAGCCTATGGCCCACCTTGCAAATGGCGACAGCGGTCGATGCTGCACTCCTCACTCATGATCCAGCCGCAATCCGAACCCATGGACTCGACCAGCTCAATCACAAGTGCATTACGCCCGCGGCCTTTTTTGATTTTGAAGAGACGATGAAAGCAACGTCCGAGGATCCAACCGTTGTCCCTGAGACCATTCCACTGCTTGTGCAGGCAGCAGGTGATGATCGCATCGTATCCGAACCTGCGGCACGGAAATGGTTTGATGCTTTAAACCACCCGAACAAGACGTGGATCGGATACAAAGAAGCCTTTCACGAAATCTACAATGAGACTTCGCGGGATCAGGTCTTCAAAGATGCGAATGCTTGGTTAGACCGGGTGCTTTAGAAAGAACTACTTCTTCTTCCCGGTGCTGACTGGCAGCGACTCTGGGAGAAGTTTCTTTGCGAGCAGTGAAAGACGGCTAATCTTCCTGGACGCACGAGTCTTCGGAAGCACGCCTCGGGAAGCAGCTTTACTGAGTGCACGCACTGCAGCAAGGTAGGCTTCTTTTGCTTTTCCTAGATCTTTGGATTGAACTGCTTCTACAGCCTTTTTCACCGCAGTCTTAGTTGCAGTGCGGACTGTTGTGTTTCTTGCTTGGCGCTTTAACGCCTGACCAGCACGTTTCGTACTTTGTCTTTTATTTGCCATTCTTCTTACTCCTTACACACCTTTCGTGGAATTCACGAGGGGTTCGCTTTGTAGTGTGGGGGAAAATCCTAGAAATGACAAGATTGCGAACGATACCCTGAAGGGAGTGACCTTTCTTACTTTTGGGTTTTTACTCCTTTTCCACCATTCGGTCCTGCCTGCGGCTGCTAGCAACGCCCCTGCTGCAAAGCCCCCCATTCAGGATGCCGCCTTAGAGCAAGAAATTCTTAAATTCTCTGAACCAGGCTCGGACGTGGACGATGATGCAGCGGTACCCAACCCCAAAACTGGTGTTCTCCTTGGGAAAATCCCATTTGAATTCAATCACAGGGTAGAGGGCTGGATTAAATACTTTACAGGTAGGGAGAGGGCCCGGTTTCAGCGCTACCTCAATCGGGGTCTGCCGTATCGGAATGTGGTTGAGGACATTTTGGAGGCCAATCGTGTCCCGGCCGAGCTTTTTTACCTGGGCCTGATTGAGAGTGGATTTAGCCTCACGGCTCGATCGCGTATGCGCGCAGTAGGTATTTGGCAGTTTATGAAGCCGACGGCGAATCTTTATGGGCTGCTTGTGAACAGTGATGTCGATGAGCGACTCGACCCTGTGAGATCAACAGAAGCCGCGGCTCGGCATCTTCGGGATCTCCGTCGTCAGTTTGGAAGTTGGTCTCTTGCGCTTGCGGCTTATAACGCAGGAGTAGGGCGCATTCGCGCAGCTGTGCGAAAGGGGCGAAGTAATGATTTTTGGACCTTGGTGCGAAAGCGCGCATTGCCGGCGGAGACGATGCAGTACATCCCAAAATTTCATGCGGCGCGCTGGGTCGGAGAACACTTAACGGAATATGGCTTTGCTGAGCAGGATGTTCCGGACTACCCCGATGTTGAAAGTGTACGAATCCCAGGGGGCGTCACTTTTTCGCAATTAGAATCGATAGCGGAGATTCCAGAGGGCAGCCTTAAATTCGCCAATCCTCATGTCCTTAAGGAGCGCATCCCGAAGGCCAGCCGCGGGTTTGAAATTTGGGTCCCTGAACCTCATCACTTAAAAATTAGAGCAAAGTACCAACAGATTTTGGATCAAGCAGCACCGGAACCGGGAGTGACGCGCGTAGGTCGTGGAGAAACACTAAAACAAGTGGCCGAGCGTTCCCGAGTGTCGATATCCTATTTAAGAAGAATCAATGCATTGAAGACGGATCAGGTCGTGGAAGGTCAAAGGCTCAAGGTGAAGGCCCAGGATTACCATGCTGTGAAAGCTAGGAAGAGAAGAGGAAAACGTTAAATGGTCTTTTTTTTATTCCTCTCAACTGTGTTTGCCGAACCTGTGGCGAAAACACGCATTGATGTCAACCGTGAGGTAGCACAGACCTATGCCTCGGTCTATTTTGAGGTAGGTGATTTTGCCAGAGCGGAACGCATTCTCACCGAGCAGTTGCAAGCGGACCCAAAGGACGGAGAGAGCTGGAATTTGTTGGGCCTTGCGCAGCTCGAGCGCGGCTCACTGACTCAGGCACTTTTTAGTTTCAGTCAGGCGGTGACCTATTCAAAAGACGAGACCCGGCGAACCGCACTCTACAACTTGGCCGATGTTCAAAATCGCGGTCGCAAGGAAGAGGATGCGCGACAAACCTTGACGCGTTTGCTGCGTATTCCCGGGGCCGAGCCAGCAGCGCGTTATGCGTTAAAGGAAATGAAGATCGGAAAGGCTTTGCCATCTTATGCCGACGACCGAAGAAAGCGGCAGTCTTTGAGCATGACCTTGGGTTCGGGGTACGACAGTAACGTTCTCCTTTTTTCTGAATCGACTTTAAAGCCATCGGATATCACTCAAGCGGGGAGTGCGTATGTGTCACCGTCTTTGCAATACGCGCGGATCGATTCATTGGGGAAAAAAGAGCTAGAAACGCGAGCCCTCGCGTCTTACACCAATTACTTAGATCAAGATTCTAGTTCATTTAACTCCCTCTACGGCAGGCTGGAGGCACAAGTCGGCAGCGTGGGTGAGGACCGACTCGGCTATCACGATGCTTTAGGCGGATCGTTTGATGCGACGGCGCTCAATACCAATGGTTCCTTAGGCTTATTTAATGCCGTTGGTGGTTTGCGTTACCGCGCTATTTTAAGGTCTGAACGCACTTGGGAATGGTGGTTTGAAGCGCCTCTCCGCTTTCAATATTTTAGGGGCGAGGTGGCAGGAGAGGATGTGCGCTCAGGGCCGGGAGCACAACTGAGCTTAGGTCAACGAAGAGTGCTGGGTCCCGTTGTTTTATTCGTAAAAGTGATAGGGGATACGGTACTCACCACCGGAGAGAATTTTCGGGCATGGTCTGTAGGTGTTCCAGTTACAGTCGCTCTTCCAATGGCCAGTTTGAGTTCGGTAGTTCAAACGGGTGTCGACTACCTCTATACGGACTATTATAAAAACTCTTCGGACCGCTCGGATACCTCTTATGGTGGCTTCTTGGGGATCAGTAGGCCTCTTTGGGCTGGAATTCAAGGCATGCTGGAGTACCGGTACAGAAGAAATGCCTCCACTTTAGATATAGCAACTTACCGAAAACATCAGATCGGCCTTTATCTCACTTACGACTTTCTTTAAGGAGCACAATTCAATGCTTAATCTTCCGCTCATTTTTGTAATCATTTCTCTCGCTTCAAATGTTTCTTTAGCAACACCGGGTGTGGATCAAGACTTTGTTGGTACCTTAGGCCAAGTCAAAGGCGTGGTGCTTGTGGATGGAGTGAAAGCACGATCCGGCATAAAAGTGCGTCAGTCATCGGTCATCGAGACGGAGCAGGGTGGTCGCGCGACACTTCTTTTAGGTGACGGGGCTCTCTTCCATCTCGCTGAAAATACATCGATAAAAGTGAGTGAGTTTTCTGCAGGCGGAACTGTGGGTTCTGCGCAGAGCGCAACGCTTGAGCTCAAGGTTGGAAGATTAAGAGGCCTGGTGCTTGACCGCGAAGGGACAGGGAAAAAGGACATTCGGATTCGAGCACGCTCGGCGACTATGGGTGTTCGCGGAACTGAAGTGTTGGTGGATGTGCCACAAGCTGCGACAGAGCCACCGACTTTTTTTACCGTCGAAGGAAACACTGTGGTCCAGGTGGATGGACAGCAAGCTCCGGTGAACCTAGCTGCGAATCAAGGCGTGCAGGTGAGTGCATCAAATGATTCCGCAAATTCAGGAGGCTCCTCCGCAGGTGGTGGATCCCAAGGAGGGCAGAAACCAGGGCAAGCAGCAGGCTCGGGAGCGCAGTCTGGAACAGGAGTGCCTTCGCAGCAAACAGGGACAACAGCCGTTACAGCGGACACTATTGCGTCTGTGGTGAGTGATGCTGGTCTTAAACCACCTGAGGCTCCTCGCTCTGCGGGTGATACGCGAGGTCTGATTGCTGCAAACCGGCCGGATGCAAAACCTCAGGGGCCAGCGCCCATGGTGCTGCCTCCGCCTCCCTCATTCACCGGGCCGGTATTGATCCCGACGATGCCGCCCGTTTTTGTTGACCCAGTGGCCGATGGAGGGTCTTCCCGGGTGCTTAGAATTTTGGTCCAGCCTTGTGGTTCGGTCGCTGGTGCGAGCTGTCCGTGACGCCTCTGGCATTCGTAGTCCGGACGATCTCAAATTATTTTGGGCTCTTCATTTGTATGGGATTTTTGTTTTTCCAAGCGACCTCAGTTCTCGTAAATCCTGAGGTCATTGAGGGACAGGTTGGGAAACAAACCTTTGCTCTTGAGATGGCGCGCTCTTTTTCAGAGGGGCGTGTCAAAGGGGGACTTTTTCCGGAACGTTTGTTTATTGAGCTTCATCACGATCAGGTGATCCCGTGGGCGGAGGAGTTTCCGGTCTATTCAGGGTTGGCTGGTTTTTTTGGCGGAATCACAGGAGATTTGCAGAGATCTGCTCGTCTGTTGTCGCTGCTCGGTTGGTGTTTGTTTTTGTTTGCGGCCTGGACTTGGCTGACGATTCAGAACTCTGTTCAGGCGGGGCTCAGTGTATTTTCAAAGAACATTTGGATGACCCTAGTGGGGAGCGTTTCTGCAGTGCAGGTCTATGGCCGGTCCGTGATGCCAGACGGATGGATGCTCGCGCTATGTTTTCTTGCTCTCGTACTTTTCGAGCAGGAGAAATACAGGAAAAGTCGGTGGGTCATTCTTCTGGCCTGTTTAGCGAAATACTACGCAGTGTTTACCGCGATTGCTTTGTCATGGGTTGAGTTTCGAAGACGGAAGATCACAAGCGGCATTCTTTACGGTTTGGCCTGCCTGCCAGCAGTGCTCTATATCGCTTACTTTTTAAGCCTCAAAATCCCGAATCCTATTCTTGAATATAGAAACCAGGATGGTCATGGTCATATGACAGCGGCTCACTTCCTTCTTGATCCGCATTTCTATCTTCGTTTTATCACTTGGGTATTTGTAAAACTCACAAGCCCACCCGGGGGTATCCTTGCCCTGCTCGGAGTCATGTTTGCCCGAACAAACAATCTGAAGCTCCCGGTGTGGCTCTTGCCTCTTTTTTTAGCGCAATGTGGGTTCGCAGTGATGTTTGCTCCCTCATTCTTTGTGCATGACTATTACGCATTGTCCTTCCTTCCCGTGTTTATGGGGGCTTGGATGTTGTTGCTTCAGGTCTTTGAGGCAGGAAGATTTTTTAAGCCTTTTGCAGTTCTGATTACCACAGTGTTTGTGGCCTGGAATACAGTCCGCGCCCAAGCGATGACTGAACGTGCCACTTCATTTCTTCAAGCCGAAACCCAAATCAGAGAGTGTCTGCCGAATTGGAATCATGAGGATTACAGCGTTTTTTTGGTGGACCGGAGTGCGCCTGTGCTGCCGCACCGTCTAGGCATGCGGGCGTGGATTGCGGGGTTGCCGCAGCTTTCGGAAGCCGAAGGGGCGAAGCTGCTGAATCTTCGGGCTGCAGACGAAAGGACTCAGGCTGTCATTATCTGGATTCGGGAGCCTTACTTTCCTGCCTGGCGGCCCAGTGAGGCTTTCAGGGTCGTTTGTGATTTGAGAACCAAGGGTGACCAGGCGATGGGAGAAGATTCTCGATTGATTGTGCTCCGCAGATAAGTCAGAACGCGGCGCGTTAGATCATTTTTCTTCAGATCCTTCATTTTTGACGCCTGTCTACCGATAGGATCCAAGAGGACAGAAATAACATGGTCATTCCTGGTGGAATAGTTGTCATCGTGTGCGTGCTTGGGGGATATGTTCTCCACCACGGTAAGCTTGGGGTCTTAAATCAGCCCACCGAATTTTTGATCATCTTTGGTGCGGCCATCGGCGCACTTTTGACCTCAAATGGAATTCCTCAGATTAAAATGATTATCGCTCAAGTGTTGCATGCAATCAAAGGCAAGCCGCTTGCGAAGGAAGCTTATGTTGAACTGCTGCTCTGCCTCTATGAACTATGCAAAGTAGTAAAAACGAATCCTCTTTCCCTTGAACCGCACTTAGAAAAACCAGAGGCAAGTGACATTTTTAAGAAGTACACCACTGTTCTGCACAATCACCATGCGATGCATTTTCTTTGCGATACATTAAAAGTCCAGATTTCTTCCCCCTTAAGTCCCTATGATCTTGAAGATCTCATGGATCGAGATATGAAGGCGGCCCACGCAGAAGAACACAGTGGCGTTCATGCGATCGCAAAAGTATCGGACTCTATGCCAGGACTTGGGATTGTTGCGGCAGTGTTAGGGGTTGTGATCACCATGGGTAAGTTGACCGAAGGGAAAGAAGTCATCGGTCAGTCTGTTGCAGGCGCATTGGTGGGAACATTCATCGGTATCTTGGTTTCTTACGGATTTCTTGGGCCATTGGCGGACAAAATGGAAAAAGACATCAACGATTCGGGCAAATATTTAGATGTGATTAAGTCAGCGGTCCTTGCGCTCTCAAAAGAGTGCGCACCGAAGGTCTGTGTGGAGTTCGCTCGCAGGACAATTCCGCCTATGGCACGCCCAACATTTGATGAAGTGGATAAAGCGACCTCAAGCGTCGGTCAGAAGGCTGCGTAGGAAATGGCAAAAGAAAAAGGCGCTACCATCGTCATCAAGAGAATCACCGTGGCCGGAGCCGGAGCCCACGGAGGTGCATGGAAAGTTGCATTCGCTGACTTCATGACTGCGATGATGGCGTTCTTTTTGGTGATGTGGTTGATGGGCTCGGACGAAGAGACAAAAGCGTCTATTTCTCACTATTTTAATCACCCGAACACACCCTATGACAAAGGACGAGATCCTCAATCAGACACGGCAAGTCCTTTGGGCGAAAAGATGGGGCAGGGAGATACGATTTTAAAGGGCGCAGATGGTGGCGTGCCTGAAGACCTTGTGCGCGAACCGCTGCGCGATCTTAAGAAGGATGTAGAAGAAAACCTAGGAGAGCTCGCATTTGGGATCGAGTTTGATGCGGACATCGAAGTTTTAAAGTTTTCGCTCCCTGGGGATGAACTCTTTGAAGTCGGTTCATCAAAAATTCGGGCACAATCTGCACCTTATCTTGATCGCTTGGCACGGATCTTTGCCAAGGTGAACGGCAGCGTGCTGATCGAGGGGCATTTAGACTCAAAGCCTTTGATTACGGGCGAGGATCCCTACATCTTTAGCACCCAGCGTGCTGTTGCCGTGATGAATTATTTTCGGGATAAACACAAAATGGACGAAGATCGTTTCTGTCCTAGAGGTGTAGCATCTCGGCGCTCATGGAGTGCGTCCCGAGACCCAGCTGCAGAACCAAAAAACCGCAGAGTGGAATTCACCATCAGCCCCGTCAATGAATGCTCCCGCTAAGCGGTGCGCATTTTCTTAGCCAATCGGTCTAAAGCTTCTGGCGTCATGTGATGAAAAATCGCCTCAGCTTTGACAAAGACAGTATTCGCTTCATCTAAAATTGCGCCAAAACACTCGAGCTTTCGATCCTTTGGATTCTGAAGCCGCATAGCGACATAGGCTTTTGTTTCAAGCGGCAGTGGCCTTAGAAAATGCAGATGCAGATCCTGGGTAAGGGACGCAAATCCCCGATGCCACACGAGGGTTCCTAAAGCTTCATCTAGAAGCGCAGAAGATGCTCCCCCATGCACATGGCCTGGAGGGCCTTCGCAGTCCGGCTGGAAGCGCAGCGTTGCAAAGAGCGCGTCCTGATACAAAAGATGATCAAAGTACTGGACGTGGAAGAGGCGGCTACGGGTTCCTGAGATGAAAGAACGCTCCCAGTTGGGAAAAGGTGGGGTCACTGATTTTGCATGATTCACGATGTCGTTTAGGGGACCTAAGGATTCAAGCCATTCGGAGAATTCATTTTTCATTCTTTGAGATTAGCCCTTTGATGATGCGTGCATTGAGGTCGTTGATTGAATTGTCCCCCTTTTGTTCAATTCCAGTAGCATTTTTCTTAAGCCAGCGCCCAAAACGATTGTAGTTCGAGCATGAGGTGCAGAGGCTCAGGTGGAGCAAGAAGCCAATACGTCCTAAAGCGCTCGTCTTTTCTCTGCCGAAATCAATTTTACCTGCCACCTACTTACAAGTCAGCGCAAACCGAACCCAAGCTTTTGGGGCGATCGAATAGAACAAATCGTGCCACATCCTTTGAAAGGAAAAGGCTGCGTTCTTGTCATCATTCATGCGGTTCTCCGGTCTGGCGCCAACGACTTTTCAAGGCAAATCCGGAGCTTCTCCTTAGCCCGAAAGATCAGCACCCCGAGATGGGTGCGAGAAACCGCTAAAAGATTACAGATCTCTTCCGTTTCCTCATCGTCAACTTCCTTAAGAACGAACGCCAACCGCTGCTTCTCTGTGAGCCCCTCTAAGCAGCCTGAGATGCTCATGCCAAGCCCCGCATTTTCCAGTTGGGAAAGCGGAGAGGGTGGCGTTTTGTTCCACCAGCCCTCTTTCGTGAAGGTTTCGTTTAAGATTGCCTCAAGATCCTCTTCAGGCTTCATTCTCACTCGCCCGCGCTTCCACTCTCTTACCTTGTTGATCAGGATCCCGGTGATAAATGTTTTCACTTTTGATCGGCCCTCAAATCGAACGCATGTTTCGACAAAGGTGGTCCAAGTGGACTGTAGGATCTCCTCGGCATGGTCCCTAGGTATTGCCTGTGAAAGAAGAAGTTTTAGGAGGCCAGGATTGAGATCAGTCACCAAAGAGGTGATGAAGCCTTCGTCTCGGTGGATTAGCAACTGAAGAGAATCGTTCTGCTCATGAAGTTTTTCTTCCACAGTCTGTAATCTTCCCATGGGTCGACGCACTTACGCTTAAGAATCAGAAGGAGGCTATTTAGAATATGAAACTTAAGAGTGGTTTGATCAGTGTTTTGTTCTGTGGTGTGTTCGGTTTAGTCATGGTGGGCAGTCCTGCTCAAGCCGGGACTGCAAACATTAGAAACGGATATCACCTCCATCAGTATGACCCAGTCAGTTACTTCGACCCAGCCGGTCCACGGAAAGGGAATGAGTCCATTTTTATTGAGCAAGACGGTGGTAAGTATTTGTTTTCGAACGAAAAGAACCGAGATGCTTTTTTAAAAGAGCCTAAAAAGTATTTACCCGAATATGAGGGTTGGTGTGCGACTGCGGTTGCTGGAGGGTACAAATATGATATCGATCCTGAGAACTTCAAAGTCACTGGAGGTCGTCTCTTTCTGTTCTACCGAGGCTGGAAGGGTGACGCAAAGAAAGCTTGGGTCAAAGATGAAGTCGCACAGACCAAGCTAGCAGATCAAAATTGGCCGAAAGTGAAGGAGCAAGAAGAATGAAACTCCATCCAAAAGTTCGGCTTTCATTGAGGCTAGTTGCGGCAGGAATCCTCCTTCAGACACTATTTTTTAAGTTTACCGCTGCTCCTGAGTCCGTGTGGATCTTCACGAAACTAGGTGTTGAGCCTTGGGGAAGGATATTTGCGGGCCTGAGCGAGGCTGTTGCTGTTGTCCTTCTGTTGGTCCCTGTCACTCAGTACTTAGGTGCATTGATGACTCTTGGAATTATGAGTGGCGCACTTCTGAGTCATATTGCGATTCTTGGCATAGAGATCGAAGGTGACGGGGGTCTTTTGTTTGCACTTGGGCTAGTTGCCTTTGTTTCGAGTGCAATGGTGTTTTTTTGGAGGCCTAGGTGGAGTTTGAAAGATTAGAAGCTGGCTACGAGCGCCGTACCTTAGTGCGCGGAGATGACTTTGAGGTTGTGGAATGCCGTTGGTCTCAAGGCCAAGAATCAAAACAGCATGGCCACGGAATGAGCTCCTGCATGGTGTACGTGCAAGAAGGAGAGTTTCTCAATCAAAGTTTCTGGTCAGGAGAAGTTCGCAGCGAGACGTTTGTGACCGCTCAAACGATCGTCACTCCAGTGGGTGTTACGCATTCCTTGCGATGCCTTTCAGGAAATGGTCGGACTCTGCATGTTTACTCTCCTCCACTTGCAGACCCTAAATCGGTCGTCGCTCATACAGGAGTCGGTGACCTCAGACTGTCAGAAGAAGCAATGCCTCTGGCTAGCTTGATGAGGACCTTAAGAGATGTGAAGGCGCTATCGGTGCCCACCCACTCCTCAAGGTTCATGAATCAGTTGTTTTCTGGAGTGCATCCGGAAGCCCTCCTTGCGGATCAGGTTGCTTCTCAGACTCGGACGACGCTCGCTACTCGTGAGGCAAGTCCTGTGTTATCTGAGATTGAAGATGAAGTTGTAGAAGCCTTAGGTCGTGAGATTGGTTGGGGGAACGGGCAACGCGCAGGAGTTTCGGTGCCCGGAGGGAGTATGGCCAATTTTATGGCCCTCCATCTGGCGCGTCAGGCATTAGCGCCAACGAGTAAGAGCGCAGGTCTTAAGGATGTAGGTCCTTTTGCGACCTTTGTCTCAGAACAAGCCCATTATTCGCTGAAAAAGGCTGCGGTTGTCTTAGGTTTTGGGATCGATTCCGTCGTCGCAGTCCGGTCAAATGCGGCGGGCAGGATGGATGTGAAGCATTTAGAGAAATGTATACAGGAAGCCGAGGACCAAGGGCGAGCGTCGCTCGCTGTCGTCGCAACTTCCGGCACGACTGTGCTAGGTGCTTTCGATCCAATTACAGAAATCCATGCAATTACAGAATCGAAGAAGATTTGGTTACATGTGGATGCTGCCTGGGGAGGGCCGGCATTGTTCACTGATCGCTTGAAGGCGCAGGTGAAAGGAATTCATCTTGCAGACTCTGTGACCTTTGATGCCCATAAACTTTTTGGCTCTTCCCTGACCTCGAGTTTTCTCCTGACCCGGCATCGATCGCTACTTCTTGACGCAAACGATGTGTCGGGTGCGGATTATTTATTTCATGAGGACCAGGCTCAAAAACTCGATATTGGACGGATTTCTTGGCAATGCGGAAGAGGTCCTGATGCGCTTTCGTTTTGGACCCTTTGGAAGAGCAGAGGAACCAGTGGCCTAAGTCGTATGGTGGATCGTCTCTTAGATGTCAGAGATGAATTGGTGTCTTTTATTGTAAAAGAACCAAGGCTATCGCTGGTTGCGGATCCTTCGTATTTGAACGTTTGCGTTCGTATCGATCCACCCAAAGAGTCCACTCTGGACTCAAAAGATTGGGCAGTCTTTGTTCGGACCCGCCTGATGGAAGAAAAGAAAGCTTGGGTCAATTACGCGCGCGACCAGGATGGGCGATCTTTCCTGAGAATGATCTTGGTCCATCCGGATCTAAATTTCTCGCACGCAAAAGAGTTACTGACCGACGCGCTCAGTGTTCGGTAAGTCAAACATGGAATCAGGCTTTGCCATCGCATTCGGAATCGTGTTTGGGAGCTTGGTCTCTGAAGACTTAGCACTCCTGGGTGCGGTTGCTGCTTCGAGGTCACAGATCCTCAGTGTCCCGATTGCATTTATCGCGGCAGCGGGCGGAATCTTTTTTGGCGATTTGCTTCTTTATGCTGTGGGTCGACTGCTTAAAAAAAAGCGGGTCAACTCTTTCAAAAAAAAGGGCTTTGCACGGGCGGGTGTTTTTTTGGCGCGATTCATACCCGGCACACGTTTGCCGGTTTACCTCAGTGTCGGCGCTTTAGGGATGTCAGTCACAGATTTTGCGATCACGACAGGGGTCGCGGTCTTTGTTTGGACAGGCTTAGGATTCTTTTTGGGAAGTTTTCTGCCGACGCTTGAGTGGATTCGAATGCATGGGATCTGGTTTGTTTTGGTTGTGGCTGCGCTGTCGGTCGTGACTCTGGGATTGTCTCAACGCCTGCGAAATTCATTTTGGATCTTCTTAAGGATGAGGTTCTACCGGGTTCTTCGGTTTCGATATTTCGAGTTTTGGCCCATGTGGCTTTTCTATCCGCCAGTGGTTCTTTATGGTGTCTGGCTTGCGATCAAATACCGCAGCATTCGTGCGCCGCTTGACGCAAATCCAGGAGTAGAGAACGGAGGGGTGATCGGAGAGAGTAAATCCGCTATCCTCGCCTCTTTTTCGGGTGAGGCTGAGTGCTTGGAGTACGAGATCGTTTCTTCAGTAGAGGCTGCGCTCGGTTGGATGAATCTCAAAGATCAGTCTTATCCCGTCGTGTTGAAACCGGACGTTGGACAGAGGGGGAGCGGAGTTCGAGTGGTGCGAACTGAGGCAGAGCTCATGAATGCGTTTTTAGAAGCTCATGAAGACAGCATCATGATCATTCAGGAATATTGCGACTTCACTGAAGAGGTGGGAGTGAATTATGTGCGCTATCCGGATCAAGACCATGGAGCGATTGTCGGCATCACTCGAAAACGATTTCCTGTTGTAATAGGTGATGGAGTTCATACCCTAACAGAGCTTGTTCTTTCCGATGAGAGAGCCCGATACATCGCCGACACCTATTTGAAGCGATTCCCGAAGGATCGAGACCGGATTATTAATATAGGTGAAGACTTCAGGCTTGTTGAAACTGGGAATCATTGCCAGGGGACGATTTTTGAAGATGGCGGATGTCTTTGGTCTCATGCACTTGAAGTGAGGCTTGATGCATTAGTGAAAAAGGTCCCTGGCGTTTACACCGGACGCTTTGATCTTCGTTTTTCGGATGAAGCGGAACTGATGGCGGGGCGCGGATTTAAGATCATTGAGCTCAATGTTGGAGCCGGCGAGGCAACACACATCTATGATGCAAGGAAGACGTTGCGTGAGGCTTATGGAATCTTATTTGAACAGCTGAGAGTGCTCTTTCGGATCGGGATGTGGTTGCAGAGAGAAAGAAGCTGACTGAAAGAGGGACATCAGCGGGCTTCTGAAGGAACATTTTATTGACCTAAATAATCCTTCAAGGAAACCTCTTCTCGGAAGGCGAGGTTTGTCTCCTTTGAAGGCAGAAGAATTGAGAGCTGATCAAAGAAATAGGCGTCAAACGGTGAATACTTGCGAACAATGCGGGTGGTCACCTGATAGTTTCCATGTCCCACTGGAGTATATATATCGGGTCTATCCAAGATCACTTCCCGAAGTTTTGGTTCTGCGAGCTTAAGGTCAAATTCAAAAGCTAATGGCGGATATTCATCGTGGATCCAAAGTGTTTTCGGATAGGGCGTTACATGCTCAATACCTGCAAGGTAGGTTACTTTACCAAACAACCTCACCTTAACGTGAGAGATCAAAGCTTCGTAACCGAAGCTTGGGTGCCAAGGTCTCAAAGGGGCAAGAAGCACAGTTTTTTGCGTCTCTTCTTTGTTCTGCTTTTCAAGAAATCGACGCAAGCGCTGGATGTAAACAGTCTCGTCCTTCTGGAAGATGACTCTCATACGGTGACCCGAATGAAAGTCAATCTTAAGACATGGCAATTCCTGGCCTTCGGGAGTCTGGCAGAAACAGTCATGGTATCCGCTGATCCAGGATACTGAACGACGTAGACCCATAAAGTCATAAGCCGCATTATTTGTAGCGCGTTCAAGAAAGCAGGGAGCAAGAATCCAAATGACATTTGGTGCGCAGACTACAAGGGTGAGTTCATGTTGGGAGATCGTCGTTACTGCTATCCACTGACGATCACAGACCATCAGAGCCGTTACCTTCTTGCGTGTGAAGGACTAGATACCACGAAA
>JAIXOQ010000021.1 GCA_027486675.1 Pseudomonadota bacterium
ATATAGGCCGCAGAACCAAATGTACATAAAGTACACACTAACATAAACGGCTCAAAACATTGAATACCAACAATATACACTAACATAAACGGCTCAATATACTGAACGTCATTGTTGAATAAGGTTGAACTATACTTGAATAAATGCCCGTTTTTAGCCCAAAAACGGGCATTTACTTTAATATTTTGGCAAAATCAGGAACTGGGGAAAGGTGACATAAAATGTACATTTGGTTTGCTTGAAAAATGTCACCCTATTTGTCACCCTTTTAAACGGTGACAAAAAATGTACATTTAGTTTTGCAAACTATTTGTTTTGAAAAGCCGGTAAACTACCGTTTCTTTGCAAAACAAACCGTTTCTTAATTTAGGGCCATGAAAGAAAACCGAAAACCTTCAGAAGTATACATACGCCTTACCATAGGTTTCAAAGGCAAGCGGTGCTTCATTTTGAATCATCGTTTTGGCGGCGAATTACAAAAAGTTGCCCCTCAAGATTCAAGTTTATCGTATCACCCGGATTGGATGAAGAAGCAATTATTTGCTCGACTTGAGCAGATAGTATCAGAGTTGATTTAAGAACAGCATTTTGCATTTCGACCAGGCTTAAGTTATCATTAGTAGAAACGACTTTTTCGCATACAGAATCAAGTACTTTAGACAGCCACGTCTTTTCCCAACCTTTAGGAAAGCCCTCTGATACCACGGCCTTTAAAATCGTAGCCGTTACCTTCGGTTTATCGCCTACATCTTCCAACAGGTACTTGTTGCCTTGACCCATCATTATCCATGCTGGATTAACCCCTTTATTGGTTAAGAGGTTCTCCAGATGCTCCAATCTTAGATTTGATGAGCCATCTCCTTTTAGAATATTGTAATAATAGTTTTTAGAAACCCCCATCAGGTCGGCAAAGTCGGCCTTGTTAAGGCCAAAGTCAAGCCTTATCTCCTCCAACCTGCTTGTTTTCGTACCCATATTATGGTATTTTTAGCAAAAGCACATAATTTATGTGCTAAACATTTGGAAGCACATAAATTATGTGCTTACCTTTGTCAAGGCTATTTTAAGAATGCTAAAATGGCGTCACAAAGAAACGGAAATATTAATGAAACACGGTATGCAAAACACAAATTTCACATTGACCGAAATCTACGAAGGCTTAAAGGCCTACCGAGGCGCTATCGGCACCGTGGTCAGCGAGTACGGATGTACTCGACAGTGGTTGAATCTTGTATTGAATTCTAAGGGGAGTGATCCTGCCCTTGTGCAAAAAGCAGCCGAGGTTTGGTTGCGGTATGCCAAGGCATCTATGGAACAACAAGCCGAAGTAAACGAGATCGTAAACCAGGCGCGTTCGCTGACAGCCCCCGTTGTAGCATGAATTTCTCAAAGGGAGATATTATCACGCGCGCCGATCGGAAAGGCAAAGAAACCTGCTGGGTTTCTGAGCGGCTTGTTATATCTGTCTGCGAAGGTATTAGTGAGGAGTATCTGCGTAAGAAATGCAGGTATGTATATCAAAAGTCAGTGCCGGTTAATCGTCGATCTCAAGCAATAATGCCTGATGTAGAATGCGCCTGGAGATTTGGTAACATTGATGGTCAATGGTACTACGACATCGACAGGATCCCTGACGTTTCACCTCGCTTTTACCGCAGCAAACTGGGCGAAAAAGCCGCATTAATAGCGGATTACGAGGCATCATTGAAGGGGCAAAAATCATCCGATTTGGCGAAGTCAATCGGTGAAGCAGCCGAATCATGGCGCGAGTTTCTTCAGGATTACGAAGGCCTGCGCTCCGAACACGCAGAGAAATTAGCGAAGTCTGCCGCCATCATACAGGCAGCCGTTAATTACATACAAAGTGAAGGCATTGACGTCCGAAAATTTGGATTTTTCTCAGACTTGAGTGAATTGGTGAAAGGTGTTCCGTATCTCCCTGGCAATGTGCGCCGACTGAAAGAAAAGGTAGTGCGTGTATTGGCCGGGGAGACGGTTACTGAAGTTGTAACGCTGCCTCGCATGGGCAACGACAACGCCAAAAAGTGGGATGATGCACAGGTTATTGGCTGGATGATCGTAATGCGTGCTGCCGGTGTAAACTACAGCAATGCCCACATCGCACGGAAAATAGGAACCATTTGCGCGCTAAATGACAAAACTCCGCCAGGAAAGTCCTGGATGGAACACTACCTGGCTTCGAATGAAGTGAAGCAAATGACGCATACCCGCTACGGTGCCGGTGGCCGACGTGCAATGTCTTACAAGGCATACATCCCGATGGATGGCGCTGTGTTCGCGGGCGATTGCTGGCTGATGGATGCGACACGGGTGAACTTCATTGAGTTTTCGCTGAATGGAAATGACTGGCAACACCTCATGGTGTGCATGGTATACGATGTACACTCAGGTGCCATCATTGCCAGGAGTTACGGCACCAGTGAGAATCGGTGGATGTACAACCAGGCGCTCGCAGCAGCAGCAACTAAAGCCGGATACCTGCCTTATGAGGTAGTAACCGACCGATTCCCTGGGCATAACACATCCGAATGGGCTGCAACGAAAGCAAAACTCCAGCGCGATGGTGTGAAGGTAACCGAGTCCTGGAAGATGACTGGAAAGGCTCGACTGGAACGCGCAATTGATACCGTGCAAATGGTAGCGATGCAGGAAAGCGACAAGTACTACGGTCAGGGTATTCAATCCCGCCGCGATCATGCACACCGGAGCGAGGAAGCGCTGAAGGCCATGCGCCGCCGCGCGCGCGCCGAGGGATGGAACATGGAACGTGCCATCGAGGAGGCCGAAAAGGTTTTTGAGGTGTACAATAACATGGCTTATGCGTCCTACAGCCGCGCGCGCAAAACGGTGACTGAAAGCCCAAACGAACTGCACCAGGCAAGCGAAAAGCCGCATGTAGTGCGCGCCGAAGCCTACGAACTGCTCCACTACTTCGGGCTATCCAAGACCATTAAAGTTGGACGCCAAGGGATGATAGTTACGGAGATCCTCAATGTAAAATACACCTATGTAATTGACCCACGGCATTACGAAAGTGTGAAAAAGCATGCTCAGGTGGTCATGTATTATGACCTGGAGGACCTGAATACGGTACAACTGTACACGGTGGCTGCCAATGCAGCCGATGAAAAGTTCTTGTGCGAAGCAACCGAGCAAAAGGCGGTTCGCTGGACTGGACCAAAACAAGATGAAAAGGAAATGGGACGCGCGAAAGCGCGCATAGCAGCCTGGACAAAACTCCAGGAGGCTGAATTGGCCGGACACGTTGCGAACAGCGGCTGGTCAGATATTGAACTGATTGGAACGAGTTCCAGCAAGATTGACCGTGAAAATGCCGAAACCGCAGCGATGGTAGAACGCAGTAAAACTATTCGGACCAAACGGGCCACAACGCCCGATGATGATGATATCATAATTTCAATTCGTGACCTGTACTAAAAATTTTACAAATGTCAAAACAACTCTTTTTTACGCTTTTCCTCTGTGCCTTTTCAGTAGCGCTCTTTGCTCAAACGCACATTTTACTCCCGGATGCTCCGGCTTCAAAATGCAACAACGTATCGATTGGTAAGTCGACACTGATTGCAGTTTACCCGGAAATTGAGTTCACCATTTCTTTCCCCGACATGAAGGTGTACGTGGCTGAAGAAGGCAAAACGCAAGTGTATGATGCCGTAGTCAGCCAGGTAACAAACGGTATTTACCGCGCCGAAATCAACCCGCATACCTGGGTCGAAATCAATGGAAATACTGGCACCGCAGTCGTGTATCAGCACTGCTTTACCAGGGTTTTTACCCCGGCAGTTAACCTCTACACGGACATTCAAGCAAGGGGGTAACGTAGGCTTAACTGCCGCACATCCAAGGGCAACAGATCAGAAGGGATCGCAGTACTTTAAATGCTGTATGGGGGTTCGAATCCCCCTTGCTTAACCAAAATGCAGGATAATCCCCCCTCTATTTCTTCACTAACAAACTTTCCCGAACATGAAACAGGAAAACAGCACAGTAGCCCAGGACATCTGGAAACAACGACTCAGAATGACGCAACAGTTGATATTTGGAGGTATCCGAAAGATTGCTGATCACTCCGATTGTGTACAATTAAAAGCGGTTATGTCGCGCCAGTGGTTTGCGGGTTTTGATATGAATTTGAGCCGCATGTTGCCAGACGGAACCACCGCAGTTGGCGCTCCAACCAACGCCGATTTGTGTATCAGAAATGAAGTAGTAAATGCAGTTGTCGATGGCTTGAAGCAACGCCCACGTGATGGGGACCCGATCGCACGGAGTTTATTCAAACTCGAAATGTATGAGTACGATTTGATCCATGCCCTTACCGATATGTACTTCAAAACAGAGGAATTTATCAAGCAAGATAAGATCGACAACTATGCCGCATCGGCGCTCGAAACAACCGTGTACGCCATGCTCCATGTAGCCCGTGCGGAAGACCTCACCGAAGTATTTAAACCATTTGATGAGCAGGATTTTGAGGCCTGTTCTATTTGATCACCTCCTTAATAAAACAACATGAACGCAGCATTCAAATCACAAATACGCACGGCCATCGAGGCTTTTGTTGAGGCCGGTGGCAGCGCCGCCCAGGTAGCCCGCAAAGCAGGATTAAACGATGCTTACATATCGCTCATCCGCAACGGAAAGGACAGCGAAACGGTTAAAAACGAACACTGGATCAAGATCGCTCGCGCGCTCGATGTACGCTTCGATTCATGGCAAACCGTGGAGACGCAAAACCTTCGCATCGTTACCCAGGTACTTGCCGATGCAAAAGATACCAGCCTGTTTATGGCGGTTTCACACAATGCCGGATCGGGTAAATCCCTGGCTTGCCGTGAGTTTGCAACATCGAATAGCGGACAGGCGGTGTACTTATACCGCGTCGAGCATGGCGAAACAAACAAGGTAGATTTCTTGCGCTCCCTGGCACAAGCCCTGGGCATTGATACCAAAGGACGCGGCTACCTCAGCGCCAACCGCCTTGCCGAAATCTGCATCGATTTCTTTGTGCGCCGCCTGGACCAGGCACCCCTCTTAATCATTGATGAAGCGGACAAATTGACCGACAAGGCGCTGCGGTTTTTTATCAGCCTGTACAACGCAGTGGAAGGACGCATGGGATGCGTCATCCTTGGCACGGAGAACCTTAAAAAGAAGATCAAATCGGGTGTATTCCACAATCGCAATGGCTTTGACGAGATCGACAGCCGCTTTGGCCGTCGCTTCATTCGCCTGGTTGGCGTGACAAAGCAGGAGTGCCGTGCCATCTGTGCCGCCAACGGTATCGACTCTAATAAGATCGCCGACGCGCTCTTCGAAGAGTGCGAACCGATCACAAACTCATACAACATGCGGGTGCTACGGGATCTGCGCCCGCTGGAGCGGAAAATCAAACGTGAATTGCTTAAAGAAATCGAATCGTCCGAGGCACTTATACCAGCCGGTTCGGCACAATAACCGGAAAACAACAGCAGGCCAAGAATCACTTTTAAAACATTTTTAAAACAGTTTTCAAAATGGCTAAATCTACCGGTAACCGTAAATCGGACACCCCAACTCAAACTCCTTCTGAAGCCGCTCGCGCGCTCGCCGCAAAGTATGTTGCGCTGCTTGCTCAAAAAGCGCTCATCGAGGAGCAATTGGAAGAAATCAAATCGCAGTTGATCGACCACGCGAAAAACAACGACGACTACGAACTGGATGCAGTCAATGTCATCAAGGTGGCTGCAAAACCAAAACTTGATTTTGGCACCATGACCAAAAAAGCCCAGGATCAATTGATTGCGCGCCTCAAATCCGATTTGCCTGAGTTTGTACTGCGCAAGGAGGAACTGGATGTTGAAGCGCTCTACTTGGCCCAAGGCACCAATGCACACGTGCAAAATGCCCTGAAAGCAAATGGTGTAACGATTCCAGCACCAGGTGAATCATTCCAAATTCGGAAGCAAAAATAAGTTGGATGTCTTCATGAGACGTGGGGGCGTCGGTAAAAGCATCGGCGCTACCCATGCATTAAAACAAGGTTCGGAACCATGAAATACGAAATTAGATCACGTAAAACAAGCCGCCGCGTCGAGGCGGAATACAATGATAAAGGCACACTGATCAGCATCAACTTTGATGCGACTGCCGAAGTCGAAAGTGTAAACTGGATGCTTAAAAACATACCAGTGGAGGAGCCGGATGTAAAGCGATGGATGCCGCAGGTTTTTGAAGTAAACGTAGCGATTGAGCAGGTCAGTTTTGAAATATTTTGGGATACATACGGAGTAAAAGTAGGTCGTATTGCTGCCGAAAAACAGTGGTCAAAACTTACTCAAATAGAACGTGCAAAAGCGATCAGAAAAATTGCACAATACCGTGCCTGGTGCCATAACAACACACCACCCCGGCGCTTAAAGGACCCTGAACGATACCTGAGCAATAAGACCTTTGATGATGAACTCAACTTTGTATAACATGGAAAAGCAACCAAGTGCCGCACAATTAAGGCGATTCTACGGCCTGCTAAAATCGGCAGGTGCCGCAGCCAACAAGGAGGATATTTTGGCCGGTTATGGCGTAGAAAGCGCCAAAGACCTCACGCCAAAGCAAATGGATGAGTTATGCGAAGGGCTGCAACGTATTGCTGAAGGGCGTAAAAACGCATCACCTGAAATGCGCAAAGCCCGTAGCCGGGTCCTTTTCCTGTGTACCGATTTGGGCGTGTTCAATGGCCGCAACTGGAACCACTTGAATGAATTCATCAAGTTGCCTCGGATCGCTGGAAAACTACTGTATGAATGTGATTTGGCCGAACTGGATGCACTGAACAAGAAACTCCGCGCTATGCTAAAAAAGCTGATGGAGCGGATCAACACTGAAAATGAACAAGCCCTAAAAAACTAAAGGATGAATAAAAAGGAAAAACAGGTCGCTCAAAGACGGATCAACTTCCTCAAACGGGTAATAACCGTACAGGAGTTGTACCAAAAACACTACGTGGAAGGCTTGCCTACCACGGTCATCTGGAGGAAACACATCGAACCAATCCATCACATCAGCCTGCAATCGCTCCGCGAATACCTGAGCATCGCGGCTAAATCGGAACTTTCAAAAATTATAAACAATCAATCATGAAATCAAAAATCTATTTGATGGCCATCTTGTTGGCGATCGTCGCTTTTTCAGCCTGCTCAAAGGCTTTGGCACCCACAGGTACCACTTTATTCGATGTGGCTGCTTTTAATAAATATGCTGATAGCGTGGTAGTTTGGAAACTACTCCAACCTGATACGACCTACAAAGTGTATCCGCACACATTAACCGATACAGTTTTCATGGCCGGTGAAATGATTCAGGTACATGACTCAGTATGGTGTCCTGGAATGCTGGTACGAGATAGTTTGATTTACATCACCAGCATTGTATATGTGCCTGAAAAGCACATCAATTATAGTCATACCGTGTATGATACCATGCGGACGGTTCAAAATGTACCAATCAAATTTTCCCAAATTATGAGTAAGGATTACTCCTGGAGCGAACGTATTGCCTGGCTGCTGCTCGTTGCTTTTCTACTCATTGGATGGCTCATGAAACCTTCAAATATAAAGAAGGATATACTCATCGAAAAACAACCAGGAGACCTGCTATGAAAATTGAAGTAAACAAAATATGCGAGACGAAGGACGCCACCCTTTCAATGCTCAGCATCGACGGACAGCACTTTTGCTTTGTATTGGAGGACGGTTTTAGAGATGTAAAACAACCTGGACGAACCCGGATTGCGGGTGGCGTGTACAACTTGGTGAAACGCTTTGTCGGCAAATTTTACGAAGAGTACAAACGCCGTTTCAAACATGAGTTTTCTATTCAAATTGAAGGCGTTGCAAACTTCGAGGACATATTGGCGCACATCGGTAATTCGGTGAAGGATACACGGGGCTGTTTGCTCCTTGGGTTTGTAGCCAGTTTGGTGAATTATGACATCGTAATCGAGCAAAGTACTCCCGCCTATTTAGCCTTTTACAAACTCGTGGATAAGGCTTTTAAAAACAACGAAACCGTAACGCTTACAATCAATCGCTAAATCAATGAAAACACATTTGCTCATTACGGCAGTAAACAAATACAATCCCGCTTTTTATGGCGCTGGCAATGACCTGAACGGTTGCATTACCGATGCCGAAAAAATGAAGGAACTCTTTATGCAGCAAGACCTGAACAATGGAATTGTGCAGATTTTGTACAATGAGGATTGTCGGAGATCTGAGGTTATTGCTTCCCTCAAATACATTGCTTTCAACATGGTTGCCGGTGACCGGCTGATCTGGTTCCATTCAGGGCATGGCAGTTACATGGAAACCGCCAACGGTCGCGCGACTTGTCGCTGCATGCATGATAACGTTTTATGGGATGCCGAGGTCGTAAAACTATGGAAAGACTTTCCAAAATACTCCTACGTGATCGCCCTGAGTGACACCTGCTTTTCAGAAAGTAACAGCCGCAATATCATTGGTTTCCCTGGTCACCGGGATAACCCGGATGATACTTACATGAAGTCGCGTAGTATCGAATTGCCGCGCATGGCAAAGAAGTCTCCAACTAAGGGTTCTATCCCAATCAAGATTGGATTTCTCGCCATATCGGCATGCACTGCATTTCAGGTAAGTTGGGAGAATAATAACGGCGGAATTTTCACCCAGTGCATTGAAAAAGCGATGGATAATTCCAAGGGACTGGACTGGGCGATATTGCATGAACGTGTATGCCGCAACATGCCACCTGAGTATAATCAGAACCCTATCCTTGAAACTAATTCAGGCCGATTGGGCAAATTGATTCCAGGGTTTTCTGTATACCAAAATTAGACCACCAAGGCGCTGGTCAACCCACCAGGTAGGCCAGCGCCATAAACCAAAACACATGCGCGCGATCGGAATCAATGACTTTTTAAATAGGAAGTTCGACACTTTCAACTTTACAGGACCCTGGGCTGCAACCTTTGGACAACCGGAGCGCAACATGCGCGTGATCGTGTATGGCCGCCCAGGACAAGGCAAAACGGAATTCTGCATACAATTGGCGAAGTACATGGCCGGATTTACAAAGGTGTATTACAACTCCTTTGAGCAAGGGATCAGCAAAACCCTCCAGGATGCTCTGGTACGCAACAATATGATGGAGGTAAATGGCAAGTGCATTTTTGGCGACCAGGAAACCTACTCCGAAATGACAGAACGGCTGAATAGCAAAAACGCACCCCAGGTGGTCATCATTGATTCACGGGATTACATCAACCTGACGGCTGCGCAGTTCAAAACCCTGATCGATAATAACCCGCGCAAGTGCTTCATCATAGTTTGTTGGGAAAGTGGTGGTAAGCCACGCGGCGAGTTCGCCAAACAGATCGAGTTCATGTGCGACGTAAAAATCAGGGTTTCAAACTTCACCGCATACCCACGGAGCCGTTTTGGCGGTAATCAAAACTTTATCATTTGGTCACGCAAGCCGAAAGCCGGTGAGCAATTAACCTTCCTTAAAGATGAAAAAGCTGACGCTTAAAGTGCCTCGGGACGCTTTTCAATCCATGGTCTATGCTATCGATAAGAATTACGCAATGGCTATGGATACCACTGATTTTGAATCCCTAATTATTGCAACAGTACTTGTTGAATGGGCGCATGAAACGCTAATTCGGGATATGTCACAGGAATATTCAAAGCCGGTAAAACTAAAACTGAATATCTCCCAGGCATTGTGTTTAAGGCCAATTTTATCCATCCAACATTACGATGATCCCTGGTTGCTGGCTGTATATGGCGATTTGTCCAGGAGTATCGATCAGTTCCTTCAATCACCCGTTCGTTTAAATTCAACCATTTAAAACATGAAAATATTCGTATACGATGCCACAACTCAAAGAGTAAATGGCAAAAAGCCAACAGTAACCTTTTGCAAAAATGGTTCAATTCGCCTTAATACAGGCTTTTGTGAAGCCTTAAAAATCACAACAGGTAAGGCTATAACATTTTGTCAAGATGTAGAAAATCCAAGTGACTGGTATTTATATTTTGATGCGGACTCCGGTTTTCCATTTAGATATAAAGAAGGTCAATCATTGATTGGAAGCCACAAGATATTGGCTAATAAGATGATTGATTTCTTGAACGCTGACTCTAAAACTGTAGTCGTGCCTGTTGCGACTAAACCGATACAAGTTAATGGTCGTGATTTTTACGCCCTCATCACAAAGGCTTTAAATTCAAAGTAAAACGGCTTGTCGATGGTGCCGAATGCCTGAATATTGGCAGGAGTGAACTGGCTGCATGGGGGTTCGAGTCCCCCCTTCGACGCAACAATTTCAACAACAAAAGAAATGAAAAAAACTGTACTCATATCGCTGATCGCTTTGCTGCCCTTGTGGGTGGCTGGCCAGAGCTATGATGTACGGCATGCGCTGATACCTGCAAGCATTTCTGTAGTCCATGGTATGGCATGGGGGCTGAATCAAACCCTTGAACATCATAATAGCCAGTTCTTCAAGGTTTTCCCTGGAGCCTCAAAACGTTGGTTCGGACAGGATTCCTGGAAAAACAAGTACTGGCAGTTCGACCCGGAGCAGGGACGTAACCGGACACCGATTTGGTTCACGGATGCCAAGCATTTCACGGCGAGCGTGAGCCAGGTTGCGCCGTTTTTCACTGGCATTACCATCGTGCTTGGAAAGAAGCGCCCGATCTGGCACTACCTGATTGACGCGGGTATCAGCGCGATTGCCTACACCGCAGGCAATTATGTCACTTATGATCTCATTAAAAAATACTGAAAATGAAACTATCAAATGAAATGTGCGAGTTTGAATTCGCAAAACTCCCCATCGAACTAAAACGGTGGATTATTGCCACCACAACTGAATTATCACGGGCTGAAATAAAGCACCCTGATTGGCCTGAAGATAAAATACATGCCGCCGCCATAGTGGCTGAAGAATCTGGAGAACTTGTCAGAGCGGCTTTGAATTACGAGTACGAAGGAGCCCGGTATTACGACATGCATACAGAGGCCATCCAAACGGCTGCAACGTGTTTTCGATTCGTATTAAATGCTCCAGACTTAGTTTTTTATAAATGCGCACCTGAAAAAAACTCTGAAAATGGCTAAACTAGAGAATCCATCGCTAACATCAATCGAATTATTGATGCGTACTTATGCCGTTCTTCTTGTGTTAAGAAGTCCCGCCCTTGAAAACCTTAAAAAGGATATTGAAGATTTTCTTAAACCCGATATAACAGAACAAATTAAAAAAGATGTTCGTAAATAATGGCACCAATAACATTCAATCTTAAAATGGCTGTAACCATAAGAGCCAAACAAATCGTGAAAAGTTTCTTGGATGGTGAATCAATCAGCCTTAAGGACTGGCAACTTTTAAAAGATCAAAAAGTAATTACCCGCATACCTAAATTCGCAACGCATGGAAACCCAAAAAAGAACTAAACCCAAACCAGACTGGATCACAGCCATTGAAGGCTTCGATCAATCATGGCACCGTACGATAAAAATGAAAATAGATGGCTACAATGTCACTTTTCAAAATCAAACATTTAAGCGCAAAATAGTCATCGTTTGGTATGTTGATGGAGTTTGGAAAGGAGAGTATATCAATATCAATTCAGAGATTGGAGCAAAATTTGGAATGCCCAAATACTTTAATATACCCAAAAAGTGGCTTGATCTCGAACGCAGAATAAACGGCAAAAAAGCAGCCGATAAAATGAAGGCCGCAAATAGCAAAAAGGTGATTGCTTACCTCAACTACTGGACATCACCCGCAAGCCTTATCAGGCATTTGAAAAAGACTTGTAAGGAGTTTGAAGTGGTTAATGATTAAGTATTGAACCACGGTTGTATATTAGAAAAGATATTGATTTCGAGTGAATCTGGTTACATTAATATCCTTGTGTTCATCATCATCTTTTTTGTTATTCAAACCACTCCAAAAATCAAAAATTGAATCTTCAGGTTCGTTTAGGTGCTTTGATAAGCTTGTTATAAGTTCTGGGCAGTTTTCAGGAAGAACGCCCATTTCTTTCAATTCAATTATTACGTTTTGTAAACGAATGTCCATGTTTTTTGATTTTTATTGTCAGCTAACGTACATAACGTGCAAAACGAAACGTGCAATTGTTTTGAACATTAACCAAAAGTGTTTTACATTTGTAGCGACAACACACCGAATTTATCCTTTGCGGGGTATTTTCAAACAACAAGTTTCTTAACCAGGGATTAGAATACCCTGTCAGACGAAGGAAGCCGCGAGGCTCCTTAACCTCCTTTCTGCTCCGCAGACCGGTGTGTTGTCAACGTCCTGGCAGGGCTTTTTATGCCCGTAACCTTCTAATTTGACAATGAAAGAGGTTCAAAACAAAGACGGCTTTCCCGTCTCAAAAGATGTTTCAATTTATTTTGGAGAGCCCGGAGGCTTCGGTGGCTCCATCAGTAACCACCTGATGGGATGGAGCGATGAGCAACATGGTTATATCGTGCTTTTGCGCGATCTTGCCTACTGCCTATCCGTACATCCCACATTTATCAGAAATGTTCTGCGAGATCAGACCATGACCAAAGGTGTTGAGTGGGTTGATTCGTTTATGACCGACTACGAAAATGGCCATCAATACAAGGCCCTTACTCCTGCTGGTCTAAAATTATTCCTTTCCTTGCTCCCGAACGACCACCACTACTTTGACTGCATCCGACAAGCCTGCCGTAATCTGGAGAGTATGTTCAATGAAAAAGGAGGGAGCCATGAATAAGGTCCAACAAAACAATGGCAAGGCCATGACGCTTTCAGTGAACAATGATCTAAGTGTTACCATTATCCAACAAGAAGGTAGCGAATGGCTTATGATGATTAATGATGTTGCTTCAGGCTATGGAGTTAATATTCAAACAATCCATTCACACCTTTCAAATCATTCAGATGAGTTTATTGAAGGTGTTCACTTTTTACCTGCTTACGAAAATTTCGTAAGCAGCCAAAGGCGCAAGATGAAGATGCTTACCAAAGCAGGTGTGATTCGCCTCGGGTTCTTTATTAAAAGTGAACGTGCCAAGATTTTCCGGAACTGGGCCGAACAAATTGTACTGGCAGTTACGGCACCCAATGTACAATTGCCCAAGGCTTCGCGCCGCAACCACAACCGACTTAGCAAGGATCGGTTGGTGGAAATCCTTAGCCTGGTGGCTTTGGTGGATGACAAGGAGGTACGCACGGCATTGGTGCAAAAACTTATGCCCAACCTGGACATCCCATCTATTCAGTTGCAACTGCCATTGGTGGTAAAAGGAGGTGCAAAATGATTGCATTACGGAATAATCAGGTACAGGTATCCACTGGCGCGGATGCTGAAGATTGGAGCATTCGCTTACGCTACCGGCTTATGATCCTGTCGGCAGCCGCCGCTAATCCGAATAATGGTCCGGCCATACTGGAAGCCATCTCATCTGAAATTGATTTTATGCTTGAGATGATACCCGACGAGGCGCAAATGAAAAAGGCGCTTGTCACTGAAAAGTAAAGGCTACAATTGACAGCGGCCCCGATCGGTTGATCGGGACCGCTTTGTTTTACTGGATAATGTCAGGATGGACACAGAAATCCGGTCCGGTACCTTGCCAGGGCTGGTAAGGTGATTCCGGTGGTGTAGGAAAATCGGTACACTCAAAGCGCAAGCGCCACACTCGGTAATCAGATCGTTTATCCTTTTGAAATCCACGGTACTGCAGCGTGGCAAATGAGGTGCCGGATAGGCCGGTAAGGGCAATCCGCACCGCTTCCACTGTGTCTATATGTTGCAGTGCCTGTTCGCTGAACGTGACGTCGGCTTTGCTGTGGGTACGCTCGCGCAGGCGAAAGCCAACGGCCACCTCAATCTGCACTACGCCTTCGGTGTTGGTCGGGCTTATATTGGTGTAATCACCCGACGTAAATGAAAACAAGGCACATGGCCATGATACCGGAGGCGGTTCTGCATCCAATTGTCCCAGGTCGTAATCGACCCACTTAATGGCTGTAACCTTGGTTGCAATGGTGTCCCGGATGGATTTAAACAGTGCTTTCATCGTGTGTAATTAATCGTTATTAAAAGCGTTTTCAGGCGGATTTAAAGGTTCTTAAGATACTGGTCCAAAAAGCGCTGGGCTTTCTCCTTGATCTTTTTGTCCAGGTATGCTGATTGGCCTACAAACTGACGCTTGGGCATATCGAAACCTTTGCCTCGTCCGGCGCGCAAGCCTTCGTTGTGTACCTTTTCGTATTCCAAAGGAAACACGAAATCAACCTGGTTGCCGTGCGCTCTGCCTTTTAGTGCATGACCTTTCAAAGTTCCCTTTTGCACCAACAATGCCCGCTTTGCTGGATTCTTGTCGGTTTTCTTACGCACTGGCCATTTGGCCAAACTGACATCCGTAAAGCCTTCATCTTTGAAGTTCTTTGCATGGAACTGTTCAGCCTCTACGGCAATAATATCGTTTGCGATGCGCCGCTCGATGTTGGGCAGTTCGGCAGCCAGCTTTGCGAAAAATTGTTGTGGATTCATCTTAAGTCCTTATCTTTGTGGTGAGCCTTGTGCAAGTGGTCGGTTTGCTAACCGACAGGTAGCGCAGGGCTTTTTTTATGGGCCTGCAAAATCGGGTGCGGTATCGGTGATCGCATGTAAGCCGATCCGCTCCACGCCATCGTCATTGAGCCGCCGCCAAAAGTTGAAGTAGTACTTTTCCTCCCCCAATTCGAGCAAATAGTAATACCAGTTGAGTACGCCCTGGTGTGCTCCTCGATCGGGCGCAACGCCCAGGTAGCGCAGTTTTTCACCACTGATCAGTTGCAGCACATACAGCAACTGGTTGCGCCAGGCTGCCTGTCGGTGCGGCTTGCCGGTGATCGTTTTCACTTCGCCTCCAGTGATCGTGGCTGCTTGTGACATGCCCTGGTAGGTTTCGCTGAACGAGTCCACCAAGTTTTCTTTACTCCAATCCCGTACCTCATCCCTACTGATCGAGGCATGGAAGGCTTTAGACTGATCGTGCAATGCTTCACGATCGAGCGGTGATACTTTAAAGTATGGATGGTCCTCGTCAAATATCTTTGATGTTTTACCAGGATTATGCCGGAACCCTGGAGGTATTTTTACCTCACTAAGATCCTCTCCAAAAGTCACAGGCTGATCAGTTTGAACCAGGAAACATCTGCATTCCCAACCATTCTTAGGAGCATGTATATCCCAAAATGGATCATCAATAGCACGTATGACACCTTCAAGTGGGCGATGGCTATCTCGTACACGCTCATCATGAGCTGTTATATACCTAAGATTTGGATACAGATCTTTTCGTTTTTCAAATTCTGCCCAACTTTCTGCTGCTTGTGCATTTCCTATGGTTGCCTGTAGTTCAGCCTTAAGCCATGTTTTATTATGGCGTTTCATAATCCTTGCCGCCTCTTTATCCCAAGCGGCTCGGCTCAAGCCCTTGGCTTTCAATGCCCGTAATTCCTCGATCATGCGATGCTGCTTGTGTGCTGCAAAATCGCGCAAGTTTTGCTCGATGCGCTGAAACCTTTCCCACTCCGCAAGTGATGATGCTTCACTGAAACGCTTACCAAATCCGGCCTCTGCATGATTTCGAAACCTTGTAAAGTGTTCGAGCCACATGGCTTTATCGATGCGGTTGGGTAGTATGGTTTGATTCCATACGCCTTCCAAGAAATCCTTTTCTACCTGAGCCGATATTTTGCGCCACCGAATATCCAAGCCTTCAGCCAATAATACGGTGGTTGCCGTTCCGCATGTTGCGCAACTGCACCCTGGCGGATGTTCGAGGCCGTAGAGCGCGATCAGATCAATCCCGCGCTGCGCGCTACGGCTTAGGACTTTTTTCCAGTCTTGGGTTTGCCTTTAGGCTCATTAGTATTGGGCGGATCGGCTGGCTCTGTTTCTTCATCTTCCATCACTTCCCCATGCTCCGGTTTTGGGATCATGTATTTTTCATACCAGTAGTCCTCTGGTATAGGTACCATGCCCGCAACCTTGATGTCAATATCCAGGCGTGCCGGCAGGCTCAATCCATCACCATCTTCGAAGGCAAAAACACCGCCTTCTACCTGGTAGCCAAGTCCTGCCAGGTATCGGGTCAGGTCTTCATTCAGAATTGACAATATAAACTCGCGATCATCCTTGTGCAGTTCATCCTGAGTTTTCATCTGCGTTTCGCTTTGCGCATACCCTGAATGTTTGGCCTCTGTGGTGGTCATGCTGTTCCCCAATATGGTCACGCTCATTTCCTCATTGCATGCCGCAATCAGAAAACGGAATATATCGTTGCTGCTCGACCCGGCAGTGGGATTAAAGAATTCGAGTTTGGCATCTTCCGGAGCCACTACGTACCCTGCGGCTCCGGCCTGGCTCAGCGCCTGCTCCAGTATTTGACGGCTTGGCTCGTTGTTGTACGTTGCCCAACGAAAAGGCATACCGAACACCTCGGCAAATTCAGCCCAGTCGCCAAACCCTCCTCTTTTGAAGATTACATGTGGGCAGCACTCTAATATAAGTCCAAGATCATCTGGATCTCCTACCTCAATACAAAACCGATTGAGAGGATCCTGCCGATAAGGCAAGCCACTAATGTCATAGGCATTTTGTGTTACGATGCCGAATTTGGGCTTTACGTGTTTGCGAGGGATCAGGTTACTTACCCCTACTTCGGCGCTGCCTGGCGCTGGCCAGTATAACTCCATTAGGCTATGCCCCCAGAAGCGAGACTCCAACGACCAGCGCAAGAACTTTTTAAAGAACTTTTTACGGGTAAGATCTTTGATGGCATCATCCACCTTTCCGTCTTTGTGGAAAGATATGGGCGTATTGGTGATCCTGGCGATGCGTTGATTGATAAGCTGCTTAAGCCGACCGTCCAAGAGGATCTCTGTATATAGGTCGTACAAAAGTGAACGCTGTTGCGTTCTTTGTTCGGCAGCCATAAGAGCCAGTCGCCATTTCTGTATGTCCTGGCTTTGTCGTACATTAGGACGAACCGTTACATGGTTGATCACCACGCCTTGTTGATCGGCAGATACTTTAGTGGTATCTTCGGTTTTTATGTCGACCGTTTCCATTTTAAGGCGACGGTATTTATCATTGATGGTCTCTGCCATTATAAACAGACTGTTTGAAATGCACTTAAATAAAACCTTTTGTTTGTTAAGGCGTGTATTCGTGCGCGGACGGTTTAAAAGCCTTCCACAGCGTCTTAAATAGCCTTAAAACTATATTCGGGTGTCGATCCTAAAAGCGGTTTGAACGCTTTGGAAGGCTCCCGTAAACAATATGTGTTTGTTGGGTTACTTGCCGTCTTGGCAGATCATTGTAATGCTCTGTTTTTGAGGCCGACTTTAACCAGGCTACAGCACGGTTATATCGGGCTTGCCGGTCGGACACATCCTGCCCACTTTGCAGGCGAGCAACGATCAAGTAGATGGCAATATCACTACCAAGGTCAAGGATCAGGGCGTGACGGTTTGTTCCCGTCTTGCTGAAGATGGCGTCTACATCGAACGTATCAAACAGGTAGGTGCGCATTTCCGATTCAGCCGCGCTCATCGCCTGCGTGATAAGGGTATCGTCAGCCCTGGTTATTTCATCCAACTCGTCATCGAGTATTTTTACTAATAAATCTGCTTTCTGTAAAAACATATCAGTATTTATTTTTAGATCGCTTTTCCTGATGAACCGTAATCGGTGCCATCTGGCGCAACTTGTTATTGATAATCCAAACGGCTCCTTCAACAGCATCTGGTCCGTCATCGTGAGCAGGTAAATTGGGTTCGATTGCCTTGAACTGTTCTTCCAGGCGCTGCATGTGCGGGTCATCCCGTTCATCTTCGTTGAGGATAAGTGATCCGCGTCGGTTGATCGGCTCCAGGTTGCCCTCGATGCGACTGAACTTATCCGGCTTTGCCCGATCATCCGGGCTTACGGCCAGTGTGCCCTCTGCCTTTTCCATGTTGCGCAGTGCGGGCATAAATACATCCTGATACCAGGCATCCTGGAATCCGTTGCATTCGACGTAGTTGTACAATTGGCTTCTATCATTGATATATGCCTTGTAGTCATACCACCACTTCAGCATGGTATTCAGCGTCGTTTGTTCCAGCCTGGCCTTAATGATGTAGTAATCGCCGTTAAGTTCGCCAACCAATGGAATGGCCTTGAAGTCATTGGTGCGGCTGTTTTTGTAACTCGCATCACAGTACGCAACCAAAAACCGGAACTTATTCAAGGGTGGCACTTTACCGTATTTAATATCCCGGAAAACAGATCCCTCATTGATCGGGTTATTGAAATACTCCTTTTGCCCGGAGGCATAGGAGATTTTCGATAGCATGTAATTGACCTCGGCAGCGCTGTAACGCTCTTTCCAACTGGGGTTGCCCTTTTTGTCCAGGATATTGATTTGCTCGAAATCATCCGCTTTTTTGCTGGCTCTTACAACAATGCCATCTTTGGCGATGATGTTTCCAACAATCACGAAGCGCTTTCGCCCTGATATGGACATGGTAGGCCAAAGTGCCTGTTCAATCCAGTCCCACTTCTTTTTCAGCCGTACCGGGTTGCGGGCTTCTTCATCGGTGTCTATATCATCGATGAGGATAAAGTCTGGACGCTTTTCTTCGTTGCGGCTACCGCGCGGTGATTGACCAGATCCGAGCGCCCTGAACGAGCAGCCATCTGCTGTGATAAACTTGCCGACCTCCCAACCACGCCAAGACTTTTGTTGTCCAAAATCATGCATGATCCTTGGATTGCTTTCCAACTGGATCATCATGGGCATAAGCAACTCAGAGGCATTATCGTAGGAGTGCGATACCAGCAGCATGTTGAAAAGCCGACCATTAAACTTTTCAAACAGGGGAATAAACAAACCAGCCGTGACTGATTTGGCATGTTCGCGCGCCCAGGCACGAACGATGTATATCTTATCGGAAGCGGCAATTTTCTTAGCAAAGTTTAAATGGAACTTTGCAAATGGAGCCGTTGCGTAATTGGGAAAATAGTACTGGCAAAATGCTTCAAAGTTCCCGAGCAGTTTTTTGATACGGGCTTGCTTTTCCTTATCCGTTTCATTGAATGGAACGGGAATATCTCGCTCAACCGATTTTCGGTAGGCTTCCCAGCGCTGCATGGTTTGCTTATCCGTTATCTGGCTCATCGCTTCAACATTGATTTGATGAATGAATCAAACAGCGTGACAACCTCGGCAGACTTTTCCGGAGCATGCGCGCGTACGAAGTCACAGAACTCCATGCCTACTTCTACCCGTTCGCCAATGTTGATTTCCGTTTCGAGGTTACGGATTGCTGCAGTCAATTTGGTAAGTACGTCGGCTTCTTTACTATCTGCCCAACCAACTTCCCTTTGGTCAATACTGCTTGTGAGTTTTTCTATTTGCTCGTACAGTCTACCGACCTGTTCGCTTTTGGTCACGAGCAAGCTTTTACGAAGGCGCTCCCATCCACCTTCGTTTACCCATTTGGACATGGTTTGCTCCGATACCTCCGTGCGGGAAGCAACCTCTTTTTGTGTTAGGCGTTCCCGGACGTACAACAATTTTGCGAACTCTTTTTGCTGGTCTTTATTCATTCCGCACTTTCTATTTACTACAAAGGAAAGCCCGCTATACCTATATATATAATGTCCTTAAGACTGTCATAACGGCGCAAAAGACTGTCATTATGGCTTGATTGAGCATCTACAGACAATTTGGACAGGCGCGCAATGTGATACTTTCTTTGTATCGCACAAGGGCAAAACATGAAGAGATTTCGCGTACACACCGAGGATTTGAATGCATACGGCTTCTGGGTAATGACTGAAGGGTTGGATACATCCGACTTTGAGCAAAACCCAATATGCCTATACAATCACATCCAGGCATGGCGCGGCACCGAAGATGAGATATTGCCGATTGCGATTTGGGAAGATTTGAAAAAGGAAGGTGGGACCATGAGCGCCGTTCCGAAGTTTGATATGGATGATGAATTCGCCGCTAAGATTGCCAACAAGGTTGAAAAGGGCTATTTGCGGGCTTGCAGTATCGGTATCAGTATTTTGGAATGGAGTGAAGACCCCGCTAACCTTAAGCCAGGACAAACACGTCCAACGGTTGTAAAATCAAGGCTTCGCGAAATCTCAATCTGTGATATTCCGGCGAACAAAAACGCAGTGACGTTTTACGACCAATCCGGTGATATAATCAATTTAAGTGACAATGCCTCCCTGGAGAAACTTCCGGTACTCAAACTAACTCAGTCTAATTCCATGAAAGAACTTGAAATCCTGGCGCTTAGCCTTGGCATTCGCAATGATGCATCCTTATCTGATATTCAGGAAAAAATTGCTGATAACAAAGCAAAGGCAGCAGAAAACGACCTTTTAAAGGCCGAATTGAAACTGATTAAGGACCAGGCCAAGCAGGTGCAACTTGCAGAATCCAAAAGCCTGCTGGATGCAGCGCTTACCGAACAACGGATTAACGCTGATCAGCGCGCGCAATTCGAAAAGTTGTTTGAGTCCAATCATGATGCTGCCAAAGTGGCATTGGCATCCATTCCAAAGCCGGTTTCTCCGCTCAATTTCATTGCGCCTCAAGGCGGTCCAAATGACGGCAAATTTACCTACCAGGGTAAAACCTTCAGCCAATTGAGCAAAGAAGATCCTGCTATGCTGGAAATGCTTCGCAACAACGATATGGCAACCTTCAGCGCCTTGTACAAGGCTGAATTTGGCCGCGAGTACAAAGTCACCGATAAGTCTTAGTCGGTTATCAATCATAAATTACTTCATCAGCAATATCAATATAAAAGCAATGGCTGTAAATAAAGAATTGTGGCGGCCCGACATCATTGAGGCCCTTTTCAAATCGAATGTGTGGATGAACCGCTCATTCAATGCGGACGAATATGTGGTAGGTGCCCGCATCGTACACATCCCGCAGGCGGGAGCGCCCAGCAATGTTGAACGCAACCGCGTCAATTTGCCAGCGCCAATCGTGAAACGCGGCGATACCGATATCACCTATGTGCTGGATGAATATACCAGCGACCCACGCTTGATCACGGACATCGAAAAAAAGGAGTTGTCGTATGATAAGCGTCAATCAGTGATCCGTGACGACACTGGAATTATGATGCAGGTATCGGGCGATAATATGTTGTATAACTGGGCGAAAAACGTCCCCTCCACCTATAAAGTGGTTACAACTGGTACATCCGCTACGGGTACTGCTCCAGGTGCCACTGGAAACCGCAAAATTGTCACAGAAGCCGATATCCGCACCGCTCAGACCCAGCTCAATAAATTGAACGTGCCCAAAGATGGTCGCGTAATGATTTTGCCTTCAGAGTTCCTGAACCAGTTGATGAGCGATAATAACCTGAAGTATGCTTTTCAACAGGTTGTAAACTTGCGGGAAGGTAGTGTAGGACGCTTGTGGGGATTCGATTTGTATGAGCGCTCTACCGTGCTGATTGAAACCACCGGTGGTACACTCAAACTGCCAGAAGCTGCATCTGCAACAGATGACAATGAGTGTGCGATATTCTACCAGGAAAACATGGTTGAGCGTGCATTGGGCGAGGTGAACATGTTCGACAACCCCGGCAAGGCGGAATACTATGGCGACATTATATCCTTCCTGGTGCGCTTGGGCGGTCGTAATCGCCGCGCCGACAACGTGGGTGTAGGCCTCATTTGTGCGCGTCCATAATAGGTATTTGAAGTTCGTACCTGGTTAAAAAACAAATCATTTCACAGTAAAAAACTGCCATTATGAACGGCGTTAAATATCCATTTGGCAAGGCTGAAGTTCAGTCTATTGCACCCGCAGCAACGATTGCAGTTGCAGTTTCTGACCAACTGTCTTACGTCAAAATCAATGCAGTTTTGACGGCTGCAACCACAATCAATATCACCCCGACCGGCGTGTTGGATGGAGCCCTGTTGTTCGTGGAGGTTCCATGTACAACTGCTTACGATGTAACGTTTGGCAGCACCTATGTAACCAGCACTGGTGTGACTGGAACGGCAAGCAAAACCAAAGTCGCATCTTTCATCTATGTCAACGGTAAGTACGTTCAAACTGCGGTAAACACCATCAACTAAAATGGCACAGGCGACTGTCTCAAACCTGACTGAGCGTGAATTGCTCATCCTCTTGAATGATAAGGTGGATCGGTTGGAGATGGAAGTCCAGGCGAATCGGGCAACTGCTGACAAGATCAATCAACTTGAAATCCGGCTTATGAAGCAGGAAGTTACCTTCAAGATTTGGGGTACGGTGATTGGGTTTGTAGCTGGTGTGGGTGGAAGTGTAATCAGTCAAATCATAAAATTATAATGAAAAACTGGAATAACGTTTTTGACAATTATCCGGATGTCGATCAAATCTACATCGTTGATGATATGCCATTTCTCCGCGCCGATCAGGCACAAGCGCACGGTGCTGCCACTGGCAAACCAGTAGAGCCTGTGTCCCGATTTGTTCAGGATCTTGCTACCGATGACCTGTCTGAGGCCGAAAAAGATGCTGCAGATGAGAAGGCTGCTGCTGAAAAGGCTGCTGCTGATATAGATGCCTCAGTCCTGTCTAATACAGCTACAGTACCTGCCAAAAAGAAATCCGCTAAGAAATAAGCGGTTAAATATTCACCTGTTCAAACTTACACCAACCATGAACAAGCAATTTGCCTTGTACCCCAAGATCGCCATTTTGGTGATTCTTATGGGCTTGCTCGCCCAAAAAATCTATATCGCATTTAGCGATTATAAATCCGGCCAAAAAACTGAAATGGTGAAAACCATTGATGGATATCCAATGGCCACCACCGATACCCAAACCGCAGCTGTTGCGCATCCTGATGAAACCACTCCGGTTCAAGGTGATAGCAAGCATGCTATTGCACCGAATTCAAAAGCGGCCCCGAATACCTTTAAGAATACGGAGTGGCGCGCATTGAATGCCCAGGTCCCTGATTCGACTGACACGGGTGATTCATCTACATCAGGCCTAAGTGCGATTGATTTTATCAGACAAAACTTCGTTACCCTTATTTGGGCATTAGTTGCGCTGGTAGAAGTAATTGTGCGGCTTACGCCAACTCAAAAAGACAATTCGATCCTGTCATTCATTACCGAATGGCTTACCAAGTTGCTTCCGAACCGACGCGCGGGTGGTGGTACGTTTTAGGACGTACCATTTACCCCTCGGACTTCATCATAGTTAATCATTTAAAAATCGGGAAAAATGGCACTGCCAAACGTATCGATACAACTTACCAACGGGGGCTTGGGTCAAATCGCGGCGAATGAAGACGGCGTGGTTGGCATGGTGCTAAATGGCGTGGCTGCAACTTCCTTGGCTTTAGGCACCTCTAAACAGGGGTTTAGCCTGCAAGAGTTTGTGGATGTCGGGATTAATCCAGCTTATGACACTACAAACACCGTGAAAGTTTACCGCCAAATCAAAGAGTTCTATGACGAGGCCGGTGAAGGCGCGGAACTTTGGATCATGTTGGTAAGCCAGGCAACGAACATCAATAGTATTCTGGACAAAACCCAAAATTTTGCCAAGAAGTTATTGACCGATGCGGGTGGCCGAATTCGTTTGCTTGCCGTTTCCCGTAATCCAGCCGGTGGCTATACTCCAAGTACAACTGCGAACCAAATTGATTTGGATGTGATCAATGCTATCACAACCGGACAAGCACTTGCAGATGACATGCTTGCTGCATTTACACCTGTTCGATTTCTTATTGAAGGTTACGCTTATACTAATACCACTGCTGGGCTTGTGAACCTTCGCACCCTGACAAAGCCAAACGTGGCTGTGCTCATTGGTAACAGCGAAAGCGGAGCGCGATCGGCGATTGGGCTTTTGCTTGGCCGATTGGCGGCGATCCCGGTGCAGCGTAATCCAGGTCGTGTGAAAGATGGCTCTTTGGCGATCACTGCGGCATACCTGGGCACCTCAACCTTAGAGTCCGTTGAAAGTCAGGCTACGGCATTGGATACCAATGGTTTCATTACCCTACGTCGGTTCCCTGGTCGCGCTGGTTATTACTTCAGCGATGATCCAACTGCGGATTTGGCTACTTCCGATTATAATGCACTTGCAAGGGGGCGTGTAATTGATAAGGCTGTACGCCTTGCCTATACCACCTTCGTAAATGAAATACAGGACGAGGTACTTATTGACAGTGCCGGAAAAATTGAAGTAAGCCGTGCAAAGTATTATCAAACGCTGATTCAGTCAGCAATTGATACTTCAATGACTGCAGAGGGTGAAATCAGTAGCGTAAATGTATTTGTAGATCCGCAGCAAAACGTATTATCAACTGGCAGAATTTGCGTGAATCTGGAAATCATTCCGGTTGGATATGCAAAATCTATTTTAGTGAAACTCGGATTTAATAACCCCGCAAATTAAAGGCAATGGCATTCAACTCTAAACAATATCAGTTTTCCGACGTGTCGGTAATTATCCTTGGCCGTAAGATTGAAGGTTTTCGGGGGGTTAAATACAAAGTATCCGTGGAAAAGGAGCCTTTGTTTGGCCGTGGCAAAAAAGCGCTCAGTATCCAATCGGGTAATGAGAAAATCGAAGGCGAATTAATGATGCTTCAAAGCGAAGTGATTGCCTTAACCACTGCCGTAAAAGCGGCCTTACCAACGGGTAAATTAACGGATGTTTCATTTGATATCGTTGTTTCCTATGGTGATGGAACCACGGCTTCTACGGATATAATCCGCAGTGCCGAGTTCACTGATTACGAAAAAGGCCTCCAAAACGGGGATAAGTTCATGGAGATTTCGATGCCGTTTTTGGCGCTAGATATCGACGAAAATAAATAGGAAAGGGTGTGGCCTTTGGAGGGGCTATGGGTTAATTTTCATTTGTGTTTCAGGGGGCAGGCAAAAAACACCTGCTCCCTTTTTCAAAAAAAACAATATGGCGACGGTTCACAAAAATTCACAAGGCTCATTTGTAGTCGTTTTTTCGGACGAAACGACTGCAACATTTTCAAAGCCTTCTACAAAACACCTGGGCTTGGCCCTTACCATCATTCGAAAAGATACATTGGGGATTGCTGATGTATTGGTCGATAACTGCCTATTAAGCGGTGATAAAGATGAATTAAAGGCAAATTTGGCCTATGCGCGCCAACTGTCTGATGTTGCAGATGATGTTTTTGGCAAGGTGAAAGCCACACTTACCTATGAACAAATTGATGGTCAGCCGGTGAGTAAAGTAACATTCGAAGATGGCCACTTCTTCGTACTCCGAAAATGCGATCGCGCAACGTACTCAACCAGTCGGGCCAAGCAACAGCAAAACCCACTTGCCGGACTCAAGCATATCATTTCGAATTGTCTCATTTTCGATTTGAATACGGTCACAGACTTACTTGAGGAGCCAGGCTATTTGCTTGGTTTTTCCGAAGTGGCGGATGAATACCTGAATGATACTGGCAAGCGCCTGGGAAACTCATAGACGCTTCTGATGGCAGCCCGGAAGCGTCGCCCATTGAATATTACAATACCATGTTGCAGTATTATTTGCACATACCTGATCCCGATAGTTTGCCGGATGAGATATGGGCATTGAAAGTTAAGCAATTGGAACACATTCGAAAAAGCGAGCAACAATGAGTGGATTCACCTATTTTATCAAAGCAGATGTACAAGGCCGTTCGAGTGTCGAACAGTTGGCAGGCGCAGCCGGTCAAGCCGATACTGCTTTGAACAAATTGGGTGCCGACGCGCATGTTGCCGGTGCTGCTGCTGATAATGCTGGTCGGCGCGGATCTGAATCTTTTGGATCGTTTAAGTCCACCCTCATTGGTTTGCTTGCTCAAATCGGATTGGTAACAACGGCGATGGCCAGCATTAATACTGCGGTAGATACGAAGTCGCTGAACAACGCAATCATCTTTACTGGAGGCGAGCAAGGTGTTCAAAATCTGGCAAATGTGAACCAGGCAATTGCTGACCTTAAGTTGCCACAAAAGGAATCGCTGGAAGGTTTTAAAACACTTTCAGGTGGCCTTATGGGCACTGGTATAACAGCAGAGCAACAGATGGATATCTTTAAAGGTGTCTCTGAAGGTATGCTCGTTATGGGTGGCACTGCGGATGAAACGAAAGGAGCATTATTAGCCCTGTCGCAAATGGCCAGCAAGGGAACCGTATCGGCTGAAGAATTAAAGGGTCAGTTAGGTGAACGGCTACCAGGAGCATTTAATATCGCAGCCAAGGCAATGGGTGTAAGCCAGACGGCCCTTATGAAAATGATGGAACAGGGTGATCTGATGGCGAAGGACTTCTTGCCAAAGTTCGCGGCTGAACTTCATAAAACATTCGGACCCGGTGTGCAAGAGGCGCTTGATAGCCCCAGGGCAAAGTTCAACGAAATGAGCAATGCCATTTATAATCTAAAAAACACGTTGGGCAATGAGTTGATGCCAACTGCCACTGGTTTGATAAGCAACTTTTTAATCCCTGCAGCAAAGTGGATTGGTGACAATATCAATGTGCTTGGCCTGCTTGCTGTTGGAATTGGTGGCGTTTGGGCGGCCTTGAAAATCTACGCTGCTGCTGTTGAAATATCGGCATTTGTTACGGGCGGATTTGCCACATCCATTACGGCTTTAACTGATGCATTTTATGCAAATCCGATCGGTTTTACGATTGGTGCCATCGTGGCTCTAAGCGCGGTTGTCATTTATGCCTGGAACAAATTTGAAGGGTTTAGATCAACTGTAGTTGGTATCTGGAGTGTTATTCAAGAATTCGGAAGTATCATATACGACTATGCAATTGCGCCTCTTATGGCGCTGGGTAAAACACTGATCGGTGTATTTACATTCGATCCGACAATGATCGCACAGGGCATTGCTGACGGTGTGAAGGCTGTGGAAAACATTGCTAATTCAGCAAGCATTGGCGAGCGAATGGGTAGTGCATTCACGAATGGTTGGAATAGTCAAATAGAAGGTCTTAAAGATCCACGTTCTGCATTTGAAAATGCGCGTGATGATCGGCAAGGCGCTTTGGCCAATGCAAAGTTTTCTAAGCCAGGGGCTTCTAAAGACCCAAATGCAGACAAGGCTAAGAAGATCTCTGATACAGTAGCCGGTGGTGGTCAAAAGAATATTACAATCAATGTAAATAAGTTGGTCGAGTCCATCACTTTGAACACTACCAACATGAAAGAAGGGGCGGATGAAATAACCGACATAATCACTAAAACGCTTCTTCAGGTGCTTAACTCCGCTAATCAGGTCCAGGTAAACTAATGGCAGCTCAATTCGACATATCATCTTTGTTTCGGCAGGCATTCGGCTTAGGCCGTGGTGTGCCTTATGATGCAAGTCGAGTGAATCAGCAGGAGTTTACAAAAGCTCCCAAGTTTCCGGATGCTTTGTCTGGCGATAATTTAGAGGGTAATGAGTTTGTAAATGTTCGCAGCGCGATTTCGGCAAATCTGCCTACGGGTAAACCGATTTTTATGCCAGTCAAAATTGGCGATTTTGTTTTGCCCAACGAACCGTCGATCAGTTTTGTATCGAGAAAGAACATTGTATCGACTCCATTGACCGGATCGACCAGGCGCGGAACGGTAAAGGAACTGATAAACATTGAAGATTGGGTGATTACCATTCGCGGTATTGCCATCAATTTTGACAGCAAAAACTTCTATCCGGAAGACCAGGTAAAAGGCTTAAATGACCTATACAATAAGAATGAAGCATTGCCTATCCAGTGTGCTTTGACAAGTCTTCTTGGTATTTATCGGGTTGTAATTCGTGAGTTTCAATTGCCGGAAATGGTGGGTATTCAACATGCACAGGCTTATCAGTTTGTGCTTGAAAGTGATGAAGATTTCATTTTGGAATTATAATGTACGTCCTGAACTGCAACATAGAGATTGATGGGAAACGATTTACACGTGTGAGCGAGGTGAAGATCGAAAGCAGTGCAAAGTTACTGGAGGATACCGCCACGTTGAAAATACCAACAACTGCCCGACTTGAAAGGCAAGGCGAATTTATCAGCGAAGTTGAAACTGCGAAACAGTTTAAGGTAGGTGACCCGGTACGAATTGAACTTGGCTATGATGGCAATGTATATGAGGTTTTTGAGGGGTATGTGATGAAGATTGCACCAGGGGTGCCTTTAGAAATTGAATGTATCGATGCTACCTGGTTGCTACGCCGTAAGAACTGCAAAAAAAGTTTTCAAAGCACTACCTTGAAAAAAGTGCTTGATTTCATCCTGGAAGGAACAGGTATTAAATTGAAGGGCGAAGTGCCGAGTATTAATCTGGCACCGTATTACCTTAAAAATGTTTCGGCGGCATCCGCGCTTCAAAAAATAAAGGAACGCTATGGATTGACATTGTACTTGAAGGGGACGGACTTGCATGTTGGTTTAGCAAGTTATACCGATGATGTGATTGTCAAATATGAGTTGGGTACAAATATCATCGACAATGACCTTACCTGGGTAAACGAAGATGATACCAGGATTAAAATAAAGGCAATCCTGATAAAAAAGGATAATACCAAGATTGAAAAGGAGGTAGGTGATGGGGATGGCGAGACAAGGACATTATACTTCTATAATTTGGACAGTGCGGAAAATTTGGAAACACTCGCGTTGCAGGAAATCAAAAAGTATAAATACGCAGGCTATAAAGGCGGCATCAATACCTTTTTGATCCCTGCAGTAAGTGTGGGTAATGTAGCCCGAATGGCTGACCCGCAGTTTTCAGAACGTTCTGGTGATTATATCGTGGACAAAGTAACCACAACGTTCGGGCAAAATGGAGCCCGGCGAAAAGTTGAACTTGGATTAAAAGTAACTACCAATGGCTGATAATAACCAAGACTTACACAGTGCATTGCACAAATTTGTAAAGGACCGCACCTCAATTGCTGTTTTTCCGGCAGTTGTAAAGGTTTTTAATGACGATTTCAACACGGTCGATGTTGAAGATAACGACGGCAATATGCTGTTCGAGGTTATGTTGGCATCGAATGTAGGCTATGGCGTAAGCCTGTATTATAAGCCCACGATCGGATCGACGGTATTTGTAGCGGATGTTGGCGCATCAGAGGAACGATACGTTGTCGTGGCTTACGCTGAGTGCGATCTTGTCCAGGTACAGGTTGGTGCTACCGAATTGATTATTGATGAAAACGGGGTGAAAGTTGGCAATGGCTTGGATACTTTGAAATCGGCACTTGATGACCTTATACTTCAAATAAAACTAATTACTGTCACATCAGCTGCACCCGGATCACCCACATCGGTTCCAATTAACGTTGCGGCATTTGATGCCATTAAGACACGTATAGACAGCCTTTTGCAATGATTGATATCCGTGTTGACATCGAGGGTGGTTTTGATTTGCTAATTGCGAATGGTGACTTTGTTTCAAATGAAAGTACACGTCAGCACCAGACGCTTTTGCTGCTTTGTGAAAAGGGCGAACTGAGAGAGTTTCCAACGCGCGGAATTGGCATACAAGGATGGATAGCAGATGAAGTAACGGGTGACTTTAATAGCACCGTAAAGCGTGAATATGAAGCCGATGGAATGAAAGTGTTGAGCATAAAAGGATCAATCACAAATCTTCAGGTGGAAGCAGTATATGAGTAGCATTCAAGTCATACCTGGGCAAACCTTGCCCGACATCGCGGCGCTGCATTGCGGCTCGATGTCGAAGTGGCCAGAGTTGGCTGCGCTAAATGGCTTGGGCCTCACTTCAGACTTGACAGGTGGCCAAAGTTTATTGCTGCCTGATCCATCGACTGATCGGAAACCAGAGAAGGTTGAAAATCAGCCATCGTCGGCGAAGAAAACAGTAATTGCTCAAGCGGGCCAAACCTTAGCTGATTTGGCGATTCAATATTTGGGAAGATTGGCTTCATGGGCTGATTTGGCGGCTTTGAATGGGCTTGGGTTAACTGACGCCATCACTCCTGGCCAGGCATTGATCCTTCCTGGCGTAAGTGAAAAAAGAGTGGCGGCTTATTACAAATCCGGTGGTTATTTTCCCGCAGCCGGTGCGATCAACACCTTGAATGAAGGTGTCGCTTATTGGGGTATTGAATATGACTTCATCGTTCAGTAATGTAATGGCAAGATCAATTTCAGAAATACAGACGCAAATCATTGCTGCAGTGCAGGCTGACACCACGCTGAGCGGCTTGAGTAGTACGAGCGTGACTGCCATTTGGCGGCTGTGGACATTCGTTGTGGCAACGGCGATCTGGACGCTGGAGGTACTATTTGATGCGTTTAAGTCGGAAGTCACCGAATTGGTAGCGGCGCAAAAAGCGCACACGCTGAGGTGGTATCAAACCAAAGCCCTGGCCTTCCAATTGGGAGGGACATTAGGTGCTGGATCTGATGTATACAATAATACAGGCCTGACGGATGACCAGGTAACTGCTCAAAAAATCGTAACCAACGCTGCTGTGTCAGAGGTTGATAATCAGTTAATCATCAAAGTTGCAAAAACGGTATCCGGTGAATTGCAGCCGCTTGAAAGCGGTGAAATAACCGCAATAACAACGTACTTGACTGAAATCAAAGACGCTGGTGTTAAGTTGATTTTGCGCTCGGTGGCTGCTGATCGGCTCAAGGTTGTCGTCGATGTGTATTATGATGCAACGGTTTTGTCATCTACGGGTGCTCGCTTGGATGGCACTTCATCAACTCCGGTGCAAGAAGCGGCTAAGGCTTTTTTGCTGGAATTGCCGTTTGATGGGCAGTTTGTGAAATCGCACCTAGTTGACAAATTGCAAGCCGTGGACGGTGTGATTGTGCCGGAAATCAGACTGTGCCAGGCGCGCAGAAACGATGATCCAAGTTTTAGCGCAGTAGATGTTTTTTATCAGCCTTTCAGTGGATTCTTGAAGTATTACACTCCTTCTACAGATTTAATACTCAATTTCATCGCCGCATGAACTACGCATTGGATATAGCCAAAATGATACAGTGGTTGCTGCCCTCAGCGTTGCGAAAAACCGTGATGCTTGCATGGCTCAATGCGCTGCTGGCTCCGGTGAAAACGCTGCATAATTCGTTTGTAATCTTTACTGCCGCCACCAAAAAGGATATTGCTGTAACTGGGCAAAAGAGCATTTTGGAGTTTCACTTGAACCGGTATTTTGGTGATATCCAAATCGTTGATGCTACTGCGGCTGCCCAGGTGTATATCTACCTGGAGAGTGAAAACTCCCCAACCTATTTGCCCAAGTTTATTTCGGGCAGTAGTGTGGATTTCATTGCCATTGTGCCGTTTGCGTTGCAATCACAAGAGGTTGCAATCAGGGCGTTTCTAAACAAATACAAACTGCCAACCAAGCGGTACAACATAATTTATCTATGAATCAAGTCGACTTTTCACTACCTAACGGTTTCCCTCTGGAGGCTGATGCAACCCTGGGTTTCATGCAGAACGATTACCAAACTGCGATCCGTGGTATTGGCCGATACTTTGGTGAAGCAGTCATTCTTTCTGGATTGGTTGAATCAGGTGGAGCCGTATCGGATGGCTGGATTATGATTGGAGGTGAGTTGGTTTTCTTCCAGGGAGGCACGATCAGTGCCAACTACGTCATCACGGAAACGTGGGTGCAGAAGGCGAATCAAGACGGCTCACTGGTTAACCGTTATCTGACAAAAAAGGCACAATTTGGAAGCGGGTCAATAACTTACAGCTATGCCAGTTTGCAGCGCATTGAAACCATTCAGGCCCTACAAAATCGCATCCTGGACGCGATTGTATTTGAGCCTGAAGTTGTTCTTTCGGGCCTCGTTGTAAGCAGCGTGAACACGGGTTTGTCGACGCTGGCCATCTCGGCTGGTATCGCTGTAATCAACCGGAAGTTCGTAAGTGCTCCTGCTTATGCTGGCGGTTATCCGGTCTATTTGAAGGAAGATGGAACCTGGACAAATACTGCTCCATCATCGAATTTTATCGCCTTCAATCCTTACACATCGCAGCGATTTGCGGATGTGATCGGGCGCGCATCTGCGCCGCTTGGAGATGTGCGCATGCGTGTAACCTTGTCGAGTTCATTCGACAATACGGGCCTTGGAAAATGGGATTTAAAAGGATGGGCTGTGTGCAACGGAGCCAACGGTACGGTTGATTTGCGCAGCCGTTTTGCTGTCGCTTATGACAACCGCAATACCGATCCAGGCGGCAACTTATGGGATTCGGTCTACATGACACCAGGTAGTACAGGAGGTGAGAAAAACCACACATTGACCGTTGGCGAAATGCCCAGTCACCGCCACGGACCGGCTACACCAGCCGAAGGAGAATGGGGACTTGCGCGCCGCACCGTTACAGGTGAAAACAAAACCAGCGCTGGAACAGATTCACTTCTTAGTGGTCAGGAAATTGACATTACTGCGACTGGTCAGCCAGCAGGCGTTGCGCTCGCTGGTGGCGGCGGCGGTCATGAAAACCGCCCTCCGTTTATGGTTTTAGTTTACATCCAACGCATTTAGACCGATGGCCATTCAACCCGTAAATACAATAAAAAGCTGGTTTGAAACCGGCGACAAACCAACTCAGAATCAGTTCTGGGATTGGCTGGAATCGTTCGTTCACAAGAACGATTCGGTTCCTATGTCCCAGGTATCCGGGTTGAATACTGCGCTTACGGCTTTGGCCACTCAATCCAGCGTAGATGCCCTGAAGGCGATTGTGGTTACCACCTCGGCTTCCTCGATCAGCGTATCACTGCCTGCAGGGACCATCCTGAATAAGATCAGGATCAAAAGTTCATCGGCTCAAACATTGAATTGCGGGACTTCGGTTGGTGGCTCCCAAATCCTTGCAGCCGAATCGCTGAATGCCAACCAGGTAGGACTTTATGTTGTCGACGTGGACATCGAGTCGGCAACAACAATTTACTTCTCTGGATTATCAGGCAATAATTCAATCAAAATCTATTTACAACAATGAAAAAGCTTTTAATTGGAGTTATTCTGGTGCTTTCTGCTTTCGCGGTTGATGCTCAAAAGCGAACAGTTATCACCGACATTATCAAGGTATATAACGAGTTTTGGTTGGGTGGCCGTAAGGTTACATCGATTGAAACGGACTCCACTTTCACATCGGCAAATCACAATAAGATTCCTACGGTGAAAGCTGTAAAGGATTATGTTGCTGCAAATGGGGCTGGTATATCAGCACTGACTGGAGACGTGAGCGCCACTGGGACTGGATCGGTGGTTGCTACGATTGCTGCAGGGGCTGTCACTGGGGCGAAAATTGCAACAGGTGCAGTAAGCGATTCGACAAAAGTTGCTGCAAATGCAATCACAACCACACGCATTGCGGACGGTGCTGTATGGGCGGTAGATCTTGCAGCAAATGCAGTTATAACGGCTAAGATTGCAAACAGTGCAGTTACAGGCGCAAAATTGGCGACTGGTGCCGTTTCGGATAGTACCAAGATGGGGACGAATGTGATTGAGCAATCAAATATTGATAATGGATCTGTGTGGGCGCGGCATCTCGCCAGCATGGGTGCAAGCAATGGGCAAGTATTGGGATATAATGGAACAAGGTGGGGGCCGGTGGCTGCCGGTAGCGGATGGGGTTTAACAGGAAACGCACCTACTGCAGGGAGTTCGTTTTTGGGAACTACCAATAACGTATCCTTGCGGATACGTACAAACAATTCACAGAAAGTTATCTGTGATAGTCTTGGTAATTTTGGTATAGGTGTAAATTTACCTTTAGCACGATTCCATAATGTTGGATCAGGGACAACAAGCAGTACAGTTAACTTTGTTTTTAATAACAGTGCAGGAACGAATATTATAGGTGGCCTAGATAACGGATATGTACGTTTTGGTAATAATACTTCGTCGGCGCCTCGTATGTTTTCAGGTTCGGATGCTAGTTCTGGGGATGTAGATCTTGCTGGGAAAAACATGGTATTTAGGTCTGGCGTTACAACGGAAGCTGCATTAACTGGAACATTTTTATTTACAGGTACTAACATGTCGCATACATCTGGTGCTCAATCTATGTTTAGGACATCGCGACAATACGCTTTAGCAGCAGGCAATGCTTCACCGGCAAATTTTGCAATTGACTATAGTATTAATAACCCTGGTGCACAAACAGGGGTGTTAACAGGGCTAACAGTTAGGGCGAACGAAATAAATTTAAATGGAATTGGTCATAACTTATTTGACATTACAGTAAATTCAAATTCTATATTTAGAGTTGCAAATAATGGCTGGGTCGGCATGGGCACTACAACTATGAATGCGGATGTATTGGATTTACAGGCTAAAAATAGTGCGCAGATAACCGGGAGTGAGTTATCAACAACCGGAACCGGGACAAACTGGACCGGCACTAGTTTTGTTTTGGGATATACGCATACGCCAGGGAGTACTGCACCGCTTATAGGCGCATTTTCAGTATCGGCAGGATGGATTTATGCCGTTACTTACGTTATTACTGGGCGGACTGCCGGACTTTTTAATGTGACAATGGGCGGATTGACTGTCAATAATTCAGGCCCAAATGGCACCTACACTATACCGCAGGCATTTACGACAACCACCGGCGCGTTAACGTTAACACCAACGACAGACTTCGATGGTACAGTTACATTTACGGTAAAAAGAGCAGTCGTATATCCCCCGGCAATATCTTTAAAAAATTCAACGGGATCTGTTTCCGTTGAAATTCGCGTACCTAACTTGGCCACTAATACCTTTATGGGCCGTGAAGCAGGTGGGTATGCCGCTTCGGATATAGGTGAAAAAACATTTTATGGGTATTATGCTGGAGGTTCAAGTACGAGAGGTGGTGCCGCTACATCAATAGGTGCCTATGCTGCATACTTGAACACAATAGGAAGCAATTATGTAGCTGTTGGGTCCCGCGCTGGTGTAAATACTACAACTAGCAGTAATTTTGTAGCCCTTGGTTACCAATCGGGGAATGCAAATTCAACGGGATCAAGTTGGACTGCAATAGGATACAGAGCAGGATTTAATAACACAATATATGATGATTGGATTGCAATTGGGCGCAATGCAGCACCGCAAGTACACTTTCAAAATGGCATTTATATAGGTGGCGGCGTTGCCGCTACTGAAGGTGTATCTGGTACTCCAACAACCAACGAGGTAGTTATTGGGCATCTTGCGACAGGCGGGGGATCTAATACAGTTACAATTGGCAATACCAGCATTACGAAAAACCAATTGTTCGGAAATTTAGGCGTATCATCAACCGCCATAACACCCGCCGCGCGATTACATCTAGTCGGATCTGGGGCAACTAGCGCAACCTGGACACTCCAAGCCCATAACAATTCAGGCAATAATAATGGATTTATGTTGCGCGACGATGGCCGCACAGGCTTAGGTACGGCTACACTAGCCGCTGCTACGCTAACAATAGCAGCTGGCACAACCACTACTGCACCGCTTAATATCCCCGCAGGCACTAATACAAGCACAATAGCGTCTGGTAACATTGAGAATAATGGTACCGACTTGCAATACTCGCCAGATGCTTTTAGCCGATATGTGTTGATCAAAGGATTAAGTGGCACAAGTCCATCCTTAGATTTTCCCGCTATGGCGCAGGGGACAGGCGCAGTATTAACATTCACAGATGCCAATGCAGCATCGGGTGATATTATTACAATTGCCAATCCATTTGCCTCTGGTGGGTCATATACTTTCACCGCAGGCTGTTCTACTTCTGGTACTATTTGGGTCAATGTTATAAGCTGGGCTTCTGGCACGAGCGATCCAAGTGCCGCAAACTTCAAATACCGGATTATTAAATAAACAACATCATGAAAAAAAGCATTTTATTGGCATTTTATGTCTTTTCATTTTTCTTACTGCGTGGCCAGTCCACTGAAGTTGTACTTGATACAACTTACAATCAGTCAAAATCAGGGTTATTTTACACAATAAATTATGTAAAATATTCTGATGGCTCATATCAAGAACGCGCTATAGCTCTTGCTGATAGCAACTATGTTCTCAATGATTATGTGGCCAAAATTGAGGCAAGGTGTAATGTTATTGCTGAAGCGGCAGTAACAGGAATGCAAGCCAGGCAAGCATCTATTGATTTTGCTCGAATGGATACTTTATGTATTAATTTGAGCGGAAGGTCACCAGTAAAAACCTTGATGGACATTTATACATCAGAGTTTAGTGTTGGTCAATGGACTATTGCATTTTCAGGATCGACTACAAATGTTACATTTCCTGTACTTTCGACGAACAAACGAAAACGATTATTGCCTGAAGGTACAACTGCAAAAACCATGTTAGTTTTTGGGAAAATGATGCGGCTTACAAATTACCCGTTTCAAGGAATTAACCTTTTGTTTAGGGTTAAAGAAGGATATTGGGCAAACTACGATAAGACGATTGTTTTGAAGCGATCTTAGATTGTTTTAATCATCTTTTAAAAACGCTTTAATTGATCTATGTAGGTCAATTAAAGCGTTTTATTTTTTGCACATTTGGTTTTGCGGATTATAGATCAGGAGGGTATATATTGACGGTTGCCATTGTTTTTTTAAACAAAGAAACCACTCCCCTACCCGGTGTGAAAGGACACAAAAAAACACCCTTCAGCC
>JAIXOQ010000016.1 GCA_027486675.1 Pseudomonadota bacterium
CGGACTCGAACAAAAGCTCGATCTCTTCTTTAAACTCTTAAAACAGGGAAAAAGCGGAAGGAAAGCGGCCTGATTTAACGCCCTGCAGCTCGGTATCACTCTTCAATGAGGTAATACGCTGGGCGCGGCCGCTCAATGAACTTGGTGATTTTTGCCAGACGGGTGTACCAAATGAAAATCCGGGCCAGCCGGGAAAATTCCGGTCACCCCCCACTTCAACCCGCTGCCCCCCGGTTGCGCTTCATTTCGTCCACGAGTCAGCAAGGATCTGTGAAATCGAAGTCAGCTGTGCACCAAGGTCGCCAAGAATATCCTGGTTCACATACAAATCGAATAGATCTTCAGACTGAGCAGTCTTGACGTAAGTGGTGTGAGCCTCTCGTAGCTTTTTTTCAAAGGTCTGCATCGCGCTGATCCGAGGTTTGTTTTTTATCACAAGGTCCAATCGAAGAGTTTCGCAGGCATACTCAGCCTCGGAAGAAACTGCATCTGTATTAGACGGATGTACCAAGCTTACTTCGGACTCATTTTCCGGCTGAAAGAGTTCTAGATAGCAAACGCTGTTTCTACCTTGAACGACTTGACTAAATCCCCAATAAAAATCTGTAAAGCCATCTTTTCCGTGAGTGAAGTGAATGTAGGAAGCAATTTTTTTATTGCCAAGATCAATCGTGAAGTCAGCTGAATCCCATAGTTGATTCTGGGTTTGGGGTGTTGCACAGATTGACTGCTGATCATTGAGGAGTCGTTTTTGAAGAGTGTCGAGAATCAGTAGATCTATGGGTAGGTAAGCCGCGTGTTGATCGCTTTTACGGTTAGAAAAACTTTTGAATGTGCGGCCCTGGAGGACGTTGGTCCAACCACACGTGTACGCGACCTTTGCTGTGGCCCCGAAGGAAGTACCTAGAGAGAGAATAAAGACCGTTAAAAAACTGATTTGAGCTTTAGGCATGCCTCCTTACTAAGGAAGTAGCCTCAATTAGTCAAGCTCTGCCTTTTTATCGATGCGTAGAAGGTATGCACCTATGTTTAGGCGGTCAGAATCAATTTATTTAGTGTGTCTATGTAGGTAGGTAGGCCCACCTACCTTAACCCCGGCTGGCCGGGAAAATTCCAATCACCTCACCGAATGGGCTTCCCGATCCTATCCCACCTGACGAAGGACGCTCCATTTCGTAGACTCAGCCGATAAGACAACCAAACCACAGACGCGCGGCCACGTAAGTTCTTAGTCGGTACGGGCCCGAAATCACGGCTGTCACGGGTGTCATCGCGATTGTCACCCACAACATAAACCTGATTCTCTGGAATGGTGATCTCTGTAGAATCTTTGCGGCCCTCAAATACATCGTCTTCTAAGACGAGGTACTTTCGATCACGGTTGGTTTCATAACTCAGCTGCAATTTTTGTTCGTTGTAGCGATCGTCACTATCAAAGCCATTTTGTGCTAGTAGCTTGGTCTCTTCATCATCCACCAGAGCATCTCGGCGCAGGGGCTCGCCATTGATGTGGATGCTCTTGCCAACCGTTTTTACTTTATCTCCAGGAAGAGCGATGACTCGCTTGATGGAAAGTACAGTGCTCTTGGGTTCAGGAGTGAGGAAAACAACAATGTCTCCCAGTTGTGGAATCTTGGGTTGCGATATCCACAGAGGTTCGCTTAAGACCCAATCAGAAAACGGCAGCCTTGTGCCGTACGCAAACTTATTTACGAAAATGAGGTCGCCTGAGATCAGGGCCGGAAGCATTGAACCGCTGGGAATTCTGAAGGGTTCAATCAGTGTCGCTCGAATCGCCAAAACGACTAAAACAATGGCGACAAGAATTGGGATCTGTTTCATAGGGCTTAAAAGAACTTTACTCTCATGCCCTCTTTTTGAAAGAAGGTCCGTATTCTTTCGCCGTCCACAGGTTCAAGTCGCCACAGGAGCTCATGAAGGAGATTTAAGGTCTTCTCAGCTTCAGGGGATCTCGCTTTCTTCGTTACAATCCGGACATCCTCAGTCAGTTCCATGAGGTTTGTGATGAGCTTGCCTAGGTCCTGGCTGACGATCTTGCTTCGATCCAGTTTCTCCAGAGTCTTGTTTAACCCAGCACTGAGCTTCGCTAATAGCTCGATGGTGCGAGTGATGTCGCCTTTATTTTTTTCTACAAGGTCGATGATTTTTCCAGCGAGGTCAAAGCTTTGGGAAATCAGCTGATCGATGCGGGGTGGATCAACACCCACTGCGGTATCCCCAGTTTTGACCAACTCACCCTTTAAAGTACCCGGTGTGATTTCGATGTAACGTTCGCCAATGATGCCTGCGAGGTTGATGTAGAAGCGGCTGTCTTTACGAATGCCTTTCATCGCCTGCTTTTTGATCGAAATCTTGAGTCGAACAGGTGCACGAGCTAACTCCGATTCCGTGTCAGCACTGCCCGGTTCCTGAGTCGCGACGGTTGCATTGGTTTCAGGGGCAAAAAAATCGACAGCCTCCACTTTTCCGACCTTGATCCCGCTCAAACGAACCGGGGAGCCAACATCGACGCCACCGGCAAAGTTATAGGTGACGTAAAGGGTGTCGTGCGCAGAGAAGGGATTTTGAACACCCACGAGCCAGGCGAACACCACTCCGATAGTCGCTGTCCCTAAGACGAGTACGCCGACTTTTGCTTCATTGGTCCATTTCATCGTCGAACCAGAGTGACACAGCTAGAACAGTGAAGAAAAGAGTGCGGTCAGAATGAAGTCGAGAACAGCGACGCCCAAATAACCCGCAACAACGGAATCAGTAGTCGCCTGGCCAACCCCCTGGGCTCCTCCGCCGGTACGAATCCCATAGGCGAAGCTGATGGGTGGAATGATGACCCCAAAAATCAGGGCTTTCGTGACAATGCACGTGATGTCGATCGGCCTGATGAAAGGCCGCATGGAGTTGAGATATTCATCGATGTTAAAGCCGTAAAGAACTACAGCCGACAGAATGGCAAAGGCCATAGCAATGAGGCAGGCCAAGAGAGTGAGAACAACGCAGCTCATGAGGAACGCAATCCAGCGTGGGAAGATGTGGTAGCGGATCAGGTCGATCTTCAGCAGCTTCATGGCATCCAGCTGCTCCGTGATCTTCATGCTTGCGGTTTCTGCGGCCATAGATGCGCCTACTCGGGCGACCAGTAGGAGAGCTGGAATAGTGACGCCCAGTTCTCTTAGGACAAACTGAGCTGTAAACCCAGGAATAACTGAGACATTGCTCATGGCTTCATTGAGGTGCCAACCCATCTGGTTCGTCATGATGAGGCCCGTCAGCCCAGTCACGGAGAGTAATAGCGGCAGGCTGCCTAAAATATAATCGGTAGCTTGGTCTGCAATGATGGCTCGTCTTACGCCGATCAAAGGCACAGCGGCAATACACTTGCGAAGAATATCGAGCGCGAGTCTCAGCGAGGCCGTGTGGTGCTTAAGTGCATGCATCGCCGTCATCTTAAGATCCGCTCCCAAAAAGCATGTCATGGAGGAAACGTAAGAAAACGCTTGAAAGATAATTCATAAGAACAATGAAGAGATTGGTGTACGTCGCCGACTCAGTCACTGCCCGCCCCACTCCTCGGGCGCCGCCGCTCGCACAGAAACCTTTGTAGGTGCTGACGGTAGCGACCACGAGCGCAAATCCCATGCATCTAAAGACTGATTCAAAGAGGGTCCATGCAGACGTGAATCTTGGGATCGAGGATAAAAACTGAAGTGGGTTCACATGAAAACGTATGCTTGCGGTCAGACCAGCACTCAAGGTTCCTACCAAAAGCCCAGCCGCAAGAAGCGCTACTGAGGATAGAATGATCGCCATGAAACGCGGCAGGATGAGGTACTGAATAGGATTTGTGCCTAAACAGTCGATGGCGTCGATCTGTTCAGTCACACGCATGTTTGCGAGTTCTGCCGTCGTGAAGGCACCCACTTTACCCGAAAGGAAAATCGCAATAATCAGAGGCCCAATCTCTTTTAAAGTCGCAGACACGGTCATGCCGCCGATGATGGTCGAGGCGTCGTAGGCTGCCAGCATTACGCCCATTTGAAGGGCTACGATTCCTCCGGTAAAGAGCCCCGCGAACAAAATGGTGCTCATGGATCGCATTGTGACGGCATAAATTTGCTCAATGACAGCAGGGCCATACCCATGGGTCTTTCTAGCAACTTTAAGGACTCTGAAAAAAAATTGGCAAGATGCTCCAAGCTCATGGAGGAGCGTCATTACAACCACTTGGAGCGCTCCTCTGGAGCAAGCAATGAAAGCGTCTCTTCGAAGAAAGCCTTGACGGTCGATTCAGTGGACCGGGCCATCTCTTTTGGGGTGCCAGAAGCAAGAATTTTGCCTTGATCTAAAAAGAGAATCTGATCCGCGATTTCAAGGGCACAGTTCATGTCGTGGGAAACAACGACCGATGTGACCTTTAATTCCCTGGAAAGTTCATGAATTAAGGAGTTGATCGACGAGGTACTTTGAGGATCAAGACCTGTTGTCGGTTCATCAAACAGAACATAAGCGGGTTCAGGCGCAAGCGTTCGCGCCATGCTGACGCGTTTTTGCATGCCGTAGGAAAGTTCAGGGGGATAAAGATCTAAGATATCATCGTTGAGTTTTACCAAAGAGAGCAGGCGCTTGACCGTACTCAATATTTCTGACTCCGTAGGCTTTCTACCTTTTCGTTCAAAATATTGTGGCGTCTTCAAACCAAAAGCGATGTTTTCCTTCACGGTCAGTGAATCTAAAAGGGCTGGATGCTGAAACACCATGCCGCAAATTTGCCGTACGCGGTAAAGATCGTCCGCTCCCATCGCGGATACTTCATGTTTATCCACCCACACACGTCCAACGTCTGGTTTGAGAGCGCCGATCATATGTTTTAAGGTGACACTTTTTCCCATCCCGCTTTTCCCGAGTACGAACCAAATCTGGCCAGCAGGAATTTCAAAACTGACACCCTTCAAAATTTCTTTTGGGCCAAAGGCTTTATCAACTCTGTCAAAGCGGATGCTCATGGACCCCCGCCTTCCCGTAGATAAAATTCCAAAGTTCAGGATCATTTGTGTTCTGCACTTGAGCCGGGGTTCCGCCGACACGAAATTCCCCGTCGCTACAAAACCCTATGCGATCACAGGTTTGATACGCCCTCTGTAAGTCGTTCGTTACCATCACAACGGTCGTTTTGTTCTGTGTCTTTAGGGCAATCATGAGTTCAGCAATGGTCTTTGATGTGATGGGGTCTAAACCTGCAGTGGGCTCATCGTAGAGAATGATCTCAGGGTCGATGGCCAGAGTGCGTGCAATCCCTAAACGTTTCTGCATTCCGCCTGAAAGTTCGTCCGGTCGCAGACCTGCCGCTGGACCTAGACTTACTGCATTTAAAAGTTGAAGTGCACGAACCCTTGAGCTTGCTTCGTCGCGCCCCAGCGTTTCAGTCATCGGGAGCATGACGTTCTCAAGCGCTGTGAGTGAGTCAAACAGAGCGTTGCGCTGAAAAAGCATGCTCATACGTGGTGATTCGATGTTGACTGAACCAGAAGTAGGTTGAATCAAACCGCTCATTATTTTTAAGATCAGACTTTTTCCAGAACCAGACCGACCGATGATACCGAGTGTCTCACCGCGCGAGACATCAACAGTAACTCCCTTAAGAAGTTCCCGATCATTTAAAGTAAGGCCGACGCGCTGTAACTGGATCACGGATGACTTAAAGATAGCATCCGTGACGAAAGACGCTAGATCTCTGAACCAATAAGCTTGGTCAGTCGCTTTTCACCCATCAGGAACAGAATGCCCACAATCCCGCCAATTGCTGCAAGTAGCAGGAAGAAGGAGCTATTGCTCATGCTGGAATAAAAGCTTCCGATGTAGCCGCTGAGGATACCGCCAACGAAAGACGAAACAAACCAGAGCCCCATCATCATGGACAGGAACCGGGCTGGAGCGACCTTGCTGACCAGGGATAACCCAATAGGTGATAGATAGAGTTCACCCATCGTGAAGATCCAGGTTCCGATTGCAAGCCAAGCCATATTGATCAGGGACTTATCGGCAGTGATGAATGGTTCCGCCACTGCAAGTACCGTGAACGCGATCCCAGCTAGGAAACATCCGAAGCCCATTTTGCGAACCGAGGTCGAACTCTTCCCTTTTCTCGCACGGAAGCGCCAGAAAATATCGAGTAGTGGCGCGAACGCGAAGATGAAGAATGGATTAAAGGATTGGTAGTTGCTGGATTCTAAACCCAAGGTTGCCCAGTCAGCCTTATCGTCAGCCCAAATCTGGAGCGTATTGCCCTGCTGTTCGAACACCGCCCAAAAAGCCACGGTTCCTAAACAGAAGAGGACGATGGCTGCGACTTTCGCTCGATCGATCTCCCCTTTGACAGAGCGGATGGCATAGATGGTCCCAATGATGACTGCGATCAAAGCGATCAGCTTCACGTAATCAGGCAGCATCAAGAGGCCCAAGAAAGCGGCTAAAAAAGCAAAGAACGAGAGAACTGTGAGGACCACGAACTTGGGTTTCTTCTCTGAGGCAATCACTCCAACCATTTCTTCCTTAGGAAGCAGATGCCGTCCGAAATGATAGACCAAAAGACCAATGAACATCCCGACTCCCGCTAAAGCAAAGCCAAGATGCCAGGCGGCGCCTTCGGTTGTGATGCCCATTTTTTCTACAATCAGGACTGCCAAGTTTTGACAGACGAAGGGCGAAAAGAACGCACCGATATTGATTCCCATGTAGAAGAGGGTGAAGGCACCATCGCGGCGAGCGTCGCCTTCTGGATAAAGCGCTCCGACTTGTGTTGAGATATTCGGCTTAAATGCGCCATTTCCAAGAACAATAAACAAAAGGCCAAACAAGAAAAGATCCTGAAATGCGAGCAAGAAGTGCCCGATCATCATAAGGATGCCGCCGATGTAGACGGTCCGACGTTTTCCCCAGATCCGGTCAGCAAGCAGCCCCCCGAACAAAGGGGTGAGGTACACAAACCCTAAATAAAGCCCGTATATATGCGAAGCAAAGGGCTGATCCTCGATCGGCCCACCTGCAGCAATTTCATAGATCTTTCTGAGTCCATCAAAACCTAGAACCGAAGCCGCTTTTGCAGAGTCCGCCAGCAGGTACTTCGTCATGTAAAGGATCAGGAGTGCGCGCATTCCGTAAAAGGACATGCGTTCCCACATCTCTGAAAAGAATAAGACAAAGAGACCGCGAGGGTGACCGAACCAAGTGCGTTGCTGAACCATAGTCATTCCGATTAACACAACCCAAGCAGGAAGATCTAGAACTCATCCTTCTGAGGTGCAGATTAGTTCGGCTAATCAATAATGTTGGTTTATAAAGTCGGGAAGATTTGCAGTGTAGAAGCGACAATCTCTTGCGCAAGGATTCGCGCGTTCAAAGGACTCTGAGTTGCACGTCGAATCTCCTGAAGCCTTTCCATCACCGACAAAACAGTGGTGGTTGTGATCTTCCGTTCCCGGATCAACTTCTTGAAGTGAGGTGCATAGTCCGGATGCAGGCGGTTTCTATGCGTATCATTTGTCAGTTCTAGCAATAGGTCGGACAGTACCGTTTCAATCAATGCGATGACTCTCTGTGTGGACCTCTGACCTTGTGCGATCACATCAAAAAGTGGAGTGAAACCTGCGTCGGGAAAAGAGATGAAGTCCAAAATCAGTTTTCGATTGATCTGAAAGTCTTCGAGCAAGGCTTCCTTCGCTTTGCCTAAACTGCCTTGCGAGAACCGCGCTGCAAACTGAATGTGACTCTTCTCCGCTGATGTTGTGCGGGTGAGGAAATCTTCGATTGCCTGCGTTGGAAGTTCTGGAATGCGGATGAGATCACATCTAGAGCGGATGGTTGGAAGGACTTGCGAAATATTTTCCACTATTAGGAAAAACAGCCATCCCTTCGGGGGCTCTTCCAGTGTTTTTAATATTGAGTTCGCGGCTTGAGGCGTCATCCGCTGAGCTTGCTCAATGACGATGACGCGGTAAGGTTCTTGGCTTGGTCCGAAACCTTGCTGTGTGAGGAGTTCTCTTAAGGACGCGACCGAATGCGATCCGGCCTTTTCTTCATCGTCTGTTTCCGGTGAAAGCCAGTGAAGGTCGATCCATTGGTTTTCTTTTGCTCGTTTACAGGATGGACACACCCCGCAAACCTCACCGCTTAAGTTCAACGAATCACAGAAGAGTTTTTGAATGAATGAAAGTACTAAGGTGCGTTTCCCTACGCCCTCAGTCCCGGTCACAAGGAGTGCAGGAGGAATTTTTTGCGTTTGGTGCAGTTCAAAGAGTCTGGAAAAAGCCTTATTCTGTAGGGACTGAAGTTTTGAGTCTAAAGCTTCGAGTTCGGGAAGTTCCTTGCTCATGGTTTCACCTTCACAAGCTTTTCTTTCAGAGCGTTAAAGGCGGCTTTGAGAACTTCTTCTTCATTTTTTTTCTCGACAGCTAACTTCTTCCAGCGCCCACTCTTTGAGTTCTTCGTGAATTCAGCGAGAAAGCCCTTTCGAACTCGCTCGTGGAATTGTACTGATTCTCTTTCAAAACGGTTTGGATCTTTGGCGCGAGCAAGGCCTGCTTTTACCGGCAGATCTAGCCAGAGGGTTACGTCTGGGGAAAGCCCGTCGGTTGCAATGCGGTTTAAGGTATCGATCGTTTTTAAGGAGAGTTTTCTGGCATGTCCCTGGTATGCGACCGTGGATGCAGTGAAACGATCACAGATCACGATTTGGCCATCCCGAAGTGCGGGGAAAATCTTGAGCGCAACGTGGTCCGCGCGCGCCGCTTCATAGGCGAGGAGCTCTGCCAAAGGCGCCGGCTCTGATTCTAAGATCACCGATCTCAACCGTTCGGCAGTCTCTGTCCCCCCGGGTTCCCGTGTGAGTGTGACGCGGAATCCACGCTGAATGAGAGTAGTCTCAAGGCCAAGTGCGAGCGTACTTTTGCCCGAGCCTTCAATGCCCTCAAGAACGACGAAAAGACCTGGGTACTTCCGAGCTTTCATTGATTTTCTTGGCCTGAATCCGGGGAAGTCGGGCTATTTTGCACGCCTCCTTGTCCAGGGTCCAGTAAGCGTGGGTCGAGTAAGGATCCATTGTCAACGGGCGCATTTGGAGTCTGTGAAGGGTTTTGTACCGGCGACGAAGGAGTGCCCTGTAAAGCACGCAATTCTTCGATCTCACTGCGAAGCTGCTTGAGTTCGTTGAGCTGCTCGGCACTGAAGTCTAACTTAGGCGTTGGTTTGGCCACGGGTGGTGGTTCCTGGGCTATAAATTTCGGTTGATTGGTCACCGAACGGATCGTGAATTTTTCACTCTTGTGCTCTATTGTCCGGGGCTCTGAAGTTGCCGCTTGTGAAGTGACAGGTTGCGTTGCCGCCGGTGTGGGTTCCAGACCTGCGTTAGAGGTATTGTTCCAAAGACGCCCTGCGCCATAGCCGAGAGCACCGAGTCCGACGATCAGAAGGATAGGCTTAATGAGAGATGTTTTTTGCGGCTTTCCTGCGTGGCCGCCCACGGAGGCCACCGATGTTTCGAGAGCCTGTTTCGTTTCTTGACGTTTACCACGAATATTTTGGTAGAGGTCGAGGAGTTGACCCACCGCAGCATCCCTGCCCTTGTCGAGGCGGCTCTCGGGTGGGCGCAGATTTTGATCCACTACCGACCTTGGGATTCTTGAGATGAAGGTATGCGCCATCGCGTGCGCTTCCTCTTCAATTTCATGGACCGGCTCGCTGGGGGCTCGCTCCTTGACACCAGTGATTTCATGACTATGCGCGGGTGGCTTGGGATCTCTTTGCGCTTCCTGATCTCGGATCTCTACTGGTCTGACTTTGGGGATAGTCGTTGTATTTGAGCTTTGAATTGCGGCATCTCTGAATGCTTTTTTGAGCCGCCATTCGATCATGGTTTGCCATTCCGGCTGATCTACCGAGTAGGAGATTTTATGATGAGGGAGCAGTTCCCCTTCCTTGAGAAGGGCAACAATCTCTTCGTCATCGTAGGGTCCGGACCTCACGCCATCGAGGTCGAGAAACCACTGTTCTCCCATGGACTTAGATTATCACAAGGCCGTTTCAGCGCCCGAAACTCGGGTGCCAAATCTTTTTGCCCAAACCCGGAAACGATCCACGAACAGGTAAGCGCTTGGGACCAAGAACAGCGTGAAGAACATCGAAACCAAAAGGCCACCTACTATTGCGACCCCCATCGATGTCCGTTGTTTTGACGCTTCATTCAAGCCCAGCGCGACAGGAACCGTTCCAGCAACAAGAGCCATAGTGGTCATCAGGATGGGTCTGAGGCGGGTCTTTCCTGCTTCAATCATGGCCTGAATCCGGTCTGTGCCTTCCAGCACCCTCTGATTGGCGTAATCCACAAGCAGGATGGAGTTTTTCACGGACACCCCAAGCAGCATGATCATTCCGATCATGGAAAATATATTGAGGGACTCATTCATGAGCCAGAGGGCAGGGAGCGCGCCGACTACAGTCGGTAGAGCCAGCATGATAGTGACTGGAGTGATGAACGATTCGTAGAGGCTGGCCAGAACGAGGAAGATGAAGATCACGCCGAAGATGATCGCAGTGACCATACTACCTAAAAGCTCCTGGAAGTTCTCTGCCTGACCTACGAACGCGTACCTGACACCAGTCGGGAGGTGAAGCTCGTCTTTTGGATCATTGAATCTTCGTTCGATGTCGCCCATGACTTCTCCCATTCCTTTACCTGGAGTGATGTCAGCTTGCACTTGAATGTAGCGCGAGCGATCCTGGCGATTGATCTTAGACGGACCTTCCGCTTGCTTCAGGGTCGCAACATCTTTGAGGCGAATGAGTGAGTTGTTTAAGTTGGGTACATACATTTGATCAAAACCTTCGCGGATATTGCGTTGGTCTTCTTTTAAGCGGAGTCGTACATCGTACTCGCGGCCATCTTCGCGGTACTTTGCAGCGACATCTCCTTCAATGAGATTTCTGATTTCTAACCCAGCGCGTCCTGGATTCACACCTAAGGCCTGAGCCTTCGTCCGATCGAGTGCTACCTGAAGTTCAGGTTTTCCCGGCCTATAGTTCACATCTGTGTCTTTCAATGCAGGATGGGCTTTAAGCCATTTGAAAACCTTCTGTGCGTAAGGTTCAAGGACCGATTGATCCATACCCACGATATTGAGGTTAAACGGACGCTGACCACCTCCAACGGCATCGTAGTCTTTCACCGCGGGATTCGCGAAGGCATAGGGCTTAAGCTGTTCACGGATGCGGTCCTTAAAGGCGATTGTATTGATTCTTCGCTCTTTGGATGGAACCAGCTTTACGTACATGCTCGATACATTGGCTTCGCCGTCTCTGCTTCCCGCGTTGGTTGCAACGATCGCAACTTCGGGATTTTCACGGATTTTGGCGTCTACTTCACGGGTCAGGCGATCCATTTCATCTAAGCTCGTGCCCGGTGGCAGATCGATTCCGACCTGGAATTCGCCTGCATCCTGAGGGGGCAGGAAAGTCTTAGGAACACGTGCGCCGAAGAATCCGGCCATGATGAAGACCACAGCAAGAATCCCGACGAGTTGCAAGAAGATCAACTTCTGCGACTTCTTAAACCAAGTCGTCAGTATCGACTCGTATTTGTTTTCTAACCAATCTTGGAACTTTCCAAACTTTGCAGCGGCCTGATTCATGAAGTTTTTCTTCTGTTTGTGCGGGTCGCCTGCAAAATACGCCGAAAGCATAGGTGCAATCGTGAGCGCATCGAACAAAGAAATGATCATGGCAAAACACACCACGAATCCAAATTGTTTGAAGAACTGCCCAACGACGCCTTTTAGGAATGCGACGGGACCAAAGACTGCAATTACGGTGAGTGTGGTAGCGATGACGGCAAGGGATACTTCTTTCGTCCCTTCAAGAGCCGCCTTAAGAGGGGATGCTCCCTTTTCTATGTGCCTAAATATGTTTTCCCGCACAACGATCGCATCGTCGATGAGGAGTCCGACAGAAAGCGAAAGCGCAAGCAGGGTCATGAGGTTAATGGTGTAACCCGCTGCCCACATCAAGATGAATGCCCCGATCAGAGAGTTCGGCAAAGCAAGCCCCGTGATCACAGTGGATCTGAAAGACCCCAGGAAGAAGTAAACGACGATGACGGCAAATAAAATCCCTAAGATGATCGACTCATAAACATCGGTCACGTTATTGCGAATATAGATCGAGCCATCGCGCACAATGGTGAGTTTCGTTGCCTTCTTTTGGGCTTCGAACTCGGCGTTTAGCTTTGTGATTCGCGCTTTGATGTTATCGACGACAGCAATTGTGTTCGCACCACTTTGTTTAAACACAAAAAGAAATAGCGACTTCTTTCCATTTAAGTAGACACGGGACTTTTCATCGACTTGTGAATCTGTGACCGTTGCAATGTCTTTTAGAGTGAGCGATCGATCGCCGCCAAAAAAATTCACGACTAAATTTCGAATCTCTTGAATCGATTTAAATTCGCCTAAGGTGCGGATAACGCTCTCAGTTTTTGATTCTTCCAGTTTTCCGCCGGGGATGTTTTCTCCGGAGGACTTCAGAGTATCTAAGACTTGATTAGCGCTGAGTTCGCGCGCTTTCATCTTTGCGCGATCGAGCTCAATTTTGATTTCCCTTTTTCTAGCGCCGGCGACATAGACCAAGCCCACTTGCGGAACTTGTTCAATCCTAGGGCGAATGACTTCGTCAGCAATATCAAAAAGCTCGGTTTCACTGCCCTCGCCATTCACGCCCAGCATCATGATCGGTTGGTCAGATGGATCCAGTCTGCGTGTTGTTGGCTCCTCAATATCGTCAGGTAGACGGCGTTTAATCGAGGAGATTCGGTCTCGTATTTGTTGTTCGGCATCCTTGATATCTACGCCGAGGTCAAATTCAGCGATGACTTGGCTCACGCCCTCTTGGCTGATGGAACTGATCCGCTTCATTCCTGAAATCGTGCTGAGTTCATCCTCAATGGGACGGGATACGAGGGTTTCAATCTCAGATGGGCCCGCACCTGGGTAGGGTACCTGCACGAAGATGATTGGAAAGGTGACGTCGGGAAAGAGATCGACTCCAAGGCGTTTCATCGCATAGCCGCCTACAGACAGCATAAGCAAAACAACACAGGTGATGAAGGTCGGTCTTTTGATAGATAGATCAGCGAGCGTCATAGGTGTCCCCTAAGGTCTTCAGTTGTGAATAGAGTTGGAAAGCTTCAGAGAGAGTTCTTGTGCGTAGTAATCTGGCCTGTGCGTAGTCTTGGTCAAAAAGCAGAACCTGATAGGTCGTAGTCCGTCCCAGATTCAGGCGTTCTCGTTCGCGGGCGAGTTTTCGTTGCTGGATGACTTCAAGTTTATCTAAAAGAGCGATACGCTCGCGTGCGATTGAGAGTTTCTTTTTTAAATCAGCAAATTGCTGCTCTTCTTCTCGCTTTTGCTGAGTCAAGGACTCATCTGCACCGAGCTCTTGTTTCATTCTCCCCGCGCGCACATCCGATGCCTCTCCGATTGCAAGAGGCATAGAAAAACGAATCCCGGCGGCATAGTAGGGGTATTGAAGCGTGGTCGAAGTATTCATTGCATCGGCAAGTGCGCTATTGACGCCGTTCATGCCTGCTCTTGCAAAGAGATCCACGGTCGGTTTGGCGCGTTCCTTGGAGAGACGAGCGTTCGCTTGGATGATTTTGGTCGCTGCTTCCTGAGCATTGATCTGATCAGATGGTTTGGTGCGTGTGACGTTCAGTGCTGCTTCAGGTAATTCTGGAGTCTGAAGTTCTGGGGCTTGCGTATCCGCCGGTTGGCCGCGGATCACGTTGAAGTATTCATTCGCGCTGCGGACCTCATCGCGTGCTGCAATGATTTCTACCTGGCGCTGCTGGTAGGTGGCTTCTGCTTGAAGTGCGTCCGCGCTGTCAGAGAGATTCTTAGCCGCTCGATTGCGAGCCCAGGAAAAAATCTTTGCTGCCCGGTCTAAGAGATCCTCTTGGAGAGTCAGAATTTGGCGGGCAGACCAAAGGCGAGTGAAGGCATTTTCTGCTGCTGCAAGAGCCTGTTTTCGTTTGGCTGCATCACCGAAGATCGAGGTTTCATTGCTCGCTTGGATGAGGTCCGCATTCGCACTAGCCTCAGATCCGAAGCCGTTTCGGTAAAGAGGCTGCGTAAGTTCAAGATTAAAGCCTGTGTTCACATTCACGAGGGAGCCACCGGCAAAGATTACCGGTGACAGTCCTTGAATGGCGTTGTCTTGGATCGAATAGTAAAGACGTGAGGTCAGACCGAATCGAAAATCATTTTCTACCCCCAAGGAGGCCTGGCGGGACAAGGTTTGGCGGCCTTGAAAATTTGGGTTGGCGGTTTGCCGGCGGTCGTCGGAGTACAGAGCCTCCCCAAAAAGTTTTGGAAGGAAGAGCAACTTCGATTCGCCTTGGGCCTGCGTACTGCCCTGGCTCATTTGGGTTGTGCCGATGACAGTCCCATTTTTTTGTTCTATTTCTGCGAGGAACTCAGAAAGAGTAAGAGCGTTTGCCTCCGGAAAAACCGATATGGTGGTTGTGAATGCAAAAGCCAGCGCCAGTGTAATGAATGTATTGGGGTTCATGTTCGGGCCTCCTGAGCCATAAATCCGTGTAGGTGCACTTCGAGAATGTGTTGGATGATTTCTTTTCGATCCTGAGGATCTAGAAAGGATCTTTTAAAATAGATTTTTCGGAGCGGATCCATCCGCACAACCTCGATGAGGCTACCAATCAAATGTTCGGTGAGAAGTTCTGGTTTAAATGCTTTTTGAATGAACTGACGTTTTTGGGCGGCTGAAATGAATGTTTTTAGAATATCAAAACCCTGCATCACGCTTTGTTTAAATGCCTCTTCCGTTTCTGGCCTTCGCATCATGCAGTCGCGGAGAATAATGGTCGAGAGGTCTGCGTTAGAGGCGTGCGATTCCAGGAAGTACTCCATCCAAAGTTTGAGTTTGAAGCGGAACTCTTCAGCAGATTCCGCCTCCGTGAGCATAGTCGCGGAGCGGAGAATCTTGTCCTCGCGGAAGCGGTGGATTACCCCACTGTAAAGACCTTCTTTGCCGCCGAAGTAATAGCTCACCAAACTCACGTTCACATCGGCTGCTTTGGCGAGGTCTTGAATGGTGGCGCCATCAAAGCCTCTCTCTGCGAATAGTTTTTCGGCAGCGTCGAGTAGTGCAGTTTTGGAGTCTTGCTTGGTCACTTGAGACTCAGCTTAAATGAACGTTTGAAAATGTAAAATGAAAGTTTGAGATCTCCGTGACCGGCCACGGGGTCGGAACGGTTGAGGCTGGCCACGAGATTGAGGCGATTGCGGCTGGCCACGGACCCGGGAGTTCGGCTGGCCACGATGTAGGGGCGTCCGTGGCCGGCCACGGAACTAGAGTGCTAAGATCCTGGGATGTTGATCTTTTTCGCTTTGGTTTTCGTCGGGAGCAATACGTTTGCAGCAACCGACTATTCTTGTTTTGAGGCCTACTTTGCACGTGTAGACCGCATGAAGTCCTATTCAACAATCATGGAAAAGCGGGAATACGATTTTGATGGAGACCAAACCAATGACAACCGCATGCGTGTCGAAGGGTTTAAGCCCAATCGGGTACGGGTCACGTATCTGAACGGGGCTTCGACAGGCATTAAAGGCAGCGGTTTTGTCGCCGAATATGATGGGTCACCAGAAGTGAAGTTCCAGCTCGGCGAATCGAGCGGACTGGGATCCCTTGTGAAAGGAATGGCTTCGCTCTTTGCTGGGAAATCCATGCAAATCGACGACAGCAATAGTTTGCGTGGCGAGTATTTCACGATCAACAACGCAGGATTTTTTCCTGTTGCCCAAATGCTTCGAACCCAAGTGGCTTGGGTCAAGGGCTCTCCGCGTGGAGGTTTCACCAACCGCGAGGGCGACCGATGCAAGTACCACTACGAACGCCATACAGACGAGGAAGTGATTCGAGAGATCGCTCCCTCAGCTTCGATCTTTGATCTTGAGAAAGAATTTGCGACTTATGCCTTCTTGATCCAGCTCAATAACCGAGATCAGTTCTCCTCGCTCTATGACCTCTTTCATCGAAAGAAAACTGTGACCATCCGCATTCCTAGATGGTTTTATGATTTCGATGTGGAAATTGATCCAGCGAATCACTTGCTGAAGCGGGTTGTCTTTTATCAGAACAAAAAAATCTTTGCGGACTACCTCTATAGCAAGGTGGAGTCAATCGAAGCCTTGTGAGCTTTGCTCAAGGTTATAGACATAGCCAGTGAGATTGACGGTCGGAAGTGTCTGATCGCCCTGTGGGTCGTGTAAAAGGCCGTAAGTTTCATAATACCGCCTTAAATCCGTTGCTTCTTTGCGAACCCGGCAGCAGATCTGCTGATACCCAAGCAAGAGAGCCTCTTTTTTTAAAGCGTTCATAAGAGTACGCCCGAGGCCCTGTCCTTGTAGTGTCGGTGCAATGACCAGTCCCTTTGCTTCAGCCGCACCATGAATCCAGACATCCGCTAATGGCGGAGAGAGGAGCCGCACGCCGCCCACGAGCTGGCCCTGCTCATCTTCAGCCAGTAGCCAGATGGAATGAGTATGTGGGGCAGCAGCCTTCTTAAATCCCTCAATGCGGTCAGCATTGATACGAATCCCCATGTCCTCAGTGAATTTTTTCTTGTACTGTGCGCTAAACGCCTCAGTCATCAAGAGCACCAGCGGTCCAACATCCGCCTCTGTATTCCTGCGGATATGAATCACAGATCTATACGTCTCCGTCGTCGGTTGGAAATGCCGGGCGACGATCACCTGCTGCCGCAGCGTTCTGCACGGCACCAGGACGAGAGACCTGTGGTCGTGGGCCAACGCTTGGGCGAGGGCTGGCGCTCGAGGCAGGGGCACCGGTTGCACCCGCAGGTGCAGCTCCCGCGCCTTGTCCCTTAAAGCCTTCTGGCTTTGGTCCGGATGGAGGAGGTGGCAAAAGAACCTTGCGGGATAAACGGACGCGGCCGTTATCCACTTCGATTACTTTCACTTCGATCTCATCGCCTTCTTTAAGAACATCCGTCACTGAGCGAATGCGCTCGTGTGCGATCTCAGAGATGTGAAGTAATCCATCGGTATTTGGGAGAATGCCTACGAATGCACCAAAGTCAGCGATGCGTTTCACAACGCCTTTATAGATCTTGCCTTCTTCAGCCTCTGTGATGATCGCGAGGACCATATCCATAGCGCGTTTTGCGGCTTCTGAATCGTTGGAAGCGATCGAGCATGTACCGTCGTCGTCGATGTTCACCTTAGCGCCAGTTTTAGCGACAATGTCTTTGATCACTTTGCCGCTTGGTCCAATGACTGCACCGATTTTATCCACGGGAACCTTCACGGTTGTGATGCGCGGAGCGTTTTGATTGAGGTCACCACGTGGGTTATCAATTGCTTTCGCCATCTCACCCAAGATATGCAGGCGGCCTTCACGAGCCTGCTCAAGAGCAGTTTTTAGAATCGCAGCATCTACGCCTTCAATCTTGATATCCATCTGAATGCCGGTGATTCCATCTGAGGTCCCAGCAACCTTGAAGTCCATGTCGCCCAAGAAATCTTCGTCGCCCAAGATGTCAGAAAGAACAGCAACCCGGGCACCTTCTTTAATAAGACCCATGGCGATACCTGCTACTGGCCGAGGATAAGGCACACCCGCATCCATCATCGCCATCGACGAAGCACATACGGACGCCATTGATGAGGAGCCGTTGCTTTCTAAAGTCTCGCAAACCAGACGCATGGTGTAAGGGAACTGATCAAAGTTTGGATACGTTTGAGTCACTGAACGTTCAGCCAACGCGCCATGACCAATTTCTCTTCGGCTTTGTCCGCTGAAGCGTCCTGTTTCGCCTGTGCTGTAAGGAGGGAAGTTGTAGTGAAGCATGAATTTTTTCATGCTGTTTTCGTAGATGGTGTCCACGATTTGTTCGTCGTCTGCTGTTCCAAGTGTCGCAACCGCAAGAACCTGGGTTTCGCCGCGTGTGAACAAAGCGCTGCCGTGTGCGCGTGGCAGTAGGCCTGTTTCAGCTACAATTTTTCGAACGGTCTTTGTGTCGCGACCGTCGATGCGAACTTTTTCTGTAAGAATCATTTCGCGCATCAGGTTGTACTGAAGCAGTTCAAACAAGCGTTTCACTTCTTTTTCTTTTGCCGCTGCAGCCTTTTCATTTGCGGTCTTATCAGCAGCAGTGACTAGGGACTCAGTTGTGGCTTTCCAAGCTGCATCAATCAAGACTTTCCGAGCTTGTTTTTCTTTCGTGTGAAGGGCCTTAGTAAGTCCCTCTTTTGCAATTTTTGCAATCTGGGTTTCTAAGGTGCTGTCGTTAGTGAGCGGCGTAAAGGCGCGCTTTTCTACCCCGACCATTTTACGGAACTCTTCGATTGCCGCACAGATTTTTTGAATTTCTTTGTGTGCAAGTAAAATTCCTTCAAGCACTTCTGATTCTGGAAGTTCTTTAGCTGCACCTTCGACCATCATAATGGCCTTTGCAGTACCGGAAACCAGGATGTCCATTCCGCACTCTTCAGAGCGTTGCTCAGTCCAGGTTGGGTTCAGCATGATCTTGCCATTCATTTTTCCAACACGGCATGCAGCGGTCGGACCATTGAATGGGATGTCAGAGATGTGAAGTACTGCACCTGCACCGATTGAGGCTGCAACTTCGATGTCTGCATCTAGGTCTGCCGACAACACAGTTGCGACCACTTGTGTGTCGAAATAGTAGCCTTCTGGGAACAGTGGGCGGTTTGGGCGGTCGATTAAACGAGCAGCCAAGGTTGCCTCAGTGGTCGGACGACCTTCACGCTTTAAGAAGCTGCCAGGAATTTTACCGGCAGCGTAGAAACGCTCTTGGAATTCGATGGTCAGCGGCATGAAGTCGATGCCTTCTTTTGCTTTACGGCTTGAAACCGCAGTCACTAGAACTCGAGTGTCGCCGTAGCTCACCAAGACCGCGGCATCGGCTTGTTTAGCAAGTCGGCCCGTTTCTAATGTCAGGGGCTTTCCTGCGACATCGACTGTGATCGTTTTTGGGTTATTCATGGATTATTTTCCTTTGTTTAAGCTCTTTAGCTTTTTGGTTGGATCCCACCGACCCCGCGTTTTGCAGGTAGCCGGGTAATGCATAAAATGTACTAGGACGAATTACTTACGTAAGCCGAGCTGGTCGATAACAGTCGCGTAGCGGCTGTGGTCGCAGGACTTTAAGTAATTGAGCAGCCGACGGCGTTGTCCGACGAGCTTAAGAAGACCACGTTGTGTGTGGAAGTCTTTCGCATTCACTTTGAGGTGAGGAGTGATTGTGTTGATCCGGTCTGTAATCAGTGCGATCTGCACTTCTGAAGATCCTGTATTGTTCGCGCTTTTGCCGAACTTTTCTACGATCTTTGATTTCTTCTCTTTTACATCTGTATGAGCAGGCATTAGGGGTGTCCCTTTTTCTTTCTTTTGCTTGATTTTTAGTACTTCACGGATACCACGGCCGGGCGAGCAGTGTCAAAACACGAGCGCAATCTCAGATTAATCAACTACTAAAGTAGTGCCTACGAAGAGGCGAGCTCTCTTTTAAAGGTCTCTCTGAGCTTTGCAATGACTCCCGCTTCGATCTGGCGCACACGCTCGCGCGTTAATCCATAGAGATCGGCTACCTCTTGGAGGGTTTTGGGCTCCTCAGCCAAAAGCCGTTCCTCCAGAACGACCAGCTCGCGATCATTCAAAGTCTTTCGCAGTTCCGGCAGTTGTTTTTCTAAAAGCTCTAGCCACTGCTCGCGTGAAATTCGAGCCTCGAGGTTCTCTGCGGGGTCGACCAAGGTTTGCGCCAACGAGAATCCCGAATCCTCGCCCCCGATGGGCGCATCGATAGAGACTTCGGCTTTGCCGCTCAGCATGCGTTGCTCCATCTCGATGATGTCTTTCTCTTTCACATGTAAGTTTTCAGCGAGCAGCTTTGGTCCTGGGAAAATTCCTTGCGCCTCAAGCCGCTGCTTTTCACGCACCAGATGGTAGAAGAGTTTTTTCTGCGCGGCCGAAGTGCCGACACGGACAAGCCGAAAGTTATCTAGGATGTACTTTAAGATATAGGAGCGAATCCACCACGTTGCGTAGTAAGCCAAACGCGCGCCTTTGTCTGGGTCAAACTTGGATACCGCCTTCATCAGACCAATGTTGCCTTCCTGAATGAGGTCCATCAGGTTTGTGTAGATCGAGCGGTATTCGTAAGCAATTCGGACGACCGTTTTTAGATTTGCGCTGACTAAGAGTTTTGCGGCATCGACATCCCCTTCATCTAAGAGACGACGAGCCAGGCGATTTTCCTCTTCAGGCGTCAGTTCTGCCGAGTTCCGAATCGTGCGTAAGTATTGTTTGAGAGGATCACTGGAGATCGAAACCGCAGGCTTAGGCTCGGTCGAAAGAGCTTTCGACTGCTGAGGAACAACGGATCGCGCAGGTGAGCCCTTGCGCGATTTTTTTGGGCTCTTATTCGATTTCACAGGAGCTAGTAGTTTCGCTGAAAATGCCACGCAGAGCAATGAGTGCCCCTACGGCAACCTAAGTCGGCGAAATGCAACCACTATCGGCGTTTTTTGATCGCCCGAAATACGATGAGGATCAAGAGGATCGCGATTGCGGACCCACCGTAGAAAATGATTGGGTCTTGCAAAAGTGCAGCAATTCCCACTGGATTCTTGGGCTGATCCTGCGAAGCACTGGGTGTAAACACCGATTCTGCAGAGATTTTAGAAGGCACGCCCCCTTGTGCAAAGAGGTCGGATGTTGCGGGTGCGGCGTTGAGTCCACCTTCTTTGCGGAAAGCTTTGAGACTGCCCACCATCGCTTCGAATTGATCCTGATATTCGGAGTACTTTTCTTTATTGACCGAGTAAGTCACGAGGATGCCGATGCCTTCTTTCACGGTCGCAAGGTAGCGCGTATAGAAGCCAGGTACTTCGGATTCAAGTTGTAGAGAGTCGACCCAAGTATGGTCCTGAATAGTTTTGTTGCGCGTGTATCTCACCTGGGAAGTCACTGGTTTTCCCGCCGGAGTAGTGAACTGTTTAGGCTTTTGAAGGTAGTCTAAATATTGATCTAAGGTGTCTTGTGTGCCCTGTAGTTTTGCGGCAAGCACGATGATCGCTTCACGTTTTTTTACGCCGTCTTCGTTTTGGCAAACCCACTCGGCGCCTTCTAAGAGGCAGCGCCAATTTGCTGGAAGTTCAAATTGTACAAACTTGTTGGCCCAAGGCACTGCATACGCTGACTGTGCCAGGCTAGATACGAGAGCGGCTGTGATGAGTAGCAGTTTCATTGGAAATTTCCCTTTTTTCATAAGTTACGGAAGGCGCCGTGCCTTAGCTCCTGGGTCAATGTAGGAATCCTTATAATATTCTACCACTGCAAGGGCAGCTTCAGAATCCTTCACGTGGGTGACTCGTGCGCGAGCGATACGATCATTAGACTCTTCTTCAAATAGATCAAAAAGCTGCCCGACCTCAACCCCATCCGAGCGACCTTTGTTGATTTTAATGAGGTTCAATTGTTCGTTGAGTCCAGTGACGCTGGCTTCCGCAGTGTAGGTCTGGAACGTGCCTTTGGCCGGACGCTTGGAAGGCGCAGTTGGACGCGCTTTGGTTACAGTTTTTACGGGTACTTCTTCGTTTTGCTGTGATGCAGGAGAGGCCTGGGCACCATATCGATAGGTGAACCCCATCGCGATCGCCACACCCTTAGGCGCGTTTTGCGCCATCACAGGCGCGACTCCATGAAGCATGACCTCAGCTGCTGTATTCATGCGATAGCCCAGGCCCGCCCGCAGAGCAAGCCAGGTCGGATTGACTGCATTGATCGCTAAACTTCCAGCGGCACCGGCACTACTGTCTGCTGCGGCTTGGGCGAGAGTCGAAGAGTCGCTTTTCAGCGAAACTTGAGCCAATCCGCCGAATTGAAGCAGAAAGCCAGGTCCTTCGGAGGACCTCTTGATCAAAAGGGACGCGGGGATGTGCGCCGAATATCCGTAACTTCTGTACGTCAGTCCGGCGCCACCCTCGGCCGACCAATGGTTTGTGGATGTGCCGAGCGGAATTTGCAGAAAACCTCCGCCGGTGACTTCCACTGCGCCATCGCCGGTGAAGGGCTCTCCAGCGAGTTTTGAGCTTGAGTTGGAATAGGCTGGGAGCAAGAGGTCACCCTGGAGGGTGAGGGTGCCGCCGTTTGCTAAAGTATGAACTCGGACCGCAGCACCCAGAAGTTGGTCCCCAAGACCCACTTTACTTAAGTTGCGTCCGACGGCGTCAATCGAGGTTTGTTGTGCGCTCAGTCTGCCGAATACGGTCCAGCGTTCATCGAGTGCGTAGGCAAGGTTCAAGTCACCATACACCTGTCGGTAGGAATTAAGACCGACCACTGAAGCCGAGCTTCCGTCGGAAAGAAAGTTCTCATTCGTAGAAAACAAGGAAATTCTGGGTTCAATCAGAAATGTCCCTCGGTCTAAAAAGCGATTTTGCCAGAATTGCACGAGCGGGTGAGCAGATGCTTTCAAAGCAAATAGGGTCTCGCATACTATCAGGACGAACATGCACCACAGCGGAAGCGACCGTCGTTTCATCTTGATCTCCAAGTCTAACGGCATTGTGTGCAAGGAGGATACCGTCGATGTCACTTAGAACTGAATCTTTGGAATACCACTCACGAGGCCGTAAAGGAAAAATCGAGGTCATCCCCTCAAAACCAGTAGCCACCCAAAAAGATCTGACTTTGGCCTACAGCCCGGGGGTTGCAGAACCCTGCATGGATATTGCAGCAGATGAGAGCAAGGTTTTTGAGTACACAGCAAAAGGAAATTTGGTTGCAGTCGTGTCCAATGGGACGGCGGTTCTTGGGTTAGGCAATATTGGTCCACTTGCCGCAAAGCCAGTGATGGAAGGCAAGGGCATCCTTTTTAAGAAATTTGCAGATATCGATGTGTTTGATATCGAACTGAATGCCGCAAATCCAGACGATGTGATCCGAGCGTGCGAAATGTTGGAGCCGACCTTTGGCGGCATCAATCTTGAGGACATCAAGGCGCCCGAGTGTTTTTACATTGAAGAGGAACTCCGTAAACGTCTCAAGATCCCTGTTTTTCATGATGATCAGCACGGCACCGCTGTGATCAGTGGTGCGGCATTCCTAAATGCGCTTGAGCTGGTGAATAAGAAGATTGAAGAAGTGCGAGTCGTCTTTTGCGGCGGGGGAGCTGCCGCGATCGCTTGTGCAAACTTGTATCTTCATTTGGGTGTGAAACGCGAACACATCCTGATGGCGGATTCTAAGGGCCTGATCTACAAGGGCCGCACCGAGGGGATGAATCCCTATAAAGAGCGTTTTGCTCAAGACACACCGATGCGCACGATTGCAGAAGCATTGAAGGGTGCGGATGCGTTTGTGGGTGTATCCGTGAAAGGGATCATTACTGCCGATATGGTAAAAGCCATGGCGCGCGATCCAATCGTGTTTGCGATGGCAAATCCGGATCCAGAAATTTCGCCGGATGAAGTGAGACAAGTACGGCCTGATGCAATCATTGCGACTGGGCGTAGCGATTTTCCAAACCAAGTGAATAACGTTCTTGGATTTCCATTCATCTTCCGTGGCGCATTAGATACGCGCTCTACCGCAATCAATGAAGAAATGAAGATGGCAGCAGTGCGTGCGCTCGCTTCGTTGGCGAAAGCAGAAGTGCCGGAGTATGTCGCAAAAGCTTACGGCGCAGAGTCTTTCCGGTATGGAAAAGAATATTTGATTCCCAAGCCCTTTGATCGCAGAGCCCTGTTGTGGGTAGCGCCAGCTGTAGCTGAGGCTGCGATGAAGTCTGGGGTTGCTCGCATTCAAGTGGATCTCAAAGAGTACAAGACTAAGCTTGAGGGCTTGCTTGGACGCTCTTATGTTGCGATGCAGTCCGTGCGTTCGGAGATACGGAAGACTCAGGGAAAATCAGCACAAGCAGTCAGTGTTGTCTTCCCAGAAGGTCGACACTCAAAGATATTGCACGCTGCAAAAATTCTTAAAGAAGAGCGGATCGCAGAGCCCATTTTGGTGGGATCACCCGACAAGATCATGGAGCAGGCTAAGGCACTAAATTTGGAGGCTGCAGTCAAAGGGATGCAGATTGTTGATCCTTGGACTCATCCAAGACTTGAAGAATTCACACAGAAATTCTTTGAATCCCGCATGCGCAAAGGCACCACGCAGGTGAGTGCTTATTCGATGATGCGCCACTCGATGTACTTTGCTGCAATGATGGTGAAAGAGGGAATGGCAGACGCGTTCTTAGGTGGTGTTGCGAACAGTTATCCGGATACTTTGAAGCCAGCTTTGCAAGTCATCGGTTCAGATCGAGAAAAGACGCTTGCGGGTATCTATATGATGCTCACGCGTTCGAAGACCTACTGGTTTGCGGACACTACGATTCATGTCAGTCCTACAGCTCGTGATCTTGCCAATATCGCGATTGCAACGGCAGGGTTTGTGAAGGCTTCTGCAGGTGTAGAGCCGCGTGTAGCGATGCTGAGTTTTTCTAACTTCGGGTCGAATGAGCATCCTGAAGCCACTCGTGTGCGTGAAGCAGTAGCGATACTTCATAAAGAACGCCCGGATTTGATCGTGGATGGTGAGATGCAGGCGGATACGGCTCTCTTGCCTTCCATTTCCTCAGAGAGCTTTCCGTTCAACCGTGTGCCCGGGGATGCAAACGTTTTGGTATTCCCAGATCTTCAGTCCGCAAACATCGCCTACAAGCTGATGTGGCGCATGGGATCTGTCGATGCCATCGGGCCTTACCTCGTGGGCATGAACAAACCAGTGTGTGTCCTTCAGCGCGGAAGTGATGTCATGGATATTGTGAATATGGCCTCCCTTACTGTGCTGGATGTGGTAAAAAAGGGCCTTCAAGGGAATTGAAAATGATTATGTTTGTTTTGAGTTTGGCGCTTGCAGCACCAGCTCAGAGGAAGGAAGTTCACATGAAAGAAGCAGTCTTGACTCACGATGCTCCAGCGCCAATCGGACCCTATTCACAAGCCATTAAAAGCGGGGATTTTTTATTTTGTTCAGGTCAGGTGCCCCTGGATCCAGCAACGGGTGCTGTAGTCGCAGGTGATGTGACAGCACAGGCCAAGCAAGTGATGAAGAATCTTTCGGCAGTTCTGCATGCCAATGGGATGAAATTCCAAGATGTGGTGAAGACCACCATCTTTCTAAAAAGCATGAATGATTTTGCGGCAGTGAATGCTGTTTATGGTGAATCATTCACCCAGCCGTTTCCAGCTCGATCCACAGTAGAAGTAGCGCGTTTGCCAAAAGATGTTCTGGTTGAGATCGAACTCATCGCTCGCAAATGATGCGTTGGCCAGTTTGGATTCTCTCCGGATTCATTGGAGCAGTCGTCGCTTCGGTGGGTGGTCTGCTCTTTTCTGCTTCTGAGATCTATGACTTCCCTCGCGATACGGGCAGGGCCAGTTTCCAGGAAGTGGACGTGATCGTCGCACTTGCTGGCGGACGGGGACGGATCGCTTATGCAGCAAAACTTTGGGATGAGGCGCGGCTTGCTCGTGCAGATCGTGCGCCTCCGGTGCTTTATCTCTCTGGAGTGGGCGCTCACGTTGAAATTGAAAGTTTGAAAGATCAGGGTGTCTCACCTGAGGTCATGAGTCACCTGAGACAGGAGTCCGTCGTTCTTGAGCGAGTGAGCGGCAATACCTTTGAGAACGCTCAGATCTTTAGTTCATTCGCCAAACAACAAAACTGGCGGAAAATTATCGTTGTGACTGCTCCCTATCATATGAAGAGGGCGCTCTATGTATTAGATGCTGCGCTTGATGAAGGGTTCACTCTGTATTCCTATCCGTCACCTGTAGAGCTTTTTCAGGAAGAAGAGTGGCGCCACAGCATTGATGGGCTGTTCGTTACTTTCGTCGAGTACATCAAGTGGGTGACTTATCGCGCGGTGTATTAGGGCTTCGCTAGGCTGATTCCGCGCGCCTGAAGTTCGAACATTAAGTTTCGCAGTGCAAGCGCCCTATGGGAGTGGGCGTTTTTAAATTCTGGCCCAAGCTCTGCGAAGGATTTTGATTCACCTGTTGGGATAAAGAGCGGATCGTAGCCAAAGCCGCCGTCTCCGGATTTTTTAAGGGCAATCGTTCCTTCACAAACGCCGACAGCATGAATGGATAACCCTTCCATTACGAGCGCAAGGTGGCAGATGAATCGCGCTGCACGTTTTTCAGGTGGCAAACCATCTAATTTATTCAGCAAGAGTTCGCAGTTGGCTTGGTCTTGGGTCTGTCCATGTTTTGGAATCGCAAAGCGGTGAGAACGCACGCCTGGCCCACCTTGAAGTGCGTCCACCTCTAGGCCGCTATCATCGGCAAGAGACGGATAGTGGCATGCATGGTTGCACGTGCGTGCCTTTGCAAGCGCATTGTCCATGTATCGGTCGCTGGTTTCTACTAGTCCAAGTTTGTTGGCATTGCTGATGAAATCATCAGCTGGATAGATTTTGATTCCAGGGTAGGGCTTAAAGAGAGCAGAAAATTCTTCAAGTTTATGCCGATTGTTGGAAGCAAGAACGATACCGGATGCTTTTCTCATGATAGAGAAAAGTTTATTCGAAGATCACTTGGTAGGCTAGAAAGCTTAGTGCTTTAGCCGTTGGCAATGTGAGGGCGCCCGCCTCGGTGTACATAGAAAAAAGTGCGGTTGCCGCTTGCCGTTCGTCTAAGGTACAGGTGGCGTCATCGCGTGTGCATTCAGAAAGACGGGCTAAATCTGCGGTACAGTCCCCGTCGATCACCCTGAATACACGTAAATCCAAATTTAGCCTGCCTGCGATATCAAGCACATCTCCGCCAGGGGTCGTGAATGGTGCAAGTTCGCGGCGATCTAAGTTACCGCTTTGGTAAAGTTGCACTTGGGTCTGGCAGGCCGGATCTTTCCAAAGAGTCACAACATCAGAATAGGCTTCAAAGGCTACAGTCGAGTCGGTCACTGTAGTTTCTTGTCCGACCGGGTCTTCGTTCGTGCTAAAGAAAATTGGATTTTCTGGCTGGCCTAAAATCGGCGTGATCAGGCCGACCGGGTCCGTAAAAATATTGGTCACACTGGTAGGGATTGTATTGAGAGGGGCATCGACGCTGTCGATGGAGTCATCGGTGTAGGCTGCATATAGCGCGTATGCGGTTGGTACGGCCCGGAAGTACTCAGATTTATATCCTGGTGGTGGGGCAACGGGTGTCCCTTCGTAGTTCCCGAATCGGCAGCCCGCAAGTGTAGCCAAGATGATCAGCGAACCTATTCTTCGAGTGGACAAGCTCACGTGAACCTCCCTGTTCACATGACTTGTCGGTTTAGGCTGGCCTAAACTCGATCGGCAATGATTGCCCGTGGCCGGCCACGGGGATGTGGGGTGGCCACGGGCCTGGGGTTTTAGGCTAGCCAGGTATTGGTGGGTTCCTCTGGCCCTGGCCAGCCACAAGGGAGTGGAATGCTGGCCTGGGTGGCCGGCCAGGAATCACCGCACCCTAGCCTCGTGGCCGGCAACGCCATAAAAAACTCAGGTACTCTGCATCAAAATACCTTTGGATCAGAGCAGGGCTTGGCGTGATAAAGGGAAGCAATGTTCATTTATCATCTTGTGACCCAGTCCGATTGGGAGACCGCAGCTTTGAGTGGGTCCTACCAACCCACATCTCTGACTACAGATGGGTTCATCCATGCCTCGACCGACTCTCAGCTGCTTCCTGTGGCCAACCTGTTTTACAAAGGAGCGCGACAGCTTTTTGTCCTAAAACTCGACCCCGCAAAGATGAAAACCCCGGTAAAATTTGAAGATCCAGTGCCCCCAGCTCCGGGCTTCCCTCCAAATGAAAAGTTCCCTCACATTTATGGTGCGATTCTGGTGTCTGAGGTTTTAGAAGTCTTTGCGCTCGTCCAAAATTCCGATGGTGAGTTCCTGTGGCCCGGGGCAATTCGGTGAGGGACGCTGCGCAGGCAATCCAGCATTTTCAGCTATCCCCGCTTCCGGGTGAAGGCGGCTACTTTCGGCAAACCTTTCGGGATGAGCAAAGTCAGCGCCTTGTCAGTGGGCTGGGTGGTCGAGCTGCTTCAACTGCGATCTATTACCTCATCACTGAAAGAGATTTTTCAAAAATGCATGTCCTACGTTTTCCAGAAGTCTGGCACTACTATGCCGGCACTGGTCCAGCAAAGATGCTTCAGATCGATCAGTCAGGAAATGGAAGTGAGTATCTGCTTGGGTCTGACTTTCTGCAAGGTCAGGTTCCGCAACTCGTGGTTCCTGCTGGTTGTTGGCAAGGGACACGTTTGGTTGGGGCTCACGGCTGGGCCCTCTTTGGATGCACAGTTGCCCCCGGGTTTGAGTTTTCGGATTGTACCCTAGGGAGCGCCGAGGACCTCGCGCAGCTTTTCCCAGGACTTAGAGCACAATGGGAGCGTTACTGCTAACGCTGACTCTGGGTGACCGGGTTCGTATCTTCGCAGTTCTTCTGGAAAGAATGCGAAATCTTAATGTCCACTTCAGACCAAGTCTTTGAAATGCCATCCTCACCTATGTGAAGGTCGTGACAAACTTTGCTTAAGGATTCAAATGCCTGGTTTGCTCCAAAGGAAAGTGTGTCGATTGTTGCAGCACCAGAAACGCTGTCCTGCGTTCGCGTCAACACCATCGGGTATTCCTTGGTAACACCGTTTAAGGTGAGTTCAAGAGTAGCGGTCCCTTCAGAACCTGTGTTTGCCATCTTAAGATTTGTGAGTCGTCCGACAGCTTTCTGGGAAGACATCATTCCGAAAAATGCAGTTTTTAGGTTCTGATCCCGGACCGGATTCCCTGAGTCCACTGACAAAAGGTTCACAGTGACTGGAAGTGCCAGCAACTTTGCAAGTGAGTGTTTGCTGCGCGCTTTCTGACCCTCAGTTGTGACCTCTAAAAACTTTCCTTCTACGCCAACTTTCTTTGTCGTTTTGTAACCCACAAATGAAACCTGGACGCCCTTGTTTTTGGTGCGGTAGGTGCAGTGGTCAGGCTTGGCGAATGTAGTCTGCGCAGCAAAGAGTAGAGAGATAAGAAAAGTGATCATAGAGCCTTCACTATACCTCTGGCCGTTGCTGAGGTGTGGGGTTTTTGTATGCGATTTACTTCTTAACACTCATTGAATCAGGGCACCTGATGTCTTCTCCAAAGTACTTGAGGCTCAGTTTTTTGTAGGTGCCGTCCTGGAATGACCGGTTCAATGCATCCGTTAGTTTTTGGCGTAGAGCCGCGTTCCCCTTTTTTACCGCCATGGCATTTCTTTCTGGGTTGAGGAAGTCCCCGAGATGAACCTCAGGATTTCGCTTTGCGAATTCCTGCGCAAGAAATCGATCGGTGATCGCAGCATCGACTTTCTTCTGAATGAGCGCTTGAAGCGCATCGGTCTCTGTTGGAAATAGCTTAGGCTTCGACTCTGGAAGATTCTTCTCTATCCATTTTGGGTAAATGCTGCTGACCTGGGTCGCCACTGTTTTTCCCTTCAGGTCGTTTTTCCCTCGCAGCCCTGATTTTAGACTCACGATCATTGCGCCCGAACAATAATGGGGCGGAAGAAAATCCACCGCTTTGCTTCGCTCTTCAGTGATGGCGTGGGAGGCTGCGACTAGGTCGTATTTTCCCTGGTTGAGGCCGATCAAAAGTCCGTCGAAACCAAGAGTGCGCCAAGACGTCTTCATGCCTATCTTTTGCGCCAGGGCATTCACAAGATCGATCTCGAATCCTGAAACTACGGAATCCTTCACAAAGTTAAATGGGGGGAAAGCGCCCTCCGTTGCAATATTGAGTGTTGTTGGATCTGCGAGGGACATGCGGGAAAACATGGACAGCACTAGAAAGAGCATTGGCCCAATGTATCTGCTGAAATAGCGATTTTCCAGTATGATGGACCTTACTATGACCTCGTTCATTCTTCTGATCACTTCGCTCACATTAGCAGCCGTGACAACTAGCCCTCTGGACCCCGCAATCGATTTTTTTGCCTGGCTTGAGTCGCACGCGAAAGAGTTTGCGCAGTGTTCGCCGAAGATTGAAGGTGAAAACTATGTTTTATGTGACGCGACGCGCGTTCCAAGGGCTGAGATCAAACGGCTTTTTGGGCTAACCCGTGATCAAGTGATCACGAACTTGAAAGAGAAAGGCATTGCCGTCGAAGTTCTTGATGAGGCGGATCCAAAACTGACTTCAGCTCTAGATCTTCATGGAAAGTACCTGCCTGAGACGAAGACGATCTTGATTCGAAAGTCCGCCACTCTCGGCAGCTTGCTCCATGAGTACATCCATTTTCTTCAATCTGAAAATGCTGTTTCTATTTACGGCAAGAAGTACAAACAGGAGCGAAACAAACTGCAGGCAGATCTTGCGAAGCTGATGGATCAGCAAATCACAGAAATTAAGTCACTCAAAAGCGATGCCAATCCTAAACGGAGTCGGGATTTACTCAATGAGTTTTCTATCGCGTCTCAAGCGCTTCAAGGGTTTGCTCCCTGGCAGGACCTCATTGACGAGCGCGGCATTTTTCTTTTGTATCTCAAGTATGGCAAGGAATTCGGTGCCTCCGACGAGGACCTTGCGATGGCGCGTCGAAACATGAGCTTCATCTGTACTAATCCGAAATTGACGAAGCTCATTCCGCAAGCACAGTGTGCTATGAAGTAAGGGCTTCCCTGAGGGCTGGAACTAACTCCTAGCGCGCGTCTTAATCTGATTGAGAACCCAGGCTTCAAACTCGGCAAGCGCCATATTCTGCTGCGCCTCTATGCCGTATCTGCGAAGCGTGATTTTCTCTTCCTGTTTCTCGCGTTCGCCGATGACTAGAACGTTTGGAACCTTCTGCGTCACGGCTGTGCGGATTCTTTTATTTAGAGTTTCGGAAGATGCATCCACTTCGATGCGCACCATCTGTCCACGCAGCCGTTGTTCAATGGCGCGCGCATAATCTAGGACCTGATCATTGATGGGAATGATGCGTACTTGCATTGGGGCCAGCCAGGTTGGGAAGGCTCCGCCGTACTGTTCTACCAAGAAAGCGACAAAACGTTCATGCGTACCCAGAGGTGCGCGGTGAATGATGAGTGGCCGTTTTTCTGAGTTGTCGGATGCCCGGTATTTCAGATCCATTCGTTCTGGTATGGCGAAATCCAGTTGGCAGGTGCTTGCTGTTTCCTCACGTCCAGTGACCGACTTAAACTGGAAGTCAATCTTTGGTCCGTAAAATGCAGCCTCACCCTTTCCGTCAGAATACGGCAGGCCGCTTTTTTGAATCGCGCGAAGCACGATGGCCTGCGTGCGTTCCCAGGCTTCGGGATTGTCCACGTACTTCTCTTTGCCTTTTGGATCTTCGCTGTCCCAGGTTGAGAAACGCACACTGTAGGATCCTTCAATTCCAAGGATCTTATAGACTTCGCGGTGCATCTCAATGACAGACGCCATTTCCTCTTCCACTTGCTCTTCCGTGCAATAGATGTGTGCATCATTCATGCACATGCCGCGCACGCGCAATAGGCCCGCAAGCGCGCCGCTGTCTTCGAAACGATAGACCTGTCCGTATTCGGCAAGTCTTAAAGGCAGTTCTCTGTAACTGCGCAAGCGGGCAGCAAAAATCTTGTGGTGATGCGGGCAGTTCATGGGTTTAAGACAGTAAGTTTCTTTGATCGATTCTTCAGTCTTTCCATCTTCTGATGTGTGGGTCTCAGAAACCTCCATGAGAGGGAACATGTGTTTCGCATAGTAGGGCAGGTGGCCTGTTGTGTAATACAGATCTGCCTTTGCGAGGTGGGGAGTGGCGACTCGTTGAAAGCCTGCTTTAAATTCAAGCTCCTTCATCAAAGCTTCGAGCTCATCCCGGATCACGGTTCCGTTGGGGAGCCAAAGGGGGAGGCCTTTTCCGATTTCATCATCGATGTGATAGATGTCGAGCTCTTTCCCTAGCTTCTTGTGGTCGCGCTCCAGTGCCAACTTAAATGCTGCAATATGCGCATCCAGTTCTGCGCGCGTTGCAAACGCCCAGGCATAGATCCGAGTCATGCTTTGATTTTTTGAGTCTCCACGCCAGTACGCGCCGGAAACCGATCGGAGCTTAAATCCATCCGCGGGAATTTGTCTGGAGTTTTCAACGTGTGGCCCTTCACACATGTCCACAAAGGTTCCGCTTTTGTAGAAGGTCAGGTCTTTCAACGACTGCTTCTCAAAAAGTTCGTTCGCGTATTCCTTTTTGTAGGGTTCTCCCATTTGATCTAGGCGCGCCATGGCGTCGCTGTAAGGAAGATTTTCCTTTTCGAACTTATGGCCCTGGCGAATCAGGTGCTTCATCTTCTTTTCAATCTCTGAAAAGTCAGCCTCTGTAATCGGAGCGCTTAGGATGAAGTCGTAGTAAAAGCCGTCATCAATGGGGGGGCCGAAGCCGAGTTTGCTGCCAGGGCGGATTTCTAAAACTGCTTGAGCGAGGATGTGAGCCAAGCTGTGCCGAATCGTATAGAGATCCGGGGCAGCTGCTTTTTCTGAATTTCCCATAGAACTCAGATAATTATCACAAAACAACAGATCCACGCCAGGGAGCGATCCTGGAAACCATTAGGGCAAGGGAGGCTTTTTGGAATTACTTCCGCGCTGCAGTGCTTTCCAGAGGCTTTCGTTGAAGAGCTCAAATGTCGGCGCTAATCCCTCTTCGTGTGCAGGTGTATCGGTTTCTATGCCGCGAAGTCCAGCATTAGAAGCGCGCGACTCGGCGCTGAAGTTTGGCCCGACTCCAGTAGAAATGACCGCGTTGGGTTGGTTTTCCTTAAGGGACTGGCGGAGGGTCCCGAACACTGAATCGTTGGTGTCTAAGTACTGACCAATCAAAGAGATCAGCACGGTTCTGCCGCCGTGTTGGACTACGTAGTTCGACTTGATGCCTTGTCGGTATGCAGGTGTTTGTGAGGATCCAAAGCTGTGCTCCATTGCGGCATCAAAATTCTCATGGATTGTCACAAGCTCTTGCGTTGGATTGTTGAACTCATGTTGATGAATAGACCCATCCGGATATTGGACATTTCCCATAAAGGGTCCAAATCCGGTGATTAGAATTTTAAATTCACTTTTGCCGGCAGAGTGTTCCAGAAGATCAAGAACGTAACCTTGGATTCCTGCAGCTAGTACGCGGCGATTGGCTGCTTGTCTCTCGGATTGGGTATAGATTCCAGGTCTTTCCAGCAAAAATGGATCAGGGGCCACATGCAGAAAACCTAGCAGGGGTTCGTTGTCGCTGTTGCGCCCAATGGATTCAAGATCAGTCGCCTCTTTGAGGTTGAAGCAGAGAGTGTGTTCGCAATAGTATGCGCCAGCGTCAGTGCTCCGTGACACTTCGATGGGCGCATCGACTGCGTTAGGATCCGTGATCCAGATGCAGGTGGCGTTGGTGTTTGAGAATGCGTAGGGACTATGGGTCGCTAGTGCAAAGATCAGGCTCAGCCAAAGGGATGGGGTCTTTGTCCTCATGGCTTCTCTTGTTTGCTGCATACGCATGGGGACTATAGCTCAGAACAGCGCAATAGTAAACTAAAATAGTCAGAAACTGTAAGGGCGAATTGCCTCGTAATGAATTCGACCGAGCTGTGGTGCGTTAATAGTGAGGAAACGGCTCGTTACCTCATAATCAGGTTTTGAACCCAATATGACCCGGACCATCCGGGCGAAAGGAC
>JAIXOQ010000026.1 GCA_027486675.1 Pseudomonadota bacterium
AAATAGCCGAAGCGGTGGCATCCGATAATGGATTGACTGTAAAAGGTACGCTGCCCGATATTCGTTTTGACCGTATCACACAGCACCGTGAGAGCGACTTAAAGTTTCTCAAGCGGATTGGCTACGACTACGGTGTATTGTTTTCTGTACGTGGCAAAAACTTGGTATTCACGACCATTTACGACATCGAAGATAAAGGCCATGCGTTGGAGATTGATAGGCTAGACCTCACATCCTACAGCCTCAAGGATAAGTCGGTTAATACGTTTAAGGATGCGGTTGTTTCCTATCATAATCCAAAAAGCAAGACTGTTGTAAAAGTCCCATATGCACTGCCTGCAACAAAAGTGGACTTTAAAAACAACCTCGACAACTACAGCTATTCGCAAATAGCATCTGGCGATACGAAGGTGATACACAGCAAAGCCGAAAACAAGCAGCAAGCGGAATTGAAAGCAAAAGCAGCCCTACACCGTGCCAACAGCTCGCAACAGGACGGCTCAATCACCATGCAGGGCAATCCTATAATGGTTGCAGGCAACAACTTCCTACTGACGGGAATAGGCGCATTGGCCGGCAAGTGGCATATATCCGAAAGCACCCACAAGGTAAGCAAGGATAGCGGCTACGTGACCGAATGCGCCATCAAGCGAGTAACCAAGGGAGCATCTAAGGCAAGCACGAAACGAGGCAAAGCAGCCGTTGCCGACAAACGTACTCCGCAGTCTGTTTTGGTGGAAAAGAAAACCAATTCAGACGGGTACAGTTACACACAAATCAAATAACTTTGAAGCATGCTAAAGTTCGGAATAATCACGGGTGTAGATGCGGCAGCAGGCAAGGTGCGTGTGCATTTTGACGATGATGATATAGTCAGTGATTGGCTACCCGTGACTGTGAAAAATGCGCTCAAAAATAAGGACAGTTTTCCGCTTGACGTGAAAGAACACGTTGCATGCCTCATGGATGAGCACTGCGAAAACGGTGTTTGCCTTGGTGCTATCTATTCCAAAGACGTGAAGCCAACGGGCGGTAACAAAGACAAGTGGCGCAAGGTGTTTGAAGATGGAACGGTGCTTGAATATGACCGCTCCGCTCACAAGCTCACCGTTGATGCCAAAGGGACAGTTGATGTGAAGGCAACGGGAGCAGTTAGCGTTGATACCAATGCGGCGGCTACCGTCAAGGCTACAGCGGTAACACTCGATGCTCCAACAGTTACCTGCACGGGAGCACTTACGGCTGCTAGCATATCAACATCTGGTGGTGGCGACATCACAGCAGCAGGTAAGATAACCGCTACAGGCGACATCAAAACAACGGGTGGCGATGTTGAGCAAAAGGACAGCATCAAGCTTGGCACACACAAACATTTAGGCGTTACACCGGGCGGTGGAACAACCGCATTACCAACACCGTAATTATGGCACAGCTAACAGACATCAAATCGGCCAATTGGCAGCTAGGACTATCGGGCTTCGGCTCGATAGCTGAGGGCATAGACGATATACGCCAATGCTTGGGGCTTATCATCACCACGAGCAAGGGCAGCGATCCGTTGCGACCTGAGTTCGGCACGGAGATATACAAGAAAATAGACAAGCCCGTGATAAAGGCAGCCCCCGAAATAGTTTCGGAGATACTGACGGGAGTACAGTTGTACGAACCTCGTGTGAAGATAACGAGGTTGGTATATGCTATTACGGGGGAGGTAATTAACTTCGATATGTATTTGCAGGTGATAGCTAACGGGCAGAATGTGCAAGTGCTATTCAATATCGACAAGGTTGTTTCCAAGATAGCCGAAACCAATACAGACGGTAGAGCGTTTGGCAGAGGATTTAGTTTTGCATTCTCATAATCAATAATACTATGGCACTTACCAACAATCAGATAAACGAGCTAATCGCTTACAACCTGCCGAATAACAATCAGCAGCTCATTAGCCCTGCGAAGGTGCGTGAGGTGTTGTTGGCAATGCAGGCATTCTCCGACGACAACATTTACGTGCCAAACGAAACGTTGCAGTCGGTAACCGATAGGGGAGCTGCCACCAACAAAACGCTCACCGTTGCCGGCATGAGCATTGGCAACAGTGGGTTCTTCGCTACCGTAGGCGCAGCCACATTGGCGGCCAACCGTAGCATCTTGCTGCCAAACGAAAACGGCACTTTGCTGACAAACAACAGTGCGCTCGATGCCACTAAGGTATCGGGAGTGCTCGACCCTGCCAACATTCCGCTGATGTACAGCGGTGTGCAGGTGGTGAGTAGTGGCGGCATTGCCGACCTTACAGCACCTCAGCAAGCGCAGATAACCCGTGGAGCTATCGTCACCACTACGGACGGTAGGCGATGGACGTACACGGGCACGGGAAGCAAGACGAGCGAGGCTTCATACATCCTCGTTGCGGACGTGACACCCGAATGGAGTGTGATAGCCAATAAGCCGTCCACGTTCACGCCATCGGCACACGTTCACGACTGGGCGGATATCACCACCGGCAAGCCAACTACAGCGGCAGGCTACGGCATATCTGATGCGGTGGTGACGAGCGGCAGCTACTCGAACCCATCTTGGCTTACCGGCTTGGCATGGTCGAAATTGTCGGGCGTTCCATCCACATTCACCCCATCGGCTCACAGCCATGCATGGAGCGATATCACATCGGGAGTGCCCACCACACTTGCAGGCTACGGCATTTCAGATGGGGTAAGCACTAGCAGCAGTTACAGCAACCCAACGTGGTTGACTACGCTCGCATGGAGCAAGATTACGGGCGTACCTGCCACGTTTCCACCGTCGGCACATACGCATGCATGGAGTGACATCACATCGGGGCTGCCTACAACGCTCGCAGGCTACGGCATCACCAATGGCGTGCCTACGACCCGAACCATCACCATCAACGGCACTACATTCGATTTAAGTGCGGATAGGAGTTGGACGGTTAGCGGTGGTGGTACTCCCGGAGGTAGCACGGGGCAGGTACAGTACAATAGTAGTGGGAGCTTTGCGGGCAGCAGCACGTTTACATTCTCCCCTGCACTAACTGTTGCGGCAAGCACTACGGGAGCAGCTACATCATTAACGCCTGCGCTTACGGCAGGTGGCAACTCGGCTATAATGATAGGGCTCGATATTGCCCCAACGTTTACGGCAGGAGGTTTTACGAACCTGCAAAACTACACGTTGCGAGCAACGGGAGTTGTAAGGTTCAACCGTGATGCTACAAGTACGCTCGGTACTAATGCCCAAACATCTGCCAATTTGCTGATTGCAAGCAATTCATTTGGCGGGGCGCTTGCGTTCTCCCACTACTCTAATGGTGGTGCAGAAATGCAGTCGTATGTCAATAGCGGTTCTAATATTGGCGGCTTCATTGCCATGCAGCGGCAGGGTGGTAATGTACTTGTCGGAACGATTACAGATAACTCCTTCAAGTTACAGGTGCAGGGCGATACGCAATCGTCAGCATCGGCTAATGGTGCGTTGTCGGTGCTGCAAACATGGAACACAACGGGCAGCCCTACGGCATTCTTGCTCAACGTGACCAACACTGCATCAGGGGCAGCGGCTAACCTCATGGACTTGCAGGTTGGCGGCACATCGCAGTTCAAGGTAAGCAAAGCAGGAGCTATTACAACGGCTTCGCCATCAGGCGCACAGGCTACATGGAAGCTCGGCAGGTACATCACAGTATCGTCAGTTTCACTAGTTTCTACCCGTTGCGTAATGGTAGAGATTGATGGAGGCGTGTACTATCTTGGTGTGGTGAACTAATACACGTATATTTGAACAACCATAAACGGAAACACAACATGAAAACATTGAATTTTGACTTCAACCTTTTGGGGCTTGACGGCAAACCCCTTATTCCTGCGGCACATGCAGGGCAATTTCTTGGAAGCGCACTAGCTAACAGCAGCAAGGGCGATGTGCTCAAGCTATTCGGATGGAGCGTAGAGCTATACAAGAAACGACCTATTCAAGTGGACAAGTCAGATGAGAAACTGCTCAAAGAGTTCATTGAAAACAATGAGCAAATGACTATCCTTGCCAAAGCGCAACTGCTCGAAGCATTTGAAACACCCGTTTCTTACCCAACCCTACCCGAATAACCAATGGCACTACCTACACCTAATTTTATCAATCGTAACCCCGACCAAATCGTTAGGGAGATGATTGCCGACTACGAGCAGCGAGTTGGTAAGAAATTGCAGCCTGCACAGGTAGAGCGATTGCTTATCAACTCCCTTGCATATCGGGAGCTATTGCTGCGTAATCAAGTGCAGGAAGCAGCGTTGCAGAACCTTGTTTCCTTTGCCGTTGCGCCAATGCTTGACTACCTAGGCGACTTATTGGGCGTTGCTCGACTGCCTGCAAGTAGCGCAGGAACGACGCTCCAATTCACACTCATTGAAGGCCATGCAGACCTTACCATACCGGCAGGTTTGCGTGTGGCAACGACTGATGGAAGGGCGGTGTTTATCACGGCTCAAGACGTGTTCGTTGCGGAGGAAGATACCACCGCCACCGTTGATGCGGATTGCGATACCGTAGGCAGGATTGGGAACGGCTACGACACGGGAACGGTGACCACTATCCTCGACCCACAGCCCTATCTTGTGTCGGCTACCAACACCACCGTAACGGGTGGCGGTGCTGATGATGAAACGGACGAGGAATTGCGGGAGCGTATCAAGCTCGCACCGTCCGCATTCTCAACAGCCGGCAGCCGTGGAGCGTACAAGTTCCATGCGAAGAGTGCGCACCCGTCCATTGTGGATGTGGAGGTAACATCCCCCATTCCCGGCACGGTGAACATCTATCCGCTAGTAGACGGGGGAGTGGAAACGCCATCAGAGGTGCTTAGTGCCGTGTTTGTAGCATGCTCCGCTGAGAAGGTGCGACCACTCACAGACACGGTAGAAGTGATCACCCCGACCAAGATAGACTACGCCATTGTTGTAGACCTTACCTTGTATTCGGGTGCCGATAGCGACAGCACCGTAGCAGTGGCTACAGCGCAACTTACGGATTTTGTGAACGCCAAGAAGAACCTACTTGGTGGCGATATTATCATTACGCAGATAGTTGAGCGATCATTGATACAGGGTAGGGTGTACGATGTGGCCGTTACTTCGCCATCTTCCGACCTAATCATTGATGGCAGTCAATTTGGTAACTGCACATCTATCACAGTAAACGTAACCGGTTATAACAATGGCTAATAGCGTACTTGCAGATAGCATTCAAGAAATACCGCACATAGATGCATTTGAGCAGCTATGGGCTACTCGATTGAATGCCATCGAGATAGACCAAGTACTTGTGTACATCATTGATACGGTGACAGCCGAAGCACTGCCATACTTAGCGGAGCAGTTCGACGTTGCAGGGTATAAGGGCTATAAGCTAGCCACCACCGAAGCCGACAAAAGGCGGATCATCAAGCAGGCTATCGAGCTCAAGCGGTACATGGGTACTGTGTGGGCAGTCAAGCAGGCGATGGTTGCCGTAGGCTATGGCGATGCAGAGCTGATTGAAGGTGTGGACGAAGGAACGCCCGATATTGATTGGGCGAAGTTCCGTGTGGTTGCCGACCTTGGCGAAGGCAAGGGGCTAAACTCCGAAACAGCCTCCGAGCTCGCAGGGCTTATCAATGAGTACAAGAACGTTCGCTCATGGCTGCTTGACGTATCGTTCAAGCTTGATGGCTTGCAAGACCAATTGCCGCCACTCAATGACGATGCGCTAAGGTTTGATTATTATCAACCCGACATCGTGGAAGACTTAGGGTGGAAGTCACGGTTTCACGATGGCACATATCTGCGCAATGGTGCTATCAACTACAACGATGGAAACGACATTCTGAAAATTCAAATTCTTTAAAATGAACGATCAAATAAACATGTTTGGCATCTTCCGTATGAAGATGTATTGTGTACATACTGGTGCGCTGTTGAAAGACTACAGCGACTTTAATCTCATTGTAAACAATGGCCGCACAGCCATTACACGTTTGCTTGGTGGTGATGCTGCTAATCGTTCGCTGACGAAAATCAGTTTTGGCACAAACAACACTGCCCCTACGGCTACAGATACAGCGATTACTAGCCCGTTCACTAAGTCACTTGGAACGGTAAGTTATCCAAGCATCAGTTCTGTGAAGTACGAGTGGACATTGGAAGCAAACGAAGCAAACGGCAAGGCCATTACCGAATTTGGCCTGCTGTGTAACGACAATACGTTGTTTGCTCGCAAAACCCGTGAAGCCATCAATAAGAATAGCGATATTCGCTTGGTTGGCAGTTGGGAAATCACATTCTAAAACCCTCGAATTCGGGGGAATTAAACCTCTCGAATTCGACACCTTTAAAATAAGTAATCATGGCAAATCAGCCCGAAGTTTCAGAGTTCACATCAGGCATCTATCAGCTAGAGCCAACCGACCCCGTACAAGGTGGTGAGGGTGGCATTGATAACCTGCCATTGAAGCAGCTCGCTAACCGTACACGTTGGCTATATGACCGTGTATCAGACCTCTTTGTAAAACAGTTCTATGCGCTGACGGGTGCAACTACCCTAACTACGGGTGATGCCGGCAATGCGTATGTTCTGTTCAACGCATCCGTGTACACCGTCACTTTGCCGGCACCTAACCTATTTGCACAGGGCAAGGGGTTTCTGTTCATTCACGGTGGCGATGCGAATGCGCCTTACAAGATATTCTGCCCATCGGCAAACATCCGCACGGGTTACGGTGGTTTCAATACCGTATCGCTCAAGCCCCTGCAGCAATTTTGGGTGCTCTCTACCAGCACAGGTTGGCAAGTAGTTGGACAAGACACATGGCAGGACGTTGGAGCTATTCAAGCATTCTCACGCACTACAGCACCGCTAGGGTGGTTGGCATGTGATGGCGGGCTATGCTCGCAGTCTGTATTCCCCGATTTGTACAGCATTATTGGCACTATGTACGGAGTTGGTGGAGGTAGCACATTTCGACTGCCCGACCTACGAGGCGAGTTCCTACGTGGTTGGGATAATGGACGAGGCATTGACACACCATCGCTAGTGTTCACGGGCGTATCTATACCGTTTGAGTCAGGGACTACCGTAGGCTTTACGCTTACCAATCTTTCGTCAACTGCCGAACTATTTGTTGGCATGAGTGTATCGGGTAGTGGCGTTGCTCCCGGTGCGAAGATTGCTGCAATTGTTGACTCAACGACTGTGCAGTTGGACTTGCGGAACACCATCTCCACAAGCAATGCAACGGTAACATTCACCGTTCGGCAGGTGGGTAGTTGGCAGAAGGCATCAGGTATTAACGGGCATGTTGGTTCTGCCCCTTGGGCAAATAGTCAGTTAGCCATCACAGTTGGCGATATTGACGATACCGAAAACTATTCAATTACCGGAAAGGACACTACCAACACAGGTAGTAGCCAATCGCACAGGCGTTACCGGGTAAGACCCAGGAACGTTGCGATGTTGTATTGTATCAAATTCTAAATAGGGAAAGCTATGCTTACTACTGCACAACTCATTTCCAAATACGGTACTCCCAATGACGAGGGGACATATTTGGTTTCTATTGACCTTCCGTATCCAATGCGCCTTTCGTGGGACTTGAATACCAAAGTCACCAAAATTCGCTGCCATCGGTTGGTGGCAGATAAGCTCAAAGCCGTGTTTACAGACCTGCTAGCGCACTACGGCTATCAGCAGATTGTAGCTCTTGGCATTGACCTCTTTGGAGGATGCTTCAACTTTCGTAAGATGCGAGGCGGGAACGATTACAGCCGCCATTCGTGGGGCGTAGCTATTGACCTAGACCCCGACAGAAATATGCTCAAAGAAACAAGCCGTACAGCTCGTTTTGCACGACCAGAATACAAACCCATGATTGATATTTTCTACAAGCACGGGTTTGTATCGCTAGGCGTAGAGAAGAACTACGATTGGATGCACTTCGAGATTGGCAGCTAAACTCTTTTTTTTCGTGTGTGGTTTTAGGGTTACCCTCGCATCAGCGGGGGTTTCTCTTTTCTATGGCCACCTCAAACCACTTCGACCACTTCAACATGGCAGCCCTTTTTTCGGGCAGATAGTCGTATCGGTCATAGTGCTTGCTCGACACGTCACCATCAGAATGGTTTTGCAATCGGTCACGCTCTTGCTTGGGGATGCCGATTTGCCCTGCTAACGTTTTCCATGTGCGCCGCAAATCCCGTGGCGTGAAATGCTCCACATCGTTTTGGGCGCAGAACCTACCGACCACCACCCTCAACGTGTGGTCACGTAGCGGCAGATACAGCCCTCGTTCATCAGGCTCAATGCGGTGCAAAATCTCCGCTGCCTGAATGTTGATTGGAATAACGTGCGGTCTGCCGGGCTTTGTGGTTGGCCACTCGATTGTCATGTGCCGCCAATTCACCATGCTCCGATGGATGCGGCATATTTCCTCCACCCGTTGCCCCGTAGCGGCAATCATCTGCAATGCCTTGTAGGCGAGTGGGTTGATGTTTCGATTGGGGTTCTTCTCCCCTCCTCCCTGCTCCAACCATGCCCAAAACTTTTGCAGCTCCTCTACGGTGAGCCACCGTTCCCCTGCTACTTTGGGTTCGGACTTGATGTTTGCCGCAGGGTTGTGGGTGATGCCGTACTTTGCCGAAACGGTGCTGCGATAATCGTTTTGGGCTTCCAATACCCAACCGTAGGCGGCTCGAACATAGCAGCGCATGTGGTCTGCCATGCTTGCCTTGCCTTGGGAGTAAACAGGGCGAATGGCTTCAACGATGTCGGATGCCGTCACCTTGTTTGCCGGCTTGCTCCCGATGGCAGCGGCTACCCTTGCGAGCGTTTTGCGCACATCCTCTGCGCTGCGTTTCTGTTGCGATTTTAGCGCATCGGCATAGTCGTTGAATAAATCCACTAGCTGCGCCATTTCGGGCTGCTGCTGCGAACGCCACTAGCCGTTTCGATATTCCTCCCGTGCATCCTGCAATGACAGGTCGGGGAAGTTGCCCAACTTCGTCAGGCGTTTGCGCCCATTCTCAAACCGTTGCGCATACCATTCGGCCATAGAGGGGCGAACCATCAGAACGAGCCGACCCGAACCCCTGCGCCCTCCATCGCTAAGTATCTGAATGTGCTGTGATTTGACTGCCTTCCTGATAGCAGCGTCAGTAAGCATGGCGGTACCATCTCCGTTGCTAGCGGTAACTGCTGTTGGTTGGGGCTTCGTTTTGCCCATCAACAGCTTGTCACGGACTGCTACGGTCTAGGCCGATAATTCAGTGATATCAGGCACTTGGCCATGACAACCCGTGAACATCGGTGATGGTAGGAATTGGTAGCGGACAAGTCAAGAGCCATTGAAATGATTTGCGAAATTGGGTGCTGCTTGCAGTTGCGCTACCGGTAAAAAAAATCCCCGCCGAAGCGGGGAGTTGGTCGGTTAGACTGAGCGGAATAACCGACGGGAGGAACTTATTTGCGGTATTTGGAGGTGCTAGCCACCGTCCGGTTTTTTTCCCACTCTACGAGGTCATTGAGTGGGTACAGAATGCGTCCACCTACTTTTGTGAACGGGGGTGAAATTCCGGCACTTCTCCAATTAGCGAGTGTGCGAACATTTACCCTCCCTTGGTACCGTTCGACTACTTCGTGTGGTGTGAGAAACAATCTATCCCCCATGTCACACTAGCTCTTCGTTTTCAGATGTTTCTTCGGTGCTAGCTTCGTTCGTGTCTACATAATTCACATCCTCTACCTGCACATTCTGTACCGGCGCAGTTACAGGTGTAGATGTAATGACCTGATTGATTCTTTCAACGGGGGAATTTGACTGAGTTTGTGAACCGTGTACGTCAATCACTTCTTCCGTAGTCTGCATACCCATCATTATTTCAGGGCAATACAACCTACCAAAAAAAGCAGCCGACCGATAACGAAGCATCAAATCAGGCATCGTAGGCCACTTGCTATCGCTCTTGGTGTACCATCCCTCTAGCACTGCCATTTCGATAGAAACCCACGGTCCTTCAATTGGCTTGCCCGACTTCGTAGCAGTTACAGCCCTGCAAGCTATGTCTTGCACCTGTATTGTGCCGGTTTCTTTCTTCCGATTGTTGGCTGCTTTGCTGCCCGTCCAATACGAATACTGAACGTTCTTTTTACCCCTATCCTGAATTTCAAAGGTCAAGGGTTGGAAACGCCCGCAACTGTTGATGGATGCAATGATGTAAGGGCTACTCCAAGATGGACGACCTTGGATAACGTTGAGGTTCTGCATCACCATTAGTGGTGAAGCTCCCACCCGATTAGCCATTTCGAGAGCAACAAGCGTGTTGCTCAGATTGTTTTGGTACTCTGCCGGCACCAATGTAGAAGAGCAGAGAGCCTTAGCAATCCGCTGCGCATGGTCGAAGCTAGTAGCGTTATCGAATACGCCTTGGTTGTGTTTCACGACTTCATTGTTCATGTTGTGTGTGTTTTTATGTGAGTGAATGAATGACTTACGAACGCATCCACGATGGACGCTGAATAGGCTGCACTTGTGTGCTATATCCCGGCCACTGATTGCGGGCTTTGCATTCCAAGTAAGTAAGCAGGTTGCCACGGTAGGCAACACGCCCATCCATGATGTCCTCTGCTGTGGCGTAGTAGACAGCTACGGCGTATGGCGGCTCTTTCTCCACTGCGATGAACGCAATGCCATCCCAAGGAGTGCCCTCAATGGCTGCTAGGCCATCGAGTATGAGCGCAGCTTGCACATGGTAGCGGTAGTTGAAGAACGAACGCCCAAACGCTGCGGGGCTTGCATCGTCGGTGGTCTTTACATCCGTTACCCAACGGATGGATGGATTGAGGAAGTCAGGACGGATTTTGCAAGGGGCTTGGGTAGTTGGTTCGTTGAAGAAGAACGACTGCTCACGATAGCCCTCGTTGAGTAGATAGGCTGCTCCGGGATGGCTCCATACTGCGTCACGCATACGGATGCAGTGTTTGAATTGGTCTGCCGTGAGCATTTCTTTGCCGGCATTGAAGCGTTCCTGTACTGCAAGCCACTCTTTGTATCGTGATGTAGCTCGTGGCTTTGCTCCTTCAATCTCTTCGCAGATTTTCGCATCGTCGATTGACCAATACTGCGACTTGAAAAGCTCCGGTTCGAGGATGGCGGCATGAACAGCCGAACCCAATGCAAGTGCGGGGGTTGGCTCTTTCCGCTCCCGTTCAGGATCGAGATACCTAGCATAATAGTGCGCAGGGCTTTGGCTTATCTCGTCAAGCCCTGACTTGCTGATGTGGGTGGTGTTGGCGTGGTAGTCCTCATTCGTCATGAGGGATGCGCCGGGATAGGTTTGATTCGTCATGCTGTAAAAATTTTCTCAAAATTAAGGGAAAAGCAATTATATTTGCTGTAAAATTACTCAAATTTCATCAAAAATCATGGAAAACACTCTAACTACACTGAAAATCGAGTGCGTAAAAGCTGGTACCAATCTAACCCAGTTATGCAAAAAGGCGGGCATCAGTCGCACGACTATTGACCGTTGGGAAAAGGAATTACCCAAGTCATTGAAAGTATTAGACGCTTTGCGTTTAGCCCTTGAAGAAATTAAAACAGAGAAAAGCGCATGATTACCCTAAGACCGTATCAGGCGGATGCGGTTATGGGCGTAAGAAATAGCTATGTTGCCGGCAATAGGGCACCTCTATTGGTACTTCCAACGGGGGGCGGGAAAACTATTGTCTTTAGCCACATATCTGCGACCACCGCATCCCGTGGCAAGAAAGCCATCATCCTCGTTCACCGTATCGAGCTGCTGCGGCAGACGTTCGAGAAGCTGCAATGGGCAGGCGTTCGGACGGGTATCGTCAACCCGCATTACACACCCGACATCACAGCACCGGTACAAGTGGCGAGCGTTCAAACGCTAGCCCGTAGGCTGCCGTTTTTGAAACAGTTCAACCCCGACCTGATAGTGATAGACGAAGCGCATCACGGCACTGCCGGCACATGGCGTACCTGCGTTAATGCCGTGCCTACAGCTCGTGTGTTGGGGGTGACTGCTACTCCCTGCCGTGGCGATGGCAAAGGGTTGGGAGTGCAGGCAGGCGGCATCTTTGATGACATTGTACAAGGTCCGACTGTGAAAGACCTTATTGCAATGGGCTACCTCGTGCAGCCGGTAGTGTATGCCCCTACGCAGCGGCTCGATTTTTCCGACATCACCATCACCAAAGGCGACTACGACAAGCACGAGCTGCAGCTAAGGGTAGATAAGCCAACCATCACGGGCGATGCCGTATCGCACTATCGGAAGTTGGCGCACGGAAGCCCTGCCGTGGTGTTCTGCATATCCATCGAGCATGCCGAACACGTAGCAGCCGAATTCAGAGCCGCAGGGTATCGAGCGTATGCCGTTGATGGCTCAATGGAGGACTACGAGCGCAAGCGCATCCTTAGCGGGTTGGGCAATGGGCAAGTGGATGTGGTTTGCTCCTGCGACCTCATATCGGAGGGTACGGACATTCCGGCAATCGGAGCCGCCATACTTTTGCGACCAACCCAATCTACCGGACTTTTCCTACAACAAGTCGGGAGAGCGTTGCGACCATGCGAGGGTAAGGAACGGGCGATCATTCTCGACCACGTAGGCAACTGCCTGACGCACGGCATGCCGGAGGATGACAGAGAGTGGACGTTGGATGGAGAAGAAAAGCGGAAACGGGGAGAAAAGAAAGAACCGAAGCTACCCGTGAAGCAGTGCCCGAAGTGCTACGCCATGCACCATCCTGCTCCCGTATGCCCAACGTGTGGGCATGTGTACGAGTTGGACATTCGAGAGGTCAAAACAGTTGATGGAGAGCTGCAACAGGTAACGCCAGAAGGAGCCCTGCAAATATCGAAGCAGAAGCGCAAGGAGGTGGCAGCCGCCAAAAGTTTTGAAGAGCTATTCCGTATCGAAAAAGAGCGTGGATATAAGCCGGGTTGGGCAAAGCACGTCTATGCAGCTCGTAACGGGAAAGCAATGGGGATATAAAAATATTTGGCAGTTTGCAAAATTTGCGTAATTTTACCCCGAAAATTAAAAACAACAGATATGAAACACACCCCCGCACCGTGGAGAGTACACAGAACGCAAGATTTGATCGCCATATTTGATAGCGAAGGCAAACAAATAGCAAGCTTGTCTTTTAGCCGTCTATTCGAGCAAAGGGATTTTAACGCCCAACGCATAGTTGATTGCGTGAACGCACTTGATGGCATTGAGTTACCAACCAATGGTATCCTTAGCAAAGAGAATGCCCACATTTACATTGGACGGCAAGTAGCTGTTTATAGCAGCATCACTCTCCGTTGGAGGCATGGCAAACTAAATGCGTTTACCTATAGTGAGTTTATGCGAGGCAGCAGGGATTTTGCCAAGTTATCTGTAATCACTCACAATCAAATACCTGTAAGATATGGAAAGTAAACATACCCCAACACCGTGGCGAGTAGGCCGAAAATCGCAGCGGTCAATTCTAAGTACTGACGGCATCACACATATTGCGCAGGCATTACCAAACCACGAAGCCGACGCAGTTCGTATTGTCGATTGCGTAAACGCTTGCGAAGGGCAGAACCTAATGGATGTGGAGTGCGCAACGGCTCACAAGCAGGCCGTTTTTGTTTGGGAAACAGAAATGATGAAAGCCATCGGAGAGGATGGCGTTGGCTCGGTTTCAACAGCCATTGCGGAGTTGAAGCAGCAGCGTGACGAGCTACAACGTTGGAAGAATGAAGCACTAGCTACATTCAATCCGATATTCGATTTTGAGCATCCCAATATGAAGCTAGGCGAAAGCAAAGTAGAATTCATTTTAGCTCTAGCGAAGCAGCGTGACGCATACGTAGCGCAAGACAAAGAAATCCGAACACTGATTGATGCTGATGAAAACGAAAGCACCTACGACGAAGTTGCTCGATTGAAGGCGCAATACGATAAGCTATCCGCTATCGGCAAAAGCCATATAGACAAGGACCTTGAGCGCATTTGCAAACTTAGTGCCGCACTCACCGAAGCAGCCAAGCTACTAGACGAATGCCAAAATACATATTTTCAAAGCCTTAAATAACTTGTAACATGAATATCGAAGTAAACAAATCGTACCGCATCAAAGCGGGAATGTACCATCACGGATTTGCAACGGGTGAAATAGTGACGGTGCTTGAAAGGCACAATGAAACCTGCGTTGCTAGCAATGGCGTAATCAACGAAATAGTATTGGCGAGCGAACTACAACCAATAGTGGAAGTTATACCGCATCCGCAGCAACGCCCCGAAACCGAAGGATTGCCTACATGGTGCGACCTAGTGCAGCACGAACGCCATACATTACTAGGTGAGCTAGTAGATGCGATGATATACAGCGGCAAGGCTGTGCTAGAAGTGCAGCAGCTCGTTGAGAAGTTCAAGACAGCCGGGTATGTGCGCTCGGTGATATTTCCTGACAAAGAAAATCAGTAGTATGAAAATTCAGATAAACCACAAATTCAACGAGGCACTTGAGATTAACGACAAACGGGCTTGCGTCCAATACAACTATTCATCGCCATCTAGTAAGCAGTACGACTTTCTGTATTGGATACACTATTTTAATGCCGTAGAAGATGCTAACAGAAATCCTTTCGCAGTAGCTATTCTGCATTGCAGACCTGCCACCAAGCCACTTGCCGAACGGTTGGCGCATCTGCCAAACCACATGGAAATTATTGCATCACTTCGCAAAAACCCCACAGTATGAAACCCCAACCCAAGGACATAACACCTACCACATTCATCGTAGCTATGGCGATACTGTTGTGGCTCGCCCACTTTGCGCAATAAATGTGACTATATTCGCTCCATGAGCGAAACAAAACAAACAATGCCGGCAATTCAGTTGGCAATCGGAAAACACAAGCCCAACGTCAGAGTGTTCCGCAATAACACCGGCATGGCTTGGCAAGGGCAGTCTGTGAAAAAGGGCTCCCTTCTTATCATCCAAAATCCTCGTCCCCTCCATGCGGGACTCTGCGAAGGTTCATCCGACCTCATAGGGTGGGCATCAGTGGAGATCACTCCCGACATGGTTGGGCGCAAAATAGCTATCTTCACAGCCATCGAAGTGAAGACAGCCACAGGGCGTTCTTCCCCCGAACAGCGCAACTTCATTCAGCAGGTGCAACAGGCGGGAGGGATAGCCGGCATAGCCCGAAACGAGGAAGACGCTATATCGATGCTCAATCAGTAGAAAAACAAAATCAGCCATGGGAATCAACTTTGGAGAATTAAAGCAGAGAAACGATATTGTTGATGTAGTCGAGCCGTATGTAAAGCTCGCAAAGAATGGCAGCGAATATGTTGGCTTATGCCCATTCCACGAAGAAAAAACACCATCCTTGCAGGTCAACCCTCGCAAGCAAATATTCAAATGCTTTGGCTGCGGGAAAGGTGGCGATGTATTTGACTTTCTCATGGCGTACGGGAAAACACTTCCCGAAGCCGTTGCTATTTTGGAAGGCAATGCAGCACTTATTCCCGACTTCGAGAAAAAGAAAGCTCGGCAGAAACAATCCCGTGTGGATTGGAAGCCGTTGCAGCCCCAACACCCTGCATCCGTGTTCACTCATTACCGACACGGAGAGCCATCACGCACATGGGCTTATCGCAATCCCGATGGCTCAATTCTTGGCTACGTGTGCCGGTTCGACCTTGCCGATGGGAAGAAAGAGGTTCTCCCCTATTCCTATTGCACCGATGGCAACCGCTACGAATGGCGATGGCAGGGGTTGGATGTTCCCCGACCTCTATACAATCTGCACCTGCTAGCGCAATTCCCCGACAAGACAGTGATTATCGTTGAGGGGGAGAAGTGCGCCGATGCCGTAAACGAGCAGATGGATAAAGCCATTGCCGTATGTTGGATTGGTGGCTCGAAAGGCATCAAGAATGCCGATTGGCAGCCGCTATTGGGGCGCAAGATTATCTATTGGGCGGATAACCACACACAGGACCGTTACGGAGAAAAGCACCCCAAAGCGGGAGAGCTGAAGCCATTCCACGAACAGGATGGGAATGCGGCAATGCTCGCTATTGATGCCATCCTGAAAGACCATTGCTCAACACGTAAGTGGCTCAATGTGCCGGCAGAGATGCCGCACAAATGGGATGCTGCCGACAAAGAGTGGCAACCGGGCGAGATGAAGAAATTCATTCGAGAAAGCCTGATTGAAGTGCCACCGATACCGATGGCAGAACCCGAACCGATGCCGGAGCTGCCACCATCACCACCACCGATGGAGGAGCATGAAGGAAAATCGGAATTCCCAATTTATCATGCTGACCAATCCCCTCCCCCACCTCCGCCCAACATGGAAGAGGACGAGAACGAGCTAAGTCAACATAACCCGTACTTCAAGTTTCTAGGCTACTTCAACGATAGCGGCAGACCAACACACTGTTTCTATCCGTTGGGGAACAAGCTAATTGTAAAGCTCAACACTTCGCAAATGACAGTAAGTTCCCTAATGGACTTAGCCCCATTGGCATATTGGGAACATAACTTTCCCAACAAGGGAAAAGCCAAATTCGATGTTGATGCAGCGACCAATTGGCTATCGGCAACATCACAAGCGGCAGGGATATTTTCGAGCAAACGTGCCCGTGGCCGTGGTGCATGGTTCGATGATGGGCGCACCGTTCTCCATGCAGGTAGCCACCTTGTGGTGGATGGGCAGCAGTTACCCCTAGGCAAGCTAACTACCAACTACATCTACGAGGTGGGTGAGCCGTTGGGTTTTCCCGAACGCAAACCTTTGCCGGCTTCGGAAGCATCGAAGCTGCTAGAGGTGACGAAGCTCGTGAATTGGGAAAGGGAAGTGAACGCCTACCTGCTAGCCGGGTGGTGTGTGATTGCGCCCATTTGCGGAGCGTTGAAGTGGCGACCTCACATTTGGATAACCGGTGCCGCTAGCAGCGGTAAGAGTTGGGTGTTCAAGGAGATCATTCGCAGGCTGCTAGGCGATACGGCTTTTGCCGTGCAAGGCGAAACGACTGAATCAGGGCTACGGCAGTGGCTTGGGCATGATGCCTTACCGGTTGTGTTTGATGAAGCCGAAGCGGAAGACAAGCGCAGTCAAGAGCGCATCCAAACCGTTCTAAACCTGATGCGGGCTGCATCCTCTGACGATGGCGGCAAGATGGCCAAAGGCTCTGCTGCCGGCAATGCCGTGACATACAGCATACGTAGCTGTTTTGCGTTCGCATCCATTGGGGTGAGCCTAAGCCAACAGAGTGACCGTTCACGGGTGACCATTCTCGGGGTGAAGAAGCTCAAAGACGACGACCCCGTGCGCATCGAGCGATGGGACAAGCTGCAGAAGCTTCATAACGACCTAATCACGGACGATTATGTGGAAAGGATGCAGGCTCGAACCCTGACTATGGTTCCTATCATCATCAAGAATGCAGCCACGTTTGCCAATGCAGCGAAGAACGTAATCGGTGCGCAAAGAGCAGGTGACCAATTAGGGGCAATCCTCGCAGGTGCATACTCGCTATTCAGCAGCAAGTTGATAACCTATGAAGAAGCAGTGATGTGGGTGAAAGATAAGGATTGGAACGAAGAGAAAGGGCTAGAAAGCACCCGTGACGAGTACGTGCTGTTTAGTTACCTGATGGAGCAGATTACCCGTGTGGAAGCCAACGGAACGGGCTACGAGCGCACCATTGGCGAACTGATACTCGCTGCTTCCCTCGATAAGCAGGACGAGTACATAGGAAACGAAACAGCCCAAAACAGACTGAGGCGTTTGGGCTTCAAAATAGACAGTACCGGATTTATGTACATTAGCAATCGTTCTGCGAGCATTAGTAAGATGCTCAACGGTACTCCGTGGGAAAAGAACCACAGCCGGACGCTGATGCGCATAGAGGGTTCTGTTTCGATTGAAAGCACTACATTTGCAGCAGGGATAAAGGGAAGAGCCGTAGCGTTACCGATACGACTACTTACCGGCAAGCCATAACTTTTTTCTCATGCTGATTGATTGAAGCCCGACCTATTTCTATGGGTTGGGCATTTTTTTTGAAAAATATTTTGCAGTTTAAAATATTTGCGTAATTTTACACCGTATTTGAAACGAAACAACGAGCAGCCTCTCGTAAAACGGCAAAACAACATGAAACAGTACTTTGTAAAAGCAACAGCATCTTGGAAAGACAGCAGCAGACGCAGTGGTGGTTATTTCACCTATTCTGACGTGGTAAAAGAAAACGCCTTAATCGTTATCGAAGGCAACACAGCCATCATCTACAGCACACCCATTGCCGCAGGTTACGTTGTTTCTGACGTAAAAAAATTGACCGGCAAGTACTTCTCCTTCTCAGGTAAAGAAGTGAAAGAAGCCACATTCAACAAACATTTTAAGGCACGCCAAGAACAAGCTATGCGCTTGAAGGTAGAATGTGAAGCGAAACAAAAGCAAGCAGCACAGGAGCAAAAAGCAGCAATTGATAAAAAGTATGCAGCCATCAAAGCTGTAGCTGACAGCATAGTGATTGATGAACAGTGGCTCAAAGAAAAGGCCGATGCAATGACACTGAGAAGTGCTGAGAAGTCGAGAGCATTTACAGCAGCCTTTAAAGGCTTGTTGGCTAGAAACGGCAAGGAGCAGCGCATTGATTATTTCTTCGAGGTAATGAGAATTTTATAAATTATTCACCACGGGCGGTGCAATGCCGCCCATAAATTCTAATATATGAACCTACCATCCACACCCACCCCTTGGAAAATGGTCAAAAGTTTTGTCCATGATGATTTGTTTGCAATTGACTGCGAAGACACAACGCTACCATACGTTGCCGATTATTTGGAAGAGAAAGATGCAGAACGCATCATCGAGTGTGTTCACGCTTTTGAAGGCGTAGAAGACCCTGCCGAATTCATGGCAACACTCAAGAAATATCAGTTCGACCAAGTGCCATCATTGGTAGCACGGTTGGAGAAATTGGAAGCGGCACTCAAGCACATTGTAGCCGATAGCAACGAGCATCCGTATATTCAGAAACTTGCTGAGGAAGCACTTAAATCGTAAGCAATGCCACGAGTAGCCAAATACGTGCAGATAACAGCAACATCCAAAGTGTACTCCTGCGAATTGAAAGTAAAGGAACGTCAAGCGCCAACAGTGCTGCGTAGGATACGCAGGTGTTTTCTAAAGGCAAACATCAACGTAACTACGGCTTGGAATGGGCGCAGAATAATAGACACGCAAGGCAACAGCAAGCTGAGCGTAACAATCGAACGGTTATAACTACCAAAGTATGATAGACAAAATAGTAATCACCCTAGCAGAAACAGGATTTGTAAATGTGAATATTGGCGATGTTCATTTTATGCACACCGACAATACAAGTGACGTGTTGAGAAATGTAGCAGCAGCCATACCTAAGTTGGCTTACTTCCCAAAAAGTCCACATGACCTTTCCAAGCCAATTACCTACGAAGAATTTAAAAAAAGCCAACAAAAAAAGAATGGCGAAAAAAAAGTATAGCAAAGACAACATCTTGCAGTGGAGTGAAGCCGACTTTAATGAAGTCAAAATAGCTATGTGCAAGGTTCGATTTGAAAACAGCATACCTCTAACGCCAAGCCTGATGAAAACTTGGTGTTCCTTAGACGACAACGAAAAATATCCATTTCTAAAAACAACAGACTATGAACAAGCAACAGTACGCCAAAGCAGCCAAGCTAGATAAAGCCATCGAAGCTAAGAAAGCAGAGCTTCGCTTATTTCAGAACGGCAAAATAACAGCATTGTCCGTTCGATTATTCAACGAAGAAAAGACCATATACGAGGATAGGCAGTACACAACCAATCTACCATGTGCGAAGCTTAAAGGTGCAATGCTGGAGCAGCTAACAACGCAACTGCAATCACTCGAATATCAGTACGAGCAACTATTTACTGAGTAGCTACCGATAGCGGGAATATTTGTGGAGAGCTTCTGAAACCCCGCTCAATAAAACAGTTTGAAAACGCTCCCCGATAGCACCAATTGCGGTGCATACGTCGGTAGGGCGGACGTTCAATATTTTATCATCTAAAAAACAACAACATGGCACTAAAACCAAAATTCAGCACTACCGTTGGTAGCCTCATTCCAAAATTAGTAGAGGATGACTCAACTGTTACAATTCCAATGGCTCACTTTATTGAGCTAATCAAGGCTCACGAGGCAATAGGTAAGCGCAAACCGTTAGTCATCAAAGATGGCATTGCATTCGTTGAGGAAGACATGAACGAAGTTCATCAGCAGTGCCTTCAATCAGCACTAGACCGTAACAAAAACCTATCAGCAGAGCTAGACAGGCTATTACAGGAAAACTTTGCACTACGAGATAGAACGCTTTGGCAGCGCATTATCAACAAATAATTTTTCACCATAAATCACAACAACATGGCAACAGCTAAGAAACCACCTATCGTTACAGAACAGACTACGGAGCTGAGCACTCCCACAGTTGAGCAAGTTACCTCACTCGCCATTCAATCGTATGGCATCACAGACAAAACGATTGCCGAACTGAAACAAGACTACGGCAAACTCACTATTGCAGGCGTAGAAGACAAGGAAACCTACGCCACAGCCAATTCCGCTATTGGCCGTATCCGCTCCATGCGCACAGGCATCGAAGCCAAGCGCAAGGAAATCAAAGAACCTTTCCTACGTGCAGGGCAAGCGATTGATGCCGAAGCCAAACGCCTGACTGCGGAAATTCAACCGATTGAAGAACACCTGAAGTCGCAGGTGCTCGCTATTGACCAAGAAGCGGAGCGCAGGCGCAAGGCAGAGGAAATCCGCAGGGTAAAACTACTCACCGATGCAGGGTTCACCCTGCTAGGGCAAAACTACGTTGCCGGCAATGTGGTGGTGCATTGGGATGATGTGACCCAATACACAGAGGCGCAATTGCAGGAAACCATTGCCGCAGGTGTGGCAGCATTGGAAGCCATCAATCAGGAACAGGAACGCCAACGGTTGGCAGCAGAGGAAGCCCAACGCAAGCAAAAGGAGCTCGCAGACTTGGAAGCGCAGCTCGAAGCTAAGCGCAGGGAGTTGGCAGCGATGCAGCAGCCGACACCCGAACAGGTGGTTTTGAAATCGAGAGCAATCGGTATGACCGAAGCGGTACCGGATTGGATGGATAGCGGTGGCAATGGCAGCCACCTACCTACGCCACCTGCTACAGCCTACGGAGACCCTCGCAATTGGGATAGCAACAACGTGTACCCCGAACCTGCCAACAACCTGCCACGGTATCAGGCACCACCACCACCACCTGCTCAACCACTACCTGCCGAGCATTTCCCTGCCTACCGTCATCATCACGGTTTTGCAGCACAGAACGAAGCAGCAGCAGGTGTAGCAGCAGCACAGACCGTTGTGGCCAACGTCGGAGCAGCAACCACCAAATCGGCTTACTTCATGGACGGTTGGGAAGCGTGCAAGAACCGTATCATTAAAGTGTTCATCGAAGATGCTACCCCACGTAAGCGTGCTGAGTGGGTGGAGATATTCAAAAACTTGAAACCATAACCACAAACCCCGTGCCGGCGGGTAATCCGGCATCTTTCAATCATGAGCTTAGGACTATTTAAATCGAAACTGCACCTTGCCGTTTCCAATGACGACCTCAGACCCGCACTGCAACACATCGCATTCATAAAAGGCTATGTGTACGTGACGGATGCTCTCATAGCCATACGGCAATCACTCGCATGGATGGACTTCTCACCCGAAGAAATAGCCATCATGAACGGCAAATTCCTGACTGCCGAAGCCTACGAATTAGCATTGAAGGCAAGTGCTATCGAAGTAACCGAAGATGGGTTGGACGTTCGTTTGGCAACAAAAAAGCGCCAACGGATATTCATCAGTTGGGCAGAACTTTCCGAACGCTACCCCGATGTGGAGAGCGTCTTACGCAAGTCAGTTGATAAAAGCAACGTACCTACAGAGCCACGCTATACCACTCAGGTAGGGCTACACCCTAAAACTTTATCTAGGCTACTGAACTCAATGGACTTCGAAGAAACGGCAGTATTCGACATCAGAAAGCCGAACGATGCTGTTGTAGTGACTGCTACAGCCATTGAAACGGAAAACCAACTGGCAATCATCATGCCGACATTACTCAATCCATAATCAATCAACCATGGCAAAATCAAAACCACAAACACTGCCCCCAACCCAAAATGCAGCACTTCGCTCGCTATCCGTGCTTGAAGTTTCTCCATCGGCAAATAACCCACGCAAACAATTCAACGATGCCGACCTTGCCGACCTAGCCGCATCGGTGGCGAAGGTGGGCATCATGCAGCCCATTCTCGTGCGACCCGATGCCGACGGCTACGAGATTGTATGCGGTGAACGACGCTACCGTGCAGCCGTTCTAGCAGGGCTTACAGAAGTGCCCTGCATCGTGCGCACACTCACCGATGACGAAGCCTTTCACATCGCCATCACGGAGAACCTACAGCGGAAAGACATCAACCCAATGGAAGAGAGCGATGCATTCTTTCAGCTCACCAAGCGAGGCAAGACCTCAGCAGCCAAGATAGCCGACATGCTAGGCGTTGGCGAAAAGTATGTTTACGACCGTTTGGCCTTGCAGCGATGCATACCCGTAGTACAGGAACAGATACGAAGTGGAAGCCTGCCAATCACACACGGTAAGCAGTTTGCACGCCTTACGTTTGACGACCAACAGCAACTATACGACCAATGCGCATCTAAGGCAGGTGGCATCACACTAACGGACATCAAGCGGAATATCGAAAACACGTTTGAGCGCAACTTGGAAGAAGCTCCGTTCAACATCAAGAACCCTAGCCTCTACGAGCAAGCAGGTGCATGTACGAACTGCCCAAAACGTTCGGGATGCAACGCACTTCTGTTTGACGATGTGCAGAGCAAGGATGTTTGTTTTGATGCGGATTGCTATGCCAAGAAGGTGGAGCTGCATATTGCGAGCATAAAAGCACAGCTACTTGCGGAAGGTAAAATAGTTCACGAGGTAACCGCAGCGCACCATAGCGATACCTACATGGGTACAAAAATGTTTGTTGTAGCTGAAAACGGCGATACTCCTGATGCATATGGCATCGTTATGGATACCTACTCGTGGAGCAGTTGGAAGATTGGCGAAGTTCTTCCCATCAATATGCGGAGTATTGCAACCCCTGCTATCAGTAGTACAGAGGGTAGCTCAACACAAGACAGACCGCCACGTATTGACCATGATGAGGCGTTTACTCACATTGCAGCCAAAGCGGTGCTAGATAAATTCAAAGATGATCCGTTTAAGATATCGTCAAGGGAGCTAGTAAAGCAGTTAATTGTCGGTACTATGTACAACAAGCTAACTTACGAGATGCTTAAACTGGTATTCGAGCATTTGGGATGGGAAATAGTAGGAATGGGCAACAATATCGACGCCATAGACTACAAGGCCACCATCTCCATTGCCTACGACAATATGCAGGTAGGGCAGAGTTATCTACTAGACCTCACAGCGGTGCTTGACTTGCTCGAAACATACGATTGGGTAGAGGAAGAAGCAGACCGTAAATTTGAAGCCACCAAGCATTTGGGTATAGACTTAGAGGCACTCCGAACCGAATACCAAACCAAACACAATCACAAATTCTAAACATCGGGCACCGTAACGATAGCGGTTTCAAATGGTAAAATCACGGAGCTATACGCTCAAAACAGATAACGGCAGATGGTTAGGTCAAGTAGTGCTTACATCGGATGGCATGTTCGCTTCTGTAACAGACTATGGCAATCTTTCATTTGCATGGAGAAGCTATGGAGAGGGCGACTTTCGACAGTTCCTTGCTAGCATTAGCACTGATTATTTTGGCGGAAAAATGTACCAAGGCTTGGCGTACATTACTTTCGGAAAGAAAATCGAAAAAGCTTGCGACCGATTTGCAGAGGAAATTCTGCCGGCACTACAGAAGGCATTGAAACAAGAGCTTGAACAAAACATAGAATTCTAAACCAACAAACGGGTACCGTAACGATAGCGGGAAATTATGAGTACAGGAAGAGTAGCTGCAATAGGCAGAATTCTAGCAGCGATATTCGCAGCACAGCCAACAGAGTCAGCCAAATTGAAAGAGCGTTACGGCTCACCACAAGAGCTAATGGGCTTACAATCTAGCCTGTTGCTCAACAGTGCAGGCCCTATGCCACACAGACTGCCAAACCAACGGCAGCGCAGGAAACTGCACAGACAAGTGCCACAGCTACGCAAGTAATAAAATACCCCACTCCTAAAAAAAGTGGGGTTATTTTTTGAATTTATTTGGCTCGAATGTGCAAATTTGCGTAATTTTACACCGAATTTTAAAACAACCGATATGAAAAAGCTCACTCGCCAACAGGCAATCCATTGGACAACATTACTTATCAACAGCATCACCCATGAAGATGCAAAATCGCTGCTATTTGGGCTCGTAGGTTCGCCATCCATTGAAGGCGTCAACAGATGGCTATGGTCGAAAGGTATCGGAGGTTGGTACTACGACATAGATACCAATACTTTCTGCAACGAAGCAGCCCTCAGAGGTATTATAGAAAAGGCATTGTCAACCGAACAAAACTAATCATTCACCGGGGCGGCAATGCCTCACTAAACAACCTATATGGACGACAACAAAATACTCGACCTAGCGAAAAAACTCAAAGCCCTAGCTGACCAAGGAGTGGATGGGGAAAAGGAGAATGCCGCAGCGATGCTCCAACGACTGATGGAGAAACATGGCATCACACTCGAAAGCATCAGCGATGAAGTGAAGCGCAAACGCTACTTTGACATCAAGACCACTCAACAGAAGTTTTTTCAACAGGTAGCATCAAGCGTCATTGGTGGCGGCTTTAGTTACTTCGTATCGCCTACTAGCAAACGCAGGATAGGCATAGAGCTGACCGATGCACAGTACATTGAGATAGATGCCAAATTCGAGTTCTATATCAAAGCTTACGAAAAGGACCTTGATATATTCTATCGGGCATTTATCCATCGCAACAGACTAACGGCAAAGCCAACAGAAAACGACACCCGACCCGGACATAAGATGTCGGAAGACGACCTGAAAGTGCTCGAAATGATGCGAGCAATGAACAAACACGAATTTCAGAAACGCTTATCCAACTAATCGTATGGCTTCCAAAAAAACAACCGAACCACCCAAACGGGCATTCATTAAGACACTAGAACAGATAGCCCACCGGCACCACATCACCCAAGTGTTTGACGACTTCATGGAGATAGCTATCTGCGCTCTTTCGCTTGGTAGGATGGAGGAGCGATACTTCGAGCTAATCAAACGCTACAGCCGTGACGAGCTGACCAAGTTCCAAGAATGCTTTGCCCATATGTTCAGCGAATACGATAGAGCTGCGCAAGACGGTGGGTGGGATGATATGTTGGGCATTTACTTCGAGGAAATAGGTAGCCTATCAGGCAAGCAAGCAATGGGGCAGTTCTTCACGCCTAAGTGCATCTGCGACTTGATGGCTCAGCTCAACCACGACCCCAAGAGCCCCGTGCCAAATGGCACTACTGTAGCCGATCACGCAGCCGGCAGCTCTCGAAACCTCATAGCTCATGCCCGACTGCATCCGCAGAACCGTTGGAACTCGTTCTATCATGCCTACGACCTTGACCGCAGGTGTGTGAACATGAGTGTGCTCAACATGGTAATGTACGGCATGAAGGGCGTAGCCATCCACATGAACACCCTCTCACTAGAGGTGTACTCAGGATATCGGGTATATCTTCCCGAAACGGGCTTAGGCATCACCCGACTGACAGAGCAACAATGTTGGGCATACATGACGGAACGAAGGGAGCAAGAAGCGACGATTTCCAAAATGGAAACAACCACAGACGGAAACGAATGCCCCTCTGTGGCAGCACCCGACCAACCCAAGGTAATCACTATCCCCGATTACAAATCACTTCTTGGTAACCCATTATTTCAACAATCATTATTTTAGCACCATGAAACAGAAAAAACAGTTCTGCATCCCCGAAGCAGAAGACAAGATGCAGCATACACCACATTACGAGCGTTCTATACCATTACAGCGGGATAGAATACACGTCGATTGGGATGCTTTTTACAAACAGGACTATAAGCACTCCGAGATGGCATACCCAACTAAGGGGGGCGTAGGCACACACAAGCTACCCGCTACACGACCTCACTAGAGGTCACCAAAAACACATTATGTAATTGGCAGATTATCGCTACATTTGAGCGAACAATCTGCCAATTTTCATTTTATGAGCAATCCCAACAACGAACGTCGTTCCATTACGCCCGGCGAACTACTTACCGCATCCATAGTGGTAGTAGGTGCCGTACTTTCATTTTGGATAAGTACAAGCACTCGCCTTACTGCACTAGAAATCCGAATAGGTGTGCAGGAGGAAACCAACAAGCAAGTGAATAACAAACTCGACAAGCTGCAAGACGGCATCAATGAAATCAAAGTGACGCTGCAGAACAAACAAGACAGACCGACCATTGGTGGCACGGGAAACCTCAAGTAACCAAACCCTTAATAATATGTTCAAGCTATCTAACCTAACCAAGCCCACGCCAAAGTTTTGGAAGCGGCTCGGTAATGCGCTGTTCGCTGTGTCTACGGGCTGTACTATACCGGCCATTCTTACCGACAACCAAGTGCTCGCCTACATTATCTTCGGGCTTGGTGCTCTTGGAAAATTCATTACCTCACTCACATCCGATGAAGAATGAAACACCTACTCATTTCCGCATGCATCGCCATAGTTACTGTAGGCTGCGCATCGCATAAGAAACTCGTTACAGAAACGCATTCCGCTACCGATAGCGTGGCGAAGTCCGCACATCTAAGGGTAACCACTCGCACCATTGACACGGTGGCAAAATCGAAACCTGACAGCCTCAGAGCTGCGTTTGCCATCACGGGCTATGTTCCCCCATCACTTCCAACCATTGCCGGCAAACCATTCGAGCAATGGACCTTTGCGAGTGGTGCTCTAACTGTGACGGCTACGCTCGACAAAGCCACGGGCAAAGTTGACCTGCAGGCGAACACCAAACCACAGGAAGTGCCGGTACAGCTCCACGAAATGACCGTTGAAGCCGATACGCGCGAAACGACCAAGAAAACGGAAGCAGACGACTATCACAAAGCAGTAGAGCCGAAAACGAACTGGACGTGGAAAGGAGTTGCAATAACTCTATCGCTGCTGCTGCTTGCAATCATCATTTATTTGGTGAAACGATTTTTTCCGTAATATTGTACTTCAAAGCGGTTTCCGCTTCTTTTCTGCTCATAAGGATTTTTATTTGCGAAGAACCCTCCATACGGAGGGTTTTTTGTTTTACACCAAGTCTTCTGCGGGGAATGCCACATCACGAAGCGCATTGACGGACTTCTCGAACACTATCGGGTTCATATCCAACGCTGCCTGCCGTAGCCGCTTTAGCTCTTCCTCGACCTCGTACACCCTGCCGTATTGTCGATAGGCGGTGACGATAGCCGTGCCATCGCTCTCGTGGACACGTAGCACCAATCCAACGTGCTGCCGCTTTTCCCGTGATACGAAATTCCGCACATCCCTGATGTTTTGGTAGTGTTTTCCTTGGACTAGCGTTGCTTGTCCGGTTTGCATGGCCTCTGCGCATGCTGCCCGTACATGCTGCGCAGTGCCCGGTGTGGGTTTTGCTGTTTTCTCTGCCATTGATACAAATTTGATACAAAAGTAGATATATTGAACGATACAAACGAAGATATATTGTGAGATATACTGCAATTTTAGATACAAATGTGATACAAAGTGAGATACAATGTATGATACAGCCCCGAAAAGATACATTTTTGATACAAAAAATGATACAAACGTGGATATATCCGAAGATATACAGCCGTGTATCTGCGTTTGTTAGATACATTGTATCGAAATTTGTATACAGATTTGTATCTTGATTAGGGCAAAAAACGCCCAAAACGTTGACACGTTGACCATAATTGCTATGAAAATCAGCTACTTAGCTTGTCAACGTTTTTTCGAAGAATATATAGACAGATAAACAGGTCTACAAACCGTACATAGACACCTACTACTACTACTACTTATATCTATATATTTTGTTGTTTTGTTGACAATGTGCCTCAAACCCTTATGCAGCAAGGGTTTGGTATGTCAACAAGCTGTCAACAAGCTGTCAACAAATCAACAAATGGCTATTCGGCAATAATGGGCTACATTTGGGCATGCAAACAAAAATTAAAATCGAAGGATTGAATAAACTACGGCAATGGGCTGACCACGTAGATAAAAACACCAAAATTGGCGTACAAATGGCAATAAACGATTCTCTTAGGTTTGGGCGAACTCGCATCAGAGAAGATATTGCAAAAGAGTATAACGTCAAACTCGGAAGGTTATATGCATCAGACCGTAAAAAAGGGCTGCATGTTAAACCTGCCTACTACAATAATTTGCAAGGAACAATAACAGCAGGAAATATGCCTGTAGGGCTTTCCGGGTTTAATGGTAATAGGTTAGCCGTGGAAACAACAGGCTATAACATATCGTTCGCATCTTCTATTAAAACTCGAAAAATGCGCGTACAGCGTAAGGCAATACGGAAAGCTGGTGGTATTAGCGTTGAAATTAAAAAGGGTAGAAGGGATGTAATTCGCTCCGCATTCAAAATTCCAAAATATGGAAGTTTAGTGTTTGCTAGGGGAAACTATTCTGCATTTGGCTTTTTGTGGAGACATAGACGAGTAAATACAACAGGTCAGGATAAGCCTATTGAAGTGTTAAATTCCACGTCAGTAGCAACAATGGCATTGAACAAGCACACTGTACTTCGTTACTTTTTACCCATCCATAGAAAATATGAGCAAGAACTACAACGACAACTCAAGCGGTTGTTGTAATCAATCGTCATTTGTTTGTATCATGTCGGGAAATTGTCCAATAATGGGACATGTATGGGAAGTTTTTCCCACAATGGGATTGACTAGGTTCTTTCTAGGGCAAACTACTGCGGGGGCGAACACCCGCAAATCTTCGCCACTCGGAGAGTTTTTTCAAAGTTACAAGGGTGCTGATTTTGAGTTACTGCCGCAATCATCCAATTTCACGCCTGATAACGGGAAACTGCATGAGCTGAACGCCATTGTTGCCTACCTTTGGCGGCATGAAAAACGACATCAAACTTCACTATTGGCCACTCGAACGACTGCGCCATTATGCCGGCAATGCACGCAAGCATGACGAGCGCAACGTTGAGGAAATAGCCGCAAGCATCAGCCGCTTTGGGTTCGTGAACCCCGTGTTGGTTGATGCAGATGGCGAAATCATTGCCGGGCATGGTCGCGCACTAGCAGCGGAGTTTTTGAAGCTCTCAAAAGTGCCGGTGATTGTGCTGAACGACCTGAGCGAAGCAGAGAAACGCGCGCTTCGCCTTGCGGACAATCGCATCGCTGAAAAGTCCACATGGGACAATGATGCCGTTCAGGCAGAGCTTCGCGCACTCCGTGAATTAGATGCAAGCACAGAGGGCTTGGGTTGGTCGGATGCGGAGCTTGAAAACATGCTCCGTGAAGCCGAGAGCATTTTGCCCGATGATCCTTACGAGCCACCGCAGCGCACCATCGTAAGCGAGCGCAGCGATAGAGCCGACAGCAACAACGACAACGACACGGACGAAAAGCCGCTGCGACCTGCAGAGCCGAAGTCCTCTGATGATGATTATTCGCTGTTCGAGCTAGTCATGCTCCATGAAAACAAGGTTCGCCTTGTCGAAGTCCTAAGTCAGATTAGGGCGGATAAGCTATACGACAAATTGGAAGACGCACTCATGCACATGGTTCGTCACTATACGGGGGAGCCGAATGCGTAATCCTTCCTTTAGCCGGTTCGGGTTTGACGGCACACTGTTCCACGACAACGACATTACCGTGTACGGTATCCGTGGCCACAACCACGTACCGATGCAGGGTGGCGCATGGTTCGTGTACGTGCATTCCGGCATCGTGCAAGCCCGTGGCGACATTGTGCTGACTGCCGGCATGTACGGGGTGGTGAATTGGGGCAACATCGTTGTGTTGGAACACAGCGAAGTGCTGCTAGTCCACCACTCAAAACATCAGGCCTTGCACACCTTTGGCGGTCCCATCGAGGAACGGGGACGGCTTGCCTACATCGATGGCTGTACCGATACGCAGCTCTTGCCGCCTGTTCGCAAGGGTGACCCCTGCCTAAACCACCTGCACTTCCCTATCGACATCAACCAAACGCAGCACACCCACCCATCCATCAGGGTTGGCATTGTGGCTCGTGGCTATGGAGAGTGCGTCACACCCTTTGGCAATGCCGAACTTCGGGAGGGTGACATCTTCCTCATTCATCCCGAAGACGGGAGCAAGGCTCTAGGGGTGGATGGTCAGCAGCACTTGGTTGGTACCCACTCGTTCAGGACACGGTACCGGCAGATGGATGTGGTCGCATTCCACCCTGACAGCGAAGTCGGTCCTACTGACGAGCTGCATCAGATGAAAGTTGCCACCATCATCAACGGCATCAGCGCAAGCGACATGGAGCTGCGCCGGTGAGGATAAAGACCGTTGGCCATGCCTACGACCTGAAAGACAAGACCGATGAAGCTCGTGCAATCCTTGACGAGTTTCTGCCAACGGTGAAGTCACCACTAATCGCATTCAGTGGCGGCAAGGATAGCATCGTGTTGTCACACATGCTTGCCACGTACTATGGGGTAAAAGATGCAATCTGCGCCAACTCCTACTGGTTTGCTCGAACTGATGCGGAAATACGCACTAAGGTTGTGCCGGCACTTGGAATCCATGTTACTTATTGGGACCGGTTGGGAGCCTATTGGATATTCAAACGGGAGAATCGTAAGTATATATGGCCTACGGATACTAGAACTTTCGGGCAATTCTACGCCCTCTGCCAACAGTCCACAGTCAAGCGACATGCGCTTGGCAGCGGTAATGATGCTGTGCTGTATGGACGACGGAAGCAGGAAAATGTTGTGCCTGCTCCAACCTATCGAACACGAGACGGACTACACAACTGTTTCCCACTAATCAGTTGGCGGCACGAACATATTTGGACGTACATCAGGCGTCACGAGCTGCCGTATCCATCCATCTACGAGTACGAGCTTGGCTCAAAGGAAGGCTGTACATCGTGGAACATGATTGATCCGCGGATGTACAAACAGACACCTTCCGAGCTGATTGAAGAGTTTTGCCCGACTACATGGAACAAGATTAGGGATAGGCTGTGAGGCGACAACTCCGGCAGAAGTCGTTCACCGGGCAGGACGTGTACTCGGCATCCTTGGAGCGAGTGCGCTACCTGTACAAACGGTTCGACCACGTAATCATTTCTTTTTCCGGCGGCAAAGACAGCACCGTTGTTTTGAACATCACAATAGAGGTTGCCCGTGACCTTAATCGTCTACCTGTTCGTGCGATATTTGTCGATGAAGAAGTCATCGACCCCTACACGATAGAATACGTGAGCCGGGTTCGTGAGCTGCCCGAAGTGCAGTTGGATTGGTACTGCTTGCCGGTCAAACACCGTAACGCCTGTAGCACCGAACAGCCGTATTGGTACTGTTGGAACCCCGAAGAACGCCACCTTTGGGTTCGGGAGCCACCACCGTGGGCAATCATGGAGCATCCCGAACTAGAGCTAGGCGAAAGCTACCAACAGTGGATGCCCCGCATATTCCCCAACAGCATGGGGAGTGTTGCTTTGCTCACCGGCATCAGGACGCAGGAAAGCCTAAGACGGTTTCAGGTCATTGCCGGCAAACGGAATGATCCTTACATCAAGACACGAGCCATTGCGCACAACTGCTACAACACGCATCCAATATACGATTGGAGTACGGAAGACGTATGGAAGTATGTTCAGGTAAAGAGCCTAGACTACAACCGATGCTATGACGTGTTCAACCATACGGATATGCACGGAAAATTGCTGCAGCAGCGAGTTTGCCAACCTTTCGGAGAAGAACCACTGCGCAAGCTCCATGTGTACGCAGAATGTTTTCCCGAAATGTGGGCGAAGATGCTAGGGCGTGTAAAGGGCGTGAACACGGCGTTCCGATATGCGAATACGGAACTGTATTTGAGCGGCACAAAGCCCGATGGCATCAGTTGGGAGGACTATTGCCACCAACGAGTGCTTGACTACACCGATGAAGCCATCCGCAAAAAGGTGGAAGGCAACATTCAAGCCCTTATCCGTAGGCATTACCGCAAAACAGATGACCCCATAGACGATGCAATTGCCCACCCCGTAAGTGGTTGCAGTTGGCGTTTCCTATCGAAAATCGCTGTAAAAGGCGATTTGAAGAACAGAACCCAAAACAAGATGCTCAACGAAGCGATGAACCGTTGCAAGCAGTTGGGCATCACCACTGATGAAGCGAAGGAGCTATACGGACGTGCGTAACGCTCAACCTATCGACACAGTTAGGTGGGTACATCGGGACACATTGAAACCCAATCACTACAACCCGAACAGCGTTCCACCTCCCGAACTCGAACTCCTAGCCATCAGCATCAGGGAAGATGGATGGACACAGCCCATCGTAGTCAATCCCGACATGACCATTATTGATGGCTTCCATCGGTGGACTGTTAGCGGCCAATTGGAGGTGTACAAGCTTACCGGCGGCATGGTTCCGGTGGTCACTATAACCCCGCTCGATATGAGTAGTCAGATGATGGCAACTGTGCGCCACAATAGAGCTAGGGGAATTCACGGCGTATTGAAGATGGCGGACATAGTTGAACGCATGTTGAACAGTGGCGTTCAAGTTTCAGAGATATGCCGTAAATTGCAGATGGAAACAGAAGAAGTCTATCGACTAGCCAACAGAAAGGGCATTCCTAGAACAGCACTTATCAAGAATGCTGAATGGTCTGAAAGTTGGGTACCAAAATGACCGAGTATGAGCAAAAAGCAATCAACTTCAGGAGAAAAGCCTTTATCCGTCAGCGAGTACGCCCGCCGTAAGGGCGTAAGCCATACATCTGTGTTTCGTGCCATTGATGCCGGCAGATTGGTAAAGGGGTTGGTGGTTCTAGCCAACGGCAAGAAAGGCATCATCGAGAGCATTGCCGACAAAGAGTGGGTGGAGAATACGAACACCGATCACCACTTTTCCCGATACAGCGTTCAGGGTGGGAAGAACGCCACCGATATCGACCCCGAAGAAACTAAGGCGCAGTCACAGAACAGATTGCAGGCTGCCAAACGTGCCAAAGCCATTTTCGATGCCAAGCTAGCCGAGCTAGACTACAAGAAAAAAGCCGGCATATTGGTCGAGAAGGATAAGGTGTACAAGAAGCTGTACGAGTTTGGGCAGGTATTACAGAGCGAGTTGTTGGCAATTCCCGACAAAGTAATAGACGAGCTGCTTGCTACCGACAACAGGAATGAAGCAGTAGCGAAGTTGTACGACGAGATAGCGGGCGTATTGGAACGACTTACGAAGTACGACAATGCCGAGGTAGTTTAAAATTCGGGTAAAAATTACGCAAAAATATTTTTTTGGTATTCAAAAATGTGTATTTTTGCTCTGTATTCATATCGATAGGTTTTCCTGCCGTGTTTCCACACGGGAGGATATTTGGAGAGAAGTTCAACTGTTTGAGAGTTGATTATTGGTAAAAGTGGTTCGATTCCACCTCTCTCCGCGCAAAAGACCAACACGAGAAAGGCGTGGGCTAAAACGAACAGTGTTTTTGCAAGCGGCACGACAGTAACCCACACCCCTGCAAAGGGGCGTTGCAATGGCTGACAGCCGGAAAGACGGCAACATGGGGCAAGGGTTCGAACTTAGTAGTGAAACAAACAAGCTGCCGGTACGTAACGGTGCAGAGCATGTCAGTAGCTATGTTTAAGGTTTGGGCGGGTTCGACTCCCGCAGCTCCGCAACCTTTTTTATGCGAAGCAGGCCGAAGCGAAGACGTTCAGTGTTCGGCAAAATTCTGAATTGCGCTTGACGGGTGGCGACCCGTGACAGTTGGAACGACAACGGAAGGAAGTAGCTCAGTTGGTTAGAGCCGTGGGTTGCCACGAGGTCACGGGTTCGATGCCCGTCTTCTTTTCAAATGCAGTTGTGGCGGAATTGATAGACGCTCATGTTAGGGGTTAAATAACCCACGCTGAAACAATGCTCCATGAATGTAGACGTACAATGCAGGCTCGAAACCTGCCAACTGCACTAAACTATTTTTTAACCCGACGGAGAAACGGCAAGGAAATAGTATCCCGATGGAATATCGGCACATCACCCGGAACGTGGCAGAAATCTTAACGGGATAACGTTTCGTTATACCCTTGTACAAGTAGCCTGCCGGGTATTTTTCAAGTCAACAAAAACCACAAATATGAAATCATGGATTTTTATTGCCATAGCTGTTGTTATATGGTTATGGTCATTGCACATCAAAGTACAGTTTAAGCCGTTTAGTGTATCGTTTGTCAATTGGAGAGAAGCCCTAGGAATTGTCCTTGTTGTGATTGGGGTTCATTTTATGAAAGAGGACTACGGCAGGGAGAAATACAGTAAAGGCTTTGACGTAGGAGCAGATTTTGTTTTGCAAACAATCAAAAGCAAGCTCGACAGTACCAATAATTCTCAACCACAAACACCACAATAACATGGCACTCAATCGTTATCAGTTTACAGGAAACATCGGCAAAGACGCCGAAGTCCGAACCCTTGAGAATGGCTCTATCGCAATCGGCTTTACTGTTGCGGTATCGGAGAAATACAAAGACCGTCAAGGCAACGAACAGACAACCACCACATGGGTGAATTGCACCCGTTGGGTAGTTGCAGGCGGCAGCACAGCCATTGCACCGTACCTCAAGAAAGGCACGAAGGTACTCGTTGAGGGCAAGCCATTGGCACGGGCATACAACACCAATTCGGGAGAGGTAGCCGCATCGCTAGAGGTGCGAGTTGATACCATCGAGCTGTTGGGGCAGCCACAGCAGCAAGGCGCAGCAGGGCAGCAAGCAGCACCGCAACCACAGCCGCAGCCACAAACGCAGCATAGGTCACAAGCACCACAGCCGCAGGTGTACACGCCACAGCACCCAATTACGCAGCATCAATGGCCGGCAGCAGTTGGCGCAGACGATGATTTGCCGTTCTAAAACAAACTTCAAAACCAAGCGGCAGCACATCACTGCCGCTATTTTAATACCCTAATCACCATCCAAAACCACAAACATGAAACTGAAAAAGTTCGCCCCCGTAGACACGCACAGAAAAAAGAACACTGTTGCAGCCATTAGCTTGAACGTGAAAGTAGGCTCAATCAGAATTTCACAAAAGGCGGCAGAATTGCTAGCCATCAAGGAAGACGATTTCATTGAGTTCGCAAAGGATGAAGACACTAACGCTTGGTTTGTTTGCAAATCTGACACGGGCTTCAAAATCCGCACGAAATCACCAACTGCAAGAGATTCATCAGGCCATGTAATTCAATCAACGCACTTAGTTAGAGAGATATTCGAGGCTGCCAATTTCGTAGAAACATCAGGCAGATGCATCATTGGTACCGAGCCCGTAGATATTGATGGCGTACAATGGTTTGAAATAATCACTCTTTCACTCAAAAAACTACGCTAATGAACCTATCCCCCCTCGAATACGCTCGCAAGGTTGCCGAAATGAGGCGCAACCAAGTACTTTACTTTAGCCGTGTCCGTAGCCAAACGCAGCTCGAAAAATGTAAGGTGCTAGAGGCGGAGGTAGACCACCTCACAAAACAGTTCTTGGGCGATGTGCCGCAAGAAGAACCAAAATCAAAATTTACGCAGACATCTATTTTCTAACCATGCAGATTATTAAAGGTTACCTTGACGGGTTGCGCCCTATTCCTCGAATGACGGTATCGGAGTGGTCTGACCAATTCCGATACCTTTCAAGTGTGGCTGCTGCTGAATCAGGGCTTTGGAAGACTTCCAAGACGCCCTACCTAAAAGAAATTATGGATGCTTTGAGTGCCTATTCCACCTACCAAAAGGTAGTGTCGAAGAAAGGCGCACAGCTCGGCTTTACCGAAGCCGGCAACAATTGGATTGGTTATATCATTGATGCTGCTCCCGGTCCTACATTGATGGTGCAGCCAACTGACGACATGGTGAAACGCAACTCCAAAATGCGTATCGACACCATGATTGAAGCTACACCACGGTTACGGCAGAAAATTGCACCTGCCCGTAATCGGGATAGCAACAACACCATCAACAGCAAGGGCTTTCCCGGTGGCATCCTTGTGATGGCAGGAGCGAACAGTGCTGCGGGGCTTCGCTCTATGCCGGCACGCAACCTTTTTTTGGATGAAGTGGATAGCTACCCGCAAGACCTTGATGGGGAAGGTTCGCCAATCGACCTTGCCATAGCTCGTACCCGTACGTATGGGCGGAAAAAAATCTACATCGTTTCCACCCCTACGGTGCAGGGGCATTCCGTTATCGATGCCGAATTTGAGAGTACCGACCAACGGCATTTCTTCGTGCCTTGTCCCCATTGCGGCTGCTATCAGACGTTGAAGTTCGAGCGGCTACGTTGGCAGAAAGGCAAGCCCGAAACCGTTGCCTACTCCTGCGAGCATTGCGAAGAGGCGATACCGCACCGCTACAAGGCGAAGATGCTAGCCAACGGAAGATGGATAGCGACTAAGCCCGAAAACGCCAATCCCGACACAGTCGGCTTTTTCATAAGCTCTCTGTATTCACCATTTGCCGGCTACACATGGTCGCATATTGCTGCTGACTACGAAGATGCAATAGGCGATACGCCTAAGATGAAAACGTTTGTCAACACCGTGCTTGGCGAGTGTTGGAAAGAAGAAGGCGAAGCGCCGCCCTACAAAAACCTATACAACCGGAGGGAAGAATACCAACCGAACACCCCGAATAAGGATGTTGCATTCATCACAGCAGGGGTGGACGTTCAAAAAGACAGGCTAGAGCTAGAGCTAGTAGGGTGGTGCGAGGGTAAGCGGGCGTACTCAATCGACTACCGTGTGCTGATGGGTGACACGGCAAAGCTCCCCGTTTGGGACGAGCTTGCAAAGGTCGTTGGGGAACGATGGGTTCGTGAGGACGGAGCCGAAATGCCATTGCGCATGATGGCAGTAGATACGGGGTACAACACGAGCTACGCATACGACTTCTGCCGCAGGTTCGATGCCACTAGGGTAGTTCCCGTGAAGGGTTCCGACTCACTCAATCTGCATATTTCCGCACCTCGCCAAATCGACACCTCACGGAGTGGGCGCAAGATTGGAGGAACAAGGGTGTGGATGGTAGGTTCGTCCATGATAAAGTCAGAGATATACGGATGTTTGCGCCTCGAAAAACAAGAGGACGGAACGCCACCACCCGGCTATTGTCACTTTCCGCAGTATGACGAGAATTATTTCAAGGGGCTAACCTGCGAAACGTTGCAGTTTCGAGTGGTCAAAGGCTTTCGAAAGTACGAGTGGGTGAAGCCCGACCATGCCCGAAACGAGCCATTGGACTGCCGTGTGTATGCGAGAGCTGCTGCTGCAGTAGTTGGGATGGATAGGTTTACTCAACGAGATTGGCAGGACATGTACAGCTCGTATGTGACTGTTACCAAGACAACGGAAGTAAACAAGAAACGTAGATCATCGTACTGGGACTAGTTATGAGTGTATCATCAATCAACAAAAACAGAGGTGTTGTTACATTCTTTCGTGATGGCAAAATTGTACAGCAGTGTGAGTACGAAAACCGAAACACAAGAAACAACAAGATTGCCTACTTTACCATGAATACGAGAAATCTACATGGAAAGTTTTGGTACGTAACTAGCCCAAAGACTGTAACTTCGTAACATGACAACGAATTACACCACTGAAAATCTGCAAGCGTTGGAACAGGCAATTGCGCTTGGAGCCACAGAAGTTTGGTACGGAGATAAGCGCATCGTTTATCGCTCTTTGGGGGAGATGATACGCATTCGTGACCTCATGAAGATAGAGTTAGGGCTAGTTACCGGCGCATCAAAAAAGGTTATACCATCTTACAATAAGGGACTATGAGCTTATTCGACAACATAATTGGGGCTATTAGCCCCAAAACTGCTTTCAAACGTGCCCAATACAGGCACGCTACGAACATGCTGCGCAAGTTTGAAGCAGCCGCTAAAACTAAGCGAACAGAGAGTTGGGAAGCACGCTCCACCTCTGCCAACAACGAGATACGTTCCGCCATATCGACATTGCGTGACCGTAGCCGTGACCTCGTGCGCAACAATCCATACGCCAAACGAGCCGTAAAGGGGTTGGCATCGAACATCATCGGTACAGGCATACGACCTTCCCCGATTGATGCAAGCAAGCCCGTAGCGAAGCGCATCAAGGCGCTATGGAGAGATTGGGCAACCAAAACGAAGTGCGATTGGGACGGTAGGAACAACCTCTACGGGCTGCAAAACCTAGCCGTTCGCACCATCATGGAGAGTGGAGAGGTTCTAATCATCAGGCGCAAAGTTTCTGATGCATCGCTCCCCCTCCCTATCCAATTGCAGGTGCTAGAGCCTGACTACCTAGACCACACACGGGACGGACTTGCCGTTGTCGGTGGCGGGGAGATCATTCAGGGCATTGAGGTTGATAAGAACGGCAAGCGGGCAGCCTATTGGCTCTATGAACGCCATCCCGGCGACAACCGGTTGTATGGCATGAGTAAGCGAGTGCCGGCAGAGGATGTATTACATATCTACACCGTAGATAGACCGGGGCAAATGCGAGGGTTGCCGGTTGGCATTTCCGCAATGGTTCGGTTGAAGGACTTCGACGAATATGAAGATGCAGAGTTGTTGAAGAAGAAAATCGACACAGCGTTTGCCGTATTCGTGCAACAGGACATCGACAGCACAGGAAAAGGAAACCTCGACCAGTTTGAAAACATCACACCGGGAAGTATTTACAAAGGAAACCCTGGCGAAACTATTACGTTTCCTACGCTGCCGTCAAGCACCGGTTACGATAGCTATGCAAAGACTATCCTACGAGCCGTTGCAGCGGGCTTTGATGTCACGTACGAGATGCTGACCAATGACCTAAGCAATGTGAATTTCAGCTCCGGCAGAATGGGTTGGATTGAGTTCAACCGCATCGTTACGCAGATGCAGGAATTGGTTCTAGTTCCGCAGATGTGCGACCCGATTTGGGACTGGTTCATGGATGCGGCAGTGGTGAGCATGCGGCTTCGAGAAACGCAGAAGACATCTGCCACATGGACTGCGCCACGTAGGGAGATGATTGACCCCGTGAAAGAAACGCAGGGGATGAGTGACCAAGTGAAGAACGGGTTCACCTCACGGCAAGACGTGGTTCGGCAGTTGGGCAATGATCCTGACGAAGTGAATGCAGAAATCAAAGCCGACATCGAAACGTATGTAGATTTAGGTATTAAGCCGGTATGTGACCCCCGATTTGGTGTTCAGGAAAAGACCGCAAGCGAACCTACCAAACCCAATGCAGGCGGAAATCCGAAACAACCTGCATAGTTCACTGAAAATATTTTTTCACGAGCCGTAAATAGATTATATTTACGGCGTACAAACATACAGAAATGCCAAACATTAGACACCAAATAGGGCAGCAGTTCACTCGTGCAATGATTGACGCAAACAGCGTCAACGTTGAGGAGCGTACCGTTGAAGTGGTATTCGCCACTGATACGCCCGTACGTATGTACAGTTGGGAGGATGGGCGTGTTGAGGAAGTGCTATCCTTTGAGGATGGGCATGTACGTTGGGAGCGCATCAATGCAGGTGCGCCGCTACTCGACAACCATCAGCGATATGGAAGCATTGAAGATACACAGCTAGGCGTTGTGGAAAAGGCTTGGAAGGATGGGAACAGTGGCCGTGCGAAGTTGCGTTTTGCGCAAGGCGGCAAAGCTGACACCATATTTCAGCGTGTAGTTGACAAGATTATTCGCAACATCAGCGTTGGGTACAATGTTTTCACGTATCAGAAAACTGAAAGAGATGGCAAGTTACCGGAATACCGTGCCATTGATTGGGAGCCTTACGAAATCAGTTTCGTTCCCGTTCCTGCGGACTTCAATTCCGGCGTACGCTCCAACGAAAATGAAGCACTAAACCCTGTGTCCATTATTCACCATCAAATACGTACTCAAATGACAATCGAGCAAAAGAGAGCCGAGGTTGCTCGGCTCAAAGGCCTCGCTACTCGTTCAGCAGATGAGGATGCACAGCTCCGCCAATTGGAAGCTGACATTCTGCAACATGAACGTGGTAGCAATACTACTCCCGTGCCTCCTCCGGCTCCTGCTCCTACGCCTGCTGGCGATGGCGAAGCAGCCACAAGAGCCGCCCAAGAAGCGGAGCGCAGGCGTAGTGCCGACATTCTTGCTGCCGTAAGGACAGCACGTTTGCCGCAGCAGTTTGCCGAAGCCCTAATTGCGAATGGTAGCTCTATCGAGAAAGCTCGTGAGCTAATCATCGCAGAATGGGCAAAAGGTGACGAAGGGGGAAAACCCGCATCAGGCAACAGAGGAATTACTGTTGGCGCTGATGAAACAGACAAGCGTAGAGCTGCAATTACAGACGCATTGGTTTTGCGTTCTGCGCAAGTGGAAACAAAGGAATTCAAGCCGGAGCAGATTGCTGCTGCCCGTGAGTTCCGTGGCAAGAGCTTGTTGGAGCTTGCCAAAGATTGCCTAGTGAGAGCAGGCGAGGATATTAGCAACCTTGATAAGATGGACATTGCCAAGCGTGCAATTACATCCTCAAGCAGCGACTTCCCCGTATTGCTTGAAGGTACCAACAGACGTGTATTGTTGTCCAATTATTCAGCGGTTGCTGATGTATGGCGTCAATTCTGCACAGTTGGAAGTGTTGGCGATTTCCGCGAATACAAGCGTCTTAGAATGGGTAGCTTTAGCCGTTTGGACAAAGTGCCTGAAAATGCGGAGTACAAGAACAAGAAAATTCCTGATGCTGAATTCGAGTCAATCAGTGCAGAAACGTTTGGTAACACCATCAACGTAAGCCGCAAGATGATTGTGAATGACGACCTAAGTGCATTCACTCGTTTGTCTGCGATGTTGGGACGTGCTGCCGCTCGTAGCATCGAAATTGACGTGTTTGCTTTGTTGGCATCAAACCCAACTATGGAAGACGGCAAACAGTTGTTCCACACCGACCACGGTAACTTTTTGGGTAGTGGTGGCGTACCAAGCGTTGCACAGTTCGAGGCAATGCGTGTGGCCATGGCACAGCAGAAAGACCCAAGCGGCAACGACTTCTTAGACATCCGCCCTAGCATTGGGCTATTCCCAATCGGTTTGGGTGGCGAAGCTCGTGTAATCAATGGTTCGCAGTACGATCCTGATGCAGCTAACAAGTTGCAAAGACCTAACAAGGTTAACGGATTGTTGAGCCAAATCGTTGATACTCCAAGGCTCACTGGAGCTCCTTACTACTTCTTTGCAAACCCATCCGAAGAACCAGTGTTCGAGGTTGTCTTCCTTGACGGTGTTCAAACTCCATACATGGAGAGCGAGCAGACCTTCAATGTTGACGGTATGCAGTGGAAAATCCGTTTGGACTACGGAGTTGGCACCATCGGTTGGAGAGGCGTTATCAAGAACCCCGGAGCATAGTGCATCGGCTTAGATATTGGGGCTGCGTAATGCAGCCCTTTTTCTGAAACAAAAATTTCTCACGAATAAAACGGTCATACAATGGCACAAAATTACATCCAAGAGGGCGACGTAATGCCTTACGTTGTTCCTGACGCCACTACAATTGTTAGGGGTGCTGGTGTTTTAGTTGGCGACTTGCTAGGGGTAGCTCTAGGCAATGGTTCTGCCGGCGACACTATTCAGCTTGCGCTTGAAGGCGTATTCGAAATGCCTAAAGCAGCGGGAGCAATTTCCCAAGGCGCAAAAATTTATTGGAACGCAACCGACAAGAATTTGACTACCACAGCAAGTGGTAACAAATTGGCAGGTTACGCTTTCGTTGGCGCAGCAAGCGGGGACGCCACTGTTCAGCTAAGACTTCAACTCTAATCCATGAATAACCTGTTCGACCATTTCCAAACCAATGCTCTATCCATCGCCCGCAGGGTGTTTGGCTATGATGCCGTTTGGACGAAATCGACGGGAGGAACAGAGAATGGTCGGGTGCTGCTCAAAGAACCTACATCAGATTACGAATTGGGAGGGGTGACCTTCACCCCTTTCTGTTCAGTAATGGAGTATCATCAGGGTACTTTCTCAGAGTTATTCAATGCTGTTAACAGCAAGCGCAACGAGTCGGTATCGGTGAACGGGGTTGACTACTACGTTCGCACGGTAACGGCAAAGAATGATGGCAAAACATACATCGCTATAATTGAACGCAAACCATGAACTACGAGCTACTAGAAACCCAAATTGTCGAAAGACTGCTAGCATATACGCCCAATGGCGTGGTGGTTGTGGCATTCCCTGAAAACAATGCGGAGTTCGCAAAGCCGTTCATGAGTGCGCACATCAGTGTGTTGTACAAGGGTAGCCACTTCGGGGATGGAGCGAAGAATTGGACACGTAGCATCGGTCAAACGGTGCAGAACGAGATTGTTCGGTTCGACCTCATTATCCGCAGTCGTTTCCTACGTGGAGCCGATCACGCATGTTTGCCGCTGCTGAAAACGGTACGCACTGCGCTCGTGGGGTATGTGCCTGACAACTGCGACAAGGTGTATATGACCGGAAGTGAGATGGTATTTCCATCAGACGAACAAGCGGGCGACATATTTACCTACGTGTGTACGTTCGAGGCTGTTACGCTAGCTGTAGAAGCATTTGACGAGCAGCAAGACCAATTGGCACAAACGCTAGTAAGCGTTGTATTCGAGGAAAACTAACGGGTATAAGTAAGCCTCAGCTATACCCGACAAAGAGGCAATCATTGTAAACAAATAAAGCTTGTAACATGGCAGCAAATTATCTCCACGGCGTTGAAACGGTAGAGGTTCTGATTGGAGCCAGACCCGTTCAAGTCGTGAAGTCATCCGTAATAGCGTTGGTGGGCACAGCTCCCGAAGGACCAGCCAACGAGCTAACGCTTGTGTTGAGCGAGCGTGATGCTGCGCAGTTTGGCGGCAAGATACCGGGCTTCACCATCCCTCAGTCGCTAGATGCGATATTCAAACAAGGCCCTGCAACTGTAGTGGTTGTAAATGCCTTTGACAAACTGTTGAACACTACGCAGGTGTTCAATGAAAGTGCCGTTATCACCAACGCAAAAGCGAAGTTGGTAGATACTCCCGTTGGCGATTTGGTAATTACCAATGCCCCATCGGTAAGCGGCGAAACGAAGGCAACAGCTACGCTTACAGTGACCGATAAGGGCACTGACGGCATTACCACCTACGTGTATGCGCAAGACCCGTATTTTGGCTACTTCAAGCTAGCTCAGTACACCAAAATAAGCGGGGACGGTACGAATGCGGCTGTAGCTACAGCTATCGCAGCGGCCATCAATGCCGGCACATCAGGACACGGCTATTCGGCTTCGGCTTCAAGTGCTGTAGTGACTGTGACTGCCCGTGCAGGGTTGGGCACATCCATCAATGGCAATTGGCTGTACAGCTATTTCTACGGCACTGGTGGCGTTGTAACTACAGGTGCAAACTTCGCAGGTGGGGCAGTAGGTTCAGCAACCATCACGACCTATGTGAAGGGCGTAGACTACGACGTAGACACGTTGGGCAATGTGGTATTACTCAGTGGCTCTGCCATCAGCGAAGGCGCAACGGTAAAGGCATCGTACAAAAAGCTGAATAGCGGTAGCATTACCAACGCGCAGATCATTGGTGATATCAACACTGAGGGTGTTCGTACCGGCTTGAAGTTATTCGAGCTTACGTATGACACATTCGGGTTCACACCGAAGATTGTTGTTGCTCCGGGCTTTTCGCAGATCACAGCCATTGCCACAGAATTGCTAGCCGCTGCTGTGAAGTATCGTGCTATTGCTCCGATTGACGCACCCGTAGGCACTACTCTAACGCAAGCCATTGCCGGTAGAGGTCCCGCAGGTACGGTTGGGGGCTTCAATACCTCGAACAAAAGAGGCGTGTTGTGCTATCCGCAGGCGAAGATTTACGATGCGGCATCTGATAGCAATATCAACTTTCCGTTGTCTGCATTCTATGCCGGTGTTGTGGCATCTACCGACCTAAGAGAAGGCTATTGGAAATCCCCATCCAATGAGGAAATCCTTGGCATCGTAGGGCTAGAGCGCACCATTACAAGCGGCATCAACAATGCCAACAGTGAGGCGAACCTGCTCAATGAGAAAGGTATCGTTACGGTGTTCAACAGCTTCGGCACGGGCTTCCGTATGTGGGGTAACAGGAATGCATCGTTCCCGACCAACACCGCACCTACGAGCTTCGTAGCTGTTCAGCGTGTAGCGGACATTATTCATGAGAGCGTTGAATATGCGATGATTGATTACATCGACCAACCAATCAATAGAGCCACTATTGATGCAATTTGCGAAACTGTGAATCAATTTATTCGTGTATTGGTAGGACGTGGCGCAGTTATCGATGGAAGCTGTACCTTCGACAAGTCTAAGAACCCCGACCTAGAAATAGCAGCAGGGCACTTGGTATTTGACTTAGCGTTCCTGCCGCCATCGCCAGCAGAACGCATCACGTTCAATAGCTACATTGACACATCATTATTGAAGGCACTCAGCGCATAAGCGTTGGGTGTTTTCTTCACCAAAATAAAGTACTAGCACAATGGCACAAGTATCAGTTAATAGGCTAACCAATGCCAACATCTACATCAACGGCAAGTCGCTGTTGGGTAAAGCTGAGTCGATAGACCTTCCCGACTTGAAGCACATGCTGAGCGAACACAAAGCAATTGGCATGGTCGGCAAGCTAGAGCTATGGAGCGGCATCGACAAGCTAGAAGCGAAAATCAAATGGAACAGCTTCTATGCTGATACCTTGAAGAAGGTAGCCAATCCATTTAAGGCGTTGAGCATGCAGGTACGTAGCTCCTTGGAAACGTACAACTCTCAAGGCCGTGTAGCGCAAGCTCCCGTGGTAGTGTACGTTACAGGCATGAGTAAAAACATGCCGCTTGGGAACTTCAAGCAGCACGACAATGTGGAAGCGGAAACGAGCTTTTCGGTTACCTACGTGAAGCAGGTAATCAATGGCGAAACGATCCTTGAATTTGACGTTCTAGCCAACATCTTCAAAGTGGATGGCGTGGACATCATGGCAGAATACAATGCCAACTTAGGCATTTAAACAAATTGGCGGCGGTGAGGGTTTGTTGTTTGTGGTTTTCCCTCCCGTCGCCATACATCGTGGCGTAGAGCAGCGGTAGCTCATCGGGCTCATAACCCGAAGGTCGCAGGTTCGAGTCCTGCCGCCGCAACTATTTTATCACAACAAACAAGAGGAAAACACAATGAGTAAAGAAATCAAGCTGCCTTCGGGCGCAGTAGCTATCGTTGGCGAGTTTAAGGGTAAGCACGTTCGTGAAGCGCAGCGTATTGCTGGCGGTGAGTCGGATAAGTTCTTGTTTGCACTTATTGCCATCACCGGAAGGATTGATGACAAAGAGCTTAACATGGAAGACTTGGACGAAATGGACGGAGCCGATGTACTTACGCTAATGAACGAGTTTAGCGGAAATTTTTTGTCACCCCAGAAAATCTAATTTTCTTAGCCCATTTCTCTGGGTGGTCGAAAGATGAACTTATGGAAATGGAGCTCGCTGAGCTCCATTTTTGGTATATTGAGGCTGAGAAACTATTCAAAAAAATGAACCCCGATGGATAAGTTATTGAAAGTGGCCGTGTTGCTTACGGCTGTTGACAAAATGAGCAGCGTAATAAAAGGGGCTGTTGGGCAGTCAACAAGCGAGCTGCAGAAGCTATCCGATAAACAAAAGTCGTTGATGCTTGGAGGCACGGGCAAGATTGCTGCGGGCTTAGGCATTGTTGCTAGTCTTCGACCTGCTGTTGAGGCATACGCATCATTGGAGGAAGCGCAGACGGGCTTGAAGGTTTCCCTCATGAGAGAGGGCGGACAAGTAAGCGATGCTATGAAGCAGTACGATGCGTTGGCAAACAAGCTAGGCAATTCGCTGCCGGGCAGCACGGAAACGTTCTACAACATGCTTGCCAATCTTAACAAGCAGGGTATATCTAGCAAGGGTGTATTGGGTGGTATTGGCGAAGCTGCGGCAAATGCATCGGTGCTGTGGAAGATAAGTGCTGACGATGCTGCCGTGTTCATGGCGAAGATGAGCGATGCCACAAAGACTACAGAAAAGGACTTCGGGGAGCTTACTGATACACTCAATCGGGCATTCTTCAAAGGAACAGATACCACTAACCAACTAGGTTTCTTTACAAAACTTGCGCCTGCATTGAAGACTGCGCACTTGGAGGGGCTAGAGGCTGTCAAAGTATTCACGCCGTTGATGACGTTGCTAGACCAAAAAATGGCAATGAAAGGCGATACGGCCGGTAATGCAGTTGGCAAAATTATCCAAGCAACAGTTGATAGCGAGAAGGTTGCGAAGGGAAATGCACTAGGAGGTCTTGACCTTGCGTTCCTAAATAAGAATGGGAATTACGCAGGGTTCAAAAATATGTACGAGCAAATTCAGAAGCTAAATACGCTAAGCGATACTAAGCGTAAGTCTGTTATTAGCACGATTTTTGGTACAGATGTTGAAACGATGCAGGCTCTTGATGTAATAATGCTTGGTACTAAAGCGTATGATGACGCATCCAAAGCGGCCTCTGAGTTGGCCACAGCGGATCAAATGCTTGCACAGATTAAGAAGACGCTCAACGTATCGCTCGACAACCTTGGCGGCAACTTTCAGAACCTCAAGGCTATCATTGGCGGTGGCGTAGCTCCTGCAGTGCAGTATTTAGCAGATAGAATTGCAGACTTGACAGCATGGTTCCAAAGGCTATTTGCCGACAATCCTAAGCTTGGGCAGTTTGTTGGGATGCTTGTTGCCTTATCGGGCACAGCAGTAACTATTGCAGGCGTTGTGAGTGTAGTTAAAGGATTGACTACTGCCATGCGTATAATGGGAATTGCAGGAAAGCTTGCTATTGGTCCTTGGGGGTGGGCTATTATGTTTGTAATTGTTGCACTGTCAGCATTATATGCTTATTGGGATGAGATTGTAGAGTTTATTAAAAAAGGCTGCCAATGGATATCTGAAGCGTTTAATAGTGTAATCACATGGATAAAAAATAACTGGGGAAAGTTTCTCGTTGGCGTTTTGCTGTTCCCGTTTGTGGGAATTGGAATGCTAATTGTTGCTGCAATTAAGAAGTGGTTTCCCGACCTATATAATGCAGGTGCGGAAGTTATCACCGGACTATGGAACGGGATGAAATCTAAGTTCACCGAAATGCTTGATGGCATCAAGAACCTTGGGCACGAAATCAGCTCCAAGTTCAAGGATGTATTGGGCATCAAGTCACCGTCACGGGTGTTCATGCAGCACGGCATGCACATTTCGCATGGTGCGCTGATAGGCATGGAGAAAGGCAAATCGCTCGTGCAGAAGGGAGCGCAGGCACTTGGCACAGCCATGATGCCACGGCAAGCGCAAGCCGTCGCCATTCGTTCGGGTGGTGGTGGCAGAGGTGGCAGTGTTACCGTACAGATGAACATCAATGTGGGCAGCGGTGCTACGGCCGGTGCAGCAAACAGTTTCATCGCAGAGCTGCGCAAAAATAAGAACGAAATTTCCCGCATTGTCCAAGAAGCAGTGGCGCAACGGGAACGCAGGTCATTTTAAAACCGTAACTTAGCAGCATGTACGCACAACTTGGAAGCATCGTATTTGAGGGGCTACGCAGCCCGACAGAATTTGGCGGCTCACATGCTGCCTCATTGGCTGAACATGCCCGTATTGAGGGCAAGCCACGGCTACAGAAAACGGGCAATCAGCTACAGACACGCAACCTAAGTCTTACGCTGCATGCCTCTTTCTGTAGCCCTGAGAGCGTGTTTGCGTCACTCGTTGAGGCTTGCGATGCATCTACCATCATGCCCTATATTTTGGGCAACGGCATCTACGTTGGCGATTTTGTAATCGAAACGCTCGACCACGACATCATCCATGCCGACCCAATCGGTAATGTGGTGCACATGGTTGTTTCGGTGAAGCTCAAGGAGAGCTACGACGTAGACCGTGCCGGAAGGTTGGCGCAGCAGGCAAGGCAAGGAGCATATGCCACCGCTAGTGCAGGAGCGTCACCATTGCGAATAGTGACGCCACCACGGCCATCACTAGGCACTACGGCAGGGCAAGACCTCAAGGACATTCGGTTGGAGAGCAAGGCGATTGACCTAAACGTGACCAAAGCGAAGGCACAGCCGGGACGATGGGCGACGTTGGGAACTAAAATATCGGCATCGCTCGACAAGATTGAAAAGAGCAGCCAACAGTTTCAGTCGAAGATTATAGACCCGGCATTGTCACCATTTGCAGGCGAAACAGCACAGGCGTTGTTGGGCGTATATTCGAGTGTACAAAACATGCGCACAGCGTTACCCATTACCGACATCAACAGCCTGCAAAACTTCAATAATGGGCTGCAAGGCTCGACTAGGTACTTGAACCAAACGAGCACAGTATTCACCGGCGCATTGGCCACAAGACGGATATAATGACATACACCAAATATTATGGAAAACCAAACTACACAACACGAAAACTTACGAAAGCAATTTTGGGCTAATGCATGGGTAGCAGTAGCGAGCGCAGCTAATTGCGTTGATACGGGCTCCCCAACAAGGTGGGCAGATATTGCATTGAAAGATTTTGACGAGAGATTTCCGTTCGTTGAGCCCGCAATGCCAAACAGAGTTACTGAGGTCGATCATTCATCATTCTTTCCTCCAACAACTCACATATAATGACATACACCGAACACATCACATCAGAGGGCGAGCGGTGGGATACCGTAGCCTACAAAGCATACGGCACAGTTGACGACATCACATTGGAAGACGGCAGCACAGTCAACGCCATAGCCCACATACTCACGGCAAATCGAGGGTTTGCGATTATGCCAATCCTTGAGGCAGGGATGCGTTTGCTGATACCGATTATCCCAACGGTTGCCATTGAAATAGACACCAACGAATTACCACCATGGAAGCAGTAGGAACGGCATACATCAAGGTAGAGATAGCCTCTAAGGACGTTACAAGCAGTATCGTTCAATATCTTGTATCACTAACCTACACCGACAAAGTGCAAGGGGAGAGTGACGAAGTAGAGATAGAGCTTGAAGATACAGACGGCAAATGGCGTGGAGCATGGTACCCCGACAAGGGCATGGAGCTGAAAGTAAGCATTGGCGATGGTAAGAAGGTTCTACAGTGCGGCACGTTCCAAATTGACGAGATAGAAACAACTTCGCCACCCGACATCGTGAAAATAAAGGGCTTGGCGGCAGGTATTACCCATCGGTTGCGGACGAAGAAAGGCAAAGCGCACGAGAAAAAAACGCTCAAGCAAATAGCCGAAGCGGTGGCATCCGATAATGGATTGACTGTAAAAGGTACGCTGCCCGATATTCGTTTTGACCGTATCACACAGCACCGTGAGAGCGACTTAAAGTTTCTCAAGCGGATT
>JAIXOQ010000020.1 GCA_027486675.1 Pseudomonadota bacterium
AATGGAATCACGTATCTGAAGTTCAATTAAATCCAACAAAAGAAATGAGGGAATCACTCCAAAATGCCGAACAATCCGCTGCCTAAAAAGCACGCGACATCTTTCTTGAAAAATTCCGGGTGTTAAGAGGCAAGAATAAAGGGAAGTGAGATTGCTTCATTTTTGGCGCTACTGTTAACAGAGATCGAGGACGAGTTCGATTCTTAAAAAGTTGTATCTCTCGGTCTGTAAACCGAAATGGCTAAGCAGCAAGCGCACGAATCACTGCCGAAACCGTGGATAACTCGGGATTGAATTCCTTATCGGGATCAATGAGATCGTAGAGCGTTCGGCGACCTATTCCCGCCTTCTTGGCGATGGCGGATTTATTCACCGTCATGAAATGGGAAATAAGAACTTCGCGAAATGCACCGAGATCCCCGCTACGAATGCATTCAAGCAGAGTTTCAGAGACGAGCTTTGAGTCCTTCAGTTCCTTACTTGTGAATGGTGCGTGTTCCTTCAAGGATTTGGTCACGGATTTTTTTTGCTTTTTGGATGTCTCGGCTTTGCGCATTCTTATTTCCTCCATATAGAGCCACAACAATGGCCTCGCCCCACAGAAACGAATAAATCCGCGTCCCATTGAGCCATTTCAATTCAATCAAACCCTCAAACCGCTTGTGATTTCCAAAGTGCCCTAGAGCAACCAGGTCAAGCCGGGATAAAACCAAAGTTCGTATCTTGTGCAGCAAGCCATTTGTCGAATTCCTCAGTTCTGAGAACTTGAAATCTCATTAGCCTTTAATGTACGCTATACCGCACATATTGTCAAGATGGATGTGTAGGCGCCTCCGAAGTGTGCGATTTTTGGAAGCCGGCGCATAAGTTGCAAGGATCTGGCCGATATGAAATCGTCGCTCCGCTCACTCACCGGCTCTTCACTGAATGGCGACGATATAAAATTGCATCACCATTTCGGCGGTATAAGTTTATATTGGCGACCGAATTCAGATGTTTTGGACAATCTGGAGAGGAAGGGATGAGCGCTATTGCCTTGTTTCTGGCTTTGCTCGGCGGACGAGCCTGCGCATCGCATCGTATGGTGTTGACCTATGAGCCTGCACTCGTTGAACTGACGGGTGTTCTGGATCTTCAGACCTTTCCCGGTCCTCCCAACTACGAAAGTATTCAAGGAGGAGATGAGATCGAGCGGCATTTTTATCTAAAGCTTGAATCTCCTATCGATGTTTTACCTAAAGGAGAACATCCGACGATAGATAATCCTGAGGCAGAGAGAAATGTGCAAATCCTGCAGCTTGCCATTAGCGGCGAGGACGAATTGCTCTGGGACCGCTTTAGAAAAGCTGGAAAGGGAGGCCGCGTAAAAATTAAAGGAACTCTTTTTCATCGATTCACGGGGCACCATCATTCGAGGGTGCTTCTGTCCGTAGATCAGATGGATTCGATCGGTTTTAGACCAGAAGAGGATTGATCCGGATCATTTACCAGCTCCACGGAATCGACCTTCTTTTTCCTGATCGATTGATCGATCCGCACAAATACACGAATCAGAAAGCCTCGGCCGAAGTGGGCCGAGGCTAAGCTGTTTATCAGTAGTGGGTTAAGTACGGAATTAGGACGGGAGCGTATCCTGGTTTTTCTTATGTCCACTTAAGATCTTTCCGAAGAGCCCAGTTTCTGAGGCATCCGAATTGATCTTAATTTGCCGAGGTTTCGCAATTTCTACTTTGGGTACATACACCAAGAGGACTCCATCTTGGTACTGCGCCTCCGCTTTCTCAAGGTCCACTCCTTGAGGGAGAGTAAACGTTCGTTCGAATTTTCCGTACCTCCGTTCACTGTAAATCTGCCCTTGATCTTCTTTACGGTTTACTCGTTTTCGTTCCCCCGCGATCTGGATCTGATGTTCTTGAAACTCAATCTTGATTTGATCCTTAGGGACTCCCGCTAATTCGAGTGTGATCAGATAATGGTCCCGTAATTCTTCGACATCACACGTCGGACTCCAGTCAGACGCTAGCCCACGCAGATTCTGATCTGGATTTGAATTTGGTGTACGCCAAAACTCGTCGAAAAGGCGGTCCATGTCGCGCCGCAATTCGCTGACGGAGTTTCGAGCTTCTCTGTTATTAAATGTGACGTAGTTCATGTATTCCTCCTTTTTGGCTTTTCTTCGTTATTACTCAATGGTCGTGCATCTTCTACAGTCAACTCAGTCGGGTCCCTAAAGTGCGGGGAACTGACCCAAGCACTCAGAAGTCCGAAGAGCACAATGAATGGATAAGCCTCTGAAACAACTCTGAGAAAGAGTCCCATTCTTTTCCTCCCTAAAATGGGTGATTGTTATTTGTCTCAAATCCAGAAACTCCTATGGAAGTAGACGTTTCTTTGTCAAATCATGGAGAAAAAATCAATAAAAACATATATTTGTAGCTCGGACTTGAAGAAGGGTTAGTGTAGGTCACAGGAGTCGAAATCTATGCGCGATTACTATGCAAAACGGGCCCCAATTTACAATGAATCGATGAGGTACGGGACAGAGGCTCGGGATATCGAGTTAGTCTCGGTAGTCGAGTCTTTAGTCGCATCGTGCAAAGGACAAGAAGTGCTCGAGGTCGCTTGCGGTCCAGGATTCTGGAGCGCCAAGGTGGCCTCTCACGCGCGCTCACTCACCGCCGTGGATGCCACTCCAGAAATGACAGCGCTCGCACGCGATGCCCTCAATCAGTTTTCAAATGTAGACGTTCTGGATTGGGATGCGTATCAGCTTTCAAGGCTGAATCGAAAATTCTCGGTCATCTTCATGGTGGACTGGTGGTCGCATGTTCCTCGCGCTCAGGTTTCTCCATTTGTTTATGAGCTCGGTGAAGTTCTGAAACCAGCGGGCAAAGTCATTGTCATCGATGGCTGGGCTGGCACTGGGTATGGAACGATTTCGACGCAGGTAGATCCCCAGACACTAGACACGATTCAAATGCGCAAGTTACCCAATGGACAGATCTACCCGGTTGTGAAAAACACACCGACAGAGCATGAGTTGCGTGATGCCTTTCGAAGTCCTTCATTTGATTCAGATTCGACCCATTATGTAAGTGATGCAGCGTCGAAGAGATGGATTTTTGAAGTCTCCGCTCAGAAATGAAACGCCCTACTGCGAGAGCTTCAATTTCAAAACTCTTTATCCAGCGCAGGAAACAACACCGCGTAACTCAGGAGCTCACAGTTCAATACATTTTCAACAACGTTTTGTGGACGTTTGAATTGTTCGAGCTCCCTCATATCAAAATTCTTTGGGAGCAGCATGAGGACCTCTGCTTGTGTTTTAAATGCAACAGAGAGTAGTTGCAAACCATCTGGGCGGAAATGATTTAATTTGAAAGACTTGAGCTCATCGTATGCAGTTCCACCCCACGGTGGATCAAGAATAACGGCGCATTCACTCAGGTCGTTTCGCAGCGCGGTGAGTGCATCCGCGCAGATAAACTCCACCCTTCCTTCAACATTGAATAATTTAGCGTTCGCTGTTGCAAGCTGTACGCGATGATGACTTAGGTCAATCCCATGTACCTGTTTTCCGGCACAAGCGAAAGCAATCGAGAGACCTCCGACTCCGCTAAAGCAATCAAAGACGGTTTGAGATTTTATTTTTCGAGCGATCTGAAAACCGATTGGCAATGGAGTAAACGACCGCAGACCGTCTTCATCAAAAGACATCAATCTTTCTTTGGTAGAAAGGCGATCCCAATATTTTTGCAGGTCATCACCCAACGGGCAGCGGTCAGACATCACTTAATTCTAACATGAATGTAGAAGCTAGCTTGATGATGAGTCACGAGTGCTGGTTCGTGACTCTAAAGAAACTTCTTATAGTCGCAGTTTAGGATCGCGCCCAACTTCTTCGCGACGTTGAGGCCGATCGGGCGACGGCCGTTCTCCATCGCGGAAAGATTCGTCTGAGAAATGCCACTTTTCTTCGCAAGCTGGGCTTGGGTTAGGTCTTCCCTGTGCCTATAAGCCCAAAGTCTTCCGGCAGGACTATCGTAGTCTCTTCCTTTCGTTAGTTCCTTCATAAGGTCCTCATGTTCCTTAGGTGTGAGGAAGCCGTCTTTGGAGTTGACCTCGCTCGCATAGACTAATGCTTCCTCTACAAGGCGCAGTTGGGCGCGAGGTAGCTTTTTAAGCTCTGGAAATCGGTTCTTCACGGTCTTCAGCAATGTATTCGTGCTCATCTGTAGGCGTCCTTTCTGTGAGCGGCTTTCAGCACCATAAGGTATGGGGCTCTCACTTCGACAATGACTCGGTACTCCCGATTCAGTCGAATCCGAAGCTGATTTGTTCCAGCTAGCGAAGCCACATTCCATCCTAAAGGTCTAGGGCCTTCATTTGCGAGATCTAGAACTAATCGATGATAAAGCCGTACGATGTTATGCGGAAGCTTTTGCAACTGCTTTGTCACCGAGCTGTGTTCAACGACAATCCAGCCTCTATCCATTAGTATATCCTTTTTGATATGTTTGTAAAGTGGGTCAAGTCGGTGCGCGTCCCGATCCCGGATTGGAAGTTGTAAAACGGGACCCAGTCGATTCGTATGATTCGGCAGTTTAAAAGCGAGTTGCATTTGATCGGCTTAGGCATGCATAGGAGATTGCAGGTTGTATGCCTAGTGCCGAAAGAGGATCGATACAGAAATTATTGGCTTCATTTTCCTATCCAATACATCTCGCAATACTTCGTGAGACTTGGTGGCGTGCCTCCCGGGCCCAATGTAATCTGACGCCATGAAGATTGAGCTCCTTTCGGCTGACCCCACTCAAGCCATGTCTGAAATCGCTGATTGCGTGAGGCTTCAAAAGGAGGTGGGATGGGGCGATGAAACGGTACCTTCTCATGTATTCAGAGCCGACTCGATCAACGTTGTCGATGCTTCCATCGATCTTGGATATGTTTTGATTGCGAAGGGCGCAGGGGGGGTAGAGGGGTTCGCAAGAGTAACAACGACGAAGGACCCGAAAGTGCACTGGCTGCATGAGATTGTGGTGGGCCCGCACTCGCAATCGAAGAATCTTGGATTTCAGATTATGAATAAAGTTAGGGAAGAGAGCCTCTGTAGAGGAGCACAGTCCCTGCTGTTTACCTATGATCCCATTGAAGCTCATAACGGAAATCTTTATCTAACAAAATGTCGCGCAGAAGCACCTAAGGTCTACGAGAATCTGTATGGAAACCTTGGAAGTAAGGCTCACGCAAATCGAATGAGTCATAGACTGCTGGTGCATTGGGAATTCAAGAAAGCCCCGATTACGATTCCAGACATCGGTGATGTTCCTGAAGTGCTGGAGCTTTCAGACATCACTTCAGATTTTATAAAGGTAGAAGTGCCTTTCCGGATACAGATGCTTTCAGCTGAAGACTCATCAGAATGGCAGAAACGCGTTTATCCCGTTCTTGTTCATGCAATCAATGCCCTGCGGTATCGCGCAGTCTATCTACACGCGGATAAGCTGACTGAGAGGGCGCATCTCGTACTTGCAAGGTGAATAGGAGCCACCCCTAGGGTGGCGTGAAGAACTTAAGGCGTATCATTGATAAGCTCTCGGTTTACGTCGGCCTCAGTCGATTGAGCAGTATCATGCACCTGTCCGAGGGAGGTATGAACGCACTCGGCACTCAAAAGTTGATAATGATAGAGATAACTCATGTAAGATCCCTGCAGTGACGAGTGTGGGCAGGCTTATCCCTTATGTGATCTTAGCTATCCTTGGTCTTGGACTGCCCGTGACCGCATCGGCATCACCTGAGATTTGCGATTTTATTGTAAGTTTGCACGCTCGGATGGATGGTACGCCCAAGCGGGTCGCACATAGTGACCCACTCCTAGAGTTGAAAGCAGCAGAGGAATTTCTGGAGCTCCTGGATACAAAAGGCAGATATCGTAGGAAAGGCAGGCTGATTGCAGAGCTGATCGTCGTTTACTGGGAGCCGTTTGGGGAGGCAGCATAGAAGGAGGGCCGGGCGGGCCGTGTGCATAATGCTATCGCCTTTCTTGAGGCTCGCAGAGCTTCACTCATTCCTCAGTTACTCCATCTTGACCCTGAAGTAGCTGTGATCGATAAGATGCTGCTTATGATCAAGGATTACGCTGCTCGCATTCGATCTTTGGATTCAAAGGATAGTATCCTGAGCCTCCTTAAAGAGTGGGACAGTTTAGCATATGAGATGCAGTCGCGTTACATGATCAGAGTCTTAGATCTTGCAGGTACATATCCTGGAAAATATGACTTAAATGAATTCTCTGTCCTGAATGAGCTGCTCAAGAATTATGACGTGACTGAGCAGGGTCTTGCTTCTGTGATTACGGAGCTGAGTCATCAGGAAAATTTTCTAAAAAAGCGACGGGAAGCAAAAGCTGAAGAGCTCTTATGGCAAAGAAGATCACTACCATAGGTACATGGCACGACATGTGGGACTGAGTACTTGCTAGGCCGCTTCCTTCCCTGACTGCCGCATTGCCGAAAGGAGTCCAACGGGTACGACGGCCCCTATCCCACCGAAGCGAATCAGCCAGCCCTTCTGGATGAAGAGATATGCTTCAAATTCTGACTCAGCATTCTTTCGGTATTCGACACGGTACTTCTTTCCTGAGGTGTCGATCGCGGTTCTTATGAGTCGGCCATTTATATAATAATTCGCCTTCTCTAGAAAAGTCGGCTTCTTAACCGTGACGCGAATGGGATGGTAGTTGGGATCGTTCACCATTGAAGTGAGCTTTGCGAGGTTCTTTGGCGCCCGCCAGGATAGGAATACAACGGTGGGTAGCAAGCATAGGATGCTGATTAAAAACACTGCAATGCATGTAATGAAGAGTTCAAAGCTAGGTTGGAGGCCTCGTTGAATCAATATTCTTGCGTCTACATAACAATTCAGAATGAAGAAGGTTCGGATTAAATTTAGTCGGAAAATTCTATCCGGAAAGAAAATGCTGTCTTTGAGTACCATCAACTCCCTATCGGTAGTGGGTTTATGGACTTAATCCTGAATAGGATCGCCAAAGAGATGGCATCAAAATCGCTCATAAATCGGATAAGATCCGGCTTAAGGGGATAACCGTAAATGGAATTTAGAATCTCAAATCACATCTGGCTTGCTCTTGCACTAGGTGTTCTTGGATACCATTTGGAAATGCGCAGATTTAGGAAGTTATCCGCCACTGTACTGGATGGGTTTCGCCAGGTAATGACTATTACTGAGGCACCAAGAAGCGGGAGAGGTCTAAAAGTAGAGCTGAGTGGAACCTATTCAGGAGCCCAATTCTCTATTCTTTTCACTCGATCTAACATTCGGTCTTCTTTAACAGTGCGTTGTGAGCCGGGTATAGGAAGGAGCTCTAGTGAGTACACAGTCAAAAGTTCATTCTTCGGCGGTTTTGATGAGATCGCGCCGTCTCCATCTCAAGCAAGGGATATACTGAACCGTCTGATTGACCAAGCACGGAGTACGTAACAGATCGATCCAATAACACCGAATTTGTGCGAAATTGTTAGGCAAACCAATAATAGGGAGTTCTTTATGAGTTCAGCACGAGTGTCTGCATACCTGCTTGATCTCGGCGGTGTCCTGCTTGAGATTGATTTTCAGCGCACCGTCATGGCTTTTAAATCTTTGATCCCTCATCTGGACCCAAACAATCTCTATGGTACAAATCAGCCCGAGCAGATCTTTACGGAGTATGAGCTTGGGAACGTTAAAGAATCCCAAGTCATCACCGCAATGGAGCGCAAATATGGCGTCACCATTACTCCTGATCAATTCGCAAACGCATGGAATCAGGTGATTCTTGATTTTTTTCCGAATGCATTTTCAGAAGTAAAACGTCTTAGAGAAACTGCACCTGTTTATATTTTCTCGAACATCAATGCTCTCCACGCAGACAGGGTTCAGTCGGTCTATGAAGCGACTGGACGTCAGGATCAGTTCCAAGACAACTTTGATGGTGTTTTCTATTCACACCAAGAGCACTTTCGAAAGCCGCACCCTGAAAATTTCGCAGAGGTCTGTAAAAGGATCGATTGCCAACCCAAAGAGGTGGTCTTTGTCGATGACCTAGCGACGAACATTAGTGGCGCCTTAACTGCAGGTTTGCAGGCACATCATTTTGATCGGGGTAAACACCCTGATCTCTTGAAATTCTTGTCGACTCGTTGAGATTGTCTTGGTGCCAAATTCACGACGTAAAATAGTCTCATGAAAGATTAGCGGTAACCGACAGAGTGGTAGATGAAACACTTATTCGGATGGCTCGCGGTGGTAGTGATTGTCCTTTCTGGTCTCCAAGGTTGCGGAAGCGATGACGCAGCGTCCTCCTCCACCTCAACAATCACTTTAACGGGTGCCGCATCATGAAATTTTTGAACGTTACCCTTCTTTCTCTCATACTCGCGCCGTATGCCCTGGCCACCCCCGCAGGTGACCTGAGCCTCACGCCGACCTCGGTCAAACTCAAACTCTATAAGTTCGCGGTTTCGACTTCTCCCCTTTGTACGAACCTAACCACCGTAATCGACAATGGAAACTCCCCAACAGAGGTGGACTTCGCGGGTGCGCCGAACCTTGGGTCTGGCACTGTGTCGAATGGCACGTATCCGTGTGTAGCGATGGAAGTTTCTGACAATATCCGCTACATTCCTGGTGCAAACTCAGCTTCGGGTGCCTGTGTCGCAGGAACAACTTACACATTGGACATCTGTCGCACTGACAACTCGGGTACTAGCCAAATGATCGATGGGACAACTACAACATGCACTGGCGCTACTGGCAGCCCAAGTGCAGATCGCGTTACCTTTTATTTGTCGACTTATTCGGACCCGTCAGGTAACGGAGATGGATTCTACCCACCGACAGTATCAGGGGGCAATGGAACCTATCTTTCGAGCGCACTTGTGGTCTCGGGCTCAGCAACCAATCAATTCGTTGCGGATCCGACTGGCCAAATGTGTGATAACACCAACGACTCCGGATCAGATTGTGACGGGCCCGGCGCAGCTTCGAGCTGTCAGCTTGAGGGTGTTGCTGTCAGCTTCCGCTAATTACGACTGCAAAACATTGGCTTAAGCGTACTCCAGCTTTGACGTGTCACTTCTAAGTGCAAGAGCACCATGACTAAAGGTAGAACGAGGTTGCTTGCGCCTGGGGTCAGAAACAAATGGAAGAAAAAGATATTCAGCGTGATGGGAGCAAGGACCACAGCGCCGAGCGGGCGGCGGAATCCAGTCAATAAAAGTAGTCCGCCTACGATCTCAGTAATTTTAATGAACGGCAGCATGTATCCCGTCATCATAAATGCACCCATGAGTGAACCCGCTGCCTCAGGAAGTTCCGGCATTGGCAGGAACTGTAAGAAACCGTTGATGCCAAAGATAACGTAGATTAAGCCAAGAAATACTCGTGGAGCACTTTTAAAAATATTCATAGAAGTAAGCGTACTCTTGGATCATTTTTGAATTCAAATGTTTTATCGACCGCGAGCGTACTGTTTAGGAATCTCAATACGGAATCCAAGATCCTTTGCTGCCTGAATAGGAAAGTAGGGATTTCTAAGAAATTCACGAGCGATCAGAACGACGTCTGCGCGACCTTCCACAAGGATGGCCTCGGCTTGTTGCCCGTGAGTGATCATTCCGACGGCGCCCGTGGGGATACCCACTTTCTTTCGGATCTGGTCCGCAAATGGAACTTGATAGCCCGGGTGACTGGGTATTCTTGCATTCGGTAGGGTCCCGCCACTGGAGCAGTCGATGAGGTCAATCCCTAAGTCTTTCAGTTCTTTTGCAAGAATCAGGCTCTGTTCCAAGTCCCAGCCTCCAATCTCTGCCCAGTCGGTTGCTGAGATTCGAACGATCATCGGCAGATGATCGGGCCATGCTTCCCGCATCGCTTTTGTTGCTTCCAAAGGAAACCGCATTCTATTTTCTAAAGAGCCACCGTATTCGTCGGTGCGATGATTAGAAAGCGGCGATAAAAACTCGTGAAAGAGATATCCGTGGGCCATGTGGATTTCAACTAAGTCAAAGCCAGCAGCGATGGAGTTTCTTGTCGCTTGGACAAAATCGCTGATCAGCCCAGAGATCTCTGCTTTGCTCAGTGATATTGGCTTTTGGTAGTCCTCTGAAAATGGGACCTCGCTTGGACCTACAACAGACCACCTTAAATTTTCGGGGGCATCGGAATTCAGCCATGGAATATTCCCAGAACCCTTTCTTCCTGCATGTGCCAATTGAATTGCAGGGACTGAGCCCTGGCTTCTGATGAACGCTGCAATGGGCGCAAGCGCCTTCACTTGCTGATCGTTCCAGATTCCAAGATCGCCAGCTGAAATTCTCCCCGCTGGATTTACAGCAGTCGCTTCAACCATCACCAGTCCCGCGCCCCCGACCGCTCGACTTCCTAAGTGAACGAGATGCCAGTGATTGGCGACTCCATCGACTGCAGAGTATTGACACATGGGTGACACAAAAATTCTGTTTTTTACTGTGACACTTCTTAAAGTGAGGGGCGTAAAAAGACGGGGAGTTTTCTCCATGGGTGACCTTTCAATTCGAAGAGAATGGTACAGCAAATACGCTTCAATTATGAAACGATCCAAAGCTATGAAATGCGTGTTCTTTGATGAGCCGGGTAGCGCAGAAGTCCTTAGAATCATAGATGCCGCCACTCCAGTTCCAGGAGCGACCGAAGCACTGATCCGCGTGCACGCAGCAGGTGTGAATCATCCTGATATCGATCAAAGGGAAGGCGCTTATCCTCCATTAGCAGGGGCTTCGCCCATCTTAGGTCTTGAAGTATCAGGTGTCATTGAGTCCGTTGGCGCTGGGGTCAAAAACCTTAAGCCTGGAGACAGAGTTTGCGCGCTGGTCCCAGGGGGCGGCTATGCAGAGTATTGCGTGGTGCCAGCTACACACTGCCTTCCCATTCCGCTCGGCTTGACATTCGAAGAAGCCGCAGGGATCCCCGAAACATTCTTCACGGTGTGGGCCAATGTCTTTCAAATGGCCAAGCTGCAACAGGGAGAAAATTTTCTGGTGCACGGGGGTTCTAGTGGTATCGGTACAACTGCGATTCAGTTGGCAAAAAATTTTGGAGCCCATGTCTTCACGACCGTCGGCTCCAAAGAGAAATCTGAGAAGTGTGTAGAACTTGGGGCTCAGGTGGCTGTGAACTATAACGAGCAGGATTTTTCAAAAATTCTAAAAGATCTTGATGTCGTTCTAGATATGGTGGGCGGCGAATACACTCAGAAGAATATCAACTGTATGCGAAAGAATGGGCGCCTGGTTCAGATTGCAGCGCTAAATGGCGAAAAGGTTCAGATCAATCTTTTTTCGGTCATGAAAAAACGTCTTACGCTCACAGGGGCCACGATGCGACCTAGGTCAGTTGAAGAAAAAGCAAAGATAGCGTCAGAGTTGCACGACAAGGTTTGGCCGCTGCTTGAGTCCAAGAAGATTCGGGTCCTGATCGATAGTGTATTTCCACTCGTAGATGTGCAGAAGGCCCACCAAAGAATGGAGTCCAGTCAGCATATTGGAAAAATCATCCTTTCGATTCAGCGTTGAGCTGGCCACGTACCGCAATGATGACTCCACTCATGATAAAAAGAATCGCGGCAGATTCACTTGCCGTCGGGAGGCGTTGTTCCCACAGAAAGCTATAGATCAGGCCAAACAATGTTTCTGACGCAAGCAGCGGGCCGGAAATAGAGGGTGGGCAGCGAAAAGAACAAATATTCCAAAGCCAATTGGCAAACCAAGAGGCTCCAAGACCGAGCGCGATCGAGCACAAAAGATAGATCAGAAAGTCAGGTCTTTGAGTGAATTCAGAAATATTGGTTGTGGGTAGGAAGATGAAGCACACAAAAAGTAGTGAGATTAGCCCCATGACACTCGTTAAATCCTTTCCTGGAATCTGAGGGTTCTGTTTTAAGAACCTTGAGTTCGAGATCGCAAAGAAAGTCCAGAGGCCGAGGCAGGCAATCAAAATTCCAACTCCGATCCAATTCAATTCGCCTCCTGTTGCAGTGGGCTGAAAGAGTGGAGGACCAAAAAGGGAGAGTAGGCCGACTAAGATCAGAGTAAATCCGAATCGAACCTTCGAGCTGAATTTGCAAGTCCGCGCTGCAAAGAAGGGGATAGTCATAGGCAGAAGCCCCAAGATCAGGGACCCGATGACTCCATTAGTCAAACCTACTCCTAAGAAAAGCAGCGCAGAGTAGAGCCAGAATCCAGCAGCACTGAGAAGAATCATCTGAAAGAGCAGGCGCGGGCTTGCTGATGTTAGGATTCTTAACACTGGTCGCAAGTAGAGAAGGCTCGTCATACCAAAGAAAAACATGCGACCAAACGCAATTTCGCTGTAGGAATAGTGCGGTAGAAACTTTGGGACAAAGAAGGGTAGTCCCCAGAAAATACCTGTGGAAAAGCCTGCTAGAATGCCGATTTTTAACGATGTTGTAGGCGCTTTCATGCACAGCAAGTCTATACGAACCAAGAAGTTCACCCAGCACTAAAAACCGCAATCATTTAGTCGGGATTTAGCGTTGCGGCGTATTTTCCTGGGAGATATCGTTATCGTCCATGAAAAGTTTATTTCGCGCTCTTTGCTTCTTTACGTCTTTTATCATTGTTGTTGGTTCTCATGCTCATGGAGCTCCGAAGGGCTCTAAAAAACCATTTCGTGTCACGTTACAAAATAAACGAGAGATCACTTTTAATCAGACGATTGAATCGATTCAGCTTTTTGACAGCATCCAATCCCAGAAGTTCTTCATGAGGACCTTTGATGGTCAAAAGAAGATCAATAAATCGTATACCCTTCGTGGACTCGGATTACCGGAAAGGATCCTTAAGGGATGGATCCATTTTGCTGAGATTTCAGGGTCGGGGATGAATACCGAAGTCCGACCGGAGGGCCAATATAATGTTACCGCGTCGACAGTCTATTCCCGATCCACGCATAATCGGCCCGCTCGGATCTTTGTTACCGAGATGCATTGGATTGTCATTCATCAAAACGGTGAGGTGATCTGGGGCGGGTTAGATCCCCTGGAAAGCGGCTTTACAGAGGGTTTGCGAGCACACTTCTGGGAGAAGACGCTTCAGCAAAAGAGAATTCTTCCCTTCCGATTGGTCACTTCTTCCTTTGGGGTAAGTGTTTTAAGCTTCATGGACCCAAGTAAAGACAAGAAATCCGACCTGTGGATACCCCGAAGGTTGGTCGTTTCAACGACCGACGCAGGTGCAAACAGTGATTACGACACCGCCTCCGGACAATACTCGGTGCTCAGAACTCGGGCTGGAATCTTAAAGACATCGTTAGAGCGGGGCGAGATATCTATTTTGCATGCGGATACCGATGCACCCTTGGAGGCTGAGTTTACGTCCTATGCATTTGAAGAATGGGAGGAGCCACTTTTAGCAAATATCCTCTTTTTGGGAAGCAAGAAGGAAATCGGCGGAATATTTTTACGTGAAGGCGTGGACTGGATCGTACCTCAGGCGAACGAAGAGTTTTTTCCTAAACTCAATGAATCTTGGCTCCCTTATTTTCAGGATAAGATCCTTCAAAAGGATGAAGCATTAGGATCCATTTTTAGAATTTTTATTAATAAAGAACCTTTAGCTGCCCCTTACGCTTATTGGCTCAGCAACCGATCTCTGAAGATCGCATCTGACTTTTGCAGGATCATCAGCGGCCAAGGACAGTTACGAAAAAATCGGCTTTAGGGCGAGTCCGCATTAATCCCTACTCATATCTCAGCGCATCGATTGGGTGTAATCGTGCAGCTTTCTTCGCTGGATAGATCCCAAAGATCAATCCAATCATTGCCGAAAATAGAAATGAGACCACCACCGACTGAGCCGACACAGATGTTGCCCAGCCTGTAATCCAAGACAGCACTAGACTTGCTACGCCACCCAAGAGGATTCCTAAGAGTCCGCCAATGACGCTGACCACCACCGACTCTGCAAGAAACTGCATCAGAATATCCTGCCGTCTTGCCCCGATAGCTTTTCTGAGTCCGATTTCTTTTGTTCTTTCGGTCACGGACACGAGCATGATGTTCATGATTCCAATCCCGCCCACGAGAAGCGAAATTGCTGCAATTGCAGCTAATAGGGCTGACATCGTCTTACTGCTTTGCGACATCGCTTCTTGGATGTCTGCCATATTGCGAATCTGGAAAGCATCTTGTTGTTGGGAGGTCGGGACCCTCTTTTTGGAATACAGCAGATCTAGGATTTGTTGCTGTGCGATTGGGATCGCCTCAAAGTTTTTCACTTCGATATCGAACGCATCAACGTAGTCCTTTCCAAGCAATCGGTGCATTGCCGTATTGAGTGGGATCACGATGGTATCGTCCCGATCCCGATATCCATTAGACCCTTTCTCTGGAAGAACGCCTATGACCTGAAAGCTCACTTTATTGATTTTAATCAACTCACCAATAGGACTTTGATCGCCGAATAGTTCTCTGAGTACAGTGGTTCCGATCACCGCAACTCTGGCTCGCACGGAATTTTCATCGTCGGAAAAAAAACGTCCCACTAAAGGCTGAGCAGCCCACATCCGCGCATAAGTCGTGGACACGCCTTGAATCTGCGTGCTCCAGTTCTTATTCATGAAGGTCACTTGGCCACGGCCGGTCACGCTTGGGGCGATATCTTTTATATCTGGAATTTTCGATTGAATCTCAAGCCCGTCTTCCAAAGCGAGACGCGTTGTTGTCCCCGCCTCTTGCGCCACTCCCCCTATGCGCACTGATCCTGGTCGCAAAACCAATAGATTTGAGCCTAAAGACGCAAGTTGAGCCTCTATAGCCTTTTGAGCGCCAGTTCCAAGTGCAAGCATCGCTACGACCGATCCAACTCCGATGAGAATCCCTAACATCGAAAGCCCGGTTCGTACTTTGTTTGCTGCTAAAGTCTTTAGCCCTTGCCGAAGGTAAGCCAACCAATCACTCCCTGAGGTAGCGGCCTGTGCGCTCTTGGCTGTTACATCAGTTGCAGTCGGAGCACCGATGGGCAGCAAACGTTCATCGCTTTGGATCAGACCATCTCGCATGCGGATCCGACGCTTTGCCTGCGCACCAATCTCTTCTTCATGGGTGACCATAATCACGGTGATCCCCTGAGCGTTTAGATCCTTTAAAATAGCCATGATTTCAGTCTCGCTGATCGAGTCCAGATTCCCAGTGGGCTCATCGGCTAAGATCATGCGGGGACTATTGATCAACGATCGGGCGATTGCGACCCTTTGTTGCTGCCCTCCGGAGAGCTCATTAGGTTTATGGCCGACGCGTGTCGTCAGGCCAACTTTTTCTAAGAGCGAAAGTGCACGTTCGTTACTATCTGATTTTTTTGAATAGAGAAGGGGCAGGTCCACATTCTCAAGTGCTGTCATCCGCGGAAGCAAATTGAACTGTTGGAAGATGAATCCGATTTCGTCTCGCCTAAGCACCGAAAGTGCATCCTCGCTGAGCGCTGAAACTTCTTTGCCGTTGAGTTGGTAGGAACCAGTGCTTGGAACATCGAGCAATCCTAGAATATGGGCCAGTGTTGATTTCCCGCTCCCAGATGGACCCATGATCGAAACAAAATCGCCATTTTCAACTTTAAGGCTAATCCCTCTTAAAGCGAGTACCTCATTGGTACCCATTCTGTAGCTCTTTGTAATCGCATCTAGCTGAATCATCTTAGCGTCGCCCGCCACCGCCACGAACACTGCCTGGTGAAAAGGGGCTTATCGCTTTACTGCGCGATTTTAACTGCTGTATTGCATCGATTGCTAGAACAGTGTCGCCCTCAGTCAGTCCACTTAAGATCTCAATGTTTTTTCCATCGGTGAGCCCTGTCTCAACAGCAGTGATCGAGGGCGCCTCGTTCGGATTTTTCTTGAGGACGGATCGTTTACCATCTTGCGTCGTGACGCAGTCCACGGGCAGCAGTAACACTCCTTTTCGTTCATTGATCTTAAACGAAACATTTGCCGTCATCCCCGATCGCATGAAGTCGGGTGTCTTGAGCGGTAAGACGTCCACTACATAGGTCGTTACGTTATTCACGTTTTTTGCTTCAAATGCAATCTGATCGACGACTGCAGGCACACTTTGGCCTGGATAAGCATCTAAGATGATCTCAGCTTTCTGTTTCAACTTCACCTGTGCCATATCGGTTTCATCCACTTGGGCTTTGATCGTGAGGCGATCTGACATTACAAGGATCGACTCACTATTGGTGAAGGTTTGGCCCGCTTCAACACTGCGTAAAATAACTGTCCCGTTGATTGGCGCAATCACGGGAGTGGGTCGATAAAGATCTTCCCAGCGTTTCACTTCTTCAGGACCTTGTGAGCGCGCTGCATCTAAGAGCGCTGCGCGTTCTGTTGAACTCATCCAAACTAAGATCGTTCCTTTGCGAACATACTCACCTTCTTGGATGAGCACTTGGTCAACGCGGCCCGCGATCGGGGGCTTAATTTCGAGCCGATTTTCTGGTTGCACAGTCCCTGTAGTCAGTACTGTGAGCGACAAGTCCCCTCTCTGCACCTGAACTTCTTTGTAGGTGGGCTGATCTTGTGCAGTTTTTCTCCAGAGTGCATACCCACCTAGTAGAAGAAGAGCAGCGCCTATTCCCCAGAGCAAAAATTTTCTGCCTATCATTTTCACTGAAGAGCTCCTATCCCTTGTGCCTGTTCCCAAGCTGCTTCGGCAATCACTCGGTCTCTTTTGCTTTGCAAATAAGCCTTCTGTCGATTGATGAGGTCATTTTCTATGACATCCCAATCTTCAAAGGTAAGCAGGCCATTGTTGTATCGTTTTCGTGCAATTTCTGCTCTTACCGTTGTGGCTTGCTTGAAGCTCGTGTCGACTTTGAATTTCATTACAGCCTCAAGGTAACTCGAATAAGATTGTTCCAGCCTTGCACGGACCTGACGGCTGATGTTTACCCTTTGATACTCGGCTGCGGTACGCGCATCAATCGCTGACCGAGTGGAGTAGAAATCACTTCCACCGGAAAAAAAAGGAAGAGTTAGTGCGATGCCGACTGACCATCTCTCTTGTGCGCCCAGGAATACCGGGGATACCTGACGCCCCAGTGTACCGCTGAGGTCAAGACTGGGATAAAATCCTGAACGCGCGATCGTCACCCCAGCATCAGCTCCAGCTTCAAGAGCTTCGAGCTGTCGATAGTCGGGTGTTGCTAGCGCGATTTTCAGAAAATCTGGAGTACCTGATGCTGGCTCCTGGACTGGGATTGTTCCGGTGATAGACAAATCCGAATACTCATCGAAACCTAAGGCCCGAGCAAGTTGTGCCGATGAAATGCGTTTCGCGTTTGAGGCTTGGAGATCATCTAACTTTGCTTGGGCTAAGTAAGCCTCCGAAAGATATGCAGAGCCCTTGTTTTCACGCCCGCTTTCAAATCGTAGCGCTACAAGACGATTATTTTCTTCCCTGCGGCGAATGATTTCTTCGGTGAGTATTTTAAAGTCAATCGCATAGCTTAGGCTCTCATAGGCTGATTTGAGATCGAAACTAACGCGTGCCTTTGTCGTGTCATACGCTGCCCATGCAGCCACTGAATTTCCGTGCGCCTGTCGCATTCTTCCTAAGGTCTGAAATCCAGCAAAGAGATTTTGCGTGCCCGTGAGAGAAGTCGTTCGATTTGTGCTTCCGTTAGAACCCGTATTGTTTCTGACATAGCCGATGCTTGCACTCATTTGAGGGAGGAATCCGCTTCTCGCGGTACCTTTCAATTCATCCGTCGACTGCGCTGTGGCAAGTGCTGCCTTCAAGTCTGCGTTGCTGTCTTGTGTTGCATGAATACAGGCTGCCCAGTCTAAAGTTTGGATCGCGTGTGCCAGCCCTGGGGCGAGCAAAAGAAGTATGAAAACATTGCGTCTCATTTGTATACATCATCAGGGAGGATTGTTGAGGATCCAATCAATAATGGTACTAAAGCTCAACACTGAGTCCGAGCGACACGGTAGTCAGTGTAACGCTGCGCTTGGGGATCGTCGTGTCGACGCTGAGGGTAGAGAGATCAAAAGTGATAGAAGTTTTCTCAGGAAGAAAAATGAGTTCCCATTCACGAGGCACTGTATGGGAGGCCCCGATCGCAAGCTCAGCATCGCCTAGACTCGGGACTCCGCCGGTGGAGAGTGGTGCGAATTTCGTGTAGATCTGAAGGGTTCCATAGGGTGTAGGGTGGCTTCCTGATACAAATACCTGGGGCCCGAACACATACTTTAGGCCATAGGATAGATCGCTCACGACCATGCTCCAGTAGTACCAGCCCGCTGAGGTGGCCAAAGTAAAGCCACCGGGTGTCCATTTTGTTCTTTCGGAAAGTCGGTAACTGCCCCTGAGATTGATTCCTAAAAATCGGGCTGCCGCCAAGTTAGATGGGGATTGGAGTAGCGGTAAAATTGTCCCATAGGCACTTGCGCCTATGCCCCAGAGTGTATCCTCAATCGCATAATGAAAGGCCGCTTTGCCCGTGAGTGAGAGCTGCGATACGGAGGGGCGATTCGTTTCGGAAAAACTGCTCCAGGTTTGGCCCAGCCCTAAGTCCCAGCGCGTTGGTTTGATTTTAGGTTTTGCTACCGCAATACCCTCTCCGTTCAGTCCTTCGCGCGATATTTTACAGTTCTGGCGCTCGATCTCTCCGGCAGGACCGATGGCGATAAAACCAAACTTCTCAGAGTCTTCGCCCATATTAATCTCGAGCTCAAAAGCCGAGTCTTCTCTCACTTCGACCGGACGTGTGACCTTCTCGATGCCCTCCACTTCCACGAGCAGTGTCCATTCGGGATTGGGATATTGCCCTCGGATCGTGAAACTCACCCTTTGATTGGGTAAAAATTTATGAGGTAGGGTCTTATTGAGCTGAAGTGTTTGAATTGAGGGCGTACTTTCGCAATCCAGCTCTGCTGCACCAAGTGCAGCGGCTGGGCAAAAGAATGCCAAAAGCGTAAACGGCACAGAGGCTCGACGCACTGACTCTAAGTCTAATTGTTTTTAGAGCACTTAGTTTGAACTGTGGCAGCTCAGGTTAAGAACAATTTGCCGGGTATTGGCGCCAACGGTCTGGCTGATTGTGTGATTGATAGAAACACTTTGTGTGCCCCTCTTGATACGCACCCAACCCAATTGACGTTTTTCTGAGCCAAAGAGTTTTTCTTTACTCGTGTACTGCCCCAGTAAAATCGTCATAGAGTCATCGGTGACTTGCGCGATCACACTGTAGTGCTTGTCGCGCTCCTCTCCATCTACAAGAAAGGTACGTCCTGAGCCAAATGTAAGGTTTGATCCTACGGCCGGACTATTCTTGACTTGTTTTCCGTTCCAAGTGAGCTCGACGGCATCGCAAATGAACCCCGTGGCTCCTGAAACTTCATGCGGCGGCAAGGAACAAGCTGCGATTGTACCCGGTGTGCTTTCGTTATCTTGAATGCTGAGGGATGTATCTAAAGATAGTGCAGTGGATGAAGTGATGTCGGATACGGCACTCGCAGTTGAAACGCCTTCTTGAATCGAAAGTGTGACGAGCGGATCAGATAATTCCCCCCTGACTGTCGATGTGCCAGTAGTTGTCTGTCCCTGCTTTGTCTTTGAGTCGATAGAAAACTTTTCAGCCCCAGCAGTACAGGAAATAGAAGTAGCGGTCTCCGTGCTTTTCTTGGGTGGTGTCGTCGGTTTAGCTGGCGGGTCTTTACTTTTGTTAGTTTCGTTTTTCTTCGATGGCGTGCCGGAGCGAAGTACAGGAAGTTTGGCCTTATCCTTTGAGCAACCGCCGAGAGTTAAAATAACAAAAAGTAGCACTGATAATGCGCGAGACATAGTGCGTGATAGCTTAGCAAAGCCTGATTTTAATAGACAGGTTCAAAGCTGCGGGCTTTTTGTTTCTGCTTCCAAGAATCATTTAAAAAAGTTGCTCAAGCCTCCCTTTCTGAATGTGATTGCATTGAATGGCGGCGTGATCCACAAGCCTCAGTTGCCTAAACCCATGTTTTTCCCTACAATCAGGGCCTTACTACACACACTCCCGCATAAAAACGTGGTGTCTACGGCATGGTGCCGTAGATCGCAGGGAGTGGAGGAATAACCGCGGATTTCAGGGTCAGTCAGCTTTATAAGCGCCTCACTCTAAGTCTGCTTCTTGCGAAAACAGAAGGAGGCCTTCAAGTGCCTACAATTACGATGAAAGAAATGCTCGAGTCCGGAGTTCACTTTGGTCATCAAACGAACCATTGGAACCCAAAAATGAAACCATACGTTTACGGTGCGCGTAACGGTATTTATATCGTCGATCTGCAGCAGACCGTAGAGCGCGCGAAGGCAGCATGTGACTTCGTCCGCAAGACCGTCGCCGAGGGAAAAAAAGTTCTATTTGTTGGCACAAAGAAACAGGCCAAAGAAGTCATTGAACAAGAAGCACAACGCGCAGGGATGTTCTACGTCTCGGATCGCTGGTTGGGCGGAATGTTGACGAACTATCAAACAGTGAAGGCATCGATTGATCGTCTCAAGAAGCTTGAGACTCTTAAGACAACCGATGGCTGGAACGAGCTCACAAAGAAAGAACAGTCCCGAAACGATCGCGAACTCGGAAAACTGAAAAAGTCTTTGGGCGGTATTCAAGAGATGAAGAAGCTCCCAGGCTGTATTTTCATCATCGATACAACGAAAGAACACATCGCCATAAAAGAAGCGAAGCGTTTGAATATCCCTACCATTGCTGTGGTCGATACGAACTGTGACCCTACAGGTATTAACTTTGTGATCCCTGGCAATGACGACGCATTCCGCAGCGTCAGCCTATTTACTCGCCTCATTGCAGACGCATGCCTTGAGGGCGCACAAATTCATCAGGAGAAACTGCGCGCAGGTGAGGGCGACAAAGGCGCTGAAGAAAGCTCTCAAGAGAAAAAGGTGTCTCGCTTTGAGGGCGATCGCGACTTGCTCGGCGTAGATGTCGTTGATCTTGAGGCGATGGAAAAAGTCGAAGGCGAAGAAGTGACCCTAGACGCTTTAATAACTGGCGCTGTTCTAACGACTGAAAAGAAAGGCTGATTCCTGTGAGTATTACCGCTGAACAAGTACAAAAACTCCGTGAGCACACTGGCGCGGGAATGATGGACTGCAAGAAGGCTCTGACTGAAAATTCGGGTGATTTCGACAAGTCAGTTGATTACCTGCGAAAGAAAGGAATTGCTTCTGCTTCTAAAAAGGCAGGTCGAGCAACCAAAGAAGGCGCGGTTCAGTCCTATATCCATGGCGAAGGCCGAGTGGGTGTTTTGATTGAAGTGAACTGCGAAACCGACTTTGTTGCTCGCACGGATCGTTTCAAGCAATTTGTGCGTGACCTATCGATGCATATTGCCGCAGCCGCTCCCCAGTACGTACGTCCAGAAGAAGTGCCCGCTGAGATCGTTGCAAAAGAAAAAGAAATTGCGATTGCTCAAATGCAGGCACAAAACAAGCCTGCAGCAGTTCTAGAAAAGATTGCTGAAGGCAAAGTTCAGAAATTCTTCGAGGACACCTGCCTTGTGAAGCAAGCGTTCATTAAGAACCCAGATCAAAAGATTGAGGACCTCATCAAAGAGACCATCGCTGGTCTTGGGGAAAATATCTCAGTGCGTCGTTTCGCTCGCTTTGTTTTGGGCGAAGGAATTGAGACCACCTCTTCTGAAGAGGCACATTGATGGCGGCGCAGCCCAAGTATAAGCGTGTGCTTCTTAAGTTATCTGGAGAAGCACTCGCAGGAGACGGTGGTTTTGGTATTGATACTGATGTCTTGGCAGGTATTGCTAACGACGTGAAGGCAATACGGGATTCGGGAACTGAAATCGCAATCGTCGTCGGAGGTGGAAATATCTTCCGTGGCGTAAAAGGTGCGACTGAGGGCATGGATCGCGCAACCGCCGACTACATGGGCATGCTTGCCACTCTTTTGAATTGTTTAGCACTTCAGGATGCACTCGAGCGAAACGGAGTTTTTACTCGAGTGCAATCGGCGATTGAGATGCGCGCGATCGCGGAGCCTTACATTCGAAGGAAAGCCGTGCGGCACCTCGAAAAAGGGCGCGTTGTCATCTTTGGGGCCGGCATTGGAAATCCATATTTCACGACCGATACAACTGCAGCGTTGCGAGCGATCGAAATGAACTGTCAGATCTTGCTGAAGGCCACGAAAGTGGACGGGATCTATACAGACGACCCAAAGAAGAATCCAAGTGCAAAGCGGTTTGAGCAGCTCACCTACATGGAAGTGCTTCAAAAGGGCTTAAAGGTGATGGATTCAACCGCTATTTCACTCTGTATGGATAACCGCCTGCCGATCATTGTTTTTGATCTTGGCGTTAAAGGGTCAATGAAGTCAGTGATTGACGGTGGCGGAATCGGAACATTGGTACACGCAGGTTAGGGAGCAAAATCATGTCAGCAAAGATTGTCGAAACTTTAGGGCAGCAAATGGATAAAGGCCTGCAGGCACTTCAAAAGGAGTTGCTCAAGGTGCGGACCGGACGAGCGACTATTGGTCTAGTGGATCACCTTCACGTTGACTACTACGGATCCAGGACTCCTTTGACACAGGTTGCAAACCTAACGACTCCTGATGCCCGAACTATTCAAATCACAGCATGGGAACCCGCGATGCTTTCAGTGATTGAGAGAATGATTCTCGAGGCAAACATTGGGTTTACTCCGCAAAACGACGGAAAAGTGATTCGGATCACCATGCCACCCATGACAGAAGACCGTCGCAAAGAGCTCGTTAAGATGGTGAAAAAGATGGGTGAAGAAGCGAAAGTGAATCTTCGCAACCACCGGCGCGATGCAAATGAAGCCGTCAAAACGTTGGAGAAGAACAAAGAGCTTTCTCTGGATGAAGCTAAAAAGCTTCAAGATCTGATTCAGAAAAAGACGGACGACAAGTCGACCGAAGTAGAAAAGATCATCTCGCTTAAAGAAAAAGAGATCATGACCGTCTAGGGTCATTTTCATGGGGCTGATCCCGCGCCACATCGCGATTGTAATGGACGGAAATGGCCGCTGGGCAGAGCGTCGAGGGCGACCCCGTGCCTATGGACATGTTCGTGGAAGCTCCAGAGTCCGTGAAATCACACGCGTGGCTAGCGAATCAGGTGTGCAAACGCTGACTTTATACGCCTTTTCATCGGAAAACTGGAAGCGCCCGGAGTCCGAGCGTGCCATTCTTTGGCGGCTTTTAGTCAAGCACCTGAGGCGCGAGCGCAAGGAATTGATGCAGCAGAATGTTCAGCTGCATGTGATCGGTGAATTGCATCGCCTCCCCCTGGATGTTCAGGAAGAAGTTAAAGTATCAGTTCTCGCCATGGCAAAAAACACGGGAATGCGACTTGTTTTTGCTGTTTCATACGGCTCGCGTCAAGAGCTCGTATCTGCAGCTCACAACATAGTGCAGGAGGTTTTAGGCGGGAAAGTTCAGCTGAACGAGGTGAGTGAAGCACTCATGGAGGCGCATCTTTCTACAGCTTTCTTGGGTCAGACTTCGGATGTTGATCTGTTGATCCGTACCAGCGGCGAGCAGCGCCTGAGTAACTTTATGTTATGGCAGTCGGCCTATGCAGAACTGTTATTTGTGGATGAATGCTGGCCAGATTTTACGGCGGAGCATTTTCGTGGTGTTATTGAAAGCTATGGCAAAAGAGAGCGGCGCTTTGGTGGACTCCCTTCGAGTCAGTCGTAACCTGCTGCAACGCATGTTGACCGCCCTAATAGGTGTGCCATTTATTGTCTTCCTCCTAACGAGTGGTGGACTCGAGGGTGCTACGATCTTCGCAGCTGTCATCTCGAGTTTGATGCTCTACGAGTTTTGCTCGATTGCCTTAGGCAGGGTTGCCGCACGGACTCTAGTTTGGATTCTCTCTGCAAACTTGGGATTCCATATCCTGAACTATTTTGTGGGTCCTGTCTTTTTTGGACTCCCTCTGGTCGTCCTAGGATTCTTGCTGTTTTTCCTGCTCGCACTCTTTTCCGTTCCGTATACCCCTGAACATAGAGTGACTCGGCAAATATCGACTCGCTTGATGAGTGCCTTCTTCGGCTGGGTTTACTGCGGAGTTTTGCCCCTTTTTGCGCCAGCCATACGTGCAACACGCGACGGGCAGGCTTGGTTAGTGGGGATGCTGTTCATTGTTTGGGCAACGGATATCGGGGGCTACTTTTTTGGAAAGTGGTTTGGCAAACGGAAGCTCTATGCTGCGGTTAGTCCTAAGAAGACTTGGGAAGGCGCATTCGGCGGTGCATTTTTGTCGATCGGTGTTGCTGCGGCATTCCAGTATTTTGGGTTCCTCAGGAATACCTCCTGGGCTGATGTGGCAGTGATGGCTGTACTCATCTCTGTTGCATCCCAGCTGGGTGACCTCTGCGAGAGCGTCATTAAACGATCTTTTGGTGTGAAGGACAGTGGGAAGATCTTGCCTGGTCATGGTGGTTTTCTTGATCGATTTGATGGGGTTTTATTCGCCCTCCCGATCACTTATGCCTACCTTTGGGCATTTCATAGCTAACCCTTTCCCGAAACGCGCTAAACTAGTCTCTGGCTTTTGCCCAAGGAGGGCGTTTGACTCTTCTCTCTTTTGCACCGTTTGTTGGGTTTCTATTGATCCTTGCACCGCTCGTTGTTGTTCATGAGCTGGGACATTTCCTTTTTGCGAAGCTTTTCAACGTGAAGGCGGAAGCGTTCTCGGTTGGATTCGGTCCGGTCCTAGCGCGTTGGCGATGGGGCGAAACGGACTTTCGCGTTTCGGCGATACCACTGGGCGGATATGTGAAGTTGCTGGGTGAAGATCCAACAAGAGAGCTCACAGCCACCGAGCGACGCAGAGCTTTGCACATGCAGCCCCCATGGAAACGATTCTTCATTTTCTTTGGCGGACCGCTCTTTAATTTTCTATGGGCTGCGCTGGTCTTCATGGTGATGATGGCTATCGGGGAACCGCAGGTTGCCTCCATGATTGGACGCGTGATTCCTGGGTCACCTGCTTCTGTAGCTGGTTTGAGAGCTGGCGATCGTATTGTTGCGGTAAACGGTGAGAGCATCCAAAAGTTTGAAGAACTCGTACATAGAGTTGCGGATCACCCGAATTCCAAAGTTGGGCTCAGAGTTGCACGCGCCACCGACAGCCTCGACATCATTGTGCAGACCAACTCGGAAGAGGGATACTCGGTTTACGGCGAAGAGAAACAAGTCGGAGCAATCGATGGAATTTTTGCGAGCGGGCGTGGACTCAAGGTCGGCGTCTCGGATCCAGGCTCCAATGCAGGGAAGGTCGGTCTTGCAACTGGAGACACCTTGGTTCGTATTGATGCGTTTCAGCCCAAGGATTTCGAAGATCTTGAACAGAACTGGTCCAAAGTTTCTGAAGGTAAGAAGGAAGTTCAAGTTGAACTTCTGAAATCGAACCAGACGAAGCAGGTGGTACGATTGCCTGTCGGCCGCGGTCAATCCCTTGCTGAGGTGGGAATTTTTCCATCCGAACTCTTTATTGAAAAAGTGATGCCTGAATCTCCTGCAGAGAAAGCAAATCTGAAATCAGGAGATCGAGTGGTGGCAGTAGATGGAAAGCCATTACTGAGCTTTCTAGATATGCGCCTTGCTATTCAAAAAGGCGGTGAGAGCGTAGGAAAAGTGAAGGTCCTCATTGCACGAGATGGGGAGCAACAAACCTTTGAGATCAGTCCCAATGTGACTGCAGAACGGGATCCAACACTCAAAAAACGGATGCAGTACACGATTGGTGTTATGCCAGTGGTGTCGATGGTTGAGCCTGAGATGATCACAGAGCGGATTTCAAACCCGCTGTTGCTTGCATTCAAGGGTTTTGAACGGATGATCGACTTATCTTGGAAGAATCTCGTTTCCATCGGAAAAATGTTTGTCGGCGAGGTGTCTGTCAAAAGTCTTGGTGGTCCAATCCTCATTGGAAAACTAGCGGGCGATAGTTTGTCGCGCGGATTGATGGATTTTCTGAGAATGATGGCAATACTTTCGATAGGTCTAGGCGTGCTGAACATCCTCCCGGTGCCGGTACTCGACGGAGGTCACATTCTTTTACTTGGGCTTGAAGTCATCCGAGGGAAAGCTCTTTCGATGAAACAAATAGAAGTTGTGCAGAAGGTCGGATTCGCAGCGATTATGGCCCTGATGGTGATCGTCATGCGGAATGATCTCAGTCGACTGCCGATCTTTAACTAGTCCATGCGTTTGCTCTGCTTCGACACTTCAACTCCGTCAGGCGCGCTCTGTGCGCTTGAAATGAATGGAACCTCGCCTCGGATGGTTGCGAGGCTCGCAGAGTCCGTTCGCATTGCACAGCACTCCGAACGCTTGTTGCAGCTGATAGATCAGCTGCTGCTCACTGCCGGCTGGAGCCTGGATCAGGTTCAGGCTATTGCGGTCGGTCGTGGACCGGGCTCATTTACGGGCATACGCATTGGGCTCGCGACCGCTCGCACTTTTGGGCAGGTGCTTAATCTTCCCCTCATTCCATTTTCAAGCCTTGAAGCTTGGATGAATTCTGTAAGCCCACTCGGCGAAGATCGTCCGGAACCGGACTGGCGTTTGGTGATTTCAGAGGCAACTCAAGGCGAGGTCTACCTCGGTGTGAGTCAGATGGATCAGGGACATTTCGTGATGCGCCATGAAGCTCTTTTGGACTGGAGCAGGCTCGCAGATGGGGTAGCTCAATACTTGTCGAATCAAGCAGGACTCGTTCGGATCATTTGTACCCCTGCCGTGACTCGTGCGCGGGCGCTTCTGGCCGAGGGTAGTTTTCCGGTTTCATTGGTTTCAGGGCCTGCTGCCGAGGAGTTGACGCCCGAAGGTGTCGCCGCTTCTGCAGTGTTCGCTCAGAAATTAGGGGTAAAGTGTTCGTTTCGTGACGCGACGCCAGTTTATTTACGAGTTTCCGATGCAGAGAAAAAGCGGGTTCAGTAAGCTATAAGGACAGATGCGAAAGATTTATCTCCTGCCAAACTTGTTCACGACTGCAAATATTGTGTTTGGCTTCACCTCCATCACCCTTTCCGCTCAAGGGGAAATTGTAAAAGCCTCTTGGTTTATTATCGCAGCAGCCGTCTGCGATCTACTCGACGGCCGCATTGCACGTCTAACGCGAACCACTTCGGCTTTTGGAGTGCAGTACGATTCGCTTTCTGATCTCACCTCCTTTGGAATTGCCCCCGCATTTCTTTTGCACAATTTAACGGTAGAACTTTTTCAAGGGACGATCTTCCTCATCGCGAGTTCTGCAATTTTTGTAGTCTGTGCGGCTCTTCGTTTAGCCAGATTTAATGTTTCCGTAGATCAGCCCACTCACTTCAAAAAAGGATACTTTCAAGGGCTGCCCTCCCCGGTTGCGGCAGGCCTTGTGGTGAGTGCTGTACTCTTTGAAAAAAAGTTGGATTTGTTTGGCAGTCAGATGTTTCCGAAGGTCATCACGCTTATTGGCGTTCTCAGTGCTTTATTGATGGTCAGCGGTATTCCGTTTCCGTCTTTTAAGGAAGTGAAGTGGCGTTCCAAGGGTGGAATTCCTCTTTTGCTCGGGTCGTTTTTCCTGCTGATTCTTGCATTACAGGAGCCCGAACAAATCTTCTTTCCAGTGGCCGGTTGTTATCTTGTGGGGAGCTTAGTGTGGAGTGGATTACAGGCGATAGGATGCGCCGGAAAGAGGGAAGAGAGCGCAACGCCCTTGTCATAAGGGGCTTTGTTTCGCTGCTTTTCGTGCTTCACGGAGGAAGCGCAGAGGGTGAAGTGCTCGTGAAGGGCGTGGAACCTTATCCTCAATATACGCATGCAGACACAAGCTATGTTCTATCTTATGCCGGTGCAGCAGGAGCTGGTGGTGGCACTGCTGGAACTACACAGGTCGATACCCTTCAAGGTTTTCGTGTCATTGATACGAATGATCTCGAGTCCTACATTACCTTTGATGTTTCATCCGATTCGACCTTTACCTTGCAAGCAGATGAACAGGTCTATGCTGCAATAGCGACCTCAAACAGTACAAGTGAAGCCATCGCCATTACAGCCGCTGAAGTAGCAAGCGGAACATCTGAGCCATCTGCCCCATCCTGTCGAGGGCTTTATTCGTGCTACACACCCAACACAAGCCTTCGACTCAAAATTAAGCTACAAGACATCTGCAGCAGAGTCGGTGCAGGCACAACATTCTGTGGAACATCGACAAGTATCTTGGATCCAGCGTCCCAGACTCCGAAGATTGTATCGCGAGACTTTTATGTAATCTTTTTTAAGACCACGAACATCGATAGTTCGTCTTTTACGACCGTCGATTCAGGAGTGTTTAAAATTCAGTTTTCTGCTGAGCCGCCATCTATTACGTGTGACAACTCTTCACCGGAAAAATATTATTTTCCAGGCGATACAGAAATTATTTTTAGTACCAAGTCTGTCGCTGCAAGTGATTCTAGCGGGGTTGCGCTCCAAAAGTACCTACTTCTACTCCGCAATGGGTCGGCCCCAAGCTCCCTACCGACGGGCTTTTCAGACAGCATTTTGAATCGTTTTGACGCGACTCTCACTGAGGTTAGGGTCACGGGTCTGACCAATACGACAGATGGTGTTGATAACGCATACCAAGGAGCGCTCTACATCGTGAATCAAGCAGGACTCATCGGAGAAGAGCCAACCACCTGTGCATTGCCAGGCCCGATACAGTCCCAAACAATCACAGGCGTTCTGGACTCAGGGCGATGTTTTATCGCCACGGCGGCATTTCAAGGTCTATCGCTAAAGCCGGTACAGATTCTGCGACGTTTTCGTGACACGGTCCTGCTTCGGCTTCCGATGGGTTCCGATTTTGTAGAGAGTTACTACCGCTGGTCTAGGACGCGCTCGATCCAAGTTTGGAAATCACCGTTTCTTAGGCACGCAGCTTTGCATTTCTTATGGCCACTGACGGCGTTTGCGTCCGTGATCAACGCCTTTGCAGAGGAGCTTGGGCAGTCCCCCTACATCGATCGAATGAAGGCGAAAATGAAGGAGGACCCAACTTCAGGAGCCAGTGATTCGTCAAAAGACTATTCGAAGATTGAAAAAGAAAAATTAGATCGGGAAAAAAAGATTATTTCTTCGGATGGCTATACGGAACGCCTTCGCTCTAAACTTGAGCCGGAGAAAAAAGAAGACGTACCCGGAACCTACATCGATCAGCAAAAAAAAAATCTTCCACCAGAGGACGCTGATGCCCGGCCGAGTGTGATCGATACTGTGAAGGCCAATACCTACCGTGCACCCGATCCATTTGAACGCGCAAAAATTACACAGGGTGCATCCTTTAAAGTGGGGCTTGCAACTGGAGCAACGGTTTCGGTCAATGGATCAGCCGCAGAGTTTGAGCGTGTTTATGGGACGGGCTGGCAGCCTGAGGTCATTTTCCATTATGAGAAACAGCCCTTTCACCACGAGCGTCTGGGTAGTCTTGGGCTGACCTTTGATTTTGGTTTCGCTCAGGCCGGAGGGTACGGAACCCTTGCTTTTCCCTATGCAGGAAGCACGGTTTCGCGGACTTCCTTTAATTTCATTCAAGTGCCGATCTTGGGTGGGGTCAATTATCGTTTGAATGCGCTGCATATTTTGCGTCCTTACATTTCTGTTGCGGCGGGTGTGATGGGCTATACAGAAATTCGTACCGACTCGAGGCCAGACTACCGGGGATATTCCTTGATCGCGACTGGGTCGGTCGGCGCAAGCATCTTGCTCGATTTTTTGGATCGAAAGACGATGGTGGATGCCTACAACTCATTTGGCTTTCAACACATATTTCTTTTTGTAGAGTTCCTCGCAATGAGAACTCTGTCTGGGCCTGTTACATTTGAAAGAGGCGGCATCTACAGTGGTTTCCTCTTTGAGTTCTAGACGTTTCTTCTTAGGTGTTACATATATCGGCGCGCGATATTGCGGCTGGCAAAATCAAGGGATCGACAGTGGTCCAAAGCCAAGCATTCAGAGTGTTTTTGAGCAAGTGTTGCGCGACATTACAGGCGAACTCAATCACGTCATTGCCAGTGGGCGGACCGATGCGGGCGTGAATGCACTCGAGCAAGTGGTCCATTTTGATTCGGAAGCTACGCACCTGCACACAGACATGCTGATACCCGCAATGAATTCAAAGCTGCCCCCAGATGTGAGGATTCTTTGGGCAAAAGAAGTACCACAAGAGCTCCATGCGCAGCGGTCAGCGATTAAAAAGCAGTACAGCTATTATTTTCTGACCGGCCCCTGCGCACTGCCGGAATGGCGCTATAGGACGACTTGGGTTCGCCACTCACTCGACTGGAAACGCATGCACGAAGCGGCTCAGCAGTTGATTGGGGAACATGATTTTCTGGCGTTTCAGGGAAGGAAAGCGACTCCCTCTAAATCCACAGTGCGCACGATTTTTGAGGCCGATGTGACAACACTCGGAATGCCGACGATCTTAGGCGATGCATCTGGCCGGAGTCACCACGAGCTGATCCGTGTGCGAGTCGTCGGGAGTGGTTTTTTGAAACAGATGGTTCGGGGGATTGCAGGGACTTTACGTGAAGTCGGTGAAAATCGTCGCACCCCGAATTCCATTGAAGAGCTCATTTTGAGCAAAAATCGATCAGAAGTAGGGGTAACTGCTATCGCGAGCGGTCTGTGGCTTGAGAGGGTGTGGTACCCGTGATAATCCTGATCTTTCATGGAAACTCAGATCAAGCTAGAAAACGTGTCGGGTATTCAAAAAAAATTCACAGTGACGATTCCTGCGGCAGCAGTGACCCGCTCCGTTGAAAAGAAATTTTTAGAGGTCCAGAAGACCGCAAAGCTCAAAGGATTTCGCCCAGGCCATGTGCCGCTCCCTTTGGTGAAGCAATTTTATGCCGATGATGTCCGGCAACGCGTTCTGCAAACCTTGATTGATGAAGGATACCGCGAAGCACTAAAAGCTCATCCACTGCGTGTGATAGGTGAGCCGCGTGTTGAAGGCGCAGATGAGCCGGATCATCTTCATGTACATGATGGTGAACAGTTTAAGTTCGTAGCTTTCGTCGAGATTATTCCTGAAGTGGAGCCGAAGGACTACAAGGGTCTTCCTCTTGAAAAGCCAAGCATTGAAGTGGTCGCAGAGGACATCCAAGTCGTGCAGAACCGCTATTTAGACCGTAAGGCCGAGTTGGTGCCAGCGGCGCGTGCAGCTAAAAACGGAGATTTTGTCGACTTCCGATACGAAGGTGAAGTGGAGACCGACGGAAAATGGATTCCGCGTGAGTCTTTGAGCGGTGACCGTGTCAGTGAACTCGGTACCCGCGAACTTCTTGCTGAGTTTGAAGCAGGAATTCTTGGTGCAAAAGCGGGTGATACAGTTCAGTTTGAGGTTCCGTATGCCGCCGATTATTCGGATGCAGAACTTGCGGGCAAGAAGGCGCGATTCTCTGTCAGCGTTCGCGAAGTGAAAGAGAAACGTTTGCCGGAATGGTCCGAGGAGATTTGCAAAGAGTCTGGTTTTGAATCCTTGGCTGACTTTGAAAAAATAACGCGTGAGGAGCTTGCTGCACAAAAGGTTCAGACTGCAGAAAACTCTCTGAGAGAGCAGTTGATCGAAAAACTGATCGAAAAAAATACCTTTGAAGTTCCTGAGGCACTGGTCATGCAACAGCTTCGTTCTGTAGTGAATGACTACACTGGGGAGCTACGCCGTTACGGATTTAACGATCAGATGATTCAATCGACGATCATCCAGCAGCTGGAAGAATTTAAAAAACGGGCTCAGTCTCAAGTACGTGGTGGAATCCTCTTAGATGCAATTGGCAAAAAAGAGAAAATCACGACGACTCCAGAGGAAATCGAAGTCGCAATGAAGAAGGCTTCGGAAGATAGCAATTTTCCTTTGGACAAGCTGCGCGACAGATTTGAAAAGAATCCAAGGGATCGGCTGAATTTTGAGTACCGAGTCCGCGAAGACAAGACGATTCGTTTTTTGCTGGATGCTGCGAAAATTAAAGAGAAGAAATAATACTTTTCTTCAGCAGCTGCATGGGATTAACTCCCTGGTCTGCAAAGAATTTCCAGGCAGTGGCAGCGATGCTCTCTGATTCGGACAGCCCATGCTTCAGGCCCCCGATGGAGTAGGGCACTCCTGAAGTATTGGATGATTTAGGGTCCACAAAAGGTCCTGCAGTGCATTCGTCTACTTTTTCTACTCTTCTCACAAGTAGTGCGAGGCGCATGAAATGCGTGCCTTCTAACCAGGCATAGTTTTGATCGTGTCTTTGGCCTCCATTTAGGGACTCTTTGTAGCCGATCTTTGTCTTCAGATTTTTGCAGTTGAAGACGAGCCCAGCATCGATCCGTTTGTGCTCCGATTCCTCCCAAGGCAGTAGGGCCGCCCAGGCTTGGGTATCTAAGTAGGTTTCGCCGCGGTTCGTTTCGCCTCTAAGGTTTCCGCCGGCCGCTAGCTTTTCCCCCAGCCAGGAGGATTTTAAGGTCTCCCGCAGTCCCGCGATCAATGCCGTATCCTTTAGTGGGTGAGCCTCAGGGAGAGATTCAAAAGCAGCGATGGTATCGATGAGATGTTCGGTGGAAGTAATTTCAGTCGAATCATATGCGAGTGCCTCATCCCTTGTGGAAGTGAATCGAATCGTGGGTTTGCCGGATATCACTCGTATCTGTCGATTTAAGAACTCAATCGCGCGATTTCTGGTTCGAGCAAACGAAGTATCTCGGCTTTCAGACTCGTACTGATTGAGTGCTAGCACCATCCAGGCGTTTGCACCGGATCGATCGTGAATGGTGGGTTCCGCTGGATAAGAAAAAACCCAGGCTCCGTCATGGCGCTGCAGGTCTTGCATAGCACGGGCGACTCTCTTTGCTGAAACAAAGTCATGAGCAAACGTGAACGCGATGATCGCGAGTGCTTGGTCGTATGTGTAGAATCTAATTTTATCGGGACTGGTTTGGGCGAGCGCGCCCACACTCTGCGTGCGCAGTTGGGACTTTAGGAACGTGAGTTCTGACGCGCCTGCGCTGATGCGGTGCGTGATGGAGAGGCCGAGGAAGACTGCCAGGAGCGCCTGGTGGGCGGCAATTGGTTTCATTGACTACGTGAGTCAAGTATAAGGTGCGTCAATTTTTAGGGAAAGGGGTGTGTCCGCCGTGACTGCAGTCGAAGTTTTGCTTCTCGGTTTAACCGGCTACTTTGGCGTCTCCACCTTGGCGACATGGATTCTGGCCTTGATGAGTCGGAATGAGGTCGAGCGCTTGAAGACGCACACGCCCCAAAAGCTTCCGCCACAACCAGAAATCACGGTGCTGGTGCCCGCTTGCAATGAAGAGAGCGTGATTGTTTCCAGCGTGCGGGCGCTTCTGAGACTGGACTATTCCAATCTAAAAATCATGATCATCAACGATGGATCAAAAGATGGGACGCTCCATCTTTTGTCTCAGGCTTTCCAGCTCAGGAATGAAACCTTCAGTGCCCGCACACGCATCTCGCCTCTTTTGCCGCGTAGCATGTTTCGGAGTGCCATGGACCCAAGACTGATCGTTCTTGATAAACAAAATAGTGGCAAAGCAGATTCCATCAACTGTGCATTGCAGTTTGTGGAGAGTGAATTCTTCGCGATTTCTGATGCCGACACACAATGGAGTCCACAAGGGCTCACTCATTTGGTGGCCGGACTTGATGTGGTCCGAGGGCACGTCATTGCTGTGGGAGGAGTGGTGGGGCTTGCCAATGCTCAGGAGAATCTTCTGACCAGACTTCAAGTTTCAGAATATCAGAGAGCCTTTTTTGTGGGACGTCTGTGCTGGAATTCTCAGAATGCGGTCCCCCTGATTTCAGGTGCAGCGGGGCTTTATAGAACTAATCCAGCGGTCCAGGTGGGAGGGATACCTGTTGGATCTTTAACGGAGGACTTGGAATTTACGCTCAAACTTCACGCGTTTGGAAAGACGCATATTCCAGATTACCGGATCCTTTTTATTGAAAAAACGGTGTGTTTTACCCATGCACCACAAACCTGGAAGGTGCTCATAGAGCAGCGCGCACGATGGCAGCGTGGGTTGCTTTGGTGCATGACATCGAGTCCAAAATTTCTCACGACCTCTACACCCTTCATCTGGTTTTTGGAGGTGATGAGCGCCCCCATGGAGTGGCTGGCATTCTTTCTGGTCTTGCTCGCCTTAGCCAGTGCATCCATTCCTTTTTCATCCGCTGGGATGATCCTTTTGGTTTCCTTTTTGATTGGGGTTGCGAATTCAGTCCTCGCAATGTGGGTCTCTTATCCATTGAAAGAGCACAATCCACGCCGGTTGCTTGCGGGTGGAATTTTAGAACTCTTTGGGTACCGGCAAATCTTATCTTGGGTTCGCTTTCGATCCATGTGGACAGCGTTTCGGAGTCGTCCACCGAGTTGGCGCGCTCACTTAATTCAGCCGGACGCGAAGGTTCGTAAAAACCGTTGAAACGGTGCGAAATTGGCTGGGAAAACGATGTTGGAATTCATATCCGATTTCTAAACTGGTTGCTGTCGCCACTGGAAAACGCACCGAAGTTCCAAAGGACCTGGTTTGTAGGACTAAGGTCTGTTCACCATTTGGAGCCACAGTCCCTTCCTGACCTGGGGCGAACCAAGCACTGATCCTAGTTTCATCGGACCAGAAGTAGGTCGCTCGACCGATCAGCCCAATCAAAATCTCTGTGTTGCGACCATCAAATCGTAAAAAGCTTGGCCGCAAATCAGCTGAAAAAAGCCAGTGTTCTATGCGATAGGTCTCCATCCGAAATGAGGTGGACCAGAGGCTTGCATTCCAGAACAAGGAGTATCTGAGTGAGCTATGAAACTCTTCTTCGGGGGCCACCATGCTATTTCCATGCACCTCAATACAGGTACGCGGTATCAGTAAGGCCCCGGGAGCAAGCGTGGATCGAACGCCATAATTCCAGCCGGTTTGAGTCTTGGCCCTATAGCCAATCCCCGCTTGCAGGTCCGAAATGCCAAATCGGGCCACATGATTGAAAGACGCTTCGCCTGTGGACTCGTTATCCAATTTGGGTTCCACCAGGAGACCTTGTTCTTGAAATGGGAGCGTATTTTGCACGGGCCCAAACGAGCCACTCGCGGTGATGTCGGTCGACCCAAACGCGAAATAACTAGGAACGAAACTTATAATAATAAAAAGGGGGAGTATGCGGTGTTGCATGCTCCCCCTAGGATACATCGTAAATAGAGTTCGTCTTAGTCGATGAATTTTTCTATGTCTTTTAAAAGCTGACGGAGTTGTTCAGCATACGACTTCAGTCGTGTCTGCCCTTCTCCCACCTTCCAAGAAAACCCAGGAACTTTGACCTTTTTTGCAGATGCTTTGTATTCAAAGGCTTTTTCTTGGCTTGGTTTTGCCTTTTTCTCTGTGCTGCTACTGGCCTTCACCACTAAAGCAGCCTCAAGGCCTTCCTTCTTTTTTGCTTCGGCGATGAGAGCAGCGTGTTCTTCAACAGGCGCTGAGAGCAGTTGCCGCATGAGCGCTCTACTTTTTACGCCTTCTTGAAGCACGCCGTTCTTCGTTTCCTGAGGAAGGCGTGTGTAACCGATGCACTCAGTGATCCTCGATTTTGGTTTCCCAAAAGATTTCGCGATCGACTCGTGGCTGGTATAGGCCTGGCTTTCCAGAAGGGAGACATAACCTTCGCCTTCTTCAATCGGATGCAGGTCAACACGGTCTAGATTTTCCCGCAGGGCAATTTCATGAATCGCCTTGTCGGTGCTGTTTAGAACTCGAGCCGGAATGCGCTCGATTCCAGCTTGCTTCGATGCCCTGAGCCGCCTTTCTCCGGCGATGACTTTGTAGCGATCGCCATCTTGAACCACTAAAATAGGCTGTAATACCCCGTGTTCTTTAATGGAGTGAGCGAGGGCTGTGATTTCCTCGTCGTTGAAGTGAGTTCGTACCTGAAGCTCTGACGGATCCACTTTTTCCACAGGGATAAAATTCACGAGGAATGTTGTCATTCCCTTCAGGCCACTGTGTGTGGTGTCTGCGCCTACTCTGGCAGTGGAATAGAGTTGTTTTAAGTATCCGCTTCCTTGTCGTGTCTTAATTTTTTCTTCCATGATGATTTCCTCTTTTAGCCGTTGGTGAGTTCATCGGTCAGGTTTGCAATATCCATCGCACCTGCACCTCTCGAGTTCACATCCCACACCGTGGTTCTGCGTTTGGTCGCTTCATTCAGATCGGCTGATCGTGTTACCACGGACTTTGCGCAGAACTCCGAAAACTGGGAGCGGAGTTCGCCCAAAACTTCCTGGCTAATCACTTCTCGCGCGTCATACATATTCGGCACGATTTTGACATCGAGCTGACGCTTGAACTCCCGCTGCATTTCTTCGATGGTTGCCATGACTAAGGACATTCCGTGGAAAGAGAGCGGATTGGTGGCGCAGATCACATTCACGCGGTCTGCAGCATAGAGCATGGACCCGTTTAAGATCGAAGCGGCAGGGTTGGTATCCGCGACGATCAGATCATACTGATCCGCAATTTTATCCAAGGCCTCAGAGAGTCTGTACTCCCGACGTGTTTTGCTATTGAGCGGAATCTCAATGTTGCAAAGACCTAAGTTTGCGGGAATCAGATCTAAGCCCGGTGCGACGTTCATCACTGCTTCCTGAATAGGAAGGTCATTGATGAGCACGTCGTAGATCGTAGGACGTTCGTGAGCGTCTAAGATATCGAGGTTCACCGTAAGATGTCCCTGACCATCTAAGTCAAGAGCGAGAACTCTGTGCCCTTGAATGGCAGCCATCATGACGAACTGCGCCGTGAGCGTACTCTTCCCGGTTCCGCCCTTCACGTTGTAAAACATTTGCTTCTTTAATTTAGGACGCGGTGCAGCATATGCGGTCGCCGTGGCGATCGAACCACTGGTTGCGATGTTTTCCGGCGCACCGATCGCACGCAATAAATGCGAAATTGAAATGCCTGGGCCCGCACTGACTGCGCCAGCGCCTGTACTCAATTGAGCTGCGTCTCCGGTCGCCGCGGCGACCGATGATGGGCCTTCAGCCTCATCAAACTCACGGAGGATTCGAAAATAGCGCTGAATTTCTTCTAAAGAAATGAGCTTTCTATCGACATTTCCGACCTTTTTTCGATGAGTATGAATCAGGTCAAACTGTTCGAGTGTGGAGACAATGCTCTTGTCGATCTTGGCTAAAGAGGAGAACTCATTCGGTGTGAAGGAGATCTCTGAGAATGGTGACATCGTGTTGCCCTCCTTGAGATGGCGGTTGTGGTGAGGGATCCGTCCCTACCGAACTCATTGTAAGCGACTCATAAGTAATATGCGTGAGTGATTTTTTAAAAATGAATATCGGTCGCCGCGGCGACCGCTCTAAGAACTTGCGCTTTGATAACGTCGCAATCCTTTACGCCACATCCAGCGAGTCAGAAAAAAGTATCCGATGATCGAAGCGCCGAGTAGCAACAGGTCGCCGCGGCGACCGATGCCCACTAAGAATTGCGCTGGCACGGATGCGATGAATGCAAACGGGAGTGCGGACTTCAATGTGTATCGAATTGCGGTGGGATAGAAAAGATCGGGGCGTGCGCCCATTTGAAAGAATGAATAGTACAGGGACGAAACGGTGTATCCACGTTCGATCCAGAATGAAGTGAGAACAAAAAACATGCGAACCAGAACCTGTATCAGTGCTCCGACAAAAATCCAGAGAACCACTGCAAGCCAGTGCCATCCACCAGGGAAGCCTGCACTCGTGCCATACCGTGAAAGGATGAAGATCCCTAAGATGAGATTGGTGACTTGAGTGAACCCCATGCTGCGGGTGAGCAGGAGGAAGATCGGATTCGCAGGCTTGATGAGAACTGAGTCGAGGTCCCCAGAATTAATCGCGCCTGGAAAATACCAAAAGTTCCTTTGGAAGAAGATTGAAAAGATCGCATCGCTGGCCAGAAACAATCCTAAGAAGAAGAATCCCTGATCCCGAGTCCAGCCATTTAGGGCTGCTGTGTTGGAATAGATGACATGAAAAAAAAGGGCTTCAACGAGGGCCCAGACAAAGTCGACCATCGTCATCGCGATGAAGTTCGCTCGGTAGAAAAACTCCCTCACTAGGTTGTTTCGGGCGGAGGTCTTAAAAATATCCCAGTGCTGCGCGAGGATCTTGTTCATCCGGATCAGCCTCCCAGTGCCTGGTAACGGCGGATGGAGTAGGACCAAAGCATGCGAACCAAAAGACCAAGCCCTGCAATCCAGGCCAGTGCAATCCACAGTTGATGCGTGACATCGCCCCCGGTCCAGCGGCCAAGCGCGATCTGAGTTGGGCCATAAATATACAAGTAGAAAGGCAGTCCTTTCCAAAGCCAGGTGAGATTCTCAGGAAAAAAATGGAGTGGGATCATCTCCCCAGACAGCAAACTCACGATGATGTTTTTGGTCATGATTGCCGCGTAAGACTGTTCCCAGTAGAAGGCTAAAGTCACCACCGCACACCCAATCTGGAAGTGGATGATGTTGCCTAAGATCGCAATCCCTAGGCCTTGCAGAAAATGAGAGAAATGCATCGAAGTAAAAATAGATGCCGTGATCGCGATCAAAGAGGCGAGGATCATGACCGATAACTTTTCGCCCATGCTTCTTAAGTAGATGAATTCAAGGGGTCGCACCGGCCGTAAAAGGGCTGCGCTAAATGTTCCAGTTCGGATCATGTCGTCGATCGTGAAGTCTTGATCGCCCGTCCTCAGTTGAGAGAACAGCATGCTCGTTGCTGTATAGGCGACCAGTTCTGCGTAGGTGTTCCCCCCAAGGGTTTCGGCTGAGCCCAGTTTGAAGGCGCTATACCAAAGGGTGAACTGAACGATTGCCGGGACCAGTGCAGACCCAAATAATCTTAAAAAAAAGTCCCATCGGTAGGCGAGCGAGTCCTGGATGCCGTTGCGCAAAGTGGATAAGCGCCAGCCTAAAAAAAAGGGAATGCGCACCACCTATGCTTCCCCTTTGTAGATTTTAGTCATCGCTCGATCGAGGCTTGCTTCCTGGATAGAAAAATCCAGCACTGTGAACGAAGACATCAGTCTCTGAATAGCGGACGCCAGTTGTTTTCGATCGAGAGTGAAGAGTAGGGTTTCTTGCTGGTCTGGGTCTTTGTCGATTCCGAAGACGAGTTCATCCAGATTTTCTTTTACCGCTCCAGGGTCGATCGCTGTCGAAAATTGCACTCGAAGCTGGCATTCGTTTTCAGCAATCAGAACGGAGGGCGCCCCATCAAAAAGTAAGCGGCCTTCTTTAAGAACCAAGATGCGCTTACAGAGCTCGGATATGTCGTCCATGTTATGGCTCGTAAGTATGATCGTCGTGCCTTCGGACTTGTTGTGCTCCTTTAAGAAAGCCCGTAAGCGTCGGGCGGCAAGGATGTCTAAACCAATGGTGGGTTCGTCTAAGAACAACAGTTTTGGCCGGTGAAGAATCGCGCCGATGATCTCCATCTTCATGCGCTCGCCTAAGGACAAACGTCTGATCTGGGTCTGCATGAGGCTGGTCACACCCAAGAGGGTTGCAAGCTCATCGAGTCGTGCGCGATGCACCACAGGGTCGGTCTGGTAGATCGCACGCAAGAGGTCGAAAGCCTCCACGGCAGGGAGATCCCACCAAAGCTGAGCCTTCTGTCCCATCACGAGTGCAATGTTTTTCCGAAACTTCAGGCTACGGTCAAAGGGTGTCTCCTGCAGAACGGTAGCTGTGCCGGTGGTGGGTGGGATCAGACCCGAAAGAACCTTGAGCAACGTAGTCTTACCTGCCCCGTTCGATCCAATGAGGCCCACAAACTCGCCTTCCCTGATCTGAAATGAAACATCCGTTACGGCCTGTTTCACCACAATCTCTGGATGAAAGAGCAGTGAGAGGATTCCTTTAAATCCTGGTTTCTTTTTCGTCGAGCGGAAATCCCGCCCAATATGGGAAGCTTCAATCGAATAAGTCATAGGTGTGGAAAAATTGGCAGTGCCCATCGTACCGCTAGAAGAGGCAAGAGGAGCAGATGAAAATTTCCGATAAACAGGATCCGTATCGAGGCGCTTTAGATCCCGTGCGGGCTTCTGCGCTTAAAGCATTTTTGCCTGAGCTCTTGCCTGGGTCCCGGGTTTTAGATCTAGGGGCTGGGGCGGGGTTGGATTCCTTGGCATTCGTTGGTGCTGGGCATCGGGTGACAGCCTTGGATCGATCCCAGGAAATGCTCTCCCATTTGGCGGAGCGGGGGGGTCCTGGCGTATCGCTGATTCACAAAGATGCGCGCCTTTGGTCCCCTGAAAGCGCGTCCTTCGACGCGGCCTGGGCGAACGACTTCTTTCCCGATCTGACTCTGGATGAGATGCACCGAGTCCTTGGGGTTCTTTTTCGCGCCCTAGTCCCGGGTGCTCCCTTTGGGCTGATCATCCGAGTTGGAGTTGGGACAGTAGAGGAAATGCCGCAAGGCTATGATGGTCCGGTGAGGAAGGTCACCCTGATCGAACCGCTCCCTATGGCAGCCATGCTCAATCAAAGTGGCTTTGAAATAAAAAAGGAGGGGAGCCTCAGTGGCAACCCCTCCTTAAGAATGATGCTGTGTAGAAAAATCAGTTAGGACGAGCGCGAGCGGCTTTCGTCGCTTTTTGAACTTCGCGCTGAGATTTCTTCTGACTAAAGATGGCTACTGCTTCCAGGCGGAGATCGTTTTCTACGATGAAGCGGTAGAAGTTCTCAATGTCCGGATGATGGCGAAAGTTCTTTAAGGTTGGAGTCGCACCACTTGAAGTAGAAGTGGTTGCAGTTTCCATTGCGGCCGTCATCGCACTTTTGGATGAGCTGCGTGGGGCAGGAGCGGCATCTTCGTCTTCGTCTTCATCGCCCGTTGGGGTAGCGGTTACTGCTTTTGCAGCCAGAGCCAATGACTTCTTGTCGGTCTTTTCTGTCTTAGCGGCCTTGGTATTGGCCGGAGCAGTCTTGGTTTTCTTTGCAGGTGACTTTGCAGCAGGGGCTGGGGCTGTCTTCTTGGTCGGTTTCTTCTTGTTCATAGCTCTTCTCCTTGGGTTCTCACCAGTCCGTACCGGTGTAGTTTGTTGTACAACGTTTTCAAAGTGATTCCTAAACTCTGTGCAGCCTTGGTTTTGTTCCCATCCATGTGAGTGAGGCAGCGCAGGATGTGGTGTTTTTCAAGGTCCTCTAAAGACATATCGACTGGGGTCTCTAGACCCCGGTGATGGCTTCCCGCTATGCCGCTCGCGCGCAAAGAAGTGGGCAAGTGCTCCACACCGATGGGACCCTCGGGCGCCATGATTTTGATGCGCTCTAATGCATTCTGAAGCTCACGGATGTTGCCAGGCCAGCGGTAGCTTTTGAGCGTTGCGTCACACTCGGGCGTCAAACGTTCCGCGGTCCCTGGAGCAAGGTAGCTGATCAACAAACGGAGATCGTCCTTGCGGTCCCGAAGTGGAGGCGATCTTAAAGTGATGGTATTCAGCCGGTAGAAGAGATCTTCCCGGAATCTGCCTTGGCTGACTTCAGTTTCAAGTTCACGGTTGGTTGCGCTGATGATTCGAGTGTCGACACGCAGAGATTCTTTGCCGCCGACTCTATAGAATTCGCCTTCTTGTAAGAAGCGCAGCATCTTCGCTTGGAGCGATGGTGCCATCTCGCCGATCTCATCTAAGAAAAGAGATCCTTTGTCGGCAACTTCCACTAGGCCTTTTTTCAGTTGAACGGCGCCAGTGAAGGAGCCCTTTTCGTGTCCGAAAAGTTCGCTCTCTAGAAGTGACTCTTGCAATGCGCCGCAATTGACGGCGACAAACGGCATGTCCGCCCGTTCAGAAAGAGCATGGATGCGCCGCGCAATGAGTTCTTTTCCGGTGCCGCTTTCCCCTAAGATCAGGACTGACGCGCCAGTTGGCGCGACACGATCAATCATGTTCAGCAGTGTCTTCAGTTTTTCACTCTGCCCGATGATGGGAGGGGCTGACCTCTTGGTCATGGCGGCGCGCGGCGTCAGTGTAGTGGTGAGACCGGTGCCTTGAGGTGTAAGTAAAAGGGAGATTTCTGATGCAGCGAGTTCTATCAGTATGAGCTCGCGCTCTGAGAAGGGGGATGAGTCTTTTTGTTTGGCCAGGAAGACACCTAAGGTTTCACCGTTGGTGTTACAGGGAACCGCGATCACCTGGCTCATGGAATCGGTAACGGTTTGTTTCAGCTCAATTGCACGGGTCAAAATTTTTGGGTCGAAAACTGGGAAACCAGGGAGGGAAGTGAATTGATCTTTTGGAATCTGGCCGGTGCTGAGAACCCTTGCGAAGGCAAAATCTGCGAAAGGCAGTTCAGCGGCAATCGTGTACAGCCACTCAAGCGGACTACTTGCGGATTTTGCACTTGTAGCAAACCGATGGGTCAGCGCATGAATAGTGTTTAAAGTAGTTTCAGGGTTCATAGCGGCTTCGAATCTTAACGCCGTCTTGTAAAAAATGCAAGACAGAAATCGTCGGAAAATGGTCGGGATCAGTCGGGCAATCATCGTCTTTGGTTTACTTGCGGAGGGCGCTGCAGCTTGGGTGTTGGCCCAACTCGAATGGGCGGGGCTGGAGCGTATTCTGCATGTGCTTCCTTTTCAGTGCCCGCTCAAGACTTGGTTTGGCTTAAGGTGCCTGTCCTGCGGATTGACCCATGCGGGGATCGCTTTCTTGCGGGGCGAATGGGTGATGGCGTGGGACTTCAACCCCTTGATCTACGGGGTGGTGCCCCTGGCCCATGTTGGGGCTTTGTGGTTTTTATACCGGGGTCATTCACTCTTAGACTCGTCAAAGTCCGTTCAACAGTGATAAAAATTTAGCCCTCAGTCACTTTCCTTTGGGGGTCCTTTTCATGAATGTTCGCGTTGCAGTTGCCTGGCTATTAATTGTGGCCCTCACTTTTGGTGGCAGCATTTCGCCCAGCGCAGTGGCGCAGAGTTTTCCGAAGGACTTGGAGCGGGAAGTGATCCGTGGGGATGGGGTCTATCAGAACCCTGAGATCTATAAAAATAAACGTCTCCTGAGTTGCCGCACGATTGTTGCGCCTCAAGTTCCGGGGGCCCCAGTCAATGACTCAGACGGGGTTGTTTTGAGTGTGGGAGGGGTAGGGCAATTTAAGTCAGGGCTTAAAGACTGGATAGCGAAGCATGGCCTTGAATCACTCAAGGGCCAGCGTGTCTATGTCACTGGGGTCTCCATTGAGAACAAGAAAAAGATTTATGAAGAATACCGATCCATCCTAAATGCCGAAGGGGTGGGTCCCGAAGTAGAAGTTTATGTCTTGAGTGTGCGGCGCACACTTCTTGAAGACATAGAGCGACGCACATTCAGGGATCTAATGCAGCGAGTGCGGGCTTTTTTCCCAGTCTTAGAAACCCAGTATCAATCACCGATTCAGGAAGAGGTCGGGAATGAGTATAAAACCACTGCGTTCATCGAAGCCTTCACTATTGCAAGTCTGGTCCTGAGTCCAATGGACCGCGTAGATGTTGCTGTCGTGTCTACTGTCCACATTCTCACCCTGTGGGTTTACTGCAAGTACGTACACACGATGAGAAATTGGTTCATGGCACCCGGTTCCTCCGGAAAAGAAAATTTTCTCAAGCAGGTTTTGACAGCCTTGCCCTTCCTGATCAATTTTCAGTTTCTTTCAAAGACCACAGCTATAGTCGATCGCATAAGCAGTTCGGAAGTAGTGACAACACCACTCTTTAGTAGCCCCGCAGAAATTGCACTGAACGTAGGTGTGACGGCTGTATTGAACGCCGTATTTTATTCTTGGGTAATCAATCAAGGCGTGGGTTCCTGGGTCAGTGGCGAGGAAGGTGTGAATGCACTTGGAACATTGGACGAGCGCCGCATTAAAGCTCCCTGGGTGAAGTTCATTCCGCAGGTTTTAGATGCGATTTTCTTTACCATGGCGGGGAACCATCTGGCTTCGATCCTAAGGGATGACGGGCTTTTTAAAGCAGACTGGGGCCATGTTGGGATTGCAGGGATCACTCTTTTGATTGGTGGTCTTTTCAGGTGGAAACCCGAGGTCATGAACATCGCATTTCAGGAAGAGCGAAGTCGTATTGCACAGGGGTTCCTAAACCGCATGGGCGCTACTCGGGACAAGATTAAGAAGGCACTTCAGATCCGCGGCCCTAAAAAAGATTCCCACTCGAAAATCCGAATACGACCTCTGTCTCTGGCGTGAAGCGTTGATTGAGTCCACGTTGAATTTGTAGCGTCGCCCTGAGAGGTAAACGGTACAGTGCCGTGAAATCTAAACCCACCCCAGTGCCAACACTCGGGAGTTGAAACAGTCTTGTTCGGCCAAAGATCGTAGTATTTTCCACAAACACCAATCCAAAGATCTGCGAAAAAAACAAAGGCGATGTCTGCCCCCCACGAAAGAGGAATGTTAGGGGGAAAGCGTAGTCAATGCTTGTGCGGGCTGCGGCTCGGGTGATGATATCCAAACCTGGATATCCGCGGACCCCCAAGGTTAAAAGACTGGAAGAGCCCCCTTGAGTGGATCCGACGCCGGAAGCCGATTCTAGTTGCGTGTAGCTATCGATATTGTCGGTGAGGAAGGTGCTGCCTAAGAATGCAACTCTGGGTGTGATCACTTGGTGATCCGCGATCTCAAAAAACTTCCGAGCATCGATGAGATACTTCCAAGCCGGTTGAGCCACTGCGGAGTTAAAAAGAGCTTGGGTGCCCCCAATGATGGTCCAGCCTGCCTCGGGGAAAGGACCTTGGCGCGAGAACTCCGCATTTGAATAGGTCATCGTCGCAACTAAGCTAGGGATCGCGCTCTTTGAGAACTCATATTGCGACGAGGATAGCGTCGCTAAAGATTCTCGATCCCGGAAACGATTCGTTTGAAGAACCGCACTGATGCGTGGTGTGAATCGCGCGTAAGTGGTGGCAAATGGAAAGCGGAAGGAGAGTGACCCCTCTTCGGTGCGTGTGAAACGTGTAGATGTGATGTCTCTAGAAAAGAGGGAGTACCTCAGGTCCATCATCGGACCGAAAGAAAAATTCGTGTACTGAACGGTCGTGTCGATCACCTTCGGATCAAAACGATAACCTGCACCCGCTAAATATTGATGGTGCCCGACCGAATCAAAACCAAGGACTTCGGCTCCTAGAAGCGGTCCTCCCTTAGTGAAGTCACTCACTAAAACACCTGGCGCCCAGTAGCGCGGCGCAAGGCTTGACCAAGGTGAGTATGCTCTTGGCGTTTCGGTCTTGATCTCAGGACTTTTTAAAGCGGCCTCAATGGAGTCTTGTTTGGGCAGCGCTTGAGTGATGGGTGCTTCAGGAGCGGGCCCAAGTTCGGCAATGTCCCAGCCTTTGGCGTGCAGTTGACTGGCGTAGAGTGTGCCGTTCGGGTGAAAGAAAGGAAGCCAGGATGCACCGATGACTCGTGTCGCCTGCCTGATCTTTTGATCTGCTCCCATTTTGTAGATCTGGACAATCCCGGATTGATCCGACGTAAAATAGATCTCTCCATTCGGACTGATGGCCGGAAAGCGGTTAAATGAACCATCACGCACTAGGGTGTTGAGTTTCTTAGTTTTTATGTTGTAGACCATCAGGTCTGCTTGGGGTTCACCGTAGTTTTGAAGAGAAAAAACAACCTGCATCGAATCCGGGAGCCACTTTGGATTTGAGACCAAGCTAAATTCTGGAATGGTGAGAGGCTGTTCGATCTGTTTCAAACGGGGACGCTTTTCCAAGTTCAGAACCTGTGCAATTCCTAAGTGTGTCGTTCCTGCTTTGGTGATCGTAAATGCTAGATATTTTCCATCCGGACTGAGGTCTGGATCTTTCGCTCTGAGACCCTGCGTGAGTTGGCGACTTTGGTCGTCTTCAATGGAATAGACCCAAACGTCGGAATAAGTGGAAAAGTTCCGCCACTGATTGAGCTCACTAAAAAAGAGATGTTTCGAATCCGGGGAAAAAGAAAGCCCCACACCCATGAGCTTATCGCGGACCCAGGTCGTTGTGTTCGAGTGCAGATTTTTTAAGTAGAGTCCGGGACGCTTCGTGAGCGTTTCTGCGGAATAGGCCAGCCACTGGCCGTTCTTTGAAATAGTTCCGCCGATTGCTTCATAGCTGGAGTTCGTCTTCAGTGTGACTGGGGAGAGACCATCGCGCGCTAATTGCGCGAGGTTCTTTTCTTCGCGCTCCTGAGTGGACTCGACAAACTTCTTCCACGCCCCGGGCCAAGCTTCTGTTTGTGAGTAGGGGAGCGAAGAAGAAGATTCATATGAAAGATCGCCCCAGAAGGTATCGCTTTGAAACGTTTTTACGATTTCATTGCCAAAAAGATAGGGGATCTCGCCCGATGGGAATTGAGGGATTGTTCCATTGACGATGGATAGATCGATGCCGTCTTTTTTATCTAAGCGGTCTTCAGCAATTTGGGTGCGGATAATCCCCGCGTAATAGGGGCTTCTTCCTCGGCCAAGCAAGGAGGTCCTGGTCTCAAAATAAACCGCGAGCCCTTCCACAAGCCAGGGTGCCCAAAGCCCATTCGGGCGAATGATGTCTCCAAATACGTAGCGAGCCCACTCCCATGCACCCCGGGTTGGATCGATGTTTAAGATATGGACGTATTCATGGAAAGTTAGATTCTTGATCCAGTCCTCAGAGTAAGCGGAAGAAAACCAAGCTTCAGGAGGTGTTGCATAAAGTACGATCCCCACTCGAAGTGGGGGAAGTGCAAATCCGTTCGATGCATCGATATTGTCAATCACAAGCACATGGGTCTTGAAACGAGGCTGCCACCTTAAGATCGGGGATAAGATGGTGTGTGCATGTTCTAAGTGCTGGGCCGCTTTTTTTGTAAAAGAATCTAATCCTTCCACATAGGTGAATTTGAAATGTTCGGTTTCAAATTCTTTATAATTCCAGAAAGGAGAAAGCTGCACGATTTCTGAGAAACTGGGGACCTGCGCTTGGGTCGTATGGATGGTTACAAATAAAGAAAGGAGTCCGCTAAAAAGCATGGATGACTTCAAGTGTGATTCCCCCGTGAATAATTTTTTGGCCAGCCTTGAGATGAGTTTTTCTAAGAATAGCGAGCGCGATATCGCCGATCTTTGTGGTGCAGTGAGAGGTGAGTTTTCCAATCTCCTGCTGATCTTGAAATAAGGTGCCTGGCTGATCGATTAAACCTTCTGTTTGAAGCAGTGCCAATCGTTTCGGGCTGCTGCCGATAGAAATCATCTTTTCAATGACCTCTTGTCCGGGATAGCAGCCCTTTTGATCTGCGATTGCGTGAGCGAGATTCACCTCTAGGGGATTTGTTTTTTCGTCGGGGTAGAACTCTTTTCCTACCCGGGCACGGCCAGAGCGAATGCGCTCTTCTTCGTTCTCTGGCTTTGTATCGAGAGGAGTTTCTTTCAGCGTGTAGTGTTCGGAAAACGTGAACTGCTCCAAAACTTTAAGGAACTGAGTGAGGTTCGAGTTGTCCGGCAGAGGATCTAATTCGACTTGTAGGGTGTCAGTACTCAGCGGAGTAATCGTAAAGGCACTGATGATTTTCCCGCTCGGAGTGAGGAAGAGTGCATCTGTCGGGACGCCTATCTCCCTTTTATGCGCATTCCAGGTCGATATTCTATGAAGCAGATCGATCCCATCCAGACCCTTGATTTCCATACCTTTGCGATCCATGTGTCTCCTAGTATCGTGGAGAGAATCTTTTATGAAACCCACAAAATCTCAGTTTGTTCGCGATCTTAGGGATCAGGATCGTGTTTCTTCTTATTTCTTAGTGAAATCCTGCCAGCTCGGCACAGGTAAGACGGGGAAACCATTTTTGAGCCTGGTCCTCCAAGATAAGACGGGCGAAGTCGATGCGCGCATCTGGGATAACGCAGGCAAGTACTCTGGCACCTTGGGGATGGACGCGCTCGTTCAGGTGGAAGGGAACATCCAAGTTTTTCAAGGTCGCCTGCAAGTGATCATCAAGGACTTAAGCTTGCTTCGGGAAACCGACGTGGTGCTGGATGATCTCCTCGTGGTTTCGCTGCTGGATGCGGATGCGCTTTATGCAGAAATTGTGAAGAAGATTCACGCGATGAAGGATCCACACTACAAAGCGCTTTGTGAATCTGTCTTCATTGAAGATGAAGATGTGATTAGCCGTTTTCGCCGTGCTCCTGCAGCAAAGACGATTCACCACGCCTATCCCATCGGACTGTTAGAGCACGTGGTATCAGTGTGTGAAATCTTAGATAGGATTGGCCGTCACTACGGCAATAAAGTGAATCACGATCTGCTTTTGGTGGGTGGATTGTTCCATGACATCGCAAAGATCTGGGAACTTCAGTATGAAAAGTCCACGGACTACACCGACGAAGGCCGTTTCTTAGGCCACTTGGTGATGGGGGTAGAACTCATTGATCAAAAAGTGCGCGCTCTCAATGCGGTTCCCGGCCGCTTGCCCGAGACGTTTCCTACAGAAAAGCTGCTTCTCGCAAAACACATGGTGGTTGCCCATCATGGGAAGCTGGAGTATGGGTCGCCGAAAGAACCCGTGTGTTTAGAAGCTCTGATCGTGCACATGATCGATGATCTGGATTCCAAGGTGAATCAGATCCTAAAATTCGTAGAAAATGACCCACAACCTGGGGCCTGGTCGGGAATTCAGAAGCACTTTGGAAGGTTCTTCTATAAGCCCGAATGGGCCCGTAAAGCGCCACTGGGGTGACGCTGGTATAGCGTTTGACGCGCTGTATTGTTAAGAAAAATTTACCTAAACCGGCTAAGTCCTTGTTTTTGTTGGGTATCAATTCGGCCGCGATCTCTTAACTTAGACGCCCCGATCACCGATAATAGAGAGAGTGAGATCCCTAGCCACCATCCGATTTACCGCTTTGGTTCTATCCGGTGCCCTCTTTGTGGGCTGCGGGAGCTCCACAACTTCGGATCAGTTGGCTGGGATTTTAGGGACCACAAATATTGATATTCCTTCGTCGGGAACCCCGACACCAACTCCAACAGCAACACCTACGCCGACCGCAACGCCGACTCCGACGCCTACTGGAACTGCCGATCGAATCGTGAGAAACGGCGGGAACGGCCAAAGTGCTTTGCAAGGAGCGACGCTACCCAACGCGATCCAGGTTCGCGTTGAAGATTCAAATGGTTCACCCGTCTCCAATGTCAGTGTTGTATTTTCCACTGCGACCTCGGGAGCAAAGTTTGAAGAGAGTAATGCGACGACTTACACCATCGCAACCAATGGAAGTGGAATCGCAGAAGCGACCCCTATACTCAGTGGTACGGTCACCGGCACCAATACATTTACTGCATCCATCGCTGTAGCCGCACCATCAGCAACCATCCAAGCGGTTAATTTCACAGCAAGTGGAGGTGTTGTAACGCCGACACCGACTCCTGCGCCTCCGGATAAAATCATCCGAAACACCGGAAACGGCCAAACTGCGGCGCTCGGGGCGGAGCTACCCGATCCCATTAAGGTCCGTGTAGTCGATGCATCTGGAAACTATTTGTCTAACATCAGTGTCGTATTCACTGCATCCACTGCGAACTCGAAGTTTCTAGAAAGTAATGCAGCTTCCTACACGATTGCTACCGATGGAAGCGGTTATGCTGAGACCACGCCCATTTTAAGTACCACGGTTTCTGGGGCTAATAGCTTTACGGCGTCTATTGCGGTGGCTGCACCTTCTGCAAGCATTAAGGTCGTAACCTTTACTGCAACTGCTACGGTGGCTCCGACGCCAACGCCAACGCCAGTAACAGCGGATAAGATCCAGGCAATTTCAGGAAACTCTCAATCTGCACTCATGGGTGCTGCACTCGCTAACCCAATTGTTGTCAAAGTTGTAGATGCGAGTGGAAATCCTGTTAGTGGCGTGAGTGTTGTATTTACGGCAGCGAGTGCGAATTCAAAACTTTCAGAAAGTAATGCGGCGACCTATACGATTGCTTCGGATGTGAGCGGTCAGGCATCTGCTACTCCTGTTTTAAGCACGACTGTTTCGGGCACAAACCTCTTTACTGCATCGATCGCAGCTGCCGTACCCACAGCAACGATTACATCAGTTACATTCTCTGCCACGGCTTCCACGGTTCCATCGGCGTCAGACAGAATCTTAATTTCTTCGGGTAATGGTCAGAGCGCAATCATGGGCGCGAACTTTCCCAATCCGCTTCAGGTGACGGTAGTCGATAGCTCTGGGAACCCTGTTCAAAACGTCAGTGTGGTCTTCACAGCAATCACCGCAGGTTCGAAATTCTCTGAAAGTAATGCAACGACTTACACCATAGCCACAAACTCAATCGGTGTTGCACAAGTGACTCCGATCGCAAGTAGTACGACTTCAGGTACAAACTCTTTCACGGCCTCCATCGCAGCTGCGGCGCCCACTGCGACGATTCCTAGTGTCACCTTTACCGGTACCGCTGAAGCGATCTTGACGGCTGCAAGCATTACAAAAATTTTAGGGGATGCACAGACCGGTACAGTGAATACCAGTCTGCCGACTCCGATTCGTGTTCTTGTGACAACAGGTGCAGGCGGTACCGGTACTCCGGTTCCTTACGCCACTGTAACATTCGCCCCTGGAACCGGCGGCGGTTCGGTATCCTGCGGAACGGCCGGCGCATGGTCCACAAACGCTAGCGGTGAGGTGTGGTGTTTTGTCACTTTGGGCGCAACAGTGGGTGCGCAGACTTTCACGGCAACCTTAGCAAGTGTTGGCACAGTTACATTCACGGCCACAGCAACAGCTTCAACCAGCACAAGCCCAACACAAGTCAGGATCGTTGCTGCACCGGCTGGGACTGCAGACATCGGAGCAACCAGTTTAACCAATGGCCAAAGTTTGGCACTTCGCGCAGTCATTTATAGAAGCAGTGACGCCACCATCGTGAAAGAAACTGCAGTCAACTGGACGACGACGGGTAGCTTAAATCTTTCAGACGTGGTGACCAGCGGTGGTGGAACATATGCGACTTATTCTCCAACCAAAAGCGGAACAGGAAATATTCAGGCAGTACTCACGGATGCGACGGAAATATCGAATTACAACGTGACCGTGCAGACTGCACTCACCGGAATCATTACTTCTTCGATTTCTCAGACTGCGATAACCATTATCGCGGACAGCGGTGGAGGCCAGACGGTACCTAAGAGCACTGCTCTCCCGAACTCACTTGTTGCAAAAGTGACTGATGCTTCTGGGAATGGAGTGCCAAATATCTCTGTCACTTTCAGTGTTCACTCCGGGGGTGGATCCGTTTCATGCGGAACAGCAGGCGTGGTTCTTACGGATTCCAATGGACAAGCTTCGTGTCGTGCGACTCTTGGCGCTACAGTAGGCACTCAAGAATTTAGAGCGACTGCAAGCGTGGGTGTGGCTTCTTTCGTACAGACTGCTACAAATGTCTCCACCGAAGCAGCAGCGTCGATTGCGGCGTGGAGTGGAAATGGCCAATCAGGGACTGTCAGTACTGCTGCGAGTTTCCCATTAGTCGTCCGTGTTTATGACGCATCCTCAAACTTAATCACCGGCGCCAGCGTGACCTATTCTGTTGTCTCTGGTGGCGGCTCAATCAACTGCTCAAACCCGGTGATTACAGTCGCTGGAGAAGCAGCCTGCAATGTGACTTTAGGATCAACGATCGGATCCCAAGTCTTTAGGGCCACAGTCACAAGCACTGCAATTTCTGTAGATTTCACTTTGACGGGTAATTTCCGCCCTACATCACTTCAGATTTATACGACCGCAGGCACAACTACTGTGGGCGATGTCGCGCTGACCGTGGGTGATCCTGCCTACGGACTGCGCGCTGTGGTCGTTGACCAAGCTGGGGCATTAGTCGCAGAAGTCGGCGTAAATTGGGCGGCCACGGGGAACTTAACACAGACGTCTCCTACGACAAATGGAAGCTTAACCACATCGGGGGTCGGAAAGTACGCAAGCTATACGTCCTCCGCCCCAGCAAGCGGTACAATCACGGCAACGCTGACGAATGCTACGACGATTTCTGACTACAACGTCACGAGCACTTCCACCTCAACGGGCACATTCACTTCTTCGCTTGCACTCATTCAAGACACGATTCAGATCGTGACTGCCACGAACAATCAGACTGCGACCGCAAGTTCTCAGATCAGTCTGCAAGCAAAAGTGGTCAATTCAGGGGGTGTTGCGGTGCCTGGTGCTTCAGTGACATTCGCGGTCGGTAATGGCGGAGGGACGATTGTAACCGCGCAGCCTGTGACGACCAATGCAAGTGGGATCGCTACAAGTACCGTGGCGTTGGGTTGTCAGACGGGTAGTGGAGGACAAACTTTCACAGCAACGATTGCGACCGGTACCTTAAAACAGGTGACTTTCGTGGCAACTGCTACACCTGGGGCGGCATCTCAATTGTCCTTCACGACAAGCCCGGGTGGCGCAAACTCTGGGTCCACTTTTGCAACCCAGCCTACGGTAGAAGTTCGTGATGCTTGCAGCAATACCATTACTTCGGACAACACCACCGTTGTCACGATTCCAACTGCTCCAAACACAGGAACAGGTGTGGTGAGTGGCACAAGGACTGCTACAGTCGTTGCAGGTGTTGCTACATTTGTATCTCTCCAATACTCAGTGGCTGAGGCCAACGTCAGGCTTTCTGCGACCGCGACAGGGCTTACAACTGCGGTGTCTGGTGCATTTACGGTGGGTTCGATTATCGCAGCTGGTCAGTGTGCGGGTGGTGCCCCGGGTGGCTGGTCTACTATTGAGGGCGGATGCCGTGACTTGACTTCAGGTTTAGTGTGGAGCTCGCGTCGTTCTACAGCGATGATCTGGAGCAGTGCGGTTTGGGATTCGACCGTAACCGGTGCCGCACCCGAGGCGCTCGAAGTGACACGCGGGGTGACGAAGGACGTCTCAGGAGCGGGCACAACTGATGGTGCTTATGCTGCTGAATGTCATGACATGACGGAATCGGGCTATAGTGACTGGCGTATGCCGACAGGGGCCGAAATCGTTGCAGCGGTCACGAACTCAGCCGCTTCAGCATTACAAAACTTCTCTTCGGGAACTTGGTGGAGTTCGACTGCCTGTGGAGGGGGTCTTGCTCAGCGTTACGCCTTTGGTTCAGGTATCATTTGTGACTCCAATTCAGCGATTGCAAATACCTATCAGGTGCGATGCGTGCGAAACACCACTGCAGACCGCCTTGTCTTCACTTCGCAACCGTCCACTACAGCCGCAAACATTGGACTTGGGCGTAATGTCCCCTTTGTGGTGCAACCTGTGGTCGCCCTGAGGGATTCTGTGAATTCGATTCCTTATCCCGACTCAAGAACGGTGACCATCACGGCAGCGGTAAGTGGGGGCTCCGGTTCTTTGACTGGTACAACGTCGGTAGCGACTTCAAACGGGATTGCGACATTTACGGACCTGGCTTGGAACGGCACTGGGAGTGTGACTCTGACTGCTTCAACAACGGGCGGAGTCGCCTCTGCAGCTTCTAACTCATTCACGGTGAGTGCAAACTATCCTTTCGCACAGTGTAAGGCGACGTCTGGGGCATGGATTAATTCAAACGGTGGCTGTAAGCATGTGGCTACAGGTTTGATTTTCGGGAATCGCATCGGCACTACCGCGAATCCTACCGGTGCTACATTCACCTGGCATGATGCGGTTTGGGGTGGAGCGGTTGTGGGTGGAGCAAATTCGCTCGTAGATAGTTTTGATAACGGGCTTACGAATGACTATGACTCCTCGATCACTTTGACCGGTAACTTTGATAACTCAGGTACGCACCTTTGTAAAAACCTAAATCAACAAGGCTATGAGGATTGGCGTCTGCCAACCTTGACTGAGGTGGCTTATGTCTACGGTGCGCAGGCAAATTCTAAAATTCAGGATAACTCTCCAGGGAGCCTTGGTTTTTGGGCCTCCACCTCAGCTGCGAATACCGTTAACGGACAGTACTACATATTTCCTGGTGGTGGGAACGGTAACTCAAATGCAAAAACGACGGCTTACTCCGTGTTTTGCGTCCGCCGCGATCCGCCTGCAAGTTTGGTCTTCAATACACAGCCTGCCGCATCCAACGGGTTTGGGGCAGGCATCATCTTCACGACAGCTCCTATCATTGGGACAAGGGATGCGGATGTGACTCCGGCTCTGGGTACCGGAACGGTCTCAGTTTCCCTGATCGATAATTCTACAAACGTCGCGCCCGTCAATGGTGCGCAAGTTTGCACAGTGGACTCAAGTTATGTCTACACCTGCGCAAACTCGATTGATTTTGCCATGACGAACGGATCTGCAACACTGTCGTTCTTGTCGATCTCAAAACCAGGAACTTACCGGCTTCGTGTGACGGGCAGCGGATTTACCTGGAACGGATCATCTGTGTCTCTGGCGGCTGCGGAATCAAACGCTATTGTAGTGCCTAGCGTTTACTTGGGATCTTCCTGTCCAACGGGTTCGTCTTATCTTTCCCAAAATGGGGGCTGTCAGGACACGGTTACCGGCTTGATCTGGTCTCACGTCATTCATGATCGACTCATACCTGCCTCAGCGGCCTTTAGTACCTGGGATCAGGCAGTCGGTGCTGCGGACTATGCAGCGGCCAACGATGCTGGTGTTAATCCTGATGCGATTACGGGAACGAATATGTGTCAAGATTTGATACTGAACGGATACGACGACTGGCGGTTACCAACGATTTCCCAGCTTGCGGGCATCAGTTCCATTCTAAACTATACAGGCATAGCCAACTATTCTCCGGGCTTAAATTATCACTTTTGGAGTTCTACATCGCAGTCTGGTTCTACTGCTAACGCATCGTTACGGCGCTTTACTGCTACAGGCACATTGACATTCACGAATGCTTCAACCGGAAATGCGGTAAAGAACATGACACCGGTGGCTAACGGTACTATCGCAGGTTCGACCGTTTCTTACGGCGGCCACGTTCGCTGCGTGCGGCCTTAAACCGTAGTTCTCTTTTTGCGCCATAATCCTTCAAGAAACCGCTCAAAATGCACGATTCGAATTCCATCGATCTCACGTTCGTGTGCATCCTGACATACTAGATAGTACCGTTTGATTTTCTTCTCCTCTTGGAGGGCTCGTAGACCTTTGAGGTGATGTTCGCTAGCGTGCTTCGTTGATTTTATTTCGATCGCCATTTCATTGCCCACAATTGCGTCGACTTCAAATTGTGAGGTGCTCCGCCAATACTGAAGCTCTAGATCAAGATCGTTATATTGGATATAGGCTCGTAACTCGTTCATGATGAAATGTTCAAATGCCTTCCCGAAAAGCTCGCTCCCTTCCTTGATCTCTCCGCGATGAGTGAGTTGATTCACGACACCGAGGTCGAACAGAAAAAATTTTGATCGAGTGATTGCCTTTCTTTTGGTTGTTTTCGTAAAAGCTTTTACTTCGTACCCAATCAGCGTGTCGATCAATAGTTCGATGTAGGTCTGTATTGTCGCGGATGGAATTCCGGTGTCATTTGCGATACCTTGGTAATGAAGTTCCTCACCATTCTGCAAGCCAATCACATCCAAAAAGCGCACAAACTGATCTACCTTCCTAAGCTGTGCTTCATTCATGATTTCTTCTTTCAAGTAGAGGGACAAGTACGCCTTGAGTTCTTTTTGTGGTTTGTTTGAAAGGTAGATGTGAGGAATGCCCCCATGATTGAAATATCGAAGGAGATCAAAGTCTGTGATTTCTGCACGAATCAGAGGGAAGAGATTGGTTTCCCAGGCTCGACCACCGAGTAGATTTGCGCCCCCACGCTTTAACTTCCGAGCGCTGCTTCCGGTCATAAGGCAGTTAATCTTTTTTCCTTGGATAATCTTTTGTATCGTATCCAAAACTTTTGGCGCCTTTTGGATCTCATCAATAATGAGCCAGCGGGTATCTGGAGTGAGCTCTTCCTCGATGATCTTCGGGCGCCTGAGTAGTGCCTCGAATACATCACTGTCTAAAAGGTCATAACGTTTCACGTCGGGGAGCTGTTGCGCTAAGAGTGTTGTTTTTCCGACAGATCGGGGACCAAACAGAAAGTGACTTTTCTGCCTGAGCAGTGATTTGACATCCAGGAGGCGTGGATAGTTGTCTCTCATTCAACAACAGTAATGTTGATTGTCATCATAATCAATATTACTGGTGAGAGGCTGGTTTCCAATTCCTCGCGGCACTACCGTTGTAAATCCGGCTAAACAACGACAATGCTGTTGACATGTATTCACTCAGATCCTTTTGTGGCTTTATTCTTACTCAATGGTTCGACAACCTAGGGTTGTCATGGCCAAAAATGGAGCGCGGTCACCCGTCGCGGCTGGCGGGATTTGCGTAGTCCTCTGCGTCTTAACAATTCGCGCATCTCATTGTGTCAAAATAGTGGCAGGGCCTAGAGTGCTTTTCAGTCCCATGGTCATTCCTCCGATAAGTTTAAGAAGAGTTCTGAACTGAACTGTTCAGGGTGGGGTTTGTATCGTTGTGATTTTCACGACCGCTACGAGAGGATTTCAAAAAAGAGCAAGTTTCTGGCTTAAGAAATTTAAGTCCGGAATGGGCCTTCCTTTTGCTTTTGTAGCCTTAGCCTGCACCCCGCAGATGAATTACAAAGGTGAACCGGATTCACCTCTTTCTACTGCAACACCAAGCCCCACGCCTACTCCATCGTCCTTATCCGTGATCAGTATCATCCCAGCCAGTGGAAGTATCATTGGTGGTGAATCCGTTACGATCACAGGGGACTTATTCACCGCAAGCACGACTGTGACCTTGGGCGGTAAACCTTGCACAAGTATTATTCTGAATTCCGCGACTTCGATCACCTGTGTAACACCCGCGGGATGGCCAGGCGCGCGTGATGTGGTGGTGACCGATGTCGTAAGCACAGAGATTGCTGCTCTTTCGAATGGGTTTTCGTATGACCCGCAGAGATTGTCTTTGGTGTCTAAGAACTTGGGGACGAGTGGTGCAGATCAGGGTAGCGCAATAGCAATCGATTCTTCTGGGAATGCTTGGATCACTGGAAACACAGACGCTAATTTTGGTGGAGGTTTTCAAGGCGGCGCCAGCGATGCGTTTATCGCGAAATACGATGCTTCTGGAGCTTTGATATTTTCTAAGAATTTAGGAACGTCGGGACAGGATGTTGGCAATGGGATAACGGTTGATTCGACGGGAGATATTTGGGTAACCGGATATACAGCCGCTAATTTTGGTGGAGGTTTTCAAGGCGGAGCTAGCGATGCGTTCATCGCGAAATACGATGCTTCTGGAGCCTTGATATTTTCTAAGAATTTCGGAACGGCGGCATGGGATGTTGGAGTTAGTATTGTCACTGATTCTTTGGGTAACGCTTGGATTACAGGTTTTACCGTTGGTGATTTTGGGGGTGGAAATCAAGGGGGCAACAACAATTTTGATGCCTTTGTTCTGAAAGTAAACTCAAGCGGGACGCTAGTCTTTTCGAATAACTTAGGCACAAGTGGCGATGACTACGCTCAATCATTATCGCGCGACTCTTTAGGTAACATTTGGATCACAGGTGCTACACAAGGTGACTTTGGAGGCGGGAATCAGGGCGGTTCCCAAAGCTTAGATGCATTTATTGCTAAGTATGACGCCGCTGGAACGCTTTTACTTTCCAGCAACCTAGGCACGAGTGCCAATGATCGCGCCTTAGGTATTGCTTTGGATCCAACCGGAAATGCATGGGTCACCGGCAGTACAGAAGGTAATTTCGGCGGTGGAAATGGGGGTGGGTCCGATGCTTTCATCGCGAAATTCGAAAACTCAGGGTCGCTTTTATTCTCGAAGAACTTAGGTACGAGTGCTGATGATTTAGGTTTGGCAATTGGGCTGGATGCGTTGGGAAATGCTTTTATCACGGGTTACACCTACGGCAATTTTGGAGGGGGCAACCAAGGTGGAAGCAGTGTATCCCTGCCTTACGATGCTTTTATTGCGAAGTACGATGCAGCGGGTACATCTCTGTATTCCAAGAATTTTGGAAGTGGGGGGGATGACTACAGCACCGCTATTGCCTTAGATGCATCCCAAAGCGTATGGATGACTGGAACAGTGGACACTAACTTAGGTGGTGGGTTTCAAGGTGGAGGTACAGATGCATTTGTTTACCGTATCCCCGTTGAAACCTTGGGTCCTGTTGAACTATCCATTGCTCGCGGTATTTCTACCCGCCCCTCGGGTGGGAGTTCCGTCGTCGGTGTCACTGCCGGTACGAGTAACGGCGATTTTGGTGGCGGAGCTCTTGGTGGCACAGCAGACGCCTACTTTCAGATCTATGACTCTTTAGGCGATCTGACTCACTCTGTCAGTTTCGGTACTTCAGGCGTTGATGACGCAAAAGCAGTTGCCGTGGATGCAAGTAACGTATCCATGGTGGTTGGGGAAACGACGGGGTCTTTGAGTGCGAATCTTGGGAACAAAGACGCATTTGCAGCACTGTTTAGTTCTTCAGGCGTAAAGACGAGTGCTTTCAATCTTGGAACCGCGGCTGATGACTCCGCAAGCGCTGTAGCAGTCGATGTGGCAGGAAACTTCTATGTTACGGGTTATACGGCAGGAGACTTAGGCAATGGTGCCTTAGGCGGAGATGACGCATTTTTAGCAAAATTCACAAATGCAGGTATTTTGGTATTCGCAAAAAACTTTGGCACAGCAAGTAACGATCGCGGGAATGGAATTGTAGTCGATGGCAGTGGAGATGTCTGGATCACGGGATACACGGAAGGGGATTTGGCCGGGGCACAAGGCGGGCGGGATGCATTCCTAGCGCGATTTAATCCCGTAGGTGTTCTACAGCATGCGAGCAATCTAAGCACCGCCGCTTCTGACGAAGGAAAAGCCATCACCTTAGACAGTTCAGGGAATATCTTTGTTGCGGGCGTGACCGAAGGTGACTTTGGGAATGGAGCATTAGGGAACACGGATGCATTCTTAGCAAAATTTGACTCAAGCGGCGCTCCTGAATATGCCATAAACTTTGGATCTACCCAAGACGACACCGCCTTCAGTGTCAAAGTCAGCTCGAACGATCAGATCTATGTGGTGGGCGAAACATCAGGCGCGATGGGGCTTGCGCAGATCGGCCAAGCAGACGGCTTCATCGGTAAATTTGATACAGCAGGCAACTACCGCGGGGCGGCCAATTACGGATCGACCTTAGAGGATCATCTATATGGACTTTCAATAGATCCTAACGATCACCTCTTTGCCGTGGGGCAGAGCTTTGGTGTCATAGAAGGAAGAGCAGCGAATTCAAATGGTCAGATCGTCTTTGCAAAACTGACGCCTAGAATTCCTCCGACTGCGTTACTGAATCTTGTCGCAACGGCAGTCGGTGCAGACCAAATATCCCTGACATGGGACGCATCAGACGATACGACACGGTACGTGATTCAGAGATCTGATGATGGCGGTGCTACTTGGACCACGATCACGACCAATGCAACAGGCACCACATATTCGGATACGGGGCTCAACACCGGGACAACTTACAGCTACACAGTGACGCCTTATAACGCCACTGTTCCCGGGACAATTTCAACTACGGTGTCTGCGACCCCAACCTATCCTAATCCAATTGTGACTTCGTTAGATGTCACGACCGGTCCAGTCACGGGCGGCACGGTCATCAATATCACCGGGCAGTACTTCGAGGCGGACGCGACCGTTACCGTGGGTGGGCGCACTTGTTTGAATATCGTTTTTAATTCTGCGACTTCTCTGACCTGTGAAACTCCGATTGGATTTTCGGGGCAACGTACAGTTTCAGTTACGAATGTCGCAAATGCGCTGTCGGGATCGCTTGCCAATGCTTTCACTTATGATCCGGATCCTGGGTTCGTGAACACAATCACAACAAGCCAGAATTTGGGGACGGGTGACAGTGAGTTGGTTCTTGGCATCGCGTTAGATCCGTCAGGAAATGCTTGGGTTGTCGGACAAGCAGAGGGGGATCTAGGTGGCGGAAATCAGGGGAACCTGGATGCCTTTATCGCGAAGTATAATACTTTCGGTACTTTAATGGTTTCACAAAATTTAGGCACCATCGGGGACGACTATGCTAGTTCCGCAGCCATTGATGCAAGTGGAAACCTCTGGATCGCGGGTTTAACGACAGATGATTTCGGAGGCGGGAATCAGGGGGGCGCGGACGCTTTCATTGCAAAGTATGACGCTTCAGGTACGCCTCTGTTTTCCAAAAACTTAGGGACGGCCGGTGAGGATACTGCCGTATCCATTGCGAGTGATGGCAGCGGCAACATTTGGGTCACAGGTTATACGGATGGTAACTTCGGTGGCGGAAATCAAGGTGGAATCGACGGGTTCGTTGCGAAGTATGATTCTTTGGGCGTTCTAGTATTCGCGAAAAATTTGGGCACGAGCGGCGAAGACTACGCTAGTTCTATAGCGCTGGATGCATCGGGGAATGCATGGGTGACCGGGCAGACAGATGGTAGCTTTGCGGGCGGAAATCAGGGTGATAATGACGTCTTTATTGCAAAGTTTGATCCTGCTGGCTCATTCCTCTTTGCCCAAAACCTAGGTACAAGTGGTTCGGACTTAGCAACTGGGGTTGCGCTGGATGGCGCCCAGAATGCCTGGGTTACTGGGTCGACAACAGGTAATCTTGGAGGTGGCAATCAAGGTGCTGCTGACGCCTTTATTGCAAAATATGACTCTAATGGATCCCTGATATTTGCAAAAAACTTAGGCACAAGCGTGGGTGACTTCGCATACAGTATCGCGATTGCACCAGACGGTTATCCTTGGATTACCGGTCGTACCAGCGGTGACTTCGGCGGTGGGAATCAAGGTGGAACAGATGGATTCATCGCAAAGTACGATTCCGTAGGCACACTATTATTTTCTAAAAACCTAGGGACGAACGGCACGGAACAGTCTCTAGGTATTTCCATGGATTCATCGGGAAACGCTTGGGTTGCAGGAGTAACGACGGGTGATTTCGGCGGTGGGAATCAGGGGGGGGCTGACGCCTTCATCGCAAAGATCAATCCAGTCTTCGACATCGCAAACGTATCGGCCGTGCCGCCGGATACTGCGCAATACCGCGGAGTCGCAAAAGATACTTCAGGATACTTTTACACCATAGGCACAACCTCCGGAAATTTAGGCGATGGCAATTTAGGCAACACAGACGTGGTGATCGCGAAATACGCAGCAACGACTGTTTCGCCTGATGTGCCAGGAACTTTGATTTGGTCCCAGATGATCGGCACATCTGCAAACGATGCTGGGTATGGCATTGCTGTGGATAGCTCAGGTGATGTTTGGATCACTGGATCGACGGAGGGAAATATTGGCGGAGGCACAGTCGGTGGTACGGATGGATTCCTGGCCAAACTCTATGCAACAACGGGGGCTGTCGCGTTCCAAAAAAACTTCGGCACTGTGGGTAATGACATTGGCTACAGCATTATTACTGATTCTTCAGATAACGCAATCGTAGTAGGATCAACAAGCGGAAACTTCGGCAATGGAAACGCCGGCGGTGCGACGGATGCATTCATAGCGAAGTTTGATTCTTTAGGCGCCATCCTATTTGATCGCAACGTGGGGGGCACAGGGGCTGAAGTTGCTTACGGAGTGACGATTGGTGCTTCAGATAGAATCTTCATCACAGGCACAAGCGGCATGTTAGGAAGGTATTCCTCAGGAGGCACTCTTGAAGCTGCCGGAATCATTGCATCCAGCACCACGGGGTACGCAATCACGACGGATGGATCTTCTAACATTTGGATCTCCGGTATATCAGATGATGAAGATCTGGATAATGGAGATTTCGGGGGAATTGATGGGTTTGTAGCAAAATATGATTCCTCTCTGAACCCATTCTTTCGATTGAACATCGGTACAGCTTCAGACGATGAAGCACACGGCATTGGTGTGAACGCCGCAGGTGATGCATTTATATTTGGTTTTACCGTAGGTGACTTTGGGAATGGAAACGTTGGTTATTACGATACCTTCATGACCAAGGTCAAATCAGACGGCACGATTCTTTATTCTAAGAACACCGGCAGCACGAGTGATGATTACGGATACGGCGGCATCTTAGACTTAAACGAGGCGCCGTGGACTGTGGGTCAAAGTGACGGAGACCTGGGCGATGGCAATAGTGGGCAATGGAACGCTTTCATCATAAAAGTCCGCGAACAACTTCCGCCGCTCCAAGTTTTAAGTCTGACGCTCGACACATCAGTTCCTGGGACGATCTCACTTTCTTGGAATCCATCTCTGACTGCAACCACTTACACAATCCAGCGGAGTGATGATGGCGGTGCGACGTGGATAGATCTTGTAACAGGATTTGGCGGTACAACTTACAACGACACGACCGTAGTCCTTGGGACGACGTATAATTACACAGTAACACCGTACAACGGTAATCATCCCGGCGCAGTATCCCCTTCGACTCAGGCCGTGGCAAACTTCCCAGCTCCAGTTGTGACTGCACTGGATGTCACCATGGGTCCAACATCAGGCAGCACCTTGATCAACATCACAGGGCAGTACTTTGAATCAGACGCAATAGTCAGAGTCGGTGGCCGTACCTGTACGGGTGTGACGGTGAATTCGGGGACTTCTATCACTTGCACAACCCCAATCGGAATTTCAGGCCTGAGAGATGTCGCGGTGACCAACGTTGCACGTGCGCAAACGGGGACAGGTGTTGGACTGTTTAGTTACGATGCTACCCCTGGGTTCTCGAATCTTTCGATTACGAGTCAGAACCTAGGCACGAGTGGTGATGACTTAGGTTACGGCGTTGCGATTGATAGCAGCGGTAATGTTTGGATTGTCGGTTACACAGAAGGCAATCTAGGCGGAGGCAGTCAGGGCGATCGAGACGCGTTCATAGCGAAGTACGACAACAGCGGAGCACTTTTATTTTCTAAAAATTTAGGCACAACGGGTGATGACCGTGCTCGGAGTATCGCTCTTGATGGAAACGGCAACGCCTGGGTGGCGGGACAGACAACGGGCAATTTCGGCGGTGGCAATCAGGGCGGTTACGACGCTTTCATCGGGAAATACAACACTTCCGGAGCGTTATTATTTGTCAAAAACGTTGGCACAACAGGTGATGACGGAGTATCGAGCTTCGCCTTAGATGGAAGTGGCAACGCTTGGATCACGGGGACCACAGACGGTAATCTCGGAGGGGGGTATCAGGGCGGCGGTGCAGACGCATTCATCGCGAAATACGATACTTCGGGTACGCTTCTGTTCTCGAAAAACCTAGGTACAAGTAGTGCTGACTATGGACAGAGCATCGCGCTGGATATTAGCGGCAACGCATGGGTGGTGGGCTATACAGGCGGTAATCTCGGAGGGGGGTATCAGGGCGGCGGTGCAGACGCATTCATCGCGAAATACGATACTTCGGGTACACTACTGTTCTCAAAAAACTTAGGAACGAGTAGTGGTGACTATGGTAATGGCATTGCGCTGGATGCAAGTGGCAACGCCTGGATCACGGGGAGCACATTAGGCAATTTAGGTGGTGGATATCAAGGTAATGGTGACGCGTTCATCGCGAAATACAACAGCGCAGGTGCGCTATCTTTCTCAAAGAACTTAGGAACAAGTGTTAGTGACGGTGCTTTCAGTATCGCGCTGGATAGTTACGGAAACGCATGGGTTGGTGGGATCACATTTGGCAATTTAGGTGGTGGAAATCAGGGGAGTCAAGACGCGTTCATCGCGAAATACGACACTCTAGGCGTACCTTTGTTTACTAAGAACCTAGGCACAGTGGGTGATGACTATGCCCAGGGTATCGCACTAGATGCCAGCGGAAATACCTGGGTTATGGGGTATCAGACTGATAACTTTGGAGGGGGACTATTCGACGCATTTCTATCGAAGATCGACCCAGTATTTGACATCGCAAACGTTTCGGCGGTGCCTCCTTCGATCGCGGAGTACCGCGCAGTAGCAAGAGATACCTCAGGTAATCTTTACACCGTAGGAAGCACGACTGGAAATTTAGGTGATGGTAATGTCGGAAGCTTCGACATCGTGGTTGCGAAGTATTCTGCAACCACGGGCACGCCCGGGACCTTGATCTGGTCAGAGACGATTGGCACGGCTGCAAGCGATAATGGCTACGGCATTGCGGTTGATAGTTCAGACGCTGTTTGGGTCACTGGATCAACGGAGGGTAACGTCGGAGGTGGTTTCGTTGGCGGCACAACCGATGCCTTCCTTGCCAAATTAAATGCCACAACGGGCGCAGTTACCTTCCAGAAAAACTTCGGCACTACGGGTGATGACATCGGCTACAGCATCGCAACTGATTCTTCAGATAACGCAGTCGTGGTCGGATCAACGACAGGAAACTTCGGCAACGGATTCGCAGGCGGCGCGACGGACGCGTTCATCGCGAAGTTCGATTCTTCAGGTACGCTGATTTTTGATAACAACCTAGGCAGCACAGGGTCGGATGTTGCATACGGAGTTGTGATCGATGTTGGCGCAGATAGAATCTTTGTTGCTGGGACCTCAGGAACCGGGACGATCTCGGGCTATGGTGGTACCGGCGCCTTTCTAGGCTCATATGATAGTTCTGGAGCCTTCGAAGTGGGGGAAACGATTGCTAGTTCCACGGCATATGCCATTACACTACATGGCGCCTCTGACGTCTGGATCACCGGAGTCACAAGTGTCGATCTTGGCAACGGTTTAGTCGGCGGCAATGATGCATTTGTAGCAAAGTATAATTCAAGCCTCACCCAACTTTTTCAAAAGAACATAGGTACTGTCCCAAACGATGCCGGACGTGGCATTGGTGTTAACGGAGCAGGCGATGCGTTTTTGTTTGGTTTTTCCGATGGGGACTTCGGGAATGGAAGTACTGGAGGCGCGGACGCTTTCCTGACCCGCGTAAAATCTGACGGCACAATTCTTTACTCAAAGAACACAGGTAGTAATGACGATGACTTTGCCCTTACGGGTATCTTAGATTTGAACGATGTGCCTTGGGTTGCAGGATCAAACATGGGTGATCTTGGAGACGGAAATTCCGGACAACCGAACGCATTCATTATCAAACTCAGAGAACAACTTCCGCCGCCACAAGTTTTAAGTCTGACGCTGGATGCATCGGTAGGCGGAACCGTGACACTCACCTGGAATTCATCTTTGACTGCAACGACCTACACTATAGCGCGTAGTCAAAATGGTGGAGCTACATGGACGACGATTGCTACAGGACTTGGTGGGACCAGTTACAACGACACGACGGCGGTGGGTGGGACCACTTATAGCTATACGGTTACCCCGTTAAACGGGAATTTTCCCGGTGTAGTATCCCCGGCCACACAGGTAGTGGCAACCTTCCCTAACCCAGTTGTGACTTCACTTGATGTCACCACCGGCCCAACTGCAGGCGGCACCTTGATTAATATCACAGGGCAATACTTTGCAGCAGATGCGACGGTCAGAATTGGTGGGCGCACCTGCACGGGTGTGACTGTGAACTCTGCAACTTCTATCACTTGCACAACACCAAACGGAACTTCAGGGTTTAGGGATGTCGTGGTGACAAACGTTGCACGTGCGCAAACGGGGACAGGTGTCGGACTGTTTAGTTACGATACGACTGCAGGGTTTTCTACTCTTTCGAGTCTTTCGATTACAAGTCAAAACTTAGGTACGAGTAGTGGTGACGTAGCCTACGGCATTGCGACCGATTCAAGCGGCAACGCATGGATTTCAGGGTCTACAACGGGTAATCTCGGGGGCGGGAATCAGGGTAGCCTTGATGCGTTTATCGCAAAGTATAATTCCGCAGGCACGCTTTTATTCTCTAAAAATTTAGGCACAACTGATGGTGACACTGCTCGGGGCATCGCGCTTGATAGTAGCGGTAACGCATGGATTACGGGGTCAACATTTGGCAATCTCGGCGGCGGGAGTCAAGGGGATTATGATGTATTCATCGCGAAATATGACAGCACAGGCAATCTATTATTCTCAAAAAACTTAGGTACAAGTGGTCTTGAATTTTCCTATCGTATCGCGATTGACAGTAGTGGCAACGCATGGGTGACGGGATTTACAACGGGCGATTTTGGCGGCGGGAATCAGGGTGGTAACGACGCATTCATCGCAAAATATGATACGTCTGGAACGCTTTTATTCTCAAAAAACTTAGGCACAAGTGGTGATGACCGCGCTTATGGTATCGCGCTTGATAGTAGCGGCAACGCATGGATTACAGGGGGAACAAGTGGTAATCTGGGAGGCGGGAATCAGGGAAGCACTGACGCATTCATCGCAAAATATGATCCATCTGGAACGCTTTTATTCTCAAAAAACTTAGGAACAAATAGTACTGATGATGCTCGGGGCATCGCGCTTGATAGTAGCGGCAACGCATGGATTACGGGGTTTACATCGGGCAATTTCGGGGGCGGGAACCAGGGTAGCGGTGACGCTTTTATCGCAAAGTACAATTCCGCAGGAACGCTTTTAGTTTCAAAAAACTTAGGTACGAATGTTGATGATTCGGCTAATGACATTAGCCTTGATGCAAGTGGTAGCGTCTGGATCGCCGGCCAGACCGGGGGTGATTTTGAGGGAGGGTTTCTTGGCGTAGTTGATGGGTTCATCGCGAAATTCGATAATATCGGTACCCTCATGTTTGCTAGAAACTTAGGCACAAGTGTTGATGACCGCGCCTATGGCGTGGACTTAGATGGAAGCGGCAATGCTTGGGTGGCGGGTTCGACTCGCGGCAATCTAGGAGGAGGAAATCAAGGGAATGACGACGCATTTATTTCCAAGATCGATCCCGTCTTCGACACCGCAAACGTGTCTGCTATCCCACCATCGACTGCGGAATACCGTGCGGTTGCAAAAGACGCCTCAGGCAATCTTTACACCGTGGGTCAGACGACCGGAAACTTAGGTGATGGCAATGTTGGAAGCAGCGACGTCGTCGTTGCGAAGTATTTTGCAACAACGGGCACACCTGGAGCTTTGATTTGGTCAGAGATAATCGGAACTGCGGCCACTGACATGGGCTACGGCATAGCGGTGGATTCAGCGGGAGCTGTGTGGGTCACAGGATCGACGGCTGGTAACATAGGTGGCGGTATCATTGGCGGTACGGATGCATTCCTTGCCAAGTTAAATGCCACAACGGGTGCCGTGACTTTCCAAAAAAACTTCGGGACGGTGGGCGATGATATTGGTTACAGCATCTCTACAGATTCTTCCAATAACGCAATCGTCGTAGGATCTACGACTGGAAACTTCGGAAACGGAAACGTAGGCGGTGCGACGGATGCCTTCATTGCGAAGTTCAATTCTTCAGGGACCCTCATCTTTGATGACAACGTGGGCAGCACGGGGGCTGATGTTGCATACGGCGTAGTGGTTGGTGCTTCAGATAAAATCTTCATCACAGGCACATCAGGAAGCGGGACGATTTCAGGCTACGGTGGATCTGGTGCGATCTTAGGTCGCTATTCCTCAGCAGGTAGCCTTGAGGCGGGGCTGAGCATCGCAAGTTCCATCGGCTATGCGCTTACGTTGGATGGGTCTTCCAACATCTGGATCGTAGGTCAGACCAGTATTAACCTGGGCAATGGTTTAGTCGGCGGCAATGATGCGTTTGTTGCAAAGTACAATTCTTCGTTTACCCAAACCTTCCAAAGAAATATCGGTAGCGCCGCAAACGACTACGCAAGTGGCATCGGAGTGAATGCCACGGGCAATGCGTTTGTATTCGGCTCAACTTTAGGCAACGTTGGCAATGGATCGGCCGGTGGTACAGACACCTTTGTTTCGAAAGTTTTATCGAACGGCACGATCGACTCCTCCAGAAATACAGGAAGTACAGGGGCCGATATCTGTAACGGTGGGGTCTTAGACCTAAACGGAGCCCCATGGTTGACCGGGTCTTCTGACGGAAACCTAGGCGACGGAAACTCGGGTCAGCAGAATGCAATCATTATAAAAGCGCGTCCTTACTAGGGCAAAAAAACGCAAGCCCGCCCAACACATACTAAAGACCATTGAATTTGAGATAGAATCTAAGAACATGAACTCGAAAATTCAGGTCCTGCTTTTGGTTGCTGGTCTGGGGTTACTTTCTGGAGGCGTATTTCTTTACAAAAAAGTGACCTCCGAATCCCCTGAACTTCTGAAAGCGCCAGACTTGCTTGCCGACTATAAAACACTCAAAAGCGGCACCGATGATCCGTCTGCGGTCGGGATGGCATTGGCCCGCCTTGCAGGAAGGCAGATCCCTGAAGGGCAAGCGGAAGCCCTGAAGAGGGTCACTCATAAGAATCCAACCGTTCGCCGGATGGTGGCGCAGACGCTCGCATTTTATCCCTTTGAAAAAGCGACGAAGGACGCTTTAACGAAGCTATCGCTAGATCCGGATGAAAACGTGCGTACGACCGTGCTTGAGATGCTTCCCAGTCGTAACGACGGGGAACAAAGGATTTTATTCTTAAAGAATTACTTAGAGCGTAAGGAAGCCACAAAAGAAGAGCTCACCCTCTGCCACTACGGGCTTTATCAACTTGCGAAAGACCCTAACGAAAAGCAGACCCACTTGGATACCGTCTTTAAAGCCGCAAGTACGGAGCCCAGTGCCAGGAACGCGATCGGTCTTTTGATTCGCATGGCGCCAACGGATAAGAAAGTGATCGAATTCTTACAGGCTCGCATCAGTACCGCGGTGATGACGAAGGGGCAGCCATCGGAGGAGGTCGCGCGGATGTTACCGACGATTTATCGCCATTTGGTCACACAATACCCGACGGTGCTGAAAGAAAAGTTTGCAACCTATGCAACGACCCCTGACCTTCATCTGCGTGTGACGGCACTCACATCGGTGGCTCAGCTTTGCCCTTCGGATCGTTGGCGAGTTTTAAACAAGATCCTGATGAGTCCAGAGAGCGACTTTGCTTCAAAGAATGCGGCTCTGACGGGCATTGACCAGTTGGGTGGAAAGAAAGGGCTGCAGCTTCTGAAAGACATTCCAAAGTCTTCAATCCTACAGATCAAGTCCCGTGCTGAGTTGCTTTCGAAGTCCCCCTCTTTTCAGCGCGCTTTGGACCAATGTGAAATTCCGAAAGCGGCCCCTAAGGTTGCTGCCAAGGCATCAGCCGTGCCCAAGCACTTAAGCCCTGAGGATTTGCGTGCATTAAAATCAGGGCCTAAAGCGCTTGGTGGATTTCCTCCGGGCCGTGGGGTTCCGCCGGGATTCCCGCAGCCTCCAGGGATGAAGGGCTTGATGCCGCCCGCGTCAAAGTAATGGGCATGAATCCCTAAAGCCCAAGGTAACAGCTTTTAGGGGGTAGAAATATTTGTGTACACATACTGGTACACATGTTACACTCATAGATAAGTGAGGTGACTTGTGGAATCCACATCCCCTAGAAGTTTTAGAGCTAATTTGAAGGGCTATATGGAAATGGCAGAGGAAAAGCCTATCCGGATTCAGAAGCGGGAGGGTAATGCCTGCGTTTTGATGTCAGAGGAGTACTATGAAGGACTTCTGAATGAAATTTCCTCCCTTCAGAAAAGTCTCGTTTCTACCAATCAGGCGCTTAAAGGTGACACCACCGAATATAAGATGGGTGACAAGGCACGTCTTCATCGATTCAAAAAATGAACTATATCAAAACTCCGCAGTTCGATGCAGACCAACTTCGGATAGAAGATCATGTTTTTGAATCCAATTATCGCGAAGTGAGGTTTGTTGAAAAGTTCATCGAAGAATTGGACGTAGCCGTTCAGTGGCTTGGATTAAACGCCACTGTACCCAAGGAAGATGAGATGGGTGATCGTTCTTGGCCCTTTTTCCGTGATCAACAGGGCTTGTTTCGCTATCGCCTGAAATATCTTGTCTTGCTGCACACACCCAAACCCAGCATTGTTCTAAAACGCATCATTGATAATAGAGAGCAGAATCTTAATCTATATCCAGTTCATAAATTGAATAGCTTTTCTGCGGACGATGAATGAATCAACTGCCCTCCTCGGGCAGGTCAAAGTGAGTAAGACGCCCCCAGCGAAAGTGTGCTGACCGAAGATAAAATGCCCGCAAATGTCAAATTCAGCTGCGAGAAATCAAGAACGATCGACCCCGTGTGCCCATCTTCAAGAACTCTCGTAAATGCGAATCCGAACGCAATCTCCCGATTAGACAGACTTAAGAGGCTTAGAGAACTCCCAACCGGCGAGAACTTAAAGTAAGACGAAAGAGCGTCTGTGGTACTCAGCGTGTATTTTATTGTCGGATAAATTTGTGGCCCAGATACATTGGTGAAACCAAAAGTGCGAAATGGCTTCCCATTGGAATCCAGACCAGGATTTACAAACATCGTGGCGTAGTACCAGCCTCCATATATGGTCACTTTCCAAGGCTCTTCAGCTTCAGGGACGATGTAACCAAGCCGCAGATTAAGTCCGAAATAACGAACGTCCACATCACGACTACGGGTGAGCTGCAGGGCAGTCAGGTAAAAGCTAAATCCAGCGTCCCATAGAGGTGGATCCAGGGCGTAGTTCACTGAACCCTTAGCGGTGAGTGCCACGCTACTGTAATCAGCAACGCCTTCTTCAGATTGCTGAATGGAGCTGAAACTGAGGCCTGGCACAAGAACCAATCTTTCCCTCCAGGCCAGAGGCTTCATCTCAGAACCCGCGGTTTTCGTTGCCACTACTTTGAGCGTGAAAGTTTCCCGCTCGATCTTACCGACTCCGTCGATTGCGATCAGTTCCTGGTCACTGGTTTTCGCGTCTATCTTAAAAGAAACAGAGAACCCTCCCTTTTCATCGACCGGTAAGGGGGTGCTTCCTTTACCTTCAATCAGGGTGGCATCAGCGTTTAGAAAAGTGCCTCGGACTTTGACGGTGTCATCTTCAGTTGAGTAAATTTCATCCAAAGATAGTCCTTGGATTCGCATTGAAGAATCGGAGGAGCGAAGCAATTGCACTTCTTTCGCAGCGGCATTGAATAGGAAAAAGTTTTGGGCCAGAAAAAGAAAAATAAGAGGCCCATATCCCCAATTCATACATCTCAAAAGCGACTTCTTAGAGTCTACGGACAGATCACCTTGCATTCTGAGTTAGGATATCGGGGTGCTTAGGGAAATTCATAGGTTTATGCAAAGAAGATCACATGGAAAGCTCACCCAAACGTGTAAACCCCCTTGCCCGCTCAATATCTCCGGGCGACAAACCAGGCTGCTCTACCGGTGGTGCTTTGCCCATTTTCTGAGTCCATCCTTCGCGGTCGCTGGAGTAATGCATGGGTTTGGCTTGAAGTGTCGTCTTGTAAAACGGGTTCATCAGTTTTGCAGCAAGCTCCGCGCAATACAAAGACTCTTTACCGCTAGGGTCTTTGTTGTCCCACAGAAAGTCTTTGTCATAGCTTCCGCCTTCAAACTTCGACTGAAAGCGGGAAAGAATCTTCTGACCGCATGACTTTTCTGTCCCACACCGAAGCGCTTCATTCGCACGCAAAACTACGATCTTCCCCCCAGGCTTTGTCCGAGCTCCGAAATGCTGTAGTGTGACCTCTTCCACTTTGGAATAAGCCTCAAGCACAGTTGGCGTTTTCCCAGGATGCTGAACCACAATTCCCACGTGCGAAAAAGCAGTCTTCTCTTCTTTTTCAATCAACTTACACATCTCGCAGTCTAAGGGCTGCAGCAGTAGATCCCCGCTGCGCAGTTCTTCGGTGCGGACAAGGCTGATAGGTTCGGCTTTTAACTCTTCTGCAATCTTGAGAATGACGTTCACATATCCGTCAGCACGGTTGTAGTGATAGAGCGCGGCCTTTTTGGTTTGAAGATCAGCCTCAAGCCAGCCATTCGCTTTTAAGTAAAAGCCGACGCTATGAATGGCGTCGGGCATCTCATGGAGGTTCGGACTCGCCTTCTTCCCATGGGGTCTTGCCCACTGTAGATAACTCGACGGGATGAACTGTGGAATCCCAAATGCTCCGGCATAAGATCCCCTCAAGTTCCGGATATCTGCTCCCCGCGATTTCCTCATTTCATCTAAAGACCCGATCTCTCGTAAGGCCCAGTTCGCCTTCGCGTAGGATCGGTCTATCGCGCTTTGTTTATATTTTTCATACTCATCAGGCGCACGTGCAGCTAAGGCGCCCAGGGTTTGCCGCATGACATCGGGGTGAGGCGCCTGAAGCAACGAAAAGAAAACGTTTGCGACATTAAATTTTCCTTTGTCCGTACCAAACTTGGTTTCTACCCACAAAAGAGCGGTCACGGATTCTTTGGATACTCCGTACCATTTTTCGGTTTGGCCTAAAACTTTTGCGTACTTTTTTAGAAAAGCCCTGCATTTCTTCAAAGCACCCATGCTGTAGTGACCGTCGTATTCTGCTTTCCCTAAAAAACCTAAAACGCTTAAGCCAACAATTTTGTCCCGCGTATCCGGCTCGAATGAATCTTCTAGGATTTTGATCGTCTCTTCTGAAATCCCAACAACCCTCAAAGAGGAAACCGCGTGACCCACGGGGGTACCTTCAATGGGTGCGCGCGCCCAGACGAATGAAAGTTGCAAAAGGAATGTGAGTATTAGCGTCATGGTTCTTTGTGTCCTCTTTGAAAGTAGCACTCTTCCACCCTGATGATCCTATTAAAAGTAATAGGTTTACCTATTAAAAATAATAGGCTAATATTATAGGAATGAGGGTCCTGGAAAGAGCTTTTGTTCGCGGGCTTGCGTCCTTTCTCAGAGGGGACGAAGATCTGCTGCAGGTTTTGCTTGGGCCGAGGCAGGTAGGGAAGACAACAACCACCCTGGATTGGTTCCTGCGGAAGTACCCGAATCAGTATATTTATATCAACGCCGATGAATGGCTTGTTCCCTCTCCTGATCAATTGGTTGAAGTTTGGCAGGAGGCAATTCGACAAAAGAAGATCCTCATCTTAGATGAGATCCACCGAGTACCTCAGTGGGATCGCACATTGAAAGGACTTTGGGACCGACAGCATCGGGAAAAGCGGGGTATGAAGATTGTCGTCCTTGGATCGAGTTCGCTCGAGGTACAGGCCGGACTTCAGGAAAGTTTGGCTGGCCGCTTTCGGCTCACCTATGTTCCCCATTGGTCATTCACTGAATCCTCAAACCATTTTGGCCTTACACTCGATCAGTATCTGAACTTCGGCGGCTATCCTGGATCTTATCGGTACTTAAAGGATGCGCGCATTTGGCGGAGTTTTGTTCGAGACTCCATTCTGCATGCCGTACTTGAGCGCGATATTTTAGCAAATCATACAGTTAAGAATCCTGCTCTCTTTCGCCAAGCTTTTGAACTCTTGGCGACTCTTCCAGGGCAAGAGATCAGTTTTACCAAGTTACTCGGAAATCTTCAGTCCAAAGGAAATGTCGAAGTCGTTCAGCACTATATCAAGTTGTTTGAGGGAGCTTACTTTTTTAAGGCACTTCAAAAATACTCAAAGAATGGAATTCGCAAGCGCCTGTCCGCGCCAAAGATTTTGCCGCTCGCCCCGGCGGTTGCAGTGGGCGGGAGTGGTGTGGGTGCTCTGGATGAATCTAGGGGACGGATCTTTGAATCCGTTGTTGGTGCAACTCTGATGCGGTCGACTGAAGAGCTGACCTACTGGCGTGAAGGGAATGCAGAGGTTGATTTCATTGCGGGAGCTGGAAAGCGTACCTTTGCGATTGAGGTGAAGTCGGGTGCAAAGCCCAAGCTTCGTAGGGTTGGGTTTGATCTATTGCAAAAGCAATACCCAAAGATTGTGCCTGTATTTATCACGGAGCAAAACTTTGCAAGCTTCGATGCTGACCCTCTGCAGTTTTTAGGAGCAATATAAAAGAATATGGCCACACCAGGACGTGAACTCAAACTTGAAGCTGGGACAAAACTTTTCCAAGAGGGCGAAGCCTCTGCCGATCTCTACATCGTGCAACAGGGCATTGTGAAGGTTTATAAGATGGTGGATGGAAAGCAGTTGCCCTTAGGCCTCGTTCGCCAGGGGCAATTCGTGGGGGAACTGAGTTTCTTCGACGGGAAGCCCCGCTCTGCAACCGCTGAAGCCGCCACTTTCGTGAAGCTTCTTCAGATCACAAAAGAGGACTTAGAGAGCGTGCTCGCAACCCTGCCGGGATGGATGATGACCCTGATCAAAAGCATCTCCTCGCGAGTGCGCGAGGCGGACGATCTTGTTAAACGAAACAAGATTATTGATGGAGACCTGGAAGAGGAATTTAAGCGAATTACAAAGAGCTGAAGGCCCTTTATTCCTGACGAAAAAAGGCATATACTGCTGCCCCTATGCCTTCCTTTGATATTTCGAGCGACGTCGACTGGCAAGAGGTCGATAACGCCATCAACCAAGCCTTAAAAGAAATTCAGACTCGATTTGATTTCAAGAACATCAAGAGCGAGATCAAGTTCGATAAGAAAGAAAAGACGCTGACGCTGCTTTGTTCCGAAGAGGGCAAGTTGGAGTCTGTGCGGGATGTCATCTCATCCAAGCTGATCAAGCGTGGCATTTCATTGCTTTCTCTTGATTATAAAAATGTAGAGCCCGCGACCCTAGGAAGCGTGCGTCAGGTGATTGTGATTCAGGCAGGGATCTCAAAAGAAAAAGGTAAAGAAATCATTGCCGCAATCAAAGAATCAAAACTGAAAGTCCAAGGGCAAATCCAGGATGAACAAGTGCGGGTAACAGGAAAATCGCGCGATGACCTTCAGGAAGCAATGAGCCTGCTTCGTGGAAAACAAGACGGGCTTAAAGTGCCGATGCAATTTGGAAATTTTAGGGATTAATGATGTCAACACAAGTGTCAGCGCGTGAAAAACCAAATGTCTATTTTGTCAGCCTAGGCTGTCCTAAAAACCTAGTGGACTCCCAAGTCATGCTTGGAAAACTGGAAACCGAACAATACAAAGTGACCCAGTCTCCAGAAGACGCGGAAGTCATTATTGTAAATACCTGTTCATTCATCCAAGCCGCGAAGGAAGAATCTATTGAGACCATCTTAGAAATGGCTCAATACAAGGAGACCGGAAACTGCAAAGCCCTTGTGGTGTCTGGATGTTTACCGCAGCGGTATTCAGCAGAACTTGAAAAAGAGATGCCCGAAGTGGATCTGATGATCGGTACCGGGCAGTATCACCGCATTACAGAACTTTTAGAAAAGCACGAAGAGGCCCTCAGTTTAGGCGGAGCGCTTCCGAATCGCTCCTACATCGATTTCCCAGCGTTCATTCACACCGAAAAAGATCCGCGTGTGCATACTGGTCCAGCCCACACTGCTTTCTTAAAATTATCCGAAGGTTGCAATCGCCGTTGCGCATTTTGCATCATCCCAACGCTTCGTGGTGACGTTCGTTCACGAACCGTCGAAAGCTTAGTCGAAGAAGCCACAGCGATGGCCAATCGTGGAGTGAAAGAGCTGAATCTGGTTGCGCAAGACCTCACGCATTATGGTCTTGATACCAAGTACAAAGAGAATCTCGTCACCCTTCTCCCTGCACTTGCAAAGATCGATGGTATTGAGTGGATTCGCCTGCACTACGTTTATCCAGACGAATTTTCAGACGAGCTCATTGAGGTTTTTGCAAACGAGCCAAAGATCGTCAAATACCTGGATATGCCCATTCAGCACACGAATGATCGTGTCTTACGGTTGATGAACCGACGTCTGACGAAGGCAAAGTTGTTCCGTCTGATGGATCGTCTTCGAGAGAAGGTGCCAGCCCTTGTTTTTAGAACCTCTATTATTGTCGGATTTCCTGGGGAGACCGAAGCTGAATTCCAAGAACTCTGTTCTGATCTGGAAAAGCTCAAGCTCGATCATGTCGGTGTCTTTAGCTATTCAAAAGAAGAGGGAACCAAGGCTGCGACGATGGAAGGGCATGTGAACCCATCGACGCGTCGTAAGCGGCAGAAAGCTTTGATTTCGCTGCTTCAAAAGCAACGTGATGAAAAGCTCGATTCAATGATTGGCACACGGTCTAGGGTGATGCTGGACGGCCCATCACCCGAATCTGGTCTACTGCTGCAAGGTCGGCTCAGCACACAAGCGCAGGAGATCGATGGGCGTGTCTTGATCAATGATCTTGGCCCTCTTTCTGATGCGAGCGTCACTCCAGGTGACTTTTTTGAAGTCGAAATCACAGAACGAGTGGACCAGGATCTTCTTGCGCGTGTGGTTTCTGTAAAGTCACATGGAAAATCTGCAAGCTCTCAAAAGTTCCTTCAATAACGCTGGGTTTCCGCTCGTTGGAGTGGTCGACTTTGATGCCGCTCTTCCGCTGTATCAGCAACACGTGGAGCGTTACCGCGAATGGCTTGCTCGTGGTGCTCACGCCCATATGGGCTATCTGGAACGAGGCCTAAAATTCAGGGAGAACCCCCGCGAACTTTTCCCTGCAGTAAAAAGCGTTATCGCTTTTGCCCGACCTTATGACGCGAGCCCGCCACCATCCCAGTCCCTGAAATACGCGCGTTACCTGCGTAATCGCGATTATCACAAAGAAATGCTGAGTAACGCCGAGCGTGCACTGCAGAGTCTAGTTACTGCGTCAGTCATCCCCAAAGAAGCAAAGTCTAAGATCTGCGTCGATACGTCAGCGGTATTAGAGAGAGCTTGGGCAGAGATTTGTGGTTTAGGGTGGATCGGGAAAAACACACTGTTGATTCATCCGAAACTGGGGAGTTTTACATTCTTAGGTGTGATTTTTACGGACGTATCGTTCGGAGCCGAGCCTAATCTTCTTCCGAATTACTGTGGCAATTGCACGCGATGCATCTCCGGTTGTCCTACAAAAGCGTTAGGGACGGAGGGGTTAGAAAGCTCAAAGTGCATCGCATATCGGACCTTAGAGCACCGAGGTCCATGGGAAGATGACCTGGATCATCAAGGTTATGTAGCGGGTTGTGACATTTGCCAGGAGGTTTGTCCGTTCAACCGTAAGGCACTGCAAGAGGCGCTGAAAAATCCAAGTCTCGGTGATTCAGCACTCAGTCAAGATGAGGAGCTCTTAGTTCAAGAGGGTCGCGATGACTATAAAAAGCGCGTCTCAGATTCGGCTCTAAAAAGGGTAAAATTTGAGGATTTTAAGCGAAATCTCAATCATGTCTTAAGGACCATCAGTCCAAAATAGAGTACTGGAAAATCAGTTGGCTCGATCACTTCAAGCTCTAAGTTTCCGGAGAGCGGTTCGTCCGAGGACTTTAGAATTTCGTACACTCCGGAGGAGTGATTGATCTCCACAAGAGTTTGGGCCTGAAGCCCGAATTTCAGTTGAGCACCACTCTCCCGCTCTGGGACATTCTCACCGTTCCATCTCACGAGTATTCGGCCGCCTGCTTGTTCCGCTTTGTCTAAATCTAAAATGAGGAGGGCTCCCGTCCCCTCAATGGATACGTTGATCTTACAACCTGGGCCTGAGGAAAGTGCTCCGCCGAGATGGGGTACCCAAGGGCCAGAAAGCCCTTCACGGAGTGGACGCATCTCTACGGCGTGAGCTGTGGGGATCTCCATAGGTGCAATGCGAGGTAAGGGAATTCCAGGATCATCGGTTTTTAGAATCGTTTGCAGCGCAGATTCTAAGTCATGGGACCATTCTGTGTTTTTTCCTCTCAGCTCAAAGCGTTTGAACTCTCTCCCTTTTGTGAAGACCACAAGAGTGGGTTCCAGAGGAATGGAAAAGGCTTTATTCATTTCTTGAGTGGGATCCAGCCAGAGAAAACATTCCTTAAATTCTTCGTACGGCTCAAAGCGACTATAGAACGTCTTTTTCAGTGCAAAGGGATATCGCGGGGTAATGACAAACCCTGTTGAGAATGGAAGTTCAACATAACGCTGGTTGATCAGACGAAACGCTTCAAAGACGGGCATCAGTTCTGGATCAGTGGCTTCACCCATATAGACGATGAAAGTGTTCTGCTGAGTGGTTTTGGCGAGGGGGAAGAATTCTGGACCCCCAGAGGAGGGCAGTGCCATAAACTGCGGCGTCCCATGCAACCACTGTCCGGCACGCTCTATGCCTCCTCGGGTGATCATTTCTTCGCGCGTTAATGGGCGTTCTTTTCTTTTCAATGCCATTTTTTTAGAAATCCCTCCGAAATTGTATCTGCGCGCCTGTGTCTGTCTTCTTAGTGAATGGATCCTGTCCGGCTTGAATTGAAAGTTGAAAGTCACGTGTGATGGGCTGAACGATCGCACCCTTCACAGTCTGAGTTGTAAAATTATAGTGCACCTCACTGGATGTATCGATCGATGAGATTGTTCTTCCGACCATCATGTCCGTGTTGCCCTCGTTCCCATTGAACTTTAATTCTCCGTTCACGATAGGCGAACTCCAATTGAAATGTGCAGTTCTATTGCGTCCTTCGATGTGGGTGGTGAGATTGAGGTATTCCTTTCGAACTAGTCGGAATGTGCGCCCTGCCCAAAAAGCTGCCCCTGTCGCGATGACCGAAAGAGGTGAATGGAGTTCCTCGTTCTCGTCCCAAAGCCTCTTCGCAGCCGGAGTGACTTTCTCTAAGGCCCGTTTAAATTCTTGATCACGCACGATGTTGACCAATCGCTCTGCGGTCGCTCGGTTGGAGTCGACAATCCTCGACTGATCCCACTGTCCATGGGTCGCAGTCCTACGGTCCTGCTCCTGTTTCAACAGGCTCTGTTCCATTTCAAATCTTTCCGCTGCAGCGGTACGTTCTCGTTCTTTTTCGCCATCACTCTTGGTTGTCAAACTCTGAATTTTTTCTTCTAACGTTTTAGACGCAAGCATCTGGTTGCGCAGTTCTGCATTGGCGGGCTTGCGCTGCGCGGCTTTTTTGCGTTTCGCAGCCTCGGCATTTTGGCCTGAACCCAGCAATACGAAGAGGAGGACAAAGACTTTCACATCCTCCGTTTCGGAGTGTTGTCCCCCTGACCTAAGGGGGCGTCAGATCTTTGGCGTGAGCATGCCTACCGAAACACGGACCAACTCCGAATCTGGATAAAGCTGAGTCCAAGGGGCTAAAGCATCTAAGAGTGGGGCTGTTGGATTAGACTCCAGTCCTGAAGTGGGGTCTCCGTCGTCCTTATCATCAAGTGCTTGATAGATTTCCCCAAATAGGTAACCCGCATGAGAAAGCACTGGGATGAGCTTTCTCTGTTCTGCGCGCTCATCAATCCTTGCGGGCATGGTAAAAGCGAGCTCAAACAGGGCCCCAGTTTTTAACCGGTCAATGATCTTCTTCTGCTGCTGAGTTGTAGTTTTTGCCGTGACTTCGATCCACTGTCCACCGATGAGGCCCGCGCCACCGGATTGCTCGATGAAGTGCTGAAGGGCCTCGGTTGCCAAATCCGATCTCACCCAAGGCATCATTTCAGTACAAAGCCCAAATGCGAGCGCAAATGCAGCATCCCCGGCGAGCAAACCCTCTGCATGTCCAAATCTTCGGTGCGTGGTCCATCGACCTCGGCGCCAGTCATCGTTGTCTAATTCAGGGAGATCGTCGTGAATGAGCGAAAAAGTGTGTACGACTTCTAAAGCCGCTGCCATAGGCCGCCAAACAGTCTCAGGAGTACCTAAGTCCTTCGCGGCAGCATGAAGCAAACGAGGACGCAGTTTTTTGCCACCTGAGTGCAATGCCTCCAGCACTGCCTCCCTGAGTTGGTCCGGCCAAGATGCTGTTTTGCTAGTTATCAATTCCAAAAATTGATAGTTCATGACCGACTAATCATATCCGAAAACAAGAGGGTTCTGTGATAAAGTTAAGCCCTTAAATCTCCTATGGACTCTTTTTCTCAAAGAAAGCAGCAACACTTGGACCTTTCTATGGACCCTAAACACCAGGTCCATAGAACCCTTTCGCTGTGGGACTCCGTACAGCTCATGCACGAAGCTTTGCCTGAATGTGACTTGAACGAAGTTGACTTAACAACCTCCTGCAGCGCAATTCTGGCCACGAAGACACCGTTCGTGATCACTGGCATGACTGCGGGTCACAGTGGTGCGCCCAAGCTGAATCGAATTTTTGCGGCTGCTTGTGAGCGTCGTGGTTGGATCTTTGGTTTGGGTTCCTTGCGACGTGACCTCGAGTCTCTTCCTGCACTTGAGGATTGGTCTATCTTCAGAGATCAGTTTCCAAGTCTTAAAGTCTTAGCAAACTTTGGGATATCCCAATTGCGAGGGCTAAGTGGTGAGCGGTTTGCAGATCTTCTCTCTTGTTTGCGCCCTGATGGTGTAGCCATTCATTTGAATGCTTTGCAAGAAGCACTTCAGCCGGAAGGCACCCCAAATTTCAGAGATGCCGCAAAACTTCTTAAGAATTTTATCAATAAAGAAGGCATCCCGGTCATTGCCAAAGAAACTGGATCCGGCATTTCAAAACGCACGGCTATTCATCTTGTGGAGTGCGGCGTCCGTGGGATCGATGTGAGTGGTCTGGGTGGAACTCATTGGGGTCGCATCGAGGGCTCGCGCTCCTCAGATCAATCCTTAGCTCGTGGAGTGGCGGAAACATTGAAGGATTGGGGCATTCCAACACCCATTTCGATTCAATTGGTAAAGCAAGGCGCGGGGCCAGGTGTGTCTATTTGGGCCAGTGGTGGAATCCGCAGTGGTTTAGATGCAGCCCGTGCTGTTGCACTTGGAGCCACCCGCGTCGGGTTTGCTCAGCCTGCACTTCATGCCGCACTTCAGTCAGAATTAGTATTAGATCAATGGATGGAGCGGGTAGAGACTGAGTTTAAGGTCGCGCTCTTTTGCATGGGCTGCACTACCCCAGAGATGCTGCGCAACAAGGAGGAATCATGGATCCATTTGAACATTTCTTAGAGGGCTTCCATCGTCTTCCCAGTGAAGAGCGGATCTTGAAAGTCGCATCCTGGTGCGGACTCGATCCGGCTGAAATCAGCACCCTGAGTGGTCGAAATCCTCTCCCTCTTTCCACAGCTGAACACTTTATCGAAAACGTTATTGGCGTTTTCCCTTTACCCCTTGGCTTAGCAACTTACTTCAATATCAATGGCAAAGACGTATTGATCCCCATGGCAGTCGAAGAGACCTCGATCATTGCTGCGGTATCCTCCATGGCCAAATGGATACGTAGGCAGGGTGGAAAGATTGAATCGCATTCGTTAGGCCGTAGGATCATCGGTCAATTGCAGATCCCGCGTATCAATAACATGGAAGCTGCGATTTCTGCGTTGATCACCCGGAAACAAGAACTGATTGATGAAGCAAATGCGTTTGTTCCTGGGTTGGTCTCACGCGGTGGGGGCATTGAAGAGCTTGAACTCCGACGTATACCGCGTGCGGATGGTGATGGCGACATGCTCGTGCTCCATCTTCTGTGCAATCCATGTGATGCGATGGGCGCTAATCTCATTAATCAAGTGTGTGAAGGGATGAAGCCAGTGATTGAGGAAGTCACCCATGAGAAGGTGGGGCTCTGCATTCTTTCAAACTTGGTCGATGGAAATTTGATCGAATCCACGGTCGAGATTCCCGGCATCACGCCTGAGATCGGTTACGGAATTCAAGAGGCGACACTCTTTGCACAGTCTGATCCATACCGTGCAAGCACACATAATAAGGGCGTATTGAATGGGATTGACCCCATTCTGATTGCCACGGGCAATGACTGGCGTGCTGTTGAGAGTGGAATGCATGCTTACGCCAGCCTCAGTGGAAAATACCAGCCTGTTTCAAAGTGGACGTATGAGGACGGCGTTTTAAAAGGACGCATGGTGGCGCCGATTGCTGTAGGCACTGTCGGTGGAGTAACAACTCTGCATCCGACGGCGCGGATCGCACTCAGGATTTTAGGTGTGACACACGCCACCGAGCTTGCAGAAATCTGTGGGGCCGTAGGTCTAGTGCAGAATTTGGGGGCTTTAAAGGCCCTGTCTACCGTCGGAATCGTACAAGGTCACATGAGATTGCATACTGCAAATCTTGCGATGGCCGCCGGTGCAACAGAATCAGAATTACCGGTCGTTCGGCAGAAGCTCTCTGAGATCCTGTCCCAGGATCGTCGGATCAATTTGTCTAAAGCTAAAGAAGTTTTGAGTGAGCTCCGCGGACACTAAGAGTTAACTCCACTGAGCTGCAAGCAATTCCTGAAAACGGCCTCCGGAGTTTCGAAGCTGAGAAAAGTTTCCTCTTTCAGCGATTTTACCCTGATCTAATACCAAGATCTCATCCGCCTCTTGTATGGTGCTCAGCCGATGCGCAATGAGGAGTACTGTTTTCTCCTTCATAAGAGTTGCGAGTGTGTCTTGGATCCCCCGTTCGGACTCCGTATCTAAATTAGAAGTCGCTTCATCTAGGATGAGGACATCCGGATCCCTTAAAAATGCGCGAGCGATTGAGATTCTCTGTCTCTCGCCCCCGCTTAAGCGCGCGCCTCGATCCCCAACAATCGTATTCAAGCCATTTGGAAGACTTTCAATGAAGGATAAAGCATTAGCCCTGCGGGCTGCTTCTTTTACTTCTTCGTTGGTCGCATCAGGTGAACCCATGCGGATGTTCTCAAGAACGGAGTCGTGAAACAGGAACACATCCTGACTGACTAAAGCCAAACGAGCCCGATAGTCAGAAATACTGAGGTCCCGCAAATCTTGCCCATCCACAAGAATTTTTCCAGCACTCGGATCTGCAAGCCTTAGGATGAGCTGTGTGATTGTAGTCTTGCCGGATCCGCTCGGGCCGACGAGTGCAATGGATTTGCCACGGGGAATGGAAAACGATACTTCGCTTAAAACTTTTCTGTCTTGGCCAGGATACTGAAAAGAGACGCCATGAAATGAAATATCTCGATTGATCGATCTTAAAGGCTTTGCGCTGTTGCTTGGAATGATCCGGCTCTTCCAGTCTAAAAAGTCCTGGATGCGAATCATCGCTCCAGCGGAGGAGTGCAATTTAGAATTGATATCACTGAGTGTTCGCAGTGGATTTACCGCCAGCGCAAAAGCGGCAAAGAATGAAATCAACTGCCCCGAGGTCATTACACCGTCTAAGACATATGACCCGCCTTGATAGAGCATCAGGGCAAGTGCAATGGAGGTGATCCATTCAACACCTGGGTGGGAAGCTTCTTCCACTTTTGAGATCTTCTTCAGAAGAGTCGAGATGCGGTCCAACGAAGCGGTGAACACTCCTTGAACTTTTTTCTCGAGTCCAAAAGCATGAATGACCCGGATGCCTTGAATGGCCTCGCCAATAGAGCTCAGCATTTCTCCATTGAGCTCTTGAAACCGCTGAATCTTTTCTTTGAGCTGCTTTCCAGACCAGGAAAACAGGACAGCCAAAAATGGGATGATAATGAAAACGGTGAGTGCAAGCTTCCAGTTGATTGAAATCGCGTATCCGATCAACGCAATAAATGTGATCGGCTCTCTGAGAAGCGCGCCAAAATTCCCAACCCCCTGATCGATCTGTGCTGGATCAAGACTGATCCTGGATGCGAGCGATCCTGCCTTTTCATTTGAAAAATAGTCACTCGAAAGGCTGAGTAGGTGCTCCATCATCTTTTCGCGGATCCGTTGATTGGTATGAATCACAACCACGCGGTTTGCGTAGTAGTGAAAGAAGCGAATGATGAAGTTCACACTAAATAGCCCAACGACGCCGAGTGGTACAAACCAAAGTGCTGTACGGTCTTTTGCGACCAACAATTGATCCACAAGATGTTGCACCAGGGGCACTGGGCCCACACGCACTGCGGCCATCGGGAGGGCGAGGCCAACACTGAGCCAGAACCAACGGCGGACTGGTTTTAAGTAGGGGAGAACTTTCCAAAGGGGGCGTAACGAGTCCATAGAATTTGTTGACAAATCATATGTTAAGCTCGCATTCATGGCAAAAGTTCTCGTCGTGGGCGGAGCGGGCTATGTCGGCTCAACGACAGCTTTCGCTCTCAAAGACCTGGGGCATGAGGTAGTGGTCTTGGATTCGCTTGCGACTGGGCATCCAGAACTCGCGCGTTCTGGTTTATTCGTCCAAGGAGATATGGGCGATCGCTCCGTTTTAGACGCGATCTTTTCTTCCCAAAAGATTGATGTGGTCTTTCATTTCGCTGCCAAGACCGTCGTTTCTGAGAGCGTGCTCTACCCGAACGAATACCGTGAGAACAATGTTCTTAAAACAAGGATCTTGTTGGACGCCATGATCGATCATCGAGTTTTGGCGCTTGTGTTTTCTTCCACTTGCGCCATCTTTGGGGAGCTTGAGGCTCCCATTTCTGAGAATGCAGCTCTAGGTCCATTGTCTCCTTACGGCGAAAATAAAGCTGAAGTGGAGGCTATGCTTCGGGACGAGTACGCAGCTCGGGGGATGAAATCCGTTGCGCTTCGCTACTTTAACGCAAGCGGTGCCGAGGCAAACTTACGAACTGGGGAGTGGCATACACCAGAAACTCACCTCATTCCTCGGGTGATTCAGGCCGTAAAATCTGGGGTAGAAGTCAGCATCTATGGCACAGACTATCCAACTCCAGATGGGACCTGTGTGCGTGACTATGTTCATGTGAGTGATCTTGCGGACGCACACATTCTGGCGATGAAAAAGTTATCTGTCAGTGGACCAGGCTCTTTTAACGCCTTCAATCTTGGAACAGAGTCGGGCACGACCGTTTTAGAAGTGATCTCAGCGGTTTCAAAAGTGCTAAAAATTCCTGCAAAAATACGCCACGATGCGCGCAGGGCTGGTGACTCTGTCTCTCTGGTTGCCGACTCAAAAAAAGCAAAAGTCGAATTGGGATGGACTGCAAAGCTCCCGCTTTCAAACATCGTAGAGACGGCAGTGAAGTTTGAAGAACGTCGGATGGAATGGGCTTGTCGGAAAGTGGTGGTGCTCGATCGGGACGGTACTTTGAATCCCGACCCTGAGCCGGGATACATCAATGACCCTGGCAGGCTCTCCCTGTTTCCTGGCGTCGGAGAAGCCTTGGGCCGATTAAAAAGGGCTGGATTCACCTTAGTGCTTGTGACTAATCAAAGCGGAGTCGGTCGCGGCAAAATTCTTCCTGTTGATTTAGAAAAGGTGCACATTCGGCTTCAGGAACTCCTTCTTCCTTTTGATGCGCAGATCGATTTTTTTGCGATGTGCATCCACAGTCCTGCGGAAGAATGTCTTTGCCGCAAGCCGAAAACAGCGCTCATTGAGCAGGCGGCTTCTGTGCTTGGATTTCAGATTGCGGACGCAGTCTATGTGGGTGACCGGGCAACCGATCTTCTGCTCGCTAAAAATTGTGGAGCGAAATCTGCGATTCTTGTTCGCACTGGCCATGGGGCCGAGACCGAACGAAAAATGGAGTACCCGGATGGATTAGTGGTCAGCGCCTACGACAGCCTTAAAGAATGGGTTGGCCCATTTCTTTTAGGTAAGTGAGTGAACTGAGATTCTGACTCTGCAGTCCACTGATATGAAACTGCGCGTGCTCTAAGAGTGCGCCTAGCAACGCACGTGAATCATTGGCTGCGATTCCACGCGGAGTTTGCCGGATTGGGAGCAATACCGAAGGTAACCAAGTCACCAGTGCTTCAGCGCGGATCAATTTCGCGGTGAAGTTTTCTCTAGGATCACGGGCTTTCGCGCAGGATTCACAAAGCCAATGGCCATGTGCAGCCATCAAATAGAGCTCTGCTCCTGTATCGCCCCCTAGGGGAGTCGCGCATTGCCCACAGCGAGTGAGTGAGGGCTGAACCCCTAAAGACTGCAGCAGCCGGAAAAGAAAAGACGCCGCAATGTTTGCGCATTCTTCGATCGACACTTCATTGAGCAACTTTAAGGCCTGACCAAAAACACGGTAGACCTCTTCAAGGGGTCTTTCTCTGGGCAGGGATCGCACGACGAGTTCTGAGAGGAGGGAGGCATAGCCTAGTTTTTCTGGATCAGAGGTCAGCGACGTGAGTTCGTACACACTGTCGGCGCTTTCCAGGCGATGCAATGCATCGTCACCGAGTTCTTGAAGGAATTTTTTCTTTGAGTCAAAACGAAGGCGACTGACTGCTAAAAGTTCGATGGCACTGGTGAAACGTTTCGACTGAATGGCATTGGGTGCAAATAGAGCGACTAATCCGTGTTTTTCAGTGAAGGCGGTTAGAATGACGTCCCGTTCGCGGTAGCGTTGCTTTTTGAGCACGACGCCGATGTCTTCACGGATCTCATGCATCGGCTGATTGTGCCTTTAAGTAGGTGAGCACGTCCTCTTGTACTTTGACTTCATCCCACCAAGAAATGTGGTTTCGGCCCTTGGCATAGCGTAGCCAGCCCTTCAGGCGAGATGAAAATGCGGCGCTGTACCAGCGTTCCACATCCTTCTTATGAATCTCTTCAAAACGGGAAAATAGCTTTGCCCATGTGGAGTGAAGCTGAAGCCTTGGGAAGTCTGTGTCTGTGAGTGACGCGTCCTTGAGAAGCATCGGAAGATTCGGATTCGTCAGCGCTCCACGCCCAAGCATCACAGCAGGGGATCCTGTTTCAACTAAGCAGCGTTCATAGTCTTTGCGGTCCCAGATTTCACCGTTTGCGATCACAGGAATCGATAGTGCGCGGCGGACTCTGCCAATCGGTTCCCAGTACGCAGGTGGTTTGTAGCCGTCCATACGAGTGCGGCCGTGGATGGTAATCCAGGAAGCTCCTCCCTGTTCAGCTCGCTTTGCATTTTCATCAATCGCTTTTGGATCGTCCCAACCTAAGCGCAGTTTCGCTGAAACTGTGACATCGGCGGGTAAAGCTTCGCGCACAGTGCGCACAATATTTTCTAAGCGTTCTGGATATTTGAGCAGCGTTGCGCCGCCGTCGTTGCGATTCACCGTGGGAGCGGGACAACCGAAGTTGAGGTCTATGTTTTTTGCTCCCAGTTCAGCAGCATTGCGAGCGCTTTCAGCAAGGCGATCTGCATTTCCACCTAAAAGTTGAACCCACACAGGCGTGCCTGAGGGAGTCTTGCAACCGTGCAAAAGTTCCGGTGCGTGTCTTAGAAAGACATGGGGCGGCACTGGATGATCGGTCACACGAAAGAAATAGGTGACGCACGCATCGAAGCCGCCGCGCTCGGTCATGAGTGCACGCATGCTGGCGTCGGTGATGCCCTCCATGGGCGCAAATACGATCATGTTCTGCATGGTGGTCTGCTGAAGCGTTTGAGGTCAAGGGAAGCCGGCCAGGCGGAGTAGGGCTGACCTCTAAGTATCTGATATTAATAGTATAAACTGTATATATAATCCTGATTTTACAATGGATAATATAATGGTATAATATAAGATGAGGTGCCCATTATGAAAAAGAACCTAACTGCCATCGGGGGAAGCCTGGGTTTCATTATAGATAAGCCCATCGCTGATCTCTATAACCTGGATCGAAATACGCAGATCGAAGTCACACCGAAGGAAGATGGCTTGAATATCCGTTTTCTTAAAGAGAAGTCCCCTCGCGCTGAAGATGATGAAGTAACGAAAGCTGCAAAAGACATCAACAAGCGCTACGGAAAAATGATGAAGAATTTGGCGAAATGAACCTAAAGCCAAAGTTCCTCACCTTGGACCAAGTCGTGGATCTGCATACAATGCAGATCGAGCAGTTTGGCGGCATCCATGGAGTCAAAGATGAGGGCCTGCTTTTATCGGCGCTTGCGCAGCCCGAATCGGGCTTCGGCGGTCAGTACCTTCACAGGGACCTTTTTGAGATGGCTGCCGCGTATCTTTTTCATTTGGTTAAGAACCATGCATTCAACGACGGCAATAAGAGAATCGCAGCACTTACAGCTGCGGTCTTTCTTCAAGTGAATGGATGCACGGTGATTGCAGAAGAGGATGAATTCGAAAAACTCGTTTTAGATTCAGCCCAAAGTCGCCTGACGAAAGAGCAGATTGCGGATTTCTTCAGAAAGAATGTTTCCACTTCCTAGCGGTCAAGGGAAGCCGGCCAGGCGGAGTAGGGCGAGCGTATGTTCAGCTTCGTACTTGAGGTCAGCAAGATGGATGCGAACTCTATTGATAGTGCGGTTGTCCACGGATTCAACGTAACCTTTGTTTGCCGATTCATCTATGCCCCTGAGTCGAGTGGCGGACTTAAGCCCCCCATCTAGGGTGAGGTCTATCGACTTCGCCCATGTGGGCAACCGAAATCTTGGAGAAATTCTTTTAGCCGCCAACCAGATCTGTTTCAGCCGCTTATGGTCTTCTTGCAGGGCAAGTCGTATTGCTAGATCGTTCTCAAAGCTCACTAAGTGCATACGGATGTCTTCTAAGGTCTGCGCGATACTATAGTTAAAGGGTGACAGGTCCCATGGATCCCACTTTACACCGGGCTCCATGAAGATTCTGAAGCTTGGCTTATTCGGGATATAAAGACCTAATTCCAGTTCAGGCGCCACGGCTTCGATTTTCGTGCGTGTAAAGATCGTATGATCCTGGGTCTTAAACCATCCCAGGCTGTAATGCAGATACTGCGGCAATGAATAGGGTCCATGCAACTTCGTGACCACAACGGTTCTTGTCTCGGTCGCTACCATCATGAGCGCTGTGCCCGGATCCATGAAATGAGCAACTCGAGCGAGATCCGTAGGGAGTTGCGTGGTGTAGCTGATGATCCCATGAATATCTAAGGTAGCGGCTGGCGGTTTAGAGTCCTGCAAAGTTTTGTTTGGGACATCGTGAAAAAATTGTCCCGTTACTTCGGTGATCATTTTGTTTTTGAACTTCAGGGGAGTCAGGCTGAAGGAAAGAAAACGAAGATCCCTTTTTTGTGTTTCGACTACATCTTGTTCAAGTGCGCCCTGACCCGCACCAAGATTCCAGATGGTGCTTCCGTCAGGAAGTGACGCGATTTTATCTCTGATAGCACTTGGAATCTGGGTATGGTCGATGCCCCTCGCGTCAAACCAGCCTTGCTCCTGTTTCAGCCATTGATTCCCAATCGAAATCTGCTCGATCTCTTAGCAGATCGATGCGGCATGGCCGTGCGGCCCCAAGAGGGCTGTTAAGAGTATAAAGAGGTGCAGCACGCGGCCGGAACTTATCAAAAGGTGTCGGTTAACGCTAATAGTGAACTCAGTTCGTTGAATACCTCTAAAGACTGACGAAAATACTTTACTTTTGTCTTGGGGTTGGGCATTTTGCCCACTATGTTTCGGACCCAGTCGCTCGCCCTATTCTTTTTGCTCGCACCAGCTGCGTGTTTTGCGGCCGGTGGTGGTGAGGGAGTGGGCAAGGTTATTCAAATCCTTCAGAGGGTGGTGGGTGGTGTGGGCGATGGCAGTCCGGTGCAGGAGGCTTCGGCCGAGTGTGTCCTGATTTCGATGGCGACCCCTGAATCAAAAGCTGCGCTGACCCTTGGGCGACGAATGCGGGATTCCATTCTCAGGGAGATGGAGATCCTTGGGATCGACCGCATTTTTACTAAGGAGCAAATTGAGTTCGCGGCGGATCAAAAAATGAGAAGTGGAGTGAGTGAAGCGGAGCGAGCCGCTGTTGTTTCAGCGAAAGACCATTTGTTGTTGGTTTTTCAGCGCGAGCCAGAAGCATTCGGGTCTCTTCTGGGGACGTTGCTGCGGGAGCACGTCAGTTTTAAATATATCGCATCGAACGAGGGTTTCATAAACTACCTTCGTATCCTTCGCGATCTGATGCGAGGCCCGCTAGAAGAACTCCGCAATACACTTTTGCACCAGCGGTCGGAAATTCTCAGATATCTCATGACGGATCAAAATGGGAATCTACATCTGGGTAGTGAGGCCTTCTTAATCTTACTCAGGGGAGTCTGTTTGCCCGAGTTCGAGATTTTTAGCATTAATAAGGATGGTCTAGTAGATGCTTTGTACCTGCAGGGCCTTGGGCAGCACAGGTTGGAGCGATGGTCAGCAGAAGTAATTCTCTTACATTCAATGTTTATGCAGCTTCAGGAATACGGCGTGACACAGCTGTCTGAAGACTCACTCCTAGGCAGAGGTAGATCCGTGGCAGAGTACATCTCTCGGTTAGCTGAGCAGCGTTGGCTCTTTCAACTCGAGCTCGACCGCCGTGGGTTGAAATGAGAACCAACTGGCTCCCGCTACGCAGATTCAAGATTTTTAAGTAAAGAGCCGCTGATAGGATGGGAGGTATAATCCCCAAAATCCCGTCCGGCCGCGGTCTGCGGGAAGCGCTGGTCTTGAGTTTGCACACTGCACAGTCAGGTTTTACTTACTTCGCGATCCCGTGCTCGAGCAGATAGAAATATTCAGAATATGGATCGCGCAAAGAACCATCTCTGAAGCGTCGCAATATTTCCTCAAAAATTTCCTTAAGCTCTGGGTCCACGATCTTCGATTGCGCGTAAGGGAAAAAATCTTCGACCTTTCGATAACCCTGTGGCAAGTACACCATGGCTTGAATCGCCGCATCGATCTTATCGAGATCGCCATCTCTAATCGCAACTTCGGTCTCGCGTTTTTCAAACTCGTACCAGGCTTGAATAATCTTTTCCTGATACGGAAGGGGTGGAGACGCAAACAAACCTAGAAGTGCGCGCTCCTCGAGAGCGTACTTCGTTTCGGGACTGATCTTGTCGTGGGGCGTGTAGTCAATGAATGGACCGTGTTCTACTAAATCATGCCACGTGAGCATAAAAGCTGCGTACTTAGCCTTGCTTGGGTTACGCCGCGCAAAAAATATCTCGGCAGCGCGTAGCCAGGTGATCAATTTTAAAACTTGAATTTGAAGATGGTGCCCGGGGACGGATTTGAACCGCCGACACACGCCTTTTCAAGGCGCTGCTCTACCGACTGAGCTACCCGGGCAAGGGTAGGAAAAACTGAACTTTAAGAATTACGCGAGTCAGCCCCCGCATTCAATGACATTTCGCCCCCCGGAGACGCAAATGCGCCATTCGGTGTGCAGCGACTTTAGTTAATCCGATAGTCAATACTCGGGAAATTGCAGTTCCTCATTTGACAAAGTCCGATTGCAAACCATTATGAGAGCGAACCGAAAAAACCTTAAATAAGGAGGCATTATGCAAGTACGTCCGTTGCACGACCGTGTGCTGGTGAAACGCCAAATTGAAGAAGAAAAAACTAAGTCTGGGATCTACATTCCTGACTCTGCAAAAGAAAAGCCAGTTGAAGGCGAAGTGATCGCAGTAGGAACAGGTCGAGTAGGTGATGACGGCAAAGTGCGTCCGCTCGATGTTAAAAAAGGTGATCGTATTCTTTTCGGAAAATACTCCGGAACAGAAATCAAAATCGAAGGCGATGAATTCCTCATGATGCGTGAAGAAGACATCCTCGGAATCATTCAGTAAGGAGAAATAGACATGTCAGCAAAAGAACTTCGTTTTTCTCAAGAAGCACGTAACTCAATCCTCAGCGGCGTAAATGCCTTGGCGGATGCAGTGAAAGTGACGCTCGGACCAAAAGGCCGTAACGTCGTAATCGAAAAATCTTTCGGCGCACCAACCATCACCAAAGACGGTGTAACAGTCGCGAAAGAAATTGAACTTTCAGACAAATTTGAAAACATGGGCGCACAAATGGTCCGTGAAGTTGCATCGAAGACAAACGACGATGCAGGTGACGGCACCACAACAGCAACCGTGCTTGCTCAAGCTATCTTTCGCGAAGGCGCAAAGATCGTAGCAGCTGGCCTAAACCCAATGGAACTTAAGCGCGGCATCGACAAAGCAGTAGAGCTTGTCATCGCTGAGCTGAAAAAGATTTCTAAGCCAATCAAAGACCAAAAAGAAGTGGCTCAAGTTGGAACCATTTCGGCAAACAACGATCCAGCGATCGGCAAGATCATTGCTGAAGCGATGGAAAAAGTTGGCCGTGAAGGTGTGATCACCGTTGAAGAAAGCAAAACCTCTGAAACGACGCTTGACGTTGTTGAAGGTATGCAATTTGACCGTGGATACCTCTCTCCATACTTCGTCACCAACCCAGACAAAATGGAAGCTGTGCTTGAAACCCCTTACATCCTGATTTTTGAAAAGAAGATCAGCTCGATGAAAGACCTTCTGCCAGTGCTTGAAAAAGTAGTTCAAAAGTCTAAGCCACTTTTGATCATCGCAGAAGAAGTTGAAGGCGAAGCGCTTGCAACTTTGGTTGTGAACAAACTGCGTGGCACCATTCAAGTAGCAGCTGTAAAAGCTCCAGGCTTTGGTGATCGCCGCAAAGAAATGCTGCAAGACCTTGCAGTACTCACTGGCGGAAAAGTGATCAGCGAAGACCTAGGCCACAAGCTCGATCAAGTGAAACTTGAAGATCTTGGAACCTGCCGCAAAGTGACCATCGACAAAGACAACACCACGATCGTAGACGGTGCAGGTAAGACTGCAGACGTTGAAGGTCGCGTGAAGACCATTCGTGCTCAAATCGAAGACACGACTTCAGACTACGACAAAGAAAAACTTCAAGAGCGTCTTGCTAAGCTCAGCGGCGGTGTCGCTGTTCTCAGCGTTGGTGCTGCAACCGAAGTTGAAATGAAAGAGAAGAAAGACCGCGTTACGGATGCATTGAATGCAACCCGTGCTGCAGTGGAAGAAGGCATCGTACCTGGCGGCGGAACAGCACTTCTACGTGCTTCACGCATCCTAGACGGTCAAAAAGGCCTCACTCAAGAACAACAAGCGGGCGTGAACATCGTTCGCCGTGCACTTGAAGAGCCACTTCGTCAAATTGCTCAAAACGCAGGCCTCGAAGGCTCGATCGTTGTTGATAAAGTGATTTCGAACACCAGCCCAGCATGGGGCTTCAATGCTCTCACCGAGAAGTATGAAGACCTGATCGCTGCTGGCGTGATCGATCCTGCTAAAGTGGCTCGTTGCGCTCTGCAGAACGCAGCTTCTGTCGCTAGCTTGATGCTGACTACAGAGACCCTGATCGTGGAAAAGCCACGTAAAGAGTCCATGGGCGGCGGCGAAGGCGGCGGCATGGGCGGTATGGGTGGCATGGGCGGAATGATGTAAGTCCTGGCCCCTAAAGCCAAATAGACCTTAAAGACCCCCGGGTTGCGTGATCGCAGCTCGGGGGTTTTTGTTTGGGGTGGTTTTGGAATCAATCCCCAACAAAAAACGGGCACATCTTGTCTATATTTGGCCGACGGCTGTAGCTCATCAGCAGATCCTCAATAAAATCTTCGAACCGATAATTTAAAATTCGATTCTTCACGAATAGAAAATCAAAACTTCCGTGAATGCTCTCAGGGTCACCGCTCGACCAGTTATGATTGAATGTGAAGGTCTGTCCATCTTGAGCTCTCACGACTAATGTGAGTAAGTTAATCTCTTGGATGATCCCCTCAACGGTGATGGGTTCCCCAACTTGCGGTAAGAATCGTAGCCGGACAGTTCGACCTAGGTCTTGTTCCTGGCCTGGGTAGATTTGACTACTTTCACTTTGAAACTGCGCATCACGCGGCTTGAAGTCCTCATTGAAAAGATCATGCACATTCCAACCGCGCTTCTCGGCTGCGCGAAGAGGTAGATCTTGGAGATAAGAAATGTATGAATCCGTCCATGCATCCATTTCAATCCTCGGGTTAAAAGTGGAAATATGCTTGGCCAGCATCAAAAGTTGCGGAGTGTGCAAGGACCTCATGAATCCTTCGTACTTAGGAAAAGCTCTTTGTATCTTCCGCAGATTCCTAAAAGCGAAATATAAATCATCCGTTGTAGCCCCCATCTGTTTCCAAAGAAACCTCATGGACCGATGCAGGGACTGCGAAATATCCCCAACTTGCGGAGGGATCAGGGTGTCGATGAACAGGATCCAGTCTGTGGTCGTGAAGCGCTGAATGCCATCAATGTAGCGGGTGAACTGAGCCTCTAAGTAGAGATCAGATTCAAGGCTGAATATTCCTTCAAGGCCCTCCACCAGAGCGCGAGCAACCTGGTATGCTAAGTCTTCGGCATCCAGGCCGCCTGTTGCGGCAATCGCCGGAATTAAGTGACGCAGCACTTCATGAAAGACCTCAGGATGTTTTTCGAAAGTCGGAAAAGGTCCCTTACGGCCGTCAATCAGGTGAAGCTCGTGATCCAGGGCCTCGATCAAGGCAAAGAGTACTTTGTCGTCGAGCAGCTCATCGTTACAAATGAGTGGAAACTTCTCGCAGAATTCATAAGGGTCCATTGCCCGGGCATAGGGCGATGCGAAGATGGGTCCGAGGCTCATGAGTAGCAATAAAAATAGTTTCACGCCTGTGCGTCAGGCTAGTCAGTTGTGATGGTATCTTCAAGCTCATTCTTGTCAGAGGCCAAACGGGGGAAGTGCTTGGAGAGCTCCTGGCCCACTGCAGCGATCGCGGCTGTTAGGGCGGGCACCACTCCCTGTCCTTTGATACCATTCAAAAACCCTTCTGCTAATGCATCCCAGAAGCTTTGGCCGACCTTTTCATGAATGGCCGTATCCCCGTAAAAAGCGAATTTTTTCTGATGCAGGTGCACATAAAGCAGCACGCCATTGTGGAGATCGGTCTGATCCATCTTGAGTTTTACAAAGATCTTTTTGGCCTCGCGCATCGGATCACCTGCAAATGCATTGCGCGACAGATGAACGCGGATCTCACCTGAAGTGCCGAGTTCGGCTGCTCGAATCGCCTCTAAAACAGCCTCTTCCAGGCCTAAAATTTTACCAGCCACCTGATGATCCTCCGCCGCCACTACGACCACCGCCGCCCCCAAAACCACCGAAACCGCCACCGCCGCCGAATCCTCCGCCGATGAAAGGTCCACCCACTCCGCTACGTCGCCCGCCGATGCTGGTGCCGCTCAACCCACCCACGAAGCGGATCAGTAAAAACATCATTACCAAAATCCCAATCAGGATCGTGCGGGGGAGAGATCTTTTTTTAGGTCCAAAAGCGCTGAGCTTTGCAGCATCTGCGGCTGGATCCACATTGATCCATGCACGCAACTGTTTCGCCGACAGCATGAGGCCTTCAGCGATGCGGCCCTCTTTGATCTTAGGTGCAAGGATCTCGCGGATCACGCTCGATGCACGGAGATCCGTGATCCAGGGCTCAAGACCATAGCCTACTTCGATGCGGATCTTTCGGTCGGCCTGGAAGATGGCGACGATCACGCCATTGTCTTTGCCTTTTTGCCCGGGTTTCCATTCTTGAAATACGCGGACTGTGAAATCAACCAGATCCTCGTTTTCTAGACCCTTAAAAATCGCAAATACGATTTGATTGCCGCGCTCCTGGTCTTCCTGGGCAAGCATGGATGAGAGCTGCGCTTTTTCAGATGAACTCAGTAAGCCCGGTTCATCGAGGACGTAATCTTTCGGCGCTGGGGGGATCGCGCGCGCAAAAGAAAATGCGGGGCTCAGGCTGAGGGCGGCAATTGCAAGGAAAAGGCCTAGTCTGTTACGCAAAACCTAAAACTCTACTTTAGGAGCGGTTTCAGTGCCTGGAGCGGATTGGAAATACTCCCGGGTCTTTAAGCCCTTCATCCCAGCGATGAAGCTGGTTGGGAACTGGCGGATCTGGGTGTTTAACTTTTGTGCGGCTTCATTAAAGCGCATACGTTCCACAGAGATTCTGTTTTCCGTTCCTTCAAGAGTGTTTTGAAGGTTCACAAAACTTTCGCTCGCCTTAAGGTCAGGATATTTTTCAGCAACGACCAACAGCCGTGAGAGCGATGAAGAGAGCTGATCCTGTGCTTTTTCAAAGTTTCTGATGTCGCCTGGGTTATTGACTTTGATTTGTCCTACTTGGCTCCTTGCTTCTGTCACCGCTTGAAGAACGCTTGCTTCATGTTTTGCGTAACCTTTCACGGCGCTCACAAAGTTCGGGATCAAGTCCGCCCGACGTTGGTAAGTATTTTCTACCTGTGCCCAGGCAGTGGTCACCGATTCATCTAAGGCAACGAGGCTGTTACCTGCAGAAACAAAATACAAAACACAGAGAAGTAAAATTCCGCCGATGGCAGCGAATGGAATCAAGGCTTTGTTCATGAGCCTGATTATACAGCAATTTAGGAGCTGAGTAATTCCCGAAGATCAGACTGACTCAGTGTGTAGGATTCCGCACAGAAGTCGCAGGTGACCTCAGCCTTGCCTTCTTCAATCATCTCTTCGATATCCTTGTTCCCAATCAACGAAATGGACCGCTTCACTCGCTCAATCGAGCAGCTGCAGCGAAATGAGATCGGAGTTTGCTCTAAAATTGAAAAGGACTGGTTCTGAAGTAAGTAGGCCAACAGCGATGTCGGTGTTTCCCGTTCCGTTGTGCTGCCGATGTGTTTTCCGAGCCGTTTGAGCTGGTTCTCTATGAATTCAAGGTCAGCATCTGTTGCGCCGGGCAAAGCCTGCACCAAGACGCCTTCAGCGTGGGTCACAACGCCTTGATCCGCCTGAACGAAAATCCCCACGGCCGTGGGCACTTGTTCGCTTTGCACCCAGTAGAAGGTCAGATCTTTCCCTAGATATCCGGTTAAGATCGGCACCGTCCCAATGTAGGGTTGTTTCTCATCCTGTTTGGTCCGCAGCACAGAAAGTAAGCCGGTGCCCCAAGGGCCAATCTCTGGCGGGATCACGCGTTCGGCCGGTTCACGAGGAACAACGTACCCGCGAATATCACCGTTTGCATTCGCATCGATGACACTCTGTTTGATCCAGCCCGATCCTTGGATGTTTAAATTAATCTTTTCTTCGCCCTTGCAGTAAGAAGCCAGAAGAAGTGCGCCCACCACACACTCAGATAATGCGTGCTGACCATCCCCTGTCAGTTTGTGGCGATCACTTAAAATATTGGATGCTTCAATGGCAGACACCGCCACCGCACGGATCGTCCCGTTTGAAGAAATACACTTAGTCCACTGGTCTGCTTTGGTAGTTACTGTAATCGACATCGAGCGGCTAGTTTAGAAGCTCGCTCCCGCATGGATCAAGAAGGAGACGAAGGCGCCCCCAATGTTTCTCATATTTCCGTCTGAAGCTACACGGGTCGTATTGAACATGTTGCTGTAGGTGAGACGGGTGCCGAAGAATACCCGGTCAGAAAGAACCAAATCGATCCCAGTGCCTAGATTGAGACCAAAAAGCAGCCCGCTCGTCTCTACGTTTGAGACCGTGGTGCTGGGGCGGAAGAAGCCCAAGCCAAAGGCTGCATAGGGAATCAGTTGATCAAAGAAGATTAGGTTCGTGCGCACACCTGGAATCACGGACAGCAAGGATAGATTGTTTTGGCCGCGGCTATGAGAGCTGTAACCCAGGGAGGTTTCAAAGGCGAACAAGTCGCTCACGCCGTAGGAATACTGCGCCTGAGTCCCGAGTGCGTCGTCGAATTGATCTGCCAAGCTGCCCGCTAAGAAAACCTGGCCCACGCTGACTGCGGCATTGTGACTGCCTGGTGAGAACGGCATCTTCGCCGTGCGACTTTCTAGAAGTCCAGTTTGAGTGGGTGCCGATCGAGTGAAGCCGATCGATTCGGATACAGAGTTGGAAGGTGCCTTACGGCTGTAATAAGACGACTGAGCACTAGCAACAGAAGCTGCGGTCAGTGCAATTAAAGCTAGGATTGTATTTCGTGCAAACGTCATCTGATTCATCTGGACCTCCATGTCGCTAACTCAATTTAGGATATGCCTAGGGTCCTTTTAGCGCAAAAAAGTGCGGCGTTTAAGCCCGTCAAGGCTTTAACGCCGCCGTAAGAGTCAGGGTCAATTGTTAAGAGCTTAAAGATTAGTTCGTAGGTGCTGCGTTTGCATCCGCTGCATTGATAGCAGGGGCGGCGGCATCCGCATTGGTCTCAGGAATATTTCCTGTGATATACCCAGAGAACGACCCATCCCCATTACGAATGATCGTTTTCAGAAGATCCACGGATGGTTGGGTCTTCGCCTTGCGTTCGCTCTCGTAGAGGAGCTGCGTCAAGGTCGATGCTGTGATGTCATTCTTGGTTTTATTGTCGATCACTCGGATATCATCGCCATTTTTGATCATGCGCGCGATCTCATCGAGTGTGACGTAACTCGACTCCTGTGTGTCGTAGAGCTTCCGATTCTGGTACCGCTTAATGACTTTCTCTTCTTTCATTGATCCCCTCCTTGGTTCAACTCCTACGCCAGCCTGAAGCGTCAAATCCGTGACGCAAACATGCTTTTGGCACGGCGCAATAAAGGCCGCCTCTCAGAATTAACAATTGTCATCATTTAAGTCAACGGGTGACTCAACTCTTTCCGCAGAAAGTCGAAGAGACAGAGGTAAAGGGGCGTAACTCACCCATGAAGCAGGCAGTACCGTTCATTTTGACTCTTTTTAGCCTATCGCTGGGTTGTGCGACTTCTCGCCCAGTGGTCACGCAGACTCTCGATTTCGAGCGGCTTGACCAGAAGGTTCAAAATGACTGGAAAGGCATGGTGGTGACTTCGTCGAGTGCGCATCACTTTGCATTAGGCGAGGCCCATTCTTTAGAGGGTGAAACAGATGCAGCGATTGAAGAGTATCGCGCAGCCTTAATCTACGATGCTCAGTCGGATCTGATTTTAAATAAGCTTGCAGCCGAGTACGCAAAAAAAGGGCTCTTTAGCCTCGCGATTGAAACTGCGAAAAAGGCTTTGGTGGTACAGCCAAAGTCAGTGGACGCACACCTCACTTTAGGTGGGATCTACTCAGCAAGTCAGGCATCGGATCTTGCTGCAACCCACTTCGAAAAAGCGCTTAAGATCGATCCGACCAATGAAGAAGCGGCAGTGTTCTACATCCAATCTTTATTAGAGACCGGCCGCACTGCAGACGCAGTCAAAGTTGCTCGAAAATCAGCACAGCTCATTCCCGACTCGAGCGCGATCTTTTATATCTTAGCTTTGACTGAACAGCTGGCTGAGAACTTTGATGGCGCGATTTCGGCTTACAAAAAGTCATTAGACCTCGTACCTGGTTTCTCAAAAGCAGCCTTGGCGATGGGCTTATTGCTTGAATCCCAAGGGAAAGCCGAAGCAGCGATCGGTGTCTATGTCTCAGCGTTTGAGGCAAAAAATGATTCCCAATTGGGGAGCAGGCTTGCCCAGGTGTACATCCAGCGCGGAGAGTTTCCGCGAGCCATCAAGATCTTCGAAGCTTTGCACCAGATTGAACCCAATGATTCAGAACACTCTTTTAAGCTAGGACTGCTCTACATGCAGCAGAACCAATGGGATAGAGCAGTAAAAACTTTGTCTGAATCTTTGATCTCTGCATCAGATCAAGACCGTGTTCACTACTATCTCTCGGCTGCGTTTGAAGAACAAAAGCAGTTCTCAGCGGCTGCGGACCATTTAAAAAGTGTTTCTGCCGAATCCAAGTATTTTGAAGATGCATCGGTGCGCTTGGTCTCTATGTTGCGTTCACAAAAGCGTGAAGCCGAAGCGGTGGACTACCTCAATGACGTCTTGCAAAAGCACCCAGAAAACGTGAATTTACATATTCAGTTAGCCGCTATTCATGAGTCTCGTAAAGAGTTCGCGGAAGCGTCTAAAGCGATTGATCGGGGATTAAAAACTTTTCCATTGGATGAAAAGCTCAGCTACTCCAAAGGCGCGATCTTGGAACAGCAAGGCGATACCCAGGGGGCGTTGGTTTGGATGGAAAAAGTGGTAGAGATCAATCCGAAAAACGCAGAAGCACTGAATTTCATCGGCTACTCTTGGACCACCCAAGGCGTACGTCTGAAGGATGCAGAGGATCTGTTGAGGCGCGCAGTCGCTTTGCGGCCTGAAAATCCTTTTTTCCTAGATAGTTTAGGCTGGAATTTGTTCATCTCTGGGCGATCAGAAGAGGCTCTCCCCGTGCTTGAAAAAGCCGTTGCGATGAAGAGTGATGAAGGCGTGATCTTAAAGCATTTAGCCGAAGTGTATGTTCGGGTACGGCTTCCAAATAGAGCCCTCGCGATAGAAGAAAGAGTTCGAAAGCTTTCAGCTGAAAGAAGCCCAGCAAGCGAGTAAACTCTGGGGCATGCGCCCTATTTTGATCGGCCTGGCACTTTTGTCCTTGGCCTGTTCTTCTGCAAAAGTCCTCCGCACTCGGGATAAATCTGTTTTAAAAGAAGCCTGCGTGGGTTTAGGTGCTCCGGATCGTTGGAATGGTCGCTTGTGGATCCGTTGGGAGGACACTCGCCGTTCACAATCGCTGCCAGCCACTTATCTTTGGAACAGTGGAACATTTACCTTAGCGGTGGCCTCACCTCTGGGTGAAAACCTGCTGACTGTCGTGGGGGATGCGGATCGCGTAGAAGTGGAATCGCCCTATGCGCCAGAGTGGAATGGCGCACACCACAAAGTCTTTAATGGGATTCCGCTCGTTTGGATGACTTCGCTATTTGCAGGAAATGCTGTGTGCCCAGATGCGGCAGGAGTAGATGCTGCAGAAACGCGGTCGGATGCAGAGTGGACCACCAGCGACGGACGAGGGGTATGGTACTTGGAACTCGCTTCTTTGCCGGGTGGACGCGCGCGGCCCCGTAAAGTTGAATTCAGGACGGGCCTAGCGGGTGATCCAGTGCTTCTTGAAGTAGAAAGTTGGGACAAGTCTGGCAGGATCGATCGAGGAAAAATCACGACAAAAGAATTCACACTGAGCTTTAGCTGGAGAGCACGGAAGATCTGATGGAAAAAATTCTAGAGGTTAAAAATCTTCAGACTTCGTTCTTTACTCCTGAAGGAGAGGTACGTGCCGTAGATGGTGTGAGTTTTGATCTCTACCGTGGAAAGACCGTGGGTTTAGTGGGTGAGTCCGGTTGCGGAAAAAGCGTTACGTCGCTGTCGATCATGCGATTGATCGCATCACCGCCTGGGAAGATTGTCGGTGGGGAAATTCTTTACCATGGTAAAGATCTGCTGAAGTTGCCCCCTCCAGAAATGCGAAAGATCCGGGGCAATCAGATCTCCATGATTTTTCAGGAGCCCATGACTTCCTTGAATCCGGTATTCACAATTGGAAATCAGATCGTTGAAGCCATTCGTCTGCACCAGGATCTATCCAAGTCAGCGTCTCGGGAAAAAGCCATCGAGATGATGAAGTTGGTCGGAATTCCTGCACCAGACAAGCGGATCGACGATTACCCACATCAGTTATCCGGGGGTATGAGGCAGCGGATCATGATCGCTATGGCTCTCTCTTGTGATCCAGAGGTATTGATCGCAGATGAGCCCACTACTGCGTTAGATGTCACGATTCAGGCGCAGATTTTGGATCTTTTGAAGGGATTGCAGGAACGCACAGGACTTTCGATTTTGTTGATCACCCATGATCTAGGGGTTGTTGCCGAAGTCGCCGATGAAGTCGTGGTGATGTATGCAGGCAAAGTGGCCGAACGTGCGCCGACCCGGGAGCTTTTTGCGCATCCGATGCACCCCTATACGAAGGGTCTACTCAATTCCATCCCAGTCTTAAGTCATGATCCGACAGGAAAGAAAAAGAAATCACGACTGGAACCGATCCCAGGTTTGGTACCCAATCTTTTGGATTTGCCTGTGGGCTGTCGGTTTCAAGAGCGTTGTCGTTCTGTAGAAGCGCGCTGCAAGATCGTGGAACCAGAACTTTTAACGGCTGCCCCGAGTCACGATGTGCGGTGTGTGCTGGTTGGGGGTCAAAAATGAATCGAGAAATATTATTGTCCGTACGGAACTTGGTGAAGGAATTTCCAATTCACGGTGGCCTTCTGGGACGAAAAATAGGAGCACTGCAAGCGGTTTCCGACGTTTCATTTGATATCTATAAGGGTGAAACCCTAGGCTTGGTTGGGGAAAGTGGATGCGGAAAATCCACTCTTGGGCGCTGCATATTGAGGCTCCTTGACCCAACTTCTGGATCGGTCAAATTTCAGGGGCAGGAACTCACAACACTTGGAAAAACAGAGCTTCGCAAACTTCGAAGGTCGATGCAGATCATCTTTCAGGATCCCTTTGCTTCGTTGAATCCACGGATGTCAGTTGAAGAAATCTTAGGTGAACCCATCGACATTCACGAACTGGCTCCATCGAAGGAGGCGCGGAAGAAGAGGATCTTTGAACTGATGGATCTGGTGGGGTTAAGAAAAGAATCGATCTCAAGGTACCCCCATGAGTTTTCAGGCGGTCAGCGCCAACGGATCTGCATTGCGCGCGCACTTGCCGTCGAACCGCAGTTTATCGTTTGCGATGAACCTGTCTCCGCATTGGATGTTTCGATTCAAGCACAGATTTTGAATTTGCTTCAGGATCTTCAGAAGGAACTGGGGCTGACTTACTTGTTCATTGCTCATGATCTGAAGGTTGTGGAACACATTTCTACGCGCGTGGCGGTGATGTATTTGGGAAAAGTGGCTGAAATTGCGTCGGGCGAAGAACTTTACGAAAAGCCCATGCACCCGTATACGAAGGCGCTTCTTTCAGCGATTCCGATCCCAGATCCCACTTACAAAAAGGATCGTATTTTGCTTAAGGGCGACGTGCCCTCCCCACTCAATCCGCCGAGCGGCTGCTACTTTCATCCCCGCTGTCCGGTGGTGCAGGGGAACTGTTCCAAAGATATTCCACAACTAGTTGCAGTACTTGGTGCTGTGGATCATGCCGTTTCCTGTCATTACGCAAAGGAAGGACCACATTAGATGAAACGTCTGAATCAGCAAGAGATCGATCATGGATTAAAAACACTCTCAGGGTGGAAAGCGATAGGCGTTGGGACCTCTGCAGAACATCTGGAGAAGGAGCTTAAGTTCCCTGATTTTGTTTCCGCCTTAGCCTACGTGAATCGTTTGGGTGCCGCAGCTGAAACGATGGAGCATCATCCTGATCTTTTTTTAGGCTGGGGTCGCGTGAAGATTACACTTTCTACCCACGACGCTGGGGGTGTGACTGAAAAGGATTTCGCCTTAGCAAAACAAGCCGAAGGATTATTGAAATGAGTCTGCCTAAAAATGAAGTTGTTTTTGATTATCGCGTTGGAAGTCCTGAGCGCGCGACGATTAAATCTGAGCTCTTACGTCTATCGAATGAAAGCCTAGAAATTCCATGCGTGATCAACGGCCAATCCGTGTACACGGGCAACACGGTTGATGTGGTCATGCCGCACGCGCATTCGCACGTGCTTGCGAAACTTCATTTGGCCGGATCCAAGGAACTGGAATTAGCCATTCGCGGAGCCATGCAGTCGAAATCAGCTTGGGAGGCTCTAGGATTTGAGGCTCGGTTACGCATTTTTGAAAAAGCTGCGGATCTGCTGTCGGGGCCGTGGCGCGCTCGCATCAATGGATCGACCATGCTTGGGCAATCGAAGAACGTATTTCAAGCTGAGGTAGATGCAGCCTGCGAGATGGCAGATTTTTTTAGGTTCAATGCGGCCTTCTACCGACGCATTTTGCTGGATCAACCGATCTCAGCAGCGGGGCAATTGAACAGTGTGGAGTACCGCGCACTGGATGGATTCATCGCCGCAATCGCTCCGTTTAATTTTACGGCCATCTCGGGGAATCTATCCACTGCCCCTGCAATGGCGGGGAACGTCGTGCTTTGGAAGCCGTCTGAGACCCAGAGTCTTTCAGCTTATCTGACTTATCAAATGTTAGTGGAAGCAGGCTTGCCTCCAGGGGTGATTCAGTTTGTTCCGTCCTTAGGCGCAACAGCGGCTGAGTCCATCTTCGCAAGCTCTCACTTAAGCGGCGTGCATTTCACAGGGTCTACAAAAACTTTTGAATCAATTATTTCAACCGTTGGCTCACGGATTGGGCACTATGAATCTTATCCGCGCATTGTTGGGGAAACTGGGGGCAAGGGTTTCGTCTTTGCTCATACCAGTGCTGATCCGGATGCACTCCGTGTAGCGTTAATTCGTGGGGCCTTTGAATACCAGGGGCAGAAGTGTAGCGCAGCATCTAGGGCCTATGTCCCTGAAAGTTTATGGAAACGCATCCGGGATGATCTTGTATCTGAAGTGAAAGACATTCGCATGGGGGATGTGCGTGATTTTAGAAACTTGATGGGTGCTGTGATTGATGGTCGTGCGCACACCAAAATTAAGGGGTACATCGATTACGCGAAAGCAGATCACGGTTACCGATTGCTTGCGGGTGGGGAAGCCGATGCTCGCGAAGGATACTATGTGCAGCCCACAATTTTTGAATCTACCGATCCTAGGTCTAGGTTGATGAGCGAAGAGATCTTCGGCCCCGTGCTCGCTGTGCATGTTTATCCGGACGCTGAATTAGATTCTATGTTGAAGGTGTGTAACAACACGTCTTCCTATGCGTTAACTGGGGCGATCCTTGCCCAGGAGCGTAGTGTGATTGAAAAGCTTTCGCATGCATTGCGCTATGCCGCAGGAAACTTCTACATCAATGATAAACCCACGGGTGCCGTCGTGGGTCAGCAACCGTTCGGTGGTGCCCGGAAGTCAGGCACAAATGATAAGGCAGGCAGTGCGCTCAACCTGACTCGGTGGCTTTCCGCTCGCACGGTGAAAGAGACCTTTGTTTCGCCGAAAAATGTGGCTTACCCGCATATGGAAGCGGAGTAGGGTGCGTTAGGCTTTGATCGTGCTAGCCTTTGATTGCAATGAATCCCAGAGCCCAAGCAGCCGGTCTCTGAGTTTCTGAATGGGAGTCCCCTGTTCAAGAACGTGATCCCCAGCGCCGTGCACTACCCAGAGTGGGACCGATGGTCCCGCCAAAGATTTCAGTGATTTTGGCGCACTGATATTTGCAAGAGGCAGCGTCATCTTCGACTCAATCTGCGCGATGATCTTACCTTCTTGGACAATTAGAAAGTCTAACTCGTCCCCGTCTCGGGTCCTGTATGTGTACATTTGCCACGGAAGATCAAAGTTTCGGATTGTTTTGTAAACTTCTGCAAAGACCAAGCATTCGAATAGGCTCCCTGCTTGAGGTGAACTCAGTAGCAAGTTTGGGCTAGCGAATCCTTGGAGGCGACATGCAAGCCCTGTGTCTAAGAAGAAAATCTTCGGTGCTTTTACCATCCTCGATGTTGCGTTGGTTGAGTAAGGAGAGAGGAGGGAGATAATGCCCATTCGCTCCAAGCTTTGTACCCAGCTTTTTATGGTGTTGGATTCAACTCCAATATCTCGCCCCAGCTCGCTGGTATTTAAAAATTGCCCTGTACGGGCGGCAAGATGTCTTGTGAGTTCAATGAAGCGATCTACTTTTGTGATTCCAGCTGAAATCACAATGTCCTTCTCGATGAACGTATTGATGTATTGGTCCAGATATTGCCTAGAGTCAGGAAGTTCGCGTGCGTGAATCTCTGGCCAACCGCCAAGATAAATCAGTTGGTCGAGCCCTAAGGAACGTACTTTGATGATCTCGGCGACACTCAGGGTGCAAAGCTCATCGATTGTTGCCCGCCCTGCAAGCGACTCTCTGACATTTTGATCTAAGGAAATTTGATTTGAACCTGTGATCCTGATTTTAATAGAGTAGTCGCCTTGACGTTTCCAAAGGTCCACTTTGCGTTTTAAGGATGGAAAGAGAGCGGGCGCATATTGAACTTCATCGATAACCAGCGCTTTGCCTTCATGTTGACTCAAAAAGAGATCTGGATCCCGTTGCGCGAGGGACCTCAGTGCAGGATCGTCGAGCGATAACTCAAGGAAGTTCCTATCAAGATGAATTAACAGCGAGCTTTTCCCCACTTGCCGAGGCCCACGGATCATTTGGACTGGCATGGAAGATGTCATGAGGCGGCTTGAAATATCCCTTTCGATCCACATACTTGGCAGAATAGCATTGTCATTGCGAATCTGCCAAGGGGGGGGTAACGCACGCTCAGTTCATTCTAGTGTGCATCCTCCCACCGAATGAACTAGCTAACTCTTTGACTTATCAAATGGCCCAATGTTAAGAATTGTCATCTAAATGGGTCGGATAATCTGCAATACACGAATCAGCTGGCTTGGGCCGTTCATGCTGACGTTTTGTTTTGGCGTTATGTCCGCTCCGTTTTGTCATGCAGCCGGCCCTGACCCCGTCACACCTCTGATCACAAAACTTCCTGGATATACGCTGAGTGCCGCTGCATGCAAGGAGATCGCGAACACTAACAACGGTGGGTTTGAAAAGGTCGCTGTTCGGGAAATTACGGAAGTCGGGGCGGCGATGTCGTTCTTGGCGGAGTATGGGCTTCTGGATCATCGTTTCGCGGCCGCGATTAAGCAGGCAATGGTTGCGCAGGTAAATAAGCCAGAAAAGCTATCGAGCAAGAATGCTCGAACGAGAGTCAAGGTGGTCCATGAGCTTTTTCTTGCCATGTTGCAGGATGGCGATCGATTAGTCACTGATGCCTTGGAGTCCTATCGCAATAGCTTGACTACCGAGCAGCGTATCGAGGCATTCAGGCTTACAGATGGAGGTCTGGCAGAAAAGCGTGTTGCCGTTCAGGCACAGATGACTTCTGTCCGGCTAATGAATCTGATTGCGGCGTTAAAAGAGCAGCCCGATTCCAGGGTTGCATCAACCCTCAGGTCATTTGCTGGGTTGCAGTTCGTTCGATGGGTGTTTCAACATAAAAACAGCGAAACACAGAAAATTTTTTCTGAGAAATCGCTTCGTAATCTCTCCACCCTCGAGACTGACCTCTACAAGTCCATTTTCAACTTAAATGGATGGGATGCGTTGACCGCGCTAGGTGCTCTTGGGGGGACTGCGATGTTTGCTGTTACTGATATCCTCCTCCCCATCTTGTTCGCGATTACGGACGGAGTAAACGTCGCGGTTCATCACATAGGCAAAACATGGGAAGCTGTCGCTTTGCCCAGTTTGACTATCGCCATTCCTTCGTTTCTTTTTTGCATATATAGGATTCGCGGACCTCGCCTCGGCGGTGATCCGTCTACTTTAATGTCAGCCGAATTTATGACCCTGATGGGACTTGATCCCACCAAAGTGAGCGCAGTGCAGATTCAAGAATCCCACGGTCCAAGTCACGGGCCCAAAGAAACAAAAACCTTATCCATGGTGAGTTCCTTGAGCTCACTTCGCGGTCAATCCCTTCGTGATGTTTCGTATCTTTCTGACTTTGAGCGAGGGTTGATGCAATCGATTCGAGAGTCTATTGAGATTTCGTCTCTAGAAACACGGGCAAAAATTCAGACCTGGGATCAGCTTGCGATTGGTGTCTTAGATTCAACTTCGCTCAGTGATGTTCCGGCGGTAGCGCTCAATGAAGCGATGCGGGAGTTTGTTCGATCGTATGGTGACGCGTCAGAGATGGCTCGAGGCTTAAATGATTTGGAGTCCTTAATTCGTGAGAGTGTAGTCCAGATAAAGAAGATCAAAAGCTTGCCGTTCCAGGATCAGGGGGGTGTGTCTGAACCGCAACAGACAGCCGTTGCGGAACTTCTGAATGCACGTCTGCAGACCAGTCTAAAGACCATAGAAGAGTTTAGTCAGTACGCGGAGACGATCCGCGTTGGTCGCACGCGATACATTGACGCAGCAAACAAGATTGATTCAATACTCAAGAGCAAAACGCTGAGCAGCGATACGTCACTTTCGGAGTGGCATGAGATCGCAAGTGAGTTCAGAGAACAACTGGAGAGGGTGCTGAAATGATCTGGCAAACCACGGTCGTTCTTCCATTTCTCTTCGCACCCGTTGCCTATGGTGGTTTGATCGATTCCACAGTGACGAATACCGTCGTACCTTTGGTCACAAAATTTCCCGGATACACGCTGAGTGCCGCCGCATGCAAAGAGATCGCGAACACGAACAACGGTGGGTTTGAGCGTGTTGCAGTCCGTGAGATCACGGATGTCAGGACTGCTGCGTCCTTTTTAGCAGAATACGGATTGTTCGATGCACGTTTTAGGGAAGCGGTTCATAAGGCACTGGTTGCTCAAGCAAAAAAGCCTGACGGCCAAACAGGGGACACAGTAAAAGGAAATAGTAAAATCCGTCGGATCCTTACGTCTCTTGAAGAAAATGGTGATCTCGTCACCTTTCAGGCAATAGAGTCGTACCGAGATGAACTCAGAATGAATCAGCGTATTAGGGCTGAACACTTTACCGATGACGCCGAATCCGCGCGTAACATTGCGGTTCAAGCTCAGCTCGCCGATGCCCAGTTGCAGCTCTTGACAGCTGCGCTAAAAGAGCAGCCACAGTCAAAGGTGGCAGAAACGCTTAGATCTTTTGTGGGCATTAGCGTTGCTAGAATCCTGTATCGCGCAACGAGTGACACCGGTAGCATCCGGTTCACCAAGGACAAGAACCGCGAAAACGGATGTGAGATTTCGTATAGGCAGTTTCTAAAATGGAAAAATCCTCTAGCTAAGGGAGTTTCAATTGCTTGTGGCATAATGACTCTTGGTATAGGCGCCTATGCTCCTCTTGAAACAGATGCCAATACAATTGACGCTCTGATTCGTTTTGGATGGGTCTATGGTGTCCAGGCAGTATTCGCAAGTGCAGCGACCATCTCTGGAATCATTGGCTTTGGGCCTCATCTTCAGGCTCAACGCAAAAGCAATCCTTCAATCTCCTTTTCGACTGAACTTTTGAGTCTATTGGGTCTTGAATTTTCTAAGTTCGATGATCATAAAACTCGTGATGCCCTTCTTTCGGTAAGTCAAGAGCCTAGGGCCGCGCAGAGCCTTTCGACGTTAACAACGTCTAGCTCTCTTTCTGGGCACTCACTACGGGACATCTCCTACCTGGGCCACCTGGAAAAAGGCCTAATGGTTTCATTAAGGGAGGGCGTAGAACTTTCGATAGCCGAGTCAAAAGCGAAGATTAAGAAATGGGATCAGGCTGCGATGAGGGTACTAGATTCCTCTTACGCAGACGGGACCGCGTTTCTAGACCTTCATGAGTCGATGCGCGAGTTCGTGGGAACATTCAACAATGACTCAGAGGTCATCCATGGTCTTAAGAAGCTAGAAAAGATAGTCCGAGACAGTACGAAGTCGATCAGAAAGATCAAAGAAATCCCATTTCAAAATAGACCCTATAGCGACGATCCAAATGAGAAGGTTATGCAAAGGTTTCTCATTCACACCAGTCAGCTGAGCTTAGTCACTATAGAAGAGTTTGGTCAGTACGCGGAGACGATCCGTCTGGGTCGCACACGATACATAGCTGCCGCAAATAGGATTGATTTGATACTCAAGAGCAAAACGCTCAGCAGCGATACGCCACTTTCGGAGTGGCACGAGATCGCCGTTGATTTTAGGGAACAGCTAGAGATGGTGCTGAGATGATTTTAAGAATCATTCTTATCCTCGAAGCATTGTTCTCCGGGCCGGCATCCGCCACTGACACAGTATCACCCCTGATCACCAGGCTTCCAGGATACACGCTGAGTGCCGCGGCATGCAAAGAGATCGCGAATACCAATAACGGTGGGTTTGAACGTGTTGCAGTGCGCGAGATCACGGATGTTGGATCGGCAGTTTCGTTTTTGACGGAATACGGAATTTTTAGCGATCCCAATTTTGATAGGGTCGTACAAACAATATTAACCCAGCAGGCGAAGAAGCCTCAGTATCTGACGACCTTTGGTACTCGGGATCGAACTCTGAAGGCGTTCCGTGATATTGCACATGCGATTCAGAAAGACCCCCATTCCCTTACGATCGAAGCCTTACGGTTGTATCGTCGTGCAGTATTAGAGACCAGTAAGATCGAGGCGTTCCGTCAATCTCAATCTGTGGAAGAACACCACGCTGTAAAGTCAGCTCAAAGTATCCTACGCGTCACCAAGGTGGATCATCTGATCACGGCCATCACTGAGAGTAGGGACTCAAAGGTGACCCGGACGATTCATTCGTTCCTGGGGCTTCAGTTCTTTTCGAAGGTGCTTTCCTACACAATGGACGCAGAAAAGAACTTAGCCTTTGGTTCAGAGTACAAAGCGCCTGTTGATTTGCATCGAACGTACTTTTTGCTTTATAGCTTCATTCAAGGTAAAGGCCTCTCTGATGTGGCACCGTTTGCTCTTTTGAGCGTAGTCTCGTCTTTCTTCGCTGCTATCCATGGATTAAGGACAGCACAGCATATGCCAGATTCGGATCTAACGAAGGCCATAGTGTGGGTTGCGATTGGTGTTGCTTCAATCATTCCTTACTATCGCTTCGCTTACGGTCCTCTTTGGGCAAAAAAAGAGGATCCAAGCAGTTTGATGGACGATAGTCTCTGGGAATTCTTAGGACTTAAGGCTAAAGGCATAAATCAACTGCAACTTAATGCTGCACGAGTTGCAGTTCGGGCCGAGCCCAAGGTCCAACCATCCATCGCTGAGGTGGCGAATTCAGGGAGCTTGCGTGATCTATCTCCGGGCGAAATCACCTATTTAGGCGACGTAGAAAGGCTCGAGCTTCACGAACTGCGAGATGGGCTTCAGTTGTTAGAACTCGCACGCAAAACAAAGATGCAGAAGTGGGATGCTTCAGCATTAAATGTCCTAGACGCGAAGTTGATCGGAGCAGCCGGCACAATCGACCTTCGAAATTCGATGCAGGAATTCATTCTTGAGTACAACGCCCAAAGTACAACTGCACAATTATTTTTGAAAATGGAGCAAGGCCTTACGTCGCTCCATCGTGCGGTTCATAGTCTGAAGGGTCTGCCTTTTGAGATGAGTGATGGACCGCAAGATCCAAGAAAGAGAGCGGTTGCAGAACTTCTGAACGCTCGGCTCCATAACAGTCTCAAGACAATGGAAGAGTTTGGTCGCTTCGCTGAAACGATTCGCCAGGGGCGGTCGTTATATATGGATGCAGCAAAAAAGACTGATGATTTGCTGATGGGTAAGAACTTAAATAGCGACACTTCTTTATCAGAATGGCAAGCGATTGCGACTCAGTTTCGAGATCAATTAGAGAGGGTATTAAAATGATATTCGTACTTAGCTTTTGGATTCTACATATTTCAACTACTCGTGTTTTCGCAACTGAGGATACCGCTGTTTCGGCAACAAAACCCGTCTCCGAGGTGCGTTGTGTAATTGTTGCAGAAGGTGCGCGCCCGAAGGAGATTCAACAGATCGCAGACGAGGCAAAGCGATATGTGATTGGGCAGGATGAGGCGATCGATCTCATTGTCGATACTCTGTCGATAGCTCGTGCAGGGATGAATGACCCAAAGAAGCCATTTACTAGCGTTCTTGTGCTTGGGCCGACAGGCGTGGGTAAGACAGAAACCGTAAAGGCGATGGTGAAAGCCATGGGCGGTGATTTTCAAAAGAATGTCATCCGTCTCGACGGTGCAAACTTTGGCGGAGGCCACGAAGGGAGTGCGTTGACGGGCACGGCACCGGGTTATGCGGGTTACGGCGAAGCAACTCGTTTAGACCCTCAATCTGTTGAGAAAACCAAATTTAGCGCTCCATTTCTCAAGGGTTCGAATCGCAAAGTGGGCTGGCTACTTTTTGATGAGTTAGAAAAAGCGAGTCGTAAAATAGACAATACCTTCTTACCCCTTTTAGATGAGGGTTACATCGAAGATCTTAAAGGACAGAAAACAGATTTTCGCGAACACATTGTATTCATGACAAGTAATGCAGGTGCGACGAAGGTGGCGGAGGCTGTACATGAAAGGCAAAAGCAGCTTGATTCGGAGTTCGGCGTAGGAATTCGGGACGCAACCGGACGTAATGACGCGCAGTTTGCTGCTGAAGTTCGCGAAATTTACATGAAAGCCCTTTCGGAAGCTGGCTTGACGCCGGAGTTTAGAAATCGATTCGACGCGATCGTGGTCTACTACCATCTTGGCCGCGAGCAAAATCTTAAAATATTAGAGAAGGAATTGGCAATGATACAGCAGACCATCTTATTGAAGGCTGGCGCCAAGGTCCTGCTGAAGGTGACGGATACAGCAAAGATCGAGTTAGTGCGGCAAGGAATGGATCTTTTTAATGGCGCAAGGAACCTTCAGCGTAGTTTAAAAAAGCTTGTTCGAAAGCCGATATCAGAGTTCATAAACATGGATAGAATTCAGGATGGCGATCGTTTGGTGCTCGATTTTGAGAATGGGTCTGGCTTCCAATGGTCCAAAGAGTCCACGGGAATGAATGCAGCGATGCTTGCGGCCGATGCAGCACATGAGTACCCAGGATTTGGATTAGATAGGGTTTCTACCTTGGACGTGAGTAACGATCTTGAAGGATCACGGCCTCAGGAGTGGACCTATCATGAGGCAACACTTAAAAACCTCTGGTCTCGCATAACAATGCAACCGCTGAAACTAGAGGGGACTGAGACCATGATAAAATTCTTCCGTGTCGATAGTCTTATTTATAAAATGAAACGAACTGAGCATAGTTCTGCAGTTCGTGAGTTTTCCATTATGGGTACTTATGAAAACTTCTCAGAGATCAACTTAGGTCCAAAGCCAAGTATTACTGAAAAGGATCTGACCACTTTTAAGACCGGTCCACTCGAGGGCGGAGTCTTCAAGTTCGAAAAGGTGGAGTTATAAATGAAGAACTTAAACTTTTTTTTGGCCTTGGTGATTCTGTCTATTCCGCACGTGAGTGTGAGTGCCAACAGCTGCAACGCTGCATCAGAAGGAGCTGGCGCGAGAATATCTACACAACTTGCAACGCAGCTTGCGCATGAAGTCTACACGGCTCAAGAGGCTTATGTGGCGCCTGTTTCATTCCTAGATGAGGTGTTTGCATTCGACTTCGGACTCGATGAGGCCTTCTTGCGTGCAAAAGAGGAATATGAGGCGATTGTCATCGATCAAGCATTTCTAGAGCGATACGAATCGATTGATGACATCCGGGACCAACTACCTCCAGCGCTCAATCTACGTCAGAAGCTCAATTTCATCGGGAAGCATTATGACAAAGCACTTACCGATATCGGCAAGAAAAAGTCATTGGGTGTGGCACTCAGCATGCTCAGTATCCCGGCGGAACCCACCTTTGCTGCCGTTATTGCGAATGACCCGGTCAGTCAGGAGTTTAAGAGTGCTCTTTATCATGGGGTCAAAGAGTGGTTTGCCTCAGAAGGATATAGTGTTACGAGTTGGTCAAATGGGTTTGACCAACATATTGCGAATGCTAAGCGCAGAAGGTTATAGCTTTGTTCCTTTTGGCTTTCCTCATTTACCAACAGGTTGCGGCTGCTGCCACTCTTTGTGCAGATATTTCGGATGTGCTTACGCGCTTCTATAAACACCCCTTGGTCGCGTGGGCCGGGCCCGAGATTGCTTTGCGCAGACCCCCGTCGGTTTTCCCGACGCTTGGGACGGAGGAACTTCTATCCGTTCGCCCCATCATGGAACTTCCTCGCGGGCTTTCTGAATACCAAGCCAGGATTTTCCGGCGGATGATAGAGACATTACGATCCCCTGGACGTATTTTTTTGCACATACTCGTGCTTGAATCACGCCTCAAAGAAGAGTCCTTAGAAAATATTTTATCCGCCTCCGAATCAATGTTTGGATTTCAAGTGGTTGATGTGAGGGGTCGCCTCACCCGTCAGGAGTGGATGAAATATTTGGCAAGCGGTCAGACTTTCAATGATTTCGGCGGGGATCTTATCAGTCTAAGTATCAATGGCCATCGCACGCAGAAGGGGCATTGGCGTCACGCCAGACTGGCCCATCGGTTGCAGCTTGGTTTGATTTTGATGGATTACATGCAGACCCCAGAGGCGTACGGCACAAAAGCGGAGCTTCTGCAGGCCTACAAAGACTTAGGCGATAGAGCTTTAGACGCACGTCTTGATTGGTCTCACACGTATCTTGCACCCACTGATCCTGAACATGCTGAGTATGATGATCGGCATAATCTTTTCTTTCAGATTTTTGATAGTGCTGAAAATAATCCGTCAAGCCCAGGATTCTTCCACGAATACCGTGAGTTCTGGCCTCGTCTTGCGGAGGCGATTCTATGACTTTACTCCTCTCTCTATTCTGTTTCTTTCTTCTTCCAGAGGCCTCTGCTGAATCAGGATCCAGGCCTCAGTATTCCCTTTCTCTAGAGGCTTGCGAAAAGTTTGCTTCCGCGAAAATGACCTTTGAGCAGATAGCAGTCAGCGAGATCAAAGACACCTCCGGCGCACTTGCACTGCTCTTTGACTACGGGCTCCTTGATCGTAAGTTCGCAAGGATCATCGAGATGACCGTGGACACATTTCACAGCGAAGGCCCGATCAGTTCTCTACCTGTAAAAGACATCAGGGGGCGCGCAATACGGACGGCGCAGACCTTCGAAAACATTCATAACGACTTTGACCGTTTTCGGAACGAAGTCCTCGCTGGATATCGCTCCGTGAGTCTTCAGAGGGCAAAGATAGGTGATGATCAGACTTTAGGAATCCATACGGCCGCACAGTTAGCGCGACTCTATGCGGCCATAGAGGAATATCCACAATCAGCCGTGTCTTTGGGATTTAATCAATATCTGCGCTATCAATTGCTAGGTGAATTGACCGCGAAAGCTCCCAACCAGGGGTGGGTGAGTTTTTTTCCGATTCAGTACTACCTCGCCGTAGTCTGGGTCGCAGGTGGTCTAGCTATTGCGGCAGGACTATCAGATGTTGATGCCTTATCACTTCTACCTTTTTTAGCTGCATTCCATGCCGTTTTGGCGCTACCCCCGCTTCTTTATGATCTTGTAAACAACAGTATTCGCCGATTTAAATTCGCCCCTATCTTGAAGGCTAAAAAGAATTGGCAAGCGAAGACAGATGTTATCGCCCTTGAGTTTACAGAGGCATTCACAATTGTGACGCAAAGTGGCTCGCAGGTCTCAGATCAAGGCAGCAAGGAGCCCGATCTCATGCAACAGGCGATGCCTTCGATCGCCTACGCAGGTGAGGAGCATCGGATCCAGATAGCGCAGGCGATGGACCAACTCAAAGACACCAGGGACGAAATGAAGCTACGTTTTCAAGAATGGGACGCTTCAGCTTTGGAGGTCATCCATGTAGACGGCGATGGAACACTTCAGCAGAAAGCTAAGCTTTTTGAGGCAGTGAATGATTTGCATGCATTTCTAGTGTCGGGGGTTGGAGTTTTAGACAACCTCAAAGCACTCACTCAAGCATTAGAAAACTACGCCGCGCATATGAGTGAGCTCGGTGAAATTGCATTTGAGACAACGCGTAAGGAACCCGATACTTTGGCAGCGGCCAAGGCAAACTTACTTTATGCAAGGGTCCTTTCGCAGGAGACATACGTCAAAAACACGCGCGAACAGATTCTAAAACTTCAGGTTTTACATACCACGCTGAACGGGCTTGCAAACACCGCAAATGCACTCGTTACAAGAGGTATTCGTCCATCGTCTGCACCCAATGCATGGCTTAGTCTTGCTTCTGATTTTAGGCTTTTATTGGAAACGGTCAGCTTATGACAACGCTTTGGATCATTCTTTCTTTGATGTTTGTTTCCGATCTTGCTGCAGCTGGGGATCCACCAAAAACCCCCCTAACTTTTCCCATGTCGGCCAGATTGTGTGTCGCAGCAGCGAGCGGCATTCCAGGTGAGTTTGAATACATTGCTGTAGATGAAATCAACTCCACTAGAAGTGCCATGATCCTTTTGGAGGCCTATGGGATGGGGTGGAATGACAAACTGAGCGATGTAGCATATGAAGAAGTCGCCGACGAGGGAAATGCGGGTGATCTATTGTTACGTCTAAACAAAGGTTATCGCGTGTCCGACGCTGAAATTAATAGCGCCATCAGAAAGATTCAACAGAGGTCGCAACGGCAGGGGTATTGGCTCTCGTCTCGCCCTAGGTCGGTTGCATTGTTCTCGACTATCACAGCGAACCCTGACTCAAAAGTTTACAAAACCTTTAAACTTCTCGTGATTCATTTGATTCAACTGAGAATTGAACAATCTATTCGAAAGTCTGTACCAACGAGCGGCCCATTGGCGCGGGTTAAGGACCACCGGTATCTATGGTTTCGAGAGCAACCCGATTTGGAAACAATGAATGAGCTCAGCGAAGTTCTGCACGAAATTCGGCTCAGTCCCAAACTCACAGAGGATCTTTTCTTCCGTGTCCGTCAGACTGAAGATGCGCTCCAACCGCAGGTAAGTTTCGATTCATCCGCGTTAACTCCGGTACTGAATTCCATTCAGTCCGAGTATGCGCAACTTCTGACGCGGATCCTAGAGCTCCAGAATGAAGTCCAGTCTGCCATTGCCGCGTTAGAAAAAGGGAGCCGGCTCCATTCGCTAAAGATTTATCGCATCTTGCTGGATCCTGTTTTTCTGGACGGCGATGCCAAAATCGGTAGAAAGCTTAAAGAATTTAGAGATCTGGTTACGCAGCAAAAACTCCAGATTTCGGTTGCTGTGGATACACTTTTTACAGTCCGAAACGACCGGGTCACAAGCCACGAAGATCGGGTCAGGAGGGAATCGACTCTCGCCCTGATTGACGAAATAAATGGAGTGATTTCTTCATCTGAAGCACTTTTAGATCAGCTTTCACATCTCCCTGGGTTGTTTGAACGCCTCCTAGAAGAGGTTCGCCAGATTCAGATCGAAAATCCTGGCCCATCCACCCCTGTCGAAGCTTGGATTGAAGCGGGAAAGGCGATGGATCAGATTTTGGGCAAGGCAATCGCCGAGATACCACAAAAGTCAACTATTGACGAAAGTGCGCCTCCAGGCCTAGAATAGGCCATGCATACCCTGCCAGAAGCGCTCACTTTTGATGATGTTTTGATCCTCCCCTCCTACTCTGAAGTTCTTCCCACTGAAGTGGATACGTCGGTGGAACTGGTCCCCGGCTTTAAGCTTTCGGCCCCCATCCTATCGGCTGCGATGGATTCCGTGACCGAAACGAAAATGGCCATCCGCTTAGCAGAGATCGGTGCTCTGGGTGTGCTCCACAAAAACTGTGACATCGCGACCCAAAGTGCTTGGGTGGCTCAAGTGAAAGCAAAAAAAGGCGTAGACGAAGATAGCACGATCGATAAATCGGGTGCTCTGCGTGTTGCGGCCGCCACAGGCGTTGGACCACAAGGATTGGAACGCGCACTTGCACTTTTGGATGCGGGTTGTGATGCGATCGTGATCGACACAGCGCATGGGTATTCCCGCGGTGTTCTTCATGCCGTCGCGGAACTGCGCAAGCTTAGAAAATCCGCAGTCATCATCGCAGGCAATGTCGCTATGGCGGACGGTGCAAAAGCTTTGATCGATGCCGGCGCAGACGTGGTGAAGGTGGGCATGGGACCTGGCGCAATCTGCACGACCCGTGTGGTCAGCGGCGTGGGAGTTCCTCAGTTGTACGCCATTCAAACCTGTGCAGAAGTTTGTCGAGCGGCCGGAAAAACATTGATCGGGGACGGCGGCATTAAGCTTTCCGGTGATGTGACTAAAGCGCTGGCAGCAGGCGCAACCGCCGTGATGATGGGATCGATGTTGGCCGGTACCGATGAAGCGCCGGGTGAACTGATCGATCTCGGCGGAAAGAAAGTAAAAGTGTACCGAGGCATGGGAAGTCTTGCAGCGATGGAGCGTGGCGGCAAAGAACGTTACGGCCAAGGCGGAGTTCAGGAAGCAAAAAAATTAGTGCCTGAAGGCATCGAAGGTTTAGTCCAGGCCAAAGGTCCAGTGGACGCAGTCGTGTGGCAGTTAGTCGGCGGCCTCAGGTCTGGGATGGGTTATGTGGGTGCCCCGAACGTGCAGGAAATCGCAAAACGCGCACGTTTTGTGCGCATCACTGGAGCCAGTTTGCAGGAAAGTCATCCGCATTCATTATCTGCGATCATGGCAGCACCGAACTACAATACGGGGCGCAGCTAAAATGAAGGCCTCCGTATGGATTGTGGATTTTGGTTCGCAGTACACGCAGCTCATCACGCGGCGGATCCGTGAGTTATCACGTAAGTCAGAAATCTTAACCATCGATACGGCACGGACTCGGTTGAAAGGTGGCGAGCGTCCAGGCGCGTTGATTCTTTCGGGTGGTCCACAAAGTGTTTTTCTAGATCGTGAGGACTACAGCGCTTTTTTTTCTGATGCCACGCTCCCCATCCTAGGTGTGTGTTACGGAATGCAGCTGATGGCGCAAACCTCAGGCGGCAAGGTAGAGCGTGGTGTTCAAGGTGAATACGGGAAATCAAAAATCGATGTTTTGGCCAGCGGATTTCCAAAAGGACAATCCACAGTGTGGATGTCTCACTCCGACCATGTGATTCAACTACCCGAAGGTTATCAGGTGATTGCTCGCAGTGAAAATAGACTTGTCGCGGCGATGGCGCACGAAACCCTTCCTAGGGTAGGCATCCAGTTCCACCCGGAGGTCCATCACTCTGAAAATGGGATGCAGTGGCTATCCTGGTTTTTAGATGGGATCGCCAAGGTAAAACAGGATTGGACCGAAGCAGATCGTTTGAAGGATCTAACGGCAGCAGTAAAAACCGTGAACCCTAAACGCGTATTGTGCGCCTTTAGTGGCGGTGTGGATTCACTTGTGGCAGCAACACTCGTGCATCGCGCACTCCCGGGCCGCGTGCGCTGCATCTTTGTAGATAACGGCCTTCTGCGTGAACAAGACACCGGGCATCTCAAGATGCTTCAAGAGAAAACAGAACTCGATATCGAGTGGGTCGATGCGAGTGAACTCTTTCTTTCCAGACTGAGTGGTGTGTCTGACCCCGAGCAAAAGAGAAAAATCATTGGGAATACCTTTATCGATGTTTTAGAAGACGAATCTCGCCGCATCGAAAAGAAAGATGGGACCCCGTTTGATTACCTGCTGCAAGGCACGATCTACCCCGACGTGATCGAATCCTCTTCCCCCCATGGTGTCTCAGGAAAAAGCGTCACGATCAAGTCCCACCACAATGTGGGTGGATTGCCTGAACGCATGAAACTGGCGCTTCTTGAGCCGCTTCGATTTCTTTTTAAGGATGAAGTGCGCGAACTCGGCCGCGATCTTGGGCTGGATTCTGAGTGGCTGCATCGCCACCCATTTCCTGGGCCAGGACTTGCAGTCCGCATCATGGGTGATGTGACGCGAGCGCGAATTGATTGTTTGAAAAGAGCCGACTCAATCCTCATGAACGAACTGCGCAGCAGCGGACTTTACGCTTCGACCTGGCAAGCATTTCCCGTGTTTTTGCCTGTGAAAACAGTCGGTGTGAAGGGGGATGGCAGAGTGGTCGAAGAAGTCATTGCGCTTCGTGCCGTGAACAGTGTGGACGGTATGACTGCAACTATTACCGAATTTCCTTGGTCTTTTTTAACAAGTGTTGCATCCCGAATCGTAAACGAAGTTCCGGGGATTACACGCGTGGTCTATGACTTAACTCAGAAACCACCCGGCACGATTGAGTGGGAGTAGGATAGTACTGCTAATCCTTTTCACTGATCGAAAGGAGCTTCATCTTTCGATGCAAATAAGTTCTTTCGATCCCTAGGGCCTCAGCCGTCTTTGAAATGTTCCATTCATTCTCTTCTAATGCCCGTGTCACAAATTCTTTTTCGAAGAGGGCCTTTGCTGCCTTAAGATCCCGTGCGGGCTCAGAGGGAGACGCCCCTTGTGTCGCCAAGGGTTCACTCCCATCCAGAGGAACCTCAAGGTGCGCATAAAGTTCATTTCCAGAAATAGGGAGACGGTCCTCAGCAGCCCCTTGCAGGATGACCAGTCGTTCCACTAGGTTGCGAAGCTCCCGAATGTTGCCGGGCCATGGGTACTGAGTGAGAGTCTTCACAGCCTCTGCAGAAAGCACGCGTCTTGGTTTACGATGCAGAGCGCAGAACTCATCTAAAAAGTGATCCATGAGTTCCGCCACATCCGATGCACGTTCACGAAGCGCAGGGAGTTGGATGCGTAGAACGTTCAAACGATAGTAAAGATCCTCACGAAATAGGCCCTTTTGAATCAGGTCCCGAATATCTTTGTTGGTAGCTGCGATGATCCGGACATCCACCGTCTGTGTCGTACTCCCCCCCACACGCTCAAAGCGTTGTTCTTGAAGAATACGCAGTACCTTGGCTTGGGTCTTCAGACTCATGTCCGCGACTTCATCTAAGAAAATGGTGCCTCGGTCTGCTAAATCAAATCTTCCTCGTCGTGCACTGACTGCACCAGTAAAGGCCCCACGTTCATGGCCAAAGAGTTCGCTCTCAATCAGTTCCTCTGGAATTGCAGCACAGTTCACCTCAATGAAAGCTTCCTTAAAACGAGGCGAAAGGGAATGAACCAAGTGGGCTACCACTTCTTTGCCTGTTCCGTTTTCACCAGTGATCAAAACTGATCCAGAAGTAGGGGCGATACGGCTGACTATTTCGCGTACCTGGGAAATCCCGCCTGATTTTCCGATTAAACTTCTGCGTTGGGATGCTTGGCGTTTGAGGGCCGTGTTTTCTGCACGCAAGCGGCTTGCAGATATGGCGTTTCGAATCAGCAGTAACATGCGGTCGAGCTCAACAGGCTTTTCAAGAAAATCGTAAGCACCACTTTTAGTTGCACGAACCGCAGTCTCAATGGTTCCGTGCCCGGACATGATGATGACCGGTAACTCTGGAAATGACTGTTTCATCTGCTCTAAGCACTGGATCCCATCTGTCCCCGGCATCCATATATCGAGTAGCACTAAGTCGGGTAAGTCTTGTCGAACTGAGGCAATCCCTGAAGCCGCATCGTGGGCCGTGCGCACGGTGTAGCCTTCGTCGGAAAGGGCACCCTCCACAGACTTTCTTATGGGCTCTTCGTCGTCAATGACCAGGATGGTTCTAGACATAGGGTTAGTCTAAGCGTTCTTTGCTGGGATCGGCAGCTCGATTACAAAAGTTGTGCCGACTCCTTCCCGCGAGGAAATCTTAATGTAGCCCCCGTGGTCGTTGACGATCTTTTTCACGATCGCAAGGCCTAGGCCTGTGCCTTCGGATTTTGTTGAAAAGTAGGGCTCAAACGCCCGTTCCTGCACGTCGGGACTCATGCCCGGGCCATTGTCTTTGACTGTGATTTTCACTCTGCGTTGGTCCTCATCTAAGGCACTTTCAAGCTGAATCTCCGGCACTCGAGTTTTAGGGGCAGAGCGCATGGCAGCAATCGCGTTGTCGACCAGGTTGGTGATGCAGCGTTTGATTTGATCCCGATCAAAAGAGAACGGCTGCAAGCGAGGATCAAACTTCAGGTGGAAATAGACTTCAGGATGCGCGGTCCTAAAGAGCTGTGCCACTTCCTCTAAAACAAGGGGAATGGCGTTGGGGGATGCGTTCAATTCAGGCAAACGGGCGAAATTGGAGAACTCATTGACTAACTCCTTCAGTTCATCCGTCTGCGAGATAATGGTAGCTGTGCATTCCTGAAGCAGTTCTCCTTCCTTTCCGGGCAGCCCTTGGAGTTTTCTCTGCAAGCGCTGAGCGCTCAGTTTGATCGGGGTCAGCGGGTTCTTAATCTCATGAGCAATGCGTCGTGCGACTTCTCGCCACGCCATCTCGCGTTGGCCTTTGACGACCTGGGTGAGGTCGTCGATCACGGCCACTGCGCCCCAAATTTTTCCACCCTCACTTAAAGGTGTGGCTGATGCCACAAGGTTTTTGACCTGGTCATCAATTTTTGGAGTCCAACTAGAAACGAGTTCCTCAGGGCGCCCGCCTTCAAGAGCTTTAGCTAAGACCTCAGCAAGTGGCTCAAGAGTGGCACCAATCAAGGTGTCTCTGAACTTTGGTTTATTCGTGGGGGCTTCAAACCCAAGGATCCGAGATGCTGCCGCGTTCACGGTCACTAACCGACCTGCGGCATCGACTTGTAAAACGCCCGCGTCGATTTGTTTGAGCACGGTCTCCATCTGCGTGCTGCGTTGTTCTAAGCTGGTTTGCGCTTCTCCGAGTTGGCGCATCATTCGATTAAAAGCATCCACAAGAACTGCGATTTCATCGTGTCCACTTTTTTCAATCTTAAAATTTAAACGTCCACGTCCCACTTCATCCGCAGCGCGCACGAGACGTTCAATCGGCACGGTCAATTCACGCGCAAGGTAGAGTCCTAACCAAATTTCCGCAAAGATAATCAGGAGTGTGATCAGGACCAAGATCACGGTGTAGGTCGTTTTGATTGGATAACGAAGTGGGTTGGTTTCGCGGTAATCCTTCACAACGTGTGAAATTTCGTCGGCACGCGCACTTAAGTTCACGGGAATCACGCTGCTGACGACGATGACCCCTAAGACTCGATTCGGGTGGGAGCGATCCCGGATGGGTGCAGTGCTGCGGACCAAATCCGTTGTTCCCAAGCTTTGTGTGTAAGTGAACGCCTTGCCTTCGAAGGCAGTTTCCAAACGCTCAAGCGTCAATCGCACCAGCGCGCCGGGGTACTGTGTGCGTATCAGGTTATGTTCAATCGTGAGCACTGGATCGAGCGGCCCGGTATAAAGCTCAACCCCGTCTAGATTCATTTCATCCTGGAGGCGGGCAAGTTCCCGAGCTACCGCGGGTACCTTTGGATTTGGGAATTGTTTTCCGATTCTTCCGCCTAGGAGACGTGCGAAGTGGGAGGAGCTTGCTTCGGCCGTGACGTAATACTGGCGAGCGATGTCTAAAGAACTTTGGAGAGTGTTCTGCACCTTCAGTGAAAACCACTTGTCGAAACTGGAGTTAATGTAGAGCGAAGAAATAATGAAAAGGACGACTGTGGGTATCGCCGAAAAGCCAATGAACGCCACGACCAGTTTCGTCTTGAGTGAAGCGCCTAAGATGCGGCTCCTGCGCTCGAAGAAGAGCTTTCCGACATTCTTAAAAATCAGCCAAAGTAGGGCCGCGAAGATGACGATGTTAACGTTTAAGAGTCCAAAGAAGAAAATCGAGTTCACGAACGGCAATGAAGTCGACTGCTTTGATAAACGGATCTCAGTGATTGTGAGGACCAAAAAGAGAATTGCGAAGCCTAAAATGAGCCAACGCTCCCTTTGGCGCTTTTTTGATTCTTTTGGGTCGAGCGGCAATTTTATCAAGCAGCCTGATTCTCGCACACCGTGTTAACTTTGGGGACCCATGTCCGTTGAACTGAGAAATCCCCATAGTATTTTGGCTGCTTTAAAACGACGACCACGCGCTGTACAGCGCCTATCGATCCCACCCGCCGGTGGTCCCGTCTGGGAAGAGATCGAGGCCTTAGCCACGGAACATCGTGTAAAAATTGAGACCGTGGAGGCGCGCGCAAAACCCTTAAGCCCCAATGATCGTGGTCACCGCATGCAAAGCTTAGGTGGAGCCACCATTGAAGATTCTGTTCCTGTGCCGCTCGCTCAGCTGCTCAGAAAGCCTGAAGATCGTTACGGCTTATGGCTTGCCTGTGATTCTTTGCAGGACCCTCAGAATCTAGGGACCATTTTCCGGATTGCCTCATTCTTCGGAGTCGAAGGCATTATCCTCACGACGGAACGATCTGTACCGCTGACGGGCACTGTTTATGACGTTGCGTCCGGTGGGGTTGAAGACACTCCATTCACTTTCGTCACCAACCTTCGCCAGGCATTAGATCAGGTGCGCGAAAATGAGATCTGGATCTTAGGCACCTCCGAGCACGCAAAAGCGAAATTAAACGCGCAAAAAGGCGATCGGCACTGGTTAGCTGTTGTCGGTAGCGAAGAAAAAGGCATGCGTCGTTTGACTGAAGAATCCTGTGATGTGATTTGCTCCGTGCCAAATATGGGCGGAATGGTGGATTCCTTAAACGTCTCGGTTGCAACAGGTGTCGCAGTACATTGGCTGACGGAAACACGGGAAGAGATCGAAGGATGACTGAGACTGCGCTTTTGGCTGGCGGGTGTTTCTGGGGAGTGGAAGAAATCCTCCGTGCATTTCCAGGAGTGATTTCTACCGAAGTGGGTTACACCGGCGGTGCAACCGAAGCACCAGTGTACGAGCAAGTCAAAAAGGGCACGACTGGCCACGCAGAAGCGATCGAAGTGAAGTTTGACCCGAAGCTTGTTTCTTACGAGTCGATTTTAAAACATTTTTTTAGACTTCATGACCCGACTCAAGTCAACGGACAGGGGAACGACATCGGTACTCAGTATCGATCAGCAATTTTTTATTTGAATGAAGAGCAACGCAAGACGGGCGAGCGGGTCAAAGCTGAGCTTCAGGCCTCCAAGAAGTGGCCTAAGCCCATCGCTACAGAGATTGTTCCTGCAAAGAAATTCTATCCAGCTGAAGGTTATCACCAGGACTATTTAAAAAAGAATCCGGGCGGGTATACCTGCCACTGGCTACGGCCAGAATAGAGCAATCGAGCGCGCCCATTCTTTTCCCAATAGACCCACAAGAACCCAAATACTCCCAAGCCCAAACAATCCAATGACCAGTGTGCTCCGAGCCCTCATCCATGAGGCTTGCTCTCGCCATCCGGGCGAGCGCTTTTAGTCGCACCTGGCCATTGGATTGTTTGGGCTTGGGAGTACTTCTTCTGTGGTTATGTGTTGGCGAAAGAATGGTCGGGACTGAGGCAGTTACGGGACAATCGCCGCGAGTTCGTCCACGAACCCATTGGTCGGAGGCTTTCACTAACGCAGCGAGTGTGTCTGCCTATGCAAAACAGACTTCATCCCAACTTTGTAAACCATTCTTGAATATGGATCCCCGCAATTTGTGCAGCTTTCCGATTGTGTGCAGGACAAAGATGGCGGAGGTTTTTTAGTTCGGTTTTGCCGCCAACTGCGAGCGGAATCACATGATAAATATGCAAATGCGCCTTTGATGGACAACGGGCATTGGTGTTTGGCGCAATGTGCTCGCACTGCCCACTGGATCTCTCGAAAACTGCACGCTTCATCTGCATCGGAATATATCTGGAATACGGATCATTGGACTGAGCGGGTTGCACATCCGGACGAGTTGGCTCCGATGCAACTTTCCCCATCTGCTTCTCGCGCTGCTCGATAAAGGTTTTTAATGTTTGCTTGAAGAGCTCTCGGGTTTCTTCATCGATTAGAATTTTCTCAACACTCCGCTTGGATTGCCCCAAACACTGCGCAATCAGATCTGATTTCTTGATCTGCGGTTTTGAATCCTGCTTTGGCCTCGCCGATGCTGCCTTTTCCGCACGAATGTGCCGCTGAATCAGTGCCGCAGACGTCAGCGTCAAAGCGCCCTTTTCAAGGTGTGTTTTCACCTCCGGTACTTCGCGCATCAGCCTCATGGCAGAAACTCGTTCTGCCGCTCAACCCTCCGCGTAACCTAAATCTCTGACTACATAGTCAAACAAACTTGAATAAGCATCGACTGCATATGCCCGTCGCTTATCCACTTCCTCAAGGTGTGTAAGCAACACCAAGGTCGCAGTTTTTTCATTCTTTGCGGCCTTACTGGTGAGATCTAAGAGTTCTAGGTCTGTGAGTTTCTTCAAGTTGTTCATCGCACCAACAAGTGTAAGCCCATGTTTTTTGACGCCTAAAATGGCTTATAAGTGAATCAAAAAAGGAAAAATGAAAAACAAGAACCTTTTGCCCGAAATCACGCAGCACAGCCCCGCACAGCAAGTATTAGTGGCGATGAGACCGCAGTGACGGGAGAGGGTTTTTTGTGCACAAAGAAACCTGTCAAGCGCGACGCGAAATATTTTTTAAATCTTCCGACAAGAGAGAATTCGAAACCACTTCCGGAAATCGTGGTTATAAAACGCCGAAAAGACGTATACGAGACTTAAACTGGCGTATGGTCAGAATCGGCCCGGCAGCGCGTCCATTTTTCCCCAATAGATCCACAAGAGAACAATTACTCCCAAGACCAAACAATCCAATGACCAGGTGCGACTAAAAGCGCTCGCCTGGATGGCGAGCGCAAGCCTCATGGATGAGGGCTCGGAGCACACTGGTCATTGGACGGTTTGGGCTTGGGAGTACATCTTCTGTGGCTACGTTTAGGGGAGGAAGCATATCCTCAGCGTGATACCGCTGATCGACTAGTTCTGGGTTCTTTCTCTTTGAAAGCATCCAAATCAAGCTTGCTGCTCCCAGCTGCATTGGAGCCAAAAGCCAGAAATCATATGCACTGGGAATCAGTTTCCCCCGTCTTCCATCTGTCCTGGTGGTTGCCTCAGGCCTATTTTGCGGGGGAATGGCCGAAACTCACATTCTAATAAAAAAATGTTAGATTCGGCCAGAATCTAAATTTATGAATTAGCTGCAGGAAATAAGGATATGGTCAGCGGTAGAGATTCGAATCCGCCGCAGATGAAGAAGCTCGATGAACTCTATTAGAGGCTTAAAAAATGATGTTCAAACCTTTAGTCGTTGTTTCGCTTTTTATAACCTTAAGCTGTATCACCAGCACACCAAAGTCCGTCCAGATCGACAAAAAACTCGAAGTGGTCAATCCCGATTATGGAATTTTGTCAGAGTTGTACCGCACCAGATCCGGCAAGCGCCCCCTGATGTGGAGATGTTTTCGGATGAAGGACGTCGCGGTCAAGTATCGCACTTGGCGAGATGCAGATCCATTGGGTCCATATAATCAGATTGTTTCGATGTGTGATTTCGAAATCGTTGTAAAAGGCGAACCGATTTCGCACGTTTATCATGGGCGTCGAGGTAAGCCGGTTACTTATTGCAGCGAATTCAAAGCCGCCTGGAAAAAGCTCACGTTGGGTGAAGAACATATTTGTATGGAGGGCGAGACTTTGACAAAAGGTGAGCCAGAGATTGAAGGCAAATCAAAAAAGGAAGTCGTCAATTGGACTTGGGACAAGATCGCAACCAAAAGAGGCTGTTATAGCTTTTGGGATTCCTTTAGTTGCGTCGATTTTTAAACGGGCCTATCGCCAGAATAAAGCCTGCGCATTACGCGTCGTGACGGCCGCTACTTCATCGGCGCCTACGCCGAAAATCCCGGCAAGAGTCTCAGCCGTGCGCACCACCATAGCAGGCATGCATTTTTTTCCGCGAAAGGGTTCGGGCGCTAAAAAGGGGGAATCTGTTTCCACCAGCAGACGATCCAAAGGAAGCTGCTTCACTGTGTCCCGCAAAGCGACTGATTTCTTAAACGTGATGATCCCTGACAGAGAGATGAAAAATCCTAGATCGATACAGGCACGGGCAAAATCTAAAGTTCCGGTGAAACAATGGATGACCCCGATCGCTCCATCGCGTTTCTGATCTTTCGCATAGGCTGTTAGGGCAGTAAGCAGTTCTGCTTCGGCGTCACGGGAATGAATCACAACGGGTTTTTTCGTTCGCGCGGCGATCGCAAGCTGATCCTTCACGCGCGCAACCTGTACCGCAGGTTCACTGTGGGAATAATAATAATCGAGCCCAATTTCACCTAAGCCCACGCATTTTGCGTGGGACATCCTACGTTCGATGTCTTCTAACACTGCATCATCGATCAGTTTTGTATCGTGGGGATGAATGCCGATCGTGTGAAATACCGAAGGGTGGGCCTCTGAGATTTTTTCAATGGGGTCAAAGGAGTCGGGGTCGGTCCCGATCGTAACGAGCCTGGTGACTCCGGCGGTATGGGCCTCTTCGACAAGATCAGCGACCGACTTACCGTCATAGTCGTAATTCAAGTGGCAATGTGTATCAACGAGTCCGGTCATTTTGTTTTAAGCAAAGTTTCGATGAGGTCGATCCACATACTGGTCGGCAGTCCGCCCTCAATCTTTCGGCCATTCAGAAAGTAGGTTGGCGTCGCCTGCAGTTTCAGCGAATTCCCTAAACTGACTTCCTGGGCCAGACGTGCCATGGTCGATGGTTGTTCCGCACAGGCCTGAAGTGCTGTCGCATCAAATCCTGCGGCAGCTGCGAATTTAAATACGTTTTCAGGACGTAACTCACCTTGGTGACTGAATGTGGTCTGTTCAAACAGCACATGTTTTTCCCCAGCACAAAGCGCCGCTTTCGCTGCGATACAAGCCGCAGGATGCATCACTCGTTTCATAGTTGGATTGCATTCAGAACTCAAAGGGAAATTCAGGGACACAATCCGTAAATCATTTGGAAACCTAAGCCTTAAGGCCTCAAGGACCAACGCACCATTTTTACAGCTGGGACACTCAAAGTCCCCAAACTTCACCAGCGTGATGGGCGCTGTTTTTGGTCCCGACTCATTGGATCCCTCAGGGATCGAAATACTAAGAATAGGGGAGGAGAGCAGGGAGGACCGAATGTCAGAGAGGTCTTCTCCAGTCATTTTGTTTTTGGGTCCAACCGCTGCTGTTGCCATGGCTGTTATTGCCACTGCGCCTAGGCCACAGTAAAGGAGTGTGGAATGAAAGAATGGAGTGCGTTGGTGGTGGGGTTGGCGTTTCAGCGAAAATACACCCGCCAAAATTGAAACCGTCGCCACATCCACTAGGAGGCAATAAAAGCAGCCTTTGCCTATGCGGTACATCACTCCAAGATAAATCACACTCATCAAGACAGAGAAAACCGAGAGGATTTTCAGCCATTTTCTGCAGAATTCGTATTGTGAATCCATGCGTGCGATCAAAGCGAGCAACGCGATTAGAAGAAAACCCGCCAGCGCAACGGAGGAGAGAGGCAAGCCTGGGATGAGTTCGGCATAAGGGCTCATTTCAATTGCGGTGCAATCGAAAGTTTCATTGATATTGCAGAGACGATTAGTTTCTACAATGCCGCTTCTTAAGGCTAAAAAATCTTTTGTTTGAATCAGAGAAATGATTCCGCCAAAAATAGCCGCTCCGGTGATGATCCAAAGTTTCATTGTACGCTTCCTGCCTTAAAGAATAGATAATGAGCAAACACCAAAAGGAGTCCGCCGCTTAGAAGTTTAATACTGTTCATCCATTGTCCAGCCTTAGGCATGCTCTTCACAAGTCCTGCGACCAGCGCTAATGCCAGAAGGATCGTTCCGAGGCCAATGCTGAACGACAACATCAGGACCCATCCGAAGGTGACTGACTTGGTTTGTGCGATGAAGGTCAGGATCGCAGTCAGCACGGGTGTTGTGCAGGGGGCAGCGATGAAGCCCGAAGATAATCCCAGCGTGAATGCTCCCAGGAGGGAGACCTCTTCTTTTAGAGTTGAAGGTTTTGGATGGAAACCAAGACGGCGTTGCAATCGGTCTAGGGTTGCTTGGGGATCCCATCGGATCACGTCCAGCATCATCAAGGCGCCCACACTCATGATCGCGCCCAAAACCAGGTACCAAGTTGCAGTGTTAGTCGTGCTCCCAAAAATGCGACCTGTGGAGCCAGCGATTGCGCCTAAAGTGGAATAAACCACCGCCATCCCTGCGACATAGGCAGCTCCGCGCAGGAAAACTTCCTTTTTCGCGTGTCTGCCGTGGATGGTGTTGCCTCCGACGACACTGAGCGTGATGGGGATCATCGGGTAAATGCACGGAGTTAGGCTAGAAAGGACGCCTCCGACATAGGCAAGAAATATTGAAAGCAAAATCGAAGATAAAGACGCGGCATCTGCGGCCTGGCTAAGCCAACCCTCAAGGCCCTGAGATAGGAGATCCATGTCTCCTCACCCTATCACGCGTAAAGTTTTTCGCGGTGTTCAGCTTGCTCCTGGCAGCCGACGCAAAGTGCTGTGAAAGGTCTGGCTTCCAGTCTGCGGGTTGAGATCTCGCTCCCGCAGGCGGCGCATTCTCCAAACGAGCCGGCCTCAATACGTGACAGAGCTAGTTCAATATTGCTTAAGATTGAGCGCTCGCGATTTCGGAGCTCAAACACTAAACTCTGACTAATTTCTGCTGCCGCAAGATCCACCTCGTCGGGAAGATCATCAGTAGAGACGTTTAACTCCTGATCTCTGGACTGTTTTGAGTTCGAAAGAATTCGGCCTTTCTCGTCCAGGAGCAGGGTTCTGAATTTTAGGAGCGTATGCTGGTCCATAGTTTGCGATCTCTCTCTCTACGCAAAGTATTTAACCGAGATCATTGGTCTACTCAACATGAAAAATGAAATTTTAAACACAAAGTCACGAATTCCTAAAAAACGGTCGGCTGGGGTTCTCCTGCTCGCGGCAGGTCAGGGGAAGCGAATGCGCTCGTCCTTACCTAAGGTTTTGACGCCAATCTCCGGCCATTCCTTGATTCAGCACATCTTAGATCACCTCTTTGAGGTCGATTTTGACTGCGATGTGGGCATCGTGGTCAGCCATCAGAAGGAAGAAGTGATCGCCGCCGTTTCAAAGATCTATCCTGACCGAAAAATTGAGTTCATCGACCAAGGCACCCCTTTGGGCACGGGCCATGCAGTGCAACAGGCCATGAAATCAACCTGGGGTAGACGTCAGGTGGCAGAACGACGGGACATTCTGATTTTGCCCGGCGACTTACCGCTCATTACCCGGGAACTGATTGAAGAGATGGCTTCACCCTTAGAGAGGACAGTGTCCTTTCGCATGTTGACAGCGGTTCTCCCCAATCCAACGGGGTATGGTCGTGTCGTTCGACGCGGAAAAAGTGGTCCCGTCTTACGGATCGTCGAAGAAAAAGACGCAACCGAGCGCGAGAAGCCGATCCATGAGGTCGTACTGTCGATCTACACCTTCCAAGCTGCGTTCCTGGATCTGCATCTGAAACATCTGAAGAACAACAATGCACAAGGGGAGTATTACCTTCCTGACCTTGTGAAGATCGCTGCGGAGCGGAAGAAGAAGATCGTCACTCTTGCTTGGCCTGAGATTGAAGATGTCCGGGGCGTGAATGATCCTTGGGAGCTTGCCCTGGCTCAAAAGATTTTAAACACCCGGATTGTGGAGTCTTGGGCACGAAAAGGTGTCCGTTTCATGGATCCATGCACAAGCTTCATCGGTCCACGCGTCACATTTGGAAGCCAAGTGGAGGTTTATCCAGGGGTTGTGATTGAAGGGACCACGGCAATAGGAAACCAAGTGAAGATCGGTCCTCATGTTCATCTCCGGGACATGATCATCGAGGATGGTGTTGAGCTGCGCACGGGCACGGTTGCAGAGGAAAGTAAGATCCGAGAGCGATCCAAGGTGGGGCCTTACGCACACCTGCGGCCAGGTTCGGATGTGGGGCAGGACTCTAAAATTGGAAATTTTGTCGAGCTTAAGAAATCGAAAATTGGTCGATCGACCTCGATTGCGCATCTGTCCTATGTTGGGGACGCAGAGGTCGGTTCTGACGTGAATATCGGTTGTGGGTTTGTGACCTGCAATTTTGATGGGCGTGTGATTGAAGGTAGCCGTAAGCACAAAACCATCATCGAAGACGGGGTATTCATTGGCAGCGATTGCCAGGTGGTCGCGCCAATTACAATTCACTCTGGGGCCTACATTGCGTCCGGCTCAACCGTCACAGAAGATGTCGAAACCGACGCGCTTGCTATCGCTCGCACTCGGCAAATTGTGAAATCGGGCTACGCAAAGAAACTGAGAGGCAAGTAGGGGATGCTCGATTTTTTAGAGCAACTGAATGCGCCACAGCTTGAGGCCGTGAAAACGACCGAAGGGCCACTTTTGGTTTTGGCCGGCGCTGGATCAGGAAAGACGAAGATGCTGACCTCCCGCATCGCATACCTGATGTTAGAAAAGCGGGTTCGCCCATCGCAGATTCTGTCTGTGACCTTTACCAATAAAGCCGCCCAAGAGATGCGGCTTCGCATCGCTAAAGCGCTCCCTGATGGTGTTGGAATTCCCTACGATATCGGAACTTTTCACGCGATTTGTGCGAAAATTCTACGCCGGGAAGCAGCATTCCTTCCATTCACAAAGCCCTTTGTCATTTATGACGATAGCGATCAGCTCAGCTTATTAAAAAGTGTCGTTAAGAAACTTGGGATCGATGACAAAGCGTACTCGCCGAAGTCTTTTATGTGGGCGATCAACCGCCTCAAGTGCGATGCGGAGGAACCTTTAGAGGTACATCCCGGCGCCCGCGGAATTGAGCGCAAACTCCCCGAAGTGTACGCGGAGTATCAGCGGCAATTGTTTGAAAATAACGCCCTTGATTTCGGGGAGATGATCACCCTGACGTACCGACTGCTTCGCGATCATCCCGAGGTCCGTGCCCGGGTTCAGAGCCGTTATAAATACATCCTGGTCGATGAGTACCAAGACACCAACCGCGCGCAGTATTTTTTGATCTCCATGATCGCAAGCCTGAGTCACGGCGGCAGCGGAAATCTGTGTGTCGTGGGTGATGAAGACCAGTCGATCTACGGGTGGCGTGGGGCCGATATCAGGAACATTTTAGATTTTGAGCGTGATTTCCCTGGCGCAAGTCTCGTGAAGCTGGAACAAAATTATCGGTCCACACAGACGATAGTAGCGGCTTCGAGTGATCTGATTGCTCACAACACACAGCGAAAGAGAAAACGGCTTTGGACTGATTCTGAAGAAGGCACACCTATCATGCGGGTGCAGTGCCCGGATGATCGATCAGAAGCCGCCTTTGTGGTCGCTGAAATCAAGCGCTTGATTGAGGACAATCCAGAGTACAGTTTGAGTGATTTCGCTATTTTTTATCGCACCCACGCGCAGAGTCGTTTGGTGGAAGAAAACTTAACCAACGAAAAAATACCTTATCGCATTGTCGGCGGACTGCGGTTCTTTGATCGAAAAGAAATCAAGGACCTGATGTGTTATCTGCGCCTGGTTTTAAATCCCTCAGATTCAGTCAGTCTCAAGCGTGTGATCAACACACCTGTGCGCGGGATAGGTAAGACCACGATCGATAAATTGGAAAGTGCCTGGAATCAGCAGGGGAGCTTATGGGACTTCCTTGTTGAAGAGGCGATACAGCCTCAGGTGTTTTCCGGCCGCACACTCAAGAAACTTCAGGACTTCCGCACCATGGTGGATGGTTGGATCCAAGAACAGGGTCGTATACCTGTGTCGGAGCTTTACCACAGGATTTTGGCTGAAACCCGCTACGTCGAGGAATTGAAATCCGAGGGCACGGATGAAGCGATCGACCGGATCGACAACTTAGAAGAACTCGATTCTATGATTGCCGAATTTGAAGAACGGGATCTGGATCAGGGCACTGCTCTTGCGGCGGGGGACACTTTTCAGGAAGGCACCACCCCGTTGTCTCGGTTCTTGGAACAAAACACCTTGTCTGACGTACCGGAGCTTGAAGGTCAGATGGCTGCTGTGCAGATGATGACTTTCCACGGCTGCAAGGGCTTAGAGTTCCCTGTCGTATTCATGGTGGGGATGGAGGAAGGTTTGTTTCCATCCGTGCGACGAGGGGAGATGAATGACGACATAGAGCTTGAGGAAGAGCGGCGGCTTTGTTACGTCGGAATGACGCGAGCGCGGGAGCGCCTTTATTTATTGCACGCACAGCTCCGCCGAGTGTGGGGAGATCTTCTGTATCAGTACCCGGCACGCTTCTTCGATGAAATCCCTGAAAAATACGTAGAAACAAGGACCTTAGAACAAAGCTTAGCGCGCTCCCTGAGTCGGTATTAGGGCCTGGGTTAAGACTTTGTTTTCGGTGGCTGAAATTAAAGCGCTGAGGTGTGCCTCCACCTTAGGGAAGAGGTGGGCGTAGGTGTCGTACCAGAGCAGGTTGTCCTCTGCGAAATCTCTGAGAGGCCCCCTCCTGGCCTCAGATTCCAACACGTGGGTCCAGAAACTGATCCCGGAATTCAGAAGAGTACGGATCTCTTCTGTTGCCTCTTGGGACATCGAGCTTAGGAATGAATAGAAACTCTTATCTTTTAGGGAAGGCGAGAGGACAGCAAAATACTGACTCATCAACGTCCTCCAAGTGTCCTCTAGTTCATTGAGTTTCTTTATCCCCCTAGTGCTCGTTTCTTTGGTTTTATAAAGGGCTAAAAGAGTGGTCCGCATCTCTTCAATCACAGGAATCATTTGGGGCAGACATTCCTTGTTGATCTTGACTAGGAAATCCCGCGCCGCATACACGCCCTTCATCTCAGGCATCATCTTAGAGATCTCGGCTTGAAGAATCTTTTGCAAACGTCCTTGAATGAGGTTGAGATCAGCTGGGCTTGGCACAGCTTGATCGATGCGGAAAGTCTTGTGATAGTTCTGTAAAGAAAGCAAAATCCCGCGCAGTGCGGACAATTGCCGAGCCAGCAAACTTCGGCCCGGAATGATCGTGAGCTGTTCTAGCAGCGGCACGAGGTCTGGGGCAATCATTCTAAGGAGCTCATCAATCTGTCCCGTGACCTGGAAAACATCGTGGTAGGTTTCAGCCATTTCAACTGAGATGGCCATGCGGGTGCGCACGCGCTGCAAGAGTTCTGTCTGTTCTGCTGGGGAAAGATTGCCTTGGCTGAACCGATCGCATAGGACCGAGGGCGACCAAAGGGGCGAATCAGCTGCTAATGTGGCTTGATTGAAAACAAGGACCAACAAAAGTGGAATCATCATCTTAAGTCCCCCCCCGAGGCTTAACAGTTCAGACCCTGCCTGATTCCTGCTAGAATGTCACTTCTATGGTTGAAGTAAATGAGGCATTGATCCGCAAGGTGGCCGAGCTCGCTCGCTTGGAGTGTTCAGACGCCGAAGTCAGCGAATATGTCCGGTCGGTCGGGGACGTTTTGGGATATGTGGCGCAGCTTGAGGAAGTGGATACAAAAGGGGTAGAACCCATGACCCACGGCGTGGATTTTGTTCTGCGTGCCCGAGCGGATGTTGCCGAGGCGCCGAAATTTACCGCAGACGGAAAACCTAAGGTTCTATCGGCAGCCCCTGAAGTTCTTTACGACGGTTATAAAGTTCCACAAGTTCTCTAAGGAATGACGCCACCATGATGCAATACAAAACAGTTTCTGAAATTCACGATGCTTTTGACCGCGGCGAAACGACGCCGAGTGCGCTCACTCAAAAATTTTTAGATCGCTTGAAGAAGAGTGATCACAATGCTTTTTTGACTGCGATCGATGATCGCGCTTTGGGTCAGGCGAAAGCAGCGGATGAAGTGATTCGTACAAATGGTGGGAAGGTGCCCCGCGCAAAGATGCCTTTGCTGGGCGTGCCCATGGGCATTAAAGACGCGCTTTGTATCGACGGTGTGCGCACCACCTGCGGATCTAAGATGCTCGAAAATTATATACCACCCTACACAGCAACCGCTGTAGCCCGTCTTGAGGCAGCAGGGGTGATTAGTGTTGGCAAACTGAACATGGACGAGTTCGCCATGGGCAGCTCCAATGAAAACTCTGCCTTTGGTCCCGTTCTGCATCCGACACATCGGGATCGGGTGCCGGGTGGATCCTCAGGCGGATCCAGTACTGCAGTCGCAGCCGATCTTTGTTTTGCTGCTTTAGGTTCTGATACCGGAGGGTCGATTCGTTTGCCCGCATCCTTTTGTGGAGTCGTCGGATTTAAGCCGACTTATGGCCGTGTTTCACGCTTTGGACTTGTGGCTTTCGCTTCGTCTTTAGATCAGATTGGGCCGCTGACTCACAGTGTTGAGGATGCTGCTTTGATCGCAGAAGTGATGGGAGGTTTTGATCCAAAAGATTCCACGTCAAATCCAGCGTCCATTCAAGGGTTAGCAGCTGAGGCAAAAAAACAAATCGAAGTGAAGGGTCTTAGGATTGGTATCCCCAAACAGTACTTCATCGACGGCATACAGGCTGAGGTGCGTGAAGCGATTGAATCCACACTTGCAGAGCTGACTCGCCGGGGTGCCAAGCTTGTTCCAATTGATCTGCCGCACACGAAGTACGCGGTATCCACTTACTACGTCGTCGCGGTGAGTGAAGCATCTTCCAATCTTTCAAGAATGGATGGCATCCGTTTTGGTGTGCGGCCCAAAGAGGCGATGGAGGCGGATTCGCCGACTGAATTTTATAAAAGGGTCCGAAAGAATTTTGGTCCGGAAGTAAAACGCCGAATCATCTTGGGTACCTTTGCTTTGTCATCCGGCTACTTTGATGCGTATTACACTAAAGCGTGTCAGGTCCGGCGTTTGATCCGACAGGATTTTGAAAATGCATTTCAGCAAGTGGATCTGATCGCGACACCCGTCAGCGCAACGACCGCGTTCAAGGCCGGCGATAAAGCAAAAGATCCTTTGCAAATGTATCTCACAGATATCTTTACCATCCCCGCAAGCCTTGCGGGTTTACCTGGTATTAGTGTGCCCTGTGGTCAGGATCAGGCCGGACTTCCGATCGGCATGCAAATTTTAGGACCACGCATGGAAGATGTAAGGGTGCTCCAGGCTGCGAATCTGATTGAGCGCATCCATGGGGGCAAGGCATGAGTACGGAATACGAAGTCATCATCGGCTTAGAAGTGCACGTTCAGCTTGCGACGGAATCCAAGGTTTTTTCTTCCGCCCGCGCCCGCTTAGCAGCCGGCCATTCAGTGGCCGATGAAGCCGTGAATCAAAATACAAACGAAGTTTGTTCCGCACAGCCTGGGTCTTTGCCTGTGCTCAACGAACGCGCGATCGAGTTCGCGGTGAAAGCCGGGCTTGCAACGGGTTGCCGCATCAATGAACGCAGCGTATTTTCGCGGAAGCATTATTTCTATCCCGATCTCCCCAAGGGCTACCAAATATCCCAGTACGATCTGCCCATCTGTGAACACGGGTTTCTGAATATTGAACTTGGCGATACGCAGAAGCGGATCGGCATCACCCGCATTCATATGGAAGAGGACGCAGGGAAGCTGGTCCACCTCAGTGGCTTCAGTTTGGTGAACCTCAATCGCGCTGGGGTTCCGCTGATCGAAGTAGTGAGTGAGCCAGACATGCGTTCTTCAGCTGAAGCGGGCGCTTATCTTCGTAAGCTTTATGCAATTGTGACAGCGTTGGGTGTGTGTGACGGAAACCTGCAAGAAGGAAACTTCCGTTGTGATGCAAACGTTTCTATTCGTCCAAAAGGGCAAGAAAAATTTGGGACTCGAACGGAAACCAAGAATGTGAACTCTTTCCGCTTTGTTGAAAAAGCGATCGAGTTTGAGATCGCGCGTCAGAAAGAAGTTTTGGAATCCGGCGGCAGGGTAATCCAAGAGACCCGTCTCTATGATTCAGTGAAGGATCAAACCTTTTCTATGAGGTCAAAAGAGGAAGCTCAAGACTACCGTTATTTCCCAGATCCAGATTTACCACCGCTGGTGCTTGATCCTTCCTATATTGAAAACATTCGAAAAAGCCTTCCTGAACTCCCAGATCAGAAGCGGGATCGTTATGTCGCTTCCTTTGGACTATCGAAATACGATGCGGAGGTTCTAACAGGGTCAAGTGCATTGTCGGCCTACTTTGAAGAAGCACTTTCATTCAACAACAAGAATGCCAAGGCGTTAGCCAATCTGATCACTGGGGAATTGGCTCGTTTGCTGAACGATTCTGAAAAAGAGATCTCTTCTGTACTACTTCGGCCAAAACACGTCGCTGATCTTGCCCGGTGTTTGCAGGAGCAAATCATCTCGATGAGTGCTGCAAAACAGATTCTATCTGTGATCTTTGCATCAGGCGGGGAAGTGGAGGCTTTGATTGAGTCGCTTGGCTTAAGGCAAGTCAGTGATCTTTCGGCGCTCGATCCTGTGATTGACGAAGTGATCGCAAAGAATCCTAAACAGGTTGAAGAATTCAGGTCAGGCAAAGACAAGTTGCTTGGATTCTTCGTCGGTCAGGTGATGAAAGCGACCGGTGGAAAAGCGAATCCGGGGCTGCTGCAAGAACAAGTGCTTAAGAAACTAAAGGGATAGGCGTTATGAAAAAAATTGGAATTGTCTTTGGATCCTTACTTGGATTGATCTTGGTTGCGATTGTAGTGATCCCATTTGTTGTGGATGTGGATCATTTTCGGCCTGAAATTGAGAGGGCGGCAAACGAGCAGATCCAAGGGAAACTGAAGCTAGGAAAGTTATCGCTGAGTCTTTGGGGAAAAATCTCCGTCAAGATCGCAGGTGTTGACCTGATCGATGCGGCGGGTCATCCGCTTCTTAAGGTGGCGGAAGGCGCATTAAATATCCCGGTGTTCTCGATCTTTTCAGGGAGTCCGCTCATCACGTTTTCTATGCAAGGCGCTGATTTAGTAGTGATCCGCGATGCCAAAGGCGGACTGAACTGGCTGTCCCTCATGAAGGCGGGTCAAAAGACCGACTCGGCTCAAGCGCCTGCTCCGAAGGAAAAGAAGGAGGCAGTAGCCACGAAGGTAGAGCTGCCATCGTTGGTTGCAAATGCTCGGCTTGGGGTTGAACTCTTGAAATCGAAACTTCGTTTTGACGATGCCGCAAGCCAAACGCACGCGGTTTTAGATCCGATCACGATCAGATTGCATGATGTCTCCCTCTCCAGAAAGACAGAGCTTGAGTTGATTGCTGAAGTGAAAACGGAGTCTGGTCCTGACGCTAAAATTGTTGGTCCGGTCAAGTTGACCGCGACACTCAATCCAAAGCTGAAGGATGGCGTGATTGAGGGTGGCTCGTTTGATGCAAAATTCGACGCCGATGATCTTGAGATTCAAAAAGGGTCTGTCTTTCATAAGAAGGCAGGCATAGCGGCCAATGTTGTTGTGCACGGGTCACTCTCGCCAACCGCACTCACCTTAAAGAACTCAGAGCTGCAATTTCACAATGCAAAGATTGATGTTTCTGGTGAGTTTCTAAAGACCGGGAACCTCAATGTGGTGCTTCAGGCCAAGCCGATTGACCTCAAGCCCTGGGGCCAGTTGATCCCGGCCTTAAATGAATTTGAACTCGGCGGGATTGCAACATTGATTGCAAACGTGAAAGGGATCTCAACCGCCCTTCAGTATTCCGGAAAGCTTGAACTGAAGGACATGACATTCAAAGGTCCAATGCTGAAGTCAAAACCGCGCATTCAATTGTTGGTCGACCTTCAGACGGATCGGATCGAGCGCTTCTTTGCAGAGGTATCGGGACCAGGGACACAAGCGAAGTTGACCGGAAAGGTGATCAGCTTTCAGAAACCGCAGATCTCTTTTGATCTGACCTCTACTGGGATGGATCTGGATCAATGGATTGATTTCCCCAAGGAAGAGGCGAAGGCGGCTCCAGCGCAAAGTGCTGCATGGAGTGGCAAGAAGTCAGGCGAATCTGGCAATGCCGGGGCTGACATGGACGCGATGCTCGATCCAGTTCGTAAGAACGAGGCTTTGAAGGGCACATCGATTCAGGGTTCTGTGTCGATTCCTATGCTGAAAGTCAAAGGTGCGAAGATCGAAGGACTGCGTGCCGGCATTAGGCTTAAGGACCTTAAGGCTGGAATTTCTGATCTGAAGCTTAAGGCCTATGACGGTGCAGTTGCGGGAAGCATGGAAGTGGATGTTGCCCCAGCGATGCCGAAGTACAGTCTTAAGTTGAATGTCAGCGGCATTGATCTTCAAAAGGCAGTCGAAACCCAGTTTGTTGCCTTCAAGAACACTTTGGTAGGCATTGCGCAATTTTCGCTGGATGCAAGTGGGGCAAGCTTTAATCCAGAAACTGCAAAACGGAAACTGGTGGCTAAGGGGTCGTTTCAGATCGCGAATGCGAAATTTGCAACCATCGATGTGATGAAGATGGTCTCTGATGCGATTTCAAATGCTGTCGCCAAGGTCGGAGATAAAATCCCAGGGATCAAGAACCGTGCGCCTAAGGTCAGCGGGAATCGTGAGTCGAAATATAAAAGCGTGAACGGGACCTTCACCATTCAGGATGGAAAACTTCGTGCGCCTGACTTTAGTGCTCTTGCGGTGCAAGATCACGGTCTAGATCTGAAGGGTGCAACTGAGCTGGGTTTGATCGATCAGTCCCTAGACGCCAAGTGGGAAATCATCGATACCTACCGCTTAACTGGGGCTAGTGAAATCAGTGCCAATATTGCTGGCAAAGAGATTAAGAACATTTTGGCGAAAGGCGAAAATGATCCTGTGATGATTCCGGTTTCTGTCGGCTGTAAGTGGAGTGCTCCTTGCCCAAAATACGACGAGGCTCCGATCTATTTTGCAAAGATCGCAGCGGATCGTGTAGCGAAGGGCGCAACGCAAGCATTCAAAGCTCAGGCAACTGACAAAGTGAAGGATGCCTTAAAAGGTGGCCTAAAAAGCCTTTTTGGTCGCTAATGGCAAACGGTGAGGCCACAAAGCGCGCTGCGATTGATTTGGGTACCAACACTTGCTTGCTGCTGATTCTTGCTCCGGACGGCGCAATTTTGCACGATGAGTCCAACACAGTGAGACTGGGTGAAGACTTAGGTCGGACCGGCGTGTTTTCAGAAGCTGCAATGCAGCGAACTTTAGCGACACTGCTGGCCTATACAGGGACCTTAAACCGGCATGGGATTCCATGCAGTGACGTCGTTGCCGTGTCGACGGCGTCAGGACGAAATGCAAAGAATGCAGCTCAGTTCTTTCAGAAAGTGAAATCAGAGACGGGGATCTCTTTTCGAATCTTAAGTGGGGATGAAGAAGCGTTGGCAACCTTTCTGGGTGCGGATCCCGGGCCTGACGATTGTGTCATCGATATCGGCGGCGGAAGCACTGAAGTCGTAACAGGCAGTCACGCCATCAGCATTGGCATGGGGTCAGTGAATCTGACGGAACAGTTTTTAAAATCGGATCCGGTCACGGATCAAGAATTCTGGCAACTAGAAGACCAAGTGGACGAACTCCTGGCTGATGCGATGAAGCGCTTTGATCCCCTCCCGAAACGTGGGATCGCAGTCGCCGGTACAGCAACCACACTAGCAAGCCTCCAGTTGGCGCTCCCCAAGTTTGATCGCACTCAGATCGATGCAATGCATCTTTCTGTAGGTGATTTGCATCGATGGGTCGAAGACCTCAAGTGGCGCACCAATTCTGAGCGGGAAAAAATTCCAGGGATGGAAGCTTCACGAGCCCCAGTGATCTTGGCGGGTGCTGTGATCCTCTGGCGATTCTTAGCAGTCGCAAAGATCCCCTCCATCCGGGTCAGTACACGCGGCCTTCGGTTTGGTGTTCTTCACAAGAAGTTCGTGACGGCATGATCGCTGTCGTAGGTTCGGGCCCCGCCGCATTGATGGCAGCTGACTTGTTATCTTTAGCGGGTCACTCCGTTTCCATCTTCGAGAAAAGAAAGAGCATCGGTCGTAAGCTTCTGGTTGCTGGCAGTAGCGGGCTCAATATCACAAATGATCTTTCTATCCCCGATTTTGCCGCCCACTACCAGGTAAACGGTGTGGAGAAAGATTTCTTTCTTCGCTTGATTGAGGCTTTTCCACCCAGCGCGTGGGTGAGTCACATCGAAGCGATGGGGATCCCCACATTTAAGGGATCCACCGGGCGTTACTTCATTGAGGATCTTCGGGCCGCGCGATTCTTGCACGTGTGGCGCGAAAAGCTAAAACTCCAAGGCGTCGAGTTTCACTTATCCCACGAGTGCATCGGTTTCGATCCGGGCCCTGAAGGCATGGGTGCCGTGCTTTCCTTCGTGGGTGGCAAAAGTGTTTTCAGTAAAACGGTAGTTTTTGCTTTAGGCGGCGCCAGTTGGGAGCCCGATGAAGTTCCTCTGCGCTGGCCTGAAATCTTTCGCGCCCACAGCATCCAAATGGATCCATTCATCGCTTCCAATGTTGGTTATGAGGTGGACTGGAGTCCAAAATTCTTAGCTGAGGCAGAAGGCCTACCGCTGAAAAACGTAGTGTTGTCTTCATCGAAGGGTTCGCGTGCGGGTGAAGTGATGATCACCAAGTATGGAGTTGAGGGGACGCCCGTGTATTTTGTTGCCGAAACCGGACCGCTGACGATCGACCTAGTGCCTGATCTAAGTGTTGAAGACATCGTGCGTAAATTAGAGGCCGTGAAAGAAAACCTATCCCCCATGCGGCGGATCGAAAAGCGGCTGGAGCTTTGTGAAGCGTCTCGGGCTTTGGTGTATCACTACTCTTCTTCGGAATGGCTCAAGACTCGGATGATGGGAATGGTAGCCGCCCGGCTTAAGAAGTTTCCATTGGTGCTTCAGGGCCCGCGCCCACTCGCGGAAGCGATTTCTTCCTCAGGCGGAGTTTCATTCACGGAGGTGGATGAGCGCCTCATGTTAAGAAAATTCCCAGGCGTTTATTTAGTGGGCGAAATGCTGTCTTGGGACGTGCCTACAGGAGGATTTTTGATCCAAGGCGCGGTTGCGCAGGGTGCATGGGCGGCAAAGACACTTTTAAGAGGCTCCCCTTAAGCAAAACAGCAATTGAAATGGATGATCAAGCGGGCAATGCAAGGGCAAAAATTTTTTATATTTACCGCAACGGAGCGGTCGGATAAATTTCTGCCATGCGTTTATCGTTAAGTTTATTATCCCTAAGCTTTCTCTGGGTGACATCCGCGAGGGCTGATGGGACCGAAGAAGCGAAGTTCCTCAAGTCTCTATCAGATGGGCTGATTGCAAAGGCTTGTAGTCGGGCGTCAGAAGGATCGGTGTCTTTTCAAATAGCTGTCTTTGACGCTTCAAGGGAAGCCGAAACTAATGTCTGGTTTCTATCAATCGCACAATCCATGAGCAAGGATCTACGCCTCAAGCTTGCGCGTTCCCTTCTCACAAACGACGGCAGAGGTGTCCTTGCTTCTTGGATTAACGTTCAGGATAAATCTGTTTCAGACATAGTCCGCATAAATGCCCTAGGAGGAATGAAAGATATCGTAAACGAGTTATGGCCGATCAGTGTTGAGAAGACAATTCTGGGCGCTGAGGATAGGGCATGGCATGAGGCGCTTTCTCATTTTGCTGATCTGCGGGGGACTGACAGCGCCAAGGGCGCCTGGTATGTAGACTCTTTTATTCGAATTGCAGCGATGAGCGCAGCCCAGCTGCCACCGGCTGAGCGGAGTTTATGGTTCAGCGATCTCTACCCTAAAAGCTTACGAAAGTGGCAGAGCACAGCATTATTCTTTGCTTCAGGGATGCTTATGGTCGGTCTTGATTATTGGGCCAATAGGGCTCCCGTTCCTCTGGAGCATGAAACCTTTTTATCCTACCTCGGGAATAGGGTTGGAATTTTTCCGATCCTAAAGCTTCTTGGACTCAGTTATATAGCGAAGTCTGTCAGTGAAGTGGTCCTCCGTCTTTCGGTTGGAACCACGCGTTTGTACCAAGTCAATGCCCAGTTGAAGATTGCAACCGAGGGTCTAAAATATCAGGCCATTCCCGCTTCGTTAGTTTCAAATATCACCTTGGAGTCTATTGCCTATAACCCGGATCGCATCATTGATTTCGCCAAGAATGGTTCACTGATAGACAAGAATCAATTCGGTGAATGGGAGCTATCGGAAATCTCTGAAGAATTAGCGGCAATGCTGACTGCCCCCGATGAAAAAGTCCGGCTGGATCTTTTGTACAGAACATTGGCCTACCGTCAAATCATGACTGAGGTAAGGCATGAGATCAAATTGCATCGTCCGGCCGACTCAGGATTTATCCCTTCGACGGTCGTCAGTTCTCTGGATGTTCGTTTGGCGCGTGTGAATGCCTTTATTAAGACTCTCACCGATCCTTTTACCTCCGGCGATAGCGAACTCAAAATACTGACAGAAGTAGTTGAGAGAGAGATCCAGCAGAAACGAGATGCAGTCCGCGTGAAAAATGCAGCTGCCCTTACCGATGCCAAGTAGCCTGAGCTAGATCGGGCCGATCATAGGCCGAAGTGATACGATCTGGGACACGATGATATGGCAAAAACGAGGTGTTCCCCATCAGTCCCGAAGCAACTTGGAAGAAGTCATTCGATCAGAGCTTTTTAGTCCTGAGCGTTTTGATGAACATGCACGCGGTTTAGCGCTCGCACAAAAGGTTACCGCGAATCCTAGTCATGGAATCCGTATTTTTCCCCATTTGCGAAAGAATGCGAAACGCCTCCGCAGTGCCTATCTTTATATCTCAGAAGCTTTGCACGCAGAGGAAGCAATCGCACCAGCGGCGGAATGGCTCATTGACTCCTTCTACGTGATCGACGAACAGCTGCGTGAAATTCATAACGGACTACCCCGGCAGTATTACGATGAGTTGCCAAAAATCGCAGAAGGCTTTCTGACTGGCTACCCCAGGGTTTATGGGATCTGCTGGGCCTATGTCGCACACTCCGACAGCCGTTTTGATCCAGCAAGCCTAGAGCGTTTTGTGCGCACGTACCAAGAAGTGCAGCCCCTCACGATGGGGGAAGTGTGGGCCATCTCAGTAACCCTAAGAATCGTGATGATCGAGAACTTGCGGCGAATCGCGGATCGGGTCGTGGCCTCGCAGGAAGCGCGCCGTTATGCAGATCGGCTGGCTGATGAATTCTTAGGCTTACGCTCGGATCGGAAAAAAGTACGAAGAATCGAGCTCGATAGCTTTCACAGGCTTTCCGACGGTGATGCATTCCTGGTCCAACTTGTTCAAAGGTTCCGCTACCAGGACCCGGATACGACTCCAGCCTTAGCCTGGCTGCATTCAGAGCTCGCGAAGAGAAATACAGATGCCGATGCAATCGCGTCGAATGTGCATCAAGCCATGGCGGCCACGAATGCAACAGTGCGTAACATCATCACAAGCTTTCGTTCGATGTCGAACTATTCCTGGTTAGATTTTTTTGAGAATACCAGCGTTGTTCACCTCGCACTCAAGTCGGTTGCGGGCTTCACCGACATGGACTTTAAGACCCGAGATCGATATCGACACGCAATCGAAGACATCGCTTACGCCACAAAAAAAGACGAGATGGATATCACTCGGGCAGTCATCCAGTCCTCAAAGGAGTCTAGTGCGACACTTGAAGGAGATATTGGCTACTTCCTGATCGGGTTAGGACGAGAAAAATTCGAACACGACCAGGGCGCAAGAACACCGATCCAAAATCTTTTTCTTAAGTGGTACTACCGACACATCCGATTGACTTATTTTGGGACCCTGCTAGCCGGTGCGGCTGCGGTGCTTGCCGTTCCTCTTTACTACTTTGCACCAGACTCACTATTCGCAGTGTTTGTCGTAGGATTCTTCGGGCTGTTTTCTGCAACTGAAATTGCATTCTCAATAGTGAATCGTTTGATTGCCGAATACTTCGGGCCCGAGCGCCTCCCTCGAATGAAACTTCAAGATGGACCTCCCGCCCATGCGCGCACCTTTGTGGTCGTCCCGACTCTCTTGATCGACCCAGCCGAAGTGGCGGCCCAGTTTGAGCGGCTTGAAGTCCACTATCTTGCTAATCCAGAAGGGGATACTTTGTTCGCCTTGCTCACGGACTGGGCAGATTCGAAGGTGGAGTACGACTTAGCCACGGACGCGGCGATCCTAGAGGAAGCCCACAAGAGTGTTGCTTTGCTGAATCAACGACATGCACCCTGCTCAGACGGCAGTCCGCGTTTTTTCGTCTTTCATCGCAAGCGCCAATGGAATCCAAGTCAAGGAACTTGGATGGGTTGGGAGCGAAAACGTGGGAAATTGCAGGAATTCAATCGTTTACTCAGAGGTCATACCACGACTTCGTTTCTTCCGGTGACCGATCCTAAGAATCAACCGCCGAAGAACGTGCGATATGTGCTTACCCTGGATGCGGACACTCGTCTCCCTAAAGGGACTGTGTCGCAACTCGTAGGCATCTTTTGTCATCCGCTCAATCGACCCGTTTTTGATCCAGAAACTGGCCGCATCAGACAAGGTTACGGGATCCTCCAGCCGCGGATTACGGCGTCCCTTCCTGGCCTGGAAGATCGAACGATCTTCCAAAAGCTCTTTTCTGGGGAATGTGGTGTTGATCCCTATGCCTCCGCGATTTCTGATGTCTACCAAGATTTGTTTCGGGAGGGATCATTTACTGGAAAAGGCATCTACGATGTGGATGCCTTTGAAATGGCTCTGGAAGGGCGTATTCGGGAAAATACTCTTCTCAGTCACGATCTTTTTGAAGGCACCTTCGCGCGTTGTGGGTTCGTGAGTGATGTAGAACTTTATGAGGACTTCCCGTCGCACCATGCTGTTTCAGATGCGCGTACCCACCGTTGGACACGGGGAGACTGGCAGCTTCTTCCGTGGATCATAAAGTCCTCAAGCGCTAGCCTCCCCGCGCTTTCGCGCTGGAAGATGTTCGATAATCTGCGTCGAAGTCTCACGATGCCGGCAATTCTGAGCCTCATTCTCTTCGCCTGTTTTAGTCCTGATGTTCAGTATCTCCCTTGGATTCTATTCGCTTTGGCTGGCTTTGGATTTCCCCCCTTCATTCCTTTCATCGCAGACTGCCTTCCTCGCCGAAATCGCACAATCAGAGACCACTTGCACGAATTGAAGCGGACGTTTGGTCTGGGGCTTGGACACTTTGGGGTAGGTCTGGTTCTTTTGGCCCACCAAGCAGTACATCAATTGGATGCTGTGATTCGTGTTCTTTGGCGCTTAGGTTTCAGTCGCAAGAATCTTCTGGAGTGGACCACTGCTGCACAAGCGAAGAGAAGCGCCACATATCGTCTGATGGATTCTATCTACCGAATGCGCACATCGATGCTTCTAGGTGCAACGCTGATCGGGGCTGCGTATCAGGCAGACGGTGCGGTGTCTCCGATGGCATTTTACTTCGGTGTGCTGTGGATGATCGCCCCAATTTTCGCATTGTGGATCAGTTCCCCAGCCAAAGAATCCGAACGCCGCGATCTTGATCCTGATGAGATCCCCGAGCTTCGGACCTATGCGCGTCGTATCTGGAGGTTCTTTACGACCTTTGTGACCGCCGAAGATCATTTTCTGCCCCCTGATAATTTCCAGGAAGATCCTGCTGCGCTGATTGCTCATCGTAGTTCACCGACTAACTTTGGTTTGTATTTACTCTCAGTGGTTACAGCACGCGATTTTGGATGGTCCGGCGTTCGTGAGACAGCGACACGTTTGGAACAGACCCTAAAGACTATGGAAGGGTTGCCGCGCTTTCGTGGACATTTCTACAATTGGTATGAGATTCGCGATCTACGACTTCTAGATCCAAAATATATTTCGTCGGTCGATAGTGGGAACCTTGCGGGTCATTTGATTGCTGTAGCGCAAGCTTGCGACGAGATGCGAAGAAAGCCAGTTGCGTCTGGGTCTTCAGTTCTTGGAATTCAGGATGCGATTCACCTTCTATGTGAAGAGATCGTATGTATTGAAGATTCGTTAGAGTTCTCTGGGATCCGATTCACAAGCGTTCTACCCCAGGTCAGACGATTCGAAGAACATCTGCACCGGGCCCAAACGGATGCGGAGATTCTGGATTTCTGGTCCTCGCTGGAGCACGCCGCTTTGGTGTTAAAAAAATCTGTAGCAATCTTTGCATCAGAAGCAGAAGTGGGCGGAGTGAGCCCGTCTGAGCTCTTGGCTTGGTTAGACCAGCTTTGTGACAACGTGAATAGTCACGCTTCAGATGTAAGGGCACTCATACCTTGGGTCCCGTTCGTATCTGGTGTCGGCGCTATCGCAGGTCGTGCGGAGAATCAGAGGGATCTGTGGAATTCTCTACTGCATTCTTTGGATCCAAATTCTGCCATGGGGACACTTCCCGAGCAAAGTGAAGCTGCTCTTTTCAACCTTGAACAGCTTCGGCGTTCCTCTAAATCGGCTCTCTCTCCTTCGGAAGAACTCTTCTTAGATCAACTGCAAGATGCATTGATGCTTTCCGTCGTTTCAACCAAAGAGATCTTAAAGAGATACAGCGCGCTTTCACGCACTGCCCATAAGCTTTTTAGCGAGATGGAATTTGGTTTTCTCTTCAACACCAAGAAGAAACTCTTCTCCATTGGATACCGCGTCGATAGTGATCAGCTGGATGAAAGTTGTTATGATTTGCTCGCTTCCGAAGCGAGGCTCACGAGCTATGTCGCAATCATCAAAGGGGATGTTCCTGTTAGCCATTGGTTTAGACTCGGGCGGGGATTGACACCCGTATCGGGTGGAGCAGCGCTGATCTCTTGGTCGGGTTCCATGTTCGAATATTTGATGCCATCTCTTGTGATGAGCGAACCCGCAGATAGCCTGCTCGATCGCACGTGTAGCCTGATTGTCGAAAAGCAGATCAAATATGGTCAAGAGCGCCGTGTCCCTTGGGGGATTTCAGAATCCGCTTTCAACGTACGCGATCTGGAGATGAACTATCAGTACTCAAACTTTGGCGTTCCGGGATTAGGATTAAAACGTGGACTATCGAACGATCTCGTCATTGCGCCTTACGCTACTGCGCTCGCAAGTATGCGGCACCCGAAAGAAGCGATCAAAAACTTTGAAGCGATCGCAGCACTCGGTGGGAGTGGACGATACGGATTTTATGAAGCGCTCGACTTTACTCCTTCCCGGTTGCGTGAGGGTCAGAAGACTGCTGTCATCCGATCTTACATGGCGCATCACCAAGGAATGACGCTCGTTGCCCTGTCGAACCTCATCTTAGGGTCATTGATCCCTAAACGATTCCATGCAGAGCCACTGGTTCAGTCCGCAGAGCTTTTGCTTCAGGAGCGAACACCCAGACAACTCGGGAACGTACGCCATAGCATGGGTGACCCTGAGACCGTCACTGTCAGAAACATCGCCGAACCAGTCAGTCGCAAGTTACGTTCACCTCACCATTTACTGCCGACCTCTCATCTCCTATCCAACGGTAAATATGGCGTCATGATCACTGCTGCCGGATCCGGGTACAGTCGTTGGAAAAACATTGTGCTGACCCGCTGGCGGAACGACGTAACGCAGGACAACCGAGGTCAATACATCTATCTGAAGAACTTGAGCTCTGGGCAAGTCTGGTCTCCATCCTTTCATCCTTTAGGAGTGGACCCAGAGCGTTCTGATATCGTCTTCACGGAGCAAGAGGCCAAAATTTCCCGTGTTGACGGAGAGATTTCCACAGAGTTAAGGGTCATTGTTTCTGTAGAAGACGATGTGGAGCTTCGACAGCTCTCGATCACCAATCACGGCCGTAACATTCTTGAGATTGAGGTGACGTCCTACTGCGAAGTCGTGCTTGCTCCTTTTGATGCTGATCGGGCTCACCCTGCGTTTTCAAACCTCTTCATGCAGACCGAGTTTGCGCCTGAAATTTCGGGTCTCATCGCAAGCCGTCGTCCTCGCTCAGAAAAGGAGGCGCTCGTATTCCTGGCGCAAACCCTGACGACGACCGCAAAGCAAATTTCAGAAATGGAGTACGAGACCGACCGATCACGATTTTTAGGAAGGAATAAGAGCACGCGTTATCCGGAAGCGATCAAAAATAAATTCCTCTCTTTGCGTACAGGTGCTGTCCTTGATCCTATTTTAAGCATGCGGATCCGGATCAGGATTGAGCCCGGAGAGACCGAACGCATCTTTCTTTCAACTCTAGTTGCGACTTCACGCGATGAGTTGCTGCGACTGGCAGAGAAGAACAACAGTCGGCATGCATTCGAACGAGCATCAATTCTGGTCTGGACCCATGCGCACGCTAGGCTCAGGCATCTAGGAATAGAGCCCGATGAAGCACAGGTTTTTCAGAAACTTGCGAACCAGATCATTTTCTCTGATCCACTCATGCGTCCATCGAGTGAATACCTGAAGCAAAATACACTTAATGTTACCGGTCTTTGGGGTCGGGGCATATCTGGCGATTACCCAATCGTGCTTGTTCGGATCGAAGGAGACGATGAGCTATTCTTGATTCGGCAGCTCCTGCGTGCGCATGAGTACTGGAGGATGAAATGCCTCTCCGTCGATATTGTCATCTTAAATGAAAAGGCCTCTTCCTACGTTCAGGACTTTCAGTTGGGTCTTGAGTCGCTTTCAAGGGGCAGTGAAGCGACCTTGCCTGCGGCGGCAGACTTCTACCCGGGTAAAGTTTTTGTGCTTCGCAACGATTTATTAGACACCCGAGAGCGCATCCTCTTACAGACTATTGCGCGAGTGATCTTAAATGGAAGGCAGGGTTCGCTCGCAGAGCAAGTACTTCTGACAAAAGTTCCTAAAAAGATGCGGACCATTCCGCCGAAGTTTATCCCTGAAGTCATAAAAGAAGTCGATCTCAAGAATGAGGTCACGGATATTGTGGCGGGCCTTGAAATGTTTAATGGCCTAGGCGGTTTTTCCTCCGATGGGCAGGAATACGTGATCGTCCTAACAGAGAATCAGGTCACGCCCGCACCTTGGATCAACGTGATCTCCAATGCTCAATTTGGATTTCAAACGTCCGAATCTGGATCCGGATATACCTGGTCAGTGAATAGCCGAGAGAACCAGCTGACCGCCTGGTCCAATGACCCGGTCGTTGATCCACCCAGCGAAGCGTTTTATATTCGCGATTTGGAATCCGGTAAATTTTGGTCCCCGACCGCATCCCCGATTCGTCATGCAGCGGGAACCTACGTCATTCGGCATGGCAAGGGATACAGCAGTTTTGATTATGAAGCCAACGGCATCAAAAGCGAATTAACTCAATTTCTTGGGGGCGAAGATTCGATCAAGATCTCAAAGCTTGTGCTTACGAATACTTCTGATACTTCGCGAAGCCTCTCTGTTACTGGCTATGTCGAGTGGGTCTTAGGATTCAGTCGGGATAAGACTGCGCCCTATGTCATCACAGAGATCGACCCAGAGACTCACGCAATCTTCGCAAAGAATCCTATGGATGCCGAGTTCGGCCATCGCATCGCATTTTTCGGGATGCTTGAGTCCGCCGATACTTTCACGGCAGACCGTGGGGAGTTCATAGGTCGGAATGGGACCTTGGGGCAACCTGTCGCGTTCTATTCAGAGTCTCCCCTCCGGGGCAGTGTAGGTGCAGCGCTCGATCCCTGTGGCGTACTGCAGAAAGATTTTCAAATTGCCCCAAATGAATCCATCACGATCACCTATTTCTTAGGCCAATCGGACACGAGTGAGTCCGCTCGCGACCTGATCCTCAAATATCGACGCACTGATCTGAACCAAGTTTTTGCAGAGACAGAACGAAAATGGAAGCGGATCTTAGGTGGTGTTCAGGTTCGAACCCCGGATCGAGCGATGGATCTTCTTCTCAATGGATGGCTGATCTATCAAACCGTCGCATGCCGGTTTTGGGCACGCGCAGCTTTCTATCAAGTGGGGGGCGCGATTGGCTTTCGGGATCAACTCCAAGACACTATGGCTTTCGTGGCCGCCGATCCAACGCTTGCGCGTGCGCACATTCTCAATGTCGCTTCCCGACAGTTCATCGAAGGCGACGTGCAGCATTGGTGGCATCCACCGACGGGTCGTGGGGTGCGGACTCATTTTTCGGATGACCTCCTTTGGTTGCCGTATGTCTTGCTTCATTACCTGAAAGTCACAGAAGATTTTTCGATTCTTGATGTCAGTGTTTCGTTCATCGAAGGGCCACAACTCAGGGCGGATCAGGAAGACTCATACTTCGAACCGCGGCGAGCGAATGTGAACCAGGATGCAGACCTTTTTGAACATTGCGCTCGTGCGATGGATATCAGCCTGAAAACGGGTGTTCATGGCCTTCCTTTGATGGGAAGCGGTGACTGGAACGACGGAATGAATCGGGTTGGACATGCAGGTCGGGGTGAAAGCGTCTGGCTCGCCTGGTTTATGCAGTCTATTTTTCCAGACATGATCGCACTCGCAGAGCAGCGGGGAATGCGGGAACGAGCGGCCGCATGGCGTTCTCATTCGCAGTCCTTAAAAGGAGCGATAGAAACCGAAGGCTGGGACGGCGAATGGTATCGACGCGCATTCTTTGATGACGGCACTCCGCTTGGTTCGGCGGCTAATTCTGAGTGCAGGATCGATTCGATCGCGCAAACCTGGTCCGTTCTTTCTAACTCCGGCGACGATCAACGGTCAGTCATCGCGATGCAGGCAGTGGAGAAGCACCTGATTCAGAGGGATTCGGGTCTGATTCTTCTTTTCACTCCACCCTTTGACCAAACCAAACATGATCCAGGGTATATCAAAGGCTATGTGCCAGGTGTCCGGGAAAACGGTGGACAATACACACACGCTGCCATCTGGTGTGTTTGCGCCTATGCAAAAATGGGGAATGGAACACGCGCTGCCGAATTGTTCTCGATGTTAAATCCTATCCTCCGTGCGACTACCCCGGAAGCTGTTCAGACTTACAAGGTAGAACCTTACGTGATGGCGGCCGATATTTATGGTGTTTCGCCGCACATCGGTCGAGGTGGCTGGACCTGGTATACGGGATCGGCAGGTTGGATGTACCGTGCTGGGCTTGAGTATATTTTAGGGATCGAAAAAAGAGGCAATCGCTTGCACGTCAATCCTTGCATACCAGATGTATGGCCTGGATTTTCCGTGACTTACCGTCACGGAAATGCTGTGTATTCGATCGAAGTGGAGAATCCAAAACGCGTGTGTCGCGGTGTTGCTCAGATCTTTGTCGATCGTGCAGAGGTTTCTGTCGATCAAGGAATCGAGCTTGTGGACAGGGTTGGCCCCCGGTCCGTCAGAGTCATCTTGGGGTGATCCAGCTTAAAGTTCGCGCTTCAAAGCTTTAGCAAGCTCGGGTCGCTCGCTCGCAAGTCGTTTCAGCAGTGATTCGCGAAAGGATGGATCTGCAAATCGCAGCATCTCAAGGACCTGTTTGTATCCATTCACGCGCACGCCTTGTTCTTCCACGGATAGAGTGCTGGCACCACGAGGCGATTCCTGTGTCTTATAATTTTTTTGAGAGCTCATCCTAATTCCCTCGGCTTTCTTTTCTCGTACGTCTCAGTCATCTTCTTAGTCGCTTCTTTGTAATGTTCTTGGAGCTTTGCGATCTCAGCTTCCCCTTGAGTGCGTTCAGTAGCTACGCGCTTTTGGTATTTCGCCCGAGCCTTTTCGGCCTCAGTCTCGCCTTGCTCTTTAGTCATCTTCTGCTGTGTTTCATTGCGCGCGGCAAGCAGCTGAACCTTTCGATCCATCTCCTCGGCGGTCTTCGAGATCCGCACCTCGTAATCTTTAGAAATTTGCTGAAGTTGGGCTTCTTGGGTCTCAATCAGTTTTTGCAGCTTCTGTTTATGCGAATCTTCTTTTTCGCGCACGTCGGCCTCAAACTGCCGATCCATCTGGAGTAGGTAGCTCTGGTAACGATTGTCGTCTATGCCGCCGCTTGATCCGCTCATCCTTTTTTAATATTCCCTCTTGCGCGGTGCTCCAGACAACCGGCAAGGGGTGCCTGCGTAGTGGTGGCTATTTGACGCAAAATCACGCAAAACTATGGGAAATGGATCAGGACCTCGTGACAGCAAAGAAACGACTGCGGAGTGAGATGCGGGCTATCCTGGCTGCATTCACACCCAAACAGATCTCAGACCTTTCGGCTCGAGTCATGCTGAATATGGAAACCGGGCTGCGCGATCAATTTCGCGAAAAGTTAGGTGTCCTGTTCCTGCCTATGCCGAATGAGGTCAGTCCTATGGAACTGGTGACCCATTTTAAAGAGGTGGCTTTTGTGCGCGTTGAGTCTTCAAATCCCCCGCGCCTATCACTCCGGCAGTGTGACCCCTTTTCTGAGAAGCAGATTGAGACTTTAAGCGGGTCTGGGTTCAGTGTGCGTCAGCCCTCAGGAGGCTGCGCAATCCTTCATCCGGACGAGTCTAAAACAGTGGTGATCGTGCCGGGCTTGGCTTTCACAAGGGATGGTTATCGTTTAGGTCGAGGGGGCGGGTATTATGATTCTTTGTTGGCTGCGATGCCCGGAGCGTTTCGCGTTGGAATCGCATTTCATCAACAGGTGGTTTCAGAATTACCGCTAGAAATGCATGATCTAGGACTTGATGCGATTGTTACGGATAAAGACTGGATTCTAACAGGAATGAGAAAGTAGTTCATGATTCGTTATTTGTACTTTGGTGATGTGTTTGGTCGGCCTGGTCGTGAAGCGGTAGAAGAAGCGGTAGATCGTTTCCGTAAGAGCCACAACCCCGATGTGATGATTGCGAACGTTGAAAATGCGGCGCATGGAAAAGGGGTCACGCCCAAGATGGCGGAGGAATTCTTTTCTTGGGGTTTTGATGTTCTCACCACTGGCAACCACGCGTGGGACCAGGGTGAAATCATCGACACTTTTCGTCATGAGCGCCGTTTGCTTCGGCCGCTCAATTATGGGGATAAAACTGGCCTCTATACCCCGGGTCACGGAAGCGTAGTGATTGAGCCGAAATCCAAGCCGGGCGTGAAAGTCGCGGTCATCTTGGTGATGGGCCGCGTATTTATGGAGCCTTTAGATTGCCCGTTTCATTGCGCCAACGCGGAAGTGGAAGAATTGATCAGCGAGGGCGTTCATAACATCTTCATCGATTTTCACGGCGAAGCCTCAAGCGAAAAGCAGGCATTTACCTACTATTTTGAAGGCCGTGCCACCGCTGTGGTGGGCAGTCATCAGCATGTGCAAACCGCGGACGAGCGCATCCTGCAGGGCGGCACTGCAGCGATCACTGATGTCGGTATGTGCGGGGTGTGGGATTCTGTGATTGGTGTGAAGAAAGAAAATTCGATCAAAAAATTTCTATCGAAGATGCCGCAAAGATTTGAACCCGCCGAGGGCCGCGGTGGTTACGGTGCCGTTATCATTGACGCAGATGAAACTACAGGGCGTGCGGTAAAGATCGAACGATTCCGGGTGTTAGTTTAGTTCCCCTCTGCAATGTCCCTACAGTCGATATCCATGCGTATGGTGGGTTTGCCGTCGGGTCCGCGTTGGAGGTAGAAGGTGATGGGGAAAGTTCCACCTTTCGATATGATCTGTTTGACGAGGTCTGTTTGATTGAGTGCGACTAGTTTGGTCAATGAACTTTGCAGGGTCTTGGCGACTTGCCGTCCCTCAGACAACGGTATCGGAAGCGAAGTTGGTGTGTTCGCCTCCGGGTCTTTCAGTGCACGCGCTCCTTCAACGAGGCCTACAAGATCCTGGTGTTGTACCGTGTGATCGTCAAAGAGATTTTGAATCCCTTCCTTCGCAGTGAGCTCTGGGTGCTCTGAGAAGCTTTTTGCTAAAGTTCCTGAGACTCGAGGTGCAGCAAATGAGGTGCCTCGGTTTTCAGCATCGTAAGTTCCATTTGCAGCGATCTGAATCGCGTCCTTTCCGTAGTTCGAGTAGAGCTCTAAGCCATTACCAGCATTGAGTGCAGCGACATAGAGAACGTTGGGGTGGCGGAACATGTTCTTTTGGATTTCCGTGTCGTCATTTGAAGCTTCGAGATAGTTACCATCATTTCCTGAGGAGATTACAAAAACGGTCTCTTTCTGCTGGGATATGAATGAACTCCACTCCTTCCAAAGCCGTCTGTAGGTTCTGAGTTGGGACTTGATGAGTTCGCGTGTGACTATATTTTTCGTCTGTTTGAGATCCTCGCCGACTTTCTTGAACTGCTCGAAAGGCCAGTACGACAAGGATACGACCCGCACATTTTGTGTGATTAACAGGTTCTTAAGTTCCTGCAGTTGGTCTTTAAAAAGATGATGAATAGTGCGCTCTCTAAAGAAAGTGTATGAAACGCCCCGATTGACCTCTGTCCGGAAAACAGAAGAAAAAACTAACCCACCCGGCATTGCCAGTATTCGCGAATCGCCAGAGTATCGTCGTGCGAGATGGCTCACATTCGAGCCATGGTTGAGGATGAAATTGAAGTCATCCTGTCCCTGGAGGCTTTCAATCCTCTGTTGGTGAAGTTTCTTAAGCGGAACTCTTTTGCTATCTCGGAGCCACACGTTTGGGTTGTAGGTGATGGTCTCCATCGCTTCCCAGTCTGAGGGCCTGAGAGCTGCATCATCAGGCGCCACTATAGAATCAATAATCAACAACGTCGACGGTACTGCCCCGCTTTGAGCAGTCGCGGGCACGCTATTGAGCAGCAAGAACAAAAGACTGAGCACGCCGCAGTCTTCCAAGATGGGGTCAAATAGTCAAGAATTTGAGTTAGGGGTAAATCGTAAGAATTGCGCGGTGAAGATCGAACGATTCCGGGTGTTAGTTTAGTTTCCCTCTGCAATGTCCCGACAGTCGATATCCATGCGTATGGTGGGTTTGCCGTCGGGTCCGCGTTGGAGGTAGAAGGTCATCCAGTGCGGGACGAGTGCTTTGGCCTCGCTTTCGATGCGGTCTGTCCTATTGGTTGCTATCAGGTGGCGAAAAAAAATTTCAAGGTTCTTCGCTTTCTGTCGTTCTGGAGTAGACGGTATCGGAACTGAAGTTGGCATATTTGCTTCTGGGTCTTTTAGCGCACGAGCGCCTTGAACCAGTCCGAAAAGGTCCGGATGTTGCTGTGTGTGGTGATTCAGGAGCTCATGAACTCCTTCATGCACAGTGAATTCAGGTTTTTCTGAAAATATTTTTGCTAGAGTTCCCGAAACTCGAGGTGCTGCAAAAGATGCGCCGAGCTTTTCAGCGTCGTACGTACCATTTGCCCCAATTTGAACCACATGAGTTCCATAGTTTGAATAGAGTTCTAGGCCATTGCCAGAGTTTAAAGCACCAACATAGAGAACGTTGGGGAGGTAGATCATGCCGGCCCGAACATTTGCAGTGCTCGTGGCTTGCACGAGTTTCTTGGAATCGTTACCGGCTGAATGCACGAAAATAGTATTTTCTTCTTCTTTTGTGAACTGTGTCCACGCTTGCCATAACTTTTTGTGAACACGTAGAACGAGTCGAAGCTTTTCACGATCCGTAGGATCTAGATTTTTCTGATACTCTTCGATCAATAAGTTGTAAAGGTTGTGGAATAAGACGGACAAAGAGACAACTCGAATATTTTGTTCCTTAAAGAAAGTGCTGAGTGTCTGAAAGTACTCCGTAAATTTGTCTGACCTGAGGAATGAGTTGATTTCTTGGATCGGTAAATCATTAAGGCCTAACTCTGATAGTGCCATCAATGTATAGAAAAAAATTTGGTCAAATAAATCGAAGCCGGGAATTGCTAGGACACGCGCGTTACCGGCGTAGCGTGTCGCTAGGGTAGTCACTAAATCGCCATGGTCGTCTGCCGTGTCGCCCCATTTCTCACCCGCTTCTTGATTGAGCTTCGAGAGGGAAATTTTCTCAAAGACATTCAGCTCTGTTTCGCGAAGTAGAGTCACTTCAGTCATTGCAGCTCGATCGGAGGATTTAAATGCCGCCAAGTCAGAACTTTGCGGCATATCAATAATCAACAACGTCGGAGGTACCGCCCCGGTTTGAGCGGTCGCCGGCGCAACACTAAGCAGCAATGACAACACGCTGAGCACGCCGCAGTCTTGCAATGTGGATTGATTATGTCAACAGAAGGCAGGATCGCCGCGGCCAGCCGCGCTCGGCCTTATTTCTCGGCTAGCGCTGACTGAATTGCCGCATGGATCTTCGAATCATCCGGTTTATCGTTCGAGCTAAAACGGGCAATGATGTTGCCCTTTTTGTTAATCAGGAACTTGTTGAAGTTCCAGGTCACTTCGCCCCGTGTATCGGTAGGGCCTGAGGATGTTAAGAATTGAAAGATTGGGGACTTCTGATCCCCCTTCACGACAGATTTAGAAAACATCGGGAAGGCCACTTTGTAGTTTGATTTACAGAAAAGCTTAATTTGGCCTTCGTTTCCTGGCTCTTGTCCGCCGAAATCATTGGAAGGAAAACCAAGTACCACAAATCCCTTGGCCTGGTTCTCTTCATAGACTTTTTGCAGTCCACCGTACTGATAGGTGTACCCGCACTCAGATGCCGTGTTCACCACAAGGGCGACTTTGCCGGCAAAGCTCTTCATGGGCACATTTTTTCCGTCGATGTCTTTGGTTGCGAGGTCATAAAACGAAGTGGGCGCGGCTGATGCCAACGCAAGGGTGGCTAGTAAATGAATCAACATGATTGCTCCTCAAGTTTGTTATTCGTTTTCCCACAACCGCCGGTACCGCACTTGCCTGAGCCGCAGTTTCCGCCGCCGCAGGCGCCGATGGGTGCAAAGGCCCATTCACGGTCGATTCCGTTCATATTGCGGATCGCTTCAAATAGATTGGTGAAGGTTGCTGTGGCCAATGTTGTGCCGTCCGTGTGTCGCACCACAAAGCCCAAGTAGCTGCCCGGTTGTTCGGGGACTTCTGAAATTCCACCGAAACACTCTTCATCCATCAGCAGGCCTTTGCGGTAATTTTCAGAAGTGAGCTTATCCACGGGGTTCAGTATTGCGCGGGCGGCCTGTTTTCGCTATACCTGAGGTTCTTCCTAAATTGTGTGTGGGGGTGTAGCTCAGTTGGTAGAGCACCTGCTTTGCAAGCAGGGGGTCATCGGTTCGAATCCGTTCACCTCCACCATTTTTTAATTGGTGGCCAGCGCACAAAATTACATTTTAAATTTTACAGGCGAAGGAATCCGTTCGGGACCGGTGATGAAACTGATCCGGTTGAAAAATTAATTCCTCTTTACGTCCCACTTTCATTGGCGTAGATCAATACCTGATGAAAAGGATATGCTTTTTAACCCGAAGGACTTGCTCGCTCCTGTTGGTCTGTTTCCTTGCCTTTGCCCATTCGCAGGCTATTGCCCATCTCTGTGAGGACATCGTTTTACATAACGATGACAGCGAGAGTCTAAGAACAAACGTGCTGCGTAGTTTAAACGTGAAATTGGATGAGCTGGCAGTTTCAACGTCTCCGGATTTATCGAATGATTACGCAAAATTTGTTGTCGAAGTGTCGGACGGAGTTGACCTAGCGAAACGACAACACGGCGTCTTGAAAAGCGAGTTGATTCGATTGGAGACGGCGCTTCAGCAAGATGAGCAAACCTACAAGGAAAAATTTAATCCGGGGAGCAAAGTTCTCTCATTTTTTAATCTGAGTTCACACTCTCAGGACGTTCGAGCAAGGAAGTCAGCAATTTATGAGCTCCAGAACAGAGTCAGTACGAGGGAGTGGTTTCATAAACAGATGGTCGATATGTCGGTGCGCGCTGAAGACTTAGGAATCATTCTCAACTTTTCAAAGTACATGCGTGACGCGGATACAGTCTTTTCAGATGTCTCACGCAGATCTCAGTCATTCGGAATTGCTACGGTAGCGGTGCGTGAGCTCGTTGGATCTGGGAAAGAGATTGCGAAATCGGTCGAGGAGTTGGGCGCTTTAATTGCGCTGGTGTCGAGACATGAATATGAACCTTCTACTCGTGCACACGTCGCCATTTTCCTATATGAACACGGAAAAAATACGGAAGCAGACATTTTGAATTTCTTTAAAACCGTCGCTGAGCTGAAGGAATCGGTGAAACGCTCCGTCGCTCTTCGTTTCGCAATACTTTTTGAGAAGTACAGGATTTTGGTGTCCGACCGCGATGCTTGGATCAAACTTTTTCTTGAGATGGTGAAGGGGTTTCCTTCCGAAGCAATGGAAGAAGATCTGCTGTATTCGATCTCACACGCTATGGAGCAGCAAGGTAGCCCGCAGGAAGTGAAAGAATTGAGCAAGTTCATACGTGAATGTCATGAGTTGGAAGGCTTAAGCTACCGAGGCGCAACCATGCTCGCGAATGCTTTTTTTTGGGATAAAAACTTTTCGGATCTGCGGAGCGCAGCATCAGTAGCACGTGCGAATTTTGAGTATTTTTATAAGACACTCAAAGTTGCCTCAGAAGGCTCTTACATCCTTGCCGCGGGCCTCACACGTATCCGTGGTAATAGTCAGGATCGCGAAGAATTACTCCGCCTGTATAAGCGGTTTTTTCGAATACAGGGTGTAACAGAAGAGCAGGCAGCGAGCATTGCGGTCGCGATCAAAATTAAAGATGCCTTCGGGGCGGGTCCTGATCCATTGATGTCGATTTACTTCCACGACTACCAAGCGCCTCGTAGGCGATCGAGCTACGGCAGTACTGGTGGCTTCGATGGTAATATGACCACTCCTTGGTGACTAATGAAGTGTTTGTGTAAACGGATATGCGGGAAGTAGAGCGGTCTGTGGCTGGCCACGGACTATGCAGCTTCTTTAAGTCTCTTCAATCCATCCGCAATCAATAGCCGCATGAGCACCTGATAAGGCACGCCCTTCTTAAGTGCGATTGTCTTCAGTTCTTTTAGGAGCTCTTCTTCAAGAGCCACGCTTGTTGGCTTTCTGCGTGCACCTTTGAGGCGACTCATGCCTTCAATGATTTCACGAGGATCGAAGTCGACCTTTTCATATTCTTTCAAGCGTTTTACGTGCTTCTTCATAAAGTCCTCTTTCTTTTCAGCTCGTAGGTCTTGAGCTGATCGGTCTTACTCTTCCGTCCCGCAAAGTAAATACAACGGAGCCCATGCGACCCTGATTGGTAGGTCCAACGATGCAAAGTCTTTCTTCATCAACAATTGGCGCAATCTGTCTTCCGATCGGAACGGCAAGCTTCTGTAGAAATAGCTCTTCAATTTCTTCTGTCTCAACGCCGTGTTTCGTTTTGCTTTTGAGCGCGTTTCCACGGTCCCACTCAAATTCAAAACCTTCGGTCTGTAGGTACCAATAGGCGAGCCAAAACGCACTTGAACTGCGCCATCTACAACACTATAGTGCAATATACTAAAGCGGCTTTGCAAGTGCTGCCCTCTAGGACTTGCCCTGCTGGTAGTTTGCGTTCCTCTCCACAATCCACTTAATCGTCCGCGCGAAGCATCTCCCGGATCGCGCCCCTGCTGACAGTGCGGTCGCGGGCGATCTTTCGAAGCGACGCTCCTGCCGAGATTTTTGGACGGAAAAATCAATGAAATCTGAGAAGAATAGAATACGGGATGGTGCTGCGCCACCTCCACCAAAAAAATCAGCCTTCGGTGAAAGCCGGAGGCTTTTTTTGTCCAGTCAGCCCGCCAGATGATTCTGTGGGATCGCCAATGAATTTCTGGGCTCTTGATCATTGTTCGAGTAAAAGTCTCAGAATGAGATTGTTCAATTGGATACAGTTATCGGGATTGATCTTCTTTTCTTTGCTGATGGTGAGCACCCATTCTAGGGCGGGCATCTGCGAAGATATCGTTCTGAACGACGGGGACCATTTCGGTCTGAGTAAAACTGTGCTTAATCCTTTAGGGATAAAACTCAGGGATTTAGAACACTCAACCTCACCTGACTTGTCCATCCAGCACGAAAAATTCTTAGCAGAAGCATCTTCCGCACACAGCTTTGCAAAACTGCGCGAGGAAGAACTGGGAGAACAGTTGAATGATTTGAAAGAGGATCTCAGGAAGTTCGAGGACACTTATCAAAAGTCATTCCGACCTCTCAGCAAATTTCTGACTTCCATCGATCTTGGGTCCCATTCTAGCGCCGTTCGTGCAAAACAGAAGGCCATCGAAGAGCTTGAAGAAAAGGTATGGACACGGAGATGGCTTCGCGTAGGTTTAGCGAAGAAGTTGGATCGAGCTGAAGATTTGGGCGCAATACTAACGTTCACAAAGTACATGCGTGATGCAGACCTAATCTTCGATGCCCATGCGCTGAGAAATCTGCGACCTGGTGCGACTGCGGTCGCCGTGCGATATCTAGTTGGATCTGGGTATGAGATCGGCAAAACGATTGAAGATCTGAGTTCTTTGATCGCTATCACATCCAAGTACGAAAACCGTAATGATCTACCAGTAGAAGTCGCCCTCTTTCTCCTCTCCGAGGGAAAGTACTCAGAAGAAGATGCGGCTGAGTTCTATCGCGGAGTAACATCCCTGCTTCCGGTTGTGCGCCGCACCGCTGCCATCCGCTTCGCGATCCTCTTTGCTAAACATCGGAGTCCGCCACTCGATAGAGATGTATGGATTAAGCTTTTTTTAGATATGAAAAGACAAGATTCATCTCAAGAAGATAATGATCTTCTTTACTCGATCTCATTTGCGATGAATAAGTTACGTAGTCCGATGGAAGCGAAAAGGCTGATCCAATACATCCGAGAATTTTCTAAGTCCCGTCTTCTCAGTCATACTAGTGCGACTCTGCTCGTCAATGCGTTCTATTGGGAAAAAAGCCCTTCAGAACTTCAAACGGTGTCTGAACAAGCCCTCGTGAATCGTGATTCCTTTCGGCAGTCGCTTAAAATTGATGCAAGCGGAGCCTGCTTGCTTGCTGCTGGTCTTGCATCTATCGAGGGGAATGAGCAGGACCGCAAAGAACTATCTAGTCTCTACAAACGTTTCTTTAGCATCGAGGGGATTACAGAATCGCAGGCAGCAAGCATTGCAGTGGCGATAAAAGTTAAGGATAAATTTGGCCCTGGTTTTGACCCACTCTTGGCCATGTATTTCCCAGATTATAAGTCTTCCAGTTACAGCAGTGGGGCGGGCTATACCTCCTCAAGCGATACACCGATTTACGGGGGATTTGGTGGTATCGATGGTAACCCTGGTACGCCTTGGTAAGGATGAGGAGGGTGTGGTCCTAAGGGATAAGCCGGGGTATGGCCACATCGCTAATTGTTCACTGGGCCGAGCTCGTAGATATTGGCGGGATGATTGATGGCCACTTCGGCATCACGATCCTCAAATAGTCTTAAAATTGCTCGCACCCTGCCTTGATCATCCTCAAGCACCCACCTTCGATCTTGGTCGTCGCGCTCGGTCACCTGCAGCTGGGTGGTGTGGTTACCGGCGCCCGCAAGGGTTCCGCCAGTGATCTTTGAACCCATAAAATGCACGTGGAGCTCGCGCCCTTGGAGTTCTTTCGCGCCGGTGTTTCGGGAGCTTGCGCTGAGCCGGAAGGCGAGAGTACGAGTTTCTGTGTCATGGCTAGGGGCTTCGGTAAGGATTCTGGCTAGGCTCATGGTCGCTCCTAAAAGGGGGTGGACGGGCGAGAAGGAGGATAGCCTAGGGGCAGCCAAAAGTAAACAAAAAAGTCAGGTACTAAGGAGCGCCCCAAATTGGCCAGCCGCCATCTCCAATAAAACGCGACTGGCAGCACCCGCTAGCACATCACCCGAAAATCATCTTCGCTTGACCCCATACCGCTGCCGCAAGGTTCGCGTGGTCTTCAGGTTCGAGGTGGACACCGTCTTTGTCACTTGATGTCACATGAAGAGCTGCATCTAAGAAGTGCACAGCTTCGTCGGTCGCCATTTGTTGATAGGCATCCGCCAAGCCTTTGGAATAATTCAAGGCCTCTGGATAGTTAAAGTCATCACTGACATAAAATTCGGGCCGAATGATAGGTGGAGCAATGACTAGGATTTCGCTCGGATGCGTTGGAGGCTCCTTTGTGATTTTTTTTGTGAGTTTTACGAGCGCTCGCATCCGGTCAGTGATCGATTCCACGCTTGGGTTATATTTCTTCTTTAAGTCGTTGCTGCCTAACATGAAGATCACGAGATCCAGCGGTACATGAGAATCTAAGCATGCTGCAAGATAGGCACGGCCCGATCTGCCTTCACGGATTGGATCGTCGATTCCAGTCGTGCGACCGTTATTGCCTTCCGCGATGATGGAATACTCGGATCCCGCAAGCCGCGCAAGCTGGCCCGGCCAGCGGATATCTTGACCAAATCTGGATTTCGAATAATTACTCAGCGGCTTCTGCCCGTAGGTATTGGAATCACCAAAACAGAGTATGGTTTTCATGGAGTAGTTCTCCTTGAGTACTTGGCTTGAATGATTTTTCCAATGCCCGAAATGCTATGAAAATTGAGCGGAAGTTCAAGAAAAACGTGTAGGAAACTGAGCATGAACAAAACCTGAAGGCCGAGTTGATAGTCGATCGCATAGAGCGCAACTGCACCAACGCAGGAAACACTGAGCGCGACCCATCCGTAACGAGGGAGGTGATGCCAGCCTATGATCGACGTCTTCGAAAACCAATTGAGGTAGTGATAGGTGTATGAAAATGCGACTAGTCTCATCAATTTCCAGCCTGTTGAACCGAAGAAAATATTTTCATCAACGCTCGGATCGAGTGTGTTTAGGAAGATTGCAAGGGCCTCATGAGTGGAGGAAAAGCTTTGTAAGTTCGCTAACACACCTTCACTGGGTAGGTAGGCCCCGATGGGAGGGAGAACCATCGAGAGGACACCACAACACACATAGAAGACGACCGACAATGCACCAGAAAGACTCTTCGACTTCAGGCTTCCATAAACTATAAAGAGACCGGTAAAAACAAAGACATGAATCATCGTCGGCAGCAGGATCCCAAAATAGACACTCATGGATTGATCCGTGAATGCAAAACATGCGATGACGGCGCCGATGACGATCCCAACGATTCTTTTTAATAGTTGATCCACCCAGGTTAGAATTCCTGCTGTGATGAACGTGAAAGCAATAGACCTAGAAATTTGAATTCCGGTGAGGAACCCAGAAAATGCTCCCGCTGCAATGAGTACGGAGAGTATTCCAATAATCCAGATATCCCATTTCTTTTGGGTAAAGAAATTCTTTCGGTACAGCCATGGAATTTCAGTTAAATAATGGGCCGGGCCGAGTACTGCATATGAAAATAGAAAGACCTCAAATGGCAGGACAAAAGCCGCAAGCAGCGAGATCAGCATGAGACCAATATTGATGGTGTTCAGACGATCGACGGATTGCACAAGCATCGTCTTTAGCTTACTACTCTAACAATTCCGCAGTCGTCGTCTGATTGTTGATTGGCGTGAATGCCGGAGGGTCGGTCGGACCGCTGTCGTCGGACGGACCAACAGAAATTGCAGCCATGACGTCTGCATGCAATTTATCTACCTTCCTGTGGGCGTCTTCTGGGGAGAGGGATTCGTTGTGCCTCAAATAGTTTACCAAAAACAAGCGGCATCCCTGATGGCCAGATTTTTGAATACCCAATAGGGTTTGGAGATATTTACGATAACCGCCCCCCTTTTGATTCACGGCATCCGCAGCGAGAGGCTTTCCAAATGTTTCCTCTGTAAGGTGTGTTGAAATCTTGTTTAGCCGTCTATTCAGTTGAGCAGAGATCGCTTCACGCGCCTCGTACTCCGCTTTTTTATTTTCGAATGGCTTCGAATCCAGGAGCGGGATGGATAATTGAAATTTTTGATTGCCAAAGAGGCGCGCATTCTTTGGTTTGATCTCACCGTGCTTCACAGAGTATTCGATTACCGACTCCATGCCATTGATGTTTTTAAATCTAAACGAACGCGTTTCCGTGCCATCCGTGTCAGGCAGCTTCTCCCCTTGCTTCAGTTTCTCAACTTCGATAAATCGAAGTTCATTATTCTCAAATGCCAGAAACCCAACATACTTGACTCCGTCTCGCAAAATGAAATAGGGCGTAAGAGTGGTATCGATGCGGGGCCGGTTGCGCACAGAAATAAACTCGTCTTCATCAGAGTCCAAGGAGGCAGCACAGTGGTGAATATTGTATGTTATGGGCGGATCAGGAAGAGTGGCCTTAATACCCTGTGCAATGGCGACTTGTCCCAGGGTGTAAAGCAACAATCCGGTACCGATCAAGCTCATAAAAATTCCCCCAAATGTTAGTGTATGTCAGGACCTTCAGCCCACAGAGCTGTGTCGCGCGAGACACCCTAAGCTCCACTCCTCAATGGAAGTTGATCAGCTTATTGCCTGGGAAGAAGGTCTCCATAAATACCCTGGCTGATTCGCGGGTAAAGCCGGATAGGGCCTTATTGATCAGACGTTCCACTGGGATCGATGGGTCAGCCTTAATTTTAAGCATCGCCTGCACGTATTCATCGGCCATACCGATGATCTCTGCCACTTTAGAAACCGGAGTGCCGCCTGATCTCTCTGGGAATCCAGCTCCGCCTAAACGCATGTGATGCTGTTCGATTCCTTGAAGCGCAGCTGCAGAAAGAGTGCGAAGTTTTGCTAAGGTCTCAACTGCACGGCGCGGATGATCACGAAATATTTTTTGTTCTTCAGGAGTTAAAGCAGACTCCTCTTCGGCCTTCATGACTTCTGGTGCATCGGCTAGACCCAGATCATGAAACATGCCCGCAAGTCCAAGGATACGCACTGGATTCTCCCCTTGGATCTTAAATGCATGCCCTAAAACGCCCGCGATCATCGATGTTGCTACGCCATGTTCATAGAGCACGGTGTCGCTGAGAAATTGCGACAGAAGTTTGGGCTGACTGCCTTGACGAAATTCATCCATCACGGTCTTCAGATTCCCCACAAACTTTCCCGCATACGCAAGATTTGCATCACTGATGCCATTTAATTTTAAGTTCTTCATCACCTCTTCGCCTAAGTTTAGACTTTGAGCGAGTTTGACATCTGTGCCCACTGATCGAAGCTTCAGAATGGCTGAGGTAATATGATCGCAGTAGGACATGTAGACATCCTGGACCTCGCGACGAATATAGAAGTAGCGCACTCCCTTAGATAAGTATTGTTTTAGACGCTCGGGGGTGAAAGCTTCGCCGGCATTTAAGAGTTTTAGAAAACGATTCGACGAAAGTCGAACAAACACATCAAAGAGGCATTCGCTACCAGATAGAAAATCCTCCGCGCGAATGGGCACGTAAGCCGAGTCCACTTGTTGATCTTCTAGCGCTTGTCCCTGAGTTACGATCTCTGTTTTGTCAAAACTCAGCACAATCGGAGACAAAAGCCGAATCATCTTCTTGTAATCGACGGGCTTCGTGAGGGTGTCGCGTACACCCAGTTTTTTAATGTCCACATACTGCATCTCTGGCATAGTGGCACCTGCATCTTGCAGCACATAAATCGGGGTTGCTGGGCGGTGCATGTGTGCGCACCTGATAATGGAGATCCATCCCACACCCGGAGTCCTTGGATTTACGAAAATTCCTGAAAGTGGGCTCCCACTATCTGAAAGAAAGGTTTGCGCCATCGCGCCTTCGTTCGCAGGCAGGATCGGAAACGCGGCATGTACGTATCCTAGGCTTAAGGACTGAACAAATGAGTCATCGGGATCAACAACTAACACAGGCCGCATAGAGTTTTGCATGATGCCCGTTTAGTATCGCTTAACTTTTGTTTTGTTTAAATTATGTTAATGCCTTGCAGCCGAGCCTGCAGACGGAATGTTGACGCTGTGAATACAGAGTTCTTTCAGTTTGTTATGCAGGTGAGATCGATCCATCTTCAGCCGTGCTGCCATGCGGGTCACGTTGCCTTTGGCTAACTCGTATTCACCCTTTAGGAGCGCGTATTCAAAAGCGCCGACTCGATCATAATAGGATTCCAAGGCTCTTTTTGTTGATCCATCCGTGTCACTGCTGATGTTCCCTTTGTTCGGCTCATAGCCACTGAAACATTTCTGAACCTTCAGGGGGAGATCGGATACATCAACAATATCTGAGTCACATAGACTATAGAGAACCGCTACCATGTTGTGGAGTTCCCGTACATTGCCGGGAAATGGGTATTCTTGAAACGCAGCAATCGCAGCTGGAGAGAAAACGAGCGTTCTTCCACCGGTGCTGAGCAAACTGGAGAAATGGTTCAGTAGATCGGGAATATCTTCAACTCTCTCTCTGAGGGATGGGACCTCAATGGTGAATACAGCGATACGCTGGAGAAGGTCATCTTTAAATCGACCTTCCTGGCACAGAGTTTCTAGATTTTGATTGGTCGCAGAGATCACTCGAAATTTAAGCGGAATCGGCAAGGATGCTCCCAGGCGAAGGATTTCTTTTTCTTGCAACACCCGTAGAAGTTTCATCTGTATTTCAAGCGGCATATTGCCCATCTCATCAAAATAGATCGATCCACCGTGGGCAGCTTCAAAAAGGCCAAACTTCCCTTGATCAGCTCCCGTGAATGCACCTTTTTCAAAACCGAAGAGTAGACTTTCGGCAATGGAAGATTGAATGGTCGAGGCATCGACAGAGACAAATGGTTCTAACCCGTCGGCACGCTCCTGTCGTAAGAGTCGCGCTACAACTTCTTTACCCGTACCGGTTTCGCCGGTGATCAGGATGGGTAGATCCGAAGATCTGAGGCGTTTGATCGTACGTAAAATATTCTTGGATGCTTCTGAAGAACCAATCCAGCGCACTTGTTTATGATTCGCTGCTATTTCGGTCTCGAGCTGTCGAACTTTTCGTTTGGATGCCCTTCTAGCAAGTGACCTCTCAATAGCAAGAGCAAGTTCATTCATACCGCTTGTTTTCGGAACGTAGTCCGTAGCGCCCAGTCGCATCGCTTCCTTAACCCGCTCAAAGTCGGTGTAACTACTAAAAACGACGATTTCTAAATCCTCTTGCAAAGCCTTGGCCCGAGGGATCAGCTCTACTCCTTCATTCGAATGGCGCATCTCGATATCGGTCAGCATGATTTCAAAACGGTGCTTCTTGAGGAGCACGAGCGCCTCGTCCGAATTCTTTGCTGTGTGCGTGCGTAACCTTCGACGGCCGATCAGGTCTTTGAGTGCAAGTCGTGTTGATTCTTCATCTTCAACAATGAGCAAGTTCGGAAAATTTGGACCAAATTCCATGCCGGCAAAATTATCAAACCCGGAACCCGAATGGCACCTGATTTGCTTATGTTCTCGCAGTCGAGAGAGGAAAATACATCATGATTTCAGATGAATTGGGCGAAGGTGTACGGGGTCGAATTGTTTTTTCGGATCATTTCTGGAGCGTGGTTGGCTGCGAAATCGCAGAAACACTGAACGATGGGGGCTATTTTCACCAGGTGGGTTCGTTTTCGTGGCAACGGATGAAAGAGGTGATTGAAAGCTCCTCGGATTTGTTTGGCTCCTACATGAAGTCAGTCGTCATCTCGTTGGATGGAATGACGGTCGGAAAAATAGACGCTTGGTTGGAGGAGACTTTGCCCTGCCTGATGGCAGGAGGTGTTAGGTTGGTGCTGGTCACGTCGAACTGGGCTCTTTATGGGCAAATCAACGAGAAGACTCGTTCTCAGCCCACCCCAATTTGCGCATAAACAAAAAAACCCCTGTGGCCAGGTAGTGGCCACAGGGGTCTTGTAACCTTAAAAAAATTTGAGCTACTTCTTTTTAGCTGCCGACTTTTTCTTTTTTGCGCGAGCCTTTTTTGAGGCTTGTCCAGCGCGTTGCTTCATCTTTTGAGTTTTATTCTTACGTCCACGGCCCATGAGTGATCTCCCTGTTTTGTTTAAGTCTAACGATGTTGTGCGAAATCGGCAAACTCCCTGAGAGGCCAGTGCCAGGGCAGAGAGCTTATAGAGCAAGCGCATACCCACATTTGCGTCCCATTCCCGCGCAGCTTGATCCCAAGTTGCTGAAGCATCGGTATTGGGAGCAACCTCAACTAAGTCGAAACCTAAGATGTTGCGTCCGGATTTCGCTAGTTCGATGAGGAGGTATTGAAGTTCTGAATACTCTAGGCCACCAGGCACCGGTGTTCCTGTGTGTGGGCAATACCTTGGATCCAGCCCGTCGATGTCGATGCTTACCCAAACACTTTCAGGCAACGTATCGATGATTTTTTTGCAGGTTTGAGTAAACGCTACTCTTCCAAGTCGAGCATTTTGAAGATCTCTATCCCAAAATACATTCACTCGATCGGGCATGGAGCCTAAGTATTGCATTTCCTCATCACAAAAATCCCGGATCGCAACCTGTGTCAAAGTGGTGAGTTCGGGCACACGCTCAAGCGCATTCCGCATGATGGATGCATGCGAGTCTGTAAATCCCTGATAGGCATCACGCGTATCGGAATGCGCATCGATATGCAAAATTCCAAAGGAAGCATATTTTTTTCCAAGCGCGGTGTATGCCCCAATGGGTGTGGAGTGATCACCTCCAACCAAGGCAGGAATCTTTCCGTCTGAAAGAATCTTGGTTACCCGGGCCTCAATTGCAGCATTTAGTTTCCGTGAAAGACTGTTCACTTGATCGACATGCCCCGCCACTTTTTCCGCACGGGCCTCCTTGTTCCACTGTTCTATCTTTGGATCAGCATCCCACCAAAACATTCCCTTCTTCCATGGGTCTACAACGTCCCAGTCAAAGAGATCGAGTTGTATGCTCGCTTCTAAAATTGCTTGTGGGCCAAGGCGCGTCCCGCCTCCATATGACGTGGTCGCTTCCCACGGCACCGGTACATAGATGAGTTTTGCATCCTTGTAAGTTGAAGGAACTCCGTACACACCGTTCTCTAAATCCCCAGGCCCGTTGACAAGATCCGCTTCATTTTGTTTCATAAGTTCCTATTCAAAGTCAGGACGTCAGATAGTATGCCACGCAGGCTCACATTTCCTGTCCAATTACCGCAAAGCAGAAGGCCCGGTTGTTGTAGCGTGAGTTCCGCTGTAGCCGTATCCAGAGCTGCTCTGAGTCGTGGGCCATAGATGGGGATGGCATTCTTCCATCGTGTGATATGAAGTTCAAATGATTCCCCACTCCAACCTAAAACCTGATTCAGTTCTTTCTTCAGTAGGGCTTCAATCTGGGAATCGGTCAGCGTCAATGCTTCAGGATCTGTTGTTCCTCCCAGCATCACAGTGAGTGATGTCGTGTCACTATTGCGTACACGGCCAATAAAAGCACTGGAGTTGTAGAGCACACCTAAGATGCGCACCCCTTCCCCGCGCGGAATGAGCACACCGATCCCTCTGGGTGCTTTTCTTCCAAAATCCAGAGACTTCGCAAAAACGGTGATCGTGATGAGCGGAGCGTAAGGGATTTGTTCGAAGAGCTCTGCAAGCTTTGGATGTGTTGCCCTCAAAAGGTTCGCAGCCTGAGGCGCGGGTGTCGCGATCACGATATTTTTGATTTTCCGGAGTGTTGTGACTGCCCGATTGAGTTGAATGTTTTCATGGAGCCGAGTCCTCAGGGCCAATGCCCAGGATTCAAGACCTCCTGGCAATGTCATCATTTGTTTCTTTTCCTTCTGTTTTACCTTTGGAAAAGCCAATCGAAAATCGAGCTCTTGGGGAGTCGCTGCAAAAACGCCTGTGACGAAGGGAGCAATCAGAAATCGTGTCGCTGCTTCGCCGAGATGATGTAAGCCCCAAGCCTCAAAGGAGGCTGTAGGGGAAAGGATGGGTTTCCTTCTTAGGTATTGAAAAAGTGTCCGAAGAATTTCAACAAACGTCAGGGGCATTCGCTGCGGTTTGCCGTTTCGGTAGATGTACCGAGCCTTGGCCTTGGGATTCACGGAGATTGGAGTGATGCCGATCTCTTCAAAATGTTTGACCATGGCATCAGTCATCAAAAAACTGTGCGCAGCACACTCCACTAATCCTAAGTGAGTCTGCTTGCTTTCAAGCAGGCCACCTACACGAGGCGCGGACTCAAGCACCTCGACTTGATAACCTTTGGTCTTGAGCGCATCTGCGATGAGGAGTCCTGAGATCCCAGCCCCAATGACTGTCACTTCTTTATGTGTGGGGTCAATTTTTCCAATCACAGCATCAGACCGTTTGTGAAAAGAGTTTAGTCTCTGGTGCCTTACGAATGAGTCGCGCATCAAAGGCCATGCAAATATTTCTCAGAAAAGCGCGTCCTTCTTCGGTGACGTGAACCTCATTGCCTTGAAGGTTGAGGAGTCCGTCCCGACCCATTTCATCGAGTCGATGAGGTACTTCTTTCAGGAAAGAAGAGGCTGGATCTGCAGTGTTCCAGCTTGTTCTCATTTCTGTCATCAGGTTTAAGATATGGCGCCTGAGACTCAAGTCTTCTGCGTTTAACACATGCCCCCGGTGAATCGGCACATGACCTTCATGGACACATTTGGAGTACGTCTCAAGCAATTTTTCGTTTTGGGCAAAGGCTGTCCATGCATCGCTGATGGAAGAAACGCCTAAGCCAATGATCGGCTGAACGTTGCGGGCGGTGTAACCCATGAAGTTCCGGTGAAGTGTCTTATCTAAGACGGCCTGGTACAAAGAGTCTGATTTTAAAGCAAAGTGGTCCATACCGACCTCAACGTAACCCGCCTCTTCTAGGATGGTTCTTCCTAGGACATAAAGCGCCCGCTTGTTTTCGCCCTGCGGTAGATCGTCTTCCGTAAACCGACGTTGCCCAGGTTTAATCCATGGCACATGGGCATAGGCATAGAATGCGATTCGATCCGGGCGTAGTTCTCTCACATGCTTCATCGTCGTTTCGATGCTGTCTAAGGTTTGAAGAGGTAGACCGTAAATGAGATCGAAATTAACGCTGTTAAAACCAAGCGATCTTGCGTCGTCGGTTACCTTTTTCACCTGATCTACTGACTGAACCCTATTGACGATGTCTTGGACTTTCGGATCAAAGTCTTGAACCCCTAGGCTAATCCGCGAGAAACCATGATGTGCAAGAACGCGCATTTGTTCTTGGCTTGTGACACGCGGATCGACTTCTATAGAAAATTCGGCGTTGTCGGTTCGGGTGATTCTTTTCGTCAGCTGGCCAAAAAGATAGTCGAGTTCGCTTACAGACAGAAATGTGGGTGTTCCGCCGCCCACGTGAATTTCACTGACGGATAGATGACTCGTGCGTCCGGTGTGCTGAAGAAGTTGGGTCCATTCTTTCAACAGAGTCTCAATGTAAGGTTGGCTGACACTGTGATTCCTAGTGATCCGCGTATTGCAGCCACAGTAGGTGCAAAGGCTTTCACAGAAGGGTAGGTGGAGGTAAAGTGCAGCACCCAAGCCTTCTGCTTGAGATTGATCCAAAGTATTTGAAAGATGCTGAATCCATTCCTCTTCTGTTGGATTCCGATCCCAATAGGGGACGGTAGGGTAGCTTGTATAGCGCGGACCCGGAACGTTATATTTTTGCGAAAGCTCGTTCATTCGGGGAACTCCTGTTTCACTTTCTCTATGAATCGATGCACGTTTTCTTCAGGAGTCTGCTGAAGTACCCCATGGCCTAGCCCGCAAATCCAACCCTGAAGTAGGGAGGGATCAAGCCTTCGAATGGGTGCAAGGTACTGGCTCAATGCATCTTCAAATGCCAGTCCGCGAAGTAGCATGAGCTTTGGATCGAAGTTCCCCTGGATGGCCCAGTGGTCTTTATACTGGGTCAGCACTTCAGCGATCGGCGTATTCCAGTCGATGCCTTTGACATCAATTGGAAGAGATTTTAAGTGGTCCCAGTGTGAATAGGACGTGCCCTTGGAATAGTAGAGGCGTGACACATTCGGGAATTCAGCTTTCAATGTGGAGAGAACTCGATTCAGTTCCGGTACGACGTAACGAGCATAGGTGTCCGAATCTACGTCACCTGCACAAGTGTCTAAGATCGCCATCACATCCGCACCACCGCGCGCTTGCACTCGGATTTCTTCGAGGAGTACAGGAAGTAAGATTTCGCAAAACTGCGAAAAAATTGGAGTAGGAACCATCGATTGAGCACGACCCAGCGAATTCTGATGGGATCCATCCACAGCATAGAAAAACAAGGTCAACGGACCACCCACGAACCCCAGCAGGGATTTATCTTTTGCAAGACCAGCCCGAACTTGACGAAGGGCTTCCCCCTGGAAGTGGAAATGCTTTGTGAGATCGGACACAGGGGTGAGTCTTTTGAGATCTGACTCTTTTGTGATGTGCCACGAGAGCTTTGGGCCGGGTGCGTAATCTAGATCCATTCCCAGGGCTTCTAAAGGGAATAAAAGGTCAGAAAAGAGAATCGCCGCGTCAAACTTAAATTCGTCCACAGGTCCGAACGTCACCTCAGTTGCAAGTTCTGGGATGCGACAAAGATCTAAGAAGGAATGTTTTTTCTTCAGATTCTGATAATGCGAATGGTATCGCCCAGCCTGACGCATAAACCAAATGGGAGGACGGCCTAAATTTCTTCTTTTTGCAGCTTCTTGAATTCGCGTTGTGTTCATTGTTATTCCAAATCCAGTTGATAGCCAACGCCACGCACACTGCGGATGGTCGTAGGTTCGGCGGGGTCTTTTTCGATAATCTTTCGAAGCTTCAAAATAAAGTTGTCGATCGTACGGGGCGTAGGGTACTCACCCGCAGTCCAGATCGAGTCTAAGATGCGATCTCGGCTCACGACCTTTCCGGCCTCTTCATACAGAAGCTTGAGAAGGTCGCATTCTTTCGAGGTCAAATCAAAGATCTCACTCCCGCGCCGTGCTTTGTAACGCTCGTAGGAGAACTCAGCTTCCCCGATTCTGACCCAGTCCGGTAGATCTGGCTGCGGCATGCGCGACAATGTGTTTTTTACTCTGAGTAAAAGCTCACGAAACAAAAATGGCTTTGTGATGTAGTCGAGTGCGCCTGCTTCAAGGCCCTGCACACGGTCCTCGGGAGATCCCATTGCAGTGAGAAAGAGGATAGGCAGGTTTGGCCTTCGCTTTTGTAGACCTTTTGCGACATCAAAGCCATTGCCGTCGGGGAGCTGGACGTCAAGGATCGCAAGATCCACGAGATCAAAGTATGCTGCGGCGTCCTTTGCGGTTTTAACCCAATCTACCTGGTAACCTTCGAGTTGCAAACGTTCCCAGACCGTTGACCCGACGGTGACTTCATCTTCAACAAATAAAATACGAGTGCTCATTTAGACTGTGAGCCTTTTTCTTTGCGTAGGGTGATGCGAACACAGAAAGCAGAATCGACAAAAAATTTTGCATCTCCGCCCATCGATCGAGCTAGTGCTTGAATTAAATAAAGTCCAATGCCACTTCCCTTGCTTTGGTGCCCACGCTGGAAAAGTGTGCCTAAGTTATCAGGCACTTGGTCCAGGTTCGCGTTGATATGCTTAAAAAGAATCTCAATCCTTCCATCACTATCTGACACTGAAACCTGCACATTTGCGGGAGTAGACACACTATACCGTTTGGAATTCTCAAAGATATTCTTGGCAATGATCTCTAGCGCACTTCGATCCGCAAGCACGTTTGTGCGTAGGTTTTTTGAGACCACATCAAACTGGAGTCGGGCCAGTTCTTCCATCCAAGAATCTAAGGCGACCGGCTTGATCCAAAGAGCGCCACCGCCCTCGACCCTGGCAAGTTCTAGAGTACGTTCCACCTGGGATTCCAGGCGTTCCACGTCTTCGGACAAACGTCTTGCCCAAGTCTGAAGTTGCGGATTCTGTGACGGGGATGCGATCACATGATCTTCAATCGCTTCCGACTGCAGGCGTATCCCTGTCAGGGGGGTTTTTAACTCATGCGTGAACGTCGCAAAAAAAGTCTGAAGACCTCGAGCGCGTTTCTGCTCCCGGATATAGAAGAAAATCAGGACCGCACTACTGAGTGCAAAAAGTGTCGCAAAGGTCGCTGCCTCCCAAGAAATCATGCGGTTGAATCGCTCGAGGTCTGATGCGACGGACTCTGCCGCAATACCTGCCGACAACTGAAGTTCTGCGGCCGAATTTGCAGTGCGTTTCAGCAAAACCCCCCACCATGCTGCAAGTCCGACCATCAGAATGACCCATGCAGAATGAAACACGATGAGGAGTCTCAATGTCCGAGCAGGTTTTGCGGTGAGTTGTCCGAGTTGAGTCATAGTCTTCGGATTAACTATTTTTCACTTTTGCAAATGCGCGTTTTGCACGACTCAGAGCCTGATCTAAGACTTGAGGCGTGTGAGCTGTTGAAAGAAACCCTACTTCGTATCCACTCGGTGCAAAGTAGAGGCCTTCCTCTAAACACGCGTGAAACACTTTTGCATAAATCGCCTTTTGTGTTTCAGGAATTTGCCCAATTGCACGCACCGGCGTTGATGAAGCTTTCCCACACACCATCCAAAACAACGACGCTTCGGATTGCATCGAAGATTCAAAAGGAAGATCCCGTGCGAGGTAGGTCAATTCAGCGGTGAAGCTCTTCGTGGCTTCTTCCAGTCTTTTGTAAGGCTGCTCACGGAGTGCTTTCTTAAGCATTGCAAGACCTGCACACATAGAAACTGGATTTGCGCTTAAAGTCCCCGCTTGGTAGACCGGACCTTCGGGTGCAATCCACTTCATGATTTCGTGGCTTCCGCCGTATGCACCCACCGGAAAACCACCGCCGATGATTTTTCCAAAACAGAGGACATCGGGTTTAATTCCGGTCTGTTCCGTCATTCCGCCTAAAGCAACGCGAAATCCGCTGATCACTTCGTCGAAGACTAAAAGTGCGCCGTTTTTCTTTGTGATGTCGGCAACTTTGCGAAGAAATTCAATGCTTTGCGGAAGCAGTCCGTTGTTTGCCGGCAGCGGTTCAATGCAAACAGCAGCGATTTCTTTGCCATGAGCATTCATGATGGTTTCGAATGCAGCTTCATCATCGAGCGGGCACACCAAAGTGTCAGCTGCAGTTTGGGCGCTAATGCCAGCACTATCCGGGGTTGCCATCTCCGCAAGGCCCGAACCAGCGCGGACGAGCAAAGCATCAACATGTCCGTGGTAACAGCCATCAAATTTTAAGATCTTGTTTCGTCCAGTTGCCGCTCTTGCCAAACGGATGACAGACATAACGGCTTCCGTCCCAGAGCTGACGAAACGTACGCGTTCTAAGAGGGGAATTTTACTAGTCAGCAGTTCTCCAAATTCGAGTGAGTAGGGCTCAGCAGTGCCGTAAGACCAGCCGCGCTTTAACGCGGCTAAGACAGCTTCTTCAATTTCTGGGTCTCGATGACCAAAGAGGAGCGGACCCCAGGACATACAAAAGTCGATGTAGCTGTTGCCATCCACATCAAAGATCTCAGCACTGTTCGCCCTTTCCATAAAGACAGGGGATCCGCCGACACCACGGAAGCCACGGACCGGAGAATGCACTCCACCCGGGGCCACACGTTTCGCACGCTCAAATAGGGATTCTGAATTTTGATGATTCATCGTTGCTCCTTAATCCATTTCTGCGCATTTCTTGCGCCATAGCTGATGAGAATAGATGCACCCGCACGTCTGAGTGCTATCCAAGATTCCACATGTGCTGCCGCTGCGTTGATGAGGCCCGCCTTTGCGAGCTCTTCAATCGCGGCATATTCACCACTAACCTCATACACGGCCCAAGGGAGTTTGATCTTTGCAGAAAGCATCGCAAGGACATCTAGGTAGGGAAGTCCAGGCTTCACCATTAGGATGTCTGCTCCTTCGCGTACGTCACGTTCCGACGCAAGCAGTGCGTCGCTCGGTCGTGCTGGATCGATCTGATAGGTAGCGCGATCCTTTAAAGAATTGGTTTTGCTGGGCACTGAGTTTGCAGCCACGCGAAAGGGGCCATAAAACTTAGAATGAAACTTTGCAGAATAGCTCATGAGTAATTTCTGTTCTTGCCCCCCCTGGTCTAGGGCGCCTCGAATCGCTGCGATACGCCCATCCATCATGTCGCTGGGTGCCACGCAGTCGGCCCCTGCGGCCGCGTATTCAAGGGCCGCTTTTGCAAGTTCTGTCACAGACCTTCCATTGTCCACGTGATCACCTTCGGTGGAGAGGACTCCGCAGTGACCATGATCTGTGTAGGAACAAAGACAAACGTCGACCGCAAGAAACAGATCCGATCCGAATCTCTTTTTAATTTCTGAGATCATCTTCGCGGTGGATGCGTATGAAAAGTTCTGAGCCGACTTTTGCGCTGGAACACCAAAGATCACGAAGCTTTTCACACCGGTTTCAAGATCTGATTCAATTTGGCGTAAAATCGAATCTGCGGTTTCTCTGTAAACGCCGGCGAGTCCTGGAATCTCTTCTTTGACTTTTAGCCCTTCCACACAAAAGAGGGGCTGCATGAAGTGATCGACACTGAGATCTACCTCTGACGTCAGTTTCCGAAAGAGTGGATTGAGCCGAGCACGCCTGAGCGTTAACTTTCCAGAGTCCATGATTCAAAATCCTTTCCGTTCAAAAAAACCAACGGATCGATTCCGCACTTTCTAAGATGCGTCTCGGTCTTTCCTGGTCCGCAAGCGTGGGTCTTGTTGCGAAAGCTTGCCTCAAATCCTCGCTCTTTGGCCACAAAACTAGCGCGATCCCATTGACTGCCACTGGTCCAAAAGTAAGCGTCTGCACTGTAGAACGATTCTGCGATCTCTTCCGCATCCAGTTGATATACGGCGATGTCATTCGTTCCGGCTGCATCCGAGTGCGTGAGTTGCACCATTCTAGAATGAGCTCCCAAGATTCTTGATTGTGCAATCTTCGTAAAACGAACCTCGCCTAAACCATCTGCGCAAGCTTCAACCCAGATACCTTGCTTGGCTAAGGATTTCCATGTCGAACTTCCAGCGCACCAAACCGTTCTTCCTGATTCAGCCCCAGGAACCCATGCAGAGGAGTGAGCAACAAAAAGGGGGCCAGCCGGGATCGTTGAAAGGGATACATCGAGGGAGCGCCTTTTAAACATCTGGTCACTGCGCACGATCTGCGGACGCTTCGGCCTTTCTTGAGCCGTGTGACGTGTGCCTCGACGCAATACAGAAAGAATTTGGCCGTCTTGATCTTCAAGATTCCAAGTCCCGATCCCATCAATGTGAATGGCGCCTAGTTTTTGATGGCAGCCGCCACCGGATTCGGCTAGAAATTGGCGTTCGCGCTGCACGCCATCTGCTGTGATTGGATCGTGAATTGCGGAAAGAATGCGGATGACCTCTTTTGCATCTGATCTTGATTCAAGAGCAAGCGCTCCTTGGGCCGGTGCAGGCGCGCACTCTAATAGTGGCAGCATCATCTTGCGTGAACGCGAGACCTGATCTTTCAAAGAGGTAGGGCATTCTGCGCTCATCATTAGTCTTTCAAGGCCAGCTGCCGCAAGGATTACACCATCTAAAGTTTGTGAGGCATCTTCGGGTTCAAAGATCTTACCGAGACGGGTATTTACATTCCCACGGAGGCTGACGATTTCAATCTTAGGATTTCCAGGGATGAGATCTACAAGAAGGCGTGGAGCAAAGGCAAGTCTTCGTGGGCTTGAAGTTCCAATGCGAAGTGTGCGCCCTCTTTGGACGCGATCTAAGATATCAGGGGCAAAAAGTGCAACATCATGAGGGAGTGCACGTTCGGGTACTGCGCAAAGAGTGATCATCGCAGGCCGTTCGAGGCTTAAATCCTTAAAAGAATGAACCGTGAAGTCCACTTCCCCTCTGAGTAAGGCCAGGTCGAGCTCTGCTGTAAAAAACTCTTTCCCGTCAATTTGGTAGAGCGGCTTATCTAAGATCTGATCGCCCCGGGTTTCGATTCCCACAAGTTCCACACTGAGCCCAGTGTGCTTGGCCTCTAACGCAGCCTTGATTTGTCCGCTTTGCGCGAGCGCAAGAAGTGATTTTCTAGTTCCTAATCGAAGTTTCATTTTGAGAACTGCGCTAAATCTTCCCAACCATGTGCAAGAGAAAGCGATCCACCCATAGATCTGAGTAAGGCACGCTCACGACAGGCGCGTTTTGCACGAGCAACCGCGAGGTCACGGATGCTTCCCTTTTCTTTCGATAGATCAAAAATATCTGAAAGTGTGATTAAGTTTGGAAGAACACTCCATGCTTCAAGAGCCTCAAGGGTGCCGCCCAAATGAAGCACTCTTGCTTTCGTCTTTGAGAGAGCCTCAATCCAATCCGCGTCGAGTTCATGACCTGCAGGAGTAAGGATGACGACAATGTCTGCCACAGGGATCATGGCAAGGGGGTCGGTGGTGATGGAAGGGGTGCTGTAGCCCTTGGCAACAATCTCTTCAGACAGATCAAGCGCACGCTCTGGAGTGCGATTCCAAAGTGTGACGTTTGCTTCGGCCAGATAGGGAAGGACCGATTTCGCCATCTGTCCCGCACCCAATGCAAGGACGCGATCCGTTGAGGTTGGCCTGAGAAGCGTACGTGAAAGGCTGCCGTAGCTTGCCACACTTACGCCTTGTAGGTGCTGAGCGCGGATATCTTTCGCATCTTCAAGCGCACTCTGAAAAACAGAACGAAGTTCCGGCGGCAGAGTTTCCCACTGAAGTTTTAAGGCTGATTTGAGCTGTCCGAAAACATCGGTTTCACCAATCACAGCGCTTTCAAGGCCGCAGGAAAATCGCAGAAGTAGCTCATAGGCATCGACACCGACTGCAGATCGTTTTGCGCCTTCCAATGGAGCCTGCGTTGCTAGAAGTTGGCGTTGGCAGGTGGAAACCAATAGAGAGCCGAGCGGAGCGCTGATGGGAGCGCTTACCGAAACACTGGGCCATTCTCCGATCCAAAGAGGCTTAAGTTTCATCCTGTAAAATCAGGATACCGGAACCTTGGGGACGAATTGTCACCGCAGCGTCATGAAAGCCATTACTGAGAGAGAACGCAGCGTGCTTTTTTAGCGGAGGTGTCGCATTCGACACGGCTGATGCGGGTCACGTTCGTGCTGCCAATTTTCGTGCGGTAGAGGGGAATATCACGCAGAGCTTCGCTCACAAGAGCGTTATGAATCTTCGATTCAATCTTGTAAGTTTTTTTGCCCTGAGCCGCCGGAAGTTCATATCCGCAATTGGTGAGTACCCCGCGCGTGGTCGTATACTGCTGCTTACAAGTGAGGTTTTCAGCGACGATTTTGGCCTTAATGAGGGGCCGAGTTCCGTCTTCTGAGACCGAATATCGACCGATTGCACTCGCCAAACGCTGAGAATCTAAGGCCGAAAGGAGGACCTTGTCCGCTCGGGCGATATTTGAAGTGAATGCCGCACACACAACGCCTAAAGTTAGAAATCCATACTTCCACATAAGTTCGACTGTTTTAGTCCGAAATCGACTCAAAGTCAATGTAAAATAATCAAGTAAACGGTTGCTATTGAATATCGGGCTCTATGTTAGTTTTAAGGCTCAATGCGTATCCTGATTCATCATCTTGCCCAGGTGCCCGTCACAACTTACGGGGGCGCCGAGCGGGTCCTGGTCTGGTTAGCCAAGTCGCTGGCTGACCGGGGGCATACCGTAAGCGTGGTTGTTTCGCCTGGAAGCGAAGTCTTTGATGAGCGTGTGAAAATTTACCTCGGCGATGATGATTTTTTTTCGTCGGGCGACGCCTATGATGTCGTCCACTTTTTTACGAATCCGACCGACCGATGGTATTCAGCTGGACCCGAAAATCAAATCGTCACCATTCATGGAAATGGCAAAGTAGGTGAGCGGTTTCACAGGAATGCAGTCTTTTTAAGCCGCGATCATGCAGAACGACACGGTGGGCAAACTTTTGTTTACAACGGAGTCGACCTTGACGACTTGCCGTTTAATAATTCGCCGCGCTCAGGGCCCTATCTATTTTTGGCCAATACCAACTGGCGTGTAAAGAATGCTCGAGGTGCTTTCGGACTAGCGCGTCAAGCAGAACGGGACCTTTGGGTAGCTGGAGGCTCGGGGCCGCTCAGTTTACGTGCCATGGTTTTTTTGAGTTCGTTGTCCACCAAGCAAACGAAATGGTGGGGCAAAATAGACGATGCAAAGAAGTCGGTGCTGCTCGGGCAAGCGCAAGCTTTAGTGTTTCCCATCCTGTGGAATGAGCCCTTCGGCTTGGTGATGATTGAAGCACTGGCGTGTGGCACACCAGTGCTTGCGAATCCGTATGGAAGTGTAAAAGAAATTCTTTCCTTCGCACCTCGATGCATATTGAAGTCAGATCAGGAGTGGCTTGCAGCGCTGCGCGGCGAGTTTCCGTTGCCCGAACCTGAGGAATGTCGAGCGTGGGTTGCTGCAAATTTTAGCCGGGAGATCATGGCGGAAAAATACGAAGCGCTCTATGCACGATTGATGCGGGGGGAAGCACTGAATCAGCAGCAGCCCGTGACTTTAATCGGTGCCGAGGCCATTTAGATGCTTATGGAAAATGAATGGTGGATTGTCACCGATGGCGCATGTTCTGGTAATCCAGGGCCTGGGGGATACGGATTGATTCTGCGCTCACCTGCGGATCAAGTGATCGAAGCGGGTGGAGCAGAGGCGCATACCACCAACAACAGAATGGAGCTTTTAGCTCTGATTGATGGGTTCGAGCGAGTTCAGAAAGAGATCGAGGACAAGGGAAAAATTCATTTTGTCACTGATTCTAGCTACGTCCTAAACGGCACTCTCAAGTTTCTACCGGCATGGCGTAAACGTGATTTTGTCACCACGGAAGGGAAACCAGTAGCGAACCGCGAGATGTGGGAACGCATGGCGGGGATCTTGGATCTTTTGCGTGAACGCTCCGTTGTTATTCGAAGCACGCTCGTGCCTGGCCATGCAGCAATCGAGATCAACGAACGTGCGGATGTGATCGCTGTCACGATGAGAGATGGGCGGTCCTTAAAGCTTTTTTCTGGGAATATTAAAGACTATCCGGTTTCCTTTTCGCTGAGGCCATTTGGCGCCCTTTACCTGAGCTTTGTGGATGGGCAACTGATGCGTCACGCCACATGGGATGCCTGCCAAAAGGCCGCACACGGCAAGAAGGGCGCGAAGTTTAAAAAGGTAGCGTCAAAAAATGAAGAGCTTGAGACGTTGCGTTCTTGGGGCTGTATTATCGATTGAATGGACACTTTGTTTTCACGCAACCTCACGCCAACGAGCGTAAAAGATTTGGATGATGTTTTTGCACGGGCAAAACGTGCGCAAGAGCGCTGGGCCAAAGAATCTGTTGCAACACGCGCAAAAAAATTTCTACAGCTGCGAGAAGTCTTAGTGAGAAAGTCTGAAAGTATTGCGGAGACCATTCATCAAGAAAATGGAAAGACGCTCATTGAGGCGATCACCTGCGAAGTCATCCCCAGTTTAGAGTTGCTGACCTTGTTTGCTGAGCGTGCAAAAAAGATTCTCAAGGATCGTCCCATCCCGCTTAGAAATCCTATGCTTCTGTCACGCCAGAGTTATCTGAACTATTGGCCGCTCGGCACGGTTGCGGTGATAGCACCGTGGAATTTTCCGCTCTATTTAGCGTTTGGTGATATCGCTCTTGCGATTTTAGCTGGGAATTCGGTGGTGTTTAAGCCCAGCGAATACACGCCTTGGGTCGGAGCGCGCATTCAGGAACTTTTTGATGAGGCTGGATTCCCGATCGATGTTTTGCAAACGGTTCAAGGGGATGGTCTTTTAGGGGCCGCAATCGTGGAGCATGGTCCTGCGAAGATTTTTTTCACGGGAAGTGCAAAGACTGGGAAGGCGATCATTGCAAAGGCTGCAGAGCGTCTCACGCCTGTGGTGCTTGAGCTCGGTGGAAAAGACGCAATGCTTGTGTTGCCGGATGCTGATCTTGATCTAGCGAGTAGCGCGGCCCTTTGGGGTGGGTATGTGAACTCAGGCCAGGTGTGTTCATCGATTGAGCGGATCTTGGTACCCGAAAATCTTTCTGATGATTTCACCGCAAGACTCAAGGCGAAGATCGCCGCTGTGCCCGCTGACAATTGGGGCACCATCACCATGGATAAACAAAAGAATGTCTATGAGGCGCACCTTGCCGACGCGCGGAAGCGGGGCCTTGCAATTGAAGTCGGTGGGGAATTTAACGTAGAGCGCACGAAGCTTCAGCCGACCATAGTGCGAGGTAAAGGGATTGAGGAGTCCTTGGTGTATCGGGAAGAGACCTTTGGTCCGGTGGTTGCCATTGCGACTTACCGAAATATTCCTGAAGGCATAGAGAAGGTGAATGATTCCCAGTACGGGTTAGTGGCCAGTGTTTTTGGTCGGGACTTAAGTCTTGCCGAATCTGTGGCCAGAGAACTGCAAGCTGGAAGTGTGCTCATCAATGAGGTGACCTACACTGCAGGAGTTCCAGAAACGCCGTGGGGCGGGATTAAAGAAAGCGGGATCGGTCGTAAACATTCCGATCAAGGGCTCCTGGAGTTCGTGAATGTCAGACACATCCATAAACCCAGGTATTCATGGTTAAGTTTTAAAGCGGTGTGGTGGTTTCCGTACACGCCATTCCAAGCAGAACTGTTCCGCACTTGGGTGAAGACGTATCGACTGAGCGTGTTTGAACGACTTAAGGTGCTTCCTCACTTACTTTGGAGCCTGGTTCAGTTCTTAAAGAAAGAGCCTAGGATTTAGGGGCGGCTCTTTTCTCCTGATCACATTTTTACACTCTCTTTACTCCCGATGGCGCTATCCATCATCCGATGATGAATCATGCCCTGGTCATCACCCTACGTCCTTACGAACTGGATCGAACTTGCCGTGTTCTTTGTGTTGCTCATAACCCTTGCTCCCTTACTCGCAAGGTGGCTCATCGCATCGATAAAACCTTCTGCCTCTGAAGCCAGCTGTTTTGCCAGCCTTGGCGTAGATCTAAAAACCGAAATGAACTGGAAGCAGTACTCACTCGCACTGCTGTTCATCCACCTCATTGGGGCAGGATTTCTATTTCTCCTGCTTCTCACCCAAGGGTCACTCCCCTTAAATCCGATGCATATCCCAGGAATGTCCTGGGATCTTGCACTCAACACAGCGGTGAGTTTCGTCACCAACACCAATTGGCAGGCTTATTCGGGCGAATCTCAATTGAGCTACTTATCCCAGATGTTAGGACTAGGTGTTCAAAACTTCTTAAGCGCGGCGGTTGGTATCGCAGTTGCGTTTGCTCTGGCTCGTTCCTTAGCGCGTGAAAAGACCAGTGAGCTTGGAAACTTCTGGTTTGATCTTTGGCGTGTGACTACACGCTTCCTGCTTCCAATGGCAGCACTTTTTGCTGTCTTCTTGATTTCTCAAGGTGTGGTGCAGTCCTTTGACCCCTACGTCACCGCCAAGACAATAGAGGGGACGGATCAAGTGATCCCCCTTGGGCCTGCCGCATCTCAGGTTGCGATCAAACAACTCGGTACCAATGGAGGTGGATTTTTTGGCGTTAATTCAGCGCACCCTTTTGAAAATCCAACTCCACTTTCAAATTTTCTTCAGCTCTTGGCCATCTTACTCATACCCGCAGCAATACCCTTGGTCTTTGGACGTATGTCGGGTCATCAAAGGCACGGACGCATGCTGTTTGGCGTGATGCTCGGGTTATTCACGGCCACCCTTGCTGGATCCCTCTACTTTGAAAACATGGCGAATATGGAAGGCAAGGAAGTCCGGTTCGGTGTGTTTGATAGTGCGCTTTGGTCTTCTGTCACCACCGTGGCCTCCAATGGCTCAGTGAATGCGATGCACGATAGCTTGATGCCGGGAACCGGCGGACTTGCGATGTTTAACATGCAACTCGGTGAGATCGTCTTTGGAGGTACCGGCTCAGGACTCTATGGAATGGTCCTATTTGCAGTTCTCACGGTATTTCTGTGCGGGCTCATGGTGGGTCGCACGCCGGAATATCTTGGAAAGAAGATCGGTGGTCGAGAGGTGATCGCAACATCCATCGGCATACTGCTCCCCAGTCTCTTGATCCTGGGCTTTACTGCACTTGCGTGTGTGGTGCCTGCGGCGCTTGCCGCACGAACCAACTCAGGTCCACATGGATTTAGCGAAATTCTTTATGCCTTCACTTCTGGGGCCGCCAACAATGGCAGTGCATTTGGAGGACTCTCTGTGAACTCAGTCTTTTACAACGTCACACTCAGCATCGCGATGGTGCTTGGCCGCTTTGGAGTGATTCTCCCGGTACTTTTTATCGCGGGCTCATTTGCAAAACAAAAGACGATTCCACCCTCCGCAGGAACCCTATCTTCAACAAGTGTGACATTTGCCCTGCTGCTAGTCGGAGTGATTCTGATTGTAGGCGCGTTGACTTTTATACCGGCTCTCACTCTCGGTCCGATTGTTGAACATCTATTGCTTCCAACCGGAAAGAAATTCTAAGGAAAATTTATGGCTAAAAATCCAGTCTGGACTCAGGAAATTATTCTAGGAGCCGTTGTCCAGAGTTTTGTGAAGCTCCACCCAAAAACGCAGTTCAGAAACTTCGTGATGTTCTGTGTATTCCTCTGCAGCTTAGGGCTAACCGGGGTCGTGCTTGTTTCGGCTGTGCAAAGAAACATCAGCGCCTTTGAGTGCAATACTGCTCTCTGGCTCTGGTTTACAGTTCTCTTTGCAAACTTTTCTGAGGCTTTGTCTGAGGGAAGAGGCAGAGCGCAAGCAGAGTCGTTACGAAAGACTCGCACCCAGGGCGTGGCAAGGATTATTCAAGAGGCCGATATCGGCTGTGCTACACCCCACGTGACACATAAATCATCCGCTGAACTTGTGGTGGGTGATCTTGCACTGTGTGAATCAGGTGATCTTATCCCTGGCGACGGCGAAGTGATCTGGGGGATAGCGGCAATAGATGAGAGCGCAATCACCGGTGAATCGGCGCCCGTGATCCGTGAATCCGGTGGCGATCGTTCCGCTGTTACGGGCGGCACAAGAGTTTCAAGTGACCGAATTATTGTGCGCATCACGCAGGCTCCTGGGGATTCATTTGTGGACCGGATGATTAAGCTGGTTGAAGGAGCATCGCGTCAGCGGACTCCCAACGAGATTGCGCTCTCTATCCTGCTCGTCGGACTCACAATTGTTTTTATCGCGGTGATCGGCACTCTGCCGATCTTCTTTGGGTATGCGGCCACTGAATCGCATCTTGGAAGTCATCTTTCTTTTGCAATGCTTGCTTCGCTCCTGGTGTGTTTGATCCCGACGACCATTGGAGGACTACTGAGCGCGATTGGCATTAGTGGAATGGACCGCTTGATTCAGCGCAATGTGATCGCCAAGAGTGGGAAAGCTGTAGAAGCGGCCGGAGATGTCGACGTATTGTTACTGGATAAAACCGGCACGATTACTTTAGGGAATCGTATGGCGTCCAGGATTGTAGCAGGTTCGCCTGAGAGCGAATCGCAGTTGACGCGTGCAGCCTATCTTTCGAGCGCTTCTGACGACACGCCAGAAGGCCGCTCTATTGTCGTTCTTCTCAAGAACTCAAAAGGAAAAGAAGTTCTGACGCTGAACTCAGAGGCAGGTGATGCACTGAAGTTCGTCCCGTTCTCAGCACGCACACGCATGAGTGGTGCGGACGCGGGTGGGTCTGAATACCGCAAGGGAGCGGTCGACGCTGTCAGGACTTGGGTAGAATCGAAGGGCGGAAAGGTTTCGGCGGGATTATTGCAGCTTGCAGACCAAATGGCGTCGCAAGGATCCACCCCGCTTTTAGTGGCTCAAGACAATCAGGCTCTTGGCGTCATAGAACTCAAAGATATTGTCAAAGGCGGGATCAGGGAACGTTTTGCGCAACTTCGGAAGATGGGCATCAGGACGGTGATGATCACAGGAGATAATCCTAAAACCGCAGCAGCAATAGCCGCTGAAGCGGGGGTAGATGATTTTATTGCAGAAGCAACTCCGGAGATGAAACTAGAACGCATCCGTAAGGAGCAAAAAGAGGGTCATTTGGTGGCCATGATCGGTGATGGCACGAATGACGCGCCGGCCCTTGCCCAGGCAGATGTAGGTATCGCGATGAACACAGGGACACAAGCGGCCCGTGAGGCTGGAAATATGGTTGATTTAGAAAGTAATCCGACCAAGCTGATTGATGTCGTTGAAATTGGAAAGCAGTTATTGATGACGCGGGGATCGTTGACGACCTTTTCTATCGCAAACGACGTGGCAAAATACTTTGCGATTCTTCCCGCTCTTTTCATCACGCTCTACCCTTTAAATCCCGAGGACGCACGTTCAGGGGTCTTGGGCGCGCTCGACATTATGAAACTCAGCTCACCCGAAAGTGCAATCTTAAGTGCAGTGATCTTTAATGCCCTAATCATTGTTGCACTGATCCCGCTCGCACTCAAAGGTGTGAAGCTGATATCAGCGAGTGCAGACGTTGTGCTGAGGAGAAATGTTTGGATCTACGGATTCGGCGGGATCATTGCCCCCTTTGTAGGGATCAAGGCAATTGACATCATCATTGGATCGTTCCTAGGAGGTGCACTGTGAGTGTGATGCGTTCGGGAACGATTTTGTTCGGAATTCTGGCAGCTCTCACCGGGGTTGTGTATCCACTCCTGATCACTGGAATTGGAAAACTGATGCCGAATCAGGCAGGTGGGTGCCTGGTTTACAATCAGGAAAAAATCATCGGTTCTGAACTCCTAGCCCAAAAATTCACAACTGAGAGATACCTGTGGCCCCGCCCTTCTTCCGCAGACTATGCCACTGTAGCCAGTGGTGCGAGTCAGCTTGGGCCTTTGTCAAAAACTTTGGCTGATCGTAGAACACAGCCAATGCCTGAAATTCTAAAAACAACGAGCGGTAGTGGATTAGATCCGCATTTAGACCGTGCATCCGTCGACTATCAGCTGCCACGCATTGCTTCCGCCAGAAAGTGGAACGCAGCTCAGTTGGATCGTGCCAAGAGATGGATTGAAGAAAATTATGAGGCACCCCAGTTCGGTTTCTTGGGTTGTGAACGATTGAACGTCTTGCGATTTAATCAAGCTTTAGAGATGGAGAAGATATGAGTCAGATGAGAATTTTTTTAAGTACCGCAGTCTTGAGTTTCGCACTCGTAGTCAGTTCTGCACATGCAGAGACAGAAGTGGATAAAACTTTGCCAAATCCAGGGCCAGCGGCCGCAGTGCCCTTTGCTTTCGCGGATTTTACTTGGTTGAACGGAAATAGCCGTCAGACTGAGTTTCCCTTAGATACCAAGTACTTCACAGGACAGTTCATGGTGGATGTGAACTCTGCTTACAGTTTTAATAATCCCAAAGATAATTCGCTCACAGGTTCGACGAACTCTGGCCGTACGAATGAGTTGCAGCTTCAGCAGCTTGGGATTGGTGGGGATTTTCACTATAAGAATGTTCGTGGACGTTTGATGACTCAGTTTGGAATGTATTCAACGATGACTCCGCGCAACGACGCAAGTCCATCGCGGGGGCAGTGGAATCTTGCGGACGCCTATCGTTATGTTTCAGAGGCATACGGTGGTTACCATTGGGATATTTGGAACGGCATTAACTTAGATGCAGGAATTTTCATGTCCTACATTGGACTTGAAAGTTACTACAACTATGAAAACTGGAATTACCAGATGTCTTATGTGTCAGCCAACACACCGTGGTTCTTTAATGGGTTAAGGCTTCAGATCTTTCCGTCCGATAGACTAAAGACCGAGTTTTGGCTCGTGAATGGTTGGCAGGCTTATGGCAGCTTCAACGAAACTCCAGGCGTTGGGTGGCAGATCCTCTGGCGTCCTAGCGGAAATTGGTCATTCGTCACCAACGAGTACTATGGGAAAGACACATTGAATAATAATGCTCGCCTTCGCTTTCACTCCGATACGAGCGCGCAATATAAATACTATGACCAGCCGGCAAATACGATCAGCCGTGCAGCGGCATCGTTCACGCTGGATGTCGGATGTGAAAGTGGCGGTGGGGTGAATTGTGTGGGATCAGCCGATGGTAACCCTTCGCAAAATTTTGTTGGATTTATGGCCTACAATCGCGTGTGGTTTGATCATAACCGCTTCGGGCTGACGTTAGGCGGCGGTGCAATTTCAAATCCAGGACGTTATTTGGTTTTAGTTCCACCCATCAATGGCGCGACAGCGTCGACGGGGACTCCGTACTTTACTGCAAACAAGGGCGATTCGTTTCGTGCATGGGATGGATCCGTCACCTTTGACTACATGCCAAGCGAGTTCATCACCTATCGATTTGAGTTCGTCCATAGACGTGCCAACGTTCCTTATTTCTCTGGTCCAGGCGGTATTACGCCAACGGGCGGGAACAATGGTACACCAGGCGCTCTCGTTCCTGGCTTCGAACCCGACCTCGCCCGTTTTGAAAATAGGATCAACCTAGCAATGATGATTAGACTTTAGGGATGATTAAAAAGGGTCGGCTCAAGGTTTACATCGGTGCCTCGGCAGGAGTGGGAAAATCCTACGCGATGCTTGCCGCTGCACAGGCACGGAAGAAAGCCGGCCAGGATGTCGTCATTGGCTGGATAGAAACGCACGGCAGGGAAGAAACAGAGGCACTCACTGCGGGTCTTGAACGACTGGCACCACGCACGGTTTCCCATCGTGGGACGAGTATCCTTGAGTTTGATATAGACGCGGCGCTGAAACGGAACCCGAGCTGTATTCTGGTGGATGAACTTGCGCACACCAATGCTCCTAGTTCCCGGCACCCAAAACGCTATCTGGATGTGTACGAGCTTTTAGATGCCGGGATTGATGTAGATACGGCTCTTAATATTCAGCATATCGATAGCCATGTGCCATTGATCGAAGACATCACTAAGATCTCGGTCCGGGAGACCGTGCCGGATTCGGTGATTGATCGGGCGGATGAGGTGCAGCTGGTGGATCTTCCTCCTGACCTTTTAATCGAGCGACTTAATGCTGGAAAGATCTATAAGGGCGATGCTGCAAAGAGGGCCTTAGCGAATTTCTTTAAGCGGGAAAATCTTACGGCTCTCAGAGAGATGGCGCTTAGAATCACTGCCGATCGTGTGGATCATGATCTTTCCGATATCTTGCAAGATGGAAGAATTGAAGGCACTTGGCGCTCGAATGAGCGTCTGATGGCTGCGGTCAGCTCCAGTCCATCCTCCGCGGATCTCATCCGCTGGACACGCCGAAGTGCAGAGCGATTAGATGCACCCTGGAGCGTGATTCATATAGAAACCGCGGAGCCTGTCTCTTCCTCGGATCAGATTCAGCTGGATCAGAATTTGAATTTAGCGCGTGAATTAGGCGCTGAGATCATTAGCGTCGCAGGGGTGCATGCCGCCGATACGATCTTAAGAGAAGCCCGCATGCGGAATGTCACTCAGCTTGTGGTGGGAAAACCAGCATTCTTGGTGCGTTTAAGTCGTATTTGGAACCCAGAAGATCCCATCATGGAGTTGGTTAGAAAGAGCAATGAGATCGACGTCTACTTCGTTGGCGGTACGACTAACTCTGCGCGTGCTGTAACAGCGATCGTGCGAAGAGGTTGGTCTAAGATTACTCGCGATCTTGGAATAGCATTGGCTGCTGCGTTCGGGCTTTTGCTTGGGGTCTCAGCGTTGCAATCATTTTTCAATTATCGATCCTTAGGAATGCTTTTACTCGGAGGTGTTGCGATCTTAGGGCTTTGGTTTGGACGGCTATCGATCCTCGCCACTGCGATTGTTACGGGATTAGGGTGGAATTTCTTTTTTATACCTCCACGCTTCACATTTGAGATTCAGTCCCAAGAGGATTTAGTCCTGAATCTTCTCTTTCTTTTCATTGCATCCATTACAGGATTCTTGGGGTACCGATTGAGGAAACAAGAGCAGATCTTAAGAAAGAGGGAGTTTCAGACCAGCCTCCTTTTGGAGTTCACAGAGAATATTGCAAAGGAAGCAACCTTGGTCGGCGTTTTAAATCACGCGGTACGGCACCTATCGACCGCCTTCCAATGCGACGTTGTGGCTCACACGGAGATGGCTCAAGCGGCATACCCAGCTGAACTCGTATTTGATCCCTCCGATCAGTCGGTTGCCGACTGGGTGATGAAGAATGGTCGGGAAGCAGGGGCGGGGACTAAAACTCTGGCAGATCGTTTGTGGTCGGTCTTGCCCATCCAGGTGGACCAGCAAAACTTAGGTTATTTTGGACTAAAACCGAAAGTTGCTCCGTTAGGTGGGAAGGATCTCACCCTGATTCGTGCGCTGCTTCATGAGGTTGCTATCCGAATTGATCGTGAACGTTTGGTCAGAGCCGAGCGTGAGAATGAGATCGCGCTGAGATCGCAGGAACTCCACGTAAGTATTCTCAATACCATTTCTCACGAGCTTAGGACGCCGGTTGCAGGAATCGTTTCGAGTGTCGTCGCCGTTCATGAAGAGATTCCAGTCACCGTCCGACACCACCTGGTGCGGGCAGCGGATCGTTTGCAATACGTTGTCACGAGTTTGTTGACACTTCTTCGATTAGAAAATAGTGATGAAAATCCGAACATGGAGTGGTGTGACACAGGAGATGTGGTCCGAAGCTCTATTCAGCTTGCCCAGGCCGGACTCGATGAAAGTGAGATCAGTGATCTCAAGATTGAGCTTCAATCCTCGGTCGATTTCATCTTTGGTTCAGAACGTATGCTTTGCATTGCGGTTTCGAACTTAGTCCGAAATGCAATTCAACATGGGGAGATGCCGATTTCGATCTCAATTCAGAGTCCCTCTCCAAGTTCTGTCCTCATCTCGATAAAAAATCACGGCGAACAGTTGTCTCACTCTATACTCTCAAAAGTGAGTGATCCAAACGCCAGGTGGGTTCCGGCGGTGTCAGGGACATCTAAAGGTTTAGGAATAGGAATTGGTATCGTGAAAGCCTTTGTGCATCTGCATCAAGGCTCCTTATCGGCAGTTTCAAATAATGGCTCAACCGAATTTTCTATAATACTTCCGCAACCTTTAAGAAGTGCAAATGCGCATATTGATCGTTGAAGATGATCTCACTCTTGCGACTACGCTTAAGATCTCTCTTGAGCGTGCCTCATACACAGTGGATGTCGCAGGAACCCTTGAGGGAGGTCGGCAGGCAATCAAGGATCTTAATCCGGATTTGATACTCCTTGATTTGCAGCTGCCTGACGGTATGGGGACAGATCTTCTCAATGATCCTGAGATTAAGATGGGTGCGCCTGTGATTGTACTCACCGCACTTGATGACGAAAATACGCAAGTTCACGCCTTAGATATAGGCGCGATCGACTACGTTTCTAAGCCCTACCGCGAGAGTGAGCTTCTTGCGCGCATCCGCTCAGCTATGCGACGCAGACTCGCTCCTTCTGCGGCTTTGATCCTGGAATGGGGAGAGTTAGTGATGTCTCTTTCTGATCGAAAGGTGAGTAAGGCTGGGAAGGCCGTTGCATTAACTCAGCACGAGTATGCCCTTCTAAAAGCGCTGATGAGCGCAAGCGGTGGGGTCGTGACCCATAGACAGTTGATCCGAGCCGCGTGGTCTGAAAGGCAGGAAGAATTTCGTCATTATCTGAGGATCTATATCTCATCACTCAGAAAGAAGATTGAGGATGACCCGCTCAAGCCAAAGTTGATCGTGAATGATCTTGGTGTGGGGTATCGGATGGGTGAGGTTAAAGAGTAAATCGGGTTATAGAAATATTAGGGCTTTAGTGGATTTAGGGTCCGCATTCCGTCTAGTGACAGCTGAAGTAGCTGGCGTGAAAAATCGAGTAAGGTTTTATCTAGGGTCCACGCTAGGTCATAACGAGCTGTTCTTGATTCGAGAGAGATCCTTTTTAGCTCTTTGAGCCGTTTCTCTTCAATCGCCACGGCACGTTCCCAGAGTCGCACTAGCCCTTGGTTCGATATTGGGATTGGAGTATTGTGCAGTTCGAATGGATAAGCCTCAAAAAGTGCGGCCATGAAGTCTTTTGAATCGCCAGTGCCCTCTAAGACCGCCGCAAGCTTCAGTGCTAACCGGTAGGTTGCTAATGGCAGTGGGGCTGGATTGAGGCCGCTGATCGCTTGAAGAGATGGAAGTTCTACGATCTTGTCGGCAAGGGTGCGGATTTTCTGTGCTGCGAAATGTCTCTGCTGGGCCATGTTGACTTGAAGATCCGGAGCCGGTGCTGATTTAATGTGTTCCTCTGCTTCACCTTGTAAGTCGGGCGCATGATCTTCCAGGGTTTGAAGCGGCTGATTCTCGCGGATGTAGGCTTGAGCTCGCATCTGCGCAGGCTTTGTTTTTCTTCGTTTTGGAAATTTTTCTGGCGAGGGTTTTACGGGCGGAGTCGCACCCAAAAAACTATCATTGGGCAATACTTCCCCCTTTCGCAGTGTGTTTGGTGTGCCATCTAACCAAATTGCACCCGGCTTGCCTGCGATTTCTATGATCGTGCGAGCGTGCTCTACTCGAGCTTCGGTGTAGGTTGAGGTTACTCCATATCCCTCTACCAGCGTCTCTGAATCGGTTTCGTGTCCATAGTCAGGTTGTTTCTTAAAGACGATAGACCTTGATGGAAGGACGTTGATGTCTTCATGATCTTCAAAGATCTTTTTAAGGCTGATCTGTAGCAGTTCGTTCGCATAGTCACACTTAAGAAGTAGGCTATCGCCTTCTTGGAACCTCAGGAACTTTCGGTAAGGATTTAGCGAAAAGCTACCAAAGAAGTCGCTACCGCCTGGGGCAAGGGAATAGTAGTGCGGCGGCGAAGAGATCCGATCTACAAAGCCCAGCAATGTGAGAGGTTCATTTTTTTCTTTGGAAGATTCTACCCATCTTATAATGGACTCACTCAGGCCATTTAGGCCAGCCTCACTCATTTCGTCGGCAACAGCCTCAATCTTCTTTGGATTTAAGTTCCTCAGTCTTTCGTTGTCTAAAATTTGTGATGCATCGTAGTCTTGCTGTTTTCTCTTTTCATAATTGATGCGCCATTGTGCGTCGGGAAGTGGAACTTTATTTACCTCTCCCTTAAATTTGATAAAGACGTTTCCTGTCTTGGAGTCTTCCACGACGAGTTCATAGTCATTCGGATCGTCTTTAATTTGTATTAGTTCATTTGCGTTGTGGGGTCGGGGCAACATGATCCAGCCGTCAGTAGGGATGACTGACTTCAAGGATGAGAAGCCGATAGATGTTTCTTTTGGTTGTTGTTCGTTAGGTTTTTCGTATTTGCCGGAGTTTCCATTAAATACTCGGTCGGTGATATCCAGCAATTTGACTTTCTCTTCGGCTGCGTCTCTTGGGTCGCCGTACTCGGCTAAAAATGCTTGAGGGGCTTCCGCATGCCAAGAGTGGCTGTCTGCTGCGGTAGGAAGTAATACGTCTTCGGTGATCCATGTCCATGCACCCGGGCGATGCAAAGAGTCGTCACTAGGATTTCTTTCCTTGGGTTCTGAAAACTCCTGGGGCCGGGTCGTAGACGCATTCTTCGGATCTGACTTGGAAAGAGCACCTTTGTGCGCATTTATTCCCGTCCCTGCTATCAGAAATGCGGTTCCGCTTATGCTGACCATATGTCTTGTCAAGGCGTGGCCCGCATTTTTGATCAAAGAACGTCCGTGATTCGAGTCAGGTTTAGAATGTGTGGTCCTACTCGTCCAGTGATAAGGGTGAATAAGATCCCCGCCGAATCGTAGTAAATCGACAGCATCTAGTTTTTCGTTTGACTGATACTTGATTGCTATCTTCTCTGCATTCAGGAGACTCGAATGAATTGTCGAATGATCTGGAAGTGAGGACAATGAAAGATTGATGAATTCATTCAAACCTTTGAATGATGATAGGGTTAAGGCATCTGCAAGACGACTCTGCGCGTGTAGTCCTGCTAGTATCTGAAAGAGAATAGTTTTTGCATTTTCCGCCACAGTAAATGGGCCAGGGGAGTACGTATTCCCCACTCTGTCTATCCAGTGGGCTATCAGCTCGAATGTGTACCTCCCTATCGCGACAGTTTGAGCTGCTCCATCCTCTGGTACAAGTTTAAGATAGATAGTCCTGGGTATGAGTCGTTTGACATACAGAGGTTCTTTTTTGGCTTCATTACGACCTTTTGAAATGTCTCCCAGAGGACCGCGTGTCGCATAGGCCAAGACCTCTTCAAGAAAACTGCCCTTCATCGCGTTTTTTCTGGATCTAATCAGCAAGTCAAACCTAAATCTTTCCTGCACTGCGACTAAGGATAGATGCTCCCTACCAGTCCCGGCTTGGTCTGAATGAACATCCGCTAAGGAGACCCAATCCACTGATTTTAGTTTTTGGATTCCAATCGCAGTAGGATCAGCAACGCCGTATCGGCTTGGCTTTCTTGATAGCCAAAGCCTTTCTCCTCGGAATGCCATCATGCTTTGAAAGAGTTCCACAAAGAGCCTGGCCGTTCTTTGCTCCTCTATCCTAAGTTGATTTTTGATCCATTCTCTTGCGTATTTCAGAGACCCATCTGCCGAAATATTCTGATTCCTATGCACTTCCGATTCTTGCAGTCGCCATACTGAACGATCGTAGTGTTCACTGGCTTGGGCATCATTGCTAATTTGTTGGCCTAGGCGATGGACTGGAATGCCAAGCTGCTGCGCCATTTGATTGCGTACTATATTTTCCGCTTCATGTAGCGGCATGGGACGAAGTTTGTTTTCGTTAAGGGATTTACGAAACTCCTCCCACTCTTGTTGAATCGCTTTGCCTGGATTTAAGTCGCGCGTTAGGTCTTTGATTTTTCCTAAAAATTCAGCGTGATCTTTACCGAGGCGCATCAGACGCTTTAGTCCTGGAGAGATACCGGAATCGGTCTCAATTTTTTTGTTCAGTGCTGCGCGATAGTCAGGATCACTTTCAGCGCGTGCAAAGATCCATTCCGGTGGGATCGCGTTTCCTATATTCAGTCGATACAAGCTGTCCCAAAGCTTGCTTCTGTTCAGCATGTCTTTGGCGAGCTTGGGGTCTGTGAGCCATGGGCAGAGGGCCGTTTTTTCGCTGTTAGTCAGAGGTGGATCTTCAAAGTCCCCCCCCCTATTTATAGTCCCATATGCTAGGTATGGACCTCCGCCAGCGCCGGCTAAAGCAGCAAAGAAAAGTGCCACAACCCAAGGGGATCGCTTCGACTTTTCGGCGGGGGTGCGGGACAAAGCATAGCGCCAGATCATTCAAGGCAGTATCTTGACACAAATAGTCAACAAATGTCAATGGGGCAATAGGCGCAGGTTTAAGGCCGAAATGTCTTTAAAAGGCTCCCTAAGCTCTTTGCGGTAGTTTAAGGGAGTATTACCGCGCTCGGCTTGAACGCGTCTTATTCGCAAATAGCAGCCCCGCATCTAACGAAGCCTTTAAATTATGCCCCTGACACAAATGACGGAGGTTATTCAGTTCTGTCCTTCCACCAAGCGCAAGTGGCCGAATGTGGTCCACATGCAAATGCGCACGCGACGGGCAACGGCTGTTTGTGGCTGGCGATATGTATTCACATTGGCCTTGGGACCTAGCGTAGATCTGGCGCTTGAAGTGCAGTGGGATGAAGCGCGAGACAGAGGGAGTTTTTCCGGCCGGACGGGATTTTTGGGCAAGAGGTGGTATTTGGCTCTGAGGTATTTTCAAGTCCACCTCTGGTGCCGCTGTCTTAGTCTCCACCTTCCCAAGACCGCGCTCTTTCTTTTCGATCAAGAGCTGAAGTGCCTCGGTGAAGAGGGCAGCAGTAGAATCCGCACGCACCAATTCGCGGGCCCGATTCAGTAGATTCATTCCTCCTTCATCTAAGAAAATTTTCACTTCCGTATGTGTGGCTGTTGCAACCCGAGTGGATTCTTTAAGCCTAGGCGTCTCTGGGTTGGTGGCCTGCGCCATCAAGAACCTTTCAGTCTCTCTTTTTGATTTTCCGGCGATGGCGGTCAGCAGCTCGTTCTGTTGTTCTTGATTCATTGCATTTCCAGCCGACTTTTCTTCTTTGATAAAGCGCTGCATCTGCGTCGCCCCCGTTAAAGTCAGGTCTCCCGATTCGATCATGGCTTTTGCTTTTTCATTCTGTCTGACAAGCCGCATCGCAGCGATGCGTTCGTAAGCGGAGGATTCAGCGTACCCAAGTTCCTTTCTGACGTACTCAAACAGGCTGGGGTAAGACAGAAGTGCGTAAGCCTTCCTTTGATCTATTTCTTCCAGATGGGCGATCAAGGTTGCGGTTGCGCGCTGTTCAATGCGCGATAAGGCTAAGGTTGCATGGAGAAGCTCAATGTCATTGAACGGCAGAGTTGTGAATTCTTGGCTTAAATCAGACGTGATTTGATTCATCATTTTGAAATCATAAACCCATGTTTTTTGGGCATCAGGCTTCACGTATAAGCACTCGAAATCTGAATTTTGATTTCACAAGACAATCGTAGCGAGACGATTCACCCACACGCCTCAGCGGCTCGCAAATACAAAACTTACTGTTGCATACTCAATCTGAAAAATGGCGCACCCGATAACCGGTCAAGAGCAAAGTTGGTATATTCCCGTCCGGGGTCTTGTGGTCAGAAGAAAAGATGGACGAGCCTTGCAACCTTTCTACGCCCTCGTGACAAGATACGGTATATCCCTGTTTCTTGGAGGGAGCTTGTTGATGAACTGGGGGCCGATCTCTTTCGGTACTTTTGCTCGCAGCGCCTCACCCAATATTGTTAACAGCCCGTCCGTCTCGCTTAGAAACAGGGGTTTCAATCCCGCCGATGATCTTTACGGAGTACCCCGGATAGTCTCCGGCATAGATCTGTGCGACAAGCTCCTCCCGCGACAGTACAACTCTCTTCAAAAGGTCAAAATATACTGCATTTCTACCAGATTTTGATTTCAGTAATGAGACGATTGGCTTGGTCATTCGCTTAGGCGGATTGCGAGAGCCAGCAAACTCACGCGAGTCATTCAGATCAATGATGAGTTCACCTTGCTTCAGTGCCTGATGAATGAGTTTAAGTAAGGTCTTCCTTCCCCTAGTTTTTCTACCGTACTTTCTGCCAACTCGATTGTTCCAGAGGTCCATATTCCGTGATTTCGGATTTGGCGCATTCGAAAGCATGCCGAAAGGATCGTACTCATTCAGCAGGCCAAGAACTTCTGCAGTCTTCTCATCGTATCTTTGAGTAAATACTCCACTGACATAGGAATGCCTGAAAGCATCGACGTCATTGTCATCTAGGCCTACACCGACAGTCTTGATCTTCCCGTCTCTACCCCTAGGGAGTCGGCGGATGGAACGATCAAAATATTCATAAGCTTCTATACGGGCCTCTTCGAATAATATTTGGAATTGATTAATATTCAGCCTACCAGCCACGTAACACCTTCTTCAAAAGCCAAGCTAGTCCCACCAGTCCGAAAAACAATGTGGCATCGTTCTGATGCCACATAAAAAGGTACACACCTAACGCCGATGGGATCAGTAGAATGGCGATAAAGAATCGATAAACACCTTTTGCCTGAATCGTTGAGAGCCACAATCCAAGGTGCCCAAGTAGCGACATTTCTAAAGCTTTAAGAGCACCTCGTGGGAATGGCTTGTAAGAATAGACATCATTTAGATTCCAAAAACCATAAATGGTAGAAATGATGATCAGGAATCGGACAACCCTCTTCGCCGGAAGATGCGGATACAGCCTTAATGTACGAGTGAGCATTATAGCCTTTCACGATGAGCTAAAGATTTCGGATCCATCTCAGAGAATATCTAAGTTTTTCGCACCCCTCACTCATTTCTTCGATCCCCCCCCTCCGCCCTAAAAACTTATCAAGCAAACTCGATAAAAATTTGCTAAGATCTTCATTCCGCACAGATCGGGCAATCGCCGGCGCCGTTAAACGCGCGGGAGGAAAGTCCGGGCTCCACAAAGCGCAGTACCGGCTAACGGCCGGGGACATGATTCGTAAGAGTCGTAGTCACGGATAGTGCCACAGAGAAAATACCGCCTCCGTTAAACGAGGTAAGGGTGAAAAGGCGGGGTAAGAGCCCACCGCCGGTCCAGCAATGGATCGGGCATGGAAAACCCTACTGGGAGCAAGATCGCATAGGGGAGGTTGGAGTAGCTTTGCTCCGTTACAACTCCCGGGTTGATCGCCAGAGCTTGCAAGCAATTGCCGGCCTAGAGGAATGATTGCCTCCTATGGGTTTACCTATAGAAGACAAGACCCGGCTTACAGATCTGTGCGGAAAATTTTAAGCGCGTTGACAGAAAGACCATTTCTACGGCAATTTGCCGGCTCTATGCTTACATTCCTGGTCATTCTTCATTTTGCGAACGCCGCCCCTCAGTCCATTGAAGTCGGTCGCTACAGCATCACGCCTATGCCCATGGTTCTGGAATATACTGGCGAAAGTATTACTGTCCTTAAAGGTTGCCTCTACAAAAGTAGGAACCATGCCCAAACCACTGAGTTCATCAAACCGGACGCGAATTCAGAATCTCTAAGTCGTTTCGCGTTACCCCTTCATCAACTACCAGGTGCATTCGTAGACTGGATCGAATCCTTATCCCGTGATGATGAAACCAAGAGGGTCATGACCAAAAGAGAACTTGCGTCGGTTCTAAAGAACAATCGGTCCGCTCTGCAGTTCTTTAATGTCGTCAATCAAGATCTCGGCTTAGTCACTCAACGGTTCTTTGACCTCTTTTTTAAGGAGTGGGAACGGCTTGCCGATGTTGAGGCAGAGAGTGGGATTTCTCCGGAAACGGGCTTTGTGCAACTCTCGTTTGAGGAGCAAGAGCTGACCAAGCTTGGAGAATTTGGCGGAGATGTTCTTGAGATCGTCAGTGATTTTTCAAAAACTTATGATCAGGAGATCTTAAGCAAAAATTTGTCTGCTCAAACCCCAGAGTGCCCACCGACCATTCGATCCGCATTCCTCGGATTTGTGAATGAACTCAATGCATTCAGCTACGATCGATCGGGCAACTAACCAGCCGTACTGGCAAAAGTTTCTAAAACAGTTTCGCGGTCCTCAAGCAAGTGCGCACGGTGCTCTTCTCATTTGTTGGTTTAAATCGGTACCCAAGCCAGTCGTAATTCGTATTGGTTGATATCTTGACCAAATCCAACAAAAAATGGCAACAGTACGCATTCATGCATCAGTTCTTGGTCATCACTGGAACCTTGGCGTTCGTGAGTTCTTTGTCGGCACAGGCAGACGTAAAGACTCCCTCCGAGCTCAGCGCAGAGCTCTTTTCCATCCGCAGAGAAATGGGAGATGAATTTTCACAAATCCCCAAGTACATACGGACGTTCGCTCTCGGGCCTACGCCAACATCAGAATCGGCTCGATTAGATGATCCAATACTCCTTGCAATTGAGGCCAGGTCCATCGTCCAGGCGCATTATGAAATCATCCGCGCGCATTGGAATCCCTGGTTGCACGTCTGGTTTGATGACCTCCTTGAATCCATGATTGCAGATCCCCGCCCAAGTGAATGGCGGGATGTGTTACTCACCTCCCAAAAGTATCTTGAAGAAATTGGCTCGCAGGTTTTGGATCTGAACGAAACCTTTCCGAACGTATTTTCTAACCCCCTAGAGCTCGTCATTCCGCTGTATCCGATTTCACTCGACGCAGTGGAGCGACCGGTCACCGTTAGCATCGATTTAGGGGACCAGAAGATCTCTTTCTCGGATGCAAGGTTTCGATTAGCTCAAAGACTTTTACGGGGTTGGTCTTTGCCGCGCCCTTCCCTTCAGATGTTCACCGGGGAAACACAATATGAGGTGGTACGAGGGTTTGTCACAGCCCCTCATCGATTCCTACGTGGCGTTGAAACTGGAAGCACGATCGCCCTTGGATCTCAGATTCGTGATCTTGATTTGCGTTCTCAGTATCTTTTAGGTTCTGTGATGAGAGGCAAGAATCTTTCAGATTTGATTGCAACTGAAACTCAGATGGAGGGTGTTTTGTTGAGTCTTCGGATTAAACGACCTGACGTATTGAAACAATTTTTTGAACTAGGAATTGGTGTAGATCTGAATCAGTGTCGCTTCATCACCGAAAACTAGATCCCTAACCCTGCACGCTTTCCCATCTGAGCGTGGTCAGCACCTGGCGAAAAATCTCTGCAACCTTTTCGGAATAGTGGGGATAAACACCGGATTCCATTTCCGCCGCCATTGGCCCGGAACCTTCTGACCTTAAGTCTAGATAGCAGTTAATCATGCTTAAGATCTCAGACATCGGGTGAAGCTGATTTCCGCCCACGCGGTTAGGAAACCCCGTACGATCGCGTCGTTCATGAGATTGGCGAATCACTTGCAGAGTCACTGCAGGTAGTGTCACGTGCTGTTCTAAAAGATCGGCTCCGGTTGTCGGGTGCTGCAGGTAAAGCATCATTTCATCTTTGTTGTAAGTAGATGCTGCTTTGACCGATAGATCCCCATAGGGTGTTTCAAGAAGCGCGATGTCTTGCAGCACTGAAGCGACACCTAAGATTTCTATCGTGCTCGATCGCTCAAAGCGCATCGACTGACATACTAAAAAAGCTAAGATCGCGGAGGTCAATGATTGGTTCGATTTTCGCGATCGCTCGATCATGCGCTCTAGGTATCCAGGACTTAAAGTCTGCAAGTCTTGCACGGTTCGAAAAAGGTCTTGGAGCATCTCAGTGGTGTTTTCAATGGTCGACTCCTGAATCCCGTTAGTTCGAATGTCCTGCATGAGTGCGTGCGACCTCGCAAACACTTCGCTCGCCCTCCAGCCCGGGGTCAGTGTCTGTAGTTTTCCGGGATGCGCGCTATTGAGCTTGAGTTTCTTTCTTAAGCTGAACAACTGATTGGAATCCACAAAGAGATGCGTTGCACGCGCGTTGAGTTGCGTGAAGTACTCCGCTTCAATTTCGGTCTGAGCCAAAGCAAAGAGGCGCAATGATCCGTCAGCCGCTTCTACGAAAAGATCTAAGGGATAACTCAACCCCATATGAAAATCTGTGAGTGGGACAGAGGTGTACCCATTGTGGTTCGACTTTGCGGGCGTACTCTGCCGTACGAAGTGTTCTCCGATCGTTCGTGCAGAGCCGGCCGAGCGTGCTTGAAGGGCCTCAGTCGCATGGGGATCTACCCAGCCGCGCGCTCCAATTTCCTGCATCAATGTGTCATCTGCCGGAAGGCCACCTTGCTTGGGAGAGTAAAATACGTAAACGGGTGTTACTGGGCGCGCGACAAAACACGCCTCGATGAATCGCAGGGGACTATAAGAAAAATCTTCGGGATCTAAAAAAATAGACTGAATGTGGGTCTCAGGGTTGGCGAGGTGCTTCAACGCAACGGCTAGCGCTGGCGCCACAATAGCATTTGGAAAACGCCGTGATAGCGCCTCCAAAACCCGCGGATCGGCGTGAATAAATAGTGATCTCCCCATACCCCTCTTACCAATAGTGTACCGGGTTTATCCGTTGGTGTCATAGGGCGGACTTAACATTTATTGAGTGGTTTCATTGACTCTTTCCGAGTCGTTTCTTTTCGACGATATCGGACGAAAATGCTATGAATAACGAAACTATGCGTCCATGGGGTGTGTCTGATTCTCTGAAGCTATATCAAATCGAAAACTGGGGTGACCAGTACTTCAACATTAATCCAGGTGGAAACCTCACTGTACATCCGCGGCAAGGTCAGGGGCCCGGCATTGATTTGGTGAAGGTGTTGGATGAGGCGGCGGCGCAAAAGTTAGAGCTGCCGATCTTGGTGCGCTTTCAGGACATCATTCGCCACCGTGTTGTATTACTCAACGAATCCTTTCGTCGAGCGATTCAGGAAGCAGGATACAACGGCAAATACCGAGGTGTTTATCCGATCAAAGTGAATCAGATGCGCGAGGTCGTTGAGGAAATAGTCGACGCGGGACGCCCTTATGACTTTGGACTTGAGGCAGGATCAAAAGCCGAGCTTGCAGCTGTTATTCCGATGGAACTAAGTCCCGATGCGCTCGTTTGCGTGAACGGATATAAAGACACGGCCGTGATTAAATTGGCGCTTCTTGGCGTGAAGCTAGGGAAAAAAATAGTCATCATCGTCGAAAAACTTTCTGAAGCGCATCAGATTGTTCAGATCGCAAATGAGATGGGAGTCAAACCTTTCATCGGCTTGCGCTGTAAGTTGAATACGAAGGGTTCCGGAAAATGGGAATCTTCTGGCGGTGATTCAGCAAAATTCGGGCTAACTACTCCAGAGCTTTTGTCAGCAGTCGCGTACTTGAAGTCTGTCGGTTACGAAGATCAGATCAAACTCCTGCATTTTCACATTGGTTCACAAGTCACCAACATCCGTACGATCAAGGACGCAGTCAAAGAAGCGTCCCGAATCTACGCCGAACTGTATCGCATGGGATGCCCGCTTGAGTATTTGGATGTCGGCGGCGGCTTAGGTGTCGACTACGATGGCTCTCACACCGATTTTGAAAGCTCCATTAACTATTCGTTGCAAGAGTATTGCCGTGACGTTGTGTATTCGATTCAGGAGATCTGTAAATCAGAGGGCGTTCCTGAACCTTCGATCGTATCGGAAAGTGGCCGCGCATTAGCCGCCCACCACTCGGTCTTGATCGTGAATATCTTCGGAAACATCGAAGTGGGTGATGCGCCGGTCAGCTTGGAAGAGTCCCCGGATGAACACCAAGTTGTTAAAGAAATGCGCGATGCGCTGAAACAACTGAACTATAAAAACATGCTCGAGTATTTGAACGAAGCGATCCAACGCAAAGAAGAAGCCTTGAGCATGTTTAAGTTAGGGGTTCTTGGATTAACGGAACGTGCCAAGGTCGAACATCTTTTTTGGCTGATTTGTCGTAAAGTACACAGCTGGATTCCAGAGATGCGCTATGTGCCTGATGAAGTGGAAAAGCTGACCAAGGTTCTGGCCGACCAGTATCTCTGCAACTTCTCCATCTTCCAGTCCATGCCGGATCACTGGGCCATTCAGCAGTTGTTCCCCATTATTCCTATTCATCGCCACGATGAAGAGCCGACTCGGAACGCAACCTTGGTCGATATCACCTGTGACTCGGATGGTAAGGTTTCTAAGTTTGTGGATTTACGCGATGTTAAGGATACATTGCGTCTGCACACCCTAAAGAATGGTGAGCCTTACTACCTAGGGATTTTCCTCACAGGCGCTTACCAGGACATCATGGGGGACCTGCATAATCTTTTCGGACGTGTGAATGAAGTGCACGTCTTCTTAGATGATTCAGAACCAGGTGGCTATTACATCGAGGAAGTGATCAAGGGCAACAATATCGCGAGCGTGCTTTCCTGGATTCAGTACAATCCGGCCAATCTTGAAAAAGAGGTGAAAGAACGTATTGATCAACGTGCACGCGAGGGGCACTTGAAGCCACGCGAAGGCGTTGATCTGCAGAACTTCTACGAAAGTGTTCTGTCGGGTTACACCTACATCGATTCTTTACGTCCCCAGCTTGGAATTCATCCGCGAACTGTGAGTGATGAACGGGGTGACCGTACCCAGGAGTACCTGCAATGAAGTTTCTCAATGCTGGATTTGACCACGTAGAGTTTTGTGTTTCTAGTATTTCCAAATATGCACCTATGTGGAAACGCATGGGTTTTGAGGAAATTGGATTTCAGGAAAACCTAAAAGCGGGATCGCAGTCCATGCTTATGGCTCAGGGCCTTTCAAGGGTCTTATTGACGCAATACAACGGTCTTCAGGAATCACAAAATAGTTTGGGCTACCAATTTTTAAAAGCTCACGGGGATGCGATTGCTGTCGTGGGTGTTGAAGTGGACAACGCCGAAGCAGCTTTTCGTGAAACGGTTTCTCGTGGCGCACGACCTGCACTTGCTCCGGTTCGTGAGGAAACTCCAGATGGTACTGTCACTGTGGCTGAGATCTTTACGCCGTCTGATTTGCGTTATCGTTTTGTGAGCCGCCTCGGGAACCTCTTTCTACCTGGATTGACCGCCGATCGTATGGTGAGTCCCTCACCCACTGGCGTACAGAACATCGATCACCTGACCAACAACATCGATATGGGCCGAACCGATGTTTGGGTGAAGTATTACCAGGAAGTATTTGGATTTAAGGTCGTGCGTCACTTTGATATCCGTACTGGAAGAACCGGACTCACCTCTGAGGTTGTTCAGTCTGAATGTGGAAGGATAAAAGTACCGATCAACGAAGCAACCGAGCCCGAAAGCCAAATTCAAGAGTTTGTTGTTCGAATGCATGGCGAAGGTGTTCAGCATTTGGCTTTTTTAAATTTAGATATTGTTCGAGGCCTGCAGCTTTACCGTGAGCAAGGTTTTAAGTTCTTATCCGTGCCCTCTACCTACTACGACGTTGTTCCAACTCGGGTGCCGGGTGTGAAGGAAGACTTAAAGGTTCTGGAGTCTTTGGGCATCCTTCTCGATGGTGAAGGCGGCGGTTATTTGATGCAGGTTTTTTCCGAAGAACTGGTTGGTCCATTCTTTGTTGAAATGATTCAGCGCTGTGGGAACAACGGCTTTGGCGAAGGAAACTTTCGTGCTTTGTTTGAAGCGATTGAGCGAGACCAAGAACGCCGTGGTGTCCTCCCTAAGAAAATGGGCTAGGGCGAATGTTGAAGCAATCTGTAGATCGCAGCTACGCGGAGCGACGTAAGCGCCTGAGTTTAGGTGATCCAGATGGGTTGTTCTTATTTTTTTCCCGTCGGAGCGGACGAGGATACTCGCGAGGTCGTGAACCGCAGGCTGCTCACTTCTATTATCTGACAGAGTACCCAGAGACAGACTCCATCCTGCTGCTTCATGCAGGCAAAAGCGTGCTCTTTACTAAGGTACGGGATGAACTCGACGAAATCTGGCACGGCGAGCGTTATGGTCCAGAACGTGCGAAAGAGATTTTCCAGTTTGATACCGCGCTCCCACTCGATTCCTTTGATGGATATTTCTCTTCGGTGCTGAAGGACTCGCGCAGGGTTTATTTCACCTTGGGTGAAGATGCAGTTCATGATGCACGCGTTCTTGATCTTTTACGCGCTTCACAGGACGCACGAAAACGCATGCAGCCTGGACTCATCGATATCGTGGACCCACGGGCAAAAGTTTCTGACATGCGGCGCGTGAAGGATGCACTTGAAATAGAACGCATGAGAAAAGCTGCGAAGGTAGCAGCCCTTGCGCACACCCATCTCTTGCGCCGCATCCGCGCGGGCCAGACCGAGTGGGATATTGAAGCTGAATTTGTAGGCTCTATCTTAAAGTCAGGGGCGGAGATCCCAAGCTACACAACGATTGCGGCATCCGGGATCAATGCCACAACACTGCATTATACAGAAAACAATGCTTCACTTCGTTTGGGGGATCTCGTCCTGGTCGATGCAGGCGCGTTTGTGGATGGATACTCGAGCGATATCACCCAGACCTTTCCGGTGGGTGCGCAGTTTTCAGCGGACCAAAAGACTGTTTATCAAGCGGTTCTCGATGTGCAGCGGGATTTGATCAGCCGCGTGAAGCCAGGCGCATCCATACGGTCCTTGCAAAAACACACAGTACGAAGATTCACCGAGAATCTCATGGAGTGGGGACATCTAAAGGGTACGCTCGATCAGCTGATTGAAGCGGGTGAGTACCGCAGATTCTTCCCGCACGGCGTAGGGCATTATTTAGGGATTGAGGTCCATGATGTTGGAGCAACAGAGACCTCAAAGGATGGCGTGACCTTGGAACCCGGGGTAGTACTTACGATAGAGCCAGGTCTCTATTTCCGTGAACCAGGAGTACGATTTCACGGCATTGGCATACGCATCGAAGATGATGTGCTTGTGACGAAAAACGGCTGCGAAGTTTTGACTAAAGATTTAGTCCGCGAAATTTCAGAGATCGAAGAACTCCGGGCGCGAGTGAATTAAAATGTCTCTGCGTCTTGGTCCCTTTACTGTCGATCACCCTTTTTTATTAGCGCCGATGGCGGGCATTACAAATTCCCCGTTTCGCCGTCTGATGCGGAAACAGGGCAGCGCGATTGTGATCTCTGAATTGGTCAGCGCAAACGGGCTAGAGCACGCTTCCCAGCGCACGATGGATCTGCTGAAGTACCACGAGGATGAACGCATCGTCGGGCTCCAGATTTTTGGGGACGATGTTCATTATTTAGTGAAGGCCTGCCAGTACATCGAACGCACGGGTGCGGATTTTGTTGATCTGAATTTGGGGTGTCCTGTTCCAAAGGTAGTGAAGAACGGTGCGGGCGCGGCACTGTGTCGTAATCCGGTGGAGCTTGGTAAGATCCTGACCTCGATGGTTCAAAGTGTGAAGATCCCAGTCACAATCAAGATACGCACGGGATGGGATGAGACGACCCGCAACGCCTTAGATGTGATTCGGGCAGCAGAAGACGCAGGAGTTGCCTGGGTAGCCATTCATGGGCGCACGCGCGCCCAGGGCTATTCTGGCGAAGCCGATTGGGATTTTATTGGTGATATGAAAGCCAAAACCAAGATGCAGATCATCGGAAACGGCGATGTGGTTACTGCCCCCCAAGCCGTCGCACGATTCAAAGAGTACGGCGTGGACGCAGTGATGATTGGTCGGGGCGCGCTTCGCAATCCTTTCCTCTTTAGGCAAGCCAGGGATCTCCTTCGGGGTGTGGAGCCAGAGAACATTGAAGCCGGAAAAATTTGTGCTCTCATTGATGAGCAACGGAAATACTTAGAGGACACATTCTCTGGTCGTGGGATCAGCATTCATGCTCGCAAATTTTTGGCCTGGTACAGTGCGGGTTATCCGGGATCGAGCGAATTTAGAAAAAAAGTCTTTCAGGACCTTGAAGGCGATGCGCTTTGGGATGCCTCTAAAGAATTCTTTGAAAAGGCCGTAAAAGCGCGCGATTTATCGCACCTAGCGGAACCTTTCCTCATGGGCGGGCATGGTTAATCTTTCAAGTCCGCGTTCTTAATTTCTTGGGCAAGTCGGACTCTGGATTGGCGTCTCAGCAGGGCTGCCTGATTCCGTCGTTTCTCTGCTTCAGTTTCAGGCAAAAGTGGAGGGACCTCAGTCGGTTTTCCATGGTCATCTACAGCAACAAACGTCACGTAAGCTGTGGCATTGTGGACCTTTTCACCTGTGCGTGGGTTTTCAGAATCGACTCTGACCCCAACTTCCATCGAGGTTCGACCCGTTGCGTTCACTGACGCGCGTAACTGCACTACGTGTCCTAAACGGATAGGAGCGATGAAGTGGAGCGCGTCAATAGAAGCCGTGACCACCGATGCGCGAGCGTGTTTCCCGGCCGAAATCGCTGCCGCTATGTCAATCCAAGACATCACGGTTCCCCCAAAAATGGAGCCCAAGGCGTTTGTATGCTGCGGGAGCACCAGTTCGGTCATGATGACCTCGGAATCTTTGGTTTTTTTAGGTGTCATAGCCATGACTCTTAGACTAGCACATCCGTTGATTCAGGCGGTTTATCCACAAGGGTTGCCAGACTCTGCGAACGTGCGACCATAGTATTTGGACGTTTAGGAAAGTAGGGGATCCTTTTCATGCTCATTCAATCCGGAAAAAACAAAGTGCCTTCAAGTTTGATTCAACCTGAAACTGTTGGTTTCGATGTATCTGCATACATTCCAAATCCAATCGTTATTGAACAAACTGCTCGTGGCGAGCGTCAGTACGACATTTATTCGCGTTTGTTATTAGATCGCATTATTTTTCTGGGCACCGAAGTGAACGACGTCGTCGCGAATCTTTTGATCGCGCAGATGTTCTTCTTAGAATCAAACGACCCAGATAAAGACATCCATCTTTACATCAACAGCCCGGGCGGATCCGTCAGTGCCGGACTCGGGATCTACGACATCATGCAGTTTATTCGCTGTGATGTGGCCACCTATTGCATGGGGCTTGCAGCGTCCATGGGGGCGTTTCTCTTGTCGGCCGGCGCTAAAGGAAAGCGTTACTCGCTTCCGAACAGCCGCATTATGATCCATCAACCGCTAGGTGGAGCACGAGGCCAGGCCTCCGACATTGAGATCCAGGCCAAAGAAATTCTTTACCTCAAAGAAAAATTAAACCAGATGCTTGCGCATCACACTGGACGCGACATTGAGACCATTCGCAAAGACACCGATCGTGATAACTATCTTTCCGCAAAAGCTGCCGTGGAATACGGCCTGATCGACAAAGTGGTGGAGAAACGCAATGGATAAAAAATTCGGGGACCAGTTTGGGAATCGTCATTGTTCATTTTGTGAAAAGAGCCAGCGCGAAGTTAAGAAGTTAATCGCCGGTCGTGATGTTTATATTTGCGATGAATGCATTGAGCTCTGCAATGAGATCATCACCGAAGAAGAGCAAAAAGCGGGCGGTGCCATTGCTGGTGCAGCTGGTGAAAAAAAGCTTCCTAAACCCAATGAAATCAAGGCATTCCTCGATGACTACGTCATTGGCCAAGAAAAAGCGAAACGCATTCTTTCAGTCGCTGTCTACAACCACTACAAAAGAATTCATCATCAGCCGGGTACAAAAAAGAGCGGAAAAGATGGCGTCGAGCTCTCGAAGTCAAACATCCTGCTGATCGGCCCAACTGGATCTGGGAAGACTCTTTTGGCAGAATCGCTCGCTCGAATGCTGAATGTTCCATTTGCTATTGCTGATGCGACATCACTTACGGAAGCCGGTTATGTCGGCGAAGATGTAGAAAACATCCTGCTGACCTTGCTTCAGAACTGTGACAACAACGTTGAAAAAGCTCAGCGCGGCATCATCTACATCGACGAGATCGATAAGATCGCAAAAAAAGGCGATAACCCATCGATCACCCGCGATGTCAGTGGTGAAGGTGTGCAGCAGGCACTCTTAAAACTGATGGAAGGCACAGTTGCGAACATCCCACCTAAAGGTGGACGTAAGCATCCTCAGCAAGAGTTCATTCAAGTAGATACGAAGAACATCCTCTTTATCGTAGGTGGGGCATTTGTGGGCCTCGATCGAATCGTTTCGCACCGCAAGGGCCGAAAGACCCTTGGGATTTCAGCGAACGTGCAGTCCAAAGAAGAGCTTTCTACATCGAAAATGCTGGCCCAGGTTGAACCTGAAGACATGGTGAAATTTGGGATGATTCCTGAATTTATCGGCAGGGTACCGGTTCTGGCTGCATTGATGGAGCTCGATGAGGCGACCCTGGTGGAAATCCTGACTAAACCCAAGAACGCACTGACGAAGCAGTACGCTCGGTTGTTGGAGTACGACGGTGTAGAACTTGAGTTTGAGCCTGACGCCTTAGTGGCGATTGCGAAGGAAGCAATCAAACGCAATACAGGGGCTCGTGGGTTACGCGCAATCCTTGAGCAATGCATGCTCGACGTGATGTTTGACCTTCCTGGCGACGCGACTGCAAAAAAAGTAGTCATCACCGAGGCGGTGGTTGCGAAAGGGGACCGCCCCATCGTTGTCCATGGAGAAATTTCAGATCCAAAGGCTGAGACGGCCTAACCGTCATTTTTTTCGAATCCCTGCATTTCCTCTTCACGTAACTCTTCAGATTTAGTCTGTATTGTGGTGAACTATTACGAGATTGCCGAAGTCGCATCTCGCGCTTGGCTTTAGGAAGGACGCCTGATGAGCAAGTCAGATAAAAAATCGAACGCAGAAAAGAAAAATGAGGCGGCTGAAGGAAAGACATCCGGGAAGTTTGTCGCACCTCTCCTTCCACTTCGTGAGGTGATCGTTTTCCCTCACATGGTCGTGCCGCTTTTTGTTGGTCGCGAAAAATCCATTCACGCACTTGAAGAGTGTGTGGAGAAAAAGAAGGAACTGTTCTTGGTTGCTCAGCGCCAAGCGACAACAGTGAATCCCACCGATAAGGACGTGTTTGAAATCGGAACCCTAGGGACGATTCTTCAAATCCTTCGGTTGCCGGACAACACAGTAAAAGTTTTAATCGAAGGAAAGCGCCGCGCCCGTATGCACAAGTTCATGGATGGTGAATCCATGATTGAAGCAGAAGTCGAAGTGGTCGCAGAGTCGGGCGAAAAAAGCATTGAGCTTGAGGCTCTTGTTCGTTCGCTGAAAGCGACCTTTGAAAACTACGTGAAGCTGAATAAGCGCATCCCGCCTGAAATGCTGATGAGCGTGAACGGCGTGGAGGATCCATCCCGTTTAGGAGATGTGATCGTTGCTCATCTCAATCTCCGTTTTGAAGATAAACAGTCTGTGCTTGAGATTCTAAACTCCAGAAAACGTCTGGAGCGTTTATTAGAGCTTATGCAAGGCGAGATCGAAATTCTGCAAGTGGAGCGTCGCATTCGTTCCCGTGTGAAGAAGCAGATGGAGAAGTCTCAGAAAGAGTACTACCTCAACGAACAGATGCAGGCGATTCAGAAAGAACTCGGTGAAAAAGACGAGTTTAAAGCCGAGATCATGGCCATTGAGAAACAACTCAAGTCCAAGATCATGAGCAAAGAGGCCAAAGAAAAGGTCTCTAAAGAGCTGAAGAAACTGCGCATGATGTCGCCGATGTCTGCTGAAGCGACGGTTGTGCGGAACTACATCGACTGGATCATCACATTGCCTTGGGGTGAATACACAGAAGATCGCAACGACATCGCGCTTGCCGGCGAAGTCTTAGATGAGGACCACTACGGTCTTGAGGACGTGAAAGAAAGGATCCTGGAATACTTAGCCGTGCGCTCCCTGACTGAAAACGGCAAGGGCCAGATCCTGTGTTTTGTAGGTCCTCCGGGTGTGGGTAAGACCTCTCTTGCGCGCTCGATTGCTCGTTCATTGGATAAGAAATTCGTTCGCGCATCTTTGGGTGGCGTACGTGACGAAGCAGAGATCCGTGGTCACCGCCGCACATATGTGGGCGCGATGCCGGGGAAAGTTCTGCAGTCCTTGAAGAAAGCGGGATCTGGGAATCCGGTGTTCTTGCTCGACGAAGTTGACAAAATGAGCATGGATTTCAGAGGCGATCCTTCCAGCGCATTGCTGGAGGTTTTAGACCCTGAGCAAAACGGAACCTTTGGGGATCACTACCTCGAGGTGGACTACGACCTTTCAAAAGTTATGTTTGTATTGACCGCAAACTCACTGCATACGATCCCTCGCCCATTGTTAGACCGGATGGAAGTGATCACGATTTCTGGTTACACAGAGATCGAAAAATTCAACATCGCACGTCGGTATTTGCTGACTAAACAAATGGAAATGCACGGCCTAAAGGAAGGTGACATTGAAGTCGCAGATGATGCGCTTCACAGTGTTATCCGGCTCTACACCCGTGAAAGCGGCGTGCGGAACCTGGAGCGCGTGGTCGCCACTGTTTGTCGGAAAGTAGCAAAGCGGCTTGTGGACATGCGGATGGATCCTAAGAAGAAGACGATTTCAACCATCGTTGTCAAAGCTGCGGATCTAGAAGAAATGCTTGGGCCACCACGTTACTTGGCAAATCGCATCGAAGATCGACACGAAGTGGGTCTGACCAACGGGCTTGCTTACACTGAAAGCGGCGGCGACATGCTGCAGATCGAAGTCTCGGTTGTTCCGGGCAAGGGCGCTGTGCGTATCACCGGAAAACTAGGCGAAGTCATGCAGGAGTCTGCTGCGACCGCGATGAGTTATGTGCGTTCTAGGGCGGAAGCCTTAGGTCTGAGCCCTGATTTCTACCAGAATGTGGACATCCACTTGCACGTGCCAGAAGGTGCTGTGCCTAAGGATGGCCCTTCGGCAGGGATCACGATGGCAACGGCGATCACTTCGGCTTTGACCAAAATTCCTGTAAAAAGGGATGTGGCGATGACTGGGGAAATCACCCTGCGTGGCCGTGTTCTTCCAATCGGTGGACTGAAGGAAAAACTGCTTGCTGCGAAGATCTCTGAGATCAAGACAGTCATCATTCCAAAGGACAACGTGCCGGATCTCAAGAAGGTGCCTTCCGATATCAAAGAAGGACTGAAGATCATCCCTGTGGATCATGCAGATCAGGTGTTGCGTATTGCGCTCGACCTGGAAAAGCCATCTGAATTCCTGGCGAAGGCCGGGACAGTTGGGGATATTCCGGTGCCGTTGCTGGATAAAGCCACCAAGCGTGAGCCTACGACTCGGGCTGTGAAGCACTAGACGGGTATCGGTAAAAAATAGAATTGAGGGGCCGGGTGATTCTTTGGATCATCCGGCCTTTTTGTTTTTGTTGGGTAGCGAAGCGGCTATGGGTCCAGGCCAGCCGTAAGTCCGTGGCCGCCGTGGCCAGCCTAAACTCCCATTTCCGTGGCCAGCCACGCCATGGAATTGTCGGGTACTTGGTCCTGGGTTTTAGGGTCTAGACCTGACCAACCCTCGAAATTAAGCTAAAAGAGTTGTCCGCACGATGCGGCGTGGGAGTGGTGCAAATGAAAGCTTATTTGGGGTTAGGGTTCTTGTTTGCTGTGCTTGGAATGAACGCGTCGGCGCAAACGTCGATCACGCATTTTGAAGGGAACCCCGAATACCTTTCCACCACGATCGTGAAAGAGAAAACGAGTAATGGAAAAGAGATTGAAGTCGCCCGCATTGAGCGCTGTTCGCCGTTGTCCCTTGAAAAGGGAAAAGCCAGCTGCAAGGTAATTGCGAAGCAGCCCGTGGGGCTGATGCGGAAGGGGCTGCAGTGTTTGGCGAAGAAGTATGAAAAGGAGCTTGCGGGTGCTCGAAAAGACATGAGTCAAGACGCAATCGGAAGAAACTCGGGACCGCTCACAGCGAACCGTGCGTCACAAGGGATCTGGGCTTTTAACGGTGTTTTATTTTCGGGGTACTTAGCCGAGGTTCTTCTTGGAAGCTCAGTCGGTTCCTTAATTACCGCTGTTCCTGCGGGGCTCATTGTTATTGAAACAGTAGGGTGCGCAATTAAGGTCTCCAAGGCAGTCGATCAAAAAATGAAAGGTGTCGAAACACAAGTCTGCGCGAAGCAGCTAACGAGCCCTGGCGACATGACGGTTGATAGACGTGCGTATACTTTAAACAAAATGCAGCCCGCATTAAAAGACGCGTTGGATCAAATCCGGAACCTCGCCGTTGAAGCGAGTAAAAATCCTCGCGGCGGCATTCAGCAATCTTGTTTCAATTACGACGAAGGCCGCGAGTATCTGACTTACGCCACAACCAATGGCGAAAGCGAGCCTCGGCAGACGCGCGACATCGCGTTAGAAGGCGTCTACATGACGACCATCAAAAGAGCGCAAACCAGCTCAGCCGGCAAAGGCGCAAAACGTGTTGCACCACCAGCAGTTGTTGTACCTACTAGAGTTGCGCCCGCACACTGAGTCGCCACATTTTATGCCGCGCTTTTGAGGAATGCTTCTATCGCAGACCGGATGAGCTTTTGATATGAAGTATGTCGTTTTTTTGCGACTTCTTGAACCGCGCTCAGTAAATCTGCCGATACGCGAAGCGTAATGCTCTTGTCCTTAGCTGCGAATTCAAATGTCGTTGGTATGAAGTTTTCTGGTGTCAGATAATCGGTCAAATCAGACCTAAGCAACTTCTTTGCTGCTGAGTCACTTTTGAGTTGTGGCAAACGCTTCTTCATATTTTCGTGCCTCCTTGCTTCATCTGACTTTTGAGGGAATTATGTCTGTCCCACTCAAAGCCATGAATCACCTCAGGATCAGTATAGGTCGAATGGCTGTACTTTTGTACATACAATTTTAATTCTGCCATGCGCGTGCTTAATGCAAGCGAGGGGCCACTTAGGGTGTGAATCTGAGTGCATTGCTTCCCCGTGGCCGGCCACGGCCGGCCTGCCCCAGTCCATCAGCGCCGCAAAAACGGACTCGGCATCAGCTCCAAATGCCGCACCCAAAATCCAACCGCCAGCGCCGTCAGGACATGCCAGGTCGCATGGCCCTGAAACCAATGATTCGTTGGATCGCATAGAGTCCCAGACACGTCTAAGGCCGAAAGCGTGACCGCAGCCAATGCCAGCGCCAGGCTGGCCACCAAATACCGCGCCTCGCCCAGAATCCACCGTGCTGTGGCCGGCCACGGCCCACGAGCTCCCGTGGCCAGGCCACGCCGCAGCTCCCGCAATGCCTGCACCTCGACCGCCACCCCAACCGCCGCCATCGCTAGGATCGCCCCTTGAATCGGGTAGTCCTGAAATCCCGCCCAAGCCATCAAGGCGCTTGCAACCCCAGTTCCGGCCAGCCACATCCAGCGGATGGAATCCGCGCGCAAACGCCGCATCTGGGCCAGCCGGATCAGCAAAATCAAAATCAAGAATAAGAACATCCCTGCGAAATCCAGGATTTGTAAAACGTAGGTGTAACTCATGTGCCAAACAAAAGAGGCCACACCCATGATCACCGTGGCCAGCCCAAGCCAGCGCAATTCCTTCCGCCCCGTCAGCCGTGCGCGCCGCAAAATCCACAGCGCTGCAAATATATACGCCAAGTTTGACCATGTGTTAGCCGGGTTCACGACCCAAGAACAGAGAATCTCTTCACACCAGTGGATGTTGGGCAAATGCACCAAACTCAGCTCATGCCAAGGGCATCCGGGCTCAATGTAGACAGGCTGTTGCATACCGAAAGGCTACAGCATCAAAAACCTTAGTGCGAATCAAGCTATGGTGGTGACAAAAGCTTTGAGGCAAACCAGCTCGGGTCCTCTTGCGTGCTAGGAGCCGTAAAAAAGGCGGTGTCTGGCGACTGAATTGGCCTACGGTCTAACACCAAACCTAATGCGTTCCCTCGGGCTACGGGCTCAAAACGCCCTTCAAATACAGAGTATTGCCCTTGCGCTACTGCATTGACCCATTCATACATTTTCTCTGGGTTCCAAAACTTAAGGAGTCGATGTGGCTCGTGTGCAAAGGCCCACCGGCCATATTTGTTGCCGAGATTCTTAAACAGTGCAAAAAAATCGACTTTTCTCTTAATGTCGGGACCGCCGATCGTACCCTCTGGAACACGTACCTCGGTGATCCAGTCCCGCTTAAATTCCGGGCTTAAAATCCCTAAAATCTCATAGAAGCTTTTTGCGAATGCGGTGCAACCCGCGCCCTCACCCTTTAAGGGCTCATGCATCAATCCGCCGTAGATATTGCCGTAACCTCTCGCTCGATATTCAGTTAAATATTTTTGCGCACGTCTGCAGGCAGGCGCATTGATGAACGTTGTGATGAAAGACATGTTTCCCGAGACGTACTTCGCCGCACGTTCCTTCTTTAATGCAATGCGCTCTTCCATCCTCCCGCGGGTCGCTAAAAAGACGGTCCCTATGGCATACCCTTTCTCCAAAATATTAGTGCGGTGGTCATTGGTCGCCCCCGCGGCCCCAGTAAAGTCGTAAAAGGGAGGCAGTCCATCCTCCTCACCGGTACATTTCAGTTCCACGCTGGCGTGCCCTATGGTCCGCCCCATGGGGAGGGCTGAGTTTTTAAGAATGGAAACACTGAGATGATGCGGCGATTGCCAGTTCATACCGCTCGGCGAGGGGTAGAAATACAGGGTGAGTGTATCTGCGGAAGCTACAAAAGCTGCTAGGAGTAACGAAATCCCCAACATCCATCCGAAAACTTATCCCATTAATCGTCCACTTAATAGATTTATTTAGGGTTAACCCAAAAGCTGCCCCCAACGCGTCCTCCTCACGGTAGAATTGGGGCACAAACATCAACAATAAAAAGGGGACCACTCATGGTTGTGCGCGCAGCTCGTGGAAACAAAATTACCGCAAAAGGCTGGGTCCAAGAAGCCGCCAAACGCATGTTGATGAACAACCTCGATCCAGAGGTTGCAGAGGACCCAGCTAATCTTGTGGTCTATGGCGGTATCGGTCGCGCGGCCCGAAACTGGGACAGCTACCACGCGATCGTGCGGGAATTAGACCGTCTCACCGACGAAGAAACTCTTCTGATTCAAAGCGGCAAGCCCGTCGCAGTTTTCCCATCTCATCCCGATGCCCCACGGGTTTTACTTTCAAATTCGATGCTTGTCCCGAAGTGGGCAACCTGGGAACACTTTCACGAGCTCGATCGCAAAGGCCTCATGATGTACGGCCAAATGACCGCTGGTTCTTGGATCTATATTGGCACGCAAGGAATCGTGCAAGGTACTTACGAAACATTCGCAGAAGCCGGCCGTCAACATTTCGGAGGAACACTGCATGGTCGAGTGCTTCTGACTTCAGGATTAGGTGGCATGGGTGGGGCTCAGCCGCTTGCGGCGTCGATTGCGGGTGCGGTTTCCCTCAATATTGAAATCGATCCCGCTCATGCTGAGCGGCGCATTGAAACACGCTACTTAGATGAGATCGCGCCGTCGCTGGAAGCTGCGCTGCTCGCTTGCGAAAAATATCGTAAAGAGAAACGTCCTCGCTCGATTGGGTTGATTGGCAATGCTGCGGAACTTTTGCCAAAGATTCTAGCCACCGGATTTCATATTGATCTCGTGACGGATCAGACCAGTGCCCATGATCCGCTGAATGGTTATATTCCTGTAGGACTCACGCTTGAACAGGCCGCCCAACTTCGCGCGACAGATCCTAAAGTGTATGAAGAGCGCGCGATCGCAAGTATGGCCACACATGTCACAGCGATGCTTGAGTTTCAAAAGCGGGGTGCCATAGTTTTTGATTACGGAAACAATATCCGGGAGCGTGCAAAACAAGCGGGCGTGAGTCATGCCTTTGATTTTCCAGGCTTCGTGCCGGCTTACATTCGCCCGCAATTTTGTGAGGGGCGCGGACCATTTCGTTGGGTCGCTTTAAGTGGTGATCCGGAAGACATCGCAGTCACCGATCGCGAACTCCTCAAATTGTTCCCCAAGAATGAGCGACTCTCGGATTGGCTCACGGTAGCCAAGGAACGCATAGCTTTCCAAGGCTTGCCTGCGCGTATTTGTTGGTTAGGTTTTGGTGAACGACTTGAAGCCGGTTTGATGTTCAACCGTCTGGTGCGCGAAGGAAAAGTGAAGGCGCCGATCGTGATAGGCAGAGATCACCTGGATGCCGGATCTGTTGCGTCCCCTAATCGTGAAACAGAGGCGATGAAAGATGGCAGCGATGCGGTTGCAGACTGGCCTGTGCTAAACGCGCTCATCAATTCAGTGAATGGTGCATCGTGGGTTTCCCTCCATCATGGAGGAGGTGTCGGAATGGGGTATTCTATCCATTCGGGGATGGTGATCGTGGCCGATGGAACAAAGGACGCCGATCGGCGTTTGACCCGGGTGCTGACCTCTGACCCCGGCATGGGTGTCGTGCGACACGTCGATGCGGGTTATCCGCGTGCCGAAGAAGTAGCGCATGAACGATTTCCAAAAGCAGGTGTCCGCATCCCAATGCTTGGGGAAAGGAAATCGTGAGAGGCGTAAAAACTTGGGCCGTCCTAAAAGGCGCAGCACGTCTTTATACCAACGAAAGGATGGTCGAGCGTGCAGGCGGCCGTTTCAACTTAAGTGATCTGGCGCCGATTGAAGACGGCGCTATCGTCTACTCGCTCCGAAAAGTTCGAGGCAAAGAGATTCCCGGTGAAATCCTCTGGAGTGGTGAGACAAAAAAAATTCCTAAGAAATTTCTGAAGACCAGAAAGCAACGAGACCTCAAACAGAAGGCCTGTCTTATCCCGGGATTAATCGACGCTCACACCCATTTGGTTTTTGCAGGCGATCGCTCGGACGAGTTTATCGCACGTATGGGTGGGGTGACCTACGATGAGCTTGCGAAAAAGGGAGGCGGTATTCAAGCCTCTGTCCGTGCAACACGTGCCGTAACAGAGTCTGAACTTTTCCGTATCGCAAAAAGACGTGTCACTGTAATAGCTGCATTAGGTGTGCGCGGGATTGAGATGAAGTCCGGATATGGCTTAGATCGCGCAACCGAATTCAAGCAACTGCGCGTGATGAAGCGTATTGAAGAAACCTTTCCAGAATTTTACTTTCGTCGCACCTATATGGGCGCTCATGCTGTGCCGCCGGGATCTAGCGCAGATGCCTGGATTAACGAAATCTGCACAGAAATATTACCCGAGATCAAAGCGCGTGACCTCGCTCACGATGTTGATATCTTTGTCGATGATGGATACTTCGATGTCAGCCACGCTACGAAGCTTGCCGAGGCCGCCCAGCGCTTAGGTTTAGGATTCCGCATGCATGCCGACGAACTCGGCAACACGGGTGCAGCTGAAGCTGCTGCAAAGAATAGTGCGCTCAGCGCAGATCATCTGCTGAAGATTTCACGCGCCGGAATTGCGGCCCTTGCAGGATCAATAACCGTTGCCACACTCCTTCCAGGGACTGCGTATTTCTTGCGCGAACCCCACGCGCCTGCGCGTGATTTGTTAGACGCAGGTGTAAGAGTAGCGATTGCTTCTGACTTTAATCCAGGCTCCTGCCCAAGTTTTGATTTACCTATGATTCTTCAAATGGCCGCAGTGAATTACCGCATGAACAGTGCTGAACTCTTAGCATCCGTCACACTGAGCGCGGCACAAGCAATGGGCATGAAGGATACGCTTGGAGCACTCATCCCCGGAAGACGCGCTTTGTTCACAGAGATTAACGCCCTTTCTTTTGAGGGCTGGTTATACACGCTCGGGCGTTGGTCTTAGTTATATGGACTTCCCCAGCTCCATTGCTAGGTGCACAAAGAGGTACTCGTTCAGGTAATCGTCGAGTTCATTCTTGATGAATGCTTGAGCCTCTGGGGTCTCCAAATACAGCTGAGAAAAAGTATTCAGCCCTCCTTTGGAATCTATGCCAATTCGAGTTAAAGCTTGCTTGATCTCTTCTTCCCCAATGATGTTAAAACCCACGACCTGAAAACGTGTGGAAGCAAATGCAAGATCCAAAACCTTTTGATCATGTTCGGATAGCCTGCCCCGGACCGCATGATAGGCTTTCATGACCTTGGCGTAAGAGCTGAGAAGATCAGTCATGGAGTAGCGGCTACTTGAGTCCACTCTGATTTTTAGTGCCATCAACGATTGGCCAAAACGTTTCATGCGTTCGTAGAAGTTGCGGTAAAGAGTTTCAGGTATATGCAGATTGAGCGGGATGTATTCAAGAGGCAGGCCAATCGTTTGATTGTCATCGTAGAGAGTGAATCCTGGATCAAAGGTGGGAATTACGGCACCTGCGCGAAGGGTTTTGTAAACATCGGATGTAAAGTTTTCCGGCAGTCTAAATCTCTTCGTCAGTAAAGACTGAGCGAGATATTCCAAATTTTTCTGGAAGGTAAAATAGTCACGTGAATCAGGCAGCCCTTTGGCCAGATCAAGCACGTACTGAAACTGATTTTTTGGGATGACCGTCAGCGCACCCGAGGGATCCCGCAGAAAGACAAGCGCAGCGACTACTTCAAGATATTCTTTGTGACGAATGTAACCGTGATCTTTGGCGTCAATGAATTGAGCAAGCAGCTTTTCAGATTCCTCCAAAAGACCAAGATAAGTATCCAAGATGGCTTGGCCCCCGGTCTCTCCATCATTTTGAGATCTAATGAGTTCGAGCAAGGTTGTGTCTTCGATTTCCTGATTTCTTATCCGTCGTTTTATTTGCCCTGCAAGGCGCTTCGATTTCGTCATTCCGTCGCTTGGAACTCCGAGCTTCTGAACTTCATATTCCGCGATCACCTGAACGAGCTGATTCACCAAAGGTTGGGGTACGAATCCTTCTAGAAAATTACCTTTCGCAGAATTTTCTGTAGCGTGCGTTAAAGAATAATCGAGTGCTTCAAGCGCAGGCCTGAGTGCTTCGGGAAGTTTTACACCCAGAGATAGAAGGTGGCATTCCCACGAAGGCTGCTCTGCTGGCAGCGGGTTTGTTTTAGCGGTCGCAGGTAAAACGATACCCACTCCAAGTGCAGTAAATAATAAAAGTTGTCTAACCCCAAACATCCCGCATTAGTGAATGAACCTGAGTAGGGGCAGTGGTCAAATGGAATTTTTCGATTCGCGTCTCAAGGAGCGTTGAGTAGGGCTGCTTTTTGCATTTGCCTCTCACGAATTCGCTTGGTAATTCGTTTGACGCGTTCCTGGACAGTGAGGTTGGCATATTGAGTGGGTACTGGCTCGGAATTTAAGGAAGTGAGGATTGCATTCATTGGATTGCTCTCTTCACCTTCAGTGCGATCCAATTCATTCTCAATTGCGCTGAGAAGACGCGTCACAAATGTTGAGTTGTGTGCCGGCGTTTCTCCTGGCCTTAGGCCTTTCGAATCACTCGCGTTGGGTTTTAGGGATAAAATTGGAGCAACACTTTCCGTCACCGCTCTGAGCGTCATGCCAATCCTAGATATCGCACGGGTTTCTTCAAAGTATCCTTTTACAGCAACCAGTGTGGGTTCCTGATTCAGATGTCTTTCTAACACGGGGTACTGAATCGCGCCCTGGAACAAGGTCTTTAACTCCGGTGGCGCAAGCATCAGGAACATCAATAGAAAAAACCCAAGCATCAGGAAGCCGTAAACATTCCACCGGATGAGCCATTTGAGGAGGCGCATGGTGTCACTCCTCGATAGCGGTACCCTCGCCGCGCGCGGAAGGGAGTATTCCAAGCCAGTCCTCAATCATCACGTGAATGCTGGGGTCATCCCAGTCTTGGTCCCCGGCCAGAGTGAACTGCACCGTGCGGTCTTTTGTGAGGATTACCGAAAAAGGGATCGCCTGGACCGAGAAAAACTCCGATAGGGCATTCCCTGGGTCAGTAAAGAGCGGGAATTTTGCACCGAACTTAGACCTCAATTCTTCGGCGGCGCGTTTGGGGTTCTGATCCACATTCACGCCATAGATCTCAAATCCTTTGTCCGCATATCGATCCCGCAACTTCACTAAGGACGGCATTTCCGTCATGCAGGCTTCGCACCAAGTGGCCCAAAAATTGATTAAAACCAGCTTGGGGGCTAAAGAAGAGAACTGCATCTTCTTTCCATCTAAGTCGGTCATCGTGAAGTCCTCGACTGAGGATCCCTCGATGAGCGGTGCCGCGTTACTGTGGGAAGCGCCTGAATTGCTTTTCAGCGTGGACTTCAAAAGGAGCAGCGCTAAGGCTAAAAAAACAATAGTCCCGAGCCAAATGAAAATCTTCGGTCGCTTGGAAGGGGGATCCGAAAAATCCGGAGTCAAAGCAGAATGTTCGGGATTCGGGATCTCGTCCTCTGGGATGGTCATAAGGTCGAGTATACTAGAAGTCGATGAAGCGGCGACAGAACTTGGGACAAGCGACGATTGAATATGTCTTGATGATTGCGGTCGTCTTTTCGATCGCGAGTCTCATCGTGAGTGGCATTCGAGGGACTCGGGATAAGCTTTGGAAACGAATTTTATGTGAAGTATCCGCACCTTGCATCGGTTGTGTTGCACCCGATGGGGTCAATCAGTTGCTTCAAAAATCTGGCGTGGACTGCCCGCAATAAAAAACCCCCGAGACCTAGGGAAGATCCTAAAGCCTTCGGGGGTCTCAAATCAGAAACGAGAGCGATTACTTAGACGCTTTGGTTGAAGCAGACGCAGCAGTAGCGCCTGACTTCATTGGGCTGCCGGCCGCTGTAGCACCTGCTGGATGCTGGGATGTGGCACCGGCTGTTGTTTGACTTTTTATAGTCAACTCTTTTGCAGCCAATTCCTTCGTTGCTGCAGCTTTTGCAGCAGCGCCTGCTTTACCGATCCCGGTTTTAGCAAGAACAGCCGTGCGAATTTCATCGGCCTCTTTTTGGTGTTCTTTCAACCAGCGAGTTGAATTATCACGACCTTGTCCAATGCGTTCATCTTTGTATGAGAACCAGGTGCCGCTTTTTTCTACGATGTTGTGCTCTACACCTGCATCTAAGAGATCGCCCATGCGCGAAATGCCTTCGCCATAAAGGATGTCGAATTCGACTTCTTTAAACGGCGGTGCCAGTTTGTTTTTAACAACTTTCACACGCGTGCGGTTCCCGATGACGTTGTCGCCATCTTTCAATGCCTGAATACGACGGATATCTAAGCGCACGGAAGCGTAAAACTTCAGTGCGTTCCCACCGGTGGTGGTTTCCGGATTGCCGAACATCACGCCGATTTTCATGCGGATCTGATTGATGAAGATCACAAGAGTTTTTGAACGATTGATGGAGCCCGTCAGTTTACGGAGCGCTTGGCTCATGAGGCGGGCTTGCAGACCCATGTGTGAATCCCCCATGTCGCCTTCGATTTCAGCGCGTGGAACCAAGGCAGCAACCGAGTCCACAACCAAAATGTCCACGCCCCCTGAGCGCACCAGCATGTCCACGATTTCTAATGCTTGTTCGCCTGTATCTGGCTGCGAAATCAAAAGATCATCGGTGCGCACGCCCAGTTTGCGAGCGTACGTGACGTCGAGTGCATGTTCCGCATCCACATAAGCTGCAATTCCGCCTGCTTTTTGGGCTTCTGCGACTGCATGCAGTGCAAGCGTCGTTTTTCCGGATGACTCCGGTCCGTAAACTTCCAAGATCCGGCCCCGCGCGTATCCGCCGATACCGAGCGCTATGTCTAATCCAAGCGAGCCAGACGAAATCACCGGAGTGTCATCTGCCACCATGGTTTCCTCGTTGCCGAGGCGCATGATCGAGCCTTTTCCAAATTGCTTTTCAATCGCCTGAATCGCTAGGTCGATCGCTTTGCTTTTCTGACCTTGGTCGAGCGGTGTTTTATTTTCCATGAGCTATTACCCTTTCGGAGTTGGTTTAAGGCCGAGCATGCTGCAAATGCCGTGCTTAGAATTCTACGATCTTAAAAGTCACTTAGCTAGGGTCAGGAGCGTGAAGCACGTCAATGCAGGAACTAGGCAGCTCAGGCTTGGCAGATTTGTCGAACCAATCCGTCGGAAATCCTTTGGTCAAGCGATCCATGGCTTCTTCGCAGCCATCTCCTTCAGGGTTGGCATCCTGCACTTCACAATCAGGACTATCTGGTGGGCAGGCCATCCGCGCATGGAAGTGCCGAATATGGTTTTTCCAGGGGCGTATCACCCTAAGCCACGCTCGATCCTCTGGCTTTTCTGACTTTTCTGTTTTGCAGAGATAGACCTTGATGGCCGAATGAACAAAGATGCGTTCAACGCCCGGTGTTTGGGCTGCCGCCTTAATCTTGGCCACTTCTTGTTGAGTCATCCGTTTCGGGTCGACGCGCCCATCCTGTCCTAACATCGACTTTTGGGTCAGTTTTAGGACTTGTGCGGGAGTTTTCGTCGCAAGCTCATTTGCGGTTGGGGCGTAGTACCAGATGTCGACGTCCAGTCCTGTCTGATGGCTTTCGTGGGTTCCAGGCATGGGTCCGCCCCGGGGCTGGGACAGATCTTCGATGATCACGGCCAAGTTATTTTCAGAGAGCTGTAGGGAGTAGCGCTTAAGCCATCCAACTAGATTTGGATGTCCGAATCCACGATTCGAGCGGAGTGTGTAGCGCGCAAATCCTGGACCAGAATCAGGCAGTTTTTCTGCGCCTTGGACGCAGCCATTGGTGTAGTTCCCAATCGTGTTCGGATCTCCTGGCGCGGGTGTTTTTACCTTCGCCCAGTCTTCAGGCGTGGTGGACGCGCTGGAACAAGCGCATGTAAAAAGAATGCTCAGTGCTACTGCCCGAGTGGCCTTCTTCATCCCGTAGATACCCCCTGAAGTGCACCGATGGTGCGCCGCCAATCCCCAAGCTTTTTAGCGCGATTTTGTTCAGAAAGCGAGGGATGAAATTTCTGATCCAATTCCCATGCCGCTGAGACCTCACTTAAGGTGGACCAGAAGCCCATACCTAAGCCTGCAGCAAACATCGCCCCCATCGCGGTGGTCTGAGTGACTTTCGGACGGACTAGAGTACGTCCTAAAAAATCACATTGGATCTGCATCATCAGGTTGTTTTTGGCGGCACCGCCATCGACTGCAAGTTGCTTGAGCTCCTTGCCTAGGTCTTTCTCCATCGCTTCTAAAATATCTGCGATTTGAAGGGTAACCCCCTCTAAAGCTGCTCGAGCGATGTGCGCGCGAGTTGAACCGCGTGAAAGTCCAAAGATCGCCGCCCGAACATTTGGGTCCCAGTACGGCGCACCTAGGCCCGTAAAGGCGGGGACAAACACCACTCCGCCGGAATCAGGCACAGACCCCGCGAGTTGCTCTATGTCTTTGGACGCTACAATCATTTTCAGGCCATCCCTTAGCCATTGCACCGTTGCTCCCGCCATAAAGGCGCTGCCTTCCAGCGCATAAGAGACGCCCTCTTTCGGAGAGTTCCAGGCAACTGTGCTGAGCAAGCGGTGTTTTGACACTGGGGCAACTTTGCCGCAATTCATCAAAATAAAAGCGCCTGTGCCGTAGGTACATTTGGCTTGGCCTTCAGCGATACAGGCTTGGCCCAACAAAGCGGACTGCTGATCCCCGAGGATCCCGCGAATGGGGATTCCATCAGGGAGACCAGGTACTCCTTCGGTTTTTCCGAAGTCATCGAATGATTTTTTGATTTCAGCGAGTGCCGTTTTCTTTACGCCGAATTCAGCGAGGAGATCATCCGCCCAGGACAATGTCTTCAGATCCATCAGCAATGTGCGTGAAGCATTGCTGGCTTCTGTGACGTGGCTTGCCCCTTGGGTCAGTCTGGATACGACATAGGTATCCATGGTTCCGATATGAAGGTCATCTTGATCAGCAGCCTTGCGCACTGCCGGTATATTTTCTAAGGCCCATGCGATCTTAGTTCCGCTGAAGTAGGGATCGATTAGGAGTCCAGTGGTGACCTGTAGTTTTGGTTCTTTGCCGGCGTCCTTCAGTTTCGCGCATAGGGGCGCGGTTCTGCGGTCCTGCCACACGATTGCGTTGGTGAGCGGCTTTTTTGTACTTTTTGACCAGAAACCCACTGTTTCCCGCTGGTTCGTGATTCCGATAGCAGCGATTTTTTTTGCGTCGATGCGCCGACAAACTGATGCGATGCCATCAGTGATGCTTTTCCAGATTTCATCCAAGTCGTGTTCGACCCAGCCCGGTTTTGGAAAATGCTGAGGGAATTCAAAGTAGGCCTCTGCAGCGATCCTTAAAGCTGCATCCACAACGATCACTTTTGTCCCTGTAGTTCCCTGGTCAATTGCCAGCAAGTAACGTTCAGCCTGCATGCTTTGATGCTACAGCAAGTTTGGAAGGAACAAACGAGTGAGTAAAAGAAGAAGGCCAGAAAAAAAACCTGCGATCAGATCGTCTGCGATGACTAGAAAACTTTGGAAGAGTCCGATCAAAAGTTTTTTTCCATAACGATCCAGCGTACGGATCGGTACCGGCTTTAAAATATCAAAGGCACGAAAAAGGATGAATGCCAGAATCAATCCAGCTGAATTCAATTTTCCGAACATGAGGGCTGCGAGCCAGAATCCTAAGACCTCATCGATCACAACGGACTGAGGGTCCACGCTCCTCAGTCGGGTTGAAGTGGCGCGTACACAAAGTGTCCCGAGGCAGAGCAGCAGTAGCCAGGTCAACCATTGCACCGTTGGCGTTTGGTCCTGCATGAAATACACAAGTGGAATCGCACCTACGGTTCCAAAAGTCCCTGGGGCTTTTGGCAAAAGCCCAACACCAAACCAAGTAGAGATCAAGTCCGTAGGACGAAGAATTTTTAACCCACCAAGGTTCATGGCGCGAGTCTCTCACACTTGGTAGGCTCAGGGGGAGATGAAGGGTCCTTGGGATATCAGCGATACCGTCTTTGATGTACTGATCGGTGGTGAATCCGTCGTTGATGCACGTCAGGTTTTCGATGGGGAGTTTCGGAGTCCGGAATCTATCGATCTGTTTTTAGAGGCCTATGGATTTGATCTGAATGATCCAATTGAAACTGCAGAGTTGCAGGGCCATTTGGCAGAGGCCATTCGCTTTATTCGGCAAAAGTTTTTACGGCCAGGGAACCCTACTGGTTACGAGGCGGAGATTCCAAAAAAAATCATCGATGTCAGAGACGTACGAGAGCTCTTTTCCTTTTTGGGACGCGAGGATCGCAGGTCTGAACTGGGCGCTTGGGCGTGTAGTGTTCTTAAGGTGATGCACGTCCTCAGTCACATGGATCGGGACGTGCGGAATTATTATTTTGGGGATATCCAAACGCAGATCCTCGATCGTTTCTACCGCGCGATTCAGCGCGATGCGCAAGGAAACCTTTATCTCGGGCGAAGCGACACAGATCCATTTCGGGTCGACTTGGTTGCGTTTGAGGTCAAGCCTAAAAAAACCAGGGAATCGCTGCTGGTAAAACTTTTACAAAAGGCTGAAAGCGTAGCGGAAGAAGTGTTCGATCGAATCGGTATTCGCCTGATCACCAAGAACAAGGTCGATGCAGTGCGTGCCGTACATTTCCTTGAGGCCAATCGTATCGTGGTCGCTGCAAACATTAAGCCCTCCCGTTCGCGCAACACCTTAGTCGATCAACATGCCTTTCGAGATCTCTTACCCTCCGCTCAGGAGAAACAAGATTGGGGAGTATTGTTATCAGTCCCGTCACCTTCGGGAAAAGATGCAGAAAATCGTTTCTCAAGTGAACACTATCGTTCGATCCAATTCACTGGACGCCAATTGATTAAGGTTCGTAATCCAATTGTGGATCAGGTGAGGGAGGTCAAGTCCTTAGCGCGTCGCGTGGCCGCAACGGAAGGGGAGGGACCTGGAACAAATTCCTTTCTTGAGAGCGCAATCGATAGATTAGACGCCAAACAGGTCCCGCGCATGGTGCGTTTCTTTTTTCCTTTTGAGGTACAGATTGTCGATGAGGTATCACACTTAGAGAACGAGAAGGGCCGAAGTGCGCACGCGGAGTATAAAAGTGCGCAGCTTCAGGTAGCGATGCACCGTGTGTTGCGTGGAGTGATCCGTGTTAGGCAGGCCTGACTTTGTTTTAGTGGGAACTGGGATCGCACCTCTGCTTGCAGCATCGCAGCTGATGCACCAGGGCAAGAGCGTCCTTGTCCTGAATCCGAATACAGGATTCTTTAAGGAAAGATCAGAGCTACCACTCGATATTCTCTTCTTCGAGAACGCAAATAGTAACTTAGGTCTTCGCTTTCACAACAACTCTCCTGAGGAGGTTTATCGCAATCTAAGCCCTGATTTTCCGGGAGCCCTCGAGATGTGGAAGCCTGATAGTCATCGCAACAGGGAGCGTAATTTTGTCGATGACCGCGCGCCCTGGATTCGAGCTCGCAACCGTTTATGGGTAGCACGACGAGGTACCGATGCGATGGATCGCTTCGAGAACCTCTATCTTCGGGCCTTAGATGCGGGGCTTCGCCCCCAGTGGATGGAAGGGTTGTCGCTGGCGAAACATTTTCCAGGATTTTCTGCGAAAGACGCTCTAGATTGGGTTGGGTTTTTAGGTCCAGCATTAGGAGATATCGATGTAGAGCGGTATCAAGCGGCACTTTTGAGTTATCTTTATGAACGCATCGGTGAGTCTTCTATTCGAACCTCGGTGACATTGCATGACATTGGTTCGAAGGGACTTTCGGTGCAATTTCCAGGCTCTTCTGCGCAGTGGATTTTGCCTCGCACGAGTGTTCTGTTTTTTTGGACACCAGCACTCATGCGATTTTTATGTCAAAAGGTTTCTCGTTTTGTTCCTGAAGGTGAACAACGATTCAGAAAAGCAGTGAAACTTCAGACTTGGGAAGAATGGCAGCTCCTTTCTCGCAAGCCGATCGCTTGTAAGGTTGTCGCCCAGTGGGACCGCGTTCGCGTTTGGGCCCAGGGCGCGGGAGCTCCTCCTCAAGGTGGATCGAACATGCTGAGTGTTTTAGTGCGTTCTGGTCCTGAAGGTGTTTGTAGCACGCAATCACTGACAGAGCTCGAAGCCCTCTTGTTTCAGTTTCTGGGTTGGGACCGGTTTAGCGTGAGGTCCATGGTGACGCGAGATTTCTATCGTTGGAATTCGCTTGAAGGTGTTGATTTTGAAACGGGTCCTTTGCGCGTGCAAGTATTGGCCGGTTGTGATGGACCGCTCCACTGGATCGCAAAACAGGTTCGAAATGCATTGGTGGGACACCTATGAGTTTAGGAATGCGTAGTGGTGTGATGGATGTAGCGATTGTAGCCGGGGGCCGACTTCAGGTTTTTCCTACCCGAGGAGTGAGGGCGTTGTCGCAGTGGTGCGCTGGGGCTGGTCTATCCGTGGGTTGGTATGGGGGAAGTGATCTTAGACCGATCGGTATTCTCCCAGAGAATGGCTCTGGAGGTGTCGTCGTCTTTGAGGATTCTCAGCATCGGTTGCATCGGATTAAAGCTCGTGCCGTCGTCCGTGTTTTACAACAGCAGCACTTCCCCGATCCTTTCCAAGGTTGGTTTTCACCTGGAATGTTGCCTGAAGCCACCGCTCAAAAACTGATTGCGGATGCCTCCGTCTTTTGGGGGCCGCTGGTCGTGATTTTAGGTACTGGCAATCGAGCACTCCGGTTAGGGTCACAGTTGCTCAAATCTGGAACTGCTCCACGCGTGATTTGTTTACAGATCGTAGAAGGTCGACCACTGATTGAAGGTTGGGAAGTGGAGCGGCTTCGCTTCGAGCGTTACGGTGGACGCATTTCCCGTGGGAAACCGATTGGGTTGGCGCTTGAATCTCTGTCGAGGGTTTTGTGGAGTCTCAAGATTCGCGACGAAACTGGGACAAGAATTTTGGAATGTTCGCGAGTGATTGCTTGCGGCCCTTTCGAAGAGGATGTGGGATTTCAGGAATACCCAGCGGGTTCCTTGCTGGTCGATTGGACGAATACTGAAGTGCAGAGTGTTGCGGATGATGTAGAGACTTCTTTGCTCGATCAGGCGCGCGCCGCGGTACTTGCGCAGCGATTGATTCGTGCACTCAGTTCAAATGTGCCTACTTCGCTGAAGCTCGATCTCGATCGCTCTGTGTGGAAGGCAAAGCAGGCACTGAAGGAGCTTGAAGAGTTAGAGCTACGAAAGCTGACCTTTGAGTTTAAAGGCAAGTGGCTCAAGCCAGAACATCAAGCATTAGTGGGTGAATTTCCTGGATACCCAAAAAAAACGGCAGGAAAAGTTTTACCTGTCATGGATTGCCTAGAGCCGATCGCGTGTCGTGTCTGTGAAAAACAATGTCCGGTTCAGGCGATTGCGATTGACCGTAGTTTGACTCAGCCTAAGTTTCTGATTGAAGACCAGTGCACAGGTTGCGGGATCTGTGTCAAGGCGTGTCCGTCTGAAGCGATCACTATGATTGACGATCAGCTTCCGCAGGCAGTTTATTCTATTTTTCCTTGGTATTTGCGTCGTAAGCCCGAGCCTGGGGTGAGGGTCCAAATCTTAAATCGTAAGGGAGATGTATTGGGTCAAGGTCGGGTTGCAGACATCTTTTTAGATGGTGAGCCACCGCTTGTTCGAGTGGAAGTTCCTGAACATTTGATGTGGGATGCGAAGGGAGTTCGACTTGTTAATGCCGGAGATCCGACGAAAGAAACGGCCGAGGCCTTGTATGAAGAGGCGGGCACGCGTGTCGAGATCCGTATCCAGGATCAAGAGCGTCGAGTGCGAGACGGGCAATTGTTGTCGCTTGCGATGATTGAAATCGGACACGGCCGGCCTAACGATATTTTAGTTTGTGAGGATGGAAGTTGCGGACTTTGCACAGTGGATGTGGATGGACAGAAAAAATTTGCGTGTCAGACCCGTGTCAGGCAGGGAATGAATGTGCATTTTGTGCGGGAAGACGCTTTTGGGTCCGCATTGTGCCCTTGTGAAGGAATAACAGTAGAGGAGTTTGATAAAAGTATCGGAATTCATAGCGGCCATGGAACGGAAGCAGCTTTGCAGTTCACAACAGCGATGAAGGGGCGTTGTCATGGAGCCTTATGCGCGTCGGCTTGCTTACGCAGAGTAAAAGCACATCAGGAGGATCAAAGGTATGCGGATTGGTCCTTTCCGTCGTTTGATTGGCAAGTCAAGCCGCGGTGAATCCATTGGCTAGTTGCCGTTCCACTTTCATATCCACCTTCGAGCTCACCCGCCAGAGTTAGGGAAAGCAGCACATCTATTCCTGAAACAAAAGTGCCGCCCCGTAAACTCCGATGGATCCAATGTTCCACTGCATGAGTATTCCTGGTGCCAGTTCCACAAAACGATAGTCCGATATTAGCCCTTCTTCTTTCCTGTAACTTTCCAATCTCTTGTCGTGACTAGAAGCGAGCGTGTACGTTCCTCGGTCTTTTTGATCCTCTCTGTAGTTGAATTGAGCTCCGGGCGTCCCAGCATCTGTGATGAAACTGTCGGTTTTAGCCTGCAGATGAATGATGGGATAGAATTTTTGACGTTCAAAGTTCCAACCGCATCCAAGAAAAGATGCATTCGTATATCGATCCCATGTGAGTGGCGAAGGAGAATAGAACTCAGATTTTTTTGCGGCACTTGCAGCCATAGGCCCAAAAAGGTCGTACAAAGGACCCTCCATTTTCTTCATCTCGCGAAATTTGGACTCGGTTGGAAAAGCTGTAAGATACATCCCTAGGATTTCGTTAATCGCGGTCTGCTGATCTTGGGGACACATTTTAGTTTTAATGACTTCGCCGCGGAATTTTTGAACAGCAGGAATCAAAGGCTTGAGTGCAGCGAGAACAGGGGCGACATATGGCCGAGAACTAATTTGTTTCGCTAATTTGGGCCTTTTCACCTCTGCCACTACTTCGGTCTTGAGAGTGTTGTAACTTACCGGTCCTTCTGTTTCGGGACAATATTCAACACAGTCGATCGTTTCTTCTTGGCCCATTTTCTCAGACAGGACTTCTTCGCAATAGGGTAGCTCTTCAGGAACGAATGTCAGGGCCAGCCTGCTTGAAGCAATGTGTGTTTCGCCCTTGATTGTTCGGAGGCTTTTAACTTTGTGATAGTTCAGAGCTCCTGCATGCGTGAGACGAATGATCAATTGGGGGCTTGTTTGAATGATCGGCTGTTGTTCTTCTCCCCTTCGAAGTAGAAGCCAAATGGCGTGAGGTATCTTCTGTTTGCCCGGGATGAATGTGCCGAGGGGAATAGAATTTGCGTTCGGGCCTAACCCTCTTTTTTTTCCATCAGGATCAATCCAAATCGCGCCGAAGGTTAAAGCAGTAGTGAGATCAATATTTAATGTGACCGCAGAAACGCTGCTATCGCCGAGTAAGCCGGAGCTCAACTCCGGGAGATCCAGTCTATAGGCTACATACGCTTCATCTCTTGGAATGCATGGCGTCTGAGAATAGGAAACTGAGCTCAAAGGAAAAAGCATCAAAAGAGTCGCTTGAAGCTTTCGCATGTTTGTTCCCTAAAGCCCCTCACGGACGGGTCAGCTTCGTCCCTTCAGTTCTTGGTCTGTATGTACTGGATCACTGTCTTAAAAAATTCTGGCTGAGAGATGGAGCTAATAAGGACCGGGTATGGATGAATATTTCTAATGATACGAGCAATTTCAAGTACGCCAAAGACGGCAATGGATGTACTGGATCTAGAACGATAATAGTCGGACACCCACCGAATATGTAAGCTTTCTGGCAGACCTCTTCTCAGGTCATAGTTAGGAGATTCGCCGTGGTTCCAGGTACCGGATCGGTCTTCCAGTGTGTAGCTGTTCAAAGGCCCGTGATTCAATCGTGGTCTTTCAAACCCATATGTTCTCCATCTGCCTCCAGCAACAAAAGTCGTCTCTGCAAGTGAGCTGCATTCGGCAATCGCCGCTTCGCTCTGATCTTGGGAATCAAAAACCATAATAGCGGATGAAGCCGGCGTGCCGAGTTTATGAAATGTTACGAGTATACCGAAGTGAGGGCGATCCATTTGGATGCTCGAATAGGACCATGCGTCACTCTTGCCTACCTGCGGGATCACAACGGGAGAGCACGAGAATTTTATGTCTTGTTTCACTGAGAAAAAACCCGCTGCGTTTGTTTGAGCGTGAGCGAGGAGACCGATTAAAACGCTGATGAAAAACATAAAATACCCCTTGAGGATCGCGAGATTAATAGACTGAACAATTTCTGTCAATATTTAGGGCCGAGGATGGAAATACGCGAATTGCCTCGTAATGAATTCGACCGAGCTGTGGTGCGTTAATAGTGAGGAAACGGCTCGTTACCTCATAATCAGGTTTTGAACCCAATATGACCCGGACCATCCGGGCGAAAGGAC
>JAIXOQ010000014.1 GCA_027486675.1 Pseudomonadota bacterium
CGGACTCGAACAAAAGCTCGATCTCTTCTTTAAACTCTTAAAACAGGGAAAAAGCGGAAGGAAAGCGGCCTGATTTAACGCCCTGCAGCTCGGTATCACTCTTCAATGAGGTAATACGTACGCCAAATAAAACAAATTCGATAGATTTCGTGGGCTTGGGGGACTCGCCCGGTTTTACCGAATCAATGAGCAGTGATGAGGCTGAAACCCAGCATCCCCCAAATCACCCACAGCACAAGACAGGAAAGAAAGTAGGCCGTGAAGCGCAGCATCACCTGATTGCAAGTACAGTGAACGAAGCTATGCACAGCCCGTAAACCCACGTAGCTCCATGCAAGCCCAGTATAAGTGGAGTCCTCCATCGAAGTGATCCGGATCACAATCGCTGCAACATAGAACAGCACGGGCAGTTCAAAAAGATTTTCAAGATTATCAGAAGGACCAGAGGCGTCTTTTAGTTTCGGGTGTTCACCTCCCAAGCTTTCTAATTCCTGGGGGTGAACCCTTTCCTTACTCATGAAGTAGAATCTTGTGGCGTACATCCATATCCATACGAGGAATGTCAGGAGGGCTTGCGCAAATAGTGGATAGAGAATGCCGTTGCTGGTGGTCATAGGCTTTCTATACTACACCCCGAAAAGGCGGCCAATCGAGGTGGGCTACGGCTCTGGTACCTTTTGATCCCCGCACTCGACACACTGTGTCGAGTCAGTCTTCCCCAATGGCACGGGCAACTCTTGATACGGCGAAGCACCACAAATCTCATGCTGATACATTTTGGCACCGGCAGCGGTCACACCTGCGAAGACTCTTGAATTGAGTCCCACGACGGAGCCCGAAGAGTAATCGATTAGAAGATCAAATTGCGGATTCAAGGGGTCCTCCGAAATCTGAAGAAGAGCGAAGTCTTGCGATCCCTTGTAAGGGCGGCTGTATTTCAGTTGATCTGAAGGTCTATCGACTAAAATGGAGTGACCCTGAATCGAGATCTTTACCGCTTTCGCTTGGAGTATCGGTGTATTGATCGGGTCCGGCAAAATTTTGAGGCCGCATTGCTTCTTCACATCCTCTGAAACAATAAGTTTGAGAAGTTCGGGGAGCATCACTACCCGCTTTTGCGTTCGACCACTCGCGTGGCTCGAGAAAGTAACAGCAATGAACAACACATGGCAAACAAGGCTGATTTTCATTTCGATTGCGTGGACTCTTTAGGAGCCGCGACTTTATTTAAGCAAACAGAAGAAAGATTGAGCACGTTCTCTTTTCCGTAACACTGATTACTATTTGAAACGGCGATCAGATGCACCGTACCATCAGAGCAAGTAACCTTGCAGTTCCAACCGCCATTGAAGCCTCTTTTGCCTCCGAGACCGACCACAATCGTAGCTTGCGCCATCGAGCTGGCCAATAAACAGACAAAAAATAAAAGTTTCCCCATAATCAAATCCCCTAAAGCCCAGATTAAAGGAATTAAATTTCTCATACAACATGGGTCACAGGTGACACACTACATAGAGCAATCTATGGTGCTGTCAAAAACCTGAGGAAGCTCTCGATTTCTTTGATCGTCAATTCAGGCATATCGAGCGGTACGCAGTGTGAACCGCTTGGGATGGTCACTAATTTTGCGTTTGGCATCAGTTGCGCAGTCAGCTTCTGCAGTTTCGGTGGCGTGATGAGATCCTGTGCACCGGAAATCACGAGCGTCGGCAATTCAATCTGATGCAACCATGCCGTCGCATCGTGGGTTTGATATGCCTCCATGAGTTGTCGAAAAACGTGTGGATCCGCGTCGGCCATATTTCGAGCATATTGTTCAATGTCGCCAATGTTCCCAGCCATGCGATTAAAGCCGAGCACACTCAGCGCTAGAGGTACTAATTTTGAGGCTTTTTGCATTCGCCAAAGTTTGAGACCTAAGTCTGGCCGTAGGGATTCAAGCTGCGCATAAAGCGTAAATGCGGGTTCAAGGTAATTCCCTCCAAGCATGGTTTCTAACGGAGGTCGTGGTGTACCATTCGCAAGTACGAGGGCCTGCATCCGCGAAGGGTCCCTGTGTGCTGCCTCAAGCGCCACACTCGTTCCCATGCTATGACCCAGCACGATTGCATCTCTTGCATCTACGAAAGCTAAATAATCTAGGAGATCATCTGCAAATGCCTCAACTGTGAGCGCATTCTTTGTGGATGGTGCTTTAGAGTTTTGGTGTCCCCGGTAATCAAACCAAAGGCAGCGATGAGTGCGGCTGAAGTAGTCAATGGTATAGGTCCAGTGAAGGGTCGAGCAGCCAAGGCCATACACAAAGACTAGGTCGGGCTTTCCTTGGCCCTCCTCACAGAAGAAGAGCTCTTGCCCGTCACGAGCCTTGAACATGCCTGATTTGTAAGGAGCGCGATTCTTGTTCCACGGGAACTTCTGAACGCCTAAGTGTCTTGGATGTTTAGTCATAAAAAATGAAAAGAGCGAACACCTTTGAGGGTATCCGCTCTTTTCGAATATGATGAAAGAATTGAACCTTACGCGGATTTTTCCACGCGGAGGTTGATCTCAAACCAATTACGCACTTGTTGGCGAAATTGATCACGATCTTGATCGCGCAGGTTGTTGTAGTTTTGAAGAAGCCATTTATAGAATTCTTCGTCCTGTTTAGGAACAACTACGACGCTAGGAGCGTCCGAACTCATCGTGCCGCCTTGGCCTGCGATTTTGCTCGTCAACTTTGCAGCGTACTCTTTTTCCATGAGTGCCATCAATTCAGCTTCTTGAATCCCCAATGCTCGAACCAGAGCCTGGATGTGAGCGGCTGGAACCGGAGTGACACCACGTTCAAGGTTAGAGATAAATTGTGTCGTTACAGGTGGCTCAAGCATTTGCCCGAGTTCTTTCTGAGACAGACTTCGATCTTCTCTTTTTTGGCGGATGAAAGCTCCGACCCAGTTAGGAGATTTGGGTAGGTTTTTTTTACTCAATACGTTTTCCATTCCCGTAGTGTAATCAAAAACTTGACATGGCGCAACAAAATAAGTTGGCCTAGATATTTCCAAGTCAAAAAAGTCTTTAAGAACAAATACTTATGCCATCAATTTCTTTACGCAATGCGTCCTAAATGACACGCTAACTTTAGCTAAATGAACGATCACTAAGGCTAACTGCTAGGTCTTAATATAGGTATCTTCTCGTTAACGAAATCTTCTATGACTCCAAAGCCAGGTCTCGGGCTGTTCTATGACTCGCTGTTCTACTGCGCTTGCATAGGCTTGAGTTATCGAAATAATTTTAAGAGCGCGTTCTTTTGAAACCTTCATCACAGAGCTGAGTCGTTCTATTTGTTGTGCTTCTTTTTCTGTATCCACCGGAGCAGGTTTTAGCATTTTCATCGACCATTCGTAGTGAAAAGGTTTCGTCCGGCGAATCACGCCAAAATATGTATTCCAGTTTTCAAGAGTTGAAAAGTATCCAGGCCCTGAAAAGAATCCCGTTCGATGGCCGAAAAAATTAACCTCAACGGCACTCTCTGCACGGTGCGGATGTTGATCCGCAGCAAGTCCCAACATGATCAGATTCTTTGAGGCAGCAACCCGCTGGTATGCGTTTGAAAAAGGGATGAATTTTGTTCCGAAACGCTCCCTGTTCTGCCTCATATATTGGTCGAGTGTTTGATCCGACAGAGGCTTGTAGATCACCCAATGTTCGTGGTTCGAAAGTCCGCCAATACTCATGCCGAGCCATTCCCAGTTTCCATGGTGGCCCACGATGCCGACGGCGTTTCTGCCCGCAGAAAAATCCGTTGGAAATGGGTTTTCTCCAACCAGGCGAAAATGGTTGTGCAGTTCCTCCTTTGTGATCCCAGTGCTTTTTAGGGTTTCAAGGATGAGTTCAGCTAACCATTGGTAGTAAGCATGCTCTATTTGTCTGTATTTTTCGATTGGCCAGTTGGGAAAGCAGATGCGCAAATTCTTTCGTACGACAGAAACTCGGTACCGTACAATCCGATGAAGTAAAAATCGAAGTGGGTGAGACATTGCGGCAGCGAAGGAAAAGGGGAATCGCCCAAAGATCGGTAGTAAAAACTTCCAAATCATAGATCATTGCTCTTTGTCTTGGATGCGGGACAAAAGCCGGGGCGAGGTCCAATTTTTGGGAATTGCCGGCACACCTCAGGACGCCTTTCGTAGATAGTACAACGACGATCTTCCCCGAGGAAAATGCAGTCCCGACCGTGACGTTGTTCGATCATAAAGATTCCACTTTTAGGATTATAACTCCGCACAATCTTCGCTATTTTCAGGCGTTTTGCTAGTTTTGCGAGGGACGCTCCCGCCTCCTCTTCGTCTGTGAGTTTCATTCGGATCAAGTCAGATGCACTGACTTCCAGCGGGAGGGTGCAGCATCCCGACCAGCAACCGTCGCACATCCCTTTGGAATACTTTCGCCAAGTGCTCGGCCTTTGCGCATCGATCTTCAAAGCTTTTCCACCATAACTCTGTGTTTAATGTGTTTTACGACCGGGTAAAAACTGCTGAGCGCGCACCATGCAAATCCGGGAAAGCCGTTCCTGAAACCACCGCGAATCCAATAGAGCTTGGTGAACGTAGCGATCGCACTGAGGATGGTGCGAGTTCTGGAGATGGGTGTCCTGCCTTGGGCTGTCATTTCTTCGGCAGCAAGTGTGGTGTAACGATTAAATTTTTCTAAGTAGTGCGAGATGCTGCGGTAGCTATGGTGCTGGAGGGGGCCTTTTAGACGAAGGATAGGGCCCTTGCTGAGAATTCTTTCGTGGATTCGATCTAAAGAAAAATGAGCATATTTGCGGTTAAAAAGTCGCACAGTGTAAACGCTCGCTCCACCAAAGAATAAGATGGGGCGACCTAAAAAATGGTTTTGGGAAGCAAACTCGTACACCACGCGGGGGTCACTGAGCGGTAGCTGCCTGATGGTAGTGCGAAGTTCATCGGATAAACGTTCATCGGCGTCTAAGAATAGAACCCAGTCAAATTGAGCAAGGTCAGTTGCTCTTTGTTTTTGCTTTCCAAACGAATCCAGAGGGTAGTCATGAACTCTTGCCCCGAATCCCCTTGCGATTTCTTGGGTTCGGTCCGCGCTCCCTGAGTCCAAAACTACGAAGTCCTGGCAAAAGGCAGCACTTTGCAGTGCAGCTAGGATGCGGTCTTCCTCATTGAACGTGATCATCACGCAGCTAATGGAAGGCAGGGATGTCTTTTGAACGGGTTCCATGGACTAGAGAAGATTTTACCTTCTTTGTGTCGAAGCAGCCATGTCACACTCAATCTCTACATGCTTCGTGCATTTTTATTCCTTCTTTGTTGCAGCTCCCTGATGCCGAGCCGGGCTATGGCCATAGACCGGGACCCTTGTTCTGTCCCTGAAGACCCAAAACAGCTTTCGCACCCTCCAAAAATGAATCGTTTTGTCTGCCAAAGGACCTTTCTTCACAGGGGTGATATTCAGAATGTGGATACACCGGAAAGTCGTGACGCCGGGGGTTTACTCAAAGTGGTTAAAGGCGTGCCCGAAGCGGAGTCGGCGATTGCGGATTATCAGCGGCGGCGTCGCCATGCAGGGATCAGCGCTTTTACTGGTACACTTGGCTTTGGCATGTTTTTTCTGGCAGGGTTTTTGGCTGGAAAGATCTCACCGTCTACCCAGGATCAGCTTCGACCAAAACTGAAGCTCGCAGGTGCTGCGATCGCACTCGGAGGGTTTGCTTATAGTTTTACGCTCGTTCGCACGAATGAAAGTCGAATCGAAAATGCGGTAGACGCATACAACAAAGCCAATCCACAGGATCTCATCGAACTTCAGGTTCAGGCTTCTTGGACCTTTTAGGAGTTTCTTCTTTATGCCTGAATACCCATGTTGTTTTTGTGGAAGTTCTATCCCGATTAATGAGTTTTTTAGGGGAGACTCTTGTGCCAAGTGCAAGCGCGATACGCGAGTCTGCAAAAACTGTGATTGGTATGACCCTGCATATAACAACAGCTGTAGGGAAAATCAGGCTGATCGAGTCGTGGATAAAGAAAAATCGAATTTTTGCGATTATTTTAAACCCTCCTTCAGGTCGTTTTCCCCGCGGTCGTCAGGGGATCAGGCGAAGGCTGCTGCTGAAGCGCTATTTAAGAAGAAGTAAGCGTGTGTTAGTTTGAGACCAATCTATGGCTGATGACCGCGTACCAATGACTCTGAACGGAAAGCGCCTTCTTGAAGAAGAGCTGCATCGATTGATTCATGTTGAACGCCCCGACGTGGTGGCTGCGATCGAGTTCGCTCGCTCCAATGGTGATCTTTCTGAAAATGCAGACTATTCAGCGGCCAAAGAGCGCCAGGGCTTCATTGAGGGACGCATTCAGGACATCAATGGGAAGTTTATGCGAGCAGATGTCATCGATCCATCTAAACTCAACACAGAACGTATCGTTTTTGGAGCATCTGTTGACTTAGAAGATGAGCATGGGGCTAAGATCGTTTATCAGATTGTCGGGGTCGATGAGGCAGACATCAAAAAAGGAAAAATTGGAATTTCCTCGCCACTTGCTCGGGCGATGATCGGAAAGCGCGAAGGCGAGGAGGTCATCGTCCATGCCCCAAAAGGCGAAATCACTTACTCCATCCTTAAAGTCCGTTACCTTTGAGCGAAGCCTTGAAACGCCAGTTCAATACGTCAAGGGCGTAGGGCCCCGTATTGCTTCTCTTTTGCAAACCCGAGGGTTGACGACTGTCGGAGATTTGCTGGCTTGGTACCCTCGGCGTTATGAGGACCGCACGAAAGTGAAAACACTTTCTGAAGTGCAGCCCGGGGGGCATGCGGTACTCAAGCTGACAGTTGGAACCGCAATTGCTAAAAATCTACGCCAAGGTCGTCGCCTACTTGAGGTCCGTGCGCACGACGATGACCGTCGATGGATCAGTCTGAAGTGGTTCCACATGTATGGCGGATTTAGCGACAAATTTAAACCTGGTGTGACCTTTTATGCGATGGGTCTGGTCAAAGGCGCTGACGCTCGTTTGGAGATGACTCATCCAGAAATTCAATTTCAATTAGAAAGTGACTCCCGCGTTGGACGCGTAATCCCGGTGTATTCGGAAGTCGATGGGGTCACTTCTAAAGCACTTCAAGGAATGATTGAGAGAGCTATTGAAGGGTATTTAGAGTGCGTCATCGAAGAGTTGCCCGAATGGGTACTTCGGAAGCATCAATTACCCGGTGCGCGGGTCGCCATGCGTGAAATTCACTTTCCTCCGGAGGGTCTGCAAGGAGCAGAGCGGGTTGATTTTGAGAGTTTTAGAAATCCAGCCCAGTTGCGATTGATCTATGAAGAGTTCTTTAAGTTTGAGTACCTCGTCTTAAAGAGGCGATTTAAGTTGGATCAAGAGCGAGCCTTGCCTCTGGATCGTGCAAAGTCAGAGGAATCGTTGCATCGAGCATTAGAAGGCCTCCCGTTTCGTCTGACCGGCGGACAGCTGGAAACGATGCGTGAAATAATGGCGGATATTTGCCGGCCGCATCCTATGAATCGGATGTTGCAGGCCGATGTTGGGGCCGGAAAAACCGCAGTTGCGCTTATAACTGCAAAATTGTTTTTAGATCAGGGTTTTCAAGCTGCAATCATGGCTCCGACTGAAATTCTTGCCGAGCAACATTTAAAGAGTGCTCGCCGTTTGCTTGGCCCGGATGTGCCGGTGCATATGTTGCTTGGAAAGCTAACAGCTGCGGAACGTCGTCTGGTGCTGCCTGAGGTTGCCAAAGCAGTTCCGTCCCTTGTAATCGGAACGCATGCAATACTTCAGGATCCCATTCAGTTTGGGTGTCTGGGTCTGGTCGTGATTGATGAACAGCATCGATTTGGTGTGGATCAGCGTCGGATTTTGCGTGAAAAAGCAAAGGAAGCAGCTGCACATACCCTGATCATGACTGCGACTCCGATTCCCCGGACCTTGGCACTCACCGCCTATGGGGATCTCAGCACTTCAATTATTCGCGAAAGGCCTCCGGGTCGACAGCCCATCCGTACGAAGTTGATTCGCAAAAGTGATGAGCGAAACATGCACGAATTTGTGCGGGCCGAGCTTAAGTCTGGTCGGCAGGCGTATTTTATTTTCCCGCTCGTGGAAGACAGTGAAGCAGAAAAATTTCAACACCTCATGAGTGCGACGGCCGAAGCTGAGCGATTAGCAAATGATGTATTTCCAGAGTTTCGTGTCGGTGTTTTGCATGGACGCATGAGTGGTGAAGACAAGGCTTCGGCAATGGAGAAATTTTCACGCCGTGAGATCGACGTCTTAGTGAGCACAACTGTTGTTGAGGTCGGGGTGGACGTGCCGAACGCGACTGTCATGGTTGTGCATGAAGCTGAGCGTTTTGGCCTTTCACAGCTCCATCAACTGCGAGGAAGGATCGGTCGAGGGGTTCATGCATCGACTTGTTTTCTGATGACTGGACGCCCTCCTTTCATTCCCACTCCAGATCGTCTTGAAGTCATGGTTGAGACTGAGGATGGCTTTCAGATTGCAGAAGCGGATCTCAAATTGCGTGGGCCGGGTGAGTTTTTGGGAACACGCCAGGCGGGGGAGATGTCGTTTCGTGTCGCAGATTTGGTGCGGGATCAGGAATTGCTGGTGCGGGCGCGTGAAGATGTGGAGCTGATGATCCAAGATGATCCTGAACTGATAAAGCCTGAAAACAGGGCGTTTCGGGGTTATCTTGAGCGATCCGGAAAACGTGCGGGAGAGCGGCTCAGGACTTCTTGACAAAAAAGATCCAGTTATGTGACTTTTGGCTCAGTGTTGGCCTACTTGATTCTTTTGTTACTGACCTGGTTCCCCTTCGGTGTAGCTAACGCACGTGTTGATACCCGCGCTGCGTCCGTTCATCAGTACTATCTCTGTGACCTCTTTGTTTCCACACGACTTGATGAAGGGTTTGCGACTGCGCCCGAACTCATCAGTACTTTTTTGGAACTCCCTGAGGTTTTGACGCCGACACAAAGCGGCCAAACCAATTGGACACGAGCCTACCCTGAAAACATTGCGCTCGATGTGATTCAAGAAGTGTCTCAATTGCAGAAAGGATGGAATGAGTTCAAGGATCTTACGGTGTCTTCGGACTTTATTCGGCATATCCCACGTAAGATGGGCGGGGCTGAGGCTTATAAGTCACTTTTTCGGGACGCACGACGTGTACTGATTGCCGGTGCGAAACAAGCGAAAGCGAGCTGGCTTTCAGACGTGACCGAGATCCTCTACCGCATCCAACTTGACCCGAAATCATTGTCGATGGGAGATATCCTGACCATTGCTTGGCTGAATGCTGCGATTCGGGATCCGATCCGAGTCTTGGCTTTGGTGGATGATCTTACTGCGCAATATTACAAAGAGTACAATCGAGGGGGTCATAGCCCAAGCGGCGTGACGGAATATCTCCTCAGGATTGGGAGAGAGCAACTCGAAGCCCTTAGAGATCGGGTGGATCAGCTTCGGTTTGTGGTGCTGATTCCAAAATTAACGATGCCTTACCTCCGTGCCGAAAATTTTTCGATCGGTCTGCCGGTTGCGTGGATGTCTTTGGAGCGTCCGGTAGAAGAATTTTATGAAGCCATTGAAAATGCTGCGGCGGTCGCGGCATCTATGAGTGAGCTCAAAAATTGGAGTGTCCGGGAGATCTTTGAAAATTACCTCTCGATCCAGGACGCCTATTCTCATGCGCTCTATCTTGCGGATGAACGGCATAAGCAGACCAATGACACGCGTATTGAACGGGTGATTGACTTTCTCTTGAATCGCTTCCTCTATCGAGGTCTTTACACCCGGGGGGAGATGTTAGCAGATCTGCAAGAGCAGTTGGATTCCCACGGACGACCAAACGGCAAGGTGTTTCTCCAGCTCTACTATGGACTGCGGGATCAGATGATCGCTGAGGATGGGTTTCGAGGTGGAAGGAATGAACCTAAGTTAAGGGCTCATGAGCTGGGTCAGGCGCTTGGATATATTTCTTTTGCATTAAAGAGCGACAAAAATCGGGCGGAGTTTGAGCGGACGCGACGCCTTAAGAAACGTCCGGGATAAGCCGAAAATGATATTGGGGGTAAAGTGCGATGAAAATCCTACCGTTCCCTCAGATTTCGGCCATATCCACTCGCGTCAAAGGGCGTGATGGGGACAAGCAAGAGGGCGCTGGCCAAAACAGCTACGAATCCTTTTCGAAGGATCAGCGCGACGGCAAATCTGAGGCAGAGGAAGAAAAAGTGATCCTGGTCACAGATGAATCTGTGAACCAAGCGATCGATGCGCTCAATCACGATGCCTCCGCCTCACAAAATGGACTTCATGCGGAGCAGGCTTCGAGTGGCCCCGGGCTCCGAGTCGTTCTGAAGGACGCCTCAGGGGGCGTGCTTCGCAATGTTTCCGGAGAAGAATTTCTTAAGCTCAGGGAAGCTATTGGCCAAGCGAAGCGACCCGGCAAACTCATCGACCGTAAGATTTAGCTTTTAATCGCTACATTCGATAATCTTCCAAGTGACTCATGCTGGTGACAATTCTTTCAGACCTTCACATCCAATCGGCAAGTGATCTCGCTTACGAGCGATTACTCCACCACATCGACCGTGCTATTGGCGCAGAACATCACATCGTTTTGGCGGGAGATATTTTTGAGGTGCTCACAGGGAGTGGGCAGTACTACCGCGAAAAATACATCGCCTTTTTTGATCTCATTCGAGCGAAGTCCGCTAAAGGTGTTCAGATTCATTACATTGAAGGCAATCATGACTTCGATTTTGAGACTCTTTTTCAGGGCTCCCCGATCCGTATTACATCTGAAGGGATCTCCCTCACCGTTGGGACGCATCGGTTGTGGGTGGATCATGGGGATACAGTGGATTCCAGTGATGTTGGGTACTTGGCTTGGCGCATGTTCACCCGGTCTCTTCCGGTTCAAAAATTTGCGAATGTGCTTCCTGGGGCCGTCATTGAGATGACAGGTAAGATTCTAGCGCGCACTGAGGCCCGCAAGCAGAGTGATCTACCGGAGACCTGGGATCCAGGAAGACTGCAGTCTTTGCGCCTGATGTATCGACATGCGGCGGATCTCAAGTTCTACGACGGTTTTGACTGGGTGGTCATGGGACACTGCCACGATTTAGATCAGCACTCTACGTCCGTGGAGGGTCGAAACTGTTTATATCTGAATATGGGGTATCCAAAGACTCATCGGTTCATCATTGAATGTGATGCTTCGGGAATGCGCCGGATTCCCTTCTAAAGTAGCGTCAGACGTCTGACATGTCGTCGTGCCTACATTGCGTTCGTGTCGACCAAAAGAGAGAATAAAAGAAGTCAGTGAGCCGTAGGATGCGGCGTTTGGTGAATCACGGAGGATATTCAATTGGGTCTTCGGTTTGATCCCATGGGTGGGGGTCAGTTTAAACAAGCCGTAAATGCGATCGTCGAAGCGGAGCGTCAGCCCGTGAAGACGATGCAAGCGCGAAAAAAAATCGAAGAAGATCGGCTAAAACTTTTTAGTGAATTCAAATCAAAAGTTTCTACCCTGCAAGCCGGTGTGAATAACGTATTAGGGATTAACAAGTTCAAAGAGCTGAAGGCTGAGCTTGGAAACGGCAAAGACTTGATGGAAGTCACACTCGATAAAGAGAAAGCGTCCATTGGGTCGTGGGAAATTGAGATCAAGGAAGTAGCCCAGCGCGCTTCCATGGTATCGAATGGATTTTCTGATCCCAAAGAGAAACTGCTCGGCTTGGGGTATATCACCTTAGAGCTTGAAAATGGCGAAAATCAGGACCTTTACGTCACGCAGGATGATGCCAGCTTGGATTCTATCGCCAACAAAATCAACGGCACGCCAGGGGCTGCGGTAAAAGCTACAGTCGTGAAGGATATGACCGACCCAGATCGGCCCTATCGACTCATTGTGACCTCAAAGAAGGATGGAGCCGCGAATGATATTCGGTTTCCACAGCTTTACTTCGTCGATGGTGACGAAGATTTCTACATCGAAGAAGACAAGGGTTCGCAGAATGCGCTGATTGAACTCGACGGATTCCCAGTTGAGTTAGAAAGCAATCAGCTGGGGAACTTTATGAATGGGGTTGGGGTGAATATCAAGGCTGCAAAGCCTGGAGAAAAATTCACTCTTTCGATCCAGGCGGATAATAAAAAGATCACAGACAAGGTAAAAAAGGTCGTTGATGACGCTAATGCAGTTTTAGAGTTCATCAATAAACAAAATGCAGTAGATGAAAAGACTGATACAAGATCCACATTTGCGGGTGATACGGGACTTCAGAATATTGAATTCCGTCTGAGGAACCTCATGCATGAGGCATTTCCGGTGAACCTAGGTGACGAGGGTGAGTTTCGGACCATTGAGATGCACGCTTTAGGTGTGAGTTTTGATAAAGCCGGAAAGATCACACTCAACGAAGAAAAGTTTACGAAGGCCTTAGAAAAAGATTACGAAGGCGTTGCTCAGGTTTTTTCAAACGAAGAGGGTTTTGCTGCACAGCTTAAGACTGTTTTGGATGGTTACACGACTCCCGGGCAAGGGATGCTGTCTATGCGCGAAAAAACCATTAAAGATCGAATCGGCCAGATCGATAGAAATATCGAAAATAAAGAACGTCTCATTGATGCAAAACAGAAAGCGCTCACTGAGCAGTTCTCGCGTCTCCAGGGGTCCCTGATGCGCTTGCAGCAGCAACAGCAGTACATGACCGCGACCCTAGGTGGCGGCGGTTCAAATCCAATTTCACAACTTTTAGGGGGATGATCTAAATGTCTAAAACTTCCATGAATGCCTATAAGAAGACCCAAGTCACGACCGCCACAAAAGAGCAGGTTCTGATTCTTCTTTATGAAGGATGTATCAAATACCTAAAGGTTGCTTCCGACGCTGCAGCAAAAAAAGACCTAAATGCAAAAGGGATCGCGGTCGGTAAGGCACACGACATCATCAACGAGCTGAGCAATACACTTGATTTTAATGTGGGTGGAGAGGTCGCTAAGAACTTAGAGAATCTTTATTCATTTATGACTGCCGAACTTTTGGCAGGAAACGTTGCCAATGATCCCGCCAAATTCGACGCGGTGCGCAAGCTTATGGAGACTTTACTTGAGGGATGGAAAGGTGCGGTCGCCCAGATACAAGCCGACCGCGGAAAGAAGTAGTTATGGAGTTAACAAGACTGTTTCAAGAGAAGTCAGAGTTAATGCGTTCGTTCTTAGAGCGTACCCAAACGGCTTTACAGGAAATACGCAATATCACCGATGTTCAGGCTCGGATTGCGCAGATTGATGATCTCACCACAGACCGCGAGCAACGGCTTAGAATGCTTCAAGCACTCGATAGTCAGATCGAGCAGGCCCGAGTGGCTATGAAGCCTTCTGAGCTGCGTCAACTCACCGGGGATTCCACTTTCACTTCGATCCTGCTTAAGATTCCGGAATTGATTTCTGAGATCCAATTGACGGACCAATCCCTATTTCTCTACATTCAAAGTATTGGTGGGGAGGTTCGCGAGGACCTTTTGCGCCAGCTGAGAGAGAGACAGGCTGTCTCGAAGTTCAAAAGCCAAGATGTGCCCACGAAGGGCGAAGGATTGGACAAGACGTTATGACGACGATCGATCATCTCATCCGCGGATTCAAGGACGAGTTCAAAAACCAAGATATCGAAATTTCCAGAATTGAGAATGCATCTGATGTTGCTCAGCAGATGGTTGCTGATGCAGATCATTTTCTGGTGCGTGTGAAAAGGGTCCTGGCGCCGCCACCCTTTAGTAAAGCACCTAAAAACCCAACTCCAATCGATAATAACGAAGCGAATCGTATCGACCCTGAAGATGTTCCTTTTCTGATTCGGAATGCGTCGATCCTATTGGAGGCAGGAGATCTTGAACTTGCCCGTAATATTTATCGCGCTGTTCTCCGCACGGGGGAAGCAAGTGAGACTGCCTATGCGGGTCTTGCTGAATGCGCAGACCGTTTGGGCTACGTCGATCAGGCAATTGAATATGCGCAGTCGTCGGTAGCTTTTGCCCCAAATCAAAAGGGCTATCAGATCCTAAGTCAGTTACTTATGCAGCAAGGCCGCGATCGGGAAGCCGTGCAGGTCCTCAACCGTGCGTTGAAGGGCCTGCAGTTGTCGGCTACGGATCAGGCTCACTATTTAAAAGCCGTTGGCAATTGTCATTCACGACTGGGCGACTACGCCGAATCCGAACGCGCCTATCGGAAGGCTCTTGAGCTTGCACCCGACAGCGATGAGACCCAAGCAAACTTAGGCTCTGTATTTCTTGAGCAAGGGCGTAATGCGGATGCAAAAAGATGCTATCAAGATGCTGTTTCCTCAAACGCATCAAACGATAAAGCATGGGTTGGCCTTGGCCTTTGTGCGGTAGCAGATAGTGATAAAGAGGCCGCTCACGACGCGTTCGCACGTGCTCTTGAGCTGAATATCAAGAATTCCACGGCAATCTTTCATCTTGTGAAGTGTGCGTATGAGATCAAGCGTTACGCGATTGCTGAAAAGATCCTTGGATCTTATGTGGATATAGCTCCGGTAAGTCCAAGTCTGCTCTACTCGTTGGCTGGGCTGCAATTTCACGTAGGCAAGCACATGGAGGCGACCAGCACGGCTCGACGGATCCTTCAGATGAAATCGGATCACGCTGGAGCGCGTGACCTGATCGATCGTATTGAGGCTGAGAACAAAGTTAGTTAATCCGCTCGACTAAAGGAAGGCGGCCGAACATGGATGTTCGTTTGCTCCAAGGAAAGTTAGTAAAAAACCCTGAATTTACAGCCTCGCGTGCGCCCGAGGAAGTGGAAGCACTTCTTCAAGATCTTCTCACTGCGCTTCTAGATGAAGCTAGCGACGAGGAGGGGTAATTAATGCAGGCGATATCAGTTCAGGACTCTCCCCTGAGAATCCTTCTCATTCAAACGGGTCCAGCGATGGATGTATTAAGTAGCCTTCTTGCTTCGCGAGCAATCGCTCACCACTATCCGCAAGCACAGCTGACGTTTCTGACTCGTGAGTCCACTGCCTCCTTTGCTGAACGTAGTGAATGGATAGATACGGTGATTTCTATTCCTAGGGAATCTAAATCGATTTCTGATATCTCAAAATTTGTCAGTAACGTTTTAGAAAGCCGCTTTGAAGTGAGCGTTAATTGGTCGAGCACGCGATCAAGCGCGATCCTACTCGATCTCATTCCTGCGGTCGTGCGACTGGGTCGGCGTATAGGTTTAAACGGTGAGTTTGAAGACTGCGACGCTTGGAGCATGGTGATGCATTCCTTAGAGTGGGGTGGCATTCACCAGGATATTCATATTGCTGATATGCAGACGACACAGGTACTGACTGCGCTCCAGATTCATGTCGGTGAGTCGCAGGAAAAAAGTGTCGTTTCCCGACAGCTCTTTCGTGCGTTAACGCCAGCTTTAATTCCGGTATGGGCACAGCGCCCTCATGGGATTCGTTGGGTTGCTATCGATGGCGATGATTGGGAACGTCTGGCGCTCGAGTCTGCTCAACAGATTGTTCGGCGTCATGGGGATGCAGGCGTAGTGTGGGTAGGGAAGAAGGGTCCGTCAGTGGCGATGGACCGCATGATTTCCCTGACCGGAAAACTCGAGCTTGATCAATACATCCAAGTCTTGTCTCATTGTCAGTGGCTGATCACGAAAGATCCTGTGCTTGCATCGCTTGCGTCGTTGCTCCAAGTAAAAGTCATCATGATCGCTGATACAGGAGCAGCCCTTTCAGCGGCACCCTATGGAAATGGGCATCTAAGAATCGTAACTTCGCACAACCTTTCCCCAGACTTTATTCATGCTGTTTATAGCTATGGCGCAACTGAGTGGATGCACAATGGAAAGAAAGACTTCTTAAAGCATCTCGAGCAACTTTCTGTTGTCGCAGACGCTAAAGGCGTAGAAGTGCAGCGCTCAAGGATTAGGCAGCCTGACGAGGGTGGCGGCGTGGCCTATGTAGATTTGCTGAAGCATGGGACAAAAAAATCAGAGTGGGACCGGATTGCAACAGCGCGAGTATTGCGTTCTTGGCTTTGTGGTTGGGTGCCCGAAATCGATTTTGATTTGGCCCAAATTCAGGTGGACTCTGACTTAACGGTTGCAATCCAAAAGTCCTTTGAGAGTTGGCCCGTAGCGCGACGGATCACCCTCGAAGCTATTCAATCTGCTATTGCACTGCAAGGGATTGCGGTGGAGCGCCGTTCTCTGCGAATGATGGGGATTGAAGAAGATCAGAAAATCCGTGATATCGGAGCAAAGATCGCCGAGCTTGAGGTTCTACTCACGCGGTTGGCTCAAGTGGAAACGTCTCTAGGTCCTATTGTCCAGATGCAACGTCTACTCATGCACAATCTTCCAGGCTCTGGACTCTCTGAGCTTGCGATCAGCACCCAGCAAGTTTGGGAAATGGTCGGCCAGGCATTAGACCTTCATGAAGAGTTAGCGCACAAGATGCCGACGCAAGTCAGGACTCTGAAGAGTCGGGAACCGCGAAAGACGCATCTCAGACTTGTGGAGCGGGATTAGCGTCGGATGGGTCGATCGACCTCGATATCAGGAAAGCCGCAAATCCAAAAAATGCAATTGTTCCTGCCATAGGCAGGGCACTCTTTGCATGCAACAGACTCACCGTAAGGGAAGCGATACTCGCCAGCAGGAACTGGATTGTGCCAATCAGCGCACTTGCGGCGCCCGCTCTGTGACCATGATGCTGGAGCGCATTGGCGGTTGAGTTCGGAAAAACCATACCTACGGATGCGACATAGACAAACAGTGGAACCATGAGTCCGATCAGTCCAAGATTAAGGAGACCCGACAGTAGGAGCGTTGCACCTGCAGAGGCAGTGATCAGCAACGCAATATTCATGACTCGGCGTGGGCCGTAAAGTTTTACAAAGCTCACATTGAGCTGAGAGGCGATGATCAGGCCAATGGCATTGGTTCCAAAAAGTAACCCATAGTTTTCAGGTGCAACTTGGTAGAGCTCAAGGAATACGAAGGGTGAGCCTGTGATGTAGGCAAAGAGCCCGCCCTGAGCAAGTCCCGCAGAAAGTGCGTTTAGGAGAAAGTCTCTGTGCCTGATCACATTCCAATAGTTTTTAAAGGCTTTGGAAAAGTGAACGTCCCGATTGGGTTCCTTCGATTCAGGAAGCCGTGTCTTTACCGCGATCAGGCAGAGAGTAGAGAAGAGAGCGAGGGCCCAAAAAATAGAGCTCCAATGAAAGCTCCGAATCAGATAACCCCCTAGAAGGGGTGCCAAGATGGGTGCTACCCCCATCACCAGGATCAGTGTTGAGAACACTGCGGCCGATTCGTGGTGGGAAAACAAATCACGGACCATGGCCCTTGAGATCACCGCACCTGAGCAGGCGCCTAAGGCTTGGAGGAATCGACAAAGAACAAGAACAGCGATTGAGGGAGCAAAGGCGCAGCCGATCGATGCAATGGTGTAGATGCAGAGCCCGAAATAGAGGGGTTTCTTTCGTCCGTAGCGATCAGCCAGTACTCCATAGATCAGTTGCCCGATAGATAGGCCTAAAAAAAATGCAGCTAAGGACCATTCCACCTCGGAGGTGGGGACATTGAAGTCGGCTGCGACTTTTGTAAATGCGGGGAGGTACATATCGATCGAAAGTGGACCGAGTGCGATCAGAGATCCTAGGATTAAAACGAGTGTGCGTTTCTTTTGCGGAATCATGATGGCCTTTTGAACTTTGGAGGGCTAATTGACTTAGAGACTTTTAAGAGCTTGAAAAAGGCTCTGGCCATGACGACTTTCCAGGCAGCCCTCGATGACGATCGGCTTCACATTACGAGTGACGTGGTGGGTGTATTTTCCGGTCTTGCAGGGGGCTGAAAAGAAGGAGCCATCGACCTTTGGATTGAACACTCGATCGATAGAGGCTTGTTTCTTTTTGACGGCACTGGCAGAGAGTTGACGACCGTTCACTTTTATCGACTGACCTTTGCGGGACAACTCAGTGAGCTGCTTCTTTCCTTCAGTCACTTGGGACCAGATTCGCACTCGAGTTACGGTTTGTGCCAGGGCCGTTTGTGTTGGAATTAGGGAGAGACAGGCCACGAGAATCAAGCCGCCGGGGATCATGCCTCTACCTTAGCAAAAAAACCTAAACTTTTATCATCATGTTTTTCGGACAGGGAGCCGATGGGGGAGTTGATGAAAACTTGGAGCTTGTCCCGGAAATTATTGACTATGGGCATTATCATTGGCGCCTTTGTGCCTACTTTAGGCGCAGTGACCTATATGAAACTGAAAGAGGTTTCTGTCCTCAATCAGGCAATTTCGGATGTGAAGCTCGTTAAGACGAAGATGCTCGGGGAACTGGTTTTTAAATTTCGTGATATCAGAATTCAGGCTAGGACGATGCCGGTTTTAGGCATGTCCCAGACTAGAATCGATGAATTTGCAGGCTTAACAAAAGCCGCAATGATCAAGTTTACCGAAGCGAAGGATGAGTACGCCAAAAGACTTGAGAACGATAAAGAAAAGGCACTTTTTGAAGAGTTCGAAAAAGCCTCCAATATGTTTCTTGAGTTCGCTGAAGCAGCTCGTGGTCTTGCTTTAGCGCATGATCCGGCGAAGCTTGAGGAATTGGCGCGTTTGGTGCGGGATGTGTGTCCTGTCAAGGCCGGTGTTGTAGAGGTAGCGATCGCACAACTCACTGAACATCAGATGTTAGAGGCAAAAGAACTGGTGAGTGCTGCCCATGCTGCTGAGCAAAAATCAATACTATTTACCCTTTTGGGATCTGTCCTTGGATTCGTTCTTGCCGTTGTTCTTGGTTTTCTGATGGCCCGATCCATTTCAAAGAACTTGCAGGCTCTTGCAGATGCGCTTGGAAGAAGCTCGGGTGAAGTCAGTCAAGCTGCGAGCGAGGTTTCTGAAAACGGGAATAGTCTTTCGTCTGCCGCAACTCAGCAAGCTGCCGCACTTCAAGAGACCGTGAGTGCTATTGAGGAAATTAGTTCAATGATCAGTAAGAATTCCGATAATGCGAATCATTCGAAAGAATCCGCTCAATCTAGCCTTTCTATGGCGAAATCGGGTGATCAATTGGTTGAGGAGTTGATCCGGGAAGTTGAGGCGATTCAGGAAAGCACCATCTCTTTGATGAATGCAGTGAATGAAAGCAATAAGGAAGTCAAAGGCGTCGTGGACGTGATCGCACAGATCGAATCAAAGACGAAAGTCATCAACGACATTGTATTTCAAACGAAGCTCCTGTCCTTCAATGCCTCGGTTGAAGCGGCTCGTGCCGGTGAGAGTGGTAAGGGATTTGCGGTAGTCGCAGAAGAGGTGGGAAACCTGGCCGCCATGAGTGGGGCTTCTGCGAAGGAAATCTCTGAACTTCTATCCAGCAGCGTACAAATGGTCGAACGAATTGTCACAAATACGCAGACCCGAGTAGAGAAGCAAGCGGTTGAAAGCAAAAATCGAGTCGACCACGGCATCAGCATCGGAAAACGATGCGGTGAGTCTTTGGTTGAGATCCTAGCGAGTGCTGAAAAGGTCGAGCAAATGGTCTCAGAGATATCACAAGCTTGTCGGGAACAGTCGACAGGGGTCTCTGAGGTCACAAAAGCTATGCATCAGATGGATCAGGTGACTCAGCAGAATGCTGAAGTTTCAAACTCCTCCGCACATGCAGCAGAAAAGCTAAACAATCAAGCCATACAGATGAAAAAGCTTGTAGGCGATCTCTTTGAGACGATCCACGGAAAAGCAGCTTAGACTGTAGTGGATGGGTTTGTATAAGCACCACAGTTTCATGTGGACCTTTACGAAGAGTCTCTTTCTTAGCCTTCAGCGACCCGTGTTTTTGTATCTGACATCGGTGGCATTCACCTTGATGGGAATCTGTGCACTGTTAGTCTACTTAGTGGAGGGAGGGAGTAATCCTCAGATCGCGACCTTGCTGGATGCCCTTTATTACACCGTTACGATCATGACTGGTGTGGGTCTAGGTGACATTGCACCCATGAGTACACCAGGCCGAATTTTATCTATGGCCATCATGCTGCTCGGGACCGCAGTCTATGTTTGTTTTACCGGCGCTCTCGCTGCCTCAATCTTGGAGATTGAACTCTCGCATCGGAAGTGAAGCTTGGCCGCGCCGCACTCCCTCACGGTCTAAACCTCAAGGATTATGAAACCCAGGTCCAAGAACCATTTTCTGAGCCCTTCGTCCATCCCACTTGGCAGAAAGACGCCAATCTGAAATGGTGGCAGGATCTTTGGAGTACCGATCGGTTGAAGATTCATGAGAAGTTTTCTGTATCCAGCCATTCGTATGAATTGTTCTTCGATGGTCCGATCCAGGTGTCCGTCCCCTTTCTTAAATCTGAGATCTGAGAACGTCATTGGTCTTGGATAGGTTTTAGTTTCAACAAGTACAGTCTTTCCATCTCTGTGGACAACCATGTCCCACTCTTTCTTCTCAAACCAATCCTGAAACGAAATATCTAAAGGTTTTTTATTCCGCTGTAATTCCTGAAGTAATGTCCCGAGTTCCGGTACACGATTCAGAATTGTAGTCTCAAGGTTTTTTGGGTTTTTATGCCGCCGACTCCAGAGACCGGAAAGTTCTAGGCTGAGCTTTTGACTCTTACTGAGATTCTTTGCCGGGGTTAGGGTCAGTTTGAGTTTTACGCCTATCTCCTCTACTCCACGAAACTGCAGCAATCCTTGGATTTCACCCAGTTGCCCTATTAAGAGCCTCTGAAATGTAGAAGAGAAATCCTGAGCATCCTCTAAAGAATGATCTGGACTCGACTTGATGCTTAAGGCGACCAGATTTTGATTATAGTTCTGCTCAAGTCTGATCAGGTCGGCCTGTAACGTGTCGCTGAGATTAGCTTTATTGATCTGAGTAAAAAGTTCAGATCGTACCGCCATGAGCTCCTGAAGGGTGCTATTGATTTGTGTGTGACTCAAGCCACTCAGGTCTGAGACTCGATTCATCTTTTGAAGCGCCAGCGTTGCTCTCAGTAATCCAGGATAGAGTGCACCAATAGATGCTGACTCAGACGCTATATTCTGAGGGATTTGCATGAGAAAACTTTCAAACCGGGAAGCATGGACTTTGTCCTTCTTGTACAGGGCCGACAGGATTCTATTCTCAGGAGTATCTGAAGCGAATACTCGGCTTCTGCCGCTGGCAAGGTACTCGATCTCTTTTATGAAATCTGAGTTTAGGTGCTGAATTCTTTGCAGCATATTCTGTGTGCTATCGGATCGGATCAAGTTGGATTGTACTAGTTTCTCGGTCTGCTCAGCGTTGTATAACGCTTCCCGAGAGATGGTTTTCACTTTGTTGAACAAGGACTCCGTGCTGATCAAAGGGGTTAACTCACGGATGATATCTGATCGTTTCGCAGAGATTTCTTTGATCCTTGAAAGGACCGACTCAGTGCTGATCACTGAATGGTTTTGTGCCGCTTGCAGTAACAGGGATTTAAAGGCAGAAAGCTTTTCCTGTACTGGATTCAGATTTAGATTTTTCGGAAGGGTTTCTGACAGGGTCTCCAGCTGCTCTAAGGTCGCTTTCTCCATTTGGACCTGATTATTGAAGGCTTCCTTGGCTCGTTCAATATTACGTAATTTCTCAAGAAGTTCTGATTCTGCAATAGTGATGGCATTTTGAAAGCGTTCCGTTTCTTTGCGGAATCCACTGCGTTCTGCATCTTGAGCGAGCTCTTCACGCAGAAGCTTCCATTCTTTTGATAACTCTTGTGCATAGGAGTCCTCCGCACTCTCGGGTATCGGGTTTTGAACGGTCTTCTTTGCGCGAGCAAGGGCGTCAATCTGTTGCTGAGTCGGCCTTTCGGTGTAAAAGCCTTTGAGTTTTTCTGCTGGCTCTGGATTCTTTTTTTCAATCCGAGTCAAAGTGGATTCAGTCTTAACTTGTGGCTTTGGTGTAGAGGCTTCTTTGTCGGCTAAAAGTGCAGCTTCCCTGTAAGCAGCTAGTCTTGAGGGCTTACGAACGGAATCCAAATTAGGCTCTTTAATCTGGACGGATATATTTTTTGCGTAGGGCACCTTAATTGCGCCCTTAAGATTATCTCCAAACTGTTTCGTGTAGTCTTGGATCATCTGTACGGCAGTCATCCTCGCCTGGTGGTCCCCGCTGGTCTCATTTAGAGTTTGCTCGATGGGGCCTATCCTGTTTTCAAATGTGTCGCCAAGAGTTTTTAGCGATTGAGCAAGTCGTGGTTCACGTGTTGCGCCCAGGGTCGCAACTAACGCTGCCTCACGAATTGCTTTTAGGTTCTTCGCAAATTGAATTGTGGCTTTTTCATCGAGGTCCTGAAGCGGGATCTTTGGAAGGACATTAGCCTTCAGTGAATCCACGATCTGAACGAGGGATGCATCCGCTTTGGCTAAAGAACCTGGAAGAAGGATTTCCTGGGCCGGAAAGGCTTCGGGTTTTAGCTTTTGGAAATTGGGTTCGTGAGGGGACTGTGTGCCTAGATGTTTTATGTATCTCTGCCATGCGTCCTCGGGTTGGACTGATTGATTCCGTAATGCATTTAGTACCGGTTCTAGCGGGTCTGACGGGCACCTCGCAGATAACGGGCAGGTCTGAATGAAGATCAAAAGGACCGATGCTCGAAGGAAATAACTCACTCTTTAATTATGGTTCTTGTGGTTCAAGATTCCATGAGTCCTATAGCCAAGGCTCTGACGATCGCCCGCCCCCGTCTCACCACGGCCCAGCCTTATTCATCCATCTAATATTGTCTTCTGGTTTCGAGGGCTAAAAGAGCGTCGCATGGATGCGACGTGATCTGCCCACGGAGGGGTGCCGCCCGAGAGACCAGAAGACAATATTAGATGGATGAAGAAAAGGTGGAGCCGATGATGTGACTCGAACACACGACCTACGCTTTACGAAAGCGTTGCTCTACCAACTGAGCTACATCGGCCAAAAGAATAGTCTTCGATTAAAGCAGATCGAGAGCTAGGAGTCAAAATGTCGACTAAAAAGAGCTATCCCGCACGCCTAGTCCTCACGGAAGTCTTGAGCCCATCGATAGAGCGCACTAAGTCGTCTGTGATGGGCTGGTCTAAGTCGACGACCAGAAAGCCAAGTTCGGAATCAGTTTTCAAGGACTGAGACTGAATATTTGCGCCATATTCAGATAAGATCCGGTTGATGTCCTTGAGGACGCCAGGAACATTTTTGTGAATGTTCACGAGTCGCGATCCGGTGTGGACCTGCCCTTGATCTAGTTCCGGCATATTTACGGATCGAAGTGTGCTGCCGGTGTGCATAAACCTAGAAAGTGTGGATGCAACCTCACGGCCAATATTCACCTGCGCTTCTTCAGTAGCTCCCCCAATGTGAGGGCTCAGTATTACGTTGTCCATTTTTGCAAGCGTGGTCACAAAGTCTGCTTTGTTTGCCTCTGGTTCTTCAGGGAAAACGTCAAGTGCTGCTCCCGATAGTTTCTTTTCTCGAAGGGCATGCTCAAGCGCGCCTAGATCAACTACGTCACCGCGTGAGGCATTGATGAGTGCACTCTTGGGTCTCATGGCAGCAATCTCATCCGGACCGATCATGCCTCGGGTGCTCTTGGTTGCGGGAACATGGATAGTTACAAAATCACTTTGTGAAAGGAGTTCTTCGAGGGAAGAGAGTGGCTTCGCGTTTCCAAGTGGGAGTTTCGAGATGATGTCGTAAAACACCACTCGCATTCCAAATCCTTCGGCAAGCATGGAGACTTGGGATCCGATATTTCCGTAACCGACAATGCCTAAGGTTTTGCCACGCACTTCAAAACAACCGTCTGATGATTTATTCCAAATCCCATGATGCATTTCGATATTGCGGGTGCCGAGTTTCCTGGAAAGTATCACAACCTCGGCGACCACCATCTCCGCCACGCTGCGAGTATTGCTAAAAGGGGCGTTAAAAATAGCGACTCCGTGGCGCCTGGCCGAGCTTAAGTCCACCTGGTTTGTTCCTACGCAAAAACAGCCAACTGCCGCTGTGCGCTTCACGGCCCGAAAGACTGCCTCCGTGAGGTAGGTTTTGCTCCGAATCCCTAGTACATCGAATTCATCTAGCCGGCTGATCAACTCCTGTTCAGTCCACGCGTTCTTTGCGCTTTCGACCTCAAACCCTTCTTTCAGCAAAAGATCACGAGCGATGGGGTGAATGTTCTCTAACAGCAAAATGCGAGTCGTAGCGGCCATGGCTTCATTCTAAGATGGGGATGAGGTTCAACTCCATGCCGATTTTCACAGATAAACCATTCAAGCTTGTGACCCAGTACCAGCCGACAGGAGATCAGCCCCAGGCTATTGCTGAGCTGACCGCTCGAATTCAATCCGGCGAACGCTCATCTACGCTTCTCGGGGTTACAGGGTCGGGGAAAACCTTCACCATGGCTAACATTATTGCGAACGTGAATCGACCTTCGCTGATCTTGTGCCATAACAAAACTTTAGCAGCCCAGCTTTACAACGAGTTTAAAGAGTTCTTTCCAGAAAACGCAGTGGAATACTTCGTGAGTTATTACGACTACTATCAGCCGGAAGCTTACATTCCAAATACGGACACCTTCATTGAGAAAGATTCCCAGATCAATGAAGAGATCGACAAACTGAGGCACTCGGCGACTCGTTCGCTTTTAGAGCGCAGTGACGTCATCATCGTGAGCTCCGTGAGCTGTATTTATGGTTTAGGAAGTCCAGAGCTCTACGAAGGAATGCTGGTCGCTCTTGAAGTAGGGCGTGAGTACAAACGTCAGGATGTGATTCGAAAGCTGCTTGAGATTCAGTACAAAAGGAACGATATCGATTTCCACAGAGGAACCTTTCGTGTTCGCGGAGAAGTGCTTGAGATCTATCCCGCTTATGAGGAAGACCGGGCGATTCGAATCGAGTTCTTTGGCGACGAAATAGAAGCGATTCATGAATTTGATCCGCTCCGAGGGGTTAAGATTCAGGCATTTCCCCGTGTCACGATTTATCCGGCTAGCCATTATGTGACCGATGGAGAGATCCGTAAAACCGCGATTCATACTATCCGTGAAGAACTGAGAGAGCGGATCATCGAATTCCACACTCAGAACAAACTATTAGAAGCGCAGCGCATTCAGCAGCGCACGCAGTTTGATCTCGAGATGATTGAGCAACTGGGGTTCTGTCAGGGGATCGAAAACTACTCCCGTCACCTAACTCAGCGTAAACCCGGGGAGCCACCTCCAACGCTTATGGAGTATTTCCCTAGCAATTGGCTGTGTTTCATTGATGAAAGCCATGTGACGGTTCCACAAATCGGCGGAATGTACCGAGGGGACCGGGCCCGAAAGACGACGCTGGTCGATCACGGTTTTCGGCTTCCTTCTGCGCTCGATAATCGTCCGTTGAATTTTGAAGAGTGGGAAAAAATTGTGAAGCAGGTCGTGTTTGTGAGCGCGACTCCTGCTGATTATGAACTGAAGCAGACGGGTGGTGTAGTGTCACAGCAAGTCATTCGTCCAACCGGGCTTGTCGATCCAGTGATTGAGGTTCGTGGTGCGCGCACGCAGGTGGATGATCTGCTCCTGGAGATTACGCTTCGAGTAGAAAAGAACGAACGCGTGTTGGTGACAGTGCTCACAAAAAAGCTTGCTGAAGACCTGACTCGCTACTACACGGAAAAAAAGATCAAGGTAAAGTACCTGCACTCGGATATTGAAACTTTAGAGCGTATTGAGATCCTACGCGACCTGCGTCTCGGAACCTTTGATGTTTTAGTCGGCATCAACCTGCTTCGGGAAGGCTTAGATCTTCCTGAGGTTTCCCTGGTGGCTATCTTAGATGCAGACCGAGAAGGATTTTTAAGGAGTGAGCGATCTTTGATTCAGACCATTGGCCGCGCCGCGCGTAATGTGAATGGTCGTGTACTTCTCTATGCGGATAAGATTACGGATAGTATGCGCTATGCGATTGCTGAAACGGAACGAAGGCGCACGATTCAGGAAGCCTATAATTCGGAACATGGCATCACGCCGATGACGATTCAGAAATCGATATCAGGTCCGATTGTCATTGATGGGGCTCATGGAAGGGTAGAGAGGCAGCTCGGCGGTGGGTCTATGAAAGGGCTGCCGTCTTTGCAACCCGCGATCTTGGATTATAGCGATGAGCTCACTCGAGTTGATCGACTGAAACAGCTGCTCGGCGAACGATTTACCGGGTTAGATAAGATCGATCGGGTGGTTCAAAAGATGCGGGTTGAGATGAAGGAAGCCGCAGTGGCCCTCAACTTTGAACGGGCCGCGGAATTAAGAGACAGCATTCGTGAAGTGCAGCGGCTCAGTCTCGACTTCTAAAAGTGCCTAAGGAGTGTCTTAAAAGACACACGAAAACTGCCTAAAAACAGCCTGATTTTAGTTTTTCCTCACAACCTCCGATGAGCTCTTACCTGATACTTGACACAAATAGTTTAGTATTGGGAAACTGAAGACTAAGGCTTTCAAAAAAAGTCGCGGGCTTCTTTCTATGGAAAGGGAGATTCGGGATGGGTAACGGGACGAAAAAGAGAATCTACTTTGCTTTGAGTGCAATCGTGCTCTTAGTGATCGTTGCTATTTTTGTGCAACGGAGCAAGCAAAGCGGGTCGCTCGAGGAAGTCGTGGTCGCCCCTGGTGATCAAGAAGGAATTCCCGTTCAAGAGGGCGCCCCCGTTTCTGATGTGGCGCCTGTTCAAACTCAGGATGACAAGGGCGCTGGGACAGTAAAAAGTAATGTTCCTCCCGAACCTGGTTCCCCCGTTTTAGTTAGCGGCGGATCAGATGAAAAAGAAAACTTACCTGAGAAGGTCATTGCCCCTCCGAAGGAGAGTGGCACTTTACAGGATCGCCCTTCTCCAGTCGGTCAAGTTCCAGCAATCAAAGAATCAGACGATGCTGGTTGCAGAACTCTGCGTTTCACACACGAAAATATAGAGTCACATAAAGATGGTTCTTTGTGCCTGGAGCACTCCAATGAAATTTCACTTCCAGAGGATCTCAAAAGTCCCTCCTTTGTCTGTGTGCGCGTGAACGACAAAGTGGTTGATTTCAAATTAGACAATAAAGGTGCAAAGCCAATTCTTCGTTTTGGGCCCGGTGCGGGCGTGAAGTCTATGGTTGAGGTGACGGCATGTGTTAAGGGTGCAAAGGCTTGCAAAGGCGGATGTCCCAAACAGAAGAGCCGATTCGTCTCCTCGATGGGGCTAGATGAAGAGGGTGCGCGCGGGAAACTCGACGATCAGGTCGAACGTGAGTACGCACGTCTTGAGGCCGCAATTGGCGCAGGCGCAAAAGAATTAGATTTGAAGTTTAAAGGTTGGGCGTTTCTGAATGATGTACCGGGCTGCAAGAAGTAGCCGGAGGAAGAAGGAAGTAGTTATGAAAATGATTAAAACTTTAGCAAGTATTGGTTTGGGCGCGACCATGGCTGCTTGTACGGGGCAGCTTCCGGGCTCCTTGTTGTTTAAGCAGGTTGAGGAAGCCTTTGAAGTCACGGGTGACGTCAATACCAAGGTCGATATCCTCTGGGTGGTCGATGACTCTTCTTCCATGGACGTTTCTCAAAAACGCCTCAGAGAAGGATTTTCTACCTTCGCCACCAAATACATGAAGCCGACATGGGATATCAAGCTTGCTGTGATTCCAACAGATGCTTACATGTCTCGGTCCGAGTTTAGTTCCTATCTCACCTCGGTGATACCGGGCAGTACTGGAATTTCGGTTTCATCAGTCTCCGCGCACATGGCGGGAATTGGATCCTCTTTTGTGAACCCGTCAAATTATCCAACCTTGGTGAATACTGCAGCAGGAACATTCCCAGGAGGTATTCCGTACGGTGCGCTCAATCCGCAGTGGGGCTCGAGTTACTCGACACTGGCTGCCGGTATTCACGACGGCCCAATTAAAAGTCTGTGTTTTGAACTGATGCCGTATTTCTTCGGTGGGGTCACTGACTGTAGTGTCAGAGATCTTCGAGCCATAGGATCGAGTTCAGCTGCAACCTGTATCAATCCACTCGCAGGGCAGGACGATCTTTCGGAATGTGTGAATACCACTCAGAACAATACGGTGCACTCCGGGAAGACAGTGATTTCGACTCGTCCTCCAGCTGGGACCCCCGGTGATGCCGCTTGGGTGAGTGGCCTGATTCGGGATTTCCGAATTAACGCTTCCAAGGGCTCAAGCGGTCACGGATCGGAACGGGGTATTGATTCCGTTTTGCGATTCATCGCGACCAATGAGCAGAATCCAAGTCTTAAGTTCTTTAGAAGTGATTCAGCAAAGCTCATCGTCTTTTTGTCTGATGAAGATGACCAGAGTATGGATATGTCATCTGCTGGATCTGTTGGATTTAATCCATTCAGTGACTACCGATGTGATCAAGCAGGCTTGATCGCTATGAATGGTGGGACTGCTGGGATTACCAGCGGAGCAAAGTTCTGCTGTGCGACATCCGACTGTCGCCACGGTAAAGCAGCGAGCGCCTTAACCTGTGCTTCAAGCTCAGTTGAAGGGCAAAGCTATACAGTAGGGATCTGTCCTGATCCAACTAAGCTCCTGCCTGTAACATCCGCTCGTGACACGATGAAGACCTATTTTGAAGGTCTAAACGGAAACGGAGAGGCCAACCTATCGATCAGTGTGATCACTCCGACCACATGGAGCGGGATTCAGGCACTGCAAAGTGCTCGTGAATCAACGGATGCTGCTTTGAATCAAATTAAGGTATGGGCCGTCAATAAAGGCTCACGCTATATCGAGCTCGCCGGGTATTTCGATTCGTCCCCGGCAGTACTGGACATCGCTTCCGCCAATTACACGCCGGTCCTTGACGCGATTGGTCAGAAGATTATCGAGAAATTAAGCACCTATCAGCTGCTGAGAACCCCATCGAATAAGAATGAGCTCATTGTTCAGATCATTCGTGCCGATGGGAGTAGAGAAACCGTGCAGTACGACGATTTCGAAATTCAGGGCAGCAAGCTAGTCCTGACAAACGAAACGCTCGTCTTGGGTCTTGGTGTGGGTGAACAGATTTACATCAACTACCAACCTCAGGGCGAGAGCTGATGAAAAGGGGATACTGAAACATGGGATTTTTTGAATTCTTAAAAGGAAATCTACTGCACGTACTGCCTAATCTGGGCCTTGCAGCAGCAGCGATCGTGATCATCTTTGAACGCGTACACGCACTGTACAAGCGGTACGTTGTTGAAAATGAAGATCAGCTCTTGCAACAGGTGCGTTCGACCATCATTAAAGATGGCCCGGATGCAGCAAGACAGGTTGTTGCGGCCGTGAAGCACACTCCTATTGGGACTGTGCTTGATGAAGCCTTGGTCCGGGCATCTCTTCCCGAAGAGATGATTCGTGACGGAATTCAAATCCAAATCGGCCGTCTGTCAAAACTGATTCAGAAGAAAACAGGTTTCCTATCCATGATTGCAAACGTTGCAACTTTGATAGGTCTCTTCGGAACAATTTTGGGTCTGATCAGCAGCTTTGAAGCTGTTGCTCACGCGGACCCTCAACAGAAGGCAACCCTGCTCTCAAACGGGATCGCTGTGGCCATGAACGCGACAATGCTGGGTCTTGGTATCGCCATTCCTTGCATGATCGCCTACAGCATTCTCATGAATCGCTCCAATAAACTTGTGAGTGATCTTGAAGATGCAGGGCTTCTAGTGATTGACGCACTTCGTTCACGATTCGTGGGCTCAGTGGATGGTCCAGGCAAGAAAGATGTAGCATGAAAATCTCGGATTCGGGCTCCCATGACGTGGAGCTCAACTTAGCACCCATTATCGACTGTTTGACTGTGCTGATCACATTTATGTTGATCAGTGCGTCATTCCTTTCGATCGGAATTTTGGAAGCCTCAGTGGCTTCACCTAATTCTAATGCTAAGCCACCCGAAGTAGCTGCCGAACTTAAAGTCGGTGGTCAGGGTGCTGAGCTAGTCGTGACAGGAAAAATCTCATTTAAGCATGCTGTGACAGCTGACACTTTGGCACGAGAGCTCAGTGAGTTAAAAAGTAAGGGCGTCGACCAAGTCATTTTCACTCCCTCAGACGATGTTCCATTTGAGTCCTTAGTCCAATGGACCGATAGGATTCGTGCAGTCATCCCTGCAGTCTCATACGGAGGCATCGGCCAGTGAAAAAGCGTTCACGTCTGCAAAACGAAGAAGTCAGTCTCCAAATCACTTCGATGGCGGATGTGTTCGTGATCCTTTTGGTATTTCTTCTGAAAAGCGCCGCAACCGGGCTATCCGTATCCATGAGTCAGAATATGACTCTTCCCAAAAGTGTCTCGGCGGCTGAAACAGCCAAAAGGCTTCTGACAATAGAGATCAACAACAGTGGCGTGTATTTAGAAGGCGCTGCCCAGACCAAGTTCGATGGCGGTCGCTATCCGGCTGGTAATACTGGCGTTGTCTTTTCTGACTTACAAAATGGCCTCAAAGAGCTCAGGGCAAAACAAGCCTACATTGAGAAAAAAGGGGGTTCTCCCACAAATTCAACAGAGCTCATCGTTCTTGCAGACAAGCTCGTTCCTTACCGGATTATCAAAAGAGTTCTACTTACGGCGTCCTTGGAGGGCTACACAGATGCGAAGCTTGCTGCTACTCGCGATTAGCCTAATTCTCTTGGGCAATACTGCCTACGCTGCTCCTAAGTCTTCTGAGCGTCAGGATCGCCTGGTCGATATCGTAGCCTATGAGTCTCAGGACCGTGCGGAAAGATCTCTGATTCTTAGAATTGAAAAACTAGGTGGTACAAAAGCGGCTCCAGACTTTTCAGTTAGGCTTGCTGACCTGTTAAAAGAGAAAGTCGACGTAGGTTTTCGCCTTCAAGGGCATTACCCCAAATACAAAGACAAATATAAAAAAGACTTAATCGAGTGGCTTAAGGTTTCTCGTACTGTGCTGCCCTACATTACCCAAGCCGAAGGTGCGGACCGGATGCAGTTCTACATTGGGTCAGCACTCGACGAGATGCTAGATAAGAAAAATGCTCTGAGAGAGTATATCGTCTTTCTAAATACCTACAAAGAGAGTGATTTCAGGAAGCCGTCGATTATGGCTGCTACCATGATCCAATTCAATAATGGTGATCACCTCGGAGTCCTGAAGTGGATTGACGAAGTCGCAGAAGCAGATGGCAGCCCATATCAAGTACATGCCTTATACAGAAGAGCATGGTCGCAGTTTAATGTTCGTGAGTTTAGGCTTGCGATTAAAAGTCTTCATAAAATCCTAAAAGTCCCAAATAACATGCTCACCGAACTTGCGTGCCGGGACCAGGCCAGTTTTGCAGGTGAAGCCATAGAGCGTCGTGCTGAGTCTCTGAGCGTTAAAGAATCGTTAGAGATGATGAAAGACTCGTGTACAACTCCAGAAAACTTACAAAAAAGCCAAGTGTGGTTAGTAAAAATTCTTCGGTCTAGAAAAATGGCACCGGAGATGGAGCAGTGGCTCGATTGGTCTAGAAGCCGAGGATCGAAAATCGCGTGGCTCGACGGAGCCGAGGTTGTCTCAGAATTTTACTTCAATAACAGAAACTGGAAAGCATGGCTTGCTCTTCAAGGTCGCGCTGGGGAAGAACTCAAGGACGAGCGGAGTGCTACATATGTACGCCACCTCGAGGGGCGACTGCAGGAGCTTCGTGACGCAATCCTAAAGAATAAACAGGCTACAGATGTTAACTCCCTGGTTGACGTGTACCACAAAGGGAATCTGATCTGGATTCCAATGCTCAGTGAAGTCAAGCTTCAGGCCCGTGCATGGTGGAATATGGGGGAGCTCTATTCTGCCCTCACTCAGTGGGCTCAGGCCACAAATGCATACGCTCAAAGCGAGGTTTTAGAAGCCTCGGTGGATACAACATACCGAAAACTTTCGTCTCGTACGCAGGAGCTCGTCAAAGACCTAGGGCGCCCTGAACTTAAGGCGCGAAAGTATGTAGCCAAGGCAGAAGGTGAACAGAGAGTTAAAGATTTAGAGGTGTGGTTGAATGGCATTTCAACCAGCGACCGTAACGCCGATTGGCGCAAATTTTGGTATGTCGCACGTGAGTATAAAGTTGCCCGTGGTGTCTCTCAAGATGTGATTCAAGAGATTGAGGAGCGACTGAAAGAAGATCTCTCTGACTTAAGTGATAAGGACAGGAAACGTTGGGTGTCCTTTTGTGTTGAGACGCATGTACTCAATACGGAGTGGCAACGCGTAGTTGAGCTAAGACCGCTATTTAAAGATACCGATAAAGATCTGAGCACAGTCGCCCTCCAGTCTGAGGTCAAAATTATCGCGGAGGCTAAACTCAAGAATGACCCAGAATGGATTGAGAGGGGTCGCGCACTGGTTGAGGCATACAGAGAGTCACCTGAAGTCAAAGCGCTTCGAATGTGGCTGATTGAGGATGATCTCAAGGCGGGCAAGGAAGATTACGTACGCCAAGCTTTAGGGCAGATCGAGAGTCAATACGGTGCAGAGAGTTTAGGCGTGAATGAGTGGGAACTTCGCCTTCACCTAGATCAAAAGAGTGGGAATCGCCAAGAGTCTATGCGCGCACTTGAGGCTCTGGCTCAGAAAGATCCGAAGAAGTACTTGGATGGCTTCCGATCGTTGGTCTACGCCTACAATTATCCGATGAAGAAGTGTTTTGCAGACATCTGTGAGTCTATTAAAAAGTGGTCATCCAAAGAGTCAGACCAGAAGATCCTGAAGTCCTCGTTTGCAGAGTTCCACAAGCGTCCGAAGGAGTTTCGTCAATGGCTTAAGGAGTGGAAGGCATTGCCGCCACTTGCTCAGATGGCCAGATTTATCGATAGGCAGCCGGTCGTTGAGGAATGGCTGACTCAGATGCGTAGAGACGCAAAAAAGTATGTTCCTGTGAAACGCCTCACCGAAAAATCCCTCCTCAGGAGAATTGAGTGGATTTGGGAGATCGAAAGATCCACAAAGGGCCTCTTTGAGCTTCCGTGGACCCAAGGCCGATCTGCTGCCCTCGCTGCGGTTGCTGATATCTATAAAGATTTCGAGGATGAAGTCAGTGTGGCCCAGCCTTCTTCGGATACCCCACAAGAGCTGCCGACGCTTCGTAAACAGTTAAATGCAAAAAGAGACGCGATGATTGCTGCCCAAAAAGGACTCGCAGAAGAGTTATTGAAACAAACAGAGAAGAATAAAAAATGGGCGAACAGCTTACCTTCAGATAAGCGACGTGCTTTAGAGAGCAAAGTGGTTTCAACACCAAACGAGCTAGCTCAGCTCATTATTGAAGCTCAAGAGCTAGGGGCAAAAGAATTCTTCGCAGAAGCATGGATCGGTTCAAAGAAAAACCGACGTTTGGCGGGAGGGAATTAATATGATGAAAACATTTATTCTCTTTCTTCTACTTGTCTCTGCGGCTCCAACGACCGCCACAGCTAAAAGGTCCTCCGTTATTGATTTCGAAGATGATGTAGTTGAGGGCGTAAATCGGTTACCACTGGATTCGCTATCACAGCTTTCTGATAAGAATCGGTTAAAAAAACGCTACCTCTATTTAAAACGTAAGGGCTTCGCAACAGAGTTGCGTGAAACCCAGGCTTGGATGGAGGAACAGCTGTGATTCAACATCAAAAATACTGGGTCGTCTGCACGACGCACTCAGGACAGGTATTAAGATCTTACAGTTGGGGAGCAAAAGAACCCCTCGCCATTGGGACACAAGCGCGGAAGCTCACACTCGAGCGCACTTCTGAAGGATTTCGCGTTCGCGACTGGACCTCCGGCCGAATGATTCAAGGCAGCAATGCTCTGGACCTCGGCATGATGCGAGTCAATGTGCGCGAACAAAAAGCGATTTTGATGCCCAAGCTTGAGAATCATCGGCCGCTCGACTGGCTTGTAGATGATGAAGCAAGTGAGAGAGAAAACGATAAAAAGGGCGCACTCGCCTTTCTATTACTGCTTCTTGTCTTCTTGGGGACCTCGTTCTTCATTCAGCGTATGGAAGAGAAAGACAAAGATGTTATTCCAGAAAAATATGTCCAGGTCGTGATTAAAGCTGTGAAGCAAGACCAGCAATCAGCTGCACGTGCAAACAGCGCCTCATCTGCATCAAAGACCGTTGCAAAGCAGGCGCGTTCGTTAATTAAGGGCGGACTTCAATCGATTTTAAAGCAAGGCAACCTGACTCGAGGTATGGGCGGATCCTTAGGCGCAATGATGAAGGGCATTCCTTTGCCTTCACAAGCGATGAGCTGGAAGTCGACCGAAAGTGCTGAAACTGCAAGTGTAGCAAGTATTTCAAAAGGTAAAGGATTTGGTCGGGGTACCGACACGGTCGCAGTCGCTGGACAAGGTCAGACCTTTGTATCGATGGATTGGAAAGAAAGCGAAGTGGACGAAGGACTCACTAAGGAAGAGGTCGGGCGTGTGATTCACGCGCATCAAGCAGAGATTCGTTACTGCTATGAGTCCTCCTTAGTGCACAACGCAGGCCTAAAAGGCCGCGTATTGATCGCCTTTGTCATTGCTGGGTCTGGGCAGGTGTCGCGGGCAACGGTAAAAGAAAGCACCGCGAAAGATGATCGACTAGAAAGTTGTGTGACTTCGAAGTTAAAGTCTTGGGCTTTTCCAAAACCAAGGGGTGGGATCAACGTGGCGGTAGGTTACCCATTCAATTTTCAATCGTTAGGAACGTGAGGAGCTAGATTATGAAAAAATACTGGTTTTTACTCACGCTCGTATTTACCGCGGGAAGCGCTTTTGCTCAGGCTCCTGCATCGAGCGGTGGGGCATTAAAAAAGGGTGATGAGTCTCAAGAACTTGAAAAGGTTAAGAAACGGTATTGGGCTGCGGGCGAAGAGGCTGAAATCGGCGTCGTGCAGAATAGGACCTATGCAAAATCCGGTAAGTTTGAACTGGGTTTATTCGGTGGTCTGACCATCAATGATCCCTTTCTGAATACGAAAGTTGCTGGACTTGACCTTGGATACAACCTGACTGAGTACTTCGGGCTTCATGCCGTTGCTTGGAAAAGTTTTGTGTCGCCTTCTTCCGCTCTCGTGACTTTTGAGAGAGAGAAACAAGCAACTGCAAATACTAACCTCCCAAAGTCTTATCTAGGCCTCGAGGCACTAGGTTCAGTGTTCTATGGGAAACTGTCGGTTCTCGGCGCAAAGATCATCTATTACGATCTTCACCTTGCGGGAAGTCTAGGAGCCACCGAGACGGAGAATGGAACTTACATCACTCCCGGCGTTGGAATTGGACAGAGATTCTATGCAAACAAGTGGTTCTCTGTTCGTCTTGACTACCGACTTCAATTCTATAAAGAAGACGTAAAACAAAAGACTATTGTGACCCAAATCGGTGAAACCATCGGTCAAAGAAACGTATTTTCTAACACCATTACCCTCGGTGTTCAGTTCTTATTAGGAGGGTTCTAAGGCCATGTTAGGTGCACTGTTCTTCCTTAGCCTAATCACAACACCCGCGTCAGCGCAGATTCTGACTCCATGTTCATATTCTGAACGTTGGAGTGGAATCTCGCATGGCCTAGGTGATGGCTTCGTGAATGACGTGCTATCACGGCCAGCGGTACCAGGTGCTTCGATTGTTTGGGCCCGCCTAAAACTCCCGAACGGGATTAAGGATGAGCTTGTACTTCAATATCTCTTTGCGCGCCAAATGTTCCTGAGCGGATATCCAGGCGTGGCCTTGAGTGGCCTGAATACTTTACTCGAAGAGAATGGTGCTCTTCTAGGGGCCGATCTTTCGAGAGCCGCTCTTGAATGCTCAGAATTAGCGATCGAGGCTGATCCAAAGTTAGCTTATATGGGGCTTAGGCTTGGACGATTTGTCACACCAATTGTGGTTCGTGGATCCAGCAGGGTTATGACCCGTTTGATTCTAAGAGAGACCATTCAAGGAAATACGACTATTGCGATCACGGATCCTTGGGTGAAGGGCTTTAGTGCGCTTCGCAAAAAGAGATTCAATGAGGCTGCCGCGGCCTTCCTCAAGCTGGGTGCTCGGGACTTCCCGAAAGAACTTAGATTTCTTGAACCTGAGGCGCGCATTCAAGTCGCGAGGTCTATCGCTCATGCTGGAAAGTGGTCAGAGGCTTCGGATCATTTCAGACGTGTGCCACGCGATGCGAACCTATGGGTGGATGCTCTCCAAGAATTAGCGTGGTCGCAGCTCAATGCAGATCGTGCAGACCAAGCAATTGGTACAACTTTACAGCTTCAGAAGGGGGCATTCCGTAGGGTCTTTACTCCCGAATCTCTCATGGTTCTTTCGATGTCTCTCAATGAACTTTGCCACTATCCAGAGGCTTCTCGGGCAATTGAAGAGTACAGATCCCAGTATAAGGAAGCCTATGCATGGCTCCAGCTCAATTCAAATCGAGTTGACTTTGCTTTTGTACGACGATTGCTCAATCAGGAGGTTCACGGAATCCCAGTACGCGTGAAGACAGAACTGCTCAAAAATCCATACTTTCAGGCATCGGTGGAAGCAGAGAATCGCCAAAAAGTTTTGCCAGCAGAACTTCTTAGGTTACGTACGCGTCGGATCAACGAAGCCCGGGAAGGCGCCGTAGTCCTTGTAAAAGAAATTCAAGATGCCGTGAAGGAACTAGACCAAGAGGTTTCAAAGAGAAAACCAGCATCTCCGGTATCCCAGGAGTTTATCACTCGTGTGAAGAACATCCGTCATGAGGTCCAGGTCTATCGAATGTTGCGAAGGTTCCTACCGAATCTACTCCCGATCGAAAAGAAAGCAACTCAGCTTGCAGCATCTGCGATGAAGCGCATTCAGACTCGTGCGGACACAGAAGTAAAGAGATCTGTGGAACGCATGGTGATTACTTTGGATGAAGTTGCCTCAAACATGGAGCTTGTTGAGATCGAGATTTTTCAGGGCGCTGGCCGAGATATAGTTTGGCGGAACGCTCACCCGGACCTTGCGAAGAATGTGGATGAGAAGAAGAAGGATAACTCCGGAGCAAAGTGGGACTGGGGCCGGTCCCGTGGCCTGATCTCAGAGGATCGCGAAGTCTGGGAAGATGAAGTTGGCTTTATGGAAGTCGATATGACCAATCATTGCGATCGGATTGAACACGGCGGGAAAGCATCATGAAACACTACTACTTAGGAAAATTTGGAAAAGTTTATGGGCCTTACGAGCAGTTGCCACCTAACTATCGCGACTACACGTACCTTTGTGAAAAGACCGGTCCTGAAGTGGGTCCATGGCGTTTGATCGATGCAGATCCTCCCGAATGGAAAGAGGAGAAAAGCGAAAAGACCACGTCCTTCCTCAGGGGGACTGATTGGGTTCTCATGATTGACAATAACCCAGTCCAGGTTGAGGTCAGTGGTGTTTCAGTCAGCTCCGCAGAAATTCGAGTTCCATCGAAACATTCGGTCGGTGTCCGCCAAGGTGCACGGATCCGTCTGAGTTACGTGGATGGTGGGAAATTAAAATTTAGAGGCGCAGTTGTGAAGACGACACTTTTAGACAAGCAGGGGCTAGTACATGCCCAATGCGAATGGGATGCGGCATAGGTATTGAGGGGTTTTCTTAGGTTTTTTGGAGGTATTTTTATGAACTTGAATAAAACTTTTATCCTAGGGCTTTTTGCTCTTCAGGCCACGACTGCTTTCGCCGTGGTTCAGCCACCGGCTGCCTGTTATGAGGATCCTTTTCAACAACCACTGGCGCCTGTTACGCCTAAAGTGGATTTCTTGATTCTGTTTGATACCAGTGAAACCATGACTTCAAAACGTCAGGCACTGGCGCAGAATGTCAGAATCTTTCTGGATCGACTCCCACAAGGGGCTGACGTGCGCACGGCTGTCATGCTCGGGCACGCTGCTGGATCCAATGGAGGCAAGCTCTATAAAACCTCATTTTCTGGTGAGCCGCTTGTTCTGGATTCCATGCAACTTTCTAAAGAGCAGATTCAGGCGCACGCAACACGTAAGCTACTCAATGCGCCAAACGGTCTAAATCCCGATTGGTCGGAGGCTGGGCTCTACTCGTTGTGGAGCATTCTTCAAGATGAACGTTTCGCAGCCGCTCAGGGTCAAGGCTTCTTTCGGAGTGATGCAAGTCTGGCTGTTTTGTTTCTTTCTGATGAAAACGACATTTGTTTTCCAGAACAAACACTCGGGCGAGTGCCACTTTATCCACAGCCTGAAGAGCCCATTGCAAAAAATCAGTTCTGTAAGGTTCAATCACAAGGGCAGCTCGTCAACTTAACCGCTGAGCTATTGAAGGCGCGAATTGAAGCAAAAAAAGGCCAAAATCCGATTGCCATCTCGGCTGTTGTTTTTGAGAACGCATCGAGAATCCCAGTCGTACACACCTGGCCCGATAAGTTTCAAGGTATTGGTGCAGGTTATATCCAGTTCGCCCGTTTGATGGGCGGTCGTGTTTATGATCTTGCCGACAATAACTTCGGCGCCACAATGAGTAACTTCGGTTCCTTTGTGACTTCTCAGTTAGAACTACAAACGGTCTTTGATCTCAGTCATAGCAACGTTGATGTTGCATCGATTTCGGTAAGGGTCGACGGCAATGTCGTGCCTGCGAACTATTTGGTCGATAGAAATGCAGTCCGACCATCAAGTGCAGGCTCATTCGGTAGCTCGATCAAAGTGAACTATTGTCAGAATCAAGTCATACCGCCACCACCGCCGCCGCCGAGCCCAACACCTCCGGTGCCGCCACCACCGCCGCCGCCGAGCCCAACACCTCCGGTGCCG
>JAIXOQ010000030.1 GCA_027486675.1 Pseudomonadota bacterium
ATTCCTGCCTCTTTCACTCCGCCCTCATGCCCCAATTCTTAAGCCCCGCCCAAGACCACTACCCATCGTTGAGGGGGAGTGGTCTTGGGCAAAAAGGGGCTGCTCACACCCAAGGCATGAGGGCGGATAAAAGTTCTGCAATCATTCAAGATTTCAGGCAGCGATCGCTTTCGGATTGTTTTGGTTTACTGTGCTCAAGCCCTGAGCACCTGCCTGAGCAGGCACTGTTGTCGCGGTTAAGTTTATAGCCTCTTTCAGGCTACAGATTTGATGGAGTCTATAGACCATTGCATCTAAGTTTTTCGCTTCAAGATCCTGAAGTAAGGTAACGCCGATACAGTCTTCGGATCCATTCCTTCCGTACCGAGCCGCCATGTTGAGAATCTTGTTACGGCAGGATTCAGTTTTCACGATGTACCAGGTGAAAACCGTAGACACCTCAAACTTCTGAAAGCGTGCCTTATAGCGTTGGTCTGACTTGGCATGGAGTTCCATTTCAAGCGCCACCTTTGCATTTGGCTTTAGGAAATGCCGAAATAGAATCAGTGCATCCGGCACTAGGATCTGTGACCTTTCATTCCACCTATTACGCTTCATGACTTCAGACCGCAGGGACCTTTCTGTTATCCAAGATTTCACGACGCCTAGCCGTTCCAGGTAATGGCGTAGGTTTCCAATTTCAATTTCATGCTCGATCTGGTGCCTCGGGTAGGTGGTTGTTATGCCCTCCTCACCAATGGCCTTTGTCCCTTCAGACGCAATGACGAAGACACTGGTTCCATCGCTAAGGGTTCCTCTACGCCGGACATAATGGCCTTCTTCAAGCTTTCGCAAGCGTCTTAAGACGGTGGTTTTCTCCACGTCTTCAAAGAACCACTGGCAGATCTGTCGCCGTGACATTAATCCGTATTCGAAGAGGGTCCTGAAAAGCTTCAGGTCTCGGACTGTTGGTCTTGCTCCTTTTTCCGTCATCGTGAGTACCTCCCGAAAGCCGCGTCAGCGGCCTTAAGAAGTTCCTGCTTTCCCGATTCTTGTTCTTGTAATCGCGCTCTTTCGGCTGCTAGGTCTGGTTGCTTGAGCCGTTCGATCTCATTTTGTAGGGCCTCTGCTTCGTCCTTCGCTTCCAGTAAGAGGGCCGCATATTCCTCGTTCTGTAGCGTGAGGGTCCGTTTTGCCTCGGTCAGTGTGGCTATGAGTTCCAGTTTCCGGGTCAGTTCTGCATCTCGGTGTTTTCTTTCAGCCTCGTACCTATCCGTCAGAGAGCGCGTTTCCTCGTACATCCGCGTGATCTGCTTATCGTGCAGAGCTACGCCGATGCCGATGATGAAGACACCGCAGAAGAGTTCTACGGTGATCCGGCCGTAGAGGCGGAAGTATTCAAGTGAATAGGCGTAGGTCGGTACAAGTACGTATTGAAAGAAGCCACCTAAGAATCTGTAGGCCAGCCACAGAGTCAAAGCGCTCATCGCAAGAAACAGGAATGTCTCTAGACGTAAGAAAAAATTCTCCGAATCGTCAGCCATTCGAATTCTCCTTTATTTTTTTTTTTTTTTTTCTTAAAGGGATTCGCAAATGAGAGGCTACATTCTGTCGGTTTAGTTACACGTCTCCCTTCGGTGAAACCCCGATGAATGCAGTCATGGATTGGTCTGCGCCGTCTTCGCGCTTTAAAAAATCAAAAGTTGGTTCCTAAAAATCCTCTTTGTTTGAATGTGACGGCGGTATTCGCATAGATATCCAAACTTTTCGTTAGCGAGAAGTGTGCCGGGGAAAACGCGACAGAAACGCCATAAAGCGGCTCTCAAAGGAGTAAAAAATCATCGGTTAATGTAGGTTTTGGGGGAACTGCATATTTTTTATGCAGGAGGGGGCGTTTCAGTCCCTTGAGTGAGCGACTGGTTGCGCCCACCTTTCACCGAACTCCAGAGTTACAGCGAGAGGTTTCCATCGTAAAGTTCTAGCGCTGCAAGCTCATGCCAGGCCGGTCATTGGCGGGATGTTGCTGCTTAATTATGCATAACAATCTGTAATAAAAGAGGTTTTTTGATTCACGTGAAATTGGCAAATAACCGATCCATCAGCCGAAAATCAGAGCCGTCTTCCACCAAAGAAAAACGATGAGAGATGCGAGGATTAGCGCGCTATTCACTGAAATCATTTCATCGTACGTGTATTTGTTGACTATTTTTATATTGTATTTTGATGACTGTTCAACTATAGTGATCCCACATAGGAGATTCCATGAAAAATTTAGTTGCTGTGTTTGTTCTATCACTCGTTTTCGGCGCTTCGTTTGCTTCCGCCCAAAATGGGGCAAAAAATCTTTTAACTGAAAACCAGACAATCGTCGACACGTACATGTCTAGACATGGGTATTACATTGATAAGAATGGCTGCCTAGCAGATCGAACAGATACATGTCTCATTAACTATCCAAAGTTAGTCGTTATTCTCGAGTCCTACGTTAGAACCATGAAAGGTGAGACTGATGGCGAGGGTTATAATAACCTTGGCACTCAGATGGGGATTTTTTATGCCCAGATGACTGAGGATAAAACATGGGATTCGGCAAGTAGCTTAGTGATACTCATCGCAACAGATCCGAAGTTTGTTTCAAGTTCAGACCTGTATATTTATAAGAACTAAATAGAGCTTGGATTTAGTTGCAGTGGTGAGCGCCTGGACTGCGCTCCTTCAAACTGCGACCCTGCTTCGTGTTGATGCGAAGCAAAATAATATTTAAATGGAGCGCGATGGAGCAATCCGTTGCGCTTATTTTTTTAGATTTCATAAATGTCATTCAGTCGATGAAAATTCTCTATGTCGTCCGGTAACGCCGAGGGTTTATCTAGGTTTCAAAGTTTGTTCGGGATATACCCAGTTCCACGGCAGCGACCTTCTTCTTCCTGATCCACACTTCACCGAACCCTAGTGTTACGGTGAGCAAGACAAGTTCGATATTAAGAAATCTGTGCCCGGGGCAAAAGTACGACGCGGCTGGCCGCGTTTCTTTCAGCCTCACGCGGCCATTTTGAATTGAATCTTCGCCCGAACTCCTAAAGCCGAAAGGACTCGGAGCATTAGATCGGTCGAAATTTCCTTCGTATTGCGGTTCACGAGCGCCGTCACGCGAGTTCGCGATGTATGAGCGAGTTTCGCAACTTGAGCATGAGTGAGTTCTTTATCTTCGATGACCTCAATGATCTTGTCATTCAGGTCGGAACGGATCTCAATCTCAAGCCCATCAGCAGGAGAGAGCCCTAAGACTTCAGCTAGTTCTTCCGCTGACTGAGCAATGATTCTTTTATTCTTTTTCATCGAGTAGCTCCTTCAATCTTTTCTTTCCTATGTCGATCTCAGGTTTCGGCGTCTTTTCGGTCTTCTTCGTAAACGCGTGAAACACCAAAATCTCGTTCGCAAGCCTTGCTAGGTAAAACACACGATAAGCACCAGTTCGATCCTTGATCCGCAACTCTTCGACGCCCTGTGCAACAGACGGCATCACCCGCGATAGTGGCATTACGAGCTTCGATCCCTTCTGGAGATCGAAGATGACTTTGCCGATCTCCCGCCTCACTTCCTCCGAAAACTCCTGAATGGCATCACGGGCCTTAGGGTGGAATCTCGCAGTCTTCACTTATCTAATGTCCCAGATCCGGGACATTAGGTCAATAGCTAGGATTTGGATGGGGTGGGAAGGTCGATGGCCACTATTAGGCCTAAGGAATACGGTTCGCCTACTTCGTCGCCTTCGGCACCATTACTTCAGATCCCCATCGCAATACTTCGTCAGACTTCGGACTCATCTCACGCCGCGTACGTTCACGTACGCGTTATTCGCTTCGCCTCGTCTTCCTTGTCTTGCTCGGGTCTCTTCGTAATGCACACTAGAGCGAAGGGGGGACTTGAAGTGAGAAACATAAAACCAAAAAAGAAAGCATCCACGCCCAAGTCTGATCCTAAAGATTGGCAGACTACGGAAAAAGCACTTTTAGAGAATCTGGACGGAGACTTACTTGAGGCATGGAGCAAGATCAAGATCTTTGCCTCCGCTTTAGGTGAACAAAGAGTCTATGCCTCAGGAAAGGCGATCATGTTTTCTAAGAAGACCTGCTTCTTTTTTGTTCGCCCCAAAAAATCGTATCTTGAAGTGGTTATTTTTTTGCGGGATTCAAAAAAGAGAAAAGGTTTTCATTCCGTAGTTGCTGTGTCGAAAACAAAATTCGCTCACACCGCCAAAGTGTTTCATGCCGATCAGATTGAAGGTTCACTTACGGAAGCTATTGCGGATTCGTATAGGGTATAATTCAATTACGCGGATGGGGCCCCTGTCTGAGCCACCGGTCGCTGAGCTGAGTTCCGATCTTTTCTGGTTCCTCATGGCTATCTTTCTCCCCATCGCGTAACCCAGTGTTATGCGCGTCTTTGTGCAAGGTGGAGCGTCCACGCCTTCAGAACTCTTAACTCTGTTTTGGAAAGAAAACCCCGATACCTCGGTTGAACTGATGCACCTGCATTTGATGGGAGATCCTCTTTCAGGCCTAGGTCGAGCCGGCCCAAGGCGCACTCAGTTCTTTGTTGGCTCAGAACTACGGAAGTCCACCGACTACGATCACATCGATTACCTGCCCTGCTTTTTATCTGAGATCCCTCGTCTGCTGCGTGATGGACCAAAGAAGCCTGACCTTGCTTTGATTCAAGTCAGCCCGCTAAATACTGAGGGATTTTGCAGTCTCGGCCCAAACGTCGACATCGCGCGCTGCCATCGACACAGCCCCGCGCATTTGGGCGCAGATCAATCCGCAGGTTCCAGAAGTTTTTGGCGATGGGTATATTTCAGCTTCAAGATTCGAGCGAGTCATTCACGTCGATCGGCCACTCACTGAAGCAGAAGCGCATCAGCCATCGGTGGAAGAGAGAGTGATCGGAAAGCTTGTGGCCTCACTCATCGAGGACGGCTCCACACTGCAAATGGGAATAGGCGCTATTCCGGAAGCCGTGCTCGGCGCGCTCGGGTCTCATCGTCACCTTGGGGTCCACACTGAGATGTTCACGGACGCTTTGATCCCGCTGATTAAAAGTGGTGCGATCGATAACTCGAAGAAGATCGTCTTGCCTGGAGTTTCGGTCAGTGAATTTGTGACGGGGACCAGGCGCACATATACGCATTTGCACAAGAACCCTTTGATCTCCCTTTTAGACATCGGCTTTGTGAATAATCCGATCACGATCGCGCAAAACCCAAAAGTCATTGCGATCAACTCTGCCGTAGAGATTGATCTGACAGGGCAAGTCTGTGCAGATTCCGTGGGATTTAAGGTGATTTCGGGTGTGGGCGGCCAGATGGATTTCATGCGTGGGGCTGCTCTATCCAAGGGCGGTAAGCCCATCATCGCGATGACTTCTCGGACGAAGTCCGGGCGATCAAAGATAGTCGCGGGTCTTGCCCGAGGAGCTGGGGTAGTCACAACGCGTGCACACGTGCATTACGTGGTTACAGAATTTGGGATTGCAGATCTCTACGGCAAAACGTTAGGTGAGCGGGCCAAGGCGCTTGCTGGGATTGCGCATCCGGAGGATCGTGAGGATTTATTAAACTGCCTCAGAACCCTGCGCTTACAGTGAAGAGGTCAGCACGACTAAATCTCGGTAACTTTGGCCTAATTCTTGAATATCCATGGGTCATGAAGCCTAAATGCCCTAATTGTTGCAAAAGCCCCTGTCCTCAAGCCAGATCTGTAGTCCGTAAAGGCTACTACTTCCGATCCTCAGATTCCCGCCACATCAGGCGGTACCGCTGCTTAGGGTGCGGCCGATTCTTCTCCGCGGCCACAGGCAACCCTTGCTTTGGTCAAAAGAAGCGCCGCAAGAATACGCCTTTGTTTCATCTGCTCACTTCAGGAGTCTCCATGCGCCGAGCGGCTGCGCTACTTCAGGTTTCTAAGAACACTGTAGCGAGTAAGAAAGTGTTTTTAGCCAAGCGCGCTCGCATCGAACTGGGAGAGTTCTTGGATAAACACTATTCCTCAGATTCTTTAGCGACCGATGTGCAGTTTGATGACATGGAGACATTTCATCACTCAAAACTTAAGCCGCTCAGCATCCCGCTCGCGGTAGAAAATAACAGCCGGTTAATTTTAGGCTTTGGGGTGAGCGTGATGCCCGCTAAAGGTGTGCTTGCGGAAAAATCTCGCAAGAAATATGGCAAAAGAGCTGATGAACGTGCCGTGGTCTGGCGCAAGGTCTTCAGAGGCCTCCGACCCTACATCGCACAAAATGCTGTGTTTCACTCCGACTGCAACCCGCTCTACCCAAGTGCCCTAAGAAAATACTTCCCTCACGTGAAGTACAAACGTTCCTTGTCCCGTCGTGCATGTGTTGTTGGCCAGGGTGAACTTAAGGCCGGAGGATTTGATCCGCTCTTTAGCCTAAATCACACTGCTGCGATGCTAAGAGCCAACATCAACCGCCTATTCCGCAAGACATGGTGCACGACTAAAAAAATAACAGCTCTTTATGACCATATCTCGCTCTATGCATTACGGCACAATCGGAATATCCTGGCGGAGCGAGACCGCAGAATACGGATATTGAACCTCGGCAAAACAAACTCATCACTGACCAGCCAGGGAGTTACTGACGGAGGCAACTCGGAGTACCTGACTACCGCCTAGGTACACTCTGCTGGGTCAGTTTACAAGTGTGCTGACTCTTGTCCGCCGACCCTCTTGGTCTTCTTCATCTCCTCGTCCCGAAGATCCTTCCTGAGAATCTTCCCGACGTTAGTCTTTGGAAGCTCACTCCTAAACTCTACGTACTTGGGATGTTTGTAGCCGGTAAGATTTTCCTTCATGTGTGTCATGAAATCCTCTTGGGTCAGGCTCGCATCCCGCTTCACAACAAAAACCTTCACGGCTTCCCCGCTTTTTTCGTCGGGCACGCCGATGGCCGCTGCTTCCAAGACTTTGGTATTGAGCATGGCCACATCTTCAATTTCATTCGGATAGACATTAAATCCTGAGACTAAAATCATGTCTTTCTTGCGATCGACGATTTTGAAAAAGCCATCGTCATTCATGTACCCCAAATCGCCAGTCCGAAAAAAACCATCCTCGGTCATGACTTTTGCGGTTTCATCGGGACGCTCCCAATACCCCTTCATCACTTGCGGACCACGGATGCAGATTTCCCCGACCTGACCGATATCCACATCGGCTCCTTCTTCGTCTTTAACGACCACTTCAGTCGAAGGCACCGGTACACCGATAAACCCATTGTATTCCTTCATATGCATAGGATTGATGCATGCCGCTGGGCTTGTTTCCGTCAAACCGTAGGCCTCAATCAAAGGGGTCTTTGTCAGTTGCTTCCATCGTTCCGCCACCGCTCTTTGGACAGCCATGCCGCCGCCAAGGGCTACTTTCAGGTGAGAGAAATCAAGCGAGGTGAAATCTTTGTTCAGCATCAAGGCGTTGAACAAAGTGTTCACACCAGTAATTGCGGTGAATTTCCATTTTTTTAACTCCTTAATGAATCCTGGAATGTCGCGTGGATTTGTAATCAAGACATTGAGAGCCCCGACCGAGTTAAAGATCAAGCAGTTCGCGGTGAGTGAGAAAATATGATAGAGCGGCAAGGCGGTAATAATGGTTTCTTTCCCCTCATCAATCAGGAAACGAATCCATGCCCTAGCTTGAAGCATATTTGCCACAATGTTTCCATGTGTGAGCATCGCTCCTTTAGACACACCGGTGGTCCCACCGGTATATTGCAAGAAAGCGATGTCTGAATGGGTCAGCACTGGCTTACTTAAAGAAGTTCTTGCGCCCATGGCAAGTGCGCGGGCAAAGGGAATTGCTCCTGGAAGATCAAACTCCGGCACCATTTTCTTCACGTATTTTACAACTGAGTTGACGATGAGACTTTTTGGGAATCCAAGCAGGTCCCCGAGTTCCGTAAGCACGACATGTTTAATCTGCGTCTTATGCAAAACCTTCTGCAAGGTCTGAGCGAAATTTGCGACGATGACGATTGCTTTTGCCCCTGAGTCATTGAGCTGATGTTCAAGCTCCCGGGCGGTATACAGCGGATTTACGTTGACAACAATGAGACCTGCGCGAAGTACCCCAAACATTGCGATCGGGTACTGCAGGAGGTTAGGCATCATGATAGCCACCCGATCCCCACGCTTGAGTTTCAAGTCGTTCTGTAAAAAGCAAGCAAACTGAGCGGAGGCGGCGTCAATCTGCGAATACGTCAAAGTTTTGCCCATGTTCGCAAAAGAAGGTAGGTCTGCAAATTTTTGGAAGCTTGTATCGATGATGTCGACGATAGATGAGTACTCGTTGATGTCGATGACAGCCGGGACCCCAGGTTGATAACTCTTAAGCCAGCGACGTTCCATAAAGCGTGTCTCCTCGTGTGCTCCAAAGAATAGGTGATTCCTTTGAATTTTGCTACACTGGTAGCCATGAAATCTACAGCGCCCGACAGCTTCAAAAGCAAATCTACACTCACGCAAGATGGCAAAAGCTACGATTACTGGTCTCTACCACAATTTGAAAAAACATCGGGCAAAGACATTAAGCGACTCCCCTATTCGATGAGGGTATTACTCGAAAATTTATTGCGACACGAAGATGGGCACGCGATCAAAAAAGCCGACATTGAGACCATTGCGAATTGGAATCCAAAAGCGGAGCCAGACGCCGAAATTCAATTCACCCCTGCGCGGACGGTTTTGCAGGATCTGACCGGTGTCCCTGCAGTATGTGACCTAGCGGCAATGCGAGCCGCAATGAAGCGTCTGGGAGGCAACCCAGACAAGATCAATCCGCTCACTCCAGCTGACCTCGTCATCGATCACTCTGTGCATGTTGATTTTTTTGGATCGAACGATGCTTTCACAAAAAACAGAGCCCTCGAATACGAACGCAACGAAGAACGCTACCAGTTCCTGCGTTGGGGTCAAAAAGCATTCCGTAATTTTAGGGTTGTGCCTCCTGAGACCGGCATCGTCCATCAAGTGAATCTAGAATTCCTAGCGACCGTCGCCATGAACGCTGATTTTCGTGGTGCTCCCGCTATTTATCCTGACTCCTGTGTTGGTACAGACTCACACACCACTATGATCAATGGGCTCGGAGTCGTCGGATGGGGCGTGGGTGGGATTGAGGCTGAGGCGGCAATGCTCGGTCAGCCGATTTCTATGCTCTTGCCGCAGGTAGTTGGGGTCAAATTGACCGGCAAACTTCGTGCAGGCACTACCGCTACGGACCTGGTGCTCACCGTCACTCAGATTCTAAGAAAAAAAGGAGTTGTCGGAAAATTCGTCGAGTTCTTCGGGCCTGGAATTTCGTCTTTGTCTTTAGCGGATCGCGCAACGATCGCAAACATGGCGCCAGAATACGGCGCAACCATTGGATTCTTTCCTGTCGACGAAAAGACGATGGATTATCTGAAACTTACTGGCCGCGGCTCAGCAATCCCGCTTGTGAAAGCGTATTATCAAGCCCAAGGCCTTTGGTACACACCAGATCTGCCGGAACCAGAGTTTAGCGATATTGTCGCCTTAGATATCTCGACCGTTGAACCTTCTCTTGCGGGACCGTCTCGCCCACAGGACAGGGTCGCACTCACAGCGGTCAAATCAGGTTTTGCAACCGAGCTTCCCAACCTACTTTCACAACTGAAAGATCCGAACACTAAGGTCGATTCGCAAGTTGAAACCACAATCGGTGGTGTCACCTCAAAAATAGAACACGGATCCGTTGTGATTGCTGCCATTACAAGTTGCACGAACACCTCTAACCCTGTGGGTCTTATGACCGCAGGCCTCATCGCGAAGAAGGCTGTAGAGAAAGGCCTGCGCACAAAGCCATGGGTGAAAACATCTCTCGCTCCTGGATCGAAGGTGGTTACAGACTACCTTCGGGAATCAGGACTTCTGCCGTTCCTAGAAACATTACGATTTAATCTCGTGGGCTATGGCTGCACTACATGTATCGGAAATGCAGGTCCTCTGATTCCGGAGGTTTCCCAAGCAGTCAATGAAGGAAAACTCATTGTTTCGAGTGTCCTGTCGGGCAACAGAAACTTTGAAGGACGCATTAACACACAAGTACGCGCGAATTATCTAGCGTCACCCGCGCTCGTGGTCGCGTACGCGCTTGCGGGAAATATCTCGATTGATATTTCAAAAGATCCGCTCGGTATCGGAGCCGACGGAAAGCCTGTCTTCCTAAAGGATGTTTGGCCGGCGCCAGAAGAAATCGAAGCATTAGCAAATAAACACGTCACAAGTCACCAGTTTGAAAACAGCTACAAGGACGTCTTCGCAGGGGATGAACTGTGGCAGAAGCTCAAAGTCCCAACCGGAGATCTGTATACCTTTGATCCAAACTCAACCTACATTAAGGAACCTTCCTTCTTGCAAGGTTTGACCTTGGATTTAAAGCCGCTATCCAATATTCAAGGAGCAAGGATTCTGGCTTTGCTGGGTGACTCGATAACCACTGACCACATCAGTCCGGCTGGGTCTATCTCTTCCAAGTCCCCTACGGCCAAATATCTGATTGAGCGAAAGGTAGATCCAAAAGACTTCAATTCATACGGCGCTCGCCGCGGGAATCACGAAGTCATGGTTCGCGGGACATTCGCAAACGTGCGTCTTAAAAATAAGATCATGAATGGTGCTGAAGGTGGGCTGACCAGACACTTCCCGGATGGCGTCGAGCTTTCGATCTTTGATGCAGCGGAAAAGTACAAACAAGAGGGAGTTCCGCTTGTCGTTATTGCAGGCAAGGAGTATGGAACCGGATCGTCGCGCGACTGGGCTGCGAAGGGAACGATGATGCTCGGCGTGAAGGCTGTACTCACCGAAAGTTTTGAGCGTATTCATCGCTCGAACTTAGTGGGTATGGGTGTCGCTCCTCTTCAATTCTTACCAGGTGAAAATCAATCGACTTGGAATCTAGTTGGAAATGAAGTGATCGACATTGAAGGCTTAACCCAGCCTGAGCCAGGGCAGAATTTAAATGTAAAAGTTCAATACGCCGACAAGACCACAAAGACCTTCCAAGTTCGCTGTAGGATCGATACCCCAAACGAGGTCGAGTACTTTAAGCACGGAGGGATCCTACCCTTCGTTGTGCGTCAGCTCCTCAAAGGGGGCGCATGATGTCGGAAAGGGGAACGAACCCTCGACTCGCTAAGGGCCTCAAGCTGGATCTCATTGAACGCATGCTTGGGCTTAGACATAAGCTTAAAGTGCACGACAGCATGAAAGTGCCAGATACCCACGAAGAGCTTGCCAGCAGTCTCAACGCCCGCTGGGAAATCGAGGACGAGATCCATGCGATTGAAGAGCTCCTTGCTGAAGACCGCGCTGAAATCATCGCCGAACGCCGGGAACAACTTCTAGGCGGCATCGTAAAAAAGAAAAAAGAATTTTAACTCCGTGAATAACCATGATGTAGCGGCAAGAAGTGGGTTATCCCGCTTGTGGGGGGATACTCTTTTTTATCTCCGTGTTTCATACAGCTTTTTCTTGGGCTTTTATCTCCTCAGAAGAGCGAAAAATATCGTAACAGTGTTTGGATCAGCGCGTATGAAAGAGGACCACCCCCACTACGCTAGTGCTCGCGCTGTGGCAGCCTCTCTTGCTAGGCGCGGGTTCACTATTATGACCGGGGGAGGCCCTTCAGTGATGGCGGCCGCCAATCGGGGGGCCTTTGAAGCGGGCGGCAATTCAATAGGGCTCAATATTGTTATCCCGCGCGAACAGAGCGCAAATCCGTACCTCACGCATAAATTTGAAACGCCTTACTTTTTTACTCGTAAAGTACTACTCACGCGCTATTCCTCCGCCTTCATAGTCTATCCGGGAGGTATCGGGACATGGGACGAGCTGTTTGAGATTCTGATTCTGATGGTCACCGGAAAGATGCCCCGTAGGCCTATTATTTTGGTAGAGCGTGCGTATTGGAAGGGGCTCTGGCAATGGATAGAAGATGAAGCCGCCCCAAGGGGATTACTGAGCTTGTCTGAGATTTCTTGGGTTAAATCAGTAGACACAGATGCGGAGATCCTTTCCGCGATGGCTGATCTTCATGTTAGCTTGAAATAAATGAGGAGATTAACCATGAAACAGACTTTCGCTTTTACACGTTCTTTCACTTTAGCAGCTTCAACCCTTGCACTCGCGTTCGCTTTCACCGCCTGCACCAAAAAGGCTCCAGAAGTAGCGCCGGTACCCGCAGAAGCACCGGCTTCAGCCCCCGCTGAAACGTCAGCACCTGCGGCTAAAGCAGAAGAGCTAAAGATTGAGGACATCAAGGTTGGAACAGGTGCCGTTGCTGCAGCAGCAGACAGCCCCTCCGTCACAGTTCATTACACAGGAACACTGCTGGACGGCACTAAGTTTGACTCTTCCGTCGGTGGGAAACCTTTCACATTTGTCCTAGGCGCTGGCCAAGTGATCCAAGGTTGGGACAAAGGGCTTGAAGGAATGAAAGTGGGCGGCAAAAGAAAACTCACCATTCCAGCCGCAATGGCCTACGGCGCAAGCGCGGTGGGAACCATTCCAGCGAACTCGACTCTGCTCTTTGACGTCGAACTTCTAAAAGTCGAAAAGGCAAAATAATCAAAAGCCCTAAGTTGAATCGTAAGGCCCTCCAAGACCTCGTTCATGAGGTGGGAGGGCCTTCGTCTATCCGCACGATCAACCGAGTTTTCTATACGCGCATGAATCAGGACGTCATGCTGAGCTTCTTCTTTGATGGTAAAGATCTGTCTCAGATCGCGGACCGGCAATCTGCATTTCTGCTCAAAAGTGCGGGATTCCCCGTAGATGTTGATGAGCTGCTTGCGCCTTCTCTAGCTCACAAAAAGCTTGCCCCGATTCTCCCCGGTCATTTTAATCGCCGCATGACCCTACTGAAAGAAGTCTTACTTGCTTCAGGTCTTACACCCGCGCAGACCGAAGTCTGGGTCAGTTTTGAAGAATCATTCCGGGGTCAAGTCGTCAGCCCCCAATGAGCTGAACCAAAGGATACATTTCGTAGCCTGCTGCTAGGGCCAAACAAACAAGTCCCCATTTGTTCCACCCGTCAGAGTTAAGGGTTACACAAATGGGGACTTGTTTGTTTGGCACTGCCAGGGAGATGAGGACGTAGCCGCTTTACGTTCAGCCATTTGGGTCCGGCGATCCTTCTGCTAGGTTTTAACCCGCGTCCATGTACGGATGCGTCCTACACGTATGAGCCGGACTTAATTTTATCTATGATGATTTTCTCTGGCATGGTTGGGTCCTTTGGATCCACCGAAAAGAACGCCTGCTGCTCGCAACGACGTTTGTTCTTCAGCAGCCATTTCAGGATCTCTGCGGAACCTTTGTTCCGTTTGTCCTGAAAGAACGGGTCGTTCTTGAGAGCGTCATCCGCTTTCTTCAATGCCCGGACTTCTTGTGCGTCATTCTCCTTCACCGGATAATCGAATAAATCATACTTCGCGATATCCTGAGGCAACACTCCAAGAAACTTCACTTCTGGGGCTGAGTAATCCTGGTTCCGAATCAATGAGGCCGCAGAACCCGCTTTCAAAGTCCGATAAATGTTCTGCATCGTATACGCATCGAGGTCTCCAAAGAAATAGAGTGGGACCTTGAGCTGCTCTTGAATGAGTTTGCACCATCCACGCACGGAGTTGCTGGGAACCCCTTGGGCACCAACAACGATCGCGTTGTGCCGTTTCGTGAATCCGTTTGCCACCAAGGTGTTAGCGGTACCTTCAGACTCGACGATCAGACAAAAGTCGATTTTCTTTGAAACTGACAAACTTAGGTTTTGAGGCCTATTTTTCGGCATAAATGGAGAGGTCCCTAGCTTAGACAGCTCAATGACTGCTTGTTCCCCATCTGCCAGAGTCTCGGTGACGATCAGCTGTTGGGAGTAAGTCTGCCCCCCGCGATCGTTGGCATAGCAGTTCAAATCTTCCCTGTAGCACTCCAAGATTTCACAAACAAAATCGATCGTTTCATCACTCTCATCCTGATCCTGAAAGTCTAAAGGCTTGAGTTTCGACGAACCTTTAATTTCACCTTTGCCGATGTAATAAAGTTCGCGTTTGGTGTTCACAGCTCCGCTGTCAATGTTTCGAAGGATCACTTCAAGCATGAAGATCGCACGAGACATTTTTTTAACCGAGCTGACGTTGAGTTCAGTAGCAACCTTTTTATCACCTGGAGTGAGATACCCCACCTTGTGGTTATAGATCGCGTTATCTAGAGCACACTTCGTGGCGTAAAGAATAGGACGCTTCGCCTTTTCAAGATCACCGAGTAACTTGGCGCACAACTCCCTGCTAATCGCGGGAATACTGTTCTTGATTGCTGATCTATCTCTCCTCACCACTGACCTCCTCAAGTCGCTTTGCAGCAACAGCCACTTCATTCTTCGTTTCTGTTGCATCGCGCCCTAAGATCTTCATTAAGCCATCGGTGGCTCTCTTCTTTTGATCGTCTTTTGCTTTAGTGATGCGCACCAAACCTTCCACCAGAATCGGGCCAAATTGCTCTATATAACGGGTTTTTTCCTCAAGTTCCGCAGCCTTACTTTCCGCTTTGATGTAGCGCGAAAGCTTTTGTCCGGCCTGCATCAATGCGCGCCGAATTTCTTCCACAAGTTCGTCTGAGGCATCAATCGTCTCTTTCGATGCGTTCTTAAACTTGATGAAGGGCGAAACCACAGATACAGCCATGATGTAGGGACCCAGGGGCAAGCTCTCTTTGGGCTGAGCTAAACCATAAGAGCGCCAATTGACCGAGGTGATCGCCTGAACAATAGCGCACGCAGACTTGTCGAACTGAAGAGGGACACGATTCGCAAACCGAAGAACCTGGGCGGGGGCATCCACCTCTGTAACACGCTCTTCCAATCTCGCGATGGCCACTTCAATTTGCACCGGTTTAAAATCACAGATCGTTGGGCTACGGCTTACGACAGAGAAAAAATCAACCTTCCCTAAACGTTTGATGCTCTTAGAGAGTGAGTCTTCGCCGATCGAGAGCACTGAAGAGGTCGGAGGTGCTTTCAGAACCATATTCTGAAGCGTCGTAAAGAGCGTTAAAAAATCTTTCTCATTCGCCTGGTCAAGCGACTTACTGAGCAACGTCCGATTCACGCCCTGACCACTCTTGATCATTTCCTCAAGCACCGAGTCGCCAACCCGTGAGAATGCTTTTTTGAGCCAAGCATCCACCTTAATTTTTCCATAGAGATGGGAGTGAGCCATGAACTCTCCCAGCTTCATCGTATGTGGATGGGGCTCAATCGCCTCCGGTATCGCTGGAATCACCGAAGACACGCGTTCAATGCTTTGAGGCTCTTGATCGACGAGTTTGTACTCCATCGAAAGATGAGGGTTCACCAGCGAAGTACCTAGGAGGTAATTGAGAATTCCCGCCTCCCCGTTCACCTGCACCCTACCGTCAAATGTGAATTCAACAAGTGTTCCGTGCACACGATCCCAATCGATCGTTTCCCGCTGCTTCATGTTTCCGCGATTATTCTTGATGTCGACTTCAATGATCGCCGATACCGCTTTTCGTTGCGCTTTTGTTTTTGAAATCACTCGAGCGCCCATAGCGCATGTGAGCTGAGCCCACGTCGTAGCCGCAGAGATCCCAATCCCTTGCTGTCCACGTGTACATCGGCCGCGCCCGAATTTACTGGAGGCAAGGTACTCACCAAAAACCTTAGGCAAGTCATCGGCTTCAATGCCTGGTCCGTTATCCTCAACACGCACTCGAATACGCTCTGAGTTTTTCATGGTACCGGCACCAAGTCGTTCAATAATAATTTTTAAATCGGGCAGAATGCCATGCTCCTCACATGCATCGAGCGCATTATCCACTGCTTCTTTGAGAGTCGTGAGCACCGCCTTCGTGAGTGAGCTAAATCCCACCTGCTGAAGGTTCTTAGAAAAATACTCTGCGGTGCTCGATGTAGTGATCTTGTTGTCGCGAGCCATATTGAGAAGTCTAGGAAAAGGGACGGCACTTTTCAAGGAACGGACAGCGGCTGCACTCGAGATCGCGTCTTTTATTTGCGATCATCACACTATTTCCAAGTTCACTTGCCTTTTTCCACTGTGACTGGACCCAAGAATCTATACCTTGGTCGTATTGAACCGGAATCCACGTTGCACTCCCACTCGAAAGGTGCAAGAGAGCTAAAGAAATCTGCCAATCCTTTCCACCCAAGAGCTTTAGGGCGGCGAAAGCGTAGACGTGCAGTTGTTTTTGATACCTTTCGATCAAAATATCTGGAGCGACATTTCGGTCAGTCCACTTGTAGTCGACTATCCTTGCGGTGAGCGTCTCAGGATCCCAATCCAAACGATCAATCACCCCAACCAATGCCTCATCCCTGGAGAGCGGGAGTTCGAAGGCGCACTCCGTACGAGTTTTTGGGAAGGAACCAAAAAGCTTATGCTCGGCGTCAACTTCTTTGATCCTGTCCGCAAGTTTCGAGTCTAAGGCTTCAATCGAGCCCCAGTCCTCAATCTCTAGATATCGGTGCAAAAGCGAGCCTCGTTCACGGGCGGATGCTGCGTCTGCCGTCTTCATTTGTGGAGATAGATCTAGAACGTCTTGGGCAACAAAAGTATCAAGCTGCTCCTCCTTTAGCCCCAAGAGCCAGCGGTAGACGTACCGCTGTTCACACAGCGCTAGGTCCTTCCATTCCGAAAAGGAATGGCGCGGACGAAACCATTGGCTGCTCCCTTTCTGAAGTAGACCGTTTGTGAGTTGCTGGGCGATTTGGGCAACCTGAACCGAGTCACCTCCCTCAGATTGGGGCGACGGTTCTTCTGGAAGTGCAAAAACGGGCAAATCCACTACAGCTTGAACCCACCGCCGCCAATTCTCTTCGGTATAGAGCGGCTTTCGTGAACTCTCCTCTTTGTCTTTTCCGGCTGGCCAGTAAAGGTAGAGTTTATTTTTTGGCCGTGTGATTGCCACATACAGCACCCGCATACTCTCTAAAATTCGCTCTCTTGCTTCGTACTCTTTCCATTTGGCATTCTCTTCAGCTTCTTTTGATCCGGATTCTGGGTCCCTATGACTGAGGAAAGCACCGTATGCCCGATGCCAGGTGAGACCCGCCCCACCCGGAGATCTTGGCGTTTTGTCTTCAAAATCAAGGAGCAACACCCTTTCAAATTCTAAGCCCTTGGAGGCATGAATGGTCATCAGGACCAAGTCACTGGAGGACATTGGAACTGGGATTTCTCTTTCGCGCACTCCCTCAGATGTACACCGCTCAAACTCGGCCACCACTTCAGCAAAACTCCTGCCTGCGCTTGAAAGGTTTTCCGCACGATGCCAGAGCTGCAATACGGACATCCTCATTTCTTCTAAGAGACCATCCCATCCAAGCAAAACCTCCAGTACTTCACCCGGCCGAACAGCTCCGCGGACAAGACCGCCTTGCACAAAAGCAAGGGCTAATGGATGAGCGCTCTCCATGAATCCTGAAAATGAAGGGCCGCCTTTTTTAAACCACGCTTCAAGCTGTGAATCGTCAACCGTTATCCATGGGCTTCGGAGTGCGGAATGCGCTGAGAGCGTGTTCTTGTCGTTTTGCCAAGCTTTCAGAAGTGCAATCAGTTCCTGGACCCGAGGATCACTCCAGAATTTACCGCCGCTTTGCACGAGCACAGGTACCCGGTGAAGACGCAACTGCCGGAGAAGTTCCGTTGTTGTCCCTCCAGTGGATCTAGCCAAGATGGTCAATCCTTTTGTATCTGTTTTTGAGAGAGCTAGGGCCAACTCTTCAATGTTTTGGTAAGGCAGTCTGCTGACTACAGGCTCAGACGCCTCGGGGAAAACTCTTCCTGGAACGAGCGCATCGTATTCTTTTGAAACCCCTGTGAAGGCGGGCTCACAAACCTGATTCACGAATTCAAGGATCTCGGGTCGGCTTCGAAAGTTTTGCCTCAACTCAAACTTTCGCGCAGTTGCAACGAATGCTTCAAATATTGAGACATCCGCGTCTCGAAAACGATAGATGGACTGCTTAGGATCTCCCACCACACACAAGTTAGCTCCGCCTGGCCGTGCGATCGCACGTACGATTCGATCCTGAATCGGATTGATGTCTTGAAACTCGTCCACAATCACTAGGTCGTAGGTCCGGTGGTAGGACTCAGAGACATCAGTGTTTTTTAGGGCTAAATCTGCAAGAATCTCAAGGTCTTGAAAGTCGATCCCTCCCCTTCTCTTCTTCGCTGTTTTGTACCGAGCAAAGACCGATTGAAAAACAAGAATCAGCGCATCCACTTCGGGACGCTCACCACGTCCCGCCATCTGCTCTAAAGCACCAAAGCCAGAAAGTTCTCTCAAGCGGGAAAGAAGTCTGGTGAGAACAGAAACGTTTCTATCTTTGAGAAGCAACTCCAGTGCCTTTTCCACCGCTGAAGACTCTTCCCCCCACCAAAGACGTTCAATCACCGCATTCCAAAGTGGGTTCGCTTCTTCGGGTGGCAAAATCCGCTCCCCCCCTTCCAAGGAGGCCATACGTGGATACTCCCGAAGGATTGCCCCACAGAGGCCATGCAGCGTGCCTAAACGATGCTTTCTTCTGTCCCACCAAAGGCCCTGACGCAGAGCGCCTAGCTCAATGCGCTCAGCCAACTCTAATGCCGACTTCTCTGTAAAACTCACGGCACAAATGCGAGCTCCTGGTTCACGACGCAAGAGTTCAACACACTTTCCGACCATCGTTGCGGTTTTTCCGCACCCCGCACCCGCGACAACGCCTTGGCGCTGGCCGTAATCCTCAATAATTCTCCGCTGGTCATCTGTAAAATCGGGGACGATCGCCATGAAACTTAACCCTAACGGAAAAAATGCCGATGGGTCGAATAGGATATGGATCAATCACAACAAAAAACACGGATCGCCTGGCTAATGGATGAGCGGCTCCCCCGTGACAGAAGCGCCGTCTTAAGCCGAATCCTTGCGTTACTGAAGAGCAAATACAACATTGAATTCTTGCCCGAAAAGATCACCGAGGACGAGTTGCTCGCCCTGATGCAAACGGAGACCTACACGGTCATCGTTTTGCCATGGTACCGTTATTTTGCATGGACGCGAGTCGAAGGTGCTTTCGGAACGCTGCGTATGAGCGGATCCACAGTTGCTGGCTACTTCGCTGACCCTATTCTTCCCTACGAACTCCCTCAGCTGCCGAATTACCACCGAGGCATCGTCTTAGATTGCCTGCGTTTAGATATGCAAGAAATCAGCTTGATGCTCGGATTACTTGCAGACTCCAGCAAACGAGCAGGAATCATACATCTCTTAGGCAAGGAAACTCCAATCTATCGCGATATCTGGCACGGCTTTGATTGCGCAGGTCCTGGTATGCTGGATGCTCTTTTAAATCTTCCTTTCATGCACCGCAACCCTTGGGCTTCAAGGCGCCATAACATTAGAACTTGTGCGCAATTGCTCTGGAGTCTCGTTTACGACCTAGGTCCTGGAAAAGGGGACCTCATGAGCACTTATGCCAGCGAACAAGAGCGCGGACGCATCGAAGTCGGAAGCAATCAGGAAATGCTTGCTCTGCGAATGGTCTACACCGCTCCCGAAAAAACGCCCAAGGATTTTTTAGCGAGCTTTTGGCCGGACATGAATCGCGGAACCGAGGCTCAACAGATTTTAGGTCGACAATGCGACTTCGTGAAGGTCCATATCTTTCCTGAGACCAACCGAGTCGAGATCGTTTTGCTCTTTCTAAAAGGTGCCCCTTCAAAAGTGCACCCGACCGAGCTTCGAGGCTTTTGGGTTGAACCCTTAAGCGAAAGGCACACCGAACATGCCGACCCCAAGGATAGCGTGTTGATTACCATCAACCGAGCGACCAGTAAGAGCCTTGCGCCTTTACTCCCAAACGCAACCTTGGTGTCTATGGATCCATTGATCCTCATGAGCCAGATTCGGGATGTGGATCAAGCTGCAAGTGAACACGCTCGAAATCTTGAACATCAAATTGAAGAGCTCTCAAAAAAGCGTCCAGATGCTCCAGAAGTCCTAATATTAAGACACAAACTGATGAGTTTGAAGCAACGCCAATTCACTTGGAAAGCAAAGTTTAGGGAGTTACTCGAGGAGCTTTCAGGAAATCAGGATTCTAGCTCGAAAAATGTAGCCTAAGGGCCCTACACTGACATCTACATGGAATGGCTCAAAGCTTGGGTGACGACGTCGGGTTGGTCTTTTGGAGCAGTCTTCTTCTTTGCGTTCGGCACTCTGCTGGCGCTATCGATCACATGGCCCATCCTCCCTTGGGTATCAGAGTTTAGAAGCCGCTTGGTGGTGGTAGCTGGGTCGGCATTTGTTCTTTGCGCTTTCTGCATTTTAGTCCCTTTCTTGATCGGATGGTTATCGCTGACCGAGGTTAGGAAATTTGCATTTGAAGACTTACCGAAAACACAATGGCTCCCCGGCGACAGCGAGGATCACATTGAGCCCACGACCGAAGCATTTAAATTTAGTGGTGTCAGCGGCTATAATGTATGGACGCGCATTCCATCGCTTCAGGCAAGCCGCTGGCTTGGGGTACATGGAAAGCTTCTGCTCGAGTGGGAGGAAGGCGGATCGCTCGTTGGGAGAGACGCATATGGTACGGGATCTCTCCAGTTCCGGATCCAACTGCCTTCTGAAACACTTCTGCAACATGAACTACGAGGCTCAAGATGGATTGGCCTCATTGGATCAGGACACACTACGTTTCTTGCGTCCGTTGATCTTTCAAGCCCTGCCTTAGTGTGGATGGTCGAGATGCCTGGCGCTGGATCACCCTCCTTTGCTTGGGACACTCTTTCGCAAAGAGTTATCGTTGGACTAGGAGAGCATGGAATCTATGCCTTTCAGGGGCAGACTGGAAAAGAGGTCTGGCGAAAGCCAGATATCACCGCCGATCAAGTCGCGGGCGCAAATGGGATTGTTCTTTGGGGATCACAATCCACCGGTAGTAACGAAAAGTCTCTCTTCTGGCTGGATCCGATGGATCCCGAAAAAATCAAAAAATCTCCAATCTCGCACCGAGGAATCGCCCGAACCATCACCCGCACTGGCGAACCAGGCGCGCTTTTACTTTTTTCTGACACTGGAAGCGAAGAGTTGCTCAGCATTAGACCCGATCAAGTCCGTGAAGACTGGCGAGTCAAGATGATCGGTGCAGAACCGGTGCATGACTTCGCATGGGTCGAGAAGGCGCTTCTGACTTTAAGTCTCTCAGGCGAGTGGACGGCAAGATCTCCCCAGAGTGGTGCCATCCTTTGGCAGCGCAGGTTTTCGGGCTATTCCGGGGAATGGACTTCGCTCGCAAAAGGGATTTGGGGGGATGTTTTGCTTCTACCTGAAACTGGTGGCTCCATCGCAGCATTTTCCCTCCAAGGTGAATGGCAGGCTTCATTTCGATTTGGCGGTCCCGTCATTTCCGTCATATCGGTCGGACGTTGGTGGTTCATTTCTACTGAAACCGAAGTTCGTGCGATTCAGTGGAACCTGACAAAGTGAAGTCAAGCTCAGCCAAACTTTCTGCATTCTTAAGTTTGTTTTGCGCAGGTGCGCTATGGGGATATGCTTTCGTCGCGCAAAAGCAGGCACTCTCTTTTTTTGGTCCTGCCGCAATCACTGCGATCCGCTTCGCGATTGCATTCATCTGCTTGATTCCGTTTTGCAAGTTTGAGAAATGGAAGATTGGATTTTTACCCGGGCTCTTTATCTTCCTCGTTCTCTATTTACAAACTTGGGGACTCGAGACAACAACTGCTGCAAAGAGCGGCTTTATCACTACGTTTTATGTGGTGTTGACGCCGTTTGCGGAAACCCTCCTTCAGAAAGTAAAACTACGTGTTTTGCTTCTTTTCTGGGCGGCGCTTGCACTGGTAGGGATGGCTCTCATTTCTAACCCCTGGAGTGCAAACGGGGGAGGATGGGTGGTGGGCGATACCCTGACATTGCTTTGCGCTGTCGCGTCGAGCGCTCACCTGATCGCCACCTCGCAAGCGATGAAGAAACTAGACAACCCACTGCAGCTCCATTTTTTGCAGTGCGGATGGGTAACAGTACTGGCAACACTGCTCGTCTGGTTCCGAGAGCCATTGCCCGCAGATGTCGGCGCTGCGGCTATGCATGCGCTCGGGCCCTTGGTTTATCTGGGCATTGGACCTACTGCTATAGCTCTTTATTTCTTGGTGCGGGCGCAAAAAATGCTATCGCCGTCTACAGTAGGACTGCTTGCCTTGATGGAAGCACCCTTTGCGGCACTGTTTTCTGTTGTGATTCTTCATGAAAAAACCACACTGATTCAAGTCATCGGCGCGGTGTTGGTGTTAGGTGCCGCAGTCGGTGAGACGCTTAGTTCGAGGGTGGGAGCCAACTAAATTTTCCCGTTGCGATTTCCTCACACTTAAAATCCTGTCCAAAATCCAAAAATTGTTCAACTTTCCGAAATTTTGCGCGCGGTGGGTTGTAGACTCTGCGTCCTTCCCAGTCGATGAGGTTCTCGGTGGCACCATCCCCTTCTGAGGCACGCCTCAATGCATCCGGATTGTAGACCTGATCATTGGAGACCATGCCCATAGGGTCCACCTCCCGGTTGACTACGGGATCTAAAGACTGATCAACGATATAAGAATCGAGTGGATACATGATGTTCAGATCTCTTGAGTCATGAATAAAAAATTCATAGTTTCCCTCATCATTTAAGATCTGGGTCACTAATCCAAAAACAGCGCCACTCGTCGCAGTTGCATCGCTTATGATTCCGACATGGGCATCTATGACCCCGCCTGCAGGACCGAAATATTCCAGACGCGCCTTGCCTTCGGCATCCATCGTCAGATGCGCAAGAAATCCTTTCCAAAAACTAATAATGAGCCCATTGCCTAAAGGCGCAGACTGCACCCGTGCGATGTCATTGTCTTCACCCACATACAGCACCTTCATCACTCCGGCACCATAGGCTGGGTGCTGAATGAAAAGGGCCACACTGCCCATTTCATCGCGAGTAACGTATGAGATGAAGTTTGAACTAGGAATCATTTGCTCGAGTCGATAGCGATCCTCGCCTGGCAATTGGACTTTCCACCTTCTGCCTTCAGTCAGCTGATGATCAATAACGGCTTCAAAAATCGCTTCACTGAGATCGGTATCAACTCGTGTACGAAATGGAATTGGGCTGCGCGTGTAGGATGCGGGTGACTCAGCATTCTTTTCTTGAGTGCCCTTAAAAAGGAAGGGCTGCGACCCAGGGATTAATACCTCCCCTTCACGCGGGGATTTCGGTACTGGGTAAGGCCCCGAAAGCGTCTGTCCCTCCACTCGATAGAACTGACCGTATTTATCGTAGAGATAAATGCCGGCAGAACTGGTCGCGGAATATGCTCCCACAAAAAGCAATAAAAACGCCCTTACGGACGTAGTAACCCAATGGCTGATCCCCATCAACCCTCCCCCAAGTTGGATAGGTATCCCATGAGTTCGGTTTAAAGTAAATGGAAATTACTTCAGGATACAGAGGTTTTATGGATTGGTGTTTGGTTTCTGAAAGGCCGCCGACAAAAGCTCTGCGGCTTCAAACAGATCGTGCACGGTCACGTCTTCTCGGATTCCAAGCAGACTTCGGATCTCAGGTGTTTCATTGAGGAGGGTCAGCAGTTGCGGAACAGTCAGGTCAAAAGAGGCATTCGTGTCACCCGGGTGCAGATAATTCAAAACTGTGCGTCGTGACCCGCCATATTTTTCTGGAAGTACTGAAAGCGGCGCATCCGCATGCTGCGTGGCTAAAAAGAAAAGACCTTTTAGAGCTGCGACGACTGGTGCTGCTGCGCCATCCTCGGCTTGCTGATATGCAGTCAAGTATCCGGAGGCCAAAGCCAAATACCTGTCCTCCATGCCCACCGAAGGACCTAACTCTGGATCTACAACAGACACCTGGCGAAAATTGGATGAATACTGGGTCGCTTTTTTCGCGTCATACAGAAAGTTGGAGAAAGAGTCGACATTACTGCCGCTCGTTCTGATTGTGGAAACGGGTAAACCAGCCAGCAAGTTTAATGCGTGTGCACCGAAACCATCCCCGGGCAAAAAAAGACACTCTTCGGACATATGGAGATCGCTAATCAAAGAGTTGGTCTTTTTCGTGGAGTTCTTATCTTCTAAAAGAATAGAGTCCACGATCGCTTCTACGCTTCGCGCTTCATCCCGGACGGACTCAGGCTTAAGTTCAAGCGCATCCTTCATCAGCTGGGTCGTTGCCATCAGGCCCATAGGATCATTCAGAGCAGCAAGAAATAAAGAAAGGTGAAACAGGTCGACGATCGTTAGATTGCCTTTTTCAAACATCCGCTGTCCAATCAGTGCGATCTTTTGACTGATTCGCGGCGTGAGTGCTTTCGCAACCTCCACTAACTTCGAAGTGCTATAGCCGGCATCTAAAAGCGCAATCACCGAATTGGAGGCTAAGTTAATGTGAAAGTCTCTTGCGTCATCTGATTTTCTGGCCTGCTTTATTGCCGCATCCCACCTTTGACTCTCTAAGTCCGTGAGGGATCGATGCGGAGTACCGGTGGAAGTTCCCTTCTGCGCAGCCCGGAGTGCAGGGAGTTCAAGGACCACAGCTTTTGCCAGAGGGCTCAGTTTTGTGACATCAAATCCGACGACAAAGGCGCGACAGCTGAGTTCGGTCCAAGAGGTCTTTTCTTGTTTTACGGTGTCTGAAGCCAGCACGTGCATAGGCATCACGACAAAAGCTACTATTGCAGTTGTGAGCCCCCACTTCATTGTAGCGTTAGACTCAACTAGTTTGCTCCTGCCCGCCACTAAAAAGTGGGGGCTGACTTAGATTTGGGGGGGGAGGCTGTGCTCTTTGCCTTCAGGACACGGCCGGTCGTGGTTTTTAGGGGCGCACCTTGTCCTCTTAAATGAATAAAATTTTTTGATGTTTTTTCTGATTGACGACTCATTCGAAGAGTCGTTTTTCGAGTTGCTTATGGACAACTGAACTCTGGATCTCGCGCACTCTGTTGAAGCCTGCGTAACGATCCTGCTGTGACTGTCTTTTAAAATCAAAAATCCGTTTTGACGAAGTCTTATTGGCTGTCAGGGGCCAGAAAAACATGGGGTTACGATTCAAAAATGAAGAAACAAACTACAGCCAATTCCAGCCACGATTCAAGCACTCTCCCCCTCAATGACCTTGAACTTCTGCACGCAACTTTCGCGTTATCCCGCATTGAACAACGTGCAACCGCTACACTGGTAGGTCATCTGGAAGAGGTCGACCGCATAAACTGAAGGCCGCACTGGATTTGGGGTTCGGTGCTCCTAAGATGTAACCATATGTAATTATTTACTATTCCTAGACGGCTGGACTCCCTCAACGCTTCCAGTCTATATTTGAGTATGAAGCTTTAGTATTGGGTGCCCCCTGTCGATAGGAAGTGTGGGAGACCCCGAAAGGTGCACATGCTGCTTTTACTTTTTACCTTAATGACGGTGCAGAGCGGCTGGGCTGGGCCAGGTCTAGGCTCGCCAACTGCACCAACAACACCGCTCGAAACTCCCACTTGCAGCCGCTCGGACGACTTGAGGGGGTTTGGGTTCTCAGATTTGAATGACATGTCGCCCGGCTTATATGCATGGGTCCACCTTAACGATAAGAAGATTGCACTTTGTTGCGTTAATACAAGATCAGTACGCAGTAGCTATTGCGAGGACTTTATCGCGGAGAAGACAGGTTCGTATTCCAACACCTCCCGCAAGGGATCCTATCGGCAGACCTCTCTTGAAAAGCGGCTGGCCAGTGACCTAGAAAAAGCCCGCGATAAAAATGAAAGAGCCGAAGAGGCAAAACGCGATGCAGCACAGGAAGCACGAAATCGTGGATACGCCGCAGCAGCACGGAAAACAGCGGAGGACAAAGCGAAGACTGCGAAAGAGAAGTATGAGGACGCAAAAAAGGGCAAAAGAGTTTTCGACCCTGTATACACGGTATCAAAGGGCGAAAATGTGCCGAGTTCTGGGGTCACTGATCCATTTTCAAGTGGTCCACATTCAAATGGTCAAGAAATAACCCTAACTCCGAGTGGCCTCTCCACAGAACAGTCTTTGCCTACAGATGTAGAAAATTCTGTGAACTACGCCAACTCGAGAGGAGAAATCGACCGATCCGAATTGAAAGCCGCCAGAACCGCTGCCCGCCAAGCAGCGCGCAACGTAAAAGCCATTGACCGCGTCTACGATGAAAGAAAAGAGTGCGGAAACTTCGGCGGAACATCATGCAAAGCGACTGACAACGGCAACGCACTTGCAAACGAAGGCGTTAAGAATCTGAACACTATTCTACAAATGAACGTAGAAAACAGAAACGCCGAAGCTCAATCTGCCGTCACTCAAAAAGGCTTTCAAGCAACCCAAGAAGACGCACTTCGCGCGAATGCCCAAGCTGCTTGGAATTCCGCAAATGCTGCACAAAACTCCGCAATGGTGCAAGGCGGTGTCGCAATCTATAAAGGAGTGCGTACAGCGCAACACGCCAGGTCGGCGTCAGCACATGGAAGAGTTCAGGAAGAGATTACAGCCAAGAGGGAGAGCTACACGAACTCTCAAACTAATGCAAAGACGCCGGAAGAAGCAGCCTACTGGGGGCAGAAGCTTTCTGACCTCGAAGATCAAGGATCAGCCGAACTCGCCGCCCAATCCGAAAAAGCAGGCACCCAAGTCGTAGAAACTGGAAACAGCCTTGCCGGGATGGCGACCAAGATCTTTGAAGCGATCCAAGGGAAAAGAGCTCAAAAGAACTTAAACGACATTGCGGATGGTCTTCCAAAAAACCAAGGAGGAGGATTCACCTTTTGGAATCCAAACTCCACAGACGCAAACACAAACCAAGACCAAATGCAGGTGACTGAAGTTCCAAACGGTGCCGTCACTTCTAACATTCCCATCGACGAAAACGTTGTAGCTCCGGAAAATCTCTATGATCCAAACCAGCTCGACCAAGGAGCGGCTGAAGGATCAGCCTCCCCTTACGCGGCGAGCCCCGGCGCAGCTCCAGCTGGAGCCGGTTTGAGCGGCCTGGCGGGAGGTGGCGGCGGAACATCGGCTGCACAAAGTGAAGACAAAAACGAAGCGCCCATCAAAAACGGAAGTGCCGGAAAGTATGCAGCTGGTGAAGGTGGTAGCAAAGCGCGCGGTGGGAGTGGTGCAATCGCAGGCGCAAAAATCGGCTTACAGGGAATCGAAAAATCCCTCCAAGACCTGATGAACCAGGCGCTTGCCGACAAAAAAGAAGAGATCAAAAAGGGGGTAGACCCAACCCAGCGCGTCCCCACAGCCGAAGGTTCCTACGTGCACGGCCGCGACACCGATATCTTTAAGAAAGTCACCGAGTCTTACCAACGTCATGCGCCTGAACTGCCGAGCTCATAAATGACGCTGAATACATGGAGACCCAACCACACCGTTGCACTTCTTTTTGGGATCCTGACTTTCGTCCCCTACCCGGCAATTGCAGATAGCTCCGATCCTTGCGCGTACGCTACGAGCCAACAAGCACAGTCTCACTGCGCAAGCCGCGACAACGCGAATAACACCGGCACGATCGAAACTGTAAAAGGAGTCATCAATTTCGCAGGTGCTGCGACTAATCTAGCGTTTTTCACGGCAGGTATGGCTTCTGGCACCGATCTCAGCAAAGTTTGTGACTCTTATACTTTCGGCGTGAATGGCGCAAATATTGGCTGGGATGTCACCGCACAAGCCACCATGCAAAACAACATGCAGGCGACTGCAGGATCGATCGGTTCTTTGGCAAGCTTTGGCAATCAAATCAAAAATGCGGCAAAAGACGGTCTTCAATTTGGCGGAGAAGGGGCTGCAGTCGCTCCAAAGGAAGGTGCGGAAAAAGCTACAGGTAAACAAGTCGCAAGCGCGAATTCTGCCTGCTTGATCAATGCAGGAACCTTAGGCGCAACCGGCGCCACCAATACCATCACTGCAAGTGGCGCACGGCAGGGAGCAAACGCGGAAAATGCTGTGATTGCACCACTCGTTCAAGCGGAACAAGCCGCATATTCATTTCCAACATCCCACGGCACAGGTTCCACTGTCGGCGCTTACACCGAAGGGGCAGGCAACTCGGCCCAAAGCTGCATGGGCCTCTCCGGCCAAGCTTTTTTAAGCTGCTTAGGCAACTCAGACCCCTCCCTGTCTTCGCTCTTTTCAGATCCCAAATTAAAAGACCTTAAGGGATACAAAAACCTAGACTCCATCTTAAAAAGCGCTATTCAATCCGGCGACCCGAGCGCCATAAGAAATGCGGCGAGCGCACTTTCCGGTGCCTCCCCTACTGCTATGGAAAAGCTGATGAAGGCGAGCGAGGAAGCAATCCAGAAGAATGCACTCGCTGGAAAAGGCCCAAAGGGCGGAGCCGCACTTGCAAAAGCTAAAAATAAAAATCTCCCCGACCCTAAAGACTCAACCTACGACAAGCTCTTGAAAGACATGATGGATAAGCTTGCCGCAGGGAATAAAGCCGAATCCACAGACACACAAACAGACCTTCAAGATCGGCAGATGGATCTGCTCTCTGCGGAACAAATCGAGGCCCGAAAAGACATCAGTCTTTTTCATCGCGTCGCGTTCCGATACAAAAGAAAAGCGCTTGATATGGGTCGTATCCCGGCCAAAGATCCTGCACCATAAAGCCCATGAATATACGGGTCTTTAGGACCGTGAACGAACCTTTGCTCTCGCCATTTTCTTTTCGAGACTTGGTGAACATCCGCGAAGAGATTCTTGCCTCCTCAGTCGCCGAACCGACCCTACTTTTAGCAGAGCTCACCCCGACCGTCGTTTATAGCCGTAAACAAAACCTGCCCTCCTTACCCCCTTCCTTGGCCATCACAATCGCACAAGATACCCGGGGCGGCTTTGAGACTTACCATGGACCAGGACAGTGGACTGGGTACCTCCTACTCCCTAAAAATTGCATTGCCCCAGGAGGAAAAGAAGCGAGAGCAGTATCTAATTTTTTATTGGTCAGCCTCAAGAAGGCTCTGAATCCGTTACTCGCCCACCCCAGGATTGTTTGTCGGGATGGGGCTGAACTTGGACTTTGGTTAGACGACAGGAAGTTGGTGTCATGTGCTTTTGAACTTCGTCGGACCGGGACCCTACTTGGATTTGCAGTGAACGTTTACCCGACCCCGGATAGTTTTAACGGCGTGAAGCCTTGTGGGCTAGATGCACTGCCCGCGTATTTGTTCCCCGAGGCAGACGTCAAAACGGGTTGCTCCCCATCGCAGCAAGAGTCTTTCATGCAAAAGACGCTTCAAGCCCTTCAGGATATTTTCAATCAAGCAGTCCCAAAGGTTCCGGGCTGAGCCAGCGACACGCGCGCCTGGCTGTAGTGATCCCGCTCTTCGGCATATTCGTGAATCTCGCGTCGAACAACGAGCGCTTCATCGCGAAGTTCGTCCCTACGTTCCGTCAATAGCGGAAGCTGCGCTTTCACCAAGTCATCGACAGCCGCACAGAGTTGAGCAAAGGCTTGCGCACCGACCACACTGGAAGATGCTCGTAACTGATGGCAAAGGAATGCGATCTTCTCATCGCTTTCTCGGCTTTGTTCTAAGCGAAACGCGGTGAGTAGTTCTTCGAGCGAGCTTGAATAGGCGTTGAGCAGTGCACCCATGGTTCCAACACCGAGTTGCTGATCCAGCGCCGTGATCACCGCGCGATCCACATGGAGTGTGAACTCGAGATCAGGCGTCCGTCGGTGAAGAACCCATTGCTCTATCGTGTTTAAGAGCGCTTCTCGGTCGAACGGTTTTGCAATGTAATCGTCCATTCCACACGAAAGACACTTCAAACGATCCTCTTCATGTGCATTTGCAGTGAGAGCAATAATCGGTGTCCGGTTTAAGTTCTCAAGGCGTTCCTTTAACCTAAGTTGTCTTGCCGTTTCATACCCATCTAACACAGGCATTCTGCAATCGAGCAAGATCGCATCAAAGGAAGACTTTTCTACCGACTCTAAGCACTCTTGACCATTCGCTGCGATTTCGACGCGGTACCCTTTGGCCTCAAGAATAGCTTGGGCCAAGAGCTGATTGGTGGTGTTGTCGTCGACCACTAAGATACGGGCTCCGGTGCGTGGCGAGGGAGCGACGCTCGGCTCTGGGGCTAAAACATTCTGCTTTTCTAAGGAGATCCAAGACCTAAACCGGTCAGGACTAATTACGGATCTTAAATAGCCAGTGCGACCACCGTTGACCGGCAAACCGCCCTTCGCACCACTCAGTAAAGCCTCTCCTTCAATAGGACCCACCACAGGATCCTCCGCCCGAAGGCGCGATGCGTTGATGTCTGACTCCTCACACCAACGTTCTAATTGATCGGCGACAATCTCAGGAACAGCGTGAATCGTGACGCGACGAAATGTTTTTTCCGTGCGCGCTTGATCCTCTTCGCGAACTTGTCTTGCAGGAACTCTGAACCAAAAACGCGATCCTTCCCCCGGCCGCGAAGTGCATCCAATAGACCCGCCCATCTGCTCGACAAGTCTCATGGCGATCGATAGACCTAAGCCAGTGCCCTCACTTTTATGCTGACCGCTCATCTGCACAAAGGGCTGAAAGATAACGTCCTGAACACCTTCGGGCAAACCGCCACCTGTATCGACAACTTCGAAGTAGAATTCCCGTCTTACTCCGCCCTCTATCCTTGCATCGATGCGCACCCAACCCTGATCTGTGAACTTGATCGCGTTCCCAAGAAGATTGTTCATGATCTGGGTCAAGCGTGAACCGTCTGCAAGAAAAGTGTTTCGACACTCCGTATCGTAGTTTGCAATCAGCCAAAGACGTTTTTGATAGGACTTGCTGCTTAAGAGCTCAACACAAGATTCAATCAGACGAGAGAACTGCACTTCATGAAGCTCAAGTTCGGTCTTGCCAGCTTCAATCTTACTAAAATCTAAGAGGTCACTCACAATCTTAAGCAGACTTCTCCCAGCAAGCTGAATTACACCTGCAAATCGGCGCATTTCAGATACATCACTCATATCCTGAATCAGACCAGACATCCCCAGGATGCCGTTTAAAGGTGTGCGAATTTCGTGGCTCACCGTTGCAAGGAACTGCGACTTGAGCCTGGATGCCTGGGCTGCAGAAGCTTCTGCGCGGCGAAGCTCTCGTTCTAAGACATTTCTGCCCCTAATTTCAAGGTAAGCAACCCAAGCAAAAACACAAAAGAGAATCAGAGAAAGACCTATGAACCCGACCGCAAGCCAGATTTTACGTGTGAAGATATGATCTAAATTCGCAACTTTCGCACTGGTTTCGAAATCTAGGGCATTCAAATAGAAGGACGTAGAATGGTAAAGTTTAAACAATCGGTCTAAGGATTGTGTTCCATTCAGGGTGAGTGTTTTCTCCCGCATCATTCTGCGCAGATCGATCGCAAAGTTTTCGGTCGCGGAGATAAAGAGACGACTCAGTCGCTCCATTTGCTCAGGGAGGAGTGACTGATCACGTACTTCCTTTAAAGGCTTTAAAGCAACCAGAGCCTCGTTTAAGAGCGGAAGCGCAGGGGCGAGGGCTTCGACCTTTCCCGCGCGTTTTGCGTCGAGCACGATTTGCTCTGCGTCGACAATTTTTTCAAAGGACTGCCGTAGCATCCCACGAACCTGGATCTGGTCTAAGACTGCCTGAGTTTGACGAGAAATATCCCGGTACGCAAAGAGAACCAGGACAAGGGTGACGGCAATGTATGCTGCAGTGAGGCCGAAAAGGAGCTTCAGTTTGACTTTACTCTTTTGCTGCATGCTTTCCTCCTCCCCTTGTTCCTAAGAAAACATCCTATAACGACCCCAGTCTTATCCGGGTGAAAACCCCTGTGAAGTTATTGATAACTACGATTCTCCAATGACGCTTAAGCGATACCCCGATCCAACCACTGTTTCGATGCGGACCTTGGACCCTTCTAATTTTTTTCTTAAGTGACTGATGTGCGCATCTACAGTGCGATCGCCCACATGCACAGTCTTCCCCCACGCACTTTCTAAGAGATGATCGCGGGAGAGGACTCTTCCCGGCGCACGTGCCATGGACCAAAGAAGGCGAAACTCAAGCGACGTACACTGCACGTCATCATCCCCGTTCACTTCGCGTTTAATCACAATGCGTTGGCGGGGCCCATCCAGAACGAGATCCCCAAGTCTCAAAGACTCAAGACCATTCTTTTCGCGGCTGTGCTTGACGATCTTCGACTCAACGCGGGCCCTGAGTTCCTGCATAGAGAAAGGTTTCGTGACGTAGTCTTCTGCACCTAACTTAAAAGCCACAACCTTCTGTGCGACATCGAGTCTACCGCTTAAGATGATGACTGGAGCCCCAGCCTCAGGCAAAAGCGTCAGGCCATCTCCATCGGGGAGTGTGAGATCTAGAATAACGAGATCGAACTGCGATGTTGCGAGCCGTTCGCGGGCCGCCTGAATGCTGCCGCATTCGCTCACATCGAAGTCTTTGAGCGCGTCAGAAATGAGCAATCTCATCTCCGTACTATCTTCGACGACTAGAATTGAATGCATCTGGCCGGACTATAGCGCAAACTTAACATTCAGTCGAGCTATTAACTTTTGATATTTACGACACACGAACAGTGGGCACTAACGCTCAGTAGAGACGGACCAGATCCCCTTCCTGGAAGTTCCCCCCGGAATGAATGGTAGCCATTGCGCTATCCTCACCCACGAAGTCACTCACTTCTAAAGCCCCTTTGAGTAAACCTTCGCTTCTGCCTAAAAATGCTTTGTTCACTGGATCAAAGATGTCTTCGCCAGGGCTTAAAACCTTTAAAATATCCCCAGCCAAGATCCCAGCCTTACGGCCAGCATTCACATAGACCTTACTCCCTACAATCTTTGCGATCCTACCTTGCCAATCGATCTTCTCCATAGCGACCAGGGCTTCAGGCAAGGCCCGCACCACCGCGTCGCGAATTGCAGTTTGTGCAAGTTCAGCACGTGCTTCCCTCGATGTGATCTGATCGTCTTGAAAGGCAAGCAGTGTTCGCGCGACACTAGTGCCTGTTCGGCTTAGGTGGTGCACCTCTCGACCGCCGACAGCATCAAAAATCTTCATTTCAACATCCGCGCTCACAAGACTTTCCGCTTCGCGAAATACGCCGACATCTTCTTTCGCATGCCGAAAGGTAATCCGCCCAATACGACCGATGATCATGATGGAGACGCCCGCCTTACGGCCCTCACGGATCAACTGCGCCACGCGTACTCGGTCCCCTTCAATAAAGTCTTGCGTTACGGCAGCGGTCAAAGGCTCTTCAGGAATGACAGCTGCTTTTTGAATCGAAAGCTCCCGCTTGAGTTCGCCTGCTGCAAACTGACCCAGCTTCTGATCCCCGACAGGGGTGTCATTCCAGAAATTAAGAACGAGGGTCTTTTTGCGCGGTCCAGCAATTTTTTGTAAAGGAATGGGTGGCGAAGATTCAGCTGGCCCTTGAAAATTCGCAGAATTTTCCGCCGGACCGTTGGCTAAGAATGTGCTGCATCCAAAAGTGGACCCTATGAAAGCGAACGATGCTGTGAGCACCCCACGCACGAAACTTGATTTCATATCCATATGCACTTTTAGGATACCAGAAAATCAGGCAAATCAATCAGTCGACAAACGAGCGACGGTTTGACCAAATATTCTATTGACGGCAGCCGCTGCTTCAGGTGTGCCATCCACACGAAGATTTGTCGGCAAGTCCATTCGAGCCTTAAACTGGGGACTGACAAAAGAAATTTGCACTGGGGACCGTCCACGATTCTTCAGCATCCAGGCCTTAAACTGCCGTAACTGCTCCGGCGTTGTACCTAAACTCAGATCAAGCTCAATCCGCAGAACTTTCGATCTTCCCTGATAGGCGTCCGCTACCTTAGCTACTTTGCCACCCAAAATCTTAGCGTTGCCTTCTTTAATTTCAAGTTCGCCTGACAGTAAAATGGGCTCGGCTGTTTCCTGAGCACCTCGGAGGAGTTCAAGGTTCTCTGCATAGAAATCAGGAAAAGCGATGACTTCAATTCTTCCTTCCAAATCTTCAAGCTGGAGGAAAGCCATTTTATGGCCCTTTTTTGTTGTGATCTCACGTGCCTCAGCAATGAGGCCCACGATCTGTACCTCTTTTTTGACGGGCGGCTTTCCTGCGGACCCTTCCGCAAGATCTAAGAATTTTTGTGTATTCGTACCCAGCCAATCCGCACAAACCGATTGCCACGGATCCATTGGGTGCCCGGACAGAAAGAATCCCATGGCCCCTTTTTCATTTAAAAGTCGCTTGGCAAGCGGCCATTCGGGCTCCTCACGAATGAGTTGATCCTTAGGAGCAGTGACTTTTACTTCTGTGTCTTTAAAGTCAGCGAATAGTCCCCCTTGACCGAGTTCTGCTTCTTCCTGATGGGCAGAGCCGAATTCACTGAGACGCTCCAAGGAGGCGAAAACCGAAGAGCGAGAGACCGTCGCGATCGAATCAAATGCGCCCGATAGAGTGAGACCTTCTAAAACCTTCTTATTGACCTTCTTGGTGGAAACTCGTTCAAAGAAATCCAAGAGATCTTTAAATCGTTTTTCACCGCGCGCTTCGAGCAGCACGTCCACGGCAGCTCCGCCAACACCCTTGATCGCTTCCAAACCAAATCGAATGGCCCAAACTGCGCGTCCAGATTCAAGGACCAAAGTCTCTACTGTGAAAGCTCGATGAGACCGATTCACATCGGGAGGTAGAATCGGAATCTCCATCGCACGAGCATCCGCGACGTACTTTGAAAGTTTCGCGGTGTCCGACATCTCCGTCGTCATGAGGGCGGCCATGAACTGAGCCGGAAAATGAGCCTTTAAATACGCTGTCTGGTAGGTGATCAGGCCATAGGCAGCCGAGTGCGACTTATTAAATCCGTACTCAGCAAATTTGGCCATCAAATCAAAAAGAGCATCGGCCTTCGCGGTCGGAACACCTTTTGCTTCTGCTCCTGCCAAGAAAGTGACCTTCTGTTTGGCCATCTCCTCGGGCTTCTTCTTACCCATGGCCCGTCTCAGCATGTCTGCTTGGCCCAGAGTGTAGCCCGCGATATCGCGTGCGATCTGCATGACTTGCTCTTGGTAGAGAATGACGCCATAGGTGTCCTTTAGGATCACCTCTAATTCTGGCAATTCGTATTTGGTGTCTGTCCTACCGTGCTTCCGATCAATGAAGTCGTCCACCATTCCAGAGCCAAGAGGACCAGGACGATACAAAGCGCAGATCGCCGTTAGGTCTTCCAGGCTGTTTGGAATGATTCTTCGGCACAGGTCTTTCATGCCGTCAGATTCAACCTGAAAGACTCCGTTGGTATTTCCACTAGAAATCAGGTCGTAGGCTGCAGGATCCGAAAATGAGATTGCCCGTAAGTCGAATCCATCATTCCCTGGCGTCTGATGAATCAGAGCCACAGCCTTGTCGATCACAGTCAGCGTTTTTAGACCCAAGAAATCGAACTTCACGAGCCCAATTTTCTCAGAGAAGTCCTTGTCAAACTGTGTAACAGGATCGCCTTCCTTCGTCAGGTAGAGCGGGCAGTGCATGACGATCGGCTGATCCGTGATGATCACTCCAGCAGCGTGCATGCCGGAATTCCTATACAAGCCCTCAAGCTTCAGTGAGATCTCCCACACCGCTTTGAGCTTTGCATCCTCGTTCATCTTCGCGCGGAGATCCGCGGATTGCTCGTAGGCGTCTGAAAGATTGATCCCTAACTCATCTGGAATCAGTTTGGTGATGACATTGGTATCGGCGAAAGAGAGACCAAATACACGGCCCACATCCTTCAGAACGGCTTTTGCCTGCAGTTTTCCAAAAGTGATGATCTGGGAAACTTTTTCTTTGCCGTACTTCTGAATCACATAATCGATCACCAGTGGACGCCGATCCTGACAGAAGTCGATATCGAAGTCGGGCATGGAGACCCGCTCTGGGTTAATGAAACGTTCAAAGAGAAGATTAAATTCGATCGGATCGATGTCCGTAATCGTCAAAGCATAAGCCACCAGCGACCCTGCTCCTGAGCCCCGACCCGGACCCACTGGAACTTTATTCTCTTTGGCCCACCGGATGAAATCTGCAACCACTAGGAAGTAGCCGGCGAACCCCGTCTTCTCGATCATGGAGAGCTCTTGTTCAAGACGCTCTTCGTATGTTGGACGCTTGTCGGCTTTATTCACAAAGCCGGGCTCTAAGAATCGAGCAGCAAGCCCCTTCCTGCTCTCTTGTTTGAAATAAGCGATTAGATCAAAAGGAGCATCAGCTGCAATATTGGACGGACGAAAATTTGGGAGGTGGTTGATGGGGCGACCTAATGCATCTTGGAACTTAAACTCGATGTTGCAGCGATCTGCGATTTCTTGAGTGGCTTCATAGGCTCCAGGAAAAGCCTCGAGCCTGGCCTTCATTACTGACGGGGGCTTTAAATAGAACTCGCGGGGCACTAGGGACTTCGGGCGATCGACACTCAGTTCGCGGCCATAGGGAATGCACTGAAGTGCCTCATGCGCTTCTGCATCATCGGGTGAAAGATAAAAAACATCTGCGGTCCCAACCACAGGCACATCGAGCTGGCGCGCTAACTCAAACAGACGCAGATTGACTGAATCTTGTTCACTTAAGCCCGAATCGACGAGCTCAAGATAAAAGTCTTCTTTGAAGCGATTCTTAAATCGGGTAATTGCTGCAATTGCGGCCTCTTCCCGACCTTGCATGAGGGCGACAGGTATTTCCGCGCGGAGGTTCCCACTTAAAACGATCAGGCCATCGCCATAGCGGTCGAGGAGTGACCAATCCACTACCCCACGCGCGAAATCGTTACTCGTGTGTTTGCTTTCGCCTCCATTTAAGTAGGCCTCAGTCAGGATGCTTGAAAGATTTTGATAGCCTTTAAAATCCTTACAGAGCAAAAGCAAGGGGGTGAGCATCTTGCCTTTTTCTGGCGTAAAAAAGATTTCGCAACCCAAGATCGGCTTGATGCCCTTATCTTTTGCGGCCAGGTAAAAATCGATCGCCCCAAAGATATTGTTCGTGTCGGTCATGGCGACAGCGCTCATGCCCATTTCTTTGCCCGTGCGAACCAGATCCTTGATCCGGACCATACCTTGAAGAAACGAGTACTGAGTATGAACACGAAGATGGACGTAACTCATGTGGGCATCGGCCCATTCTTTTCACTGCGATAGATTTGAATGTCGCCTACGTAATTCATCGCGCTTTGTTTTAAGAATGCGAGTTCTTCCGGAGTGAGCTTCCGCACCACCTTCGCCGGCGAGCCCAAAATCAATGATCCTGGCTCGAATGTTTTCCCTTTGGTGACCAAAGCCCCTGCGCCAATCATGCAATCGTCAGGGATCACAGCATGATCCAGAATGATGGCCCCCATCCCCACTAAGATACGATTCCCTAAGGTGCAACCATGAAGCGTCACACGATGGCCGACAGTGATGTCGTCCCCTAAAATCAGTGGTGCGACTTTCCTGGTGACGTGCAGCATGGAGTGATCCTGAATGTTGGTCCGGTTTCCGATGCGGATGAAGTTCACGTCCCCACGAATGACGACCTGAAACCACACACTAGAGGATTCCCCAATGTGCACATCGCCCACGATGTCGGCACTGGGCGCCACGAATGCCGACTCTGAAATTTTTGGCCAGACCCCTTGATGTGGATAGATCATGCGACAGAGATCCCTTCAGCAAAGCCGGCATCGTGAATGAGATCCCCCTGCAAAGAAAGCCCACTGGCGTTGGTGATTTTAATATTCAAAAAACTACCCTCTAGATTTCGTCCGCTTTGGTCTATGAAGTTTACGACCCGATTGCAAGTCGTATGCCCCGTCCAGACCCTGCCCAACTTTGAATTCGCAAGCATCCCGTCGTTTCGCGCAAGCCCTACGACGAGAACCTCCATCGTCCGGCCAATACGCTCAGCATAGCGACCCTCTGCGATATCTAACTGGTGTTTCATCACGCGTGCCAGTCGCTCGCTCTTGACCTTTTTTGAGACATCATCCACTAACTTTTCCGCTCGAGTCCCTGGGCGCGGCGAATAAGAGAACGCATAGATGTTGTCGTACTCAATTTCAGTTAAGAGTTTCAGGGTTGCTTCAAAGTCCTCTTCAGTTTCACCTGGGAATCCCACGATAATGTCTGTGGAAAGTCCGATATCAGGAGATATGGATTTTAGGACCTTCATTTGTTCGACATAGGTTTCCACTTTGTGGTGCCGACCCATTTTCTGAAGGATTGCGTTCGATCCAGACTGCACAGGCAGATGGAGATGTTTTGCAAGGTTATCCACTCCACCCTCTTTCGGATCAGCGTAAGCCCCGATCAACTGATCACTAAAATCAAGAGGATGGGATGAGGTAAACCGGATCCTCTTGAGTTGCTTTAAGCGTGGATCCCTGTTCATTGCATAAAGCAGCTGAACGAAATTCTCTTCTCCTGGGCGTGGCCCCACTTTTCCAATTGGATTTGAAAGTTCTGCGGGTTCGTAGCCGGCTGTGTTTGGATTTCCTTTTCCAAAAGAGTTCACATTCTGACCCAGCAAAGTCACTTCACGCACGCCCTGACTCACCAGCGCCGCAACGTCATCGAGCACTTCTTGTATGGTACGGGACTTTTCCCGACCCCGCGTGAACGGAACGATGCAGTAGGTGCAGTATTTATCGCAGCCCTTCATGATGTTCACAAAAGCGAGAGCCTTATTTTTCTTCACCTTGGTTTGGGTGGAGTAGCTGAGCGTCTTATCAAACTCGGCCTGCACAAAATGGCGCTCGCCTCGTTTTGCGCGATCCACAAGCTCTGGGAGTTGATCGATCGCATCAGGACCGAAAACAAAATCCACATAGGGAGCGCGCTTAAAGATCTCACCCTGGTCGAGCTGCCCTACACACCCGCCGAGCGCAATCACCGGACCCTCGTACCGCGTCTTTAACCCTTTGTGTTCACCTAAGTAAGACACAGCCTTGTGCACGGCTTTTTCGCGCACACTGCAGCCATTGATTACGATGACATCGGCTTCTTCGATTTGCTCGGTTAGTGCGCCGCCCCGCTCAAGCATGAGGGCCTCCATGCGCTCGGTATCGGCAACATTCATCTGGCAACCAAAGGTTTTTACAAAGAACTTCACGGCCCGAATTCTACCACGGTCAATCGACCATTTTAAAATCAGTATCCACGATTTGATTGCAAGGATTGTCGATAAACAGGGGTTTAGTCCAGGGCCACAGAAGGCCTAATGTTGGAGCACCTCGCATTTTCTCGATCTGAACCGCGTCGGAAATCAACCGACCAATACGCTTGTAAAGAAAATCCTCCCGATCGACCCCCTTCTGAAACTCCCTTATAGGCAAGCGACTCAGCATTCGCTTCATCGACGACCGAGGCACCCAGAAATGATCCTCCAGACCCTCTGCGATGAGATGATCGAGAGCCATTTGCATAGTCCGTTCCAGTTTAGCCCCGGAAAGCGGGAGTTTTCGGATCTCTAGCTTAAATATCCTTGCTGCCGCTTTGGGGATAGCCAGCCCGACCGTTTTACCTTTGTGGTCGAGCACAGCAAACATATGGGGTACCCCTTCAATCACCATGGGGGACTCCTGTACATAAGCCTCGAGCGATAGTGTTTCCTTGAGGCTTACAGGCTCCTGCTTACTTATCTGCTGGATGAAAAGATCAATTGCCCCGACTGGATTCCCAGAGGCAGCAAAGGTCCTAATGAAATAGTGGGGATTCCAGGATCCATCCTGAGGATCCACCAGGGGGCCCTCAACCAAGGTCAAGATCTTTGCGTCCCGAGAATGGAGTGTAAGGAATGCATTTGAAATATGAGCAGGTTTTGCAAAGAGGCGTCGCAATGTCGACCAAAGGCTTCTATTTTTAAAGGCACTGACATCAGGGAGAGCTCTGATTCTTTTTACCTCCCCTGTTTCATCGATCGCAAACAACACACCGTCAACGACAGCAAAGGTGTAGCGGTCTGTGCCGGCTCCATGATCATTCGGGCGAATAGCTGCAATAAAGGTTTCGCCGCGGGATGCGTCCGGCACCCAAACCCCGTCTTTGAATGAGGAGTACTGCTCTAGACCTTTGTACTTGGTGTCTGGGCTGACAAAGAATTGAACCCTGCCCTTCAGCAAGATTTTGGAAGTAGTTCGCGATTCTGCAGCATGAAAAACAACAGACTCGCCAGAGAACTCAAGCGTTGCCCCATTTCCAAAATAGAAACGGACCTCCCCTGCAAAACAGGTTTGAGCCATCCAGACAAAGCTCAATGAAAAAATTTTACTCCAAGGCATTTTGAGCCCAAATTCTAACTTATTTTGTCAGGAACTAAAACCCCCTTCCCTCCAAGGCTCCTCGTTTAAAAAAATTTTTATTTAATTGCATTGCCCCAAATCAAAACCTCTGAAACAATAAGATTCATGGATGGACATCGTCTTTCTCCGAAACAAGGTTATGGCGGCACCGAAACGAAGGGACGCCGCAAGGCTGGTCGCCCCTTCGTGGGCACCCTCCCCGTTCTTTTTGTTTTCCGCGCAATCGACGCAAGGAAGGAACGATCGCTCGCCCACCGAAAGAATAAAGCCCGGGTCATGAAGCTCGTTTATGGGCTCGGCGCTCGCTATAAAATCAAGATCCTAGAATTTTCGAACGTGGGATCGAAGCTCCATGTCCTCTTAAAGGCAGAAGATCGCTACAGCCTGACCTGCTTTCTCAGGGTGATGGCTGGGCGCATTGCACAAAGCATCACTGGGGCCAAAAAGGGAGTCCGAAGAGGACGCTACTGGGCTTCACTTTGCTGGAGCAGGCTTTTAAAGAAAGGCCCCGAACTTCAGAAGATCCAGAAGTATTTGCGCCTCTTTCAAATCGATGAGCTCGCGGCATTCTTAGGGCGACATCCGGAAACGTGGAAACGACTGGGGGCAAGCGAAGTGCTCCTTCGGAGTAAACTCCATCCGGCACGAGCGGGACCTTGAGGTCCTACGGCCCTCTAGGCTAACTTCTCTCCCCAATGGTCCAAATAATTCCCACCGATACGAAAGCTCCCCTGCCTTCTCTTTCATCCGCAAATGAAACACCACTCATGAGACAGTACGGGGCTTTGAAAGCCGAAGCAGGCGATGCGCTCCTTTTCTTCCGTATGGGGGATTTTTACGAGCTGTTTTCAGAGGATGCGGTTCTCGCTGCCAAAATTTTAAACATCACCCTCACCTCACGAGACAAAAAGGCTGAAAATCCAATGCCCATGGCGGGCGTACCGTTTCATAGTGCTGAAGGTTATATCGATCGATGCCTCCGGGCGGGCTACCGGGTTGCCATCGCAGAACAGACCGAGGACCCAAGCCTTGCAAAAGGCCTAGTCGAAAGAAAGATCGTGCGTATATTTACCCCGGCCATCCAATTTGGCAGCGGGGAACGAGAAGCCGCACGCCTCGCGCTTATCCTCCCAAATGGATCTCACTACGTCTGCGTGCAACTTGCACCCGCCACGGGCGATCTATACGTAGAGCGCGCATTCACTGAGGAAGAACTCATTTCAGACACAAGTTTTAGCGCTGTGAAACATGCAATCGCATTTTCGCAGGAGTTACCCATCACACTCGCTCATGCCTTAGCTTCAATGGATAATCTTCTCTTTGAAGAAATCCATTCCGTCTCTTACTCAAAAGACAGAGCTCGAGAATACTTAAGAAAAAACTATCCGCAAATCGTGCTCGATGAGAAAAACCGCAGCATTGAGTTCGCGCTCTACGTGATCCTTCGTTACACGGCAGATACGCAAAGGGTGGATCGTTTAAGCCACTTAAAGCCCATCCTACCGCTCAGGTCTCAAAAGGGCATGCGCCTCGATCACAAGGTGGTTGTTCAGCTCGATGGTGAGGAGCTTTTTCAGAACATCAATCAAACGCATACTTCCATGGGCACCCGGGCGCTCCGGCAGATGTTTTTGACTCCGCATGCCGATGAGGTGGTGATTGCTTCGGTTCAAGAACGCGTGAAGGCTTACACAGGCCCCGCTCTTAAGACGAGCTTAGCCAAGCTCTTGGGTGAGATTTATGACTTCGATCGCTTACTCGGCCGCATTGCGACACTACTTGCAAGTCCCCGAGACATCCGTGCCTTAGCTGAAAGCTGCAAAGGTGCCGCACGACTTGCCGAAGTTTTATCGGACCAGAAGTTTTTGCCTGAGCAGCAGGCCTTAAAAAAAGCCATCGAGGCTGTGTCTTTGCTCAGTGAACGGACCTTGTTACAGCTGAAGACTGAGTTACCTCCCCATACCCGCGATGGCGGGTACTTTAATGTGGGTGCTAGCGCTGAACTAGATCAGCTCATTCGCCTGACAGAAAATGCTGAGTCAGCACTCTTTGAACTTGAAGCTAAAGAACGAGAAGCGACAAATATTTCGAATCTGAAAGTGAAATATAACCGCGTATTTGGTTATTTCATCGAAGTTTCAACCGCCAACTTAAAGTCAGTGCCCGCGCATTTTATACGAAGACAAACGATGACAGGGGCGGAACGTTTTACGACGACTGAGTTAAGCACCCTGGAGGAGCAGATCTTAAACGCCGGTGGAAAACGGAAAGAACTCGAGAAAGAACTTTTTGAATCCCTCCTTAAGGAATGGACAGTGTTACAGATCCCGCTCCTTGAGATCTCTAAACAGGTGGCCCAGATCGACGCTCTTCAGTCGCTCGCTGCTCTTTCACTTCGGCCTGGTTATTCTTTTCCAGTCATCAACGCTTCAAACGAGATCTACTTAAAAAACTCCCGCCACCCGGTACTTGAAATCCTTCAAGATTCAGCCTTCATTCCAAATGATGTCAGCATGGACGGCAAAACAGATCGCGTCTGGATCTTGACCGGCCCCAACATGGGCGGAAAATCGACACTCATGCGACAAGTCGCTCAGATCCTTTGGTTAGGTCAGATAGGTGCACCGGTGCCTGCGACTGAAGCACGCTGGGGCGCGATTGATGGACTCTTTACACGCATTGGTGCGCAGGATGCGTTAAGCCAAGGCAGGTCCACATTCATGGTCGAAATGACGGAACTTGCTCAAATTCTGCACCATACGACAAAAAAGTGTTTCATTGTGCTTGATGAGATCGGGCGCGGGACGAGTACGTTTGACGGGATGAGTGTCGCCTGGGCATCGATTGAACATTTGGCTAAGGACACTTCTGCGCGAGTCATGGTCGCGACCCATTATCAAGAGCTGACGGAACTTTCTGAGACGATGAAATGCGTAAACAACTACCACCTTGAAGTGATTGAGGAGTCTGGAAAGCTTAAGTTTAGCTTTAAGATTAAAAAAGGCCCGTCAGGGAGAAGTTTCGGAATTCATGTCGCAGAACTCGCTGGCCTGCCGACCAAGTTGATCGAACGCTCATGGACAGTTCTTGCAAAGCTTGAAGCTAAACATGGACATCAGTCCCAGCCTTCGCTTTTTGACCAACTCTAAGATCCGTTGTACGGACTGCCTGCAGTGACTTCTTAAGCCCAGTGCCATGAGCCGGCAACAGATTTTCATCAAAGAGCTGCAACTCCGGCTCAGAGCCGCGCAATCTCTCCTTCAGATCTGAAGGAGGATTCGATGAATAAATTTTTCGAAGAATTTTGTGTCGCGTCACGATGAGCTTCACCTTCGCGATTAATACTCCAGGCTCTTCGACCTGCTCTCGGGTCGGAAGATCCCATAATCCCGCACGCCACTCACCCACCCTTGCCTGAGTGAGCAGGATCTTTGGACCCACGCGAATCAAGAGTCGATCCTCTTCCACTTCGATCCACCGCTTAGAAACGGGCTTCGGATAGAGGCCAGGAGTTGAGCTACCCTTGCAACTCTTGCTCACCGGACAGTGTCCGCAATCAGGAGATTTAGGAGTGCATAAGGTTGCCCCGAGCTCCATGACCGATTGATTGTAGATGCGCGGCGAGATCCCCATTTTTTTTGCTTCTAGTACTTGTTCCCTCGCCCAATTCCAGACTTCTTCACGCGATGAGGAAATTTGAGTTTGCGCCATTTGACGCGCAAACACTCGGATGACGTTTCCATCTACAATAGGAGCAGGGATTCCATACACGATCGAGGCGATCGCGCCGGCCGTGTAAGGACCTATGCCTGGAAGTGCGAGCAGATCCGGAACGGTGGATGGAAAAGTACCACTGGAATGGATGAGTTCTGCTGCTCTCTTAATATTTCTAGCCCTCGAGTAGTACCCCAAGCCCGCCCATAGCTTCAGCACCTCATCTAAAGAAGCAGATGCAAGGGAGGCAACATCTGGAAACTCCTTCATAAACTGTTCGAAGTAAGGAATCACAGCTGCAACTTGCGTCTGTTGGAGCATGATCTCTGAGATCCAAACTCTGTACGGCGTCACTTCGGTCCGCCAGGGCATGACGCGATGATCTTTTTCAAACCACCCTGTGAGGCGCTTTATGTCCATTTCCTGTAACATAACTTAAAATGAGGCTCTGCCCCCTCTTATTCTTCATCTGCATCACTGCTGCCTTCAGATCCGAAGCTCGGGATTTCCTGGTCGTAATTGACCCAGGCCATGGTGGCAACGACCGTGGCGCAAGTCTTCAAGTGGGCAAGGTTTCGGTGAATGAAAAAGAACTCACCTTGTTGCTCGCAAAAGAGCTAGCACTTGAGTTAGGAAAGCTCAAAATCGGATCGGCCCTGACCCGCGAAGGGGACGAGTTCCTTGCCTTAGAAGACCGAACCGCGTTTGCAAACCGCAAGCAAGGAAGCGTTTTCATCTCGCTTCATATGAATTCTCTCATGCCCAAGGGCGGCATGCGCGTCCCTGAAGGATTTGAATCCTATATTTTAAATACGACCACCGACGAATCATCCAAGCGCCTGGCCGATCTTGAGAATCAGGTTCTTAGGGATAGTAAGGTGACTCGAGCGGCCCAGACCTCAGACATCGCGCTTATCGTTAAAGACTTCATCTTAGACGCGAATCTGAAGCCTTCCAAGGAGCTGGCGTGCGCAATCCAACTAAAAAGTGCTGAGTCCGGACGTAACCGTGGCGTCAGACAGGCACTCTTTTACGTGCTGCTCGGCGCCGATATGCCAAGCGTACTCCTTGAGGCAGGTTTCATCGCCCACCCAAAAGATCGAGAGCGCATCCTCAATCCCAAACTCAGAGCGAAATTCGCTCGCCAGCTTGCACTTGCCGTGCAGGATTTTAGAATGCGAAAAAAGGATGCATCTATTGGTGCACGGCTAACTGCATGTAAACCCACCTAACTGACCCCTGAGCCGTCTGAAAAGTTGGTCAGCCTAGTGTTGTGGTAGTGGGTGTAGATGGACAGATGGTCGATTAATCCAAAGACGTTTTTTGTCGTGCACCAGGTCCTACGGAAGAGCCGATTCATGTTGGCCCGTAACATCGCGCAGGTGTGATTGAGGGCGAATATTGGATCAAACCTTAGCTTTTTAAGCTCGCCTTGACCGGTGATAGCACCCCGGCCCCCTTTGACCTGGATGTGAGTAGATTTTGGAAAATGCTTGCGCAGTATTCTTGGGTAGTGAGGATTCTCGTCTGAGGTGAACTCGGCATCAGGAGCAACAAAGAGGCTGATGTCTTGAAAGAGTCTCTTTAGCCCATGCATGCGTTCATCCGGACGGTAGCCATATTTTTCAAGTGCGATCTTAGAAAGTAACCCCTTCGCAGGCATCTTTGAGACCTGAAAACTTAATATTTTGCGGGTTTTTGGCTCCACAGCAAGCGCCACACTGAGCGGTTTACACTTAGTGTGTTCGCTGGTCTCAAGGTCATCAAACTGGACTTTCGTCAGCTGCTGCTCCATGAATGGTTCTAGAGTCTTCTGATGTGCTACTCGAGCTTGCTCAGCGAGGAACCGGAAGCAGCGCACAGCGGTCTTTTTGTCGATCCCAAGGATCTTGGCCGCTCGGCGCTGGGAGACCCCGGAAGCAAACATTTTATAGAGCACGGGGTTGATCCTCCGTTTCTTTTGCCCGTACCTGGGATCAAAGGTCGCTTTTGAAAAATAGCCACGACAAAGCCTGCAGAAGTAGCGCTGGATGTAGCGGCTGTCAGAGGATCTAAAGCAGGAGCCGTTTCGGACCACGGTCTTGATTTTCGGACCTAAGGTGGAGGGCGAGATGCAGCACGGATTCGGGCAGTTGACTTTCATGCCAAAGGTAATTCAAGGAATGAGCCAGATTGAACGATGATTTGCGTGAGTCGTTATCTGTGGTCATGCGAAATATCAGACGGCTCAGGGGTCAGTTAGTAAGCCGCCATAAGGCTAAAGATGATCGTACAAAGAAAGCGCTAAACGCACTTTTTCAGGAAGCTCAGGCGGATCGATATTCACGTGCACCAACTTCAGCACGGTCTCAGGCTGAACATTCCCTCGAGGACCACGAAACATCGCCTTCACAAGGGCAACCGCGAGAGTCCGATTCCCCCGCTCAAATCGCTGTTCAATATAGAACCACTTATCATCCCAGCCAATCGCCTGAGTCCGGAGGCGAAAACGCTGAAAAGGCTTAATGCTGTAGCGATAGCGAATATTCACGCCACCTACAAGCGGTGCCCAGCGATGTTTCAGCGCAACGCTCGATAACCCAGTGCGCAGCATCAGATCCACCCGACCAAGGTCCATCAAGCTTAAAAATCTGCCATTGTTGACATGCACATTCAAATCAAGGTCACTCGGAAGGGCACGCAGGTGTAAAACAGATTCCGCCAGTGGGTGCAGCTTCTTTCGGAAAAAGCTATGAACAATAGTCAGCAAAAGTCTGAAGTAGAGATTCACCCCTTCTCCTCCGCTTCGATCAACAATGCAATTTCATCTAAAGCACCGATGATTAATCTTCTGGAGGACTTAAAGGCTAAGTCAACTCGAAATAAAATAGCCCCTAGAGCATCCAGGTCAGCCACATTCCAATGCTTCATCCAACCGGAGAATTTTCGAGCAATGAAAGGTGAACGCTGACTCGAACCGTCTAACAGATACTTTCTAAATTCGCGTTGATTCCAAGCCAGCAGTCCCAAAAGTGGTAAGAGAAGATCGGGCTCCTCAGCAATTTGCGGACAGAGCTCGCGGAACTTTTTAGCTTGCTTAAGAAAAATGCTTTCAATAAAAGCATCCTGAATCTGAAACCGTCCAACACCGGCAATGAGTCCAACTCGCGACTTTGCATCTCCGGACCAATCCTTCAGTTTATCTAACTCTCGGTCCACCACATCTAAAGTCCAGGGATCGAGTGCGATCAACATGCCGAGTTCTTCATCTAAAAGTCGAACTCCGCGCTCACGCGCAAGAGTCTCGATTGCTAGCTCACGATCTCGCTCAGCAATTTCAGTACACTCAATCACTGCGAGTGATGAAAGAATTTTCTTGGACGTTTTTTTTCTTCCATCAAAGGACTTCGACCAAAAGATGACAACCGAGTCCACCTCATCCTTAGGTAACTTCACTGCATTTGGCCAAGGCGTATCCTCAAGAACGCCTTTTAACTGATCCGCACCCGTTACGAGCACAGCCCGTCTTCCGCCAAACAGCGACATGCCTTGCGCCATTTCTAATGCCTCAATCGCAGTGGATTCCTGGGCTTCCACGCGCTCTAGATTTGGATCTGTCTTAAAACCCTCTCCTAGATGGGCCCTAAGAATGAGATCAACGCAATCGCGTGCAATTTTACGTTCAGGACCATAGATCCAGTACCCGGAACGCAGGGCGCCTGCCTTTATTTCTTGAAGAATGAGCTTTGAGTCAATTTTCGGCACGATTTCCTTAAAGTTTCGCATGCCTTCGGCTAACCTGACCACTCCAGTGAAGTGCCCATTTTGCTCAACACCCGAAACCAAAGTCATCGACTCCCGTCTGAATCAGACCGGGGACTTGACCCGCCGTCGCCGGGAGTGTCTCACCTGCCAGGGACGATTCACCACTTACGAGCGGATCGAAGAGATCATGCCGCTTGTGATTAAGAAAGACGGCCGCCGTGAGCCCTTCAACCGGGAAAAAATTCTAGGCGGTGTAGAGAAGGCGTGCCAAAAGCGCCCCATCACCGTCCAGCAAATCGAAGCATTGGTTCTTGGGATCGAACGCAGCATTCAGGCTTATGCGCTCAAAGAGGTCCCTTCAAAAAATATTGGCAAGATGATTATGGTTGCCCTCCACAACTTAGACAAAGTCGCATACGTGCGTTTTGCCTCGGTTTATCGGGAGTTCAAAGACGTCGAAGAATTCGTCGCAGACCTCCAGGATCAAACTCCTGCTCTCTTAGAACTCAGCAATAAAGAAAATCTTACATTTCCATTCGCATCCGAAGACTCAGGAGGAGGCTCAAAGTGACGCCCCGAAGAATCGCCCGCCAGACCGCGTTTCAATTTATTTACCGTTTTGATTCTTGGGATGCCGGCGCCCCCGCCCCCGACGAGCTGCGGCATGAGTTGATGCTTCATTTTCAGCACTTTAATACCCCCGAAGATGTCCGTGACTTCACATTACGTTTAGTCCAAGGCACGCTGCAAAACTTGCCTGCTGTTGATGACTTGGCGAAACGTGCGCTTGAGAACTGGCGCCTGGAACGCCTCGGTGCCGTAGAGAAGGCCCTATTGCGTATGGGCATTGCGGAACTGGTCTATTTTAAGGATGTCCCGTCCAGCGTGACTCTCGATGAGATCATTGAGCTTGCTAAACACTTTGGAACGGAAGATGCCGGCAGTTTTTTGAACGGAGTTTTAGAACCCGTCAGCAAGTGGCCGGAGACCACCACTGGTAAAGTGGCGTCTGATCCGAAAGAATAGTGGTTAGGGGATGGGACTTGTTCATTCGAAACTAACTCCCGAAACTGCGATTCAAGGTGACGCCTTAGTCGCATTTGCGGTGGCGATGTTTCAAAATGAGCGCCCACTCCAAGGACCCATCGGGGAACTCGATTGGTGGTTGTCTCAAACATTCTCCCGCGCAGTTCGCTCAGGCGTCTTGCAGGGAAAGTCTGGTGAGAGAAGTTACGTGCCTGTTCGTCACGGCGACAAGGCACTCCACTTTCTAGTTCTTGGCCAAGGTTTTCGATCCGAGACAGGACGTCACGTCGAAAACTCGAAGCAGTTTGTTGCGGAAGTTGTGCGATTTAGAAAACAATTTGGTTTTCAAAAAATCGGACTCTTTCAAGCAGACGGTGTGGAACCAAAAGCGATAGAAACGAGCGTTGATGCCACCATGGAGGGTGAATTCGACATATGGTTACTGACTTAAAAAAATTGGCCCGAGAACTTTTCACTTGGACGGCCTTAGAACGCAACAGAGTCCCTTTACGTAAGGCTGACCCCTTATCGATTGAGATCTTTCAATCGCTTGAGCCTGAGCTGGCGCACGCACTCTCTGCCCCCAAGCTGACTGCCACACATACCCCGGAAGGCAACCTCCGTCACCGCCCCAAACTGACGCGACGGAGTTATCAAGATGAAGAGCTCGTGAATCGACTGATCTCTATGCGTACCAAACGTCCCTTGTCAGGACGAGTGCTGCGCCCCAAAGGATCTGCCGACCTATGATCTGGGGAGAGTTCCTGCTCTCGCTGGATGATCTTCACAAGCGACTCTTCCATAAGTTTCGTGACTTTCCCAAGGATTTACCTGCCCTTCCTCCTCGAATTTTTAAGTATCCGTCTATCTTGACGACAGAAGAGAGTTACTCATACCAGCCTGACATGTCCGATCCCCAAATTTTTCTCCATCCTGTGACTCGATTCTTGCTTGAAGGGCCTATCAGCCCAAATCAAGCCATTCACTCGAACAAACGTTTTTTAGACGACGTCTTTCATCTGGAGCAGGAAGCTTTGCACCAGATTTGCGCTACAATGAGGATGAGCCCCGATGAAATGGAGATCAGGTCTTCCTGGCTTCAAACCGAGTGGGAAAGACTGATCAAGGAGACTGTGCCTCATGAGAGTGGAAGACTGGGTTGACCCCTACAAAACGCAATTTCAAAAAGAACACAATGTTTTAAGCCTCGATCAGTTTCTCGAGTTGGTTCAGAAGAGTCCAAAAGCCCACGCACGAGGATCTGCCCGCTACACGGTCGACATGCTCGATCACTTTGGCAAAGAAGAGGTTCTCCTTCCCGAGGGACCGACCGTTCGTTACAAAATCTTTTCAGGTCACGTCGTCGGTCACGAAAACATTCAAAATGAGATCTACAGAACTTTGCAGTCCTATGCCCGCATGGGTCAAAATCACCGCCTGATTCTACTGCACGGCCCAAATGGATCGGCTAAATCCACACTGACACAAAGCCTCATGCAAGGCCTTGAACGCTACAGCAGGGCGCCCGAAGGTGCGATCTTCACATTCAGCTGGGTTTTCCCTGCTGAACGCCTCGTGCGCTCAGGCCTAGGAATCGCGGGGAATGATCCGATCAAGGTTAGAAAAACCTCAAGCTACGCATTCCTCAGTGACGACGAACTCGCCTGTGTGATCCCTTGTGAAACCAGGGACACCCCACTCCTCCTTCTTCCAATCGCACTCCGTGAAAAGGTTCTAGGAGATGAGTTCCATAACCTCCCCGAACGTTATAAATTGGGCGGCCCTTCACCTAGAGATCAGCGCATCTTTGAAGCGCTTTTACAAAGCGCACAAGGCGATCTTGGAGAAGTCTTTCGCCACATCCGTGTGGAAAGACTCTATCTTTCTCGAGCGTACCGCGCAGGTTTGGTGTCGATCGAACCGCAGCTTCATGTGGACGCAAATTACCAACAGCTCACGATGAATCGCTCCCTGTCCTCGCTTCCCTCCTCTCTGCAAGGTCTGAACCTTTTTTCCTTAAGCGGAGACTTAGTCGACGGGAATCGTGGGTTGATTGATTATGCTGACCTCTTAAAGCGCCCGCTCGATTCGTTTAAATACCTCCTCACGGTCTGTGAAACCGGGACAGTCAGCATCGGCAACGCTATTCTTCCTTTAGACTCGGTGCTGATCGGATCCTCTAATGAACTCCAGCTCGATAGTTTTAAAGAGTATCCAGACTTTGGAAGCTTTAAAGGTAGGCTCGAGCTCATTCGTGTTCCTTACCTCCTACGCGTGGACGAGGAACAATCCATCTACAAACCTCTGCTCGAGCAGATCGCGGGCCCTAAGCCCGTCACGCCCCACGCTGCCTGGGCCATTGCATTTTGGGCCGTCCTTTCACGTTTAAAGAAACCAAATCGAGAGACTTACCCTACAGAGATTAGATACCTGATCGACCGCATTAAACCCCTCGACAAACTCCGTATGCACAACACAGGCGACCTTCCAGAACACTGGTCCCCTGAAGAACGACTCCTTTTAAAGCCATATTTACGTCAAATCCTGCTGGAGTACCGGAGCGTGCCTTACTATGAGGGTCGAAATGGTGCTTCCGCACGGGAGCTTAAGGGGATATTGATGGATGCCGCGCAAAGCCGCGATTATCCGACTCTATCGCCGATTTCAATCATTCAAGAGCTGAAGAGGTTCGTCTCTCGAACCTCTGAATATGAGTTTCTCAGGCAAGATCCGCTCGATGGTTACCATGACCCGGTTGGATTTATTGATCTCCTCACTGAAAGTTACACCGAGGTTCTAGATCATGAAGTGCGTGAAGCGCTTGGCTTGTACGATGTGTTGCAGTGGTCAGAATTCATCAAAAAGTACATCCTTCAGGTTTCAAGTTTACTCAAACAAGAAAAGATCAAAAATCCCCACACTGGAAAAATGGAGGACCCAGACCTCTCTTTGACTAAAGAATTTGAAAGCATCGTTCAAGCCCCAACGGGCGAAGAGGCTCTGCTTGCCTACCGCAGGAATCTCATCTCTCAAATCGGAGCTTGGGTCTTAGATCATCCAAAGACACCTGTGGATTATTTTAAGATCTTCCCAGAACTGAAACAGCGTTTAGAGAAACACTACTTTGAGAGTCAGAAGTCGGTCCTCTTACGCATGAGTAACGCACTTCAAACTTATGGTACTGACAGCGAAGAGAAAAATAGCGAAGGCAACCAGCTCGCCGTAAAAACAATCAAAAACATGCAAGAGAGTTACGGCTACAGTGAGGCCGGTGCGAAGGAAGTGATCACCTTCTTACTAAGACGCCGTTACGCAAAATGAACGACAAGCAAAGTGCGTTCTATGGGGAAACCTACGTGGTCACACACGTCGTCAAGCACCACCAATCGGGCGTGCGGCTGGATCAGTTTTTAAAAGAACGCTACAACCGAAGATCGCGTGAGGCTTTAAAGAGAGCCATCGATTCGGGCGCGATTCAAGTCGTGCGTCCGAACGATTCCGCTCATCATCCTCAAGGGAAATCCAAAGCGAGTCAGAAACTCCTCCACGGCGACCAGGTGCTCGTCACCTCGAGGCGAAAAACTGAACCCGAGGTGAACTTAAACTACAGTATTGTTTTTGAGGACGATTTTATGGTGGTGATCAACAAACCACCGAAGCTGCCTGTGCATCCGGCAGGAAGATTTTTTTTTAATACACTCTTAGTCCATTTGCAAACAAACGGATTTGAATTGGCGTTCAACTCAGAGCGCACTTTCTATCCCGTGCATCGGCTGGATAAAGAAACCAGCGGGATTATTATCTTTGCGAAAACCAAAGAGGCTGCAACCCTACTCACCAATCAATTTAAGTTTAGGACCACAGAGAAACAGTATCTTGCAATCGTTCATGGGGAACCTAAAGATGACCGATTTTCGGTGAGTAAAAGTCTAGGAAAGAATCCAAGATCTAGGATTGGGCTTAAGATGTACCCGATGCCCACTTCAGAAGGCGGGCAAGAAGCACACACTGACTTTCAGGTTTTAGACCGTAGAAACGGCTTCGCAAAGCTTGCATGCTTTCCCCGCACCGGGAGACAGCATCAAATACGGGCTCATGCTGATCTTGCAGGATTTCCATTGGTCGGTGATAAGATTTACGGACTCAGTGATAATGACGTTCTCATTTTGCTCGGGGATGAGCCTGACGAAGAAATAGCGGACTCAGATTCCGATGCCTCCCTTTTTGATGCGGATGATAATCTGATTGAAGAACCCGGGAAGATTTTAGAACCCACAGCTCAAAAGACGCTGGAAAGCATCGAAGCGAGTTTGCCTTTGCCGCGCCATGCACTGCATGCTGCTGGGATCAAGATCGAGCATCCAAAGACGAAAATCCTCATGACGTTTGAAGCGCCGTTGCCGGAAGACTTAAGTGATTTTTATGAAGGGCTTCTTCGGGCGAGTAAATGAGTGACAGCTTCAGAGAATCCTTCACCCGACTCTGCATGAGTGATCGCGCTCGGGAGCTTTTTGAGCCGGTGCAGAGATCGTTTGAGATTCGCGACACCGATCGACTTCTCGGTTGCAGCAAAAAGCGGCTCATCGTTTGGAGAATCTCCTAAGAATACGATCTCGTTCATTTTCAAATCTATGTCGCAATGCACTTTGAGTTCGGCCATGGCACGTTTCATTCCATCACTTTTTGAGTATTGACCAAACCAAGCATTCACGTGAATCGAAGAAACCTTGGCGACTGCGCCATGCACTTCACAGAGACTGACCAGAGAATCGATCTTTTCTTCACTCCAGGGAGCGACATCTTCTGAGGTATCAATAGCGAGATCATACCAACGGAAGTCCTGATCACTCGCTAAGGTTGCTTCCGAGAAAGACTGAAAGACTTTTTGCCTCAGAGTTAAAAGCTTTGCGCGTGCCTCTTCAGAAGCCTGCGGTTCTAAGGTGTGAATGGTCTTTAACTTCCCATCGACCATCATCATAGTGAAGGCGCCATTTTCCCCGACCACCGCATGCACCGGCCAAAAACGCGCGATATGATCACACCACCCTGCAGGACGACCCGTCACCGGAACTAAAATGAATCCTGCCTCAAAGAGTTTCCAGAGTGAGGCGAAAGCTTCGGATGTGATTTTCCCGTGGGTCGAAAACGTATCGTCGATATCAAAGAAAATGGCGCGGATAGGTGCCCACCAGGAATCCGGCAACTCTGAAATCAGAGGAAGTTTAGTGGAAATAGGTAAACCCACCTGAGAGTGAGGTTTCTTGACCCCTAAGATTGATCCCAAGCTCTACCGTATAACTCAGATTCGCATTCGCAAGGATATTGGTGCCGATGTTCAAAGACGCGATCGTATCGTAGCGACCATCGGAAAAACCGAATCCGAAAGGGACTGCGATAAAAGGATCTACCCTGCCCTGCTGCGCCGATTCAAAGGACTTATGGATGTAAGGGAATGCTGTGATTTCGGCCCTGCCTGCACCTACGCGGCGGTTGATGTAAGCGGTTTGTCCCGCGATACCGATTCCGGGCTGGTTCGCTAGATCTGGAACAATGTCAAAAGTCATCGCACCGCTGACCCTAAAAGTCCGCTCGCCGCTGCCAGACCCCACTCCAATCTGAGCGTTCGATAGAGCATTGATCCCGTACGTGGCTTTTGCCATGCCGCCTAGCCCACTTCCGCCACTCAGCTGCAGTTCTGGCTCAAGCCCCAGGGCCCAGCGCTCTTGCTCCACATATTGGGTCAGATTAAACACTCCCGCTTGCGCGAAATGGCCAGAGAGTAGAAGAACAACAAATAGCAGAGAGAAATACATAGAACCAGGACACCACCGTGAGGTAACCCGTGTCAAATGGATCGCAGCAATTGACAGGCCGATTAGGCGTTGAATAGAATCTGAGGACTTACGTTTTCACGTGTTTTTGTGGTGGCCATAGCTCAGTTGGTAGAGCACAGGATTGTGATTCCTGGGGTCGCGGGTTCAAGCCCCGTTGGTCACCCCAAATTTTTAAAAATACAAAAGGGTTGCTTCATTCATGAAGTGGCCCTTTTGTATTTCTGGGATCTGCCGGCTGACCAATGGGGCTTGAAGCGAAAGTCGCGTGGGTGCAGTGCACCCCTTTCGAGCAGGATGCGAGAAAGAGCGATTTGATGGGAGCCGACGCAGCATTGGAGCTGGAGTCGACAATGCGTAGGCGGCTTCTTAGCAACCCCGCTCCGTCACCCCATTTTTTTCTATTTCAAGTAGCTTCTTTTTCACTTCAACCCCACCCGAATACCCGCCCAGGGATCCGCTAGACGCGATCACGCGATGACAGGGCACGATGATGCAAATGGGATTCTTTCCATTTGCGCCACCAACGGCCCGCACTGCTTGGGGGTTCTTAATCCTGGACGCGACTTCTGCATATGAGCGCGTTTTACCGTATGGAATTTTTAAAAGCTCGCTCCACACACTCTCCTGAAATGGAGTCCCTCGAAAATCAAGAGCGACAGAAAACTCCTGGCGCTCCCCCGCCAAATACTCCGTTAGCTCACGGACGGCTTTTTTAAGCACCCTTTCCTCAGGCGCGCTCGCGATCAGGTCCTTCAATAGCGGAATCTCCGACTGCCTCTCCCCCAGGTGAACCCCTCGGATGCCCAGATCAGACGCCACCAGGTAAATAGGTCCCAAAACGGACTGCATCTTAAACTGCTTCAAGCGCTGCTCCCTCCTTGAAAAACTAAAAACGTCATTGATTTACATCATCGACCCTATTGAGTATATTGCAGGAGTTCAACCAAGACATCAGCTTAGGAGATCTTCCCGTATGAGCTTCCTTATTATTGCTCTCTTATCCCAAAGAACTTCCGTGTTCGCCCAAGAACGCACCGTTAAGTTCCAATGCGACGTGAATGTAGAAAACATTCAGTCTGTGAAGCTCACTGAAGAAGAGAACGGTTACGCCATGACCGTGGATTATTCGGATTTTGATACTGAAACGCTCGAAATCAAGGTTCCAGCGACTGAAACTCAGGTCTTGATTCCTACGGCAAATCCGAATCTCACTCTCGAGCTTCAGTGGACTCCTGCAAACGATTACACTCCACACGGGTGCGATGCTCAGCCTGGGGAGACCGGCTTTGAGGTGACCGCTGAGATCATCGATGCCACCCTTCCCCCGGTACAACCTGGCCTCTCCGATGAAGATCCATGTAAGACCTGGCGAAATTCGGCGGCCGGTGTTCCACCTCGGCGACTTCAGCTCAATTGTCGTCGGTAATTGACCGCCGCAGTACGACGGGGGCTAACTTCCCATTCATCACAGGAACAACGACCGGTTCCTTTTTTCTTTTTCTCTTATTCTCACTCTGTCCGTTCTCCTGCTCACCTGCTCGCACAATAACATGGAGTTGGGCTGGATTTTGCATTCCCCCAGAGAAGTCGAGAGCTTCAAAAACGAAGTCAACCGACACACGCATGAGTGGTTTCTGCGAATAAGAGCCCACACGATTCAAGCCCAGGAAGCGTCGAAAACTAATCCTAGAACCGTAGGGACGCTCTTCTGTCTCCTGAGTCAGAGTGGCAGTAGAAATCATCCCCCGATCTAGAGCCTCTTGAAAAGTCTGGGGAAGGATCAAGTAGTCATAAGACAAGAGCTCGAGTGGCACTGAAGGTGGGTTGGACAGGAACGCATCAGAAATCTGCTTTCTAAATTTTAAGAAGGATCTATCGCGATCCATGACGAACGAGAGAATCGCGCCACCGAACTCAGACGCCCCAAGACCGATGCCGACACCTGCAAGGAGTAACTCTGCGAGATTCAGATGATCTAAAGAACTCGAGGCAAATTCCTGCCATTCATGAACGGTAGCACCCAAAAAAACGGAAGCCCCAACGGATACTCCGATCACAAGCCCGGCAGTTCTTGCCCGACTATTTGACCGAAGAGGATCTGCGGAGTCTTGGATGACGTCCCTGTACAATAGCGGCGCGCGACTTAGCTCTGAAAGGAAGTCTTCAATGCTATCTTGTCCGGTGAAACTATAAGCCATGACACGCTCCGCTGGATCAGTCGGACTTAGGAACGCTTTCATACGCTCTCGGAAACGTTTTTGGCTTTTTTGTGAGAGACGAGCCCTCGGTAAGGTCCAGGTAAGCAAAGCACTGATTTGATGTTTAGTCTCAGCCAGATTTTTCTCTACAAGGTCGCTCGTTTGCATGCGAAGCCTGAGCCCCGACACAATGGCCGCACAAACAAAACCTTTCTTCGGGGCTGAGAGTAGACTCGGCTTTTTGGCATGGCCTTCCATAGCTCCTTCGGCTTCAATACAGAATCCCCCGCCTAACATTGCCCAGAGGGCAATCCCCCAAAGAAAAATAGGTCCTATCCCTCAAGCAAGCTGCGAAGCATCCAAGCTGTCTTTTCGTGAAGCTGGAGACGTTGAGTAAGTAGATCGACTGTTACTTCGTCGTGAGCGGCTTCAGCGATCGGAAAAATGCTGCGAGCTGTGCGCACCACGGACTCTTGGCCAGACACCAGTTTCTTAATCATGTCGTGAGCTGCAGGTGTTGTGGGTTCTTCAGTAATCGTTGTCAGCTTTTCAAACTCTGCATAGGACCCAGGCGCACGAACCCCAAGAGCGCGGATCCGCTCAGCGATCACATCAACAGCAAGCGCGAGTTCCGTGTACTGCGTCTCAAACATCAGATGAAGTGTCTGAAACATTGGGCCAGTCACGTTCCAATGGTAGTTGTGTGTTTTCAGATAGAGCGTGTAGGTATCAGCCAGAAGGCGTGATAGTCCTGCAGCGACTTCTTCACGGGCTTTTGTTTCAATTCCAAGATCGGGTGTCATTTTCATAGAACAGTTCCCCTTTGGACGGGATTCTACACTAAAATAGGGAAATGGGCGACTCCTGCTGTGCACCCGAAGCCTCAGATGTTGTTAAGTTAACACCCACCGACCGCATGGTGCTTGTGGTGGCTTTGGCACTTAACCTAGGTTGCTTTTGCATCGAGTTTGTCGGAGGAATTTTAGTGCATTCCTTGTCCCTCGGAGCCGATTCGATCGATATGCTCGGGGATGGAATGATCTACGCCCTCACTTTGACTGCTCTTCACAAAGATACGACGGCGGGTAAGACCATACTTCGACTGAAGACCGCAATCATGGGGGTCTCGGGTCTTGCCTTCCTTACCCAAGGACTCTTTCGTTTCTATTCACATCCACACATTCTTCCCGACAAGGACGCGATGACTCAGATCGGCCTCATTGCACTAGTCGCAAATTTAATCTGTACGATTCTTTTCCTTCGTTTTCGAAATGCTGACTTAAATCTCAAAAGTGCTTGGATCTGCTCTCGAAATGACTCTATTTCGAACTTTGGAATCATTCTCGCAGCCTGGCTCGTCGGGAGAACGGGTTCAGCTTGGCCGGACCTTGTAACCGGAGTGCTTCTGGCAGGACTCGTTCTTTATTCCTCGTTTTCTTTGTTGAGAGAATCTGAACATCAGCACTGATTCTTAGTCTTTTGTCACGCTGCACAAAGGACTTTAGCCTTGCGCCGCGTCACGGTTTTAAGATTTTTTCACATCATTCCCCTCAACTCCGATCGCTTTCGCCCGATGAGAGTTTATGAAAATTAAAAAATACCTAACCGTACTCCTGTTCGCCCTGACGCTTGCAGCTACTCAGCAAGCGTGTTCGGATGCCGCAACGCCAGCGTCGTCTGATCCAACACTCACTGTTTCAGGAGCAGCGAGCTAATATGAAAAAGTCATTGATCACAATGTTCGCTTTGACCGCAATGTCCGCCTTCAATGCAACCGCAGCAACGTCAGGAATCAATCCAGCATCCCTAAAACTTAAAATATATAAAGTAGCCGTTTCCACAGACCCGCTGTGTACAGGTCTTGTGACGATTTTTTCTAACGATAACCCGACTTACACAGACTTCCTCGCTGCACCTACCTTAGGAAGTGGCAGTGTTCCCGCTGGGACTTACAATTGTGTAGCGATTGAATTCGCAAGCATTATCAAACCAACTCCAGCGGAAACTTCAACTGGAACCGGTTCTTGTATTCAAGGGACTGAGTTTGAACTCAATGTAGCCAACGGCACGAACTATAAACTCATTGACGGCACCACCGGCACAGGCGGCGCTACTGAGACGCGTGTCGCAATGTGGCTCAGCACAGCTTCCACAGAAACCACCGGAACAAACGGACATAGCGCGTTCCTACCACCCACGTCGGTTGGTAGCGCCACTGAGGGGTTCTTACTGTCTTCACCCCTTGTGGTCTCTGGCACATCGTCAGGAACCTTCGTCGTGAACGGGAATGGAAAGATTGAAGAGAACGGCGCGTCATGCGAGTTTCTACCGCCGCTGTTTTCATTCCGTTAAAAACAAGTCTTCAAAAATAAATCATCAGGCGGTCTACAAATTGTGGGCCGCCTGATTCGTTTTAGGGACCAGGTGCTGGAGGGGGCGGCGGCGCCTTGTAGGAGAAGTTATTTCGCTGCCAGAGAGCGAGCTCATTCTCATGGTGGTAGATGTCCTCAATGCGCGCCGCGTGTTGATTTGCCTCTACAACGATGGTTCGCTGTGAAATCACCGCAAGAACATTTTCACCACTCTGGATTTGCTTCATATATGAAACAACAAGGTCTTGGTTTTTGTTGACCGGGGTCATCTCCCCAAAAATTCGAATAATAAATGCAGGATTGCTTTTTCCCTCCCACCAGCTGTGGATGGTCACGTCAAAGCACGAAGAGCCTGAGACATCAAAGACTGCCCGATGAACTTCCTTACTCCTAGACCAGCCATAAATGTCTTCGACCACAAGCGTGAGCTCACTCGCGCTCACAGTTTGAGTAGCAAAAAAGAAGACCACGAAACTTAGAATGTTCCCCATCAATCCCACCGGATGAAACTGACTCAATTGGCATTACTTTTCCAGTAGTTTCTTAAGGGAAAAGGGATTTGTACCTTAAGCCTGCTCTTCAGGGGTAGCGTGAGCCTCACACATGCTCGAAAAAATCCTAGTTCAATTAGCCATTATAGCATTGATCCAAGTCCCCGCCTCAGTGGGGCAACAGGCCTATGCCTCAGCACCTCCAGTCGCAGACCCTGAACTGGTGCGACTCCAACAATACAAGCCCATCTACGCCATTGCAGGGAGGCCAGACACGAAAATCCAACTCAGCTTTAAGGTGCAGATCATGAAAGAACTTGGGCTTTATTTTGGTTACACCCAGCTCATGCTGTGGGACGTCCTGAAACCATCGGCTCCAATCCGAGACATTAACTATAACCCCGATCTTTTTTATAGAATCCTCTTCGAGAAGAACTCCCCAGAGTGGATAGATATCGGCCTGTTTGAGCACGAATCGAACGGCCGCGATGGCACTGCATCTAGATCCTGGAACCGCGCTTCATTGCGGTACCACTCGGCTACCCACTTGGATGAAACGACGCAGGTGATTTGGTCCCTAAAAGCTTGGATGCCTTACGGTTACAATGATTCAAACGTGGACATACTTCGCTACCGCGGGCTTTGGGAATTCACCTGCAGTTTGACCGATTTCTTGGGGCCGTTCTTTGGACCCAATGAACTGTCTCTGCGTTTTTACCCGGGCGGCACTTACTACACCAATCCGCTCAAAGGCGGGCAGGAACTGACCTTAAGGGCGAAAACCAACTACCGCTCCCTGGCCCCAAGTGTGGTTTTCCAAGTGTTCCACGGGTATGGCGAAAACATGCTCGACTACCGCGAGGACCGATTTGGCTTAAGAGCTGGATTTGGATTCTAAAAAAGTCATCTAGGCACAAAAGGCGTGTGAGAGGCAAACTACCCCACAGCAATGCAACCTCTGATTGAAATCATAGAATATGGCACTCGTTCCTACTTAGATGCCGTTGCACTCCGAGAGGCCGTCCGCAGTGCCCTTCTTCTTGGCTTTAGGCGCCAAAGTGATCCAGAAGAATCAAACTGGCGTTGCGGGTACCGTATCCTTCATGGAAAAGATTTTGGAACCTACGCTTAACATGATCTCGGGGGGCCAGTCTGGAGTCGACCGAGCTGCGCTTGATTGCGCACTCATTCTTGGCTTAGATGTTGGCGGCTATTGCCCAAAGGGAAGATGGGCTGAGGATGGTTCGATAGATGAGAAATATCCGCTGATAGAAACGGCTTCTTCAGATCTGAAGCTTCGAACACGGTTAAATGTGGAGTCCTCAGATGGCACCTTGATCCTCATTCCAAGTGGAGTGGTGTCTCTCTGCACGGACTTTACTGTAGACTGCGCTCAAGAACTGAATCGACCTGTACTCCAAGTCGATCCAACCGAGCCGCAGAGCAAATCGGCAGATTCAATCCTAAAATGGATACGTGCTCATCAAATCCAGATTCTCAACGTCGCTGGGCCCCGAGAAAGCGAATCTCCCGGCATTTACGCTGTTACTCTGGCCCTTCTCACCAAAACCTTCCCCCTCCCCCCGAGTCTCTAAAAGAGCCACGCGGGAACAGACTTCCGCTAATTTCCCGAACCGCGCCATCCCCAACCATTTTTTCCCCACCCGGATCCTCCGAGTACGTCCTCAATTCTCTACTCATTACAAATGCGACTAAAAGCGCATGCCAGGAAGGCATGCGCAATTCTCACGGATGAGTGCTCGGAGCATTTGTAATGAGTAGAGAATTGAGGACGTACTTAGAAGAAATTAGGATGGGGAAAATGATCGCGCTGATGGCGCGCTTCCTCTAATTTTGTATCGTGTTGATTCGATTGCTTTTTTTACGCAAGCTCGGCCGAGACTGTAATGTCAGCAAAAACACCCTCCTGAAGACCACGAACACCCCATAAATCGATTGAATTCATTAAGAGACAGCTCGGCTCGCCCGGGGCAGCATCTTCTATATTTGACCATTTTAGTACATCTGCTAAGATTCGCGAGTCATGTTTGCGCAATTGTTTGTCATTCCCCTTTTATTCCTCACGGCGTTTGCGCAAACGCCTTCTTCGACTCTACCGCCAGATGAGAAACCACCCGAACTCAAGGTCTATATAGAACTTCAGTACCGGAGCCCAGAAGAAGAATTTGTCACGATTACCGCGTCGGCTTACAAGCCCATCGAATGCGACATAAATGAAAAGAAAATCCCGATCAATGGAACCCTCTCGTTTTGCGGCGACAAGTTGATAGCAAGGGCGTTAGAGGACGGGAATATCCGCTTTGAGGTCAATAGAGCAAAATTTCCTGAACTGGCGAAAATTGCGCCAATGACCGCGCGAGGCGGTCCAAAAGAATGCACAGTCGATGACTTTAAAAACCTGATCAAAAATTACCAAGAGTTCAGAGATTGGCTGACGAGCGCAGAACTGAATTATGGTTCGACTCAGCTTGAGAACTCACAACTCAAAGATATCTTTAATAAAGCGCGCAAGAACATGATTCGCATACGCCCAGCAACTGCGTGTTACCGAATCAGCGCTCGCATTTTAGGGACTATTAAGGATCTTATCGACGAACCTGATCTTGTGCCTCTCGTCGAAGGCTCCCGCTTTGCCCTGCGAACCTCCAACGTAAAAATTCGGGAATTTCTTGATAAGTCTGTACTCATCGCAGGGAATGCTTCAGAAAAGGCATTCGAGTTTGATTATGTGCTGGAAGACTATGAAGGAACGATTGGGGGCCACGCTTTTCTATATGCATATGCCGTCGACGAGTACGGAAACATGTTTCCGTTCGAAACCGGATTTCCAATCAACACTTCGGACACATATCAGTCTCTGACAAAATTTTATGAGCTCTATTTAGGAGTGATGAAGGACATGCGTTATGGAACAGCGTCCGTCTACGGAACTGTTGATCTCCAGGGTTCGCAGGTAGACGTCTCTTTTCGCATAAGTCCGATGCCCTCACTTGCTGTCGGATTGAATCCGCAGACTAAAAGCCAGATTGGACAAGAAAGCAGTGATCCTATTTATGAGGACGCCGCCTATCCACGAGTACGCGTCTTTCAACCCATAATAACTCGTACATTCACAGTGGAGCGAACGACCTCGCGCGATACCGAAGCAACCGATGAATGAGCGGGGACCGAAGGCTTCTTCGCATTGATGCCACTACAGGCTGACTACACCCGTATTCATAAGAGCCAACCCAAGACACCCACTCGTCGATTCCTTGGATAAGCCACTCGGGAACATATTTCAGTTACTGTCCCGCACCGCGCCAGCCCCGACCTTTGTTTCCGTCCCCCAACCCGCAATTTCAGGAGACACACTAAGTTCATACTTCTGATCAGATGCGACTTAAAGCGCATGCCACTTCGAGGGCAGGAGCACGAGAAGGCATGCGCAATTCTCACGGATGAGTGCCCGGAGCATCTGATCAGAAGTATGAACTTAGTGTGTATTTATAAAAATTAAGGACGGGAGAAAGGAACCCCTAAAAAGATTGCGGGTGAACAAACTTATACTGAAAACTCTCAACAGGCTGACTCATAAAAAAGATTTCGGTGGGTACCTCGCTATTTTTGTCATCGTGACAAAAATGCCCCCGCAGGGGGCACGCTTCGGTAAGAATTTTTTCGCTTCACGCTCAAAAATCTGGTTGGCTCGACTGGTTTCGAACCAGCGACCCCTACCATGTCAAGGTAGTGCTCTACCACTGAGCTACGAGCCATCAACCAAAAGAAAAAACGTGGAAAGAACCTAAGAAATTACGGGACTGTTCTAATCTACGTCAAGGAACAACAGCTTTAAGACCGCTGAGCCAAAGAACAATCCAAAGAACATTGGCTATCAACAAGTGAAGCAGTTGCAAAGAAGTGGGCGCTAGAAGCAAAAGATTCCCGACCCCTAAGAGAAGCTGGACCAAAAGGAGGCCAATCAAGAGCCGTCCCAAGGAGGAACCCTTGCGTCTGAGCCCGTCAGCCCATTGAAAAGCGACTACGACAAACACGATAGCGAGCATGGGATGAATCACGCGCAAAGAAACAAGAAAGTGCTTCTTTGCGTCTTGGTGCTGCGCAAGCCCCTCTGCCCAAGTCACAGCAGGAAACAGAGTGTCCCCCAAAGCTGTAATCGCGCCCATCATGCCGACGACAACAAAAAGGACTACGGCGCCTACAAATTCTTTCTTCCGCGCAATCACGGGTCCAATCCGGGCAGCAGACCTGAAACTTAAGTCCTGCTTGGATCCCCACCAAACACTCGTTAAAGAAGCAACGAGCAAAGAGGTCGTCATCAAATGGATCGCAATGGAGATCGTGCGGCCAACAGATCGATCGACCCCAACCCACTCGAGCAAAACTAATCCAGCACCCACAGCCGCCTCAATAAGAATGGCGACCCATGAAACATATGCCGCAGTTCTTAACCAGGACTTTTTTTCAGCGACTTGTCTGATCCAGAAATATAAAACACCGACCACAATGAGATTAAGACCCGAACTTGCTCTGTGAGCGAACTCAATCCAAGTTTTTACTGTTTCGGCCCTCGGAATCACTTCCCCATTACACAGTGGCCAATGACTCCCACATCCTGCTCCACTGCCGGTCGCTCTCACAAAAGCGCCCCAGATCACGACCGCTACCGTGTAAAAGAGTGAAAAAAGACTGTATCTCTTTAAGCCTTCCATTTGATGCTGCACCCCATGGACGGGATCTGTGCCGAAGAAACCGCTTGGCCCGTAAGAACTGAATCCATCGCTCGTTCGAGATCACGTTCCTTCACATTTTTTGCATCTTTCCACGAATCATCTATGCGTCCTCGGTAGACAAGTTTGAAGACACCGTCATGTAGAGCGTAAAGAAAGGGATCAGGTGTGCAAACAGCACCGAAGTTTTTTGCGACCTCCTGAGATTCATCAAAGAGATACGGAAAAACATAGCCCAGTTCACGAGCACGAATCTTCATGTTTTCAAAACTATCCTCCGTTTTATAGGCTGGGTCATTCGAGCTGATCCCAACCACGGTCACTCCCCTGTCGAGATACCTTTTTGCAAGTCCATTGATCCGCTCTTGCACCGCTATGACGTAAGGACAGTGGTTGCACATGAAGATCACAAGCACCGCACGGGAATGTTTAAAATCTTCCGATGAAACCATTCCCCCATGAGTTGCAGGAAGGGAGAACGAGGGAAGCAAGGCGCCTAAATCGCCGGCAGGCGTCGATAACAAAGCCATTTTCTGTATCTCCTAAAATCACTCTCGGATTTTGCTTCAAATGTTACACTTACGCTCGAAATGATCAAAAGAAACAAGGCGTATACCGGAAGAAGAATTGCGCACTACTGGCGCAAGGTTGCTATGGGCTCCTGGGCACGACCGAATGACCCTACGACTTATGGGGTAGTAGAACTCAACTGCGAAAAAGTCTTACGTTTCCTTGAGAAAGAAAAAGCCCGAACAGGTTCACGCATCACAATCACCCATTTCATTGGTCGCGCAATGGGCGAAGTTTTGAAGCGAATGCCTGAGGTCAACACACAAATCCGTTTTGGTTCTTTCTATCAGCGAAAAACGGTGGATATCCTTTTCCAAGTGGCCATTGAACAGGAGCAGGGGTTTGGGGATCTCTCTGGTGCAATGGTGCGAAACATTGACCAGATTCAAATTTCAGAAATTGCAGACATCCTCAATCGTGAAGCCCATAAGGTGCGCCAACAAGGAGACCCGGACTATAAACAAATCAAGTCCATCGCTCGATTCATCCCTAATTTTCTAATGCCTTTAGTCATGAGTGTATTACGCACTTTGACCGTAACCTTCAATATTTGGTCTCCACTCTTTGGATTCCCGAAAGATGCATTTGGAAGCATTCAGATCACGAATGTGGGAGCAATTGGACTGGATCTTTCGTTCGCTCCCATCTATCCGCCCTCACACTGTCCATTGATTCTTGCAGTCGGCGCGATCTACAAAGCACCCGTCTACGACTCAGATACTTCGTTTCACTTAGAGCGTCACATCCGACTTTGCGTTTCCCTCGATCACCGATATGCCGACGGCCTACAGGCTGCGCGCGGAGCTAAAATGATTCGGGAGTTTTTTTCTGACCCCGAGCACGCATTTTCAAAGATTTAGTTTTTGGAAAGTTTTTATATTCCGACTCGATGCGGCTCAGTCGTTCGAAACCTGCATCTGGGGAAGAGCGCTCGATGTCAGTGATTTTAACTGGCCTGCTCACCACGTCGGAGACCCTTGGAGCGCGACGTACAACAATAGGGCTTACCGAGCGCTCGGCAAGCGAAGGGCTTCCGAACACGAGTAGACCTAAAAGTGAAAATGGGAACGATATCTTCTTCACAGATGAGATAACATCCCATCTCAGATTGTTTTTGTCAAGCTTTAGAATCAATCAATGCGCTTGAGTATTGCTCGCGTTTTGGGCTCAAATATCATATGAGCCAGCCCTTCGAACCGATCTCAACTCCCGCATTCTTGGCCTGTATCGCCTTTGCTAGCCTCATTGCTCTTCAAGGAATGACAGGCACCTGCTTCTTCTTCCTTCATTTGATCGATCTCCCCTTCCATGAAGCTGGACACGTTATTTTTGGGCTGATCTCAAGCCACCTACACATCATTGGAGGATCATTAGGGCAACTCGCATTCCCATTCATCACGGCTGGTTATTTTTTTATGCATGGCAAACCAGCATCTCTTTTTATCTCCACCGTTTGGGGGGTTGAGAGTCTCTGGTGCATTGCACGTTACATGGCAGACTCCCGAGCCTTGGTTCTACCTTTGCTGAGCGGTAGGACCGATGGTGAAGGGCATGATTGGCGAAATCTTTTCAGTCAATGGGGGATACTGCACAAGGACACTCAGATCGCCGGCCAGACGCGGCTTCTTGCGTCGATGATCTTAATCTATGCCTGCTTCCGACTTCTGAAACACTGGAGAAACAGCACTCAAAAACATTGAATCTAGAGTAAGCGTTACTCTAAGTTGCCGACTGGAAACTGAAGCCACTTTCCACCTCTTCCATGCGAAACTCTAAGCCTTCATGAAAAATCAGCCGTTTCTTCCGCCCATCCGCTTGACGGGAGTCCGCCAACACAATCTGAAAAACATCTCCGTGGAGATCCCTCGGAAGAAACTCACCGTAATCACGGGCCTCTCAGGTAGCGGAAAAAGTTCTCTCGCGTTTGACACCCTCTATGCAGAAGGTCAACGCAGATATGTCGAGAGTCTTTCTACCTACACCCGTCAGTTTTTACAGAAAATGCCAAAGCCGGACATTGATCAAATTGAGAACGTCCCGCCCGCGATTGCACTGGAACAAAGAAACACAGTTCAAAATAGTCGAAGCACGGTAGCCACCCAGTCTGAGATTGCCGACTACCTTCGTTTGCTGTTTTCAAAAATGGGCACCCTAAAATGTCAGTCCTGCGGATCTGCAGTGACCGATCTACACTTAGAGCGCATCCGAGATCTGAGCCTAGAGTGGGCCAAGGGGCGTTCGTTTGCGATCACAGCCCCCCTTCACATCAGTGCAAAAAACAAACGTTCGATCACGCAGACCTTTATGCGCGATTATTTTGCAATTTTAGGTGAGCAGGGTTTTCGCAGAGTTCTATGGAAGAAAGAAACGCCTGAGTGGCTGGAACTTGAGGCGCTGAAAGAAAAACTTCCCAAAGGGCTCGATGGTGACGCGCTGATCGATCAGCAGATCTATCTACTCATGGATCGTTTTCCCGCACGAAGCATGGCTGACCCAGACACAAGGACTCGGTTTGATGACTCTCTCGAGCAAGCACTCCGTTTCGGACAAGAAAGAATCTTAGTCATCGATCTTACGACTCTTGAAACAAAGGTTTTTGAAACTGGTTTCTGCTGCGCAAGCTGCGGCACGATGGCATTAAAGCCGTCCCCCCATCTCTTTTCTTTCAATAGCCCGCTCGGCGCTTGCGAAGAATGCAAAGGGTTTGGTTTCAATCTGCAGATTGATCCGAAGAAAGTGGTGCCCGACTGGGACCTCTCTATTCGCGACGGTGCTATCGTTCCTTGGACTAAGCCTGCCTACAAAGACTTAGGGAAAGCAGCAGTATCGTTTGCAAGGTCGCATGACATAGCAGTCAACACTCCCTGGCGTGAGCTCAGTGAGAAGTCACGGGCACGGATGTGGGCCGGTGACGACGACTTCCCAGGAATATCTGGATTTTTTAAGGACTTAGAAAGGCAACGCTACAAATTCCACGTGCGGATCATGGTAAGGCGCTACCAGCACCAGCAGCTCTGTACAAAATGCGAAGGATCACGTCTTAAGCCAGAAGCGCTCTGGGTGAAAGTCAGAGAAAAAAGTATCGCTGATGCAATGCAGATGACCATAGGGGGTCTTGCCGAATGGCTTTCAAGCCTAAAGCTCACTCCTGGGGAACAACAACTGGTCAAGGACCTCTTCCCACAACTGAGAAAGCGCCTCGATTTTCTGACTCGAGTCGGCGTGCAGTATCTCCCGTTAAACCGCCTGACGAAAACGCTTTCGGGAGGAGAGTTTCAACGAGTGAACCTTGCAACACATTTGGGTAACGGACTTTGTGGGACGCTTTATGTATTAGATGAGCCGTCGATTGGCCTTCACGCCTCGGACACCCAGGCCTTAGCAGACCTCCTCAATGAACTCCGAGATCAGGGGAATACCCTGGTGGTCGTAGAGCATGACCCCATTTTAATTGCGCAGGCCGATTACGTCATTGAGATGGGACCTAAGGCCGGAAAAAATGGCGGAGAAGTGATGGCTTGCGGGAGCATCGCAGACTTTAAAAATAGCACTGATGTGCGCACCAATAGGCTTGCAACTCTGACAAACACTCTCAATATCCGCTATCAGCCCCGCAGTGCAGCGCAGCGTTTTCTGACCATCAATCACTGCACACACAACAACTTAAAGTCGGTGGACTTTGTTGTGCCACTGGAAAGATTCGTTGTTGTGACTGGGGTCAGCGGTTCTGGAAAAACATCGCTGGTGCACCACACTTTGGCGCAAGCACTGGCCCACAAGTTTGATGAAGAGCCCGAAGGCGAGAACAATGAGGATGAAGGAAGTGATGCGGGGAGTTTTCAAAAAATTGAGGGTCTAGACACACTCTCTGGTTATGTTTTGCTCGATCAAAAATCGATCGGGAAAAATTCCAGATCTAACCCAGCGACTTATATGAAGGTTTGGGATGAAGTAAGAAAGCTCCTTGCATCAGACCCACTTGCCCAGGAGCGCGGATTTACTCCGCAGTTTTTCTCTTTTAACGTGGATGCGGGCCGCTGTGAAACCTGCCGCGGCGAGGGAGAGATTTCGATCGATCTCCACTTCATGGCCTCGATCCAAATTCAGTGCGAAGTGTGTGAGGGCAAGCGCTTTAAAAGAGCGGTTCTTGAGGTCCGCTACAGAGGCAAGAATGTCGATGACATTTTGCGCCTCACGGTGGATGAAGCTTTAGCCCTTTTCTATGAATCCCCTCAAATTCGATCAAAATTGAACATTCTGAAATCTGTGGGTCTCGGATACATCACTCTTGGACAGTCGGGGCCTACGTTATCGGGCGGGGAATCCCAGCGCCTCAAAGTTGCCCATGCCTTAAGCGAAGGCGGAACCTTCAATCATTTATTTATCTTAGATGAACCCTCGACCGGACTTCACTCCGATGATGTCGCAGTGCTGATTGACCTCTTGCAGGGCTTAGTAGAAAAGGGCGCAAGCGTGCTTGTGGTCGAACACAATTTGGACATCATCGCAAATGCAGACTGGGTGATTGACTTAGGTCCTGGCGCCGGGAGTGAAGGCGGAGAGATCATTGCAACGGGTGTCCCGACTGAGCTTGTGAAATTTAATGCGTCCAAGACCGGACAAATGCTCAGACGATTCGGAGTTAAGGAGCTTCACAAATCATGATTTTATCTGTGCGAACCTACGGGACCGAACATCCTCACCACCCGACTCTGGTCTTCCTGCATGGTATGGGTGGCACTGGTTCACTTTATCGGCCGATCACGGCCTTGTTGGAATCTGATTTTCGCTGCATTGCTCCTGATCAAAGGGGCCACGGAGAAAGTGCGGTGGTCCCCGATGGGCGTTACGACATCAGAGCCTATGCAGAAGACATCTGGGAAACGCTCGATACCTTAAAAGAACACCGTGTGTACCTGATCGGCCACTCCATGGGTGTGCGCACTGCCCTTCAGGCTATGTCGATTGCTCCGGATCGGGTTTTAGGTCTCATTGGCGTGGATCTCAGCCTCACACCCAGCTTTGGCGGTGGACTTGGGGCTCCATTCCTAAACTTCATAAAAAACCTTCCAGAGAGCTTCCCCTCTCGGAAACTCCTCACGGATTACCTTGCATTGCATTGCCCCGATCCTTCGATTGCTGCCTATTTGCGGGCCGCAGCGAAGGGACCGGTATCCGGTGAGGGTTTAATCACCTTCCCTTTTTCAGTCGAAGCTTTGCGAAAAACGATTGAACAAGCAGATCAAGCGCCCATAGATGCCTGGCTGAAGGAAGGTCTAAAACTGGGGGTTCCAATGCTGTTTTTACGTGGCGCAAAGAGCTTGATCTGGAGCGATGCCTCTTATGAGGCCCAGAAGGACAGCTATCAATACCCGCCGCAGATTCAGTTTGAATCGTGGCCTGAAGCAAGCCATGGACTCCCATTCGAAAAAAAATCTGATTTCGTAGTCCGCATTCGGACGTTCGTGAAGGATTCAGCGGAGCTTCGCGGGGCGAATTAGATCTTTGTTGGTCTCAATTTTGGCTGACTTCACCCATCCCTGCACAATCGAACCGAAGATCTGTGACTGCTTCGTACCGCTCACTTTTTTGTAAGCAGCCGTGCGATCGGCCGCAGACACCTTCGAAGAATCGTATCCTTGCACTGCTACCCGAACCGCAAACAAAGTACCACTCCCGACTGAATACCTCTTAGCTGAGCCACCTTGCTTAGGGTCAAGAGCCATGGACCAAAGATCTTTCTGCAGGCTTCGAATCGAACCCACACCTGGGAGCGTCTCCGACTGCCCAGTCAGCCAATCTGAAGTTTTAAGCGAAGCCCCAGCCATTTTGGCTGCATTCACCGCGATCGCATCCCGCCCTGAAGCGAGCGCCGGCAGAATTTGTTTTTCAAGTTGATCGAGCTGTTGGTTCAGTTCGCTCACGGGCTTACCTTCCCCAAGGTTCTTCCTCAGAGTTTCAGTGTCGACAAAGACGTACTTGAGCTTGGCTTTCTCTTGGGACTGACGCAGTTCGATCTCCACGTCACTTGGCTTAACAACCGCCAGAGAAACGATGAACTTGCGCATGCTTTGCTCTGCCGATTCTTTTGCGATCATATCTTCAAATCGGGCAGGGCTTAAGCCGTTCTGACGAAGCACTTGGCGATACTGAACTTTGTCAAAACGTCCATCTTTCTTAAAAGGCTCGTACTGCAGAATTTTATCCCTGAGCTCAGCGCTTCCCGCCCCGAGGCCTTCGTCCCGGGCATGCTGAAGGATCACCTTAGATCGCGCAATTTCCTGAAAAACAGATTCACGGATCCCAAAGGCTTCAAGCTGGTCTTCATCGATTTTGCCCATGATCGAGCGGAAGTACTCCATGCGCTGACTGAGCGCGCGATTGTACTCAGCGATGCTGACCCCTTCCCCATTGACCTCTCCGGCATTTCCACCACCGCCCGCACTTTGCGGATTAAAGACACCATAAAAAATAAAAACAAAAGAGATCAGGCACACGAAGGTACCTAAGATCCAGGGGGCAAATTTGGAACGCATCAATTGCATCATAGAGTTCAAAGAGTATCCCATTCCGGCTTGCGTTTTGGAATGCCGAATAGGACCCTAAAAATCAGGGGCATTCATGTTTCGTGCGTTGTCGCAGTACCGTCTCTACATTGTTTTACTCGGCTTGATCCTGGTACCTGTACTTGCTATCGACGCAAGTAGACGGGAGCCCCGCGACTTTCGCGTTTACGATAAAGTCATCCTTGCAGTCACCCTCCCCATCCAACTTTCGATGGACTGGTTCATGAACACAGTAGTGAAAACCGGGGTCGAGGCTACCTCCCTTTGGAAACTCAAGGATCAAAACGCTCTGTTAGTGGATGAAAACAGAAAGCTCGTGAACACTATCGTCAATATCCGTGAAATTGAGCAGGAAAATGCACGTTTGCGATCACTGCTTAAGTTTAAAGAGACTTTCAGGATGGAGACCATCGTCGGTCGGGTGATCGCGCGCGATAGCGCAGCCGAGTTCCGAAGCATACGGATTGACCGTGGCCGGGAACACGGTGTCGAGAGAAATATGGCAGTGATTCACGCAGAGGGCGTGGTCGGCAGAGTGGTGCGGGTTGAAAACGACTACTCGGACGTGATCACGGTCCTTGACCCACTCTCAGCCGTCGATGCCTATGTGCTTCGGTCTCGTGCACGCGGCATTGTTGAGGGATTGAATGAGTCCCACTGCCAGCTCAAATTTGCTCTCAGAACAGATGATATTCAGCCCGGAGATGTCTTGCTTTCGAGCGGCTTAGGAGGCTCATTCCCAAAAGGGGTGCCAGTTGGAACCGTTTTTAAAGTGGTCCGGAAGTCCTACGGCATTACCCAGACCGTTGAGGTGAAACCAGGAGTTAACTTTTCCAGGATCGAGGAGGTCATGGTCGTCAAATCCAGCGGCACGGCACCCATTCACATGGAACAAGCAGGCACGCTGTGAAGTTAAGACTCCTTCGCTTCCTGAATCCATTTGTTTTTTTAGGGATTTTGGCGCTGATGCTCGGACTTCAAAGTCATTTTTTTGAAACGATCCCATTCAATTACTTTCAACCCGAGTGTGTGATCTTTTTTGCAGTCTGGTTTGCCCTCAAGAGAGAACTCTTGGAGGGTGGGATTCTCACCCTCTTCGCAGCCTACATCACCGAACTGCAAAGCGCGGCACCAAAGGGTGTGCTCATGGCCGCTGCACTTGCAGTCTTCATGGTTTTGCGTTTCGTGAACAATGCGGTTCAGTTGACCACCAAAACACAGCTTGTGGTCGGCGTAGCGCTATCGGCAGTTCTTTATAGAATCTCAATTCTGATTGGACTGACCTATCTCAACGCTTTTGACAATGACATCTGGACCACGATTCGTCTCTTAGGTCCGACTACCCTCACCCACACTGCGCTCGCTTTGCCTTTCTTAACCCTCTTTCAACGCGTCGATCAGGGAACACTTAAAGACCCAAGAGCTGCTGTGCGAATGGAGTCCGACTATTACATCGATGAGGAGCTGATTTAAACCCATGGCGTTCATCGGCAATGAGGAACAAACCCGGGAACTGCAAGATCGCTTTAAGTATGCGACCCTTGCTTTAATTCTTGGCGCCGTGATCTTAGCCTCCCGCTTAGCCTACTTACAGATCTTTAATGGCGAACAAATGCGACAGTACGCAGAAGAGAATCGAATCAAGAAGGTGAAGATCCCCTCGCCACGGGGTATGTTGCTCGATCGATTCAGACGTCCTGTTGTGGACAATCGACCCGCCTTTGACGTCATTGTAACGCCGCAGTACCTCAAGGAATCCGGACGCGCTAGCGAGGTCTTAAACCGTGTGGCAGCCCTGCTTAAGGTGCCGGTCGCGGATCTCGAAAAACGACTTGAGAAATCAAAGGGGCAGGCTTCTTTCTTGCCCGTAAGTCTAAAAGAAAATCTGACGCGAGACGAAGTCGCAGAGCTTGAAACATGGAAGCTTGAACTTCCTGGGGTTAGCGTTGAGATGGCGATTCAGCGGACCAATCTCCATGGGGACGTGGCTTCGCACGTCTTAGGTTACATCGGTCAGGTGAGTCCTCAGGAACTTACAAAACTCAACCAGGGGGTTGCAAGGAAGTACAGTCTGGATGATGTCGTTGGAAAGAGCGGCTTAGAGAAGGAATTTGAACCCGTGCTTCGTGGCGTCGATGGCTCAGAACTGGTCGAGGTGGATGCGCTGGGTCGCAGCATCCAGAAGCGTGAGACCTCTGGACGAGTGCTCGTTCAAAACAGAGAAGTCCCTTCGATCCCAGGAAAAAATCTAATTCTGAGTCTCGATCAGGATTTGCAAGATGCAGCAGTGCGTGGATTTGGCGATAAAACAGGCGGCCTGATCGCAATCGATCCTAGGAATGGTGAAGTTTTGGCAATGATCTCCCGCCCCTCTTTTGACCCGACTCAGTTTTCGCGCGGAATCGACAATGACCTTTGGCAAAAGCTGATCGCGGATGAAAAGAAGCCTTTAAGGGATAAAGCGATTCAGGATCACTACATGCCAGGCTCTACCTTCAAAGTAATCACGGCTATTGCAGGGCTAGAAGAAGGTGTCATTGATGAGAACACTACTGTCAATTGTACGGGGTCGATCAACTTAGGAAACCGCGTTGTACACTGTCACAAAAAGGAAGGGCATGGTCCGGTCAATGTTGTAAAAGCACTGACTAAATCCTGTGACGTCTTTTTCTATCGCTTAGCGCAAAAACTAAAAAGCGTAAATGACATCGCGAAGTGGGCCTCCCACATGGGATTCGGAACTCGGACAGGAATCGAACTTGCCCGTGAGGCGCCGGGACTTGTCCCGACAGAAGAATGGAAACAAAAAAGATTTGGAGTGCCCTGGGGCCCGGGTGAAACCCTCTCTGTTGCAATCGGTCAGAGCTTTATGTTGGCAACAACCATTCAGCTCGCCAATGCTTATGCGGCCCTTGTGAATGGTGGCACTCTTTATCGTCCTCATTTGCTTCGGGCGGTAGAGAGTGCTGACGGCCAAATTCTTCGCGAATTTCCTCCTCAAATCTTAGAAAAAACATCCCTTCAAAAGAAAACGGTTGATCTGATCACCCAAGGGCTCTGGGGGGTTGTGAATGATCCAGGCGGTACGGCGCACACGCAAGCAATCAAAGGAATGGAGTTTGCTGGCAAAACGGGAACAGTCCAGGTCATTCAAATTCGCGCTGAAAAGATTTTTGCTAAATGCGCCACACTTCCGTACCGGAATCGCCACCACGGCGTATTTGTTGGGTACGCTCCCATCAAAAATCCTTCCATTGTTTTAGCAGTGGTGGCTGAACACGCTTGTTCCGGGTCAATGGGCGCAGGCCCCATCGCACGTGAGGTGATCAAAACTTACCTTCAGAAATACTATCCAGACCTCTATTCAGACTCAGCCATTGCAGACCGCATCAAGGCCGACCAAAAAGCAAAAAATGCACCGAACAGCGCCCCTACTCCGCGCGAGGTGGAAGAATAATGACCTACACAACCATTGACCACAGACCTGAGGAGCCCTTTCGACCTGATTCGCCAGGCTATGAAGAAAATTTTCCTTGGATCAAGTGGGTCCCGCTTTTCTTGGAAGTGGTGCTTCTTGCAATCGGGATATTTAATCTTCTGAGCGCGACTGCCGTTGAGGATAAATCTATGGGGCTTTGGAAAAACCAAATCGTCTCTATCGGCTTGGGTGTACTGGCCACAGCTGTGATCCTCATCCCTCACTATTCTACTTTCTCAAGATTGGCCTACGCCATTTACGCGGGGAATATCGGCCTACTCCTCGTGGTTCTTGCTTTTGGGAAGACTACTTTAGGCGCTAAACGGTGGATTTCTTTTGGGGGGTTAAGCCTTCAACCCTCAGAGCTGATGAAACTTTCTGTCGTGATCTTTCTGGCAAAATATTTTGAACGCATCAATGTGCCAGGAGGGTTTCGCCTTAAGGACTTAGCGCTCCCGACCCTCTTTGTCTTAATTCCTGTGGCCATGATTCTAGTTCAGCCTGACTTAGGGACAGCAATGATCATTTGTTTGGTCTATGGGAGCATGCTTTTATTCCAAAAGATCAACCCCAGAACACTCCTGATACTAGCTACCGTCGCAGGCTTTGCGGCACCCATCATTTACAACACAGGGCTTAAGCCATACCAGAAACAACGTCTGGTTTCCTTCATTGATCCCATGTCTGACCCGAAGGGGTCAGGTTACAATTCCATTCAGTCTATGATCGCAGTCGGGAGCGGTCAGCTTTCTGGAAAAGGGTACCGCAAAGGCACGCAAAGCCATTTGAACTTTCTTCCCGAGCATCACACGGACTTCATCTTTAGTGTGTTTAGTGAGGAGTGGGGCTTTGCCGGCTGCGTCGGGTTATTGGTACTTTACGTATTCTTCTTAAGCTCTGGAATGAGTGTTGCCTACCAGTCCAATGATAAATTCGCGATGCTCCTTGCGTTTGGAATTCTCTCCATCTTTTTTTGGCACATATTCATCAACATGGGCATGGTCATGGGCATGTTGCCGATTGTGGGTGTTCCCTTACCCTTCATGAGTTACGGCGGCTCTGCCATTCTGACTGCCATGTGTGGAGTTGCCATAATCCTGAACATCGCTAACAAGAAGTACATGTTCTAAAAAGAGGTCTTAAAGAAAAATGGACCAGCGTATTGGAATCGACATCGGTGGAACGAAAACAGAGATCGCTCTTTTTTGCTTAGAATCGCATTCGACGCAACTTAAGATTCAAACGCGACAGAGATTTCCGACAGACTTAAGAGAAGGCTATGAGTCTTTTATCTCGTCACTCGCTCGCGACGTTCATCAGATCTGTGAAAAACAGCAAGTGAATCTCAGCGACGTGAGTCTTATTGGTTTAGGGGCTCCCGGTAGTCTCAACCCCGAAACACAGACGCTCACAAGAAGCAGCATCGGAGCGCTCTCCGGCCGCATGATTGGTGATGATCTGGTCCGCGCACTCCGAATGGAACAGACGCCCCATCGGCTTGAGAACGATGCGAATTGTTTTCTTCGTGCTGAAATGCTCTTTGGATCAGGAAGCGACTATGCCCCCAAAATGAAAGAGGGCCTGGCTCTCGGGGTTACGATCGGGACGGGTCTCGGCGGTGGTATCTGGGTCAAAGGTGGAATTTTTGGTGGGCGAAGAGGCTTCGCAGGCGAGTTCGGCCACACGGTCGTGAAACATTTGGGACGTGCCTGCTTCTGCGGACGATTTGGATGCGCGGAACGTTACGTCTCAGGAGTAGGGATCGAAGAATCTTACAAAGAACGGGTAGGACAGGATCGCGCCTTAAGAACAGCCGACATATTCGAGCTCGCTGAAAGTGGGGACCCCATTGCTTTCAGTGTCATTGAAGAAACCAAAGAGACATTTGCTCACTTACTCTCCAATCTCATCAATACCTTAGATCCGGACGTCATCATTTTAGGTGGTGGTGTCAGCAATCAAAGGCTCTTCTTAGCAGACCTCCCTGCACTGCTTTCACAGCGCATGTTCTATGGTTTTCAGGCACCACCGCTTGTGACACACCGATTGGGAGATTCTGCGGGATCCATTGGTGCAGCCCTGGTAGACTCAAACGCATGAGCAGCAACATGAAGCTCCACGTCGCACCCACTTACTCTCCGGTAGAGCTTACTGAGGAGACCAAACTGATCGCTGCAGAGATCCAAAAAGTATCCCCTCTCGTGGAGTTAAGCCTTGCAGAATCCACCGCGCTCGCACGGGGCAATATCGTTCTTTGGGACACGACAAAAAAGTTCTTTAGAGTTCATCGCGTCAAAAGCCCTAAGGCCTTTGAAGACGAGCTCGAGAAGGACGCTCTACGGCCGACCTATTTTAAGGTGCATCTACTTTCCTCGCAGCTTGTCTTTAAGGCCCAAGTCATTCGCCGCAGTTCTGAACTTTCCATCGACTATCAGCTTCCTGAAATTATTTACAAGCAGCAGCGCCGGGGTGCGATGCGAGTACCCACAGTGGGGTTAAAAGCCCGCCTTGAAATGGGAGCGGGAAAATCCAGAGTGGTCATCCCCTGCAAAGTCACGGACCTAAGCATTACGGGTGCGAGGCTGATTCCAAATGGGGCGATGCCAAAACTCCTGCCTCGCATGGACGCCGAGATTGAACTCCTGATTCCAGAGAGGCCGACGACACTCGCTTGTAAGATTGCATACTCGAGCGATGACGCGATTGGATGTCGCTTTCAGAATGTCACTCGTGACTCTTTGGTACCCATGAAACAGTTTCTGATTGAAAGTCTGCGAATCTACTTCAGCAAAAAAACTAGGACATAAAAATCATATGATTCGAGAATCCTCGACTTGGCTCTATCCGGCCCAGACTCCATTCGCGATCCATAAAATCTCTGTTGGAAATGGCCATATTTTAAACGTTGAAGAATACGGGAATCCGACCGGCAAACCCGTGCTCTACGTCCACGGTGGTCCAGGATCTGGATTTGGCAAAGACGATCATCGGTTCTTTGATCCAAAAAAATACCGAGCCATCTTGGTGGATCAGCGAGGCTCTGGAAAATCGACACCCCATGCGTCTTTAGAGCACAACACAACTTGGGATCTTGTACGCGATTTCGAACTCATCCGTAACCAATTTGGTATCGAACGGTGGATGATCTTCGGTGGTTCATGGGGGAGCACTTTAGCGCTCGCCTATGCGGAAACACATCCCGAGGTGGTGACTGAACTCGTCCTTCGCGGAATTTTTCTTTGCAGGGACGCGGAGTTAAAATGGTTTTATCAAAAAGGGATTGATTTCCTGTTCCCCGACTTTTTTGAACCCTACCGAGACCATATTCCGTTTGCAGAACGCAACGATATGATTGGGGCCTATTACCGTAGACTGACATCGGAAGATGAATCGATCAAAATGACTGCAGCCCATCTTTGGTCACGTTTTGAATTGCTGACTTCAAAACTCATTCCGTCGGTCGCAGACGTGAATCAAACCGCCACAGATCACTTTGCGCTCTCTTTAGCGCGGATCGAGGCCCATTACTTTGTGAATAAATGTTTCTTTAGAACAGATAACCAACTGATCGAAGATGCTAAAAAGATTAAACACATCCCTACAATCATCGTGCATGGCCGTTATGACGTGGTCTGCCCACTCAATAACGCTTGGGACCTACACAAAGCGTTACCGGATTCTGAATTATTCATTATTCCAGACGCAGGGCATTCCCGTTCGGAGATAGGGATCTCTAAGGCCTTAGTCTCAGCCTGTGATCGCTTTAAATCTCTCTAAGGTTGCAGCAGAACTCAGAACAGCTAAGGCTGACTCTCGCCCCTTATTTTCAGGACCAGGGCGGGATCTTACGACAGCTTGCTCTTCGGTGTAGGTTGTTAATACCCCAAATGAGACGGGAACCCCAGTACTTAAGCCAGCCTGCATCAAGCCTAGGGCTGCAGCATGACTAATATGTTCAAAGTGAGCAGTATCGCCCTTGATCACGCAACCTAATGCGATCACTCCTAAATATTGATCCGTCTCGGCGAGTGCTTGCGCAAGCAGCGGCAACTCAAAGGCGCCCGGTGCGTCAAAGACATCTACCACCGCCGAAGAAAATCCATTCTCCCCAAGCGCTTCTAATGCGCCTCGCACAAGGCCATTTGTCACTTCAGAGTTAAATCGACTCACAAGAATCGCAAATTTTCCTTTAAGCATCGTGGACCCAGTGCCCCAGTTTTTCTTTTTTTGCCGTTAGATAAGCTCGAGCACGCGCTTTGATTGTGACTTTTGGAGAAACAACCTCCTTGATCTGAATACCAAAACGTTCCATCGCCTTTTTCTTCATCGGATTCTGTGTCAGCAGGCGTGCATTCTTAATTCCAAGCGAGTGTAAAATTGCTGCTGCATCGCGGTAGTCCCTAAGGTCAGCCGGAAACCCAAGGGCAAGATTTGCTTCAACAGTATCTAGGCCTTTGTCCTGTAGAGCATACGCCTGAACTTTATTCCAAAGTCCGATCCCACGGCCTTCATGATTCTTAAGGTAGATCACAAGACCATCCCCGGATGCCTGAATCCAGCGCAAAGACTCTTGAAGTTGCTCCCCACAGTCGCAACGATCAGAACCCAAGACATCACCGGTTAAGCACTCAGAATGAATTCTAACCCAAGGACTGTCAGAGAATTTTGGAGTCGAGATCACTGCGTGTTCAACACTCTCGTGGGTGATCCGAAAGGCTTCAGCAAATAATCCACTATCTCCAGGAGCATACCGGGAAAAGAAGGGCACCCTTCCAGAGCGAGCGACAGAGTCCCCTTGCTCAATACGAATACGAATGATGTCTTCGATATATACGATTGGAATCTCATGCATCTCCGCAAAAGCTTTAAGGTCATGCTTACGCGCCATTGTTCCATCTTCATTCATGATTTCGCAGATCACTGCGGCCGGCGAAAGACCCGCCATCTGACAAAGCTCAATCGCACCTTCCGTATGTCCTGGACGCTCAAGCACACCTCCCGCACGTGCTTTCAGTGGGAAAACATGACCGGGGGACACCAAAGAATTTGGGCCCGAAGATAGATCCGCTGCTACACGAATAGTGTGAGCACGATCGGCTGCACTAATCCCGGTACTTACGCCATCTTTGGCTTCAATCGACACGGTGAATGCAGTTTTTCTTGGGGTCCGATTCTCATTCACCATGGGCGGTAGGCCAAGCGCATCAATTCGATCCGGAGGCAGGGCTAAACAAACAAGCCCACACGCCTTATGAATCAGAAAATTAAGTTTCTCGGCAGTGGCAAATTGCGCGGCAAGAACAAGGTCACCCTCATTTTCTCGGTCAGCACTATCCACCAAAATAACAAAACCACCGTTCTTAAGAGCAGTTAAAGCGTCTTTCATGTGGCGATCATTATAGCGGAAAGACACTCACTAAATCTATGACTTTTTTACTCAGGATTAAGTAATGATTTTCGTTGCTCCCATACAAATTTGGCAAGCATGTCGTACTCCACATTGAGCTTCTGGCCCACCGGATAGGAGCCAAGACAGGTCTGAGTCCACGTGTGCGGGATGATCATGACGCGCACAGAGTTTTCAGTCTTTTGAGCCACAGTGAGCGACACTCCATCCAAACAAATCGACCCCTTCGGAACGATGTAGCGAGCGAAGGAGGCTAAATCCTGAAATGTCAGCTCTAACCACCCCCCACCCCCTTCGATCGGGGTGACGGCAATCAAGGTCGCAGTATCATCCACGTGGCCTGAGACAAAGTGACCCCCCAGTCGATCGGAAACTTTGAGGGCACGCTCAAGGTGCACAACATCAGCCACCCTAAGATTCCTTAAATTGGACACAGCCAGTGTCTCAGGGCCTAAATCAAAGAAGCAGGCCCCTTCCGCGAAGGAACTTACGGTCAAGCAGACTCCATTGACTGCGATGCTCTCTCCCATCTCTAAATCAGGAAACGCTTGCGACACCTCCATGCGCTTGGACGCACCTTCTGATCGAATAGAGAGCACCTTAGATAAGTCTGAAATGAGACCTGTAAACATAGAACTAATTAAACTCCGTGTCTTTTGAGAGCCTCAACCGGAGTGAAGCGCCCTGAACGTTTTGCAGGAAACCAAGCCGCGATGAGAACTATCGTGATCGAAACTGCTGCGGTGATAAAAAATGTCGAAAACTCTACGGCAACGGGAAGATGCCGATCAAAATAAATCTCGGGAAGCGCAATGATCGAGACGTTTCTTAAAACAAGAACGATGCCTGCGGAAACCAATAGCCCACCAAGGACGCCCCAGCCTCCTAGACGCGCGCCTTGAAGAAAAAATAGACGAGTCACTTTGGCTTCAGTTGAACCCAGCGTGCGCAAAATTCCAATCTCCCTGCGTTTCTCCTGAACCAAAAGAGAAAGTGTGGAAACAATATTCAAGGCAGCGATCAAAACTGCAAAAGCAAGCACAACAAACATCGCCATTCGCTCTAATTTCATACTATAAAATAACGCCGCATTCTGATCCCGCCAGCTTTGCACTTCGGCGATGTTCTTAAGGTTGATCTTTAATTTGGATGCTAAGGTTAATGCGTCCTCAGGTTTTGGTAGAAAGATTTCAAGCTGCGTGATCCGACCTCTCGTTTTTGATATGACCTCGGCTTCCGCAAGCGAAGTGTAAGCAGTTGCCAATTCTTGATCCGGAACACCTGACGAATAAATGCCTGCCACTACAAAACGCCGAAACCTTGGAATGGAGCCGAGCGGTCCCTCAGACACACTTGGGTTCACCACAGTGATGAAATCCCCTGGGATAACGCTTAAGTCGTAAGCGAGTTCTTTTCCGATAAAGAGTCGCGGATAGGGGTTAGCGTTCGGACTGTCGCGGTCGACGAGCATTTGTGGCATCGCGGATTCGACAAGAGTCTGAGAAACTCGGCGCAACCCTTCTGCATCTACACCCTTCACAACCGCGCCTAAAGTCTTTCCACCCGAACGAAGGATCACCTCAAGTGCGAGCGTTGGAGTCGTTTGCAAATCCCTAAGTACGGGGGCTGAAATCATCTCATTGAGATCTACAGTACCGGCTCGGTACGTATCCGTTCCCGGGAGCGGACGCACGATCACCTGGGCTGCACTCCCCATGATTCGCTTTTCTAGCTCGAGCTGAAACCCCTTCATAACGGATACCACCACGATAATGGAAGCAACTCCCACCCCGGTGCCCAAAATCGAAAGCCACGCACTGAGACCTAAAAAGCTCAGGCCCTTTCGTGAGGCCATCATTCGACGGCCCACCCAAAGAATCCAAGCCGAAACCCGCGGCTCGGTGCGACTAAGTCGCACCGTAGAAACCTCGACCCGTTTTAGAAAGAACGACTAAGGCCTCGGAAGGAGCAAAACGAGGACCCACTATTTTTTCTAACTCAGAAAGTCTTTCCACAATCGAGCCCAAGCCCCGTGCATCGGCATAGCGTGCAAGCCCGCCCCGAAAGGGTGGAAAACCAGTACCCATGATCATCGCGAGATCAAGATCTGCAGCACTCCCCACAACCTTTTCTGAGAGGCATCGCGCTGCCTCATTCACCATGCCTAAAATGCATCGATCGAGGATCTCCTCACTCCCCATCTCCTGGGATGAGGTCGTGGTCCCGAGGACTGTATAGATCTCTGGGTCAAGTTTCTTCACCTTCTTTGGACCTTCGTAAACATAGAATCCACGCACCGTCTTCTTGCCCAACCACTTTTTCTCAATCAGCTTTCCAAAAGCATCCGGGGCAACCATACGCTCCCCGAAAGCAGCACGTAAAATTCCTGCGACCTTTTCACCTACGTCTAGACCCACTTCATCGATAAGTTCGATGGGGCCCATAGGCATACCAAAATCAAGAAGCACTGCGTCGATCTTGTCGATCTTCACTCCGCTCACCAGCAAAGTCGCAGCCTCTGCTAAGTAAGGCATGAGCAGCCGATTGACCAAGAATCCGGCGGAATCTTTAACAACGACAGGCATCTTCCCAAGCTGCTTACAAACTTGATAAGTGAGCGCAATTGCGTCATCCGAACTTTTCGTCCCACGGATCACTTCCACAAGCGGCATGCGGTGGACGGGATTAAAAAAATGCATCCCTACAAATCGTTCAGGATACTTAAAGGCAGTCTGCATCTCTGAGATCGAAAGCGACGAGGTATTTGAGGCAATCACGGTTCCTTGACCAACATGATTCTCAAGTTCAGCTAGAACACTCTTCTTCACGTCCATCTTTTCAATCACGGCCTCTACCACCAGCTCGGCTTTTTTAAAGCCATCGTAATTGAGTGTCGGTGTGATCAGATTGAGTTTTTGATCAAATTGTCTCTGAGTGATCGCGCGTTTCTTGAGAGACTTTTTAAATAAAGACAATGCTGATGCAACCCCTAGTTCCAAGGCAGGGCTTGCGATATCTTTCATCTCGACGGCTACTCCCTTATCGGCAAAGAGTTGAGCGATCCCCCCACCCATGACACCAGCTCCTACGACACCTGCGCTTTCTATCTTCACTTCCGCATGTTCGGTCGATGCACTCACAGAAACACCATTTGATTTTTTAATCGCTTCGGTCATGAAGAACAGTTGGATTAGATTTTTTGAGATGTCAGTTGCCGCGACACGGCCAAACCCCTGAGCTTCACGCTTCAGTGCAAGGTCTCGCTCTTCACCTTGAAAGAATTTTCTATACCCAGTCCCTACCGATTCGATCACATCAATCGCTTCTAAAACAGCCGGGTACTGTCCTTTGGTTTTTGCCATCACACCTGCACGTGCTTTGCTGAAGATCACCTTGCGGCCCGCCCAAGTGCTTTCCATGAGGCTACCTGCAAGGCCTCCGATGCCGCCGAGCTTGGGTTCAGTCCCAATGCGGGATCCAGACTTAAGGCGCGGCAGCTCTCTCGTGATCCACGCGAGTGTGTTTGCTTCGAAGTCCTCTTTTTCGAGCAGCGCATCTACGAGTCCGAGCTTGTAGGCCTTTTCGCCGACAAGCGTTTTCCCTGCCAGGATGAGCTCAAGAGACTGGGCGATCCCGACCTTCCACGGCATACGTACACATCCCCCCATTCCAGGGATAATCCCGAGCAAAGTTTCAGGAAGGCCGATGCGCGCCTGTGGATTTTTAGATATGACGATTGCAGTACTTGCCAGTGAAAGCTCACAACCTCCGCCCATACAAGTGCCGTCAATGGCCACTACTTTAGGAAATGGCAAATCCTCCCAAAGATCGATCAACTTTTGACCCGCCCGAGCCAGCTCAGTCGCCTCCTCGGCATTTCGTGCAGACTGAATGAGATTGATATCCGCGCCTGCGATGAAATTACCCTTTTTGCCTGAGGTCAAAAGTAATACATCCGTTTTTACTGCGTTCTTTTTGAGCTCTGAAAGAAGCTCCGCAAATTCATTCATCACCAGGCGGTTGAACTTATTTACTTTCTCGCCTTCAAGGTCAAAGACGACATGAGCGACTTTGATATCTGATAGAGGACGATAACTCAGACGAAATGCTTTTTCGGTAAGGGCCATAGCTCAAAAGTTTATTACGCTTTGCGCTCGATCGAAACCGGAACGTGATCCATGAAAGACTTCGTGAGAGCGCGACTTGCCCAAACCCCACCCTCCTCTTCAATCTGAGGGCCGATTGGCCAAATAGAAGACTGAACCCACTGTTTTGTATCGACCGGTGGCCAGATGAGAAGTTCATATGGAATCTGAGCCACATCTTGAAAAGGATAGGCTTCAGGCAGATCCAGCTGCTCAGCTTGTTCATGATCCCTGACATCAGGCAGCATCCGGATCAAATTGTACTCTAGAAAGGGAAACACACGAGCGAGGGCCGCAAGTAGCCTTTGAGCAATCTTACGCTGGTATTCTCGGTCTAAAGTCTGCTGCTGCAAGGGTAGAGAAGTACGGACAAAGATGATGCGTTGACCCGCGTCGGAGAGGCCATAGACCGCAGGCGAACTCCACTCCACTTCAATGGTCGGGGCGTTTGCCGAGGCGAGCAAAAAAGACTGCGGCGCACCCGCTGGGATTGCATCTTCTCGCACGCTGAGGCCTATCGAAAACTTCCATCCCAGCGGCAACGGCACCCTTTTCTTTTGTGCCGATGAGCTACTTGCCGTTTGGTGGATCTGAGAGGCCAACGTAGAAAGGTCGCTCGACACGAGCAACTTGCGCGTCGATACCATCTTCCCGTCCCCTTCCACTTGTATGCCGACGAGGTGTTGTTTCTCTAAGAAAACCCTAGAAAGGGAAGAGTTCCTAAGCACCGTGACGCCCGCTGATTCAGCGCGCTTCATCCACGTTTCACAAAGGCGAAACTTCCCGATCGGAAGCACTCCTAGGCCTGAAACGAGCGCCTCTGCGGTATCCACTTCAGATGCGAGCAGCAATCTTGCGTCGTGCCCACGGTAGAGATAATTTAAGCCCCGGATTGAGTCGGCATCATAATTTGCACGACCATTCACTTTTATTCTAGAGTTTTGCGTCACAAACTGGAACTGAGCCTCTGAAATAGAGCGTGCGCCATCCTCGTGTCCAAGCTCCTGCAAAATGATTCGATGTTCAAAGTCGATCAGCTGTCCATTGCGACTTGAAATGAAGGGCTTACATCGAGACTCTCCACCTAAAAGCAAAACCCTCTTGCCGGATTCGGCCATGCGAAGAGCAGCCCACACACCCATCAAATTTGGGCCAGTGATCACTGCGTCGTAGCGGTTTTCAATAGATGCCATATGCTTCACGTTAAACGCTACAGAAGGGACTGGATACGCTCAAGAATGACTTCCGTGGCCCCAAGTTTTTCTCTCCAAATCTCAAGAAACTTCTCTCGCTCCATTAGGCTAGCTTGGCTGAGGCCACGAAGAATGAGCGGGGCAACGTCTTGCGGCCGCTCCGCAAGACGGAGCTGTCCTGATTCGCGCAGCCAACGTGTCTCTGAAAAAGTTTCGGCCCTATGACTCCCCGCCACAATGCTGACCCCATAAGCCGCAGGCTCAATAACGGAATGAATCCCTTTTCCAAACCCACCTCCGACATAGGCTAAATCGGCGAGCGCATAGAGCTCTGCGAGAACCCCATACTCTGCGCACATGCGCAGAGATGGATAGGGTTTTATGATTCGGCTGAGTAGATCAAGATTTGCAACCCCAAGATCATGCGGCACCACCAACAAACAAAGTGAAGGATCCGTAAAAATGGGGGAAAGTGCCTTCAAATCCACTTCCCATGCATTGCCGACAATCAGTAACTTTCGATCTTTCTTCCATGAAAAGATCTCTTCCTTAAGAGCTTCGGCGCGAACATTCTTTATTTTCTTTCGCTCCTCCATACGCTCAAGCCGAGGATCCCCCGCCAAACTAGTCTGGGCTTCTGAAAACTGAGTCAGCAGACTGAGTTCAGCTTCCCGACTGATTGCAAAAAAGATCAATCGTGGCTGGCTCACGTTAAAAAGCGCCAATGCCCGACGGACCCACACTAACGAAGAACGTGGTTCGGCATTTACAAGGGCCAGAGGAATACAGAGGTCACTCAGTGCCGCCCACAAGCTCGGCCAGGCTTCATAGCGGTTTGAGATACACACTTTTGGACGATACTCGCGAAGAAGTTGCCTCCAACCCTGCTCCTGGGGTGAGCTTCCACAATAACTGACTCGGTCGAGCTGCTCTTTGGACAGCGAAGCAAGAAACCCTTCCGCAAATTTTTTCGCAGACTCACTAAAAAAAGAAATCCCCACTCGCCCATCTCGCTTGAGCCACTCCACTGCAAGCGGCCGCAGAGATTCCCACTCACCAGCACTCGCAGCGTGGAACCAAAAAAGATCCTGTCCACCCACACTTGGGCTCGAGCGAAGAAGGAAACGATTGCGTCGATCGAGCTTGAGGCTGAGCCACTCCCAGAGTTGCCTGAAAATCATTTGAGAACAGCCTTAATGGCTCTTTGAACCTGTATTGGGGTAATGGTCTTCATGCAGAGGTAGCGCTCATCCGCGATCCGAAAACAAGCCGTGCCATCCTTTGAGCAAGGCCTACACCAGAGGTCTGCTCCAACGCTCAGACTTTCCCTCTTTCTAGGACCAAATCCGGTGTCTTCATGGGTTGGTCCAAAGAGGACGACCACTGGAATATCAATGGCCTCTGCAAGATGCGAAAGACCCGTATCCACGGTTACAAGTACCTTGGATTCCTGCAGCCCACCCACGGCACTGGCAAGAGAAGGCCCGACTGAAAGTTTTGATTCTACTTCGATCCCTAGTTTTTTTAAGCGCGCAAGCACTGCGACACTCGATGCGTCCTGAGTAGCACCAACCACAACAATAGGTGCTTTGAGTCGTTGACAAAGATCTACCCAGCTATCGACTGACCATTCTTTTCCAGGCCACCTTGAAGACGGCATAATCGCAATCTTATTTCGCTGAAGGCCGCTCGCCTGATAAACGCTTCCCCACTGAGGAAGATTTGGAAGCGCTTTTACAAATCTTCCGCCACGCGTTAGACCGAGCCTAAGCGCAACCTCTGCTGCGCGTACTCTTAAAGGCCGCGGACGCAATTTTTTTGGGCAAAGTCTCTTTAAGAAAAAAAAGGCAAAACTACGAAGTCTTTCTTTCTGAAGGCCCCGCACTCGGGCCTCACGAGGAAGCCAAAAAGGGGAAATCACTCGTGCCACAAAGGTGCGGAGCGTGCAGTGTAAATCGGCGACGAACTCAAACTTCTCTTGCTTCAGAAGCAGCAGGAGATGGATCCATGCAGGGAGTGAGACCTTGCCCTGAAGAGGGATAATTTTTTTTACTTTGGGATGGCCATGAAGGACATCAGCGAAGGCGGCCTTGACGACCCAGGTCACCTCAACGTCAGGCGCCAACTCATCTAAGAATGCTGTGGAAAGAATCACATCACCGAGAGAGGAAAGCCTAAAAACGAGTACTTTTCGCTTCATGGCCTGAGTACCCGAATGTCGGATTTGGAGCGCACGCGCAGCTCCGGCCCACTCCCCGACCCAACCCGACCTAAGACGAGTCCGGGTGCTTTAGGGCCGTACTGGCTCTTGATGGAATCATCGTCCGTGACATCAAACTGCACAGACGTTGACCCGCTCAAACTTGTTAAATCAAAACGACCCGAAAACGTAGTGGGCAAGGTCACGGCAACCTTCCCGCCGTCGGACTCAATCCAACTGTCTCGTTTTAAGTCCCGCCACTCCACACGTACATTGCCTGTACCTAGAGATGCTTCGATTGAGCCGCTTAAGTTTAAGACCTCAATGGGTTCAACCCGTGAGTGAACACTAAGAGATCCAGTAAAGTCTTCGCTCCTTAACGAAGCTTGATCGAGCTCAAGATGCAGGTCACCCACCACTCGCTCTACCCTCACCGAACCTTGGCCCACTTCAATGAAAGATGGATTCGTGAATTTGACTCCATCAATGATCACACTTCCTTTTCCAACCCAAATTCTAGAAGTGCAGGAAGAATCCCCGATTTCAACAGCACCTTCTTTGACCCAAAAATGATTCTCTCCCTTTGCCGTCATGTGATCCACGCGGACGGAGGCACGTTCTGCACGCACTTGAATGGAGCCTTTAAAATCATCTAACCAAACGTCTCCCTCCCCCCAAACGATATCGAGGTCGGTCCCACTGGGAATCTTCACCTCCCAGTCAGCACTGGTGATGAGCTCTTTCTTTTGCTGCATGCGGGTCAGAAGGTCCTCCCCACGTGCGTGGGCCAGGCGAATTTCGACTGTTTTTGGTGTTTCAAGAACACTTAAGCCATCTGTCTTTGAAGCGGCAGGAGTGGTCTTTTGATCGATGCGCAACCGGATGCGGTCTTGCGACCAACCTGAGATCCGAAGCGACCCACGCTTGCCTTCTAAACGCACGGCTTTGCGATCCTTAATCGAGATATCCCGCTCAATTAAGCCGTCACCACTAGCGTTGAAGGAGAATCCTAAGAAGAAGAGACAGAGCCAGGACATGTGAGTGAGAGCTTACGTCAGGAACAACGAACCCGCTAGAGTCCGACAATTTCACTTGCTCTTTTTTGGGCCTGCCCAGCAAACTCTTGGATCGCTATGACACTCAATTTAAGGTCCTTTTTGTGCGTATTTCTATTGTTTGGAGCAACCACTCCGCTGGCTCACGCAGGCCAGGGCAAGTTGCTTTACTCATTTAAAAATGGTTTTGAGCTTCGCTTCAACGAGAGTAGCCCTGAACTGACTCATTCCTTTGGACGGCCAGGCGACCCATGGCACAGATCGGAAACGATCCCAGTTCCAGAGGGTTACGAACTCAAACAAGTCCTCGCTGGTATGACCAACAATTTGTCGGAGGACCTGCCGGATTCTGCGCAACTGATACTAGACCCTCTCAAGGGCGGTGGCAGCGTCGCATTCTTTTTCGTAAGCCTCAAGAAGAGGCCATATCAGCAAAGCGCAACTAAGTGGCTTCTGGTTGCTGACTCCTCGGGGTCTTGGAACTGGATGATGCTAGAACATCGGCAAAACCCTAAAGACCAACAGCAGGAGAGTCTGTCCCAGCAATTCTTCAAAATTGGGACATCCATGATTCAGGGCGAATGGGATCCAAAACTTTCAAGTAACGAATTCACCTATCATGGCTCCGGTCTCAGGGCATTTGAGGCGAATGAAAAACTTTTTATCATCAGCGCATTTGGAATCTATTCGCTGGGTGATGATATTAAAAAAAAGAGTTGGTACCACTTCGGCAACTTTTCTTTCCAGGACATGACGGATAGCGAAACCTTCGCACTCAAACGAAACGGGCAGAAAATCGAGATCAATGCCAGAAACCTCATCTTCAAGTCCTCGCAAAACATGCTTCACACCGGGAAGCTGATCCAGAACTTAAACCCATCTGAGCTGCTCAGCGATAAAAAGACGCGCTCGCTTTTGTTGCGGGAGCTTGATTATTTCCCCTTTTTAGAATTCACGGACCTCGACCTTGTGGTGGATTTCATCGAAGCAAGATGGAGTCATGTCAGCGATCAGGATGAGGCTTCGCGCATGAAGGCCGCACTGATTCGCGCGATAGGAAGAAATGTTCAACTCTCACTTTCCAATCTCTCGAATTCACCTAAAGGAAGTGACGGACGCATTCAATTCCCCATCATTGAGAATCAGCTCTGTGATATTTTAGCGGCCAACCATACTCGCTACCTTCACAGCTCTCACCGCTTTGGGACTCGTTAAAACCGCACCTGACCCTGGGGCGACCCTACTTTGGGCCCCCAGCTCGCATATAACAGTACTTGACTAATTTGTGCGGCATGTTAGACTTGGATTATGAGGTTTTCTTAACAAATTAATGAGTTTGGGCCCCAAGGAAGTGGGCTCTTGGATGAAGAGTGGGATATCCGTATCCCCCCTTTGAAAAAGGCAACCCGACTGAAAAGTCGGAGACGCAAAGTCACAGAGCTATCGGTTTCCACACCCCTTGGAAGCCCACGCTGGCTGGATCGCCAAAGGAGAAGCCAATCCAAACGGTTTCAAAGGGGGGTCCCCCTAACTCTCAAGGACCCCCTCTTCAATATCCGGCCCGAATTTGCATAGGATGCAGATTCGGGCTTTTTTATTTCAAGCGTTCCCACTTTGCGTTCCGATCGCTAGACTGTGTAAGAAATCAGTCTTCTTAGGGGTGACGTGCCCGAATGGCTAAGGGGGCAGTTTGCAAAACTGCTTTGTGTTGGTTCGAATCCAATCGTCACCTCCAACTTTTCTGGGTACGTACCGGACACATGGGTGACATCTCATACCGGAGACATAGGTAACACTTTTGACCCGAACGGATTCTTTAGGTGTTCGAATCTTAAGCCTTCTACATCGAAGTAACCCAAATCGTAATTCATAAAACTCACGAGCCAAATTCCATCATCGATTTCCTTGATGCCGACTTCTTGACCTGTAAACACGCGACTGAGATTGATCTTATTGTTATCAAAACAAATTCTTCCGCACGAGGTCACTCGAATGA
>JAIXOQ010000024.1 GCA_027486675.1 Pseudomonadota bacterium
CGGACTCGAACAAAAGCTCGATCTCTTCTTTAAACTCTTAAAACAGGGAAAAAGCGGAAGGAAAGCGGCCTGATTTAACGCCCTGCAGCTCGGTATCACTCTTCAATGAGGTAATACGTGACCAAAAACGAGCCTGGAAGCCTTATTTTTGGGGCACTGGCGACCAAAACGGAGATCTCGGCTTTGGTTTTCGGGGCACAATGGGGCCGATCCGGTCCCAATCCTCGTCTTCAAAAGGAGTCGGATTCAGAACTTTAAGGGTCGCGACTTCACCCACCTGGCCTCCTAAAACGACCTCGCTCGTCCTCATCCCAAACTCCACTGCAAAGGCTCGTAACGTGCATGGGGGTATTGACCCTTCGCTTAAGACCGTGATCTTCATTTCAAGCGATTCATCAGGCTTGAGATCGATGTCAAAGGACGAATCCTCGTTCATATAGACTTTTCGCTTTTCACCGCGGAATTCGATCTCAATCACATCATCATCTTTCTGGGCGTAGTCCTGGAAAACGATGGTCGCTTTGCCGGATTCTAGGGCGAGTGAGCCCTCTTTGAGCGAGTCATTGGAGCGATATGGATTTCGCTTTTTCTCCGGGGGCCGTGGCCCATCGGATGGATCTTCATTTTGTATCCCCCAGAACACCGTGTGCATTTCGTATGAGCTAAGCGCAGAGATCCCTTGAGCAAATGGAATCGCTAAACCGTCGATCGCCGTTGACATCGTGGCTTTGAATTGGCTTGGGTAAAGAAAAACCCTGATATTCCAGTCATAGGGGTGCGGATACCTCACCAATGGAAAGAGAAGGCTATTTGCCCCCGATTCAACGGAGGACTCTCCATGGCCACTCGAGAGCATGGCAGCCAATTCATCAACGACAGCGCGCGAACCTGAATACTTGGGTGAGTATTCTAGAACCCAAACCTCGTCCGTTTGCGCTTTTGGTGAAAGAACTACGTTTCGGGGAATGCCTTGCATGAAGCCATCAATAAACTTTGGGTCTTGCGACTTCTTCATCGTTACACGTTTCAGGTCATCTCGAACTTCTAGCATCGCAAGAATCAGGGTGAGTTGATCGAGGTACTCGGTCGCGCTCCGGCGCATGATCAAGGAGCACTCTCGGTATTTTTTTGGATCGGTGCGTACTTCATTACAGGCGAGAGAGCGCATGTCTTCAGCGTCTTTCAGGCGTTTTTGAGCCGCGCTGGCCTCGGCTATAATCTTTGCAACCTCTCGGTCCGCTTCCTCTTGAGGAACGAGTGTGAAGGGCTCCTCTGCTGACTGGGCCCTTGCCGTGTGGGTCGTTAGAAAGAGCAATAGAAGCACCCCGATCTTGGCTGCAAGTCGTCTGGATGGGTTCAGGGAGGTGGCTTTCACGAGCGGTATAGTATATTAAAGTAGTCAAGTTTGCAAGTCCCCCCTCTTTCCCTCAATGGGGTATCCTTTTTGGCTTATGGCCAAACCTAAATTCGTCCTCTCCATGGTTGGGGTATCTAAGATCTATCCGCCCAGCAAACAAGTCCTTCGCGACATCTATCTGTCCTTTTTCTACGGCGCAAAGATTGGAGTCTTAGGCCTAAATGGCTCGGGGAAGTCCACGCTGCTGAAGATCATGGCGCAAGAAGAACTCAACGTGAATGGCGAGGTGATCCTCACGGACGGTGTAACGGTTGGATTTTTAAAACAAGAACCAGAGCTTGATCCGAAAAAAACTGTCCGTGAAATCGTGATGGAGGGAACGGGTGCGTTGGGGCGGGATCTAGAGCGCTACCAAGTGATTGCCGAAAAATTTGCTGATCCGAACTTAGACCCAGATGAAATGACCAAACTTCTTGAAGAGCAATCTGAGATTCAAGAACGCATCGAAGCCAAAGATGGCTGGGACATCGATCGAAAGCTTGAAGTGTCCATGGACGCGCTGCGGTGTCCTCCACCGCACACTCTGGTTAGCACGCTTTCAGGAGGGGAGCGTCGCCGTGTCGCCCTCTGTCGCTTACTGATTCAACGGCCCGACGTTCTGTTGTTAGACGAACCGACGAACCATTTGGATGCGGAATCCGTGGGCTGGCTTGAGCAATATCTGAAGAACTACGAAGGCTCAGTGGTCGCCGTCACCCACGATCGCTACTTCTTAGATAATGTTGCAGGCTGGATTTTGGAATTGGACCGAGGCCACGGCATTCCATGGGAAGGGAACTATAGTTCCTGGCTTGAGCAAAAACGTGCCCGCCTGGAGCAAGAAGAAAAAACAGAAACAAAACGGCAGAAGACACTTGAGCGCGAGCTCGAGTGGATTCGTATGAGTCCACGCGCACGCCAGGCTAAGAGCAAAGCAAGGGTATCGGCATACGATGCATTGCTGAGTCAGGAGAAGATCAAGCGAGATGAAGAAATGGAAATCTTCATTCCTGCAGGGCCCCGCCTTGGGAATGTGGTCCTAGAAGCGGAGGGCATCACGAAGAAATTTGGCAATAAGACCTTGTTCGAAAACCTAAGCTTTAAGATTCCTCCTGGAAGTATCGTGGGCATCATCGGCGGAAACGGTGCCGGTAAAACTACGATGTTTAAGATCTTCACAGGCCAAGAAAAGCCGGACTCTGGAGTGTTGCGCGTAGGCGACACTGTGAAGATGGCGTACGTGGATCAGTCCCGCGACGATCTCAATCCGAACCTCACGGTGTGGGAAGAAATTTCAGACGGTAAAAACGAGACCATTATGCTGGGTACCAAAGAGGTGTCTTCGCGGTCTTACTGCGCGCGGTTTAACTTCACTGGCGGTGATCAGCAAAAGAAGGTGGGCGTGCTTTCGGGCGGGGAGCGCAACCGCGTTCAACTTGCAAAGATCTTAAAGAGCGGCGCAAACGTTCTTTTGCTCGATGAACCGACCAACGACTTGGATGTGAATACTTTGCGTGCCCTGGAAGAAGCGATCACAAACTTCGCGGGCACTGCATTGGTGGTCTCCCACGATCGTTGGTTCTTAGATCGCATTGCGACTCACATCCTTGCATTTGAGGGGGACTCAAAAGTTGTATTCTTTGAAGGTAACTTCCAAGACTACGAAGAGGACAAGAAGCGTCGTCTAGGTGCCGATGCGCTGACGCCTAAACGCGTGAGATTCCGCAACATCGAGGCCATCCAATAATGTGGGTGCGTGAAGCTTGGGTAGAAAACTCTGAGTTTCATGAGTTGACGGATCGTGAACTGCTCAATGCGGTGATTTCTGATGTGAAGCAGGCCATTGCGGCCGAGCGCCGGCCAGTTGTGGTGTTTGATTTAGACTCCACTCTCTTTCATGTTGCCCCACGCACTTTCGCCATTCTTTCGGAATGGTTAAAGACTGAAGGACCAAATCACGCCGAGTCTGTTCAGAGACTTTCTCAGTTTGCGGTGCAGGATCTTGGATATTCGGTCAAAGATCTATGGCTGAAAGCGAAACTTGATGACGAAAGTGGACCAGAAGGGGACGCTCTTCGAGCGGCGAAGAAGTATTGGCAGGAGCGCTTCTTTAGTCACAACTACCTCCGTCACGATGAACCCATGCCGGGGGCAGTGGAATTCGCAAATGCAGTCTTCGATGCAGGATCCAGCATTTTTTATGTGACGGGACGGGACACGCCCTCGCAAGGATTCGGAACGCTGGAACAGTTGGCGCATCATGGATTTCCTACTGAAGAGAGACGAACACGCGTGGTTCTAAAACCGCGCCGCCATATGGACGACCGCGAATATAAGAGCGGAGTTATTCGGACCTCTGTGAAGAACCACGGCGTACTGATCGCAAATTTTGAGAACGAACCTAAGAATCTAGTCGCAATGGCCGAAGCCGAGCCTAAAGCGAAACACGTTTTTGTTCAGACCGTCAGCAGCGAGAGTGCTGCTCCTTCGGGTTCTGGTTTATATAGAATTTCCGGCTTTCAATCTTTCGTCCGATGACAAAGTCAAAAACGCTTCTCATCACGCCTCCCTTTGTTCAGGTGAACACTCCTTATCCTGGCACCAGTTTCTTAACCGGGTACTTACGGGGTAAGGGCTTTGATGTTCTTCAAAGGGATGTTGGGCTTGAAGTAGCGTTGAGACTTTTTTCAAAAGCGGGCTTAGAAGAAGTACTTCAGGCCATTCGGGCAAAGTCTCCCAAGCTTCAGGATCCTTTTGCACTTTTTGTCCTTGAAAACGAACAGGATTATCTTCGATCGGTCGATCCTACGATTCGCTTTCTTCAAGGCAAGGATCCAACCCTGGCCCATAGAATTGCTTCGCGTACTTTTCTGCCCGAGGGGCCACGGTTTCAAGCCCTTGATCCTGCTGAGCTGGAGTGGGCATTCGGACGTTTAGGCGTACAGGATCAGGCCAAACACATCGCGTCCCTGTACGTGGACGATCTTGTCGATTTGGTTGGCAAGAATGTAGATTCTAGGTTTGCCCTGTCCAAATACGGCGATTCTCTAGCTGCCTCAAATCCTTCTTTTGACGCCCTGAATGAAGCTCTTTTGGCACCGGCTTCTATGATCGATCAATGGATCGCAGAGCGCATGCGTGAATTGCACGAAGAGCTTCATTTTAATGTCTTAGGCTTAAGTGTTCCATTCCCAGGTTGTGTGTACGGGGGTCTCAGAGCTGCGCAAGCAGTCAAGGAGTTAGACCCTAAGATAAAGGTCATTCTAGGGGGTGGATACGTCAACACAGAGCTTCGAGGGCTCAAAGATCCGCGTCTTTTCAGCTGGGTGGATGCAGTGGTGTTTGACGATGGCGAGCGTCCGCTCGAGTGCGTCTTAGAATGGGCAGAGGGCAGGCGGCCCGAGCATAAGCTCTTTCGCGCGAAGGTACGCGTCGAGGGTGCCGTGGTAGATGTTTCAACGCTTGAAGAGCACGATGTGCCGCAGTCGCAGTCGGGATATCCCACCACCGACGGTCTTCACATGGATCAGTATCTCTCACTTGTAGAGATTTTAAATCCCATGCACCGATTCTGGTCTGATCTCCAGTGGAACAAGCTGATGCTTGCGCACGGGTGCTATTGGAAAAAATGTTCATTTTGCGACGTCACTTTGGATTATATCGGCCGCTACGATCCATCCCCGATGGCACTCACGATTGAAAGGATGAAGCGACTCACGAAAGAGAATGGAATTTCTGGATTCCATTTTGTAGATGAAGCGGCTCCGCCGAAGGCGCTTCGGGAGCTTTCTCAACAGATTGTACAAAACAAGCTTTCGTTCACTTGGTGGGGAAATGTTCGTTTCGATAAGGTGTTTAACGCTGAACTTACCGAGCTCATGGCTGATGCGGGTTGTGTCGCAGTCAGTGGTGGGCTTGAGGTAGCGAGCGATCGGTTGCTCAAGAAAATGAACAAAGGCGTCACCATTGAGCAAGTGGCGCGTGTGACCAAGAATTTTCGGAACTCAAAAATCTTAGTTCATGCGTATCTGATGTATGGATTTCCAACGCAGACGGAGCAAGAAACCATAGACAGTTTAGAGTATGTGCGTCAGCTCTTTGTAGAGGGTTGCCTGAGTTCAGCATTCTGGCATCGCTTTTCTGCGACTGAGCATAGCCCTGTGGGAAAGGATCCGGCCGCCTACGGTATTCAGATTACCGAAGACCCACAGTATCTTTTTTCAAGGAATGATCTTTCTTTCGTAGATCCGACGCCTGTGGATCATGATGCACTGGGGAAGGGCCTGAGGAAGGCTGTCTATAACTACATGCATGGGATCGGCCTAGATCAGGATGTTCGGGAGTGGTTTTCTGTGAAGACCCCTAAGACAAAAGTACCAAAAACTGCGATTCGCCGTGCGATAATGGAAAACAAAGATGCGCGTGTTTAGTTTCGGAATTCTTTTTCTCCTGTCAGCATGTGCCGTGACGAAGCCCTGTCGAGACGGTGGGGATACCTTAGTAACGGATGACGAGGGCAATGGAAATTCGCGGTGCCACCAAAAGGAGATTGAAGGTCGCTCTTACAACCATGGGAAGTACACACATTTCTTCCTCGATGGAACTCCGGCGGTAGAGGGGCAGTTCATGGATGGAAAGAAGGATGGAATTTGGGTTGTGTATAAAAAGTCTCACGAAGTGAAAACGGTGAAGTACTTTGATCGGGGTGTAGAGCGGTCGCCTCCGCTAGAAACGCAGAAGCTGATTGATGAGATCGTTCGCCAGTCCGGAAGGAAATAGCATGAGAACTCTAGACCGTATCGCGAAGAATTTTTCCTTTTTAGCCATCCAGAGACTCGGGTGGGTGCTGATCGCCTTACAGGCCATGGGGTACCTTCTGTCTGTCATGCAACCTGAAGCGGCAAATATGTTGCCGCTGATCCCAAGCATGGTTGCAGAGGGAGAGTTCTGGCGACTGTTCACGTTTCTGTCTGTCCCTGTTTCACAAAACCCAATTTGGCTTTTCTTCGGTTTATGGTTCATGTTTTTTGTCACCAACACATTGGAGCAAGAATGGGGCGCAACCAAGCTCACTCTCTATGTTTTAGTTTCCTGGGCGCTCACTGTCGTTTTTGCGATGAGCACGGGCTACCCAGTACTCAATGCGCGCCACTTTGAGACTTCGCTCTTTTTAGCAGTTGCCTGTTTGTATCCTAACTTTGAGGTGAGCCTGTTCATGGTGCTCCCGATTCAAATGCGAATCTTGGGGTACTTGAGCGGAGCCTTGGTTTTGTGGGAATTCTTGGGCGGCAGTAATCTAGACCGGCTCTATTTGATTTGCATCTATTCAGGGTTCTTGCTGTTCTTTGGACCTAAACTCAAAGAGCGGTTGAGTGACGCCATTCGTAAGCGACGATCAAAGCGATGAGGGTCTAAGTGGGGAAGTAGATCTCGATCCATAGGCAACGGATCCCCCCGGAACTGATCGAGCAAAAAGTAAGCAGCCAAAAGCGCCGTCGTGATCCCCCTGGAACCATGGGCAAGAGAAAGATATGTATTTTCTCCCCACAGGCCGATGAGGGGAGTTTTATCTGGCGATGCAAGCCGGTTAGATACTCGTATTCCTGCGACAGAGGTAGAATCCCAGGAAAGAAAAGCCTCTGAGCGTCGATGGGTGGCTTTCAGTAGGACTTCCTGGTCGAGTTCATTTTGATCAGCCTTTGCCGGCTTAGTTCTGTAGGTTGCACCTGTGAAGTGATTGCCTGAAGGCAGTACGGGTGTTGTATAACCGTCATCGATTAAGGTGCAGGTCAAAGATTGTGTGTGAATGTTTGGCCAAATGGTGTTGATTTGACCCGGTAGGATCTGGAGTGGCAGGTCAGAAATAGGGGAGACAGCTGCAAACTCGGCACCTGTGGCGAGGATCACAGGGCAGGTCGGTGTTGCGATAGGAGTCTCGGCGGATGAAATGACCGTGATCCTCTGATGCTGAAGCGCATGATTCACAAGTAATTTGGGGCTCAGTGTTCCGCATTCTGGCAGGTGAAGTGCAGGGCTCGCTAACTTCACCCGTGCTACGCACTGAGCCTCCTCCTGATCTAGGATTTTTGCGAAGAATAGCGGCAATTCATGGGAATCCAGCGCTCGTTTCGCTCTCGTCCTCTCTTCATCTGTGGTCAAAAGCTTTAAGATTCCGCGCTGAATGAGTGACTCTTTCATCCAATCGTTTGTTTCTTGTGAAGCACGACTTAAGAGGAGTGCATTCAGATGAACGCGGCTGACAGGACTTGGGACAGCACTGATTTGAAGATTATAGAGACCGCATTCATTGCCAGAGGCCTTGCTAGCGGGCTTGTCTTTCTCATAAACAACAGCATTGATCCCGACTTCTGCGAAGACTCTTGCTGCAAATGCGCCGGCAAGTCCTGCGCCTAAGATCGCGATACTCTTGGGTGGGGATTCATTCATTGAGGCCTCCCCTGGAAATACCCCAAGAAGACGTTCTCTTTTTCTACCAAAGCCTGGAACCTTCGTGACTTGAAATCCACTCTCTGAAATCGCTCTTCGTACCCAGCCTGCGCAGGTGAAGCTCGAACCCGTTGCGCCTTGGTCAGAGAGCCGTGCAACTTCCTGAAAAACTTCTGTAGAGAACGCATCTGGATTATTCTTCGGAGAAAATCCGTCCCAGTACCAATGACCGATTTTTCCTTCAAGATGCGTGAGCGCTTTGGGCAGGGTACCCCAGACTAGAAGCAGCGTGACGCGGTGATCTGAGAGGGAACGCCTATGAAGCCCAGGAATAGGAAATGGGTAGTGCTGCAAAAGCTCTGATGTGAGGTTTCCGTATTCTGGGTAGCTTTTGTAAAGTGACTTGAGATCATCAAGGTGGACAGGGAACCCTTCAATCGAAGTGTAATGCAGGCGTTGATGAGGCAGACTGTGCTTGAGGAAGTAGTCCCAAGTCATCAGAAAGTTGATTCCAACTCCAAAGCCGAGTTCACCCACGCGAATGACTGAATCTCCTCGATCAATCGATGCGCGAACCCCTGCGCCTTCCAAGTAAACTGCTACGGACTCCGCAATACCATCTTCGGGATTAAAGTAAATATCATCATAGCGTTCTGAAACTGGAGTACGATCGTTTCGGAATGAGACTCTAGTTTCTTCGATGTGAAGCATTCATCAGCAGCATGCCATTCTTTCTTCGATCAGTAACTCTTGCAATACTCTTTGGTCAGCTTCTGTTGTTCAGGGCTTTCTGGAGTTCCAAGGAGGCAAACAATATTGAAGATTCCAGTTCGATCCGTGGACAATGAAGAGCTCGGGTAGGTGAGCATCCAAAGTCCGAATGTACTAAAACTGCCAAAACTAGACGGTATTTGTTTGTACCTGACTAAGTAAGTGTAGACCCCTTTTAGAATGTAGTCATTGTTGAGATCTATTGGAACCATTTGTCGAAGTTTTCTCTTCAGCACCGGTTTAAAGAGTGGGTAGCCTGCCATGATATTTGGTTTTGTGAGTGGGCGTGTGACATCGTCCGCAAGGCGCGCATAAAGAGTCTCTGTGTAGTGCAGGACAATGCTTAAGGCCCTGATGTCGTAACTTGCGATGTTGTCCTCGTTGTATCCATTGCGTCTTGCACCGTGTTCGATCCAACGTTTTACGTTCTCTTTGGTTTGTGAGTCCATGTTTAAAAAGTGGGAACGCAAAATTGGAAAGTTCTCAAGCCATAGGTCTAAATGATTCCAGAACTCAGTTCTAAAACATCCAACAGGAAGCCAGGTCCAGCCCAAGAGATCTGTGCCCAAGCCCGCATCGCATTTGGGTGTGATCGTTTCGCGCATCTTCCTAGAGAGAGTCCCTGATGATACGGTTACGGCACCGAAGTCGGTGAGTTCATCTAAGGATGCGTATTCATCACCATCACTGGAGAACATAAACAGATTCATGTCCTGAATTCGTTTTCTTTCAAACTCCACAATGGTTGGATCCACGATCTCAAGCTCAAAGAGGAGCTGTTTAAAGTCCTTCAGCACCACCTCTAGGTCCGCCTGAACGATCCTGTTGCCACCATTCGTGTAAACCCGCACCAATTGTTCTATCCCAATTCTAATGAGTGAGAGTTGTACGAGTTGATATCTGGAATAGGTGGCAGAGGGGTCGTAGAGAATGCTTGGCTTACCGTCATCGAAGAGAGGCCTAAAATCTAAGGCGAGGTGTTTCACCCGGAGGAACGAGTCCTGCTCTGCGGCTGTAAACTGGCCGGATACCGCGTTGATCGCGTTCACGAGGCGAGTGCGATCGGTGGTCATGGGGTTCATTCCGGAAGCCTCGTAGATTTTATCGATCACGAGGAGGTCCTGGTGAATCCGTTTCACCAATGTGTAAAGAGTGTCTAGCGATGCTTTGTCGAGTCCGATTGCATCCGTGGACTGAAGCATCTTGCGAATGAATGGACGAAGTGCCTGAAGTACCGTTGCTTCGGAAACTCCTAGCTTTGACATACCGACAAAGGACCTAAGAGCACGATCCAGGAGTGGAAAGGGCAGCACTCCTCCATGCGCTTCGATTGCGCTTTCAATCATGGGACGTGCTTGATCTAGAATGGCTACTACAAACTCTCGGTAACTTCGATCATCCAACAAGTCAGCCTGAGGCACCTTTTTAAACGCATAGTAGAGGCCGAAGGGTTTCGCAATCACACGAATTGCTTTGGACCAGTCTTTGGCTTCAAAAGCGTCAGGACGCGTATTTGACATGAGCCATTTTGCGAGGAAAAGGTCCGCGCTCAAGTCTTCCGGTTCCTCTTTGCCCATCGCGAGGTAGGTCTCTGTTAGAAATAATTTTAATGCCTGATCATTCAATGCACTAACGGGGAGGGTGTCTAGTAGGTCAGCAAAAAGTAGGATTGCTTTTGATAGTTTTTCTGCGGTCTCAAGTGCGACTTCACCCGTTGGTTCTTCGCTGACCTTCTTGAGCACCGGAATGAGGGGAGCCGTGATTTTATGGATTCCCTGAAGCAGCTCCTTCACTCGGTCAATCTCAGTGAATGTGAGTACGGATCCACGCCCGCCTAATAGTGCGGCTTTGACGTAAAAAGCACCCTGCATGAACTGTTCCCGCACGCTTCTGTTGGTGAAAAGAAACTTGCCCGCGAAAGTGTTCATGTCAGAAACGCTATAGCCTGCGTCTGTACTTCCCCGAACGTACTGTTTAAAAAAATCAAGAGAGGTACCGACGCAATCAAAAGTCGATTTCCACTCTGATTCGGATACGTCCCCGGTCTGAAAGCGCCTCATCGTTCCCTTCATGTCGTTTAGACATCCTTGACTGAGGCCTCCGACATCTTTCTTCTTTTCATCTTCCGAGGGTCCGAGGGCACCACAGCCGGTGAGTACGAGAAGAATACAAGGAAGAATTGGTCTAAAATGCATACCGCAACCATCCTCTCAGTCGATCATCCGCAAAGTATTGGCCGATGAAATCCTTCGTCGTGTTCACTATCGTGATGTCAACGCCGCCACCAAAGGTGATCGCGCTTTTTGGAACGCGGTGAGACACATTCAAGGACACGAGATTATTTTTCTGAAGGACGTCTCTCATCCAAGACAATGATCCTTCGGTCCGCCAGGTGGGCGCATATTCAAGCTTGGCTTGGAAGGCGCGTTTGATTGGAAAACGAGACGGGAGGTCCACGTTGACATTGGGTAGAGCTGAAGATTGAGCAGTAGATCGCTCGTTGACGTAAAGCAAGGCTCCACTCAGGCGAACGCTGTGAGTGATCAGTGTGTGTATTCCGCCGGAATAGATCTCACTTGGATTTAATACTGGGTTGATCCAGGCCGGGTCATTGGTGAAGCGAAATGGACGCTCTCTTGATCCTGAGATCCATATGCCCCAAAGGTCTTTATCGTCTTTGTAGCCGACCTCGAATGTCGATAGGTTTCGAAGTGGGAACTGCGTGCGAATATTCACCTGCACCTCAGCGCTCGAGTTTAAAAAAGGCTCGGCCGCAAGTTGCGGCATATGCACGGGCAAAACGCCAACCGAGGCGCTGCCCCAGAATCCAGAATCATCGCGATACTCCATTCTTGCTGCGGCATTGGGCCTGAGCAGAATGTCCTTCAATGCTGGGTTGATGAGCTTGTAGCGCATTTGGGTCTCTACGCCTAAGACCTCGATTTGTTTAGGGAGTGGCTTAAAGAAGGGTGAGCTACTGACGATAGTTCCGTTTTGTTCAAAGAGGGGAGTCCCTCTCTCTGGTACTGCTATCGGAGACCCGTAAAGCAGGAACGTGACGTTCTTATCCTCGAATCTGTAAAAAGCGCCTGTGAGTCCAATGCGTTCTGGGTAGATGGGATCCCAGTTAAATCGCGGTGTCCAGAGACTCATTTGAGACCAGACTTCGTCGACGTGATTCCAGCGGTAAAGTCTTCTTCCTACTGTGAATTCATGTTCATCGGTGAGCGCACGTGAGGTTGCCAGGTAGGCCTCATGGGATTCCAGTGTGAAGCTTTGACGATTGGTGGTGAAGCTAAACCCAAGCAAGTCCGCTCGAGCGTGCAAGGAGTCGTCTTCAAATTCGCCATTTAAGGATGCGGATAGAGCGATCGCAGATGCAGCGCGCTCTTCGGAAGAATAAAGGAAGCTTGAACTCTCAAGACCAACTGTCCCGAGTGCGTGGACTAATGCGGGGGTCCATCCGAGGACGCCGATCGCTCTCCATAGTTTCGTCAATGTTCCCCCTCTCCATGGGTGAAACTTTTCCTAGTCTACCGTCGGTTTTTCGACTCCGCAAAGGCTTGGGGGAAAACACCCTGAACATCGGACGCCATTTCCTCTGTATAGACGCATTCCTCCTTGGTCATGGGATGGAAGAAAGAGAGGGAAGAGGAGTGCAGTGCGGGCCTGTGAAGCAGTCTTTTTGCCGCAGGAGTGCCGTATTTTTGATCTCCCGCCAAAGGAAAGCCTGAGACTGCACACTGGACCCGGATCTGATGGGAGCGTCCGGTCTCAAGCTCCAGCTCCACAAGCGTCAACGGAATGTCGCCCTGCGTAAAGTGGACCAGGGGGTGAATCCAAAGTGCGGCCTCTTGAGCACCCTCCTTCGGGCGATCAAATGCGCGGACCTCATTGGTGGATTCGTTCTTGATCAGGAAATGTTTAAGTCGTCTTTTTTCGGGAAAATTTCCTAAGACGATTGCGTGGTAGTTCCTCCGCAAGGCTCCGTTGATGAGTTGCTCGCTGAGTCGCTCCGCTGATTTCGAACGTTTCGCAATCACCATGAGTCCTGAGGTGTTCCGGTCTAAGCGATGCACCAGACCGACATAATGTCTGCCAAAGTGGATGCGCATCAACGCGACAAGATCTATGTCTCCAGAAATATCCCCTTGGCTGAGCAGTCCAGGAGGCTTCGAGAGAACAACCAGGTGTTGATCTTCAAAAATGATCTTGGGTTTAAGATCTACCGAATTGGAGTCAGCCATTCGCGTGGCGTATCGCTTAGTTCTCCGCGAACAAGACGGCCATACTCCTTGAGTAGAGACAGTGTGAGTGCTCCAGGTTTTCCTTTGGTCTCACCGCGACCAATCGGGCGCTGGTCAACACTTGCGACAGGAGTGATCTCTGCGGCGGTACCGGTCAAAAATACTTCATCTGCACACCAGAGTTCATCGCGTGTGAATCGAGCCTCAACGACCTTGATCCCTTTTCTTTCTAAGATCTTGGTTACCGTCTGGCGAGTGATGCCATTGAGGATTGAAGTCAGGGGCGTGGTCTTGACTACGCCATCGACCACAATAAAAAGATTCTCGCCCGTGCCTTCTGCCAAAAATCCTTCTGGATCTAAAAGAAGGCCCTCATCAAAACCAAGACTGAGAGCCTCACGTTTTGCTAAGACTCCGGTCACATACTGACCCGTGATTTTGCCTTTGGTCATCACGCTGTTGGGATGGGGCCGAATGAAACTTGAAGTCATGAGCTTCACGCCTTCGGTGACGCCTTTGTCCCCTAAGTACTTTCCCCATTCCCACGTGATCACAGCCATATCAATCGGAGGCGTGGCTCCTGGGTAGACTCCCAGTGGGCCATCACCAATGAAGGTGATTGGACGCACGTAACATTCTTCAAATTTGTTCGCTTTGCAGATTTCGATGGCAGCAGCGCAAAGTTGTTCAACGTTGTAGGGAGATTCAAAGCCCATGATCTTTAAGCTGTCCGTCAGACGAGTCATGTGTTCAGTGAGGCGAAAAATGGCTCCGCCACCACTGGTCTGCCTATAGGCGCGAATTCCTTCGAAAGCGCCTGTGCCGTAATGCAGTCCATGAGTGAAAAGGCTAATTTTTGCGTTTTCTGCCGGTAAAATTTTTCCGTTATACCAAACGTTTGCGCCACGGGACATCGACTGACCGCCTTCCAAGACAAGTATCTTAAGATGCTATAATCATACACGGTCACGAGCTCGATAGAACGCGATCCCTTTTTGAATCAATGATTCTTCTTGATCAGGAAGTAGGAAGGATTCTAAGGGTTTGAGACCCTTGATCCAGGTCCTTTGAGCCTTCGATAATTGTCGGTGCGCAAGCCACAACTCTTCCACAAGTTCTTTCTCAGAGTGTACAGGCGGCCTTCCTTGAGGCTGTGTGCCGGACAAATAATCTACAACCTGTCGATAACCCACAGCTTGAAGTGCACGGGAGTGAGGGTGAGTCCTGATCAGTTGAGTAACCTCTTCGATGAGGCCACGTCGGAGCATCGTTTCGATGCGTCCCTTTAGCTGACTTGCGTGAAGTTTCGGATCCTGATCCAAAGACACAAGCTGCAATAGGGGATGGATGGTCTTTGGCATCCGTTGCTCCCACTGCGTTGGACCAATCCCAGTCAGATGAAGCAGTTCGAGTGCGCGTGTGAGGCGGTAACGATCCGTGCCTCCAATGCGTGCAGCAGCAGAAGGATCCTTCATGAGCAAATCGTTATGGAGTAGTTTCACATCTCGTTTTTCACACGACTCACGAAACTCTTGATTTGCCCCAGGGGCATCCCAAAGGCCAAAAAGTAGGCCTTTTAAATAGAACCCAGACCCTCCGACAAATAGGACACGTTTTTTTGACCCCTCAGTGATACTCAGAATTCTATTGGTCTCTCTTAAGAAATCGGCCGCGGTGAATGAGTCTTCAGGCGCTGCTACATCAATTAAATGGTGTGGGACTTGATTCTGCTCCTCTAAGTTTGGTTTTGCCGATCCAATGTTGAAGTCGCGGTAAAACGAGACAGAATCCACATTAATCAGTTCAAGGTTAGGGATCGACTGAGCCAGCTTGAGTGCGATGCGTGATTTTCCGACGCCAGTAGGTCCTACCAGGACCCATGCCTCAGATTTTAGTTCCGTCAGGGTGCGCGACGCTGAAACCATTGTTCAAGCCGCCCTTCGGTAATTTCGTAGGTGGTCGGTCTCCCGTGAGGACAAGAACCGGGATTTTCGCAGCCTCGGAGTTCCTCAAAAATGAAACTTGCCTCAATCGGTGAAACGGAATCGTGGGCCTTAATGCTTCCGCGGCAGGATTCCATAGCGACTTTCTCAAAGAGACTTTCGTCCCAGTGAACCTCGCGAGGAGTGTCTGCGCTCCCGAGTTTCTCCATTAAGTTGTGCAGTCGTGTAGCCATTTGTCTTTCGCCCCAAGCACTTGGGATAGATCTAAAGGCTACTGTCGTCTCGCTGATGGCATCCACTTCAAACCCAAGATCTCTGAGCCACGGAAGCTTTGAAACGAACGCGTCATCTAAGACACCTTCGGCAAGCCTCACTAAGGTGGGTTCTAAAAGCCTTTGCGACGAGATTGCGGTTCGTGTGAGTGCTCTTTTTTTTAATTTTTCAAATCGCACTCTTTCGTGAGCTGCGTGTTGATCGACGAGTAAATAGCGCCCCGAGTCTAGGAATAACCAATAAGTATTGAAAAGAGTCGCTAAGTACCGCCCTTGCTCGGGAAGGATTGCAGCTTCCGTTTGATACTGGATCGGACTGGAAACACCAAATTCAAAGGCGGGAGAATGAGAAAAATTTGTAGGAGCAGTCTGTGCCTGGGGCATTGGAGAGGCAATCGGAAGAAGAAGTTCGCTCGCGATGCGATAGAGGATGCTCGGTTCACGAAAACGAATTTCTGATTTGGTTGGGTGGGCGTTGATATCAATACTGCCGGCAGGAAAATGAAACTTCGCGACCAGAGCCGGGAACTGGCCAGGCAAGAAGCTCTGACGGAGTGGATTTAATAGCGCTTGTTGAAGCACTCTATCCTTAATCACCCGTCCGTTCACAATTTGAATCAGTTTCCGTGTGTGAGGGACGCTAGCCCCTCTGACCCAATAAACTTCCGCCTCTATGCCTCCCACTGAAATACTGCGGTGGACGGATGTGAGACCTTCTTCTGCGCCAAGCAGCGCATCAATCCGTGTCTTTTCGTCAGAGGCCTCATAAGAAAGAATAGCCTTGTTGCCGCTATAAAGTTCAAAACGCACGTGTGGATATGCAAGGGAGAGACGCTCGATAACTTCCCGAACCGCAGCGACCTCACTCTGCACGCTCTTCATGAATTTGAGTCGAGCAGGAAGATGAGAAAACAGACCTAACACGGTGACTCTCGTACCGTGAACGGATCCACAGAAAAGTCCAGACTGGGTTGCAATTGGTCGGATTCTTCTTGGGGCTTGGTATGAAGCCTCAATCTGAAGGGCAGGTGCGTCTGTAAGTGAAGTGGCGGCGCGTGAGACTATGTTGATCTGAGCCACTGAGGCGATGCTGGGCAGGGCCTCACCCCGAAACCCAAGTGTCTTTAAATGGTCTAAATCCTGTATCGAGTTGATCTTCGAAGTAGCATGCCTCAGCAAACAGATCTCCAGATCGGACTCGATCATCCCTCGTCCATCGTCGGTGACCTCAATGGTTGCGAGGCCTCCTTCATCCAGTTGAACTCGAACTGAGTTTGCTTGAGCATCAAGTGAGTTTTCGACCAGTTCTTTCACTACGCTTGCAGGACGTTCGATCACCTCTCCTGCGGCAATTTGCTCCGCAACGAGTGGTGGAAGAAGATGAATACGAGGTGCTGGTTGGGACATGGCTCAATACGCGATCGTAACGCGATTTCGTCCGGATGTTTTTGACTCATAAAGGGCTTTGTCTGCCTCCTTGATCAAAGAACTTGCCCCTTCTGTTTCTGCCTTGAGTTCGGACACACCTAAGCTCGAAGTGACTTGGATCCGTTTTCCTTCATAAGTGAAAGGATGCAGCTGAATTTTACTGCGCACTAACTCAGCGAGCTTCGCCGCTTCTTCTTTTCCTACAGAGGGCAATAGAAGACAAAACTCTTCGCCGCCATAACGAGCAAAAACTTCTTTCCCTTGGGTGGGCAGTGTTCGGATTAGGTTTGCAAATTCTTTTAAAACGTAATCACCGCCCTCGTGTCCGTAGGTGTCATTGACTTTTTTGAAATGATCTAAGTCCATGAAAACAAGGGACAGTTGTGTGTGTAAAGCGCGTGCACGCTTAAACTCGGCGTCGATCGCCTCGATAAAATATCCTTTGTTGAAAGCGCCGGTAAGAGGGTCGTTGTTGGCCGCTGCGTTCAGATTTCCATAGAAAATGATTTCAAGCTCTCCAGCAGGGAGGAACTTTACAATCGTATTTCCGAGCTTGATCATGTCTTCTTTTTCTAGGGACACTAAATCGCCGGGGCTCAATCGATTGCCATTCACAACTGTGCCATTTGCAGATCCAAGGTCTTCCAGTTTGACTGAGCTCTCTTCCAGGCGGAGACGCGCATGTTTTCTGGAGATGGAGGGGTCTGCGATCGAGATCTCAACATTTGGATCTCTCCCGATCACCATTTGGTCTTGTGTAATGGAGTACCGATGGCCTTGGGGAGCACCACGGATCAAAATCAAGCAAGCGGGCTGCTCTCTTGCTTTGGTGATTTCTTTGTTTAAGGTTTCCTGGTCTACGCCCAAGACCTCGGTCTTATCGGAAGTGTTCTGTGGTGTCTTTTGGTTTTGATCCGAGGTCATGACTTTATAAGTTTAGGAGAAACTTGCTCATGTCGCAATCGTAGGTCCCTTAAGCCCTCTTCGATGTAGACCTTCCCTTCTTCTACTCCAGGTTGATCATAAGGATTCACGCCCAAGAGTTCACCCATAAGGCTGGTCAGCGCACATAGGGTGAACATGACTTCGCCGTAACTCTCCGCGTTATGGCCCTTTAACGTGAGTGCAAGGTGTGGAATGTTCTGCGTCATACAAACTTTTTTAATGGCCGCGTACTCGATCGCAATGAGGTCCTGAAGTGCAATGCCGCTCATCGTCGGGAAGACGCCCCCTGACGCGGGGAGGGCCGTTGCACGTTCCCAAGTCACAAACCAAATCATCTTGTCTCTGGGGCCGTCTCTTACGAGTTGGAAGCTTGAGTGTTGGTCAGTGGCCCCAACAGATGCAACGGCAGTGAAGCCCTTGCGATTCTTCCCCAAGGACTCAGACCAGAGTTGCACCCACCAGTTGGCCAAAAAGCGCCCAACAGTCGAGTATGTCATCATCACATGGATGGGCGCATCTTCTGAGTGTCTGAGGAGTGAAGCGGCCCACGTACATAAGGCGGTCGGATCGCGTTCAATCTGTGTTCTTGCGGTATTTGCGCCCTCTAAGAATTTTTGGCTCGAATGACCTGCAAGCTCGAGCAGAAATAGACCCACAGGCGTGAATACCGAATAACGTCCACCAATACTGGGTGCGATTGCGAGGGTGTCGACTTCATATTTCTTCGACCATTCTCTTAAGTCCCCTTTTGTGGGGTCGGTGACCGCAATGACTTGATTCTTAATGCGGCTTGTACCGAGCCAATTGATCACCTCATTTGAAATAGCCAGCGTTTCAAATGTGCCACCCGACTTGGTGACAATGACCACGAGTGTTGACTCAGGAATGAGGCGCGCCAGCTTTCGTGCAATGTCGGTGGCGTCAGGGTTTTCTAAGAAAGTGAAGTCCACGGCACGACTGGTACCTAGGGCTTCAATCAGCGCGATCGGACCAAGACTACTGCCACCAATCCCAATCAAGATGACGTCGGTGAAAGAAAATCGGGCGCGAACTTTTTGCGCAAGTTGAGTACAGGCTCTTTGCTGGGACAAGGTGTCGTCGATAGGTGCATTGAAGTATCCAGACTCATTTTTAGCTAAGCGTGCTCTGGCGTTTGTCCATGCAGCTGTCGCTTTTTGTAGAGAAGGTTGCGATTCAAAATAACTCAGGTCTAAATGCAAAGAACTCATTTTCTTTTTAAACTCCGCGATATCACTAATCTTTGGATTTGATTTGTGCCTTCAACGATTTGAAGGACTTTTGCTTCGCGCATGTATCGCTCGGCGGGGAAGTCTTTGGTGTATCCGGAACCACCTAGGACCTGAACAGCATCTGTCGTGACTTGCATCGCGGTATCCGTGGCAAAAAGCTTCGCTTGAGCGGCTTCAATAGAATATTGCTTTCCGGCATCCTTCAAAGCCGCAGCTCGCTCCACCAACAATCGTGAGGCGTCGATTGCGGTCAGCATGTCAGCCAACATAAATCCGACTCCCTGAAAATCAAGAATGGGTTTCCCGAATTGCTCGCGCTCGTTCGCGTGATCTACCGCCAGCTGAAAAGCGGCGCGGGCCACACCCACACCGGTCGCAGCGATTGTAATCCTGCCGTTATCGAGTGCGTTGAGAGCAATCTTCATTCCAGCTCCCTCCTCAAGGACGAGCTGAGACGCAGGAATCTTCACGTTCTCCAAGAGAACTTCCATAGTGTGTGAAATATTAAGGCCCATTTTTTTTTCTCGTTTTCCAAACGAGAGACCGGGAGTTCCTTTTTCAATAATGAAAGTCGAGACCCCGGTTGCACCATTTGCCGATGAAGTGCGGGCCATTAATAGGATGACGTCCGCTGAATCAGCCTGGGTTGTCCAAAGTTTTGTCCCATTTAAGATATAAAAAGAACCGCTCTTCTCGGCGCGAGTCTTGAGACTTGCTGCATCGGATCCACTCGATGCTTCCGAGAGTGAGAAGGCGCCAACGGCATGACCCGCAGCTAGGGGTGGGATGTATTTTGATTTTTGTGCCTCATTGCCAAAAGTATTCAGAATAACTTGCGGAAGACCGGATACTGCGATGCTGATTGCATAGCTAGCACTCACAGAAGCGATCTCTTCCAGTGCTGCAGCATATTCTAAACTGCCTAGCCCAGTCCCTCCATAGGACACAGATGTCGCAATTCCCGTGAGTCCAAGGTCACCCAGTTTTCGAATCACATCTTTGCGAAATGTCTCAGATTCCTCATCCGCTTCTACGATGGGCGCCAAATATTCTTTCGCTGCATTGCGGGCAAGCGAGCGGATTTCATCTAAAGAAATATCAGCCATACAATGGGAACCTCTTACAGAGGTCCTGGACCTCACTCTTGATTTTAAGGAGCTTTGCTGTTTCTCCACGAGAAAGGATGGCATCGCGAATCCAGAGCCCCAGTTGTTTCATCTCAGATGTCCCAAGTCCACGAGTGGTGATCGCAGGAGTACCAATACGAATTCCACTTGTGATGAAGGGAGAGCGTTTCTCGCCCGGAACCGTGTTCTTATTCACAGTGATCCCTGCCTGATCCAGCCAAGCTTCCGCTTCTTTTCCTGTGACCTCGCCCAATGCGGATTGGGAAAGGTCGACGAGCATGAGGTGATTGTCGGTACCACCTGTAACGAGATTGAAGCCATGCTCCATGAGGATGGAAGCCAAGCTTTTCGCGTTCTCAAGAATCTGTTTTTGATACACCAAAAAGTCAGGTTGTAATGCCTCTCCAAAAGCTACTGCCTTTGCGGCGATCACGTGCATCAGAGGTCCCCCTTGAATGCCTGGGAAGATTGCGGAGTTCATTGCCTTTAATCTTTCAGTAGAAGAAAGAATCAGGCCGCCTCGGGGGCCACGGAGAGTTTTATGTGTTGTGGTGGTAGTAAAAGCGGCGTGTGGGATGGGGGATGGATGCAGCTTGGCGGCCACCAAGCCAGCGATGTGCGCCATGTCCACAAATAGAACGGCTCCCACCTCAGTCGCGATTTCTGCAAATACTTTGAAGTCGATGATTCGCGGGTATGCGCTCGCTCCCGCTAAGATCATTTTGGGCCGCTCTTTTTTTGCAAGATCTCTCACCTGATCAAAGTCGATTTGGTGGGTTGTTTCGTTTAGGCCATAGTGAACAGCCTGATAGATTTTTCCGCTGAAATTCACAGGTGACCCGTGAGTGAGGTGTCCCCCTTGTGATAGATCCATCCCTAAGAATTTTTCCCCTGGGTTCATGAGCGTCATGAATACAGCCAAGTTCGCGTTGCTTCCGCTGTGTGGCTGAACGTTTGCCGCTTCGCATTCAAAAAGCTTGGTCGCTCTTTCGATGGCGAGTGTCTCGGCACGGTCAACAAAAACGCAGCCGCCGTAATACCTTTTTCCAGGATAGCCTTCCGCATACTTGTTCGTGAGGCTGCTCCCTTGAGCTTCCAGCACTGCCCGGCTTACATAATTCTCTGATGCAATGAGCTCTAGACCGGTTTCTTCGCGTTGTTCCTCAGCACTGATGGCTTGTGCGATTTCAGGATCCGTTTGTGCAATAGACTTTAAGAAATTTGAGTTCATTGTTTTTCTCCGTGTGACGCGAGTAAAGCGACCCGCCTCAGGTGGCGGTCCGATGAATCAGGCACTGCATTTAGAAACTCAGTTAAAATTGTATCCGCGACGGCAAGAGGAGTAATTCTTGCCCCTAAACAAAGCACGTTAGCATGGTTGTGTTCCCGTCCTAGGCGGGCTTGTTCCGGAAGTGTTGCAAGGACTGCGCGGACGTGGCTGAACCGATTCGCTGCAATCGAAACTCCGATTCCACTCCCACAGATCAATACGCCTAAAGCTTCTGGATGACTCTTTAACTCCCGTGCTACCGCAAATGAATATCTAGGATAGTCCACGCTATCGGAGCTATGAGTGCCGAGATCAACCCACTCAATGTCGGGCCGTTTGTTTTTAAGTTGTTCTTTAAAGTCAACGCCAGCATGGTCGGAGGCAATATACAGCTTCGTTTTCAATTGATGTCACTCCCTCTGGTGAAGAGAAGGGATACGTTGGTGCCGCCGAATCCAAAACTATTGGAAAGCACAGCTCGGACTTGCTTCTTTACAGCCTGGTTCGGCGTGAAATTGAGCCCGGTCTCAGCCGCCTCGGGATCTAGATTTTTGAGATTAATCGTGGGCGGCACAACCGAATCCCTCATGGCTAGAATGGAAAAGGCTGCTTCGATAGCTCCTGCGGCACCGATGAGATGTCCGGTCATCGACTTTGTAGAACTGACGTGCAGGCTCTTATTGCCAGAGAGGAGTCTTGAGATTGCGCGTGCTTCTTGAATGTCGCCCGCGGGAGTCGATGTCCCGTGCGCGTTGACATAGTCGATCTGGTCTGCACGAAGTCCGCTTTCGTCGAGAGCAAGCTGCATGGCACGGAATCCTCCCGAACCATCTTCAAGAGGACTTGTGATGTGATGCGCATCCGAGCTCGGGCCATACCCTTTGATTTCAGCGTAGATCTTTGCTCCACGTTTCTTTGCAAATGAATACTCTTCCAAGATCAGAGTTGTTGCACCTTCACCCATGATGAAGCCGTCGCGGTCTTTGTCCCATGGACGTGACGCTCCTTCTGGATAGTCATTGCGGGTTGAAAGTGCCCGCATCGCAGCAAATCCTCCGATTCCAAGTGGGGTTATGACCGATTCAGCCCCGCCGGCAACAAAAACATCCGCTTCGCCACGCTGGATGGCGCGATAGCTTTCTCCGATGCTGTGCGCGCTTGAAGCACATGCGGAGACGCTTGCGTAGTTTGTGCCTTGGGTGTTTAAGAGAATACTGGTTTGCCCAGCCGCAAGATTTGCAATGACCTGAGGAATAAAGAATGGGGAGATACGTCTAAAGCCCTTGGCTTTGTAGTCATCGTAATTAGATTCAATATCGGCAAGGCTTCCCATCCCGACACCAATGTTGCAGCCGATTCGATGGGCAGGAAGCTTGTCCCGCACACTGTCCAACCCTGAGTCCGCATAGGCCTCGCATGCAGCGCAGAGACTTAAACAGATGAATCGACTCGTGCGTTTGAATTCTTTCGGGCTGACGGCTCGTGTGATCTGGGCACCCTGGGGCCCGTGAGGAAAAAGTGGGGTTGGAAGTGGGAGAGTGGGGTCAAAGTCGCGGATTTCACCGGCGATTTGGGCTGCACATTCTGATGCATCGAAGCCCTGAATCTTCGAGATTCCGCTTCGGCCTTCCTGAATCCGGCTCCAGGTGCTTTCACGATTTCTCCCAAGTGGACTCACGATTCCGATTCCGGTAACGACCACACGACGGAGTTGCATCTTGAAATTCTGCACAATAAAAAACAATGTCGCCACTCACGTTCATTGGGTTGCGACCTGCTTTCTTGAGAAGGTTAAGGCGCTCATCGGCTGCGAGCGCATGCAATCAATGGTTCGCGTTTGACTTTGTCGCGATATAATTCACGACATCGCCCACGGTCTTCATCTTTTCGGCTTCGTCGTCTGGAATATCCATGTCGAACTCTTCTTCCATGGTCATCACAAGTTCAACGATATCTAGGCTATCTGCACCAAGATCTTCGATGAAAGATGCAGCCATTTTCACCTTTTCTTGGTCGACTTGAAGCTGATCACAGATGATGGTTCGAACTCTTTCCTCAACAGTTACCGACATGTTCTCTCCTAGATATAAAGTCCACCGTTTACGCCCAGCACTTGGCCAGTCATGTAGCGGCTATCAGGTCCTGCTAGAAACGCGACTAAAGAAGCCACGTCCGATGCCAGACCCAAAGTTCCTAATGGAATGTTTTTCACGATTGCCTCTTTCTGTTGAGGCGTCAAGGCGTCAGTCATTTCCGTTTCGATATATCCTGGGGTCACGCAGTTGACACGAATACTTCGGGACGCGAGTTCCCTTGCAAGGCTTTTAGTCACCCCGATCAGCCCGGCCTTGGAAGCTGCGTAGGCTGTTTGACCCGCGTTGCCCATTTCGCCAACGACCGAAGACATCTGGATGATGGAACCCTGCCGTTGTTTCAACATGAGTTTTGCTGCCTCTTTGGAGCAATAGATGGCTCCAAGGAGATTGATCTGGAGGACTTCCATGAGGTCCTTTGGATCCAAGCGCAGCACGAGTTGGTCTCTAGAGATTCCAGCATTGTTCACGAGAACTCGGAGAGGCTCATCGTTTGCCGCAATTTTTTTAAATGCCTCGGTGACCTGCACGTCATCTCCAACATCAAAGCGGATAACATCTGCAGAGCCGCCTTGAGATTCAATTCGAGTCTTAACCTCCAAGGCTTTTGCCTCATTGGACTGGTAATTGATCAGCACCTTGAAGCCGGTCTGCGCAAGTTTTTCCGCGATCGCTGCACCGATGCCTCGCGAAGCTCCGGTCACCAATGCTAAGCCCAATGAACTCATGCTGACTTTTCCTTCCACGCCACTTCAGCAGCCTTCAGAGACTCGAGATCAAAAATAGGACTGACTTCAAAACTGGCACCTGTCTCTTTTGCGATTCGTTTTGCTAATCCCTGCAGAATCTTTCCGGGGCCGAATTCAAATGCGCGTCGAAACCCATTTTGAAAAAGGGGCTGATGGCTTTTGCTCCATTGAACCGGGTGGTCGATCTGCTCTAACAGCAAGGGTAAGACTGAACTTTCTTCTTGTATCCATGCACCTGTTCGATTGGCGATGTAGGGTGTTTTTAGTTCTTTCGTGAAGAGTGACTTTGCGTATTCAAAGTACCCTTCCATAGAAATGCGCGCGGGCTTCATGAGTGAAGAGTGGAAAGGTGCGCTGACGTTGAGACGTTTGCAGAAGAGGCCACGTTCCGATCGGGATGCAATCAACTTTTCAAGCACCTCAACTGCATCCACAGAACCCGAGACCACGGTCTGTCCTGGCGCATTGTAGTTTGCAGCTTCAACTGTGGCTTCGGGGTTGGCCTGACGTGCGGTTTGTGTCGCTTCTTTGCACCAAGAAGTGAGGTCGTCTTCTTTTGCGCCAATCACTGCACTCATGGTGCCCACACCGACAGGAACCGCATTCTGCATCGCGAGGCCTCGTGCGCGGACGGCTGCTATGGCCGAACCAAAATCCAGCGCCTTGGCCTGGACGAGCGCGCTATATTCGCCCAAAGAATGGCCAAGTTGCACTCCCGTTGTGATACCTGCGGCCTCAAATGCAACTCGTGCACAAGCAGTGGACACAGCTAAAATTGCAGGCTGCGCATTCTCCGTGAGGGTGAGTTCCGCTTCGCTGCCTTCAAAGAGTAGCTTCGGTAGGTCTTGTTTCAGCGATTCGCTGGCTTCCGCAAGTGTGTGTCGAAAAATGGAGAACTCCTTATAGAGCTCTTTACCCATGCCGATTGATTGAGACCCTTGCCCAGGAAAAAGTCCGACCCATGCATTCATATTGTTACCTCGAGGAGTACTGATCCGTGGCTTAAGCCCGAACCACAGGTGTTGATGAGAACTCTTTCGCCGTATTTAAAGTTTCTGTTTTTTTCTTCCAAAGCCAGAGTGAGGAGCGTGCTTGCTGAAGAGGTATTCCCGAAGTTTCGAATGGAGCTCAAGGTCTGTTGCTCTGTGTAGCCCATCGACTTTGCAGCTCGGTGCATGATGCGTCCATTTGCTTGGTGCGGCAGGTACCAGTCCGCATTTTTTTCCGTTACCTTCTTTGCGCTTTTTACAAGTGCCGGAATCGCATAACGAAATAACTCTTTCCCGCGCATAGAAAAATATCTATCGAGCTTGAGCACTCCGTTGGGATCACCACTGGATTCAAAAGTCGTCTTGAGCACGCGGTAACGCCCGGGAGCATTCTTTTGTAAAACACAGGCGACGGCCGCATCCCCGAAGAGGATGGCTGTATGCGGATCGGACGGTGAAAGGTAAGGGGATAAGACCTCTGGAATCACCAGTAGTACGGGACCTCCTAGGGCCCAATCCAGTCCCTGGATGAGTTCAAGTGCAAGGGGTACTCCGGTAGAGGCTTGAACCAGGTCAAGGGTCGCCAAAGACTTTGCACTGAGCACCGTGATGAGTTTTTGCGAGAGAGAGGGGAGTTCAGCTCGGGAAAAACTTCGTAGCGTCACGATCGCTTTAAGTTCCTGGGCAGAAATTTTTGCGTCACTCAGAGCTCGCTGTGCTGCTGCACTCGCAAGTTCGATTTCGTCACCTGAAAGGGAAATTGAAGCTGCGTCTCGAGTCGCAGGTCCCCAAGGAGCCACGAGCTTGCGTTCATATATTCCAGTACGGTCCGAGATCCAAGAGTCAGAGAAACCCTCTGGCCTTGACTCTTCAGGGACCCAATGAATGCAATCACTATTTCTATACGTGTGGTCTGGGTAAGCAGCGCCAAGACCTAATAGAGAGAGCAAAACTTAAGCAGTTTTTGTTGCGGTCGCCTTAGGCTTTTTAAGGCGGGGCTGAAAAAGACCGTCGCGAATGGTCTTCAGAGAAACAGTGTGCGCACGAACAGGGGCGCTGGACACCGGATCCGTGGACTTGGTCACTGTATCGAGAGCGTAGGCTGCCGAGAAACGGCGCATGTTACGACGGCTGCGGGAGGATTTCTTCTTAGGTACTGCCATGACACTTGAGGTCCTTTCAAAAATTTTTAGGCGAAACGAAACGATCAGAGACCTTGACACTCAAGTCAATCGGAAAAATCCCAAAGTTTTCGTCTTAAGCCGTGTTAGTGTTCCTAAGCATCAAAATTTTTTTGGAGTTTTGTTTTCATGGGAAAAAAAGCAACTAAATCAGTAAAAAAGGGCACCGTGGCAGCTAAGACAATGAATGTGAAGAAGGCAGCAACCAAGCCCGACCCGAAAAAGGGTGCCGTAGCGGCAGTGAAGGCAGTGTCAAATCTGCTCTTCGGTAAAGGGAAGGCAACAGCAAAAGCGCCTGCAAAGGCGGCACCTAAAACGTCCGCAGGCAAAGCGGCGTCTTCCACAACCCAGGCTCCGTCCAAGGGTGTAGCAGTGAAAACCCCGCCCGCTGGAGTTGCAAAGAAGGCAGCAGTGAAAGCTGAGCCTGCGGTCGTGGCCGTACTCAAGAAGAGCACACCCAAGACAGCAGCCAAAACGAGCGCAAAGACCGCGGCGTATTACGACGACGGCGGGGAGCGTATGTGTCGCGAAAGCGGCTGTGAGAATGTTGCTACCACTCAAGGGTATTGCCGATTGGATTACGTGAAGAATTGGAAACGGATCAAACGCAAAGAGATGATTCTCAAAGAAGGAAAGCTCAATAGTTATATTGATGAATTAGTGAGCAAATACCCAGAGAAGCACATGGACGTGATTCGCCAAGACATCGCGAGTGAAGGTGGCTTTGCAAAAGTCATCCGAGATCTGGAACTAGACGACGCCGTAGACGATTCTGCATACGATGCCGATTCGATCGACAATCTGATTGGGAGCATCCGCAAGGACGCTGAAGGGATTGAGGGCGGCGGAGACGATGAGTTTTAGAGCCGCCCTTAGGTTCTAGCTAGTGGAGTGGGCCACGCGCACGAAGTAGTTCAATTCTTTCCTCTAAGAATTCCTCACTCTCGGTTTCGGTCTTCAGGCCTACCGGAGTGCCTTCGTGCTTGGTTAGCCATTCGTCTGCGAGATTTTCTAGAACTGGGTTAATTTTATCAATCTTAATCCATGCTCTAGGGTTAGAGTCGTCTTTTGCCTCGGTCCAATCAAAGGGGCCGTCGCTGATGCCACCTAAGCTAACGTTAATGAAACTCTCAAAAATTTCTTCGTCTTCATTCTGTAAGTAATGCTCTAACCAGTCTCCGATTGCATCTATGCAACTTGCTAACCTTGCATCGACCGTTTCGCTTCCAGTGCTTGGATCAAAGTCGATGCTGGCGTGGATGCTGGTCGCGTTCAGGCTGTCTTTGCCATAAAGAAGGGTACCAGTCAGTCTGATTTCATCGCCGTAAACAGCGCCGCTTGCGTGAAATCGAGCTTCATTGGTCTTTGAGATCACTCGTTTCAGTCCAGCTTCAAATGTCGAGTGAAGTGCCTCCTCCACGATCGAAAGGTAGTCCTTAGGTAGGGGTGTGAAGTTTGCTGCGGATTCTGAAAGTTCTTTACGTTTTTCCATTAAAATCATTCCTTACTATCGAAGGCTATAGTCTAGCTTATCGCTATGTTTTTGCCTATCAAAACTACTGCCTCTAAAATAGTTGACAATAGCATTTCTAGTGCTTTACATTCTAACATCCTCATGTTGTTCCTGCTGTTAGTCCCTTTTTTGAACTCGCTTTCTTTTGCTCAGCCAGTAGATGAGGATATTGTTCGCTCCTATCAGTCGAGCTGCATGATGGTTGGGAGCAAAGACCAGAAGCCTCCGCCAACCAGTCTTGAAAGTTTTTTTCGGTTTTACTTGATCGATGTGGCTCTGAAGAGTGTGACTGACGCCCGGGTTTGCATCGACCGAGCCTTGCGGTTAGAAGCGGAGCCGAACTCCAAGATCATTTCTCATCTCGATCGTTTGATGATCGACTTAGATCCACACCTAATCGATGTTGAGCTCAGAATTGATTACCGGATTATTCTTGCAAGGCAGCTGCCAGAAGGGGAGATCCCACAGCCTGGAGTCACTTGGGTCCCGATATCCGCGGTAGAGGTCTGGGTGCCAAGAATAGCGAATGTCGGCCGTTGTCCTGCTTCTTTTTCAGAAAATTGGTACCGGCCAGATTGGCCAGCAGCACTAGTGAATCTAAAGCCTACTGGCGGAAGTGAAAAGGTTCCGGATTGCCTCGAAGCAATTGATGTAGTCAATCAAAACAAAAAGCAAAGACAGACGATTGTAGAGGTTGTGCTTCAGATCGGTGATATTTTGCGCACTCTCAAACAGCAGCGAATCCTCATTCAAAAGTATGGGATTGATGCCGAAGAAACTTCGAGTTCAAAAAAGAGTTTAGAAGCCTTAGAGACCAAGCTTAAGCGGTACAAGAAGAGTTGAGGGAGTATATGAGTTTATTTTTCTTCATTTTGGCGCTGATTCATGGAGACGTTTTTGCTCAGGCTCGTCCAAAGGATTTTTCCCAAGGACCAACAGCGAAGCAGCAGGCCGACCAGTTCCGTCTTTATTGCGGACGGCAAGGGCTCCTGGATGCCCCCGGCGTGTCCGAAGAAAAACTGCTCATGGCAGGGTTGATCTATGACCTTTACCCTCAGGAGGGTGAAGCCGTGGGCGCGCACAAGGCTTTTGCAAGGGACGAAGACTCAAATAGGATTTGCCTTAAGATCTCAGGAGTGCCAGGAAATACGAGTCGTACGCTCATGATTGATCTCACTCAATTTAAAACTCCTGACGTGAAACTTGAGTTCAGTGCCATAAGTGCCACTGTTTACAATGCGGTTGTTACGGTGAACATGAAGTTTTCTGGCGAAAAAATTCAGGCGCTTTGCGACGAGATTTGGACCAATATTTCTGTGGAGGGTAAGGCTGTATCCACCGAGCAACGCCCCAATCAGGCGGTGGAGTGCAAAGAGGTCCTAGCGGACTTTCATGCTGATCAAAAGCGCCTAGAGGCCGTTCAAGACTTTCTGAGGGTCTTAATTGAAACGGCGGATACCTACCGCAAGTCTAAGGGTCAGGCTTCAGAGGTCCGAATTCGAAAGGCTTCAGAGAAACTGCTCGAGATCAACGCGACTTTAGGTGTTCGTAAAAAGCCCTCTCTTCGCTAAACTCTGGAGTCTATGGCAACTCTAGACGTCTACGTCGTTTCTGCAGCTCGTACTCCTTTGGGTGCCTTTCAAGGATCACTCACTTCACTGAGCGCTCCAGAGCTTGGGGCGATTGCAATTCAGGGAGCGATCAAACGGGCGGGCATAGAGCAGAACCTGGTTGAGGAAGTGATTTTTGGGAATGTGCTCACCTCAGGTGTTGGTCAGGCTCCTGCTAGACAGGCCTCGATTCGTGCGGGTCTTCCTCAGTCTATTCCGGCGATCACTATCAATAAAGTCTGCGGTAGTGGGATGAAGGCTGTGATGCTTGCTGCACAGTCCATCGCAAATCAGGAGTCAGGAGTCGTGGTCGCAGGCGGCCAGGAAAGCATGACCAATGCGCCATTTCTCATGCCGCAGGCGCGCGCTGGATTTCGCATGGGGAATGCAACAGTTGTGGATTCGATGATCCACGATGGTTTGTGGGATCCGTACAACAATCAGCACATGGGAAATTGTGGTGAACTTTGCGCAAAAGAATACGGTTTCACCCGTGAGGCCCAAGATGCTTTTGCGGTTCAAAGTTTTGAGCGCGCCATCGCGGCTCAAAAATCCGGTGCATTTCAGGAAGAGATCGAAGCGGTTGAGATCAAGTCAGCTAAAGGGGATCTCAGTCGTGTCGATGCGGATGAAGGTCCCTCCAAGGTGAAGTTTGATAAAATTCCGCTTCTCAAGCCAGCGTTTGATCGGGCGGGGACTATTACTGCTGCAAACGCATCGACGATCAATGATGGGGCTGCAGCCTTGGTTTTAGCAGGTTCAGCTAGTGTCACCCGCCTTGGCTTCAAACCAATTGCAAAAATTGTGGCCTCTGCCACTCACGCTCAAGATCCGGTGTGGTTTACGACGGCCCCAGGGCCCGCTATGAAGAAGGCACTCGAGCGTGCAGGTTGGAAGGCCAGTGATGTTGATCTCTATGAGGTGAATGAAGCATTCGCTGTCGTCGCAATGGCCGCGATGAAGGATGTGGGCATTCCTCGTGAAAAGATCAATGTCAACGGCGGCGCGATTTCGCTTGGACATCCAATCGGTGCGAGTGGCGCTCGAATTATTGTGACATTGATTCATGCTCTTAGGACCCGTGGGCTTAAGCGAGGCTTAGCTGGGATTTGCATCGGTGGTGGAGAAGCCACGGCAGTAGCAGTGGAGCTGGTGTGAGTCAGAGTGGTTTAGATAAACGAGTTGAAGGGGCTGATGCCGCGGTTGCCGATATTCAGGATGGAGCGATGCTGGCGTTAGGTGGATTTGGTTTGTGCGGCATTCCAGAAAACTCCATCGCGGCTTTGGTGCGTAAAAATGTTCGAGGTTTGACCTGCGTGTCGAACAACGCGGGTGTGGATGGGTTCGGGATTGGACTCATGCTTGAGAAACGTCAGGTCAAAAAGATGGTCTCAAGCTACGTCGGTGAAAACAAACTTTTTGAGACGCTCGTTCTCAGCGGTGAACTTGAGCTTGAGATGACTCCGCAAGGCACGCTCGCAGAGCGCTTACGTGCGGGTGGTGCAGGGATTCCAGCATTTTTTACACCCACCGGTGCTGGCACGAAGGTGGCAGAGGGCAAAGAGCGCAGGGAGTTTGATGGTCGAAAGTACATTCTTGAACGCGCTATCATTGCGGACTTTGGCATTGTAAAAGCTTGGCGCGGAGACGCACAAGGAAACTTAGTTTTCCGAAAGACCTCAAGGAACTTCAATCCTCTTTGTGCTATGTCGGGACGAATTACGATTGCGGAAGTAGAAGAGCTTGTCCCTGTGGGTGCGCTTTTACCGGATGAGATTCATTTGCCGGGTGTTTACGTGCATAGAATTTTCCAAGGAAAAGGGTATGAAAAGCGCATTGAGCGTCGTGTCATTCGGAAAGCGGGGAACTAGCCATGGCACTGGAGCGTGAACAAATTGCCCGGAGAATTGCACAGGAAGTCAAAGACGGCAGTTATGTGAACCTTGGGATTGGAATTCCAACCCTGGTCGCAAATTATATTCCGAAAGACATCCGTGTTTGTCTGCAAAGCGAGAACGGTATTTTAGGTCTTGGTCCTTATCCACTGGAGGCCGAAGTGGATCCTGATTTGATCAATGCGGGAAAAGAAACGGTCACTGTGCACCCAGGAGCTTCCTTTTTTTCGAGTGCAGACTCTTTTGCGATGATTCGTGCCGGCAAGATTGATCTCACGGTCCTAGGTGCAATGGAAGTTTCTGAGGCTGGGGATCTCGCAAACTGGATGATACCTGGAAAAATGGTGAAGGGTATGGGGGGCGCCATGGACCTGGTTGCCGGAGCTAGACGTGTCGTCGTTGCGATGCAGCACATATCGAAGGATGGAAAGAGTAAAATCCTAAAGAGATGCTCACTCCCACTGACGGGCGAAGCTTGTGTAAATCGAATAGTGACGGAGCTTGCTGTCATCGATGTGACCCGTGAGGGACTGGTGCTTTTAGAGCGTGCTCCAGGTGTAAGCGTCGAAGAAATCGTGCGGGCCACTGAGGCGACGCTTCAGGTTCCAAACCATGTACCTGAGATGAACCTACAATAAGGCGAGCAGAACTATCCTGGCCCTTCGGCACCCGCATTTAGGAAATTGACAGAGCCAGACTCATCGCCTTCAATCTTTGCCGTGCCGCGAAGCTCGACCATGTAGCCGGTCGCGTTGTTCAGAAGGGTTGGGTAATCAATGGTCGGCTGATTGCTGAGGTATCCCGCATAGTGCCAACAATCGCTTGAGGTTGCATCTTCACATTTCGTGAGTGTCTGGCTGATTCCGCCGGAAACTTTAGTCACAGAGATCGTTGAAGGATTGGGTTCATTCGGTAGAACCAGGTAGGCCTGACGGTAAGCGACTCGGATGATTTCAAGATTATTGCGAATACCGTTTAACGCCTCAGGAAGACTTTGTTGGCAGATATTGTACGAAGCGCCGCCTAAAGCTTGTGAGACATCGTAGTACCGAGTACCTGACCAGGTGTAAAACCCTCGACAAGGTGTGACCTGGTCGTTGTAGGACACCATCGAATAATACTTAATTTTAGAGGTATCGTTGCCCACAGTTGCAAGGAGTTGTGAGGCAAGGGTCGCAGTCGGCGTAGGGTTTTGTGGCCATAGACTGTTTTGACTACCAGCACCTGTATTTCCATTATTCCATGGAGTCCACGTTGCGCCCGATGTGTCGCGGCCACTGGAAAGAGTGATCACGGCAAGCAAAGCATCTGGTCGTCTGAAGCGATCGATCGATTGCACGTCGCTTCGATTCAGGAATGTCACTTGAGATTGTAAGCCTGGTTCTCTTCCGGATTCACCCACCACAGATGTTGGAAAGAATGCAGCACCGAGCGGCGCAAAAACGGTCGAAAGAAGGGTCACGCCTGGATCCGTAATGTTTGCGCCAGGGTAAGGCGATTCCCAAAGACCTTGGGCGGCCCAGTTTCCATCGTAAATTGATCCCGCAACTTGGTTCGGGCTGAGCGGCGATTCTGAGAGGGTTCCTGTATCGATGGTCTTGATCGGTAGAGTAAACAGACGGTAGTTCCAGCCGCTCGATTCCAGGTCTGATGCGAAGGTTTGAAAGGATGGAGAGATGTCCGGGAAAATGCTCGCGATGTTTCCGACTGTGTCTAAGCTGAAGAGGATGTCGACTTTCGGCGGTAAATTTTTATAGCCCGGAGCTGAGATGAGCTGACTATTCACGCCGGGTACGAATGCTTTTTTGCCGCAGCCTGAAAGCGCTAGCGCGCCAAGCAGCGTCAAAGAAACAGTGAGTGAGCGAATGCGTGACATGATAGGGGAGCTCCTTGACCAAGATAAAGCAAGCTCTAGGCCAGTCCATTTTTCGGAGCCTATCTAAAAAAACATAATGATAACAACAATTTGGACTAATGCCCTTGATGCAGGCTCCGGCGAGCGCATGACAGCTGCATAAAAATTAGACATATTAAGCCCGCAGGCAAAACGGACGATAGGAAGAGTGACGGTATGTCTGCAGACCACTTAAGCCGAGACTTGAAATCGATCCTCACCTCCTTCATCGACTTGCTGGAGTGTGATGGGGGTTCCATTTTTACGGTGGCAAAGTCTGGCCATGGAGAATCGAAGCTCGTTTTTCGCGCCATGATTACTCAAAGTGTCGAGATCACTGAGGTCCCCGAAGCACTCAAACACATGGCGTTTGCTATTGATGACACTACACTCGTCGGCCGCACTGGCCTCAATCGATTCGTCTATGAAGAGTCCTACTTAGAAAGTGAAGCATCCGGTCCAAAGTCGGTGACCGATGACCTGATTCACTATGAAACCAAGAGCATTCTATCTGCTCCCTTGGTGACTCCGCGTGGCGATCTAGTGGGAGTCGTGCAGCTTGTAAATAAGGCGCCTGATTCAGAAGGAAAAGAGCGTTCTTTTGGAGATCGTGATGCGCGGCTTTGTGGAATAGTGAGTCAGCAGGCGGCGTTGTCGATTGAGAATTCCATGCTGCTTCACGAACAAGAAAAAATATTAGATGGATTCGTAAATGCTTGCGTCACTGCAATTGAAACTCGTGACCCTGTTACCAGCGGACATTCACAGAGGGTATGTGATTTAACCCTAGGATTAGCCGACGCGGTCAATAAGACCCGAAGTGGTTCTCTGGCTTTTGTATCCTTTAGCGATACACAGATCCGTGAAATTCGATACGCGGCAATGCTTCACGACATTGGAAAAATTTCAGTGAAGGAACAGATTCTCAATAAAGAAAAGAAGCTTTTTCCTTGGGAGCTTGAGCTGATCGATATGCGGCTTAAGATGATGAAGACTGCTATTCGTGCGGAGTTTAAGGGAAAAGAAGAGCAAATAGAACTTCATCGGCAGTTGCGTGAGATCGAACGTGCATGGGCCATGATTCAGGCTGCCAATGAGCCGACTGTACTTCCTCAAGAAGTTTCACAAGGAATCATCGAGCTCACGAAGTTAGAGGTTCACGTTGAAGATCACTCTACCTGTTGTGCGTTGACGCCAGAGGAAAGTGAAAAACTACGCATTGCACGTGGTTCGCTCACAAAAGCGGAACGGATTGAAATTGAACGGCATGTCGCGTTTACCTACGAAATATTAAAAATGGTCCCTTGGAGTCGTGGCCTTGAACACGTGCCCCTCATCGCGCATAGACACCACGAAAAGTTAGATGGAACTGGCTATCCACTCGGAAAGCAGGCGGATCAAATTCCAATGCAAAGCCGTATGCTGACCATATGCGATATCTATGATGCGTTGACGGCGAAAGATAGGCCCTACAAAGCGTCGGTCCCTGTAGAAAAAGCAATTGCGATCCTAGAAGACGAAGTACGACAGGGCAAGTTAGATCATGTGTTGTGTCAGCTCTTTGTCGAGGCAAAAGTCTTTATGATCCCGCAGCACAAAGTCAAAAAATCAGCCTAAAAATTACCCAAAAAGTGTTAATGGCTCACGGAAGAATGACGATACGTGAATAGCAATGGGTCTATTAGACATCAAAGAAAAGACAAAAAAATTCTTCGCCGGAACTTTCGGTACGCTTCTGATTGCGCTCACTATTCTATCGGGCGTTGCAGCACTCCTTTCCCCATTACTCAAAGACGCCATTCATTCTGAGATCGGTGTAAACCTCAAAGAAATGGGATTGACCGAAACCTATCGGTTCTATCTCCATGAAGCGATCATTAGGCTGAACGAGCTTGAGCAGGCGGATCGTGAGAATGAAGAGCTGAGACGTCGAGTGGATCTCTTAGAGAAAGAACGTGATCAAGACAAGCTTTCAAGCGTCGAAAAGGCCATGCACGTTCAGAAGGACATGCAGGCAAAAATTCAAAAAGAACAAACGGGTTCAGAAATTGGGCAGAGCTTAATGCAGCTCAAGTACGAGCCCCCAACAAATCTCATGCCACATCAACTCTATGCGCTTGCTGTCGGGTATGTACGAAAGAATGAGAATCAACAGGCAGCGGCGATTCTGACTCGACTTGTAGAGCTTAAGGAGGACAAAAGCTATAAACGGCCTGAAGTCTACTTGCTGGCTGGTGTCGCTTGGTTTCGCCTGGAGAACTGGAAGATGGCAGAGACTTTCTTTGATAAAGCAATGTCAGGCTCCAGTGACAGTATGCAGGTTCATAGGCAAGCCAAAGTTTGGCGGGCACTGCTTCTGAAACGGACCGGGCAGGAGCATCTTGCTCAGAAAATCATGATCGATCTCATTGCAAAGAGCCCTCACTCGAGTGAGGCCAAGTGGATCAATTTCAATGGAACTCGGGAACCGAGTCAGGAGGCGGAACATGTTCCTCATTCTGGGCATTGAGTTTGTGCTTCTGTTGCACCCTGTCTCTGCTGCAACCATCGATCAGCTCTGCGCGACCTCCACGACTGCAAATGTGGCAGGTCAAAGTGATGTTCTTTGCGGTACGACCTATGTTGTTCGAAAAACCCCGTTATTTATGAAACATAGAGACGGCTTTCAGGTTCTGCTATCAGTAGGCTCCATTTTTAATTTGAGCCAGGATGGTCATCGCTTTCGAATTACCCGAGGAAACGCACTCGTGCGCGGATCGATGTTAGGGAAGAGTCTAGAAATTGAGACGCCTCTTGCACATGCTGAATTTTCTGAGGGAGCCACACTTGTGAGTGTTGATCCAAAGACCCGTTCCATCCAGATCGGTTCGGTCTCAGGAACAGTTGTTGTTAAAAACCGATTTTTAGCTCGCGCTTTGGTTCGGGTTGAGGCGTCGGAAATGACCGCATTGAGTCCACTACAGACTTCTTTACATCCTCATCGACCGGAGTCCATGGATGTCGCAACGGTACGGGCAATTGTGAGCTCTGTTGGTATGACCAAGGAAGAGTCTGACGAATTTGCGAGTAATGTAGCGTCGGAAAGAGAGCGCCGGGAGCGCAATTTCGCAGAAAACTTCGAGTCATGGCGGGGAATGCAGCCCTATCGCGAAGGCAGTCGTACACTTGCAGCGCCCATCACCGTGGATATCGTGAAAAAAAAGACGGGCCGAAGTATCGCGTCGGTAACGACAGTAGAGGTTCAAGAACAGGCCGTTTTTGAAAAGCAGTGGAGCCGACACTTGCTCGGAGATGCAGTTGATAGTCCTGAAAAATTATTACGGCCATCCCAAAAGAGGAAGCCAGCAAGTATTGCTAAGAAAGCCGCGAGCGTAGAAGAGGATCCCCTCTTCAAGGAAGAAAAAGCGCGTGTGCTGGATGTTATTCAAGGAGGAAACCATGAAAGTCTTGATCCTGACCCTCGCCCTGGTCATCGGTAATGCTGTCTTAAGCTGTTCCGCCAAGGCCGGTATGTTTGAATCCGGTGGATCTTTAGGTTACCAGCGAAGTAACTATGGTGGGGAAAGCTTCACCTGGACTCGGAGGTATTCGGCGACCTTTGCATATTACTTCACCCAAGAAAGCCAAATCGAGTTTATGTACCAGGACTCGACTACTCGCACGTTTGTAAAGGACGTGCAGGATGTGATGTTTCGGGATCGGGTGTACAGCCTGAATCTTGTGCATCAGTTCTTTAAAAACGAAAGAATTTCGCCTTTCTTTCGCGCCGGCATAGGGCAATTGAACCGAGATGCCACAGGAACCTATCAGGGTGGGTACAGTCCGCCCCCTCGCGTGGATTCAGTTACAGGGATTTTAGGAGCCGGAATTAAAATCCGAGTTACCCAAGGGTTCTCTCTGAAAGTGGATGCAACTACATTTTTAGCAGGGGGAGCAATTGGCACATGGCAAGACAACTTCGCGATCTCTTTCGGCGGGTCTTTTTACTTTTAGCTCTCGCTTCTACGATCTACGGCTGCTCAAGTCTCAGCTATTTGCAGCAGGCCGGAGTAGGTCAGCTCCGCGTATTTTCAAGGTCAAAACCGATTTCAAAGGTGCTACTCGACCCAAAAGTGGATCCCGAGGTGAAAGAACTTTTGGCCCAAGTTTCAATGATTAAATTATTCGCTGAAAAATCGGGTCTCAAAAAGACTCATAATTATGAAGAGTATGTCGACTGGGGAAGGCCAGAGTTTATTCATCTCCTCATCGCTTCCCGTCCCGATCGGTTTGAGGCAAAAACTTGGGAATTTCCCCTCGTAGGGAGTTTTAATTATTTGGGGTTTTTTCAGAGATCGGATGCAGACGTTTTGCGGGTGCAACTTGAGAGCGAGGGGTATGAAACCGAACTCCGAACTGCAGATGCCTATTCGTCTTTAGGTTGGTTTCAAGATCCGATTCTTTCGACAATGCTACCTCCAAGCCGGAAAGAGATTGGAGAACTGGTTCATCTGATTCTACATGAGTCGGTGCATGCAACATTTTTGATCCCGAACCAAACATCCTTCAATGAACAGCTCGCGGAATTTGTGGCAGGGCAGTTGACTCCCAGGTATCTCTCCGGGCTCACCGAGGGTGAGTCTTTCACGAAAAATTACCAGTCGAGTCGTGCGAGTCAGTCTCAGAGGTTGTCACTCATGCTTGCAGCCTACGAAGAGCTGGACGCTCTTTATGCAATTTGGTCTGGTTCCGAACGTGAGAAGCAGAAGCGGGATGAGATTTTTAAGCGGCTGAAGCGTGACCTTAAATCCAAGCGCTCATTCAACAACGCGACGCTAATTCATGTGAAGACTTATTCGCCTGCCGAGAGAGAGTTTTTAGCTTTATGGACGGATTGTAATGGGGACCTGGAGGCGTTTTTGAGGGTGATTCGCCAATTGAAAGAGGAGAGTTTTCCAGGTCCCCAAACTTCTAAAATTGGGGCAGTGATTGAAGGTCTTAGAAACAGTGCTGACCGTCACCCGCAAGGCACATCGTCCCACGAATGAGGTGTGAGCGTGCAGGAATGGCTGTTCCATTGACGGCAGTCGTTGGGCCTGAGGACCAGACCGTAGACATCGTGCAGCCAGCCTGTGTTAGTCCTTCTTGCCCTTTTTGTCTGCAGTTATCGTATTGCGGAGCACTCATCTCCACGATGACGGGAGTCCCGCCGCCTGTAACGATTCCTGGGAAGGTCAAGGTTTGACTGGAGGGTTTTCCAGCGCAATTCGTGTTTTCACTGAATTGTGAGGAAACACCGCCGACGCTGATGTAGTCGGTCTCCCGGGGTATCCCATTCACTTTGATTATGAATTTCACACAGGCGTATTTGGCTGTGTAGGATTGAGACGGATTAAAAATCATATTGCTCGCTGGGAGCGGTGTGATTTTAATGGAGAGATTTGAATCCGTGTAAACCTGAGGTGCTTGGAATGTTTGGTACCCATGAGCGCCGATGGTTCCACCGATTAAGAAATCGACTTCTTGCCCTGGGGGAAGATTGCTTCCGGGGCTTGAACCCGAGTTTGTGCTTCCACCACCACCCATATCGGTACCTGCGCTGCGATTACCCGCACTTCCACAGGCGGTAAGAACTGTCGCCACAGTAAGAACGGTCAATAAATTTCTAACTTTCATACGAATACCCTCACCCTGAGATAAAGCAAGGTGCGGGCCAAGTGGCCTAACAAATAAGGGGCCACTATCTTCCTGAAAGGATTCAGGATTCTACTGAAACCTCCGAGGCTGCGTTCGTCCCGACACATGGAACGCTTAGACAGGTGTCTAAAGAATAGTCAGCTAAACGAGGCCCCGTTCGGTAATGGTTTCTACTGTGAATGGGATTTTGGACTGGAACAACCCGAGGCGAATTTTGCAGTCATTTACTTCGCAGCTGGAGCAGTATCGCTGCTCACAGGGATCGGTGTGGGATACAAACTCTGACTGTTCCGACAGCTCTTGAGAGAGCACTGCTGTGATGTGATCTACCTTGTGGTGGGCCTCACTTACGGTCATGTACTCAGGTACGACGATGTGCCAGTCGATCACCCGTTTCGACCCGACTCTTCGTGTGCGCATTTCATGTACGGCGATGATCTCTTTGAAGGTGACTCTGTTTAAGACAGTCACAAGACGAGCACTGAATTCTGGGTCATCTCGATCTAACAGCGCATGTGCACTTTCAAAGAGAAGCCCTAAACTCGTGCGTACCATCCAAACTGCAACAGCAATTGCGATCGCAGCGTCGAGCCAGTGCCACCCAGTCAACATCACCGCAATCAGTCCAAGGATGATGGCAACGGAGGACGCGAGATCCGTCATCAAATGGATCCCATCGGCCTCAATTAACTTGGAATGCAGTTTTTTCCCCTGTTTCCAAAGGTGATACCCTAAGGTGCCGTTTCCGATGCCAGCGATCGCACTCAGCAAAATCCCGTAGTCGAGCTTTCCAACGATCACTGGGTGTTGTATCCGCTCTGCTGCGGAAACGACGATGAAGATCGCAGCCAGAAGGATCAGCGAACCTTCAAATGCACTTGCAAAGAATTCGATACGACCATGTCCATAAGGATGATTTCGGTCGGCTGGGGACTCAGCAAAACGGATCGCCCAAAGACCAAAGGCTGCTGCAACAATGTTTACGATACCTTCAATCGCATCCGATGCTAAAGCCACCGATCCTGTGATGTAGGCAGCAGCCCCTTTTATCCCGATCAGTATGAGCCCAAGTACTAGAGAGGTGACCATCAAGCGTACGCGTACACTCATTTAATGTGTGCCCCACTTCAGTGCCGTCATAATGACTTCATACGAGATCAGAATAACAACTGCGATTTCAAGATAGAGGCTGCGGCTGACGTCGACTTCACCCTGAAGCATCTTGCTGACTTGCGCTAAAAGATTCAGTTTACGAGTGATGTTTTCTTCCCAATCACGAATTCGGAATTCATCAGTGGAAGAACGAAATATTTTGGCGAGATAGAAATCCCCAATCACCTTAAACGAACTATCGACACGCTCCAAAAATTCGGTGAGTTCGATGTACATCGCACTGGATTCTTTTGCGATTTTTGAGAAGCGGCTCGAGAATAATTTTCCACGTGTTGCTTCAATCGCATCATAGAGAGTGGTGAGGCGTTGATCGAGGAGCTGATCGTAGTACCGCATTTCCATTAAGTGAGTAAGCGCGAATTCGATGACTTCAGGTACTTCTTTACGGCCTGAAGGCTCCACTACAAAAGCACTGTTCCAGTCAATGACTGTAAGGTCAGACTTTGAATACTGATTGACGGTATAAAGAATGTCTTTGCGCATGGATTCAGCCAGAGTTTCACTGGGTTCGCCGACCAAGAGGCGGGGGACATCGTAGCGCTCAAATACGTCGGAAGGATCTTTAATGCCCTCCAGCGATTCAAAAAAGTAGATCACATAGTCTTCAAACTCAGCCCACTCATGTGCATCGCGCAGTGCCGGCTTTAAGGCAGAGACAATGTCTTGGCAGCGCCAGCGCGCAACCGTGTCGATGCTGGTTTCCGCCTCAAGGGCTGCTGAAAGCTGGATGAGCTGTTCCCACGTCATGTCGGTCGGGATCAAAAGCTGGAAATGAATGGAAAGAACACCATAGTCCCAAATCTTTGCAAAAGTCTCAGCCCGGATCATTTTCCCTTGGAGTGAGATCTCTGATTCACCCATGGAAAAGGTCACCGGAGCATTTCGCATGACGACTACGTGTCTCGGCCAGCGAGCGAGCTTAAGACGATCACGGCCGCTATCGGTCTTAAGCAACTGCTCGACCTGTTTTAAGTCGACCTCTTCGGCGATGTCGAACACACGGTAAACGAGTACCGCGCCACGCCCAATCATAGGGATACTTTGACTTCACCAACGAGGATGGTGTTTGCGATTTCTGGTTTGTCGATGAATAGAACAGGGCCTAAGCTGGCGCTGAAATGGCTGATTGGAGCCCAGCCGACTTGAATTTTCAGCTGGTCTTCTGCAGCTTGGTCAAAGTCGAAGTAACCGGTTCCATATTTACGGTCCGTGAGTAGGGTCAATGCTGTAGATAAAGACCAGACATCGTTGAAGCTATAGGCTATTGAGGGTTCAGCGATCAGCTGGAAGTCCGTCGTTTGATCTACTCCGCCCTCGTCATTTGGAGTCACATTCTGTAAATACCACCTTGGCGAAACAATGGTCAGCAAATCAAACGACCACTTGGGAAGATCTAGTTTGAAATTCCAGAAAGTATAAAAGTCGCTCCGCAGGAAAAGGGTGCTTTTTCGGGATCCCTCAGTTGTTGGAAGTTGAATCCTGACACGACCGCCCATGTTGGCAAAGTCAGTGTCGATCATGTTCGCCCAGTTGACGTAAAAGCGCAGGTCGTTCCAGGAGGTTTTTGCGGTTTTATTTCCTTGTTTGTCCCGTAACTCAGAATCCAGGTTTGTTTGACTAATTCCCAACTGAAATGCGGCCGACCAATCGGGAGCGAATGCGAGTCCTGCAGTGAGCACGTGGTTCAATTCCGCTTGGGCCTCGATCAGCTTGCTGTCAAAGGTGCGGCTGAAAGGCTCGCCCCAACGTGGGCCAATGTACTCAACGCTATAAGAGAGTATCGGCTTCCATTCGAAGGGTTTTTCGTCTTTGAGAGGTTTCACCGATCGGAGTTTCTTCCTTTTGTATTCGAACAGGGGAAGCACCCGTTCCGAGGGAAGTTTTCCAGGATAAAGGTCTGCCTCGGTCGGTGGAGTATTTGCGACTGCGGAGCCTCCTTGGGCAAAAGCGCCAGGCGCTTCAAAAACAGTCAAGAATAGAAACGACGCGAGTAGGGGTAGGTGGAGCCTTGCCATACATTAGAGGTTAACGACTGGAATCGATGCCTGCAATTTCATCCTCATTCAAAATCAGTCTCCGAGGAGATAAGGTAGAGGTTCTATGCAAGACTTAGGATCTATGGTTTCGATCGATTCTGGCAAAATGAACACCGGAGCCACCTTTATTATGGCCATGTGCGATTTCACTTCGAGGCAGGGGCTCATCGATCTACTGAAGGACCGCCCACAGGCAAAAGAGAAGCTTCAACTCGCGTTAAAAGACATTAAAAAGGACGATCCACGCAGCACAGTAGACCTCTTTATCCCGTTTGAAGGAGAGGGGGGCTTACGCGCACTTTTGGTGCGAAGCAAAGCGAAGCCCTTCTTGGTACACACGGAGGCACGTAAGCTCTTCACCCCATTTCTTTTGAATGACTCAGACCGTGTGATTCACTGCGTTATGCTGGGACTTCACGAGCTTGAGGCAGCCCAAGCGTTAGACACGTTGGTGTCGCTCGCGCTATTGGCAAGGCACCGAGGGCCAACCTACGGCAAGAAGAAGAAAGAGGAAAAGGACCTACGTACTTTGACTTTGCTAGTGGACCATCCGCTGTCTTCGAAACTATTTGCCCGCACAGTCCAGCGAGCGAAGGTGCTTTCAGAGTCCACTAACCATGTACGTTTTTTAAGTGATCTACCCGGCAATGAACTCACACCTCGAAAGTATCGAGATCGATTGGAGGAGTTTGCTGCTAATTACGGGCTCGATTTTGATTTTATAGACCGCAAAGAGCTTCGCAAGCGGGGAGCCCAGGCCTTTCTGGCTGTGGTGTCTGCGGATCCGGAGACAGATGCGGGAATCGTTATTTTGAAAAATCGCAGCAATGCAAAACGTAAAGTCAGCATCGTTGGCAAAGGACTTTGTTACGACACAGGTGGATACAGCATTAAAACAAGCACTGGAATGTTTGGAATGCATCAGGATATGGCGGGATCCGCCGTAGCGCTTGCTACGCTGATTGCGCTTACGGAACTCGAAGTTGAAGTTCAGGCTGAGGCTTATCTTGCGATTGCAGAGAATCTCATTTCCCCGACTGCATATAAGCCAAACGATATTGTCGTTGCTGCCAATGGTGTTTCGATCGAGGTGGTCGACACGGATGCAGAAGGAAGAATGGTGTTATCGGACACACTTGTGTTTGCGACGGAGCATCGTCCGGACTTGTGCATTGATTTTGCTACCCTGACGGGTGCTGCGGTCCGAGCGATCGATACACGTAGGTCGGTTGTTTTTAGTAACCAGGATGCGTTAGCCAAGAAAGCCGTCACGAGCGGGGATGATTGCGGCGAGCGTGTTTGGTCTTTTCCTATAGGTGAAGACTACGAGGATGCGATCAAATCAGAATTTGCAGACGTGCGTCAGTGTGCAACCACAAATGCGGCTGACCATATTTATGCCGCAACTTTCTTGTCCAAATTTGTAAAAGAAGGCACACCTTGGCTGCATGTGGATCTAGCATCGGCAGAAAATAAAGGGGGCTTAGGCTTGGTCGGGACCACGACGACAGGATTTGGTGTTCGATTGGCGGTAAATTTAGTTGAACAGTGGGAGCAGTGATTCTTAGATTGAAGGGATTTTTATGATGATCGGTCTTCTGGTTTTGGTTTTAAATTCTTACGCCAACGAACAAAAAAGTGAAAAGTCGCGTCCCTGCAAAGAGATCGCAACCGCCTGTGAAGCGGCGGGCTTTAAAAAAGGCGGCCACAAAGAAAAAAAAGGGCTCTACATCGATTGCATGCGCAAACTTGAGGCGGGTGAATCCGTTGAAGGGGTGAGTGTGAGTTCCGATTTGGTGAAAGACTGTAAGGACCGAAGAGAAGAGCGGAAGACAAAGAAAGCTGTCAGCAGTAAACCTACTCCTTCTTCGTAGGGCCCGCAGAAGGCATTGCGTCAATTGGAATGCCCGATTCCTCGCGTGCGACAAATTCTGTGATCCCGCTATTTTTAGAGACCACTTTCTTCATGGCGTCAGAGAATGACCCCTGTGGAGAAGGAGTGTCCGTGTTTCGCACTAGTTGATTCATGTCCTGAGAAGCGCGGTCGATTTGGCTTTGCACGGATTGTTCTGGTTGAATTGAACTAAATCTCGAGTGCATCTTTCCGAGTGTGAGGTAGGTTCCCCACACTAAGGCTAATGTCAAAAATGACACGCTCACGAAAGATCGCATCCCTCCATTATCAGCTAAAACTGTCAAGAATGCGAGGGGCCCCATTTCGCCCTTCTGTTAAGATATTCTTATCAAGATGGGTGTCGATGATCTCTCTGATATCATTACGTTTTATTCCAAGAATGGGGAGCGCCAAAGGAACGAACGTAACCAGCTTGAGTTCGCCCTCACATTGGGTGTGTTTGGTGCCCTGATTCCACCCGGGGCCCGGGTTTTAGAATTAGGTGCGGGAGCTGGTTTCTTCACTGCCCACCTGGCTTTGGCGGGTCATAGCGTCACAGCGGTGGAAATCACTCCTCAGCTGCTGAAGCAGAATCAGAGTTTGATTTCAGAGCTCGAAGAACGATCGAAGAAGAACCTTCAAGTGAATTTTATAGAAGATGACGCGCGTGTATTGAGTCAGCTGCCCGCCGGGCACTTTGACGTGATCTTAAATATGGGTCCGCTGTATCACTTGGTCGAAGATCAAGATCGAATAGCTTCAATGAACGCAATGGCCCAATTCGCCCATGAAAAGACCGTTTTCTTAAGCGCAGTCCTCCATCGGGTCGGTTATCTCAGTTACATCTTAAAAAATCAGCCTCAGTTTCTGACATTCCATGAGTCCTGGGTAGAAGAGGTCATGCAGCATGGGCACTACCTCAATCATCCTAAAGATGGAACGTTTCGGGGGCACTTCTATGATCTGGCAGAAGTGGTGGAGTTGCATGACCGGGCAGGGTTTGAACTGGAGTCCGTGCTGACGCTTGATCCGAACTTAGGGGCCAGCGATGAGATCTTCAATTCTTTGGATGAAGAAGCAAAGGCCAGATGGGTCCGCTATCTTTTACAAAAGATCTCGGACCCCCAGTTTTTACATACAGGAAGAACATGGCTTGCTGTAAGTCATCTAAAGTCTGGGTCAGGCAGTAAGGCTTGAAGTTTTTCATGCCCCTCGGGGAGTCGATCCGCTAACTCTCGGAGTGTCACATGTTCATCCCGGAATTTTGCCTTAGGTAATACCTCTAGGATCTGCGCGATGGTTTGAATGGCTACGGAAGGCTCAGAAATCATTGAATTGAAGTAATCGGCTTCAAGACGTGCGGCACCTGGAATTTGGTCTGGGTAGCGTTTCATGAGCAAGTAACGCCTAAGTGTCTGCCCCTCTACGGATGAAGGGAAAGCCCTCTCTATTTCTCTGTCGTCCTCAGTGCGTTGCATCCGATCGATTTCTCTCTCGACCAAGGCTGCTTCATAAGCGCCTGGGTCAAGGTCTGCATTGTTGCCAGCCCGGAGCTTCGTGGGTTCAGAGTTGTCTGAAGCATAGTTGAGCTGATCTTGACCTAGAACTTTGCGCACAGCGTCAGACAAGGGTCCGCGACCCAGCCTAAATTCGGGATCAGAGACCATTTGGGTGAGAGATTGTGGGCCCGACTGTGAAGAAGAGTGAACACTGTCTTGGTCAAATAGCGTATATGCGATTAAAACGACGATCACAGTCAGAAATGACACAGGTATCAGGGCTCTCACCTTCTTGATTATCTTCAAAGAGTGGGAAATCGAAAAATGAATAAAAAAAGCAGGGGAATCCTTTTTCTAAGTTTTCTCTTTTTTGCGTTTCAGGCACCGAGTTCTCAGGCGGGACCTTCACGCGATAAGGCGAATACACTTTTTAACCGGATCGCGGGTATTCCTCCAAGCGCAGCCCAGCTGGATCAAATGGAAGGCCTCATCAGTGAAGGTAAGTGGCGGGACGCAGCTTATGTCGCAATCGCGGCACCTAGCTTTTATAATCTCACTTTAAAGATCTTTGCGGCACCCAAGGCGAACGTCGCTAAAGCAATCGACATCACTTTAAATGACTACATAGCGCTTGTGATTGGGATGGTGCGGGACAACGTACCGTTTAATGAAGTGCTGACAACAGACAGATATTACATTGGCGCTCCTGGACTTACGGGAGTGACAGCATGGGCAAGGCGCGTCGATGACAATGGAAATTCCAGGTACGACCGGAATGATCACTACGTTTCTTTGGAGCGTAATCGCATCGACCTCAGTAATCCAGCCAACTTCATCAGCGTATCGCAATCAGCGCCCGAGTATATCGGAGTGCCTTCTGCTGGTGTGATCACAACGCGTGGTTTCGCTGAAGCCTATTATTCTGCAGGAACGAACCGTCGTCCCTTTGCAGTGGGGTTGATGGATGCATTTTTGTGCACACCTCCTGAAATGTACAAAGATACGATCGTGCCGGACACTTACGTCAGACGAGACGTGGATCGTGCTCCGGGGGGTGAATCAGCCGAATACTTAAACAAATGTAAAGGCTGTCATGCACTTCAAGATCCAATGACTAAGGCGTTTGCGTACTTAGATTTTAACAATGACGCACTTTCCTTTTCGGCAGGACAGGTCAGGGATAAAATGAAACGTAACCAGAACGTTTTTCCTTCCGGTTCGGAAGTACTTGATGACCAGTGGGTCAATCTTTTCACGACCGGCAAGAATGCGGCGATCGGGTGGAGAGTTCCTGAGGGATATTCCACTTTCTTAAACGGCACAGGACATAAATCCCTCGGAGCGACGCTTGCTGCAACTAAGGCGTTTTCCAGGTGCACCGTGAAGAAGATCTTCCAACAGGTCTGTCTGCGTGCTCCTAGCAGTGAAGACCAAGCTTTTATTGATCAAGTGGTGGAAGCATTTGAGGCTCCACAAGGCAGTCCTGCAATCAAGTACAACTTAAAGCACGTTTATGCTGAGGTTTCAAAATGCGTACAGTAATACGGATCAGTTTGCTTTCCATCCTTGTGGCCAATACTTACGGCTGTTCCGAAAGAAAGATCTTTCAGCAGAGCTCTTCGGGAAGTGAATCTTCCTCTTTAGAAGCGAATCTGGAAAGTTCTCAAGGCATGAAAACCTCAGAACAACTCCTGATCAGCTTCGCAGCCCTGACCGGTATACCCGCGTCAAATAATGCGGTGAATACAACCTACGTCAGCGTGAAGTCGCAGCTGCCGTACGAAAATGCAATGAGTAGCTTTCAAGCTTCCAGCCAGATGGCCGTGTTCAAATTGGCCTCTGAGTTTTGTTTGGAGCTAGCAAAGGATGCTATGAAGCGTGGCGCATTTGCCCCTGGACTGAACTTCGCTTTGGCTCCGGCCGCAGCCTACACTCCGGCCGTGCGTTCAGCGATGATCAACGCATTCATGAGTAAATTTTGGGGAGAAGGACTCTCCAATAGTCCAGATCGTTCCGAGGCCTTAAGCACCTACCAGGACCTACTCAGCTCACTCATGCCGGGTGCGCCAGAGTCAACGACTCCAGCGAGCGCGACTGGTACAGCTTCCATCTTTTCGGGTGTCTGTGCTGGCGTCTTGGCAAGTTCAACACCTTCGTTTCAATAACAAAAAAGAATTTTAAGAGGGATAAGAAGATGAGCATCAAAATTAAAGTAAGTCAGACGAAAGACAACGATCCAAACAAAGGGCACGGCGCACCTACAAACCGTAGGGAATTTATTTCCCGTACCGCAGGGTTTGGGATGCTGACCATGGTGGCACCAACGATCCTCACTCAATTCGCCAAAGGTGCGATTGCGCAGGGAGTCACTTCTTGCCCTGCTCCAAACCGGCCCAATACTTTACCCCTCTACGTCGTTGACGTTGCCGGAGGCTATAGTGTTGCAACAAACTTCATTCCTAAAAATCAGGCGGGAGAATTATTAGCAAGCTACAGGATTCATGGTATTGCACCTGAAAATCATCCATCCCTACCCGGAAAAGCTGCAGATGCCTCCATTGGTATTGATATGCACAAGTCGAGTGGCTTTCTTGCAGGATTAACCGAGGCTACTTCTGACTCTGTTCGGCAGAGGATCGATGGTGGTTTTTTCGCGATCAATAGCGCGGACGATACTTCGAGCAACCAATTTAGCGTGAACTACATCGCTGCTGCAGCTGGAGCCGTAGGAACCCTGATTCCATCCATGGGATCATCAGGAACTATTTCTGGTGGACGCCAAGCGGCAAACCCAGCCTACTATCGCTCACAACATAGGCCGGTTGTTATCGGCAGTGTGAATGATGCCCTTGCACTTGCGAATTACGGAAAACTTGCAACGAACTTAGGGTTAAAGGGTGCTGAACGGGTATCGCGTGCGGTTGCAAGCATGTCCTCAAGCGCACTCAATCGTTTTAGCGATCAAGTCGTTTCGAAGCAGCTGAAGGATCTGGTTTCGTGTGCGTACAGCGATCAGGCAAAACTTCCTCTTGAAAATACGGCCGCAAATATTGACCCCCGTCTCAACACCTCAATTACTTCAGCTTTTCCAAATATTGCAGGTAGTCAAAACCAGGCTAAGTTTGCGACAGCAGTGAGTCTGGTATCGAGTGGTCTTGCGGGCCAAGCAGTGCTCACCATTGGTGGCGGCGATTATCATGGCGACACACGCACGGATCAAGACTTGAAGGATAAAGAAATTGGTGACCTCGTGGGTAGGATCTTTGCCGCTCATGCAAATCTTGGAATTCCTGCCGTAGTGATTGTGGTCACTGATGGTTCAACGTCTTCTGGTGGTGGAATTCAACCCGACGCAACAACCGGAAACTTCCAGCAAACTAGTGATAACGGGAACCAAGGTGCAGCTGTGATGCTTGCGTTTAATCCTTTAGCCACCCGAGCTCAAAAAGCGATCACCCGTAAACGTCAGGCAGGGTGGTTTAGAAATAACTCCCTCACTAATACCAACACGGGTGTAGATACCCGCTCGAGTGCGATTGCAAACGACGTCCCTAGGGCAGCGGTCGCCTTTGTAGCAAACTATCTAGCTTTGATGGGACGCGAAGGGGAATTAGCCTCCATTTTGGGTGGATCAAGCCCACTGAGCAATTCTCAGTTAGATGAAATTTTGCTCTTTAACAAGATCACATAAGGAAAAGTGTAATCATGATGCGAATCACGAAGGCCGCATTCACTTTGGCTGTCTGGGGGATTCTGACTGGATGTCAGGATCCGACGTTGACCTTTCAGTCTGAGTCGGAGCAGTCTGCACTCAACTCCCAGGGCGGATCCGACAACTCAAGTCTTGCCTTCCAGCAAACCGTCTACCCATTGCTTAGGCAAAACTGTGCCGGATGCCATGGGGCAAACCAATCCCCACTCTTTGCATCCGCTAATGTGAATACTGCCTATTCTGAGGTCATCTCGACAGGCAAAGTCAATTTCGATGCTCCGTCGACTTCGCGCCTCGTTCAACGCTTGTCGGGGGATCTCCACAACTGTTGGGGAAATTGCGACACTAACGCAAGTTTGATGCTTACCAAGATTCAGGACTGGATCAGCCAGGGCGGTGGAGGTGGGGTTTCAAATCGGGTGTTTTCCGCTGAGGTCGTAGTGCCCGCAAACTTAAGCACGACTGCGCAAGACATGAGCTTCCCGATCGCAAGCGTCTTTAATCCGCAGATTGCGGGTGCTCGAGTTTTAGTATCGGTCGTAGATACTGCGGGCGGCGCCTATCGCTTAAGTAATCCTAGGTTGATTAAGGATGCTGCAGGCGGAGTTGTTCCAATTGCACTTCAAAGCATTCGTGTACTCAATAACAGTCTGTTTGATCCGACGACAACGACGTGGGATCTCGTATCCAAGATCCTAAATATCACTACCACTGCTGCAAACAATCAGGTGACAGCCAGTAGCTTGTTGATTTTAAAGAGTGCCGGTCCTGGAGTGGATCGTCTAAAGATGAGTTTCGCAATTCTTGACTATGCCAATAGTCCAGGTCTTGCCGCGAGCCGCTTCGCCGCAGTGAAGCAGCTGGTTCAGGGACGATGCACCTCGTGTCACAACTCTGGAAACGCACGTGGTGGCGTGGAATTAGATGGTCTTCTGACTGAAGCTGACTTTCTAAATGCCACGATCAAAGGTCGCGACTGGGTAGTACCTGGACCCTGTGCGGCCGGCGGCTGTAATAATTCTTACTTCTGGGATGTGATAGCGGGTCCAGGGGGCACTATGCCTACTAACCCGCAAGGTGCAGAGCGTGCGGTTCTTGGCGCTCAGATCCGGACTTGGATTGAAGGAATCCAGTAGTTAGAATAAAGACATGGGTCTTCATTTCCTATCTTTCCTTGTGATGATCTTCGGTACTGACATACATGCGGCCGAAAAAAAGGGCGTTGAGTTTACTGTTTCTCTAAGCCCAGCTGGGTCATTCACGGCCCGATCAGACGCGCTCAGTGGTCAAGCCTTGGTCCGAAAGTCTGGACTCATCGTTGTTAAAAACGCAGAAATTCCAGTGAAAAGCCTTAAAACGGGTATCACCCTTCGGGATGATCACATGAATGACAAATACTTTGAGGCTGCAAAGTTTCCAAAAGTTGCGCTGATTCTTGGTTTAGGACAAAAGGGAAAATTTAAAGGGAAGCTGAACTGCCATGGAAAAGTAGGAGTCGTTGAGGGCACCTACGGATTTAAAGGGCCACTCCTCATTGCAAAGTTCAAGACAACCCTCAGTGCGTACGGGATCCAAGAAGTGAGCTGGAAAGGGATCGGCGTCGACGATGAAATCGAAGTTGAAGTCGCGTTGCCGTGGGTCAGGAAAGAGGCCGCACCGAATGAAAAGGATGTAGACCCTGAGTTGGTCTAAGCGCGGTCACGGTGCGTTTTTGATTTGTCTACTCGGGACCGCGTCTGCGTGTGGCCCGCAGCTTGAAAACTTTGTTACTGGGGATGAGGCTCGTTACGGGGTCACCGCTGAGGGGACCGCAGAATTTCAGGCGGCCTTAACGGTGCTCAATAACAACTGTGTCGCCTGTCATTCTGATTATGGTTCACTTTCTGAGGCCGAATGGATCGCTTCTGGAAAGGTGGTAGCAGGTAACCCTTCAGCATCCACGCTTTATCAGAATATTCGGGGCTCCGGGGTTGGGGCGCAGAACATGCCGCCTTCATCCACGATTGGACCAAGTGAACTCAGTGCAATATCTACTTGGATTACGAACGCTTCCCCTTAGAGCCTGTAACTAAGACTCAAGCTCCAGCTCAAGTTTTCAGTCGTGCTGATGAATCCCATCCTGGGCGAGATTCCAAAACGATCTTTCTCAAAATAAGCTTCGATCTCAGCCCCAAAACGAAACCCGGACGCGTCTTTAAACTCGAACCCAGTTGGATTCGGCCAATTGGGCATGACGTAGAGGAGTGGAACAGTGAGGCCGACGCCACTCTTTTGTGACGGAAATAGGTAGCGCAGTGTCGGGGTGGTTCGAAGTGCAATCGTTTGAAGGCCAGAGGAATCAGGAACAGAGGACCCACTCGGGTCGGTGCTACTTGCTGAAACCTGGTTCGACGCGATCAATAGGCACCCGCCTAGGTCTACGACTAAGCCCTTCTTTGAGATCGGCATTGTGTAGCCGCCGCCCGGGCAAAATCCGTTTTGAGCGGCTCGAAGATTAAATTGATTCGTCGTATTCGTCGATTTCAGCGTCACATTCTGCTGCCAAGAAACCCAAGCGAGGGAAACATAGTAGGCACTCTTGACCGGGGTACGTGCAGCCTGTGCCTTGTACTCACTTGCTGCACTCCCTGTAGAGGTCGTGTCTGCCGTAGCCAAAGCAGCTGCGGTTTGATCGGCTGAAGGGGGAGGACTGAAGCGTTCCTGCTTCTTGTCTGCACTGACCAAACAGCGGGTTTCCACTGCGTAGTTACTGCCTGAAAATGAAAGATAAGCGAAGGTTTCTTTTCCGGGCCAGAGGCGCCCACGCACGCGGTCACCTGTGATCCAAGGTGGATTCACTCGCTTCCATTTTTGACTGACAAACTGCTGTACGGGACAGTCTGTGCTCTTTACGGTGAAAAAAGTGCTATCTATTGCAACTCCGGATGCGAATGTAGCACTCGCTTTCAGAATGATGAGCGCACTAAAGCCAAACGTGAATCTGTGTAAAAAGCGCATAATTGTCCTGCTCCAGCGAGTTTCCGCCAATAGTTCTTGTGCCTTGGAGATCTGTTCGAAGTTCCAAGCGTTGCATAGGAAAGTACTGTATCGACGGCCCTGCACGGTAGGAGCGTGATGCGACTTCTCCAACGGCCCGGGTGTAGTATTCCAGCGTGAAGAGGAAATTGAGTCCTCGAATGATTTGTGTGGTCGACTGCGCAAAGTAATAAAGTCCAGTCTGTGCGGTCTGGGTGATTGGGTCTTCGCGTACAGTTCCGATCTGAGTTAAGAATGAATCCCCATCTCCGAAACCAAGTCGGGCATGGATAGCATTCATCTGCCGTGTCCTGAATTTTCCAGTCGTATAAAGGACCGAAGCTCCTGCACGGAGGTCCTTTGCAACATCATATTCCCCCATGACTGAAACACCCTCTTGCCTGAGGGCCGAGTCTTGAAAGAAGTTCCCCGCCAAGAGATGCACTGAGGCATCAAATTTCTTTTCGGCCCAGTGCACTAAAACTCCGTGAGACTGATCGTTCTGATTGAGGCCCGTTTTGGCCCTCATGAAGGAGTTGTGATCAGGAAGACGCAAGCCAAAAGCGACATCGGTCATGCCGCCGTAGATGAAGAATTTCTTCCCTAAACGCCGTGCGATATAGTGTTCTCTAGAAATCCACGTTGAGATTTCTGAGGCTCGTGACGAAGTCTGAAGGGCTGCAGGGACCGGAATGTAGCCAGCAGTCAGCGAAGCCCACATTTTGTCGTCCTCTGTCTTAAGGACAACATTCGCTTCCGCTTGCATATGGATGAATCGATCGATGGAGTTTGCCTGTCCAACACCCGTGCGGTAGTCCATCCCGCGGTAATTCAAACTCGGTCTGATCCAGTAGGGGAGTTCCGCCTTTCCTAAAAAACCAGAGGATGCAGATAGTTCTTCGTCTGTTGCGTTAGGTAGGAAGAATGGTTTTGCCGCATAGACGGTGGCCGAAACCGCTCGCCCGTAATCTGTGAGTGGACCATTGCCCCAAGAGTTGTAGTGGCAAGTTAAGCAGGAGGTATAACCGTGAGATATTGCGTTTGGATAGGCCATGGCATCTTGCACAAAGACAAAGTACGCCAAAACCATGAGGGGAAGCAGAATGCGCATGTCTGTACCACTTAGTATGCGTGGAGTGGATCGTATTGTGGAGTGACGCTCTTGTGACGGCGGGAAACTGACGGCATTCACAAAACAGAAGAATTCTCCGAAAGGACAAAAGAAGGAGAGTGTCTTTTGATTTCAAAACGAATTCTAATCCCCCTGATCTTGTGCTTAAGCCTCTCAGGTTGCTTAGAAGGGAATACCGAAAACTCTGTGACGACTCCGGGCGATGACCCATGGTATTCATTTGCCGGTGGAGTGAAGGCGGTAAAAATTATTTTTGGAACAGGGGCTTCAGCGAGTTTTGACGCAGTCAGTGGCATTCCTACTAATGATTTGAGTGCAGTGCCTCCGGGTTACCCAGGCTATGACGCTGTCACTCTCCCCCAGTACCGAGCCGGCTACTCTTCGACACGTTTTTTTTCTGCCGATTCCGTAAGTACTGAAATTACGAAACCGAACTGGATCAAGGATTTTCAAATTTCTTTGTCGCCTACGACAACAACCCCGTGCACGCAGTTGACCTCAGGCTACTACGAAGTCACTGAGCCCAACTGTGCCACGACCGGATCCATGAGCGGCACGGGATCCAGTTCTGACGAAGCGTTTTTCCGGCTTATTTTAGATCGAAATAGCGCAAAGATTGGGCTCAGGGAAAATCTCAATATTCAGTTTGATTATTCCGTCGCTGGATTAAGGAACTATGCCTATGTCAGTCCTGGGCAGGCGATTACGACGCCCGATGATGCGTTAGACCAGGTCTGGAAGTCATTTTGGTCGCCAGGGCTCGCATCTTCGACGGTTGCAAGTCCACTGGGATATTTTGTGCCACCGATTTTAAGCGCCTGCGCAACCGGTTCTGCGGATTGTTCCATCGCGCGTCGGGGGAAAAGTATTTTTGTGCCGCTTGCAGCCCTTCCTACAGCAAAGGTCCTTCAGTTCTCAAGAACCGGAGGGAGAAGTACGGCTGGCTTCATCAGTGAGTGCGACAGCTCAACGCCCGCAAAAACAGGGTCCGATTGTGTGGGGATTAAAATTTACTCCATCACCTTGATGAGGCTCTAAGGAATGCTCAAACACTTAAGCCCATTCTGGCTCACGGTATTGATGGGATGCTCTGGGGCAACGCTCGAGAGCCTGACTTCTGCTGATCTGGGACAGGAGTTTACCGATGATCAGGCCGTACGCTTGGTGCTCAATCAGGAATCATTTAACAGCATCAGGAATTTTCCAACGGGTCAGACCGAGACGCTCTCTTGTTTAGGCGACGCAAGACTTTTCTACTCCGCCTCAGGTCCTGCGTTTGATGGAGAATATCTGCCGCTTAAAACTTTTGTGGATTCCGGAAGTTTAAGCAGAACGGCTCGGCCCGTGTGGCTTAAGAATGTTTCTCTCGATATGACCTTCACCCATTTTGACGATGCTGAGGACGGTCAATTAGAAAGCGATGCTTGTTCGGATCGAGCCTACGTCACGCGAAAGCCCAGTGCTTGCGCTGAATTCGATAACCCAAGCGGGATCACGAACAACCTTCCGACACTTCTGCCTGTTTCCAGTCCTACGCCCGCTCCATCACCGACTCCGGCGGCTTATGCCGCGTTTTCGCCGTCTGCGACCGGGTTCTATAGGACCAAGGATGGATATTGCGAAGGACAAGGACCGATTGAAAGCACAGGGATCCCGACAACAAAGACCTATGTAGGTGGGATCGATATTGATTTAGATCGCTCCCGCATTGGATCAAATGAGAATTTCTACTTTGCTTTGACCTACCATGCGATGGGGCCTGAGTATGGTGCTGCGGGGGCTGTTACTCCGTGGCCGGATACAGATTTATCGGTGGATGATGAGGCCATGATCAGAATTCGGCTGCTTTCTACAGGCCTGTCCGATTCCCTTTTGACCCGAGTTCTACAGCCCAGGTCCTTATTTAATTTCAATACTTCAAACACGACCGTGGTTTTTGAGGATCTCCACACCTTTCAGGATGAATTTAGAGGAGTGCGCACCGAAGGGTATTTGGTACCCCTTTCAGCATTTCCCACCGCTGACCGCATTCGTGTCGAACGAATAAGAGGCACGAGCTATCTCTATCAGCTGGATCTCTATCGTTTGGGCGCACGCGAGTAGAGCCGACCAAGCGTCAAGTCTTTGACGTCCTTGAGATCATCTTCAGTCTCCTTCCAAAACAGCCGAAATGAAGCATGAGGAGATTCATCTTCTGAGGCGCATTTTGGCTACTATTCGAAAACTGAATTTGACTGCGACGAAAGTGTCCTTCCACTTGGGTCTGTTGATTCTTGTTTTTGCTATTGGCTGCAATAACTTTAAGGACTCACTCTCGAAACTTTCTGTTCCAAGATCGGATCTTACGAATGCGAGTTCAGATACATCTCAGTTTGTATTGGTTCAGGTGATTCCATCCCCGAGCGGTGTGAGCAGCTTAGATTTAATCGGACAAAATCAACAGTTTGAGACCTACTGCGCGTCCTCTTCTTGTTCCTGCAAGTTTCAATACACACAAACCAACGTTGGTCAGGTTGTCGTAGAAAGTCCGATCACCTACCAAGAGGCGGATCTGATCCGTTGCAGCAATCCTGTGCCTGCGGGCCTGGCTTCATTTCAAGTTCGGATCAGGAACTCTGACGACAGCGCAAAGTCCAACTGGATCACAGTCAGCATGAATAGCGGCACCTTTGGTGGGACGCAGCAGTTTTTAGACCTCACCTCAGTCGAAAGCTTTTCGCAGATCGAACGTTATCAGTGCCGTATCCGGCATGTCATCGGCCGATTTTTCAACTCAACACCCAATTTAGCTGCCTCAAGCGACGTGTACGATCCGATTCAATCTGAAGACCCGAATCTGATCTACCCGTTCAACTTTTTTACCGACAATACAGCTGATTCCATAATGCGCATTCAAAAGGGTGCGGACCCCAAGTGGGATTGTTCGATCACTGGAAATCTAAACGGCAATGCCTATCCCGTTTGGGCAAATCCTATGGTTTTCTCAAACGCCACATGCACTGGATATAATTCGACCTGCACCAGCGAAGGTTGGCTGATGTATCCCACAGCCCAGCTCAGCTCCGGAACTTTGCAAAGTAGTGCAACTCTGACCACAGCTACAACGCGGGCTTCTTTTCAACTCGCTAAATCTTCCTATAGTGTTTTTGATCGTCCAGTTTATGGGATGAAGTATCCGGTCACAGAGCTGGGTACTGGGGATCCCGCCACATCTCAATCGCCCACTCTTCGTTTAGGTTATGCCGCAGGGACCGTAGCCAGCGGAAATAGTTCTAGTTGCCCGACCAATATCACCCTGCCCGCAAATACCAGATGGGCGAAGTTATGGATGTATCGCGCAAGTTTTGCTCCTCCGCAATATGTAAAAAGTGTGCCGAGCGGGCAGAGTCAGGCGATCTGTTTTACGGGTGGAGCGAGCTACTATCCGGGGTGTGTGGTCGATGACGATAGATTAGACTTATTAACGGCTTTTGGGTCTACGCTTTCTCGTCGCGTGGTACTTGGCTCGGGCGGGGTTACCGCAAATGCGTGCTATAGCACTGGGATTGTAGCGCCAGACGTTTGGACTCGTAGCAGTGAGAACTTCGGTAACGCTGGCGCAAGTCTTCCCTGGAATATCGGACCCGGGGCAACAGTGTCTCCCGCAGACTCCTCCGTTGAAGTCAGTGCCGTGAATGGAACTACGGATAACCCACAGGGGACCGACTACACCGACTATCTTTTTGTCGTGACACCCGAAAGCGTGAATGACAACGACATGCGAAACGGAAACATTCCTGAGTACCGTCCGCAGACGTTCCGGAAACGGAGTGACTGTTCAGGCAATGATCCAAGTGATGCAAGTTGCACCGCTTTCTTTCAAAACTCAATCCAATGGAACATTGATACCAGCGGGATCGGGGATACGGTGCCCAATCAATTTCCAGTGTGCGTGATTCAACGGGTGAATCCATGAAGAAGATGCAAACTTTCACACTGTTGCTTCTGTTCGCTCTCAACTCCTGCTCCAACTTTAAGTCCGGCGTGGAGTCTTTAAGTGTACCTTCAGACGGTTCCTTAGATGGATCGCTATCCACTTCAAACACTACGCACCAAATGGTGCAGGTCACTGTGGGAACAAGCACCACCGGAACTGCAGGGCTCAACTTAAGTTTAGCGGTTGCTGCAGGTGCCCCGACGCTTCAGAATTATTGTGCGATTGGCGGAACGAAGCCCTGTGCCTGTGAATTAAAATGGGTTCAGACCACGACTGTCGGAAGCACCACCACAACAGTCACAAGAACCAAACGCTTAAGCGCAACCACTGTTCAGACTGCAATTGTGGATTGTGCGATGGAGACCTCATTTTGGGATGAGATCGCAACTGGCACGATCATCACGACAAAAATTGTTCCACTTTCTGGAAATGAAACCGGCTTCAATGTTCGCGCAATTGGCTATAAAAAAGGATCGAGTGTGTCCGCAACTGGGGATTTTTTAGATAGTTCCCTCACTCCGTTCAGAAACATCGTGCGTTACGCCTGTTACAGCAAAAGAAAAGTCTGGGATAAGCTCAGGAATGACACTGTTTCTACAATCAATGGTACTGATTCTACGAATTCTCCTTTTTCGACCAGTTTTTGTTTAGATGGAGTGAGTGGCATTGGCGGTCAGTGCCCAGGTGGAAGTACGATCTATTCCGCACAAAGTTATTATAGAAATCTATACATTCAGTCCGACAGGGTAGGGCAGATCAATTCTAAGAACAGTGCTTTTGAGTGTCCGATGGTGGAAGAATCCCTGAAGTATTCTTCACCGGCCTCTGCGGTACCCACCGCGGAACGTGGTAAGCCCTATCCGCTCGATTCCCAGTTTTCATTGGCGCAACTCAAAGGGGGCGACTGGACTGTACCCGTTTCCTCTTCCTCCGTTTTATACAAAGCAAGTTCAAGTAATTCTGACCCAGATTCATCGGACGCCCCTTGTGCCGATGATCCGAGTGTTGAAGCCGACAATGCGATTGCATCCTCTGTTCCGATCGCACGCAAATGTCTAGGATATGCCAAGAAGCCGCTGCCATCTGGAGCGTGTGGCTCTTTTACAGATAGCAGTGGTGTCATCAGACCCATGACCCGGCTCAGACGCTTTCGGACTCTCTACCCTCAGTTCTTTAAGCCGAATGGCAATGTGGAATCTGGAAACGCATTTGCTAAGCGCTGGATGGATGAAGTGTTGATTGCCGATCGTTTAGAAGTGAACACTCAAGGGCAGCTCACTGGAAATGCAATTTTTGGCCCAAAACCTTGCCCATTCGCGTGGTTTGATCACTCGGGCACGACCACAGGGGCTGCATCTGATCTTGGCACGGATTCATTTCTGACCGACTATCCGATTCGGTCTGCAGGCGGACCCCGTTACGGCATTCCTTCCTACCGAGCCACTTCCGCTTATCAGCGCGACAGCTTTAAAGTGAATCCGGATGGATATCACTTTCCAAATTATGATCTCTTCAACCTAGCGACCACTGCAGGGACGCCTGGCCGCCCTCATTCTTGTTCCGCGACCTTAAGTGTGGTCGAACGTGTCGATGGTGCACCTGTGAGTGTTCGTCTCGTCACTTCCCTCTACAGCAGGGGTGATGTTTGGGATTTCAACGGCTCGACTACTTCGATTCCACTTTCGGATGTGCAAATTCGCCCGATTGAACCTTTCATGCCTCAGTACTTTGAAGATACGACCTTTCAGGCCTGTGTTCCCGCTTCGAGCGAGTACTTAGATCCGCCCCTTTATCTCTATCGCAACGGGGCAACCCAGTACGCTTGGTGTTCAAAACCTTATCCAACCGCCAATCCTTATTGGCGTTCTTTGAATGCAAAAAAGAGAGTCTTAGGTACCCAAGCCAACACTCTATCTGCAGACGCACTGGTCGGGTGGAGCAGTGGAGCAGCCTCTGTCGATTATTTCACATCGACCAACAATGATGTTGCAGGAAACTTACTTTTTGGTCTGAACACTTGCGCAAAGACCACAGGCATTTGTAGTTTGCTGCCGGTTGCAGGAGACCAAACGATTTGCGCTACGTACATCGGCGACGGTACGCCAGGACCCCGATGTGATCGCACGGTGCGACTGGATGGTCAGACGGATTACCGCACGTTTCCGCTTCAGGCAAAAGATACTGAAATCAAGACGGCGCTCGACACGGATATGGATCTTGGGAAAAAAACTTACGGATGCACGTATTCAGTTCATCCCAACCGAAATTATCTTGGAACACGTTCGCCGACGACAGGCTGCTGTGGAGTAAGAAATGGATCGCCCGTCGTCTCAGGATTAGCAGCCGATGGAGATGGTGGCCACTTAGAGCCGATGAACCCGGGCAATCTTTCCTATCCGAACCGCCGATACTGCGGTGATCCGATTCAATAGAGCCAACTCTCTGGGCGAGCCTGAAAAGCTTCAGTCACGTGCGAAATTTCGATACCACTCTGGTCGTCTAAAGCTGCAAGAGTGGCTGCGACCCGAACGACTTTGTGGCGGGATCTTAGGCTTAAATTCGGCAAATCTGACAGGGTCTGCTCTAGGTGAGTATTTTTAGAAATGAGTTTTTCACAAGTTTGGGCGGACCAAAGACCGGGCGGGCTTTCGTAGTGGGACTCGATTTTCATTCGTGCGTTCAGAAGAGATTTCAGGAAGGCTTCCGGACTCTGTGATCCTTTGTGACTTGCGCTGATCCAGGTCACAAGATCTAAGCGATCTAACACCGGCCCGCTTAAGCGTTCCAGATAGCGCTGAGCTGCTGCATCTGAACATCGGCATCGTCCACTTTTAGGATCTGGCGGGAGTCGCGCGGGTGTTCCGCCACAGGGACAAAGATTTCCGGTCCCCATCCACTGAAAGTGGCATTTGAGGTCGATGATTCCGTCACGCCGGGTGAGGCGCACTCGCTTTTCTTCCAAGGGTTCACGCAAAGTTTCTTTGGTATCCCGCGGCCATTCTGGAAATTCATCTGCAAATAAAATCCCACCGTGCGCTCGGATGAGATCTCCTGGGATGTAACATCCGCGCGAAAAACTTCCTAAGAGATGAGTGGGTTTGGCGCTGGAGTGGACCCTCCTCACTGGGCGGGTTTCAAGGGCATTCCAGCTCTCTAAGTGGCGCATTCTGAGCCAAGTGTCTTCGGCTTTTGCAGGTCCTGAAAAGCTTTCAGCCCATCGCAGCGCCGTGCTTTTTCCGACACCTTTCGCGCCGAGCATCAGCCAGTGGTGTTCGCCTGAGAGAGCTGTGATGAGCCATCGTGCGAGAGATGGACTTAAAGGCGGAAGATCCTGGCCTGTGTCTTTGGAGGGCAAAGGGGCGGGTCCTTCTTCGTGAGTGATGAGAGGTGTGACCTCTTTCAAGGACTGAAAGACTTTCTTAAGATGGGTGCAGGAGGCGATAGAACTTCCTTTCGGAATAGTCAGTCTGTTCCTGACTCTCCAAGAAAAAATTTGACCGAGCTCTCTTAAGTCCTCTGGATGCGCGATCAGCGTCCCGGGTGTTTGGATTAGGAGTTCGCACCACTGCGCCATATATCCTTTTTGTTTGACCTCACCTGTGGGTGAAAGCTCGCCCCAGGCGTAGAGCGGGTCGGGCAGGTCTTTTTGATCCTGAAGCAGAATAGAAATCGCAATCGCGAGATCATTGCAGCTTCCCGTCTTCGGGGTTTCAGGTGGCCCTAAGTAGGTCACGACTTTGCGACGAGGAAATTCAAAGCCGGACGCATCAAAACTCGCGATCACGCGCTCTTTTGATTCCTGAATCACTTGCGACGCGAGCCCTAAGATCATGAATGCAGGGATTTGAGTGCGGATCTGAGATTCAACACTGACTCTGAGGGGTTCGTCGGGCATCGGCTGCATGGAGAAAATCGGATTCATAAGAACCAGAAGTTATGCAACGCACATGCCTACTTCTGTCGAAGACGGGAGAGCATCTCGTCCCGAGCAACGCCAAGACGAATCATCGCATTTTTTCGGTTCTTTTGTTCAATGGGATCCCCTTGCGGGCCTAGATCGGGGTGAACTTTTTTTGCTGCCTTCCGGTAGGCAGCTAAGATCTGTTCTTCGGTCGCATCGATCTGAATTCCAAGCACCTGGTGGGGTCCTAGGGAAGAAGCATCCGTTAATCGAAGATTCTCTTTCGATGGATCCTTACGAAAGAGGGGTTCCTTTGTTTCTTCGAAATCTTCCTTAAAGAGCCGCTCTTTGCCACTGTTTTTGAGCTGAAATACGATCAAAAGACCGGCGCCGAGTAAGACCGCCCACTGAGTTTCAATAAAGTGTGTGATCAGCCAATCTTTCACGCTGATTCCCATCTTACCTTGGTGCGCCACTTGCTGGAACCCTCCCTTAGCGTGCTCGCTCAGATTTTCCAAACTCTTCAACTCGATCTTCTCACTGCACTCGATGGAGTTGATCCCTATGCCATTGTTCAGAGGCTACTTCTCAATGAAAGACCAAAGGATTCGCCGGAAGATATTTTTAGGATTCTAGGTTTTGTCCATCTCTACACGGCAAGCGGGATTCATATCTATGCGTTCTTAGATGCACTCGATGGTTTTGGCAAAAGACTTAGTCCAAAAACGGCTACAAAAATTTTATTGTTTCAAAAAGTGATCCGGTGCGCAGGGATTTTTTTGATCTTCTTCGCCTGGGGGCTACAGCAATTTCGGCTTGGGTTTCTCAGGCCAATTTTAGTCTTTCTCATGAAACGTCTCTTTGAGTCCTTGGGCTTTCGTTTCCGGACCCTCTCGCCATTATTCATTTTACTTGGGATTGAGCTGCTCTTTGGTGCTTTGGCGGGTCCTGAAACGGAGCGTCGTTTGTCTTTTGGCCGTGCGCACTACTTTTTGGCTGTTGGGGGTGGACTACTGGGTTATGGGTGGGCCAAAACGAAGGGGCTATCCGGGATACTGGCTCATGCGGCGATGTCGCTTTCGTCTTGGCTCTGCACGGCGGTTCTAGATTTATTTTCGTTGGGACAGATCGCGTATTTGACTCCTCTGATTAGTCTGCTGACTATTCCGATTCTCGCTCAGGCCACCTATCCCGGTCTGCTGCTTCTATCCCTGACCTCTACCTCAGGCTTGCGCGGGCTTTCTTCTGCGATGAATTCTGCCGCTGGATTTGCCGTAGAACTGGTCGATCGTATCGGGGGAGTTTTTGTCGTTTCCCCTCATGTACCGATGCTTATGATTCCTGTGACCGCAATCTGTGTTTCACTTGTGCTTACAAAACGAAAGAAACAGGCCTTCTTTTTTGGTGTCTTAGCAATCGTGGGGCTCAGGATTCTGCTTCCGCAATTCGAGCGGAGCGAACTGACACTGCTCAATGTGGGGCAGGGGGACTCGCTTCTCAGTATCGGCAAGAAGAGAACAGAGCTGATCGATACAGGAATGTCTGGAGCGGTTCGGGATCGCGATTGGATCGATACATTCACCAAACGCGGGAAAACGCAGATTGACGCAGTACTACTGTCTCATTGGGATGAAGACCACGTGGGCGCTTTGCGGCAGTTGGTCCGGATCATCCCGATCGGGTGCATTCAGATTCACAGTGAGGCTTGGAATGAGGAACGGGGGGAGCGTTGGAGGAAGTGGTTCTCGCTGCACAAAGAGCTCAATGTTTCGGACAAACACTGCATTCAAACCGGGGAGGTAGCCGAGTGGGCACTCCCGGGAAATAAAAAGAAGGCTGGGAACGATCGTATGCTCAGTTTCTTTCGGAAGCTCTCCCCGTCTCTTCAGTTTGTGAGTTTTGGGGATGCGCCAAGAGTCATGGAGGATCGGCTCGTTTCAACGTTACCGAAAAACACTCCAACCATTTGGAAGGTCAATCACCATGGGTCCCACACCTCAACCCCCCTGTTACTTGGGAGCCAGATCAAGATCCAAGAATTTTGGATCTCTGCTGGAAGAAGAAACCGTTACGGCCATCCTCACAAGAGCGTTTTAGACCTCCTTGGGTCTTGGCATGCGCCGGTTCGTAAGACCACCGACCCTACGGCGCCTCATTACTATAAATGGCAGTGGCTAGAGTGGATGGGTCCGTTAGACTTATGGAATGAGATTCGTCTGGGTTTGGGGATTAGTAGCGTTCTTAATCCGACTTCTAAATCTTGAAGTGCGTGCAGCGCATCACGATGAAGCGTGTAACAGCTGGTTTGTAGATCGTATTTTTGAGAATGGATACTTTAGTTATGATCCAGGAAACTTCCATGGCCCCCTTTATTTCTACCTCTTGGCCGCCGCGCGCTTCTTGTTTTCAGATACTCTTTTCTCTCTAAGGATTGTTTCGGTTCTTGCAGGGACACTGCTGGCACTCTCGCCCCTTTTGTTTCGACGTTTTCTTTCAAATCAGGCCATTCTCATTGCGGTACCGATGCTTGCGTTGTCGCCAGGGCTAGTCGTCTATTCTAGGGACGCCATTCATGAAATCCTGTTTGCGCTGTTATCTGTTTGTGCCGTTTGGCGGTTTTGGGTTTTTCGTGAAAGCCCCAACCGAAAGACTGCGCTTTGGCTTGGATTGGTCGCAGGTCTTTGGATGTCGACCAAAGAGACTTTTGTTGTTCTTGGTTTAGCGTTGCTCTTGGCCGAATTGTTGCTTCATAAGGGACGAACTCTGAGGCCCCTGCTAAAAAATCTACACTGGGTCCTGCTGGCAGCCTTTGTGCCCATGTTAATCCTTTTCACGGGTGGGTTTCATGAACCGCTGGGGCTACTCAAGTTCTTTCAGGCGTTTGTCATTTGGGGAAAACGCTCCATGGTTCCAGAGGGAAACGGAAAACCTATTTTCTACTTCTTAAGAACTCTACTTCAAGCGGAAACGATTGTTTTTCTATTCTTACTCGTCGCATGGCGAAAGAAAGAGGGCGCAAAAGCTTACTCAAGAGAACTCTGGTTCCTAGGCGCGATGAGTCTCCTGATCTATTCCATGATGAACTACAAAATGCCTTGGTGCGTGGTCGCGTTCATTCCTTTCCTGATCCTCGCAGGGTCGTCCAGCATTGCGATTTGGCTTGAGCGTAAGTCGCGTGGGCTTTTAGTTGCTTGTGTAGCATCGCTGGGAGTGTTCTCTTTCATCCAGGCTCTTGCTCCAGCATTCACGCATGTCGATGACGATACCCATCCCTATGTCTATGCGCAGACTTACTCAGAGTTTGCAGCAGAGGTAAAAAATGTAGTCGCGCTGCCGATAGAGACCCCCATGTATGTCGCAAGTACGACAACCTGGCCTCTCCCGTATTATCTGCGCCGGTTTCAGCAGGTGAGCTATGTCGCCCCCTCAAATACGCCCCAAACCCTGCCGGAAACAGCAACGGTTTTGATGATAGACGAGCCCCTCATGAAGAATATGATATTTAAGCGCACTCCTATCCGACAGGTGAGTGTCAAAGTTCGTCCCTGGGCTCCGCGTATGGTATTTACATACTTCCAAGGAAGTCCCTAAACACCATGACTCATGCCGTAACCCCTCTCTCATTTTCTGATTACTTTGAAAAAATTTACGGCGAGCGTTGGCCGTCTTTGCTTGCCTCCCTGACTGCACAGCACACACGCACTCCTTGGATTCCATTTCCAGGAAATGAACCCTACTTCATCGATGAAGCAAGCCTGTTTGTTGTCGATGCGCTGAAGATCGCACCTGATGATTCGGTGCTGGATCTTTGTGCAGCACCGGGCGGTAAGACGCTGAGTATCCTAGGAAAGATTTCTGGTCGCGGTACTTTGGTTGCGAACGAATATTCCTCACCTCGTCGATTGCGGCTCCAGAATGTGATCGAAGCCAATGTGCCAGAAGTGATCCGTCGCCGCGTCCGGGTGATTGGTGGGGATGGACGGAAGATTGGAATGACCCATCCTGAAACCTTTGACCGCGTGCTTGCAGATGTTCCTTGCTCCAGCGAACGCCACCTCATCGAGCAAAATGAACAGAGTGTTTGGTCAGAACATCGTTCCAAATTCATTGCAAAAAAACAGTACGCCTTGCTTTGTTCGGCAGGCCTTGCGGTGAAGAAGGGTGGGGTCGTGGTGTATTCCACCTGCTCGATTTCGCCTTATGAAAACGATGAAGTGATCCGTCGGTTTTTAGATCGTAAAGAAGGATTTGAGCTCGAACGTATAGAAGGCACACCCACGGGTGCGGAGATCACAGCTTTTGGAGTTCAGATTCTTCCAGACGTGTCGGGGATGGGTCCGATGTTCGTGTCCCGGCTCAAGCGGATCTAGAAACTGCCATTCATACGGATGTTGTTTCCGAGCGAGGGGCGCTGCTCAAAAAGAGCGTGGCACTGCTCTAAGAGGGCTGTCAGGGCAGAGTCTTTCGATGCAATTTCAGGGGTCAGGTACAGAAAAACGGGTTTTCCATCCACATTGTGTTCCAGGGTGAACTGGTCGCCAAGACCTGAACTTTTATGCTTAAGAACCTGATAGGAGATGCCTTGCCAGTGGAGAGTGCGTTTCATGGTTACTCTTTGAATCGCTTGCTTCTATCGCCCCGTCTAGCTTAAATTTGCAGCTTCAATCAATGAGTTGCGGAGAGGTGGGTGAGTGGTTGAAACCGCACGCTTCGAAAGCGTGTTTACCTTAACTGGTAACGAGAGTTCGAATCTCTCCTTCTCCGCCATTTAAAATAAGGTACGTACCGGACACATGGGTGACATCTCATACCGGAGACATAGGTAACACTTTTGACCCGAACAGATTCTTTAGGGGTTCGAATCTTAAGCCTTCTACATCGAAGTAACCCAAATCGTAATTCATAAAACGCACGAGCCAAATTCCATCATCGATTTCCTTGATGCCGACTTCTTGACCTGTAAACACGCGACTGAGATTGATCTTATTGTTATCAAAACAAATTCTTCCGCACGAGGTCACTCGAATGA
>JAIXOQ010000010.1 GCA_027486675.1 Pseudomonadota bacterium
GGACTCGAACAAAAGCTCGATCTCTTCTTTAAACTCTTAAAACAGGGAAAAAGCGGAAGGAAAGCGGCCTGATTTAACGCCCTGCAGCTCGGTATCACTCTTCAATGAGGTAATACGAATGCGAACGTTAAAACTAAATTGATTTATCTTAGACTGCAGGAGGAGGCAGCTTTGGCTTGGGTGGGCCTTTCTTGAGCATTTGAGCCAAAATCAGCGCCAAAACCCCACAAACCGAAATCGCGCCCAGCTGAAGCCTTTGAAACGCATGCACCGCCCAAACTGCCGCGGGCTGACAGGTCACACCCATGAATGCAGGCGGCTCAAAGTACCAGGCCAGAAGATCTGGCCCAACGACTGACACCAAGATTGCCCCGCCAATTGCACCCAGCGCAAAGGTTCCAAGGATCTTCTTTAAACGCACGAAAAACTTTTTCATACCTCTACCGGATACCCTTTCTGGCTCCAATCCATAAATCCACCCCGCGCCAGGCAAATCAGATTCGTAAGACCTGCGCCTTCCAATTGCGCTGTCGCATGAACGGCCCTAGGGCCAGTCCGGCAATAGACATAAACCGTCTTCTGCGAACGCAACTGTTCAGCCACATCCAGTACGGATTCGTGATCGCAGTGCATCGCTCCAGGCAGATGGCCTGCATCAAACTCTGCGGGTGTGCGGACATCTAAGAGGACTGCACCCTCAGGGAGCCGTCCATGGAGTTCGAAAAGTTCTTCGGTCGTGATCAACTTGGCCATACGCTTTACGATCATGATCCAAGCGCAAGCACAGCTCAAGTTTCCTTCTGCATTGGCTAAGAATTTACGACATAGAATACTCGCCCCTTCGCAAGAACCCTTCCGTGCCCTAAAAGAGCGTTTTGCATGGGACCTGTTCCATGTGCCCGGCCAGTACAACCACTGGCGCAGCTCACTGCTCGATCATTGGGGTGGAAAAGAGTCCGCAGCGCTTTTAGATGCATTAGGGCAAACCGGCCGGCAACTCTTAGGGTGCCAACATATTTCTAAACCTTGGATATCACTTTACCAAGATGGACACTACCAAAGGCTTCACACGGATCCAAAACACGGCCCCTTTGCTTTTGTTTTGTCTCTTTCTGATCGAGCTTCACAGTTTCGCGGCGGGGAAACCGCCGTGGCAAAAGAGTCCTTTGCCCGGGCCATCTTGGACACCCGCACTCCGTTTGAACATTCTCTTCATTTTGACCTCCACCGTCTTCGGATCGGCGACCTGCTCATTTTTGATGGCTCCCTCCCTCATGAAGTGCTTCCAGTCTCGGGCAGTAATGGCCTAGAAGACTCGCGACTCTCACTTCATGGTTGGTTCACAAGCCCCGAAGTCATGCTGAGCGAGAACACGAAGTTAAGTCTGAGGCTTGAAAAGTCTATAGCGCAATTTGTGCAGGACTTCGGTGGAAGATTAGAAGAATCAGGCGCTTTGTCTGGATACACCTGTGTTGAGCTTCGCAAAGGTAGAACTAAAGTTCTTGCAAACACTCTCCGAGAAAAAGACTTACAGTTGGTACCGATTAAAAAAATATTGGCTTCAGTACCCGAAGGGATCCTCAAAGACTTCGGAAATTGGATCAGAATTCCGCTACAACTGCAGTCCGCGTGACACGCGGGTTTCTAAAAAGTAGCTGAGCCATTGGAGAGAATTAAAGTCCTTAGCAGCAAAATCAAGGGGCGCGCGCTCGGCAAAATCAGGATTGGGACGCAGTAACCACTGCACCTGATCCTCAGCGAGCGGAAAAACCTGCATTAATCTCTTTCGAATTGAAACCAATGCCGCAATGGCCTCCCAGCCCGAAGGAATGGTGCCTGGCGGCTGTGTTTCCATATGGAAAATTTCTTGAAGCCTTGCTTCGGGAAGACCCGACAACTTTGCAAGCTGATCGACACCGATCTGCCAGTCCTCTTTTAAGGCTTTAAATTCATCTAAAAGATTCATGTCAAAACTCATGTTGGATCGTCTGGAAAGAGCGCGATCAGCTTTTTTAAAATTTCGGGATTGTAATGAATCTTTGAAGGATCAGCGAGCTGGAGCGCTTTCAGTTGTTCCAAGGCTTCGCGGGGTTTTTTTGTAGGCCTCCCCGGCTGACTTCGGGTCATGTAGTCAAACCGATCTGCAAGTGCAAGAATCTGGGCTTCTTTGCAAATGCGATCCCCATAAAGCTGACGAGGATATCCCTGACCATTGTAAAGCTCGTGATGCTGGGCGATCGCCTTAAGGGTGATCTCGGTCGCGATGATCTTCTTTTCTTTGATCAGGTTCACCGACTGATCTGGATGATTTTTATAAAGCTCAAACTCATCCCGCGTTAAGTCTTCAACCTCTTTCAGCTGAATGTCGGCAGGCAGAAGTGAAAGCCCAATGTCATGCAACATCCCTGCAAGCGCCATATCTTCTGGCACACCAATTCCTGTCCCCATACTGAAGAGAGCCGCGTAGGTTGAGACATTTCCGGAATGGGAATAGGTATCCCCTTTTTCACCCATCACCTGTGTGACCCGCTCATACCAGTCGTTCTCAGCACCACTGATGACAAAACGTTTTACGATCTCACCGCAATCTGCAACAAACGCATGCCCACTTTCAAAGGTGGCTGCCTGATCATCAAAAATCCCACCGATCAAATCACGAACTGCCTTTGAAAGTCGTTCCTTGCGCTCTGTTGCGGATATTGCGCCATCCTTAGAAAGTTCCTTGAGTCTCTTTGCAGAGTACTCATAGAAGGAACTCATTTGATCTTGTGGGACAAAGAGCGCACCTGAGTGTTTACTCTTGAGTCGGCTCATGAGTCCGCTGTCTAACTCTTCGCCCGCAGCGCCTACACGCACATACTTGCGATTGACCGGCATAAACATACGCGTTTCAAAATCAAGCTTATCGCCCGGCTGAATGTCCACGATCTGCACAGGCCTAAAAACTCGGACCTTGCCATGGGATGCGGCAGCCAAGGCGCCTAGGATTTCAGTCTGCGCGATAGCACGATCCATCGGCATCAAAAAGGCATCGGTGAATCCGTTCTTCTTAAAAAGTTTCCGATCATATCCCGACCGGTGTTCGCAGATCAAAAAGATAGGCTGATCTGTGTAAGTCATCCTTAGACCCTGTGCCAACTCGCCAGCAGGGATTTCGGCCTGAGGAGGCCCGCAGATGACTAAAGCTGGAGGCGGCACAATAGCATCAAAGATCGTCTCATTCATTTCATTCTGAATGACGACTTCGGATTCAGAAAGCGTCGCCGAAAGATCCCTTTGGATATTCGGATCAACACCTATGAGTAACACTCGCGGTTTGTCCGCCATAAGGAATAATATACCGCACTTTTTTGTACGAGTTTTGGCATAAATGAAAACTAGGGCTCATTTAGGGAATCAATAAATCAAGCGGAAGCGACGTCGAGTAACGTTCGGACCAGCGAGCGCTTTTTAAACCTTCCCTGAAGCCTGCAACATAAGAGTACTTTTCAACCAAGAAGAGGTACGGTTGGTCTTCATAAAGAATTTTCCCAATTTTCTGCAGGATCTTTGCCCTTTTGTTCTGATCACTCTCATAGTCCGATTGTTCGATCAACCGATCGACCTCAGGGTTTGCATAGCCAATCTTGTTGCTTCCACTCGATGAGGCAGAATGCCAAGTCTGCCGTGGGTCAGGATAGATGCTCCCGCCTCCCCAACCGATGAATAGGCCTTCAAAAGTCCCCTCATCAAAACTTTTAAATAGAGCGGTTCCTTCCACGGCTCGAATCACCACATCTACTCCAGCCGCCCGTGCAGCCTCCTTTAGGATTTGAAGTGCGATCAGTCCCTGCTTACCCCCCGAAAATGCCTGAATCGTGATGCGAAGGGGCATCTTTCGTCCATCGATCACCTGATCTAAAACACTGTCCCCGTCTGAATCCTGCCATCCATCTTTTTTCAGTAATCGGAGTGCCTTTTTAGGATCAAAGGGGAATAACCCAACTCCCGATTTCAGAGCCGGATCAATATTTCCGCCCTTGGACCCAAAAGGTGAAATACAACGACGCACCGAGCCATACCAAGCCTTTTGAATCGTCGTTTTTGAATCAAACAAGTGAGCAAGCGCCTGGCGCACTTGTCTTCTTTTTAGAATGGGGTGTTTCTGATTCCAGGCAAATCCAAACCAGCCCATATTGCCTTCGCTCTTAAAACGTGACGCCCACACTTTCTTCCCTGACCCGGGCTTTTCGCCGATTTTGTCCCGATCTGAGCCTTTCACCTGCATCTCGTAGATGTCTGCTCCAACAATGGGCATCGCATCGATATCGCCTCTGAGCCACTTTTCATAAGCGACCCCTTCATCCGGTAGGATCTTAAAAATCAGTTTTTGAGCAGCAAACCGATTTTTATACAGAGGCAGCTTTGAACCCCACCAGTTAGGTATTTTTTCGAGCTCAATCTGCTGATCCCTGCTGAAGCCCACAACTCGGTATGGACCAGAAACAATAGGAGAAAGATTCTTTTTTGAGCGGTTGAATTCGGTTTCTCCCATGAATTGAGATTTCTGAAGAACCGTAATGCTGGTCACGAGAAAATCTTTGCTGTTAAATCTGGGCTCTTTCACTTGGAAGACAAAAGTCCGTGCATCCACTTTCTCAAAGGATAAATCAGGAACAAATGCGCGTAGATGAGCTGCATCGACGGCTGGATCCTTCAGGCGCTCAAAAGTAAAAGCTACATCCTCTGTCGTGATCGGAGTGCCGTCGCTCCAGAGAGCATCCTTCCGAAGCGTGATTGTGTAACGCTTCTTATCAGCGCTCGCCTGCATCTTTTCCGCAAGGACGGGGACTAACTGGTAAGTCTCAGCGTCACGGTCAAAGAGCGGAGCAAAGAGGAATCCTATGATTCGATTATCGTTGCCGGAGGTAGAAATGACCGGATTTAAAGTGATTGGATTCGCACTCATGACAGTGGACAACGAATCACCTGCGAAGGATTCAAAAATGAAAATTAGAAAAGAGATTGAAAGCACCTCTTTATATTCCGTCTAGAACACTTGGCTGACTATCTCAGGCTACAATTTTTCTCTAACCCCAACCATGAGGCGACGGACGCTCCAAGCGCACTGCGTCAGAATTCATGAGTCGCACCAATTCCTCCCTCTGAAAAGCCGCAAGATGAATGGCAGTCTCATCTGCGGTGGCAACGTGATGGGCTGCACGCGACAAAGCTTCTGAATCGTAATTTTTAAAATGAAGAATGAGCTTCTTTGCTTCAAAGGCAGAGTAGCCCAGATCCCGGATCAAAGCCTCGCCGAGCTCAAGCGACGACCCAAGCATTTCTCTATAAACTGGAATTCCAAGACGAATGAACGGATAGGCGTCGGGCCTGGTAGAGGCGCGAACGTAAATTTTTAAATGGGGAAACTGCCTCTTTGCGGCAAGAACGGCAGGCTCGATGACGTCCATATCGTCGATCGCAAAGACGATTGCCTTCGCTCTTCGGGCGCCGGCAGCCTCAAGAAGATCTGTGCGTGCCGCATCCCCGTAAAATGCTTTCCAACCCATCTGGCGCACAAACTCGATCTGAGATGGGTCACGATCGATCAGTGTCAAATCCACTTTGAGCGAATGAAGAAACCGTGCAATCGGCTGTCCAAAACGACCAAATCCGACAATGATCACTGGCCCAATACTCGTCGGTGCTGCGGGCGCGTCCCCCGTCATTAGGTCGCCGGAGGAGGAATCCTGTATCCCAGGTAGCGTATACTTCGCCGAAGCTTTTTGCCGTTCACAACCCAATCGGCGCTCAAGCAAATAGGTGTGTAGCGACAAAAGTGGCGAGGTCGCAAACATTGAAATCGCGATGACTACTGATATGAGCGACGCGCTCGAGGGGCTTAAAATAGACGCGGCAGTTGCAACACCGAGTAACACAAAGGCGAACTCCCCTCCCTGCGAAAGCGCAAAAGAGAACATCCGCGCATTTTGAAACTCGACCCGAAAAAATCGAGCCACCGCATAGAGCCCCAAGATCTTTGTACCCACCAAGGCAGGAACCATCCAAAGCAGTGTGACCCAGGCCGAGCTAACCCCGGCTAACTCAATCCCCATCCCCACCGACATAAAAAAAAGACCTAAGAGCAGTCCTTTAAACGGTTCAATATCCGCTTCAAGCTCGTGACGGTATTCGGAGTTTGCAAGCACCACGCCACCTAAGAATGCACCTAGTGCGGGACTGAGCCCTAAACCTTGCATCAATAATGAAATACCGACCACAAGAAGTAACCCGGCTGCGGTCAAAACTTCCCTTTGCCCTGTGGTTGCAACCCACCTCAGCATCGGACGGGTTGCGTAGCGGCCGAAAAGAATAATTCCAAGACAAGCGGCCGGGAGCTTTAAAAAGCCATAAGACCCGCTACTCCCATCTAAAGGCCCAGGAGCAACTTCGGAAAGATACGGGACAAAAGCCAAAATAGGGATCACTGCAAGATCTTGGAAGAGGAGGACCGAAAAGGAGGCCTCACCGCCGGGACTCTCTGACCAGCCACGATCCCTGATCAATGTGAGCGCGATCGCTGTGGAAGACATTGCCATAGAGAGCCCGATCACGATGGAAGCCGAACTCGAAAATCCTGCCCATTTAGAAATCAAAAACGCAAGGACGGCACAAACAAATACCTGTGCTGCTCCAAGACCAAAAATACTTTTTCTGAGCGTCCACAGACGCGTCGGATTCAGCTCTAACCCAATAATGAATAATAGAAAAACTACCCCGAGCTCAGAAAAATGGATCACATCCGTCGCATCAGGAACAAGCTTTAAGACCGATGGCCCAACTAACAAACCAGAAACGATGTAACCCACGACCGATCCAAGCCCAAGCTTATGAAAAAGCGGAACAACACTGACTGAAAGCCCAAGAAAGAGTACAGCCTGAGCTAAGAGATTCACTTTGTGTTCACCTTCGTTTGGTAAGCCTCGGGCAAGGTTCCTTGTTTAATCCCAATCAGAAGGTCTCTAAATCGACGCACTTGCTCACCGATGGCTTTAAATGAAATCTTACCTGCAGAGTGAGTAACAAAGGGTCTGAGTGGAATCATCCCACAAAGATACGCAGTCTGTTCAAAGGGGCGCAAAAGCTCCTCAACCTCAAAGAAATTATACCCACTGCGCCCATAAGCTTCCTCGGGTCCACCTGTTGAAATAACATTCAACCAATATTTCCCCTGCAAAGCGGTGCCGCCTTCACCGTACGCAAAACCCAACAGCAGCACTGTATCTATCCATTCCTTCATCAGCGCAGGGCAGCTGTACCAATACATCGGATGCATGAAGATCACGACATCGGCATCTCTAAGCGCCCTCTGCTCCTTCTCGATGTTGATGTGGAAGTTTGGATAAAGTTCGTAGAGCTCATGCACCACTACCCCGGGTGTCCCTTGAACCTCAACGTGTAGAGCATGGTTCACTCTGGAAGCACGAGGATAGGGATGAGCATAGATGACAAGTATGTGTTTTGAATTCGAATCCAGAGCCATGAGGCCTCCTCACGGCTTCCGGAAGGAGAGTGCGCGCCAGTCCCCTTTTTTGGTGACTTGGGGTGGTAGCACCAATCCTAAGGTGCGCACAGATTCGATCACGCGATCTAAATCCTCTTCAACCAAGCCTGAGTAGATAAAAAGAGCACCGGAGGAAGCAGCCCGCCAGAGATCAGCACCATACTCGATTAAAATGGGACGCAAAATATTTGCAAGCACCACATCAAACACAGCATCCCAAGCAGGGTCTAACTCTGTGCGAAGAGTCAGCGTTTGTTGATTGAGTGCCGCATTCTGCATTGCGTTTTCATTTGCAAGAGGATCGATCTCAACACAAGTGACTTGGGCTCCCAGGCTTGTGCATCCAATGCCTAAGATTCCTGAACCAGAGCCAAAATCAAGTACTCGCTTGCCTCTGAGAGAGGAGGCTTTCGCGATCTCCTCCAAGCAAAGCTGTGTGGTTTCATGAGTCCCTGTGCCAAATCCAGCACCAGGATTAATGATGAGCACGCCGCTGTTGCCGGCTTCTTCACTCCAGGGTGGTCGAATCTTAAAATGATTACCCACATCGATTCCTGTGAAGCTTCGCCTCCAGGCTGCATCCCAATCCTCATCGGGAACTTCAACAGGGTCAGTGACTGAACCTCCTGGGAGGAATTGAAGCAATCGTGCACGCAATTCATGCGCATCATTTAAGGACTCGAAGAAGAGGACCGCTGGACGCTTTTCTTCCAGCTGAGCCAACCAGTCCCTTTCGTGGGGCGCTTGGCCGCTATCTAAAACCCAGGACTCTGTTTCAAACCCGAGTTCATGGGCCTCCTCTGCAAGCAAGGTCCCTTCGTCAGCACCACAAAATCCAACATGATCTGCGGCGAGCCCCAAAGCCTGCTCCCAAGTCCCTTTTTTAAGAAGGTCCCTGCGAATGGAAACCGCAAAAGTTACAGCCATATCTAAAGCCAGGCCTTACTCTTCGTTTCCATAATCACGAGGAAGTCCCTGCATTCCTAACGACGGAACATTGCCCTGGCTTTGGCCATGATCCCTTTGGCCACGGAAGCGATTCCGGTTGTTGTTGAACCCGCCGCCGGTGCTGTTGCCGATGTTATCGTTCTGCGGATTGCGGCCCCGCCCGCCACCCCCACGTCCGTGCCTCTGAAACCGGCCCCCGCCGGCGTTCTTTCGTTGGTGCTGCCCCCCTCGGTTGTTACCCGAGTTGCCGGCCGCAAGACCCTGGATGGCTGCGTCCTGAGCGGCTTGGGCTCTGAGGTAGGCGAGCTGGTCCTCATCGTGCTGGTCGTCTGTTCCGTTAGTGCTCGATCCCGATGCCCTCGTCTGTTGCGGCGAGATCTGCGGCGCTGACCTTGGCCTGGGGTCCAATGTATCTGGGGATTGATTCCCGTCTACCACCTCATTTCCAAGTGTCTCTGGCGAAGCAGCGACGGTTGGTTGCGCAACGGGCTGGCGCGGCCGAATGACAAATTTTTCTCGAACTGGTTCAGCAGGCTTTGACTGCTGGGGTGATCCGACCGGAGCTTCCTCATCACGATCTCGATGAGCATCTCGGCCTTTTGGCTTCTGTCCACCATTGCGACCTTTTCCGCCGAAACGGTCACGCTTTTCCTGTCGCTCCTGCTTATCCCGCTCGGTGCGAAGCACGCGAGCAATGTCCTGCTGCTGGAACTTCTTCGACTGAGAGCGGTCACTGACAACTTCGTACTGCTCAGAGTGAATGGAAGGCAACGCCTGAAGATAGATCGTCTTTTGATAACGGCGCTCAATCTGATCGAGCGTTTCTCGAAGTTCTATCGCTAAGAAGTCCACAACATCTGGATGCGCGCTGACTAGAATTTTCTTCGAGTCCCGCTCCACTCCAAGTCGCTCGACTTCTCTAAGAATTTCGTAAGCGACCGTCATCTTCGTCTTCATGAACCCTTTGCCTTCACATTGGACGCAAGGCTCACAAAGTGTTCGAATCACGGTGTCTCTGGTTCTCTTGCGTGTCATCTCCACTAATCCAAGATCAGAAATTTTCTGAATCGTTGGACGAGCGCGATCGCGCTTTAGAGCTTCATCCAGCGCACGATAAACCCGCATTCTGTTTTCATCTTTCTCCATATCGATGAAGTCGACGATGATGATTCCACCGCAGTTACGAACACGAAGCTGGTAAGCGATTTCTTCTGCCGCCTCTAGATTCGTCTTTAGGATCGTATCCTCTAAGTTGCGCTTCCCTACATAGCGACCGGTGTTCACATCGATAGCGACCAAAGCCTCGGCTTGATCGATCACGATAGATCCACCACTCTTTAACCAAACTTTACGCTCTAATGAACGGTGGAGTTCAGAGCTGATCCCGTAGGCATCAAAGATTGGGATATCGCCTTGGTAAAGTTCAATTTTTGGCGAAAGATCCGGCATGAACCTCTCAGCAAACTGCTGAAGCTCATTGAAGTGGAATCGAGAATCCACAACCACACGGTCGATGTCCTGATTGACCCAATCTCGGATGGAACGCAGGACAACGTTTAAATCTTCATAAAGTAATGCTGGAGCTGGCGACTCATCTGCTTTCTCACGAATCCCAGACCACAGTTTTGCGAGATACTCCATGTCCTGGCGGATCAACATTTCGGTATCTTTGCCTGAACTTGCCGTACGGACGATGAAGCCCATGCGGTTAAAACGATTCCTTTGAACAAAATCACGCAACCGACGGCGTTCGTCATCGCGCTCGATTCTTCGGCTGACCCCGATATGGTCGATCGTTGGCATACAAACGAGATGCCGGCCTGGCAGACTGACGTGGCAAGTCAATCGAGCGCCTTTTTGAGCGATCGGATCTTTAGCCACTTGAACAATCACTTCTTGGCCTTCTTGCAGAAGATCCCCGATATTGGCCTGACTCCGCTGAGGAATACGGCCACGGATCTTGCGATCCTTACCGCGTTGTTCCTTAAACTCAGGTCTTTGTTTTCCGCTCGGGCGACGCTGGGTACCGGAGAGCTCTCCACCTTCTAACGAAGACCGATCACTCGACACGCTCCCTTGATCACCTAAAGTTTCTAGCATCGCGCCGGGCAGCTCTTCACCGTCGCCATTTGCATCTGTGGTCTCTGCTCCACCCTCTTCTAACCCCTTCGGAAATCGCTGACGACGTCCACCGCGTCGGCCGCGAGAGCGACGCTTGCGACCGGGACCCCCACCTTCTTCTTGCACAAGCCCAGAAAGAGATGCGTCCTCTGGGGCATCTGGATGATCAGCATCGTCTTCCGACTCTGCAACCACCTCAGATTCTGCATCCTCCTCAGAATCAAAAGACTGGGCCTGAGCTAAGAGACCTTCTCCATCTACCTCAGAATCCATCTGCGTATCTGCAAGGGTGTCTACATGAGTATCTGATTGGCCTTCGCTCGCATTTAGACCTTCTTCGATGTTCTCTTCCGCTTCATCTTCGGATTCAGCTTCATCCTCTGCCTCTGAGTCCGAATCTGATGATCCCCCCTCAAAGGATTCTTCGAGGGCCTGCATTTGCTCTTCGGCCAACTCATTCGAGACTTCCTCAACCTCAGTGTCTTCACCCATAACATCCGCGTGGACAAATACATCATCAACATAAAGAAATGCTGCTTTATCAAGCCCTATATCCACGAATGCTGCTTGCATCCCAGGCAATACGCGGTTCACACGGCCTTTATAAATATTCCCGACAATTCCTTTATTGCTGTCTCTCTCGATGTGGAGATCCTGAATCGTTCCACTCTCCAGTAAAGCGATGCGCAGCTCTGGGAGTGATGCATTGATAATGAGTTCTTTGGACATAACGTCCTCCTTCTTCGATTGGAGCTGGAGAGGATTGCGCTATTTCGAGTGCTGTTCTGCAGCAGGGGGGATAGCAGGTCTCGAATCAAATACCACAAGCCACATGCGAAACATTTGCCTCGCAGCGGGTCATTTTTTCATGTGTATTGAAACTTAAGAGACTCAAACCTATTCCTTATGATCTGCAAACAAAGTTGCTTCTCGAATTCAGCGGGATCAACCCAGCCGGTTAAAACCTTTTGTTCCTTGGCTCTTCGCTTTCCAGGAACTTGACACTTAGGCTATATAAACCAAACCACATCGACAACCAAAAAGGCTTGGCACTCAATGATCGCCAATGATATCGCAAAGTTTATAGATCACACCCTGCTGAAGGCTGAGGCGACCCCGAAGCAAATCGAAGCCCTGTGTACCGAGGCTGCCAAGCATATGTTTAAAGCCGTCTGCATTGCTCCAATTCATGTCCGGCAAGCGTCAGAATTCCTTCGCGGCACTTCGGTTTTAATAGCAACTGTGGCGGGATTTCCCCTTGGGGCAAACAGAACGGAAACCAAAACGATCGAGGCCACGATCGCTGTGCGCGATGGCGCTCATGAGGTCGATATGGTCGCAAGTATCAGTGCAATCAAGAGCAAGGACTGGCTCCGTGTGGAGGACGACATTGCACAAGTCGTGAAGAATATTCCAACCACACTTGTGAAAGTCATCCTTGAAACAGCCCTCCTCGACCCTTCTGAAATCAGAGACGCATGCAAGGCCTCAGAAAATGCGGGTGCCCACTTCGTAAAAACATCAACAGGATTTGCGTCGAACGGGGCAACCCTGGATGCTGTGCGACTGATGCGCGCTTGCGTCTCGCAAAGAATGCAGGTGAAAGCTTCAGGCGGAATCAGAAAGCTAAGCGAGGCGATCGCCTACATCGAGGCAGGGGCAACTCGAATCGGCACCTCGGCAGGGGTCAGCATGGTCACAGAGACGGAGCTAAATTCAAATGGATACTAGAAAAATCGACCGGGTGATTTGGGTTGTTTTAGACGGAGTCGGATGCGGTGCAATGCCAGACGCGCATGCATACGGTGATGATGAAACCGCTCATACCCTTGTGAACACATCAAAGTATGCACCTCTTCAAGTCCCCCATCTTTCGGCCCTGGGGTTACGGGAAATAGCGCCCATCATCTCTGCTGCGCCTTACTCCGTTATTCGTGGAGCATATGGACGCGCAGCTGAAATATCCTTAGGAAAAGACACAACATCAGGTCACTGGGAGATGGCCGGTCTGCCCGTGACCCGCGCCTTTCGAACTTTCCCGAATGGCTTTCCCACACCCGTTATCTCTGAATGGGTTCAGAAAAATAACCTCACAGGCGTGCTTGGGAACACCGTCGCTAGCGGCACAGAGATTATTGAACAGTTCGGACCTGAACATTTAAGAACCTTAAAACCAATCCTCTACACCTCGGTAGATAGTGTGTGGCAAGTCGCGGCCCACGAGGAAGCGTTCGGACTGGATCGCCTTTATGCGATTTGTGAATCAGCACGGGAAATTTGCGACAGGCTCGACATCAGCCGGGTCATTGCTCGGCCCTTTCAAGGCAATCCAGACTTGGGTACGGCCTTTCGGCGAACCTACAATCGCAAGGACTACGCCTCACCCCCTTCCGGCCGGACGATTCTAGATGAGTTAGTGACCGCGAAAATTCCGGTGCTTGGGATTGGTAAAATCTCAAACATCTTTGCAGGACATGGAGTTCCAGAAAATATCGATACTCAAGGGAATACGCACGGGATGAAGGAGTTAGAGCAATCGATTTTAGGGGATCGCAAGGGACTGATCTTTTGTAATCTAATCGACTTCGACATGCTTTATGGGCACCGGAGAGACCCAAAGGGTTTTCACGCAGCACTTGAGGAGTTCGACGTGGCCTTAGGAAGAATCCGAAAGACACTCAAAAAACACGATCTCCTGTTGATCACGGCTGATCATGGAAATGATCCAACCTTTAGAGGCACTGATCATACCCGGGAATTTATCCCTGTCTTGTGTGATAGCCCTCAATTTGTTGGCAGCCGTGCGCTCGGTGACCGCACTTCGTTTGCCGATCTGGGACAGACTGTTCTGGATGCGCTCCTCGGTCAAGAAATTTCTGAAAATACCGAAGTCTTTGGCAAAAGTTTTTTTAAGGATCTCCCTTGGCACCACTAACATCGTCCACAACCCAGGGTTCCGGGAAAAAGAGCCCGCACTCGATGCCGGAAATCATCCAAAAGAAGCGTGATGGCGAACCCTTACCGAAAGAGGTCATTCAACACTTTGTCACTGGTGTGACTCATGGAACCATCCCCGACTACCAGATAGCCGCGTTCTTAATGGCAGTCTACTTTCGCGGGATGAATATTGACGAAACGACCCATCTCACTTTAGCGATGCGAGACAGCGGGAAGGTTTTAAACCTAAAGAAATTTAAGAAACCGATTGTAGACAAGCACTCAACAGGAGGTGTTGGAGACAAGGTCACACTTATTCTTGCTCCACTAGCAGCAAGTTGCGGGCTCATCGTCCCTTCAATGGCGGGTCGTGGTCTCGGACACACAGGTGGAACCATCGATAAACTTACAGCGATTCCTGGTTATCGAACCACCTTAAGCGAAGAAGATTTTATTTCAATTTTAGATCGTGTGGGTTGCTCCATTGTGGGCCAAAGCACCGCAATCGCACCTTGCGACCGGAAACTCTATTCTTTGCGGGATGTGACGGCCACGGTGGATTGCGTCCCCCTCATCACCTCCTCCATCTTGTCTAAGAAAATGGCTGAGGGTACCCATGGCCTTGTGCTCGACATTAAGGTTGGCAACGGGGCCTTCATGCAGACAAAACGGGAAGCAGTCGTACTTGCCAAAACCTTAAAGAGTGTCGGCACGAAGGCGGGGCTTAAAATCAAAGTCACACTTTCTAACATGGATCAACCCTTAGGCTACGCATCCGGTAATGCCATCGAAGTTTTCGAATGCATCGAAGTGCTCCGAAATGAAACTTTAAACCCTTTTGGTCTGCGATCTGCGGACTTAAGGCAGCTGACGATACACCTTTGCGCTCAGATGCTGGAAGTCGGTGGCCTTGTCCGCAGCTTCACGGAAGGGAGGAAGCTCGCACAACAGAAGCTTCACGATGGTTCAGCTCTCCGTGCGTTTCGCGAAATGATCGAAGCCCATGGGGGCCGACCCGACATTACAAACGATCCGTCCCAGCTCTTTCGTGCCGAGCGCGTCATAGAAGTTCCCGCGGATAAGAATGGATTCCTTTCCTTTGTAGATACCCGGGAGATCGGCCGTATCCTGATCATGATGGACGCTGGACGCGCCAATGTGGATGATACAATTGATCTTCAGGCAGGCCTTCTCATACACAAAAAACTAGGCGTCGGGGTGAAGAAAGGCGAAGCAATGGTTACTTTATTTTGCCGAAATACCATCGATACCCAAGCTGTCATTTCTCGCCTCCGGGCCGCGATTAAAATCACTTCTACAAAACCAAAGACCCACCCATTGATCTTGGAGACCTCACTGCGATGAAAAATGACCCTCTGATAGAACTTGCACTCCAAGCAACGGACCGAAGCTACTCTCCATACAGTCAAAAAAAAGTAGGCGCGGCTATCCGTATCGACAGTGGTGAAACCTATACGGGAAGCAACGTGGAAAATGCCTCATTTGGAGCGACCATCTGCGCCGAACGCAGCGCGATAGTACGAGCGATCAGCACTCATGGACCTAACTTAAGAATCAAAGAGATCGCAGTGGCAACCCCATCTGAACTGCCTTGGGCTCCTTGCGGGATGTGTCTACAAGTCATCGCAGAATTTTCCACCTCGGACACCTCAGTGACTTTGGTCGGCTCAAGCGGGACAACGGAAGTCACAACGTTAGGCGAGCTCCTCCCTCGTGCATTCTCAAGAAAAGAGATGACTCTTTCTACCGACAGTCCCTACTAAGACTCATCTTCCGAACTGGAAGTATCATCATCGAGCGCGCCTTCCTCGGCGATCTTACAGATCCATCCTTCGTCGAGCGGATCCTCTGCTAAAGTCTCTGGGCTGTTGGTCAGACCCTCATTCACGAACGCAATGATGCCGGCCTTAGGCGCGATCATTTCAAGCGTGGTCTGAGTGCCTTCCACTTCACAGATCACGTCACCTTCTTCTACCTGGTCACCCTCGCCGGGCAAGTGCACACGCTCCACCTCGCCAAGCTCATGCAAAGCAGCACTGGTGAGACCGAGTACGATCATCTTCCCTTGTTTACGAAACCAGCAGCGTCCTTCATCGAACTCGGTAGCCATGCTTTCGTTCTTTACTGGAGACGTCCGAAGATTTCAACTCACGAGACCCAATAAATACCCGTGACTCTCCTGAATCTCTGATTTCTAACCACTGGCGACCTTCAGTACGGAAAAACTGAACTGAAAAATCTCGAACCAACGAAATCCATTCCTTTTTCGCACTAAGAACTTCGACTACGTACCGTTTTCCTTTGCTTTCTAATTTTACTTGGGATGCCTCTGATGCGCTGGCAGAAACCCAGTAACCACTCCAAACCATCGGCTCGGGTGTTGCGAACGAATCGTCAAACTTGGCGTGTATCTGTCGCAATGCTGCTGCACGGACATCTTTGTCTGCATCCTCTAGCCAATGTAACTGAACAGCGATTGGCTCCGAAGAAGCGCGAATCTGGCTCTCAGCCACTTGCCGGCGAAAAACATTATTTGACTTCCACTCCACCGCTGCTGTTTCAAGTTTTTCTTGGGCTTCAGGGATCGAAAAATAGCCTAAGCCTTCGATGATTCGAATTTTTTCAAAGCGGCTTTGAGAGGCGTCGTACATGCGAATCAGTACTGGCACAGCCTCTGGACCAAGACTGCGCCAGAAATCTGGGACATCTGGGCCAGGATGGCGTTGAGAGATCTCAGCGCGGATTCTGCGCTCTACAGTGCCTGCGTCCTCCGCTCGGGCAGAGGTGTTTCCAAAGAGGCAAAGGAGTAATCCGACTACCTGACCAGCGGATGCCACTGAACCATCGCACCAGACTGCGAGCTGATTAACGAACCGTCTTCGCTCCATGTTCCTCCCAACAAACTTCTATTCTTGGTGGTGTACCACATCAGATGATTGAATTGGCAAGCCTGTGCTGATGCACAGTAGTTCGTTGGCACGCCGGAAACAAAATAATTGGAACAGACTGAAACACAAGTAGCACCTGAAAGTGTGCTGGTCGTATCTAAAATGCACGCCAATTGGTCGAGCACATACGTCGAAGAACTGAGACGAGCGAGCGCTTGCGGAGTATCGGTCAATCGATCGTGCACCTGTGTGCCGCCGGATCTGCGCTCGGAGGGATGATTGAGGCCCAAGTAATGACCCAGCTCATGCCCGATCGTAGCCCCCATCTCTAAAAAATCATTCTCGAGCTGACCTCGTGTGCACATATTCCCAGTTGCACAAAGAGGGTTAAAGTCTTGAAGTAAGTCAAACGAGCTAAATGCGAGTCCGCTCGACGGATACCCTCCGACATACGGTCCACCAATGGCGCCCGAAAGGCCCAAGATCGTTGTCCCCGGCGTGGAATAGGGAATGCTTGAGACAATAAAAACTGTGGCGGCTCCGGACTGCCTTGCGAGAGGCAATCCGAGTGTTCCGGATTGAAAAACTTCACCCAGCGTGTCGACATCCGGGTTGGACTCACCGTCACTCCACTCATAAGCATTGATTGCACCAAACTTCACTCCAACTGCAGAGTTCAAGACAGACTGCACTTCAGTAAAAAGTAGATTTAAGTTTTGCTGGCCTCGAGCAGTCCGCGAGTCGTTCACTGTTTGCGCGCCCACTAAGATCACGTTTAAGTCGATTGCACCCTTTCCAGGAATACCGGAAGCCCGGGTATCAGTATCTTTTTTAACAATCGACTGCACACTCAGTGTCGCAGTGGAACCAGAGACGGATCCAGTGCGATCACTCAGAAGCACATACTTTGCGGTATAGACGCCAGATCTCAGTGGGCCAGCAATCTCTGTCGGGCAATCGGAAGCAGACCAAATGCTCCCCGTCTGATCACAGCGGGGAAATACGTTCACTGATTCGTAACCAAAGATTGGAATTTGATTTTGCTGCCAATCTCGGCGACTCGCAAAGCTACTCCCCGTATCCACCGTGCAGCTTGGGTTTGAACTGCAGCTTCCGCTGCTATCGCAAATGAACATCCCCGAAGCCCTGCAGTCGCTAGATGTCCCATTTCTTATGGTCTTCACATAGTCAATCACGCCCGATCCCGTATCGACTTGGAGAGCGATTAAAACTGGAAATGCACCACCACTGGAAAATGGATAATCAGTGACCTTTGCGATGAGTGAAAGCGACCCCATCGCATCAAAATCAGATGCACTAAAAGTGCCAAGTGCTACAGTCACCTCTTTAGAAACCGTCCAAGGTTGTTCCAGCGTGATCAGCGGTGCTGACGTTGCCACAACGGTCGATGTCGTGATCGACGCGCTCGATTTCCGGTTAGATGCTCCTGATCCAGAAACGGTTGGGACCCATTGTGCTTCAGATAAATTGGCGGCTGTGACTGCAGGCGTTCCACCGCTCTCAGGAGCTGCATCCACTGCAGAATCCGATGAACAACCCACGGCAATGAAGATGAAGAGACCCGTCGTTCCATGACGGAGTGCACTCAGAGTTGTCACCTCTCAATTTTATACTGAACCCCTGGAACCCATCCACTGAAGCTAGGTCAAATATCCCTGGTATGGCCCCTGGTGCCCTACCCACTGATTGAGTTCGGCATGCATCTGCCCTTCTCTTTGCCTGAGCAAGACAAAGGTCTTTCCAGGCCTTTCACCAAAAAAACGAGGATCCAGGGACACCATCCGGGTCCAGGTTCCGGTGTTAAGATACTGACGGCCATCCTCATAGACTCGGTGCATTGGAAGGTGGGTGTGACCAAATATAATCGTCTGCAATGTCAGTTGTTCGTTTAAGACCGCTCGGGCTTCTGCCTCAAGGTCTAGAAACGCTTTCGACTCTTGTTGAATGAGCTTCAGCGTATTTCTAAAACCAAAGAGTGGATTTGAACGGGAAAGAATTCGCGTTCTCAAAAAATAAAACAGCGAAAGACCGAGAAACCGAAAGGTAAACCAAGGATCAAGGAAGAGACCAAAAAAAAGAAAAAATTTAATCGGCCTCACACGATCTAAGCTTGGACGCTCCCACTTCAAACGATTCATGATTTTTAGAATGTAGATGCTGCCCCAAGGGATATTGAGAACCCGTGCGCCATTCGACAACTTGAGCGTTGGTTTGTCGAAATCGAGTTGATTGCTCGCTTCAAATTGATTCCCGTGCCGGATCTCAAGCCGCCAATCTGGATAAACCAGGCGGTCTGCCTCTCCAACAATGCGCACAGAAGAACTTGGAAATGCTCCGCCCGGATCCCATTCCCGCGTGATGCGTTCGCGAACCTTCGGAAATAACAACTCGGCATCGTGATTACCCACAAGGTATGTGATCTTTTTACCTGGCCTCGCGACAAACTCCCGTAAGGCTCGCATCACTTTAGGGTGGCCCTTTAGGATCGCGTCTAGCTTCGAAAGCGCCATCTCTTCGGTGATGCCTTCCTCAAACTCCCCGAGAAAAGCCACATTCAGAAAATCAAGATAGTCACCATTGAGTACCAGCTCTACTTCCACTGGACCCTCGGCTACATCACCGTATTTCCCCGTAGAGAAATGCTCCAAGAAACCCACCATCTCTTCATCGTACAAAAACTCTTCATGGGGGTTTAAGCGCCCTCGGAAAGTCCGACCGGCAGCGAGATGGCAATCACTGATTACGATTTTATAGGATTCTTTCACGGCTATTTCGATTGTACCGCAGACAGTAGAGTTGACTTCATTGCCTTCTGCTTGTAGCCCATTAGACATGTCCGACAAGTCAAAAAAGTGGCCAGACAACAAGACCGGGAAGTTTTACGTCGACGACCAGTGCATCGACTGCGACGCTTGCAGGGCCGAAGCACCTGAAAGCTTTACAAGAAACGATGAGCATGGGTACTCCTACGTGTTCAAACAGCCTCAAACAGAGGAAGAGATTATTCGCGCAAGAGCTGCGATCGAAGCGTGCCCAGTCGAGGCCATTGGTGAGGATGGAGAATAGAGCTAGATCCTAGATCCGGTTCACGTACGCAATGATCTCCCGGCGCCGCTGCTTCTCTGCGCTAAGCTCCTGCTTCAGCTTTGTTATCTCCACTGTGGCGAGCCTTTGGTTCTCAGAATTTGCTCTGTGATGAGCCTCTGCCAAAGCTGCAAGCTCTGCAGCCGCCTGACGCTTCGCCTCGGAGACTCGAGCCCCCATTTGACTGAGCTTCAGTAGAGCCTTTTGTAGCTCTTCTCTCAGGTTTCGTATGACTTCATTGAGTTTTGCCTGCTCTTCTTGGTGCATTTGAATCTGAAGACCGAAAAATTGCTGTTCTAAAGCACGCTCTTCCGCTGCGACCCGAACGCTCGCTTGTGTTGATTCGCTTTGTACTTTCGCAGCCTCAATCTCGAATCGAACTGCATCCATTGCCATGAGTGCATCGGTCCGTGGATCGGAATAGTTCTTTAGATTCACTTCCGCGCTTTCAAGCGCCCCCAGTAGCGATTCCCATCCCAGTGGCTGCTGCATCTTAAAGCCCTCCCACACACCGACTGATCGGCATCCCCTAGCCCGTATTAGATGGGAAATGCTTGCCGCGTTCTCCGTAGAAAGCCGCAAGTCGCTCACGACTCATGCCGCGCCAATCTTGGATCGCGGCTATTGCATCTACATGAGGACCTGGCAGCGGCGAAACGTGAAGTACATGTATAAACGCCAACCCTGCTCTCTTGGATGATTCAATGCCTGCATAAGAGTCTTCAAAAACAAGCGTAGCCTCGGGATTCAGGCCAAGAGTCTGAAGCGCCGCGTTATACTGAGCGGGTGACGGTTTAGACTCCAAGCCATCAGACGCAGTTACGATCAAGTCAAAGTACTTTCCCACGACTTCGTCCCCAAGGATGTCGTACACTTCATCCCGATCAGACCCTGTGACGAGCGCTACAGGGACCCCCAGACCACGGAGGAGCTTAAGTGCATGTAGTGCGCCAGGGACAAACTCAACACCGCCTTTTTTGCGCTCATAGCGATAAATCTCTCTCATTCTCTGGCCAAGTACCGCCGCATCTAGATGTGGAAAATGCGTCATTAAGATTCTTATGCCCGCGCTCCATGTCCTTCCGTGAAGAACTGAGGCCAGATGCCCTGCTTCTGAAATACCATTCTCCTCCAGAACGATTTCCATGGCGCGAGCCGCCAAAGACTCCGTCACCACTATGGTTCCATCAAAATCCAGCAAAAAGCCCTTCCAAAATCCCATAGATTTAAAAATACCACTTGCCGACGCGCGACTTCCTTCCTAAATTTTTTATCAACAGGAGATAGTACCGACATGGCAAAAAAGAAGGCTCAAAAGTTTTCAGTTGTAAACGAACTTTTCGAAGGTGTATTGGGGATCACTGAAGTGACCCGCACCGGCACCGTGAAAATCAAGCGCACAGATCTCAAGAATCTTCTTGAAGAAGTATTTACCAAAGGAGCAAAGGCTGCTGCAGGAGGCGAACGTGTTCGTTTCCCAGTCATCGGCACCTTGGTCCGCCGCGAAGTGAAGGCCCGTAAATCCGGTAAAGGGAAAAACCCATTTACAGGCGAAGAAATCATGATCAAGTCCCGGCCTGAATCCAAGAAACCGCGCTGGTCATTTCCTAAAGCAGTGAAAGAGACCTTCGCAGCCAAGAAAAACTGGTAGTCGACGAAACGAAACAAACTCATCGTTTTCCATGAAACCGCTAGATCCTCCGCAGGGAGAACTAGCGGTTTTTTTACGGTTTCTTCGCGGGTTACATCTACAATCAGAGGCATGCAATTTGTCTCTTTTCAGACTCTCGACCGCGAAGTTCACGCTGGCCTCAGAATTCCAGAAACCCATGAGGTGATCGATCTGACTCTTGTTGACTCGATCAGCAGTGTCCTTCAGGTCATCCAAGGCGGTGAAAGAATGCTCTCGAAATGCCGAGAGCTTCTAAAAAATGCAGCGACACTCCCTGCGGTGCATCGGCTTCAAGAGAGAGACCTACTGCTCTTAGCACCCATCCCTGAACCCGTCTCTATGCGGGATGGATACGCGTTTCGTCAGCATGTCGAATCGGCAAGGCGTGGGCGCGGTCTTCCGATGATTCCAGAATTCGATCATTTCCCCGTCTTCTATTTCACCAATCACCTTGCGGTCACTGGCCCTGGGGAAGTTTTTGTAATGCCGAAGGCCTTAGAACGCCTCGACTTTGAGCTTGAGGTTGCAATTGTCGTTGGCAAAGAAGGGCGCAACATACAAGCGGCGCACGCAGATCAGCATATCTTCGGGTACATGATCATGAACGACTGGTCCGCCAGGGAACTTCAAACACAAGAAATGAAACTCAATCTCGGGCCAGCCAAAGGAAAAGATTTTGCAACATCCTTAGGCCCAGTGCTTGTGACCCGCGACGAACTCAACGATCGATGCGTGGGGTCACCGTTTGGTGAAAGGCATGACTTGTCTATGAAGGCCTACCACAACGGCAAATTAGTTTCAGAGGGGAACCTCAAAGACATGAACTGGACCTTTGCTCAGATTCTTGAACGCGTGAGCTATGGAGTCACCATTCGCCCGGGCGAAGTTATAGGATCCGGCACTGTAGGCACCGGATGTTACATGGAACTCAATGGCACTCACGGAACAAATACATGGGTTAAGCCTGGCGATACTTTTGCGCTCGAAGTCGCAGGCCTTGGCCGACTTGAAAATACAATTCGGGAAGCTCTCTCGTGAGTTTTCGCCTTTTTCACTACTGGAGATCCAGCGCAAGCTGGCGAGTCCGGTGGGCGTGCCGGCTCAAAGGGATTGATGTCGAACTCGTTCCAGTTTCATTGATCGATGGTGAGTCAGAGGAAATTAAGCATCGTGCGAGGCATCCCCTAGGACGTGTACCGGTCCTAGAGGTCCTAAACAAAAGCTCGAGCCAAGAACAGAACCCTACACCGCCTCGATTCCTCATCGAGTCTGTGGCGATCTTAGAATATTTCGAGGAGATCGCTCCAGCTCCTCGGTTATTGCCGACCGATCCATGGCAGAGAGCCCAAATGCGGGCCCTAGTAGAGCTCATCAATTCAGGCATCCACCCCCAGCAAAACCCGTCACTCTTTGAGTCGGTCACCCCACCTGTGCCCGCCGAATTTCGGCAAGAATTGGCACGAAAGGCGATCTGCGAAGGACTCAGGGCATTTCAAACCCTATCTGAACCCTTACGCGGGCAATATTGTGTTCAGGACCAAATCACCTTCGCGGACCTCTGCCTGGTTCCGCAGCTCTATAGTGCACGTCGATTTCAGGTAGACCTTTCCCCGTTTGCCGCACTCACACAGATCGAATCAAGACTTCTCCAAACTGAGGCTTGCTATTTAAGCCATCCAGACCGTTACGAACCACCTCAGGCATTGGGGAATCCCTAAAGAGTGCTAGCATTATAAGCGATGGTGCTCCTTTCGCTTGAGCTTCACAAGATTCTCTCTCGCGCGCTTCTGATCGGACTCATTGCGTGTCTTGCTTGTTCCAAGCCAAAAACCTTGAATTCCGCAAAACCCGAAGATCCCACACGACCGGACTCAGAGCAATTCGCGGTGAGCGCTTCAGAACTCAAAAACTGCAGGTTCACGCGCCCTGAAGTCGTGTACGCAAAGAATCAACCCATTACCCCAAACCCTGTGCTTTGCGACTCCGGAGTCGCTACCTTCTCAGAGGTACTCTCGGCACGTCCACTCCCGGCTGGCCTGCGCTTTAGTGCTAGTACCCTTCGGTTAGAGGGCACCCCCACTGAGGCGTCCGCAGCAGGTGTTTATCGGCTCTACCTAGAAAACTCTTCTGGATACCTCATCATCCCCTTGCGCATTTCGGTGCAGTGACCCTACATAAAAGTGAATGCATTTCTGGGCCTCACTGCTTTTACCCCTGCTGTCCTTCTCCGCCCCAAAAGTGGGCGTACCCACCATTCACCCGGGGGAACTGCATTGGGCTGCGGACGCAGAGAGCGGCGCCCCTTACGCCTACCGGGATCCGAGCAACCCTGGCGAAATCATCGGATTTGAGCGGGACCTCCTCGAAGAAGTCGCAAAACTTTTAGATAAAAAACTCGTTTTCGTTCAAAACAACTGGGATGGCTTAAGCCAAGGGCTTGAGCGGCGGGACTATGATGTGGCTGCAAATGGGCTTGAGATCACACCCGAAAGATCGACAGAGGTTCTTTTTAGTGACCCTTACTATGTGACCTCTGAACAGCTCATTGTCAGAGCCGATGACACTGAGATCCGTGGGCTTTCGGACCTAAAAAAGAAGAGTGTTGGTACTCTTAGAGCCTGTCAGGCCCAACACATTCTTGAGAAGGACTACCCTGAGGCTAAACTCAAGATCTATGACGATGAAGCTGCAGGGTATCAAGACGTAGAAATCGGTCGCATACACGCATTCTTTGTCGACTACCCCATCGCACTTTATTACGCGATTCCGAACCCAAAGTTAAAAGCAGTCGGTGGCCCTGTAGGTCGTATCGCTTACGGCATTGCTCTTAAGAAAGACCAACTCGAACTGAAGAACGCAATCAATACCGCGCTCGACGGGCTTAGAAGAAATGGAAAGCTCAATACGATCTTATCCAAGTGGAAACTCAATCCAAAAGACGAACACACTGCCGCCCCTTCTCAGGCGCGCGCGCGGAACCTATCCGAACGCTTTCAGCGTTATGTGACCATCACGCCTTTACTGCTAAAGGGGGCGGGCCAAACCCTACTTCTCTCAGTGCTCTCGATGCTTCTTGCGATGGTCTTAGGTTTGGGGCTGGTTGTAGTGAGGCTTTATGGTCCTACCTGGTCGCAGAAACTTGCGATCGGATGGATAGAAATCGTCCGCGGAACTCCACTGCTGATCCAACTGTATTTGATTTTCTATGGTCTCCCCAACTTAGGGATCAAGCTCAATCCATTCCTTGCCGCGATTGTGGGGTTAGGTATGAATTATGCCAGCTGTGAAGCAGAAAACTACAGGGCTGGGATTCAAGCGGTTGCAGGCAGCCAACTTGAGGCCGCACAAGCCCTTGCAATGTCTCCATTCCAAAGATTCCGCTACGTGCTCATGCCGCAGGCATTGCGCGTGATCCTTCCGCCCATCACAAACGATTTTATTGCACTGCTTAAGGACTCATCTTTAGTCAGCGTGATCACGATGGTGGAACTCACCACCATTTACTCTCAGCTTGCGTCCACGTACTACGATCACCTAGGGCTTGGGATCTTTGTCGCAGCACTCTACTTCGCGCTCGGCTATCCTTTTGTACGGCTACTCAGAAAGCTTGAAGCGCGAAGCGAGAATGCAAAATCAGGAATGAAGAGAATCAGTGATGGTGGCCGCCTGCCCCGTGAGCGTGGCCGTGCGCTACTTCTTCCGCAGTGGCGTCGCGAACCGCGGTCACTTCCACATCAAAAATAAGGTCTTCTCCGGCAAGGGGGTGATTTCCGTCTAAAGTTGCGTCTTCACCCTCAACACCAATAACGCGGAACATCAACATTTCTTCGTTTGGACCACGCGCTTGGAATTGATCTCCAATCTCTAAAGAGTCGGAATTCGGAAGCTTCGACTTAGGCACTTGAAGAATGAGCTCTTGATCTTGCTCACCGTAAGCATCTTTAGCCGCCACTTCGATTTTCTTTTTATCACCCACTGAAAGCAGCACCATAGCGCGCTCTAAGCCGGGGATGATTTGCCCTGAACCTTCCAAATAAGAGAAAGCATCAGAGTCTTTTGACGTATCGATGACCTCTCCCTCTTGATTCGTCAGCGTGTAATGAAACGAAACCACTCTTTTTGACAGATTCATGCTCTACTCCTTGGTCGCAGTAGGAGACCATAGTGGTGCGGATAGTGTCATGAAGATTCCGAAGATCGAATTCGAAGACTCGACAGTTATCGTTGTAAACAAGCCCTCTGGGTACCTCACACATGCTTCCGAGCTTGAGCGCAATGCGCCCATCCTTGCCCACTGGGTGAAAGAAACCTTGGGAGAAACTTGGCAACCCACCCATCGACTTGATCGTGCGACTGAAGGACTGGTGCTCTTCACTCGGGAGAAAAAACACACGCATAAAATTATGCAAGACTTCATGCACGGTGAGGTGGAGAAACACTACCATGCACTTGTTCGGGGCTGGATCTGCCAGCAGGATGGTTTCTTCGGATATGCTCGTCCCTTTTCTTTAACCCATTGGCACCTCATCAAGAACTTTTCAGTCCCACTTCCCGTCGACAAGTATCCCGAGGCTAGGTATGCCGAAGTGCGCCTTTCTCCACGAACCGGACGGATGCATCAGCTCAGGATTCACTTAAGCCGGGCATCTCACCCGATCTTAGGAGACACACGGTATGGACATGGAACCCACAACCGTTTTGCACGTGAGCATTTAGGGATCTCAACACTCTGTTTACATGCTACTGAACTTTCGTTCATTCATCCCGTCACAGGTCAACGCCACCGCGTATACTCAAGCAACAAACACCCTTGGAGTGAAATATTCCCATGAGCAAAAAGAGACTTCTCATCCTATTCACTGGCGGTACCTTTGGCATGCAGCCTAAGCCAGAAGCACCAAATAAGTTCGCCATTGTAGAATCCAGCGAACAACTGATTCGCGAGTGGATCTTTTCCCAGGTTCCGGAGCTGCACTCCTTTTCTGCCGATTTTAAGGTGCTGTTTAACAACGACAGCTGCCAATTTGGAACGACCGAATGGAGAGGCATCACAGGGGCGGTTATGGACGCGCAAAAGAAATATGCAGGTGTCGTCGTCCTTCATGGTACCGACACTCTTGCCTATAGCAGTAGCGCCATCGCTCTTACCCTCGCTAATCGCCTGAAGATTCCGGTCGTATTTACGGGGGCCCAGCGCCCACTCTCGCTTTTAAGAAATGACGCCAGGTCAAACCTCATTGAAAGCTGTGAGGTTGCGATAACGGCGCCTAAGGCACTGCAGAATCGATGCCTCGTAGTCTTTAATCACAATGTTTTTTTGGGATCCCGTGTTCGCAAAACAAGCGCCACAAACTTTGATGCTTTTGAAAGCCCGTGCTTTCCATCTCTTGGGGAATTGGGCGCTCACGTGAGGTGGGCAAAAGACGCAATTGGATCCTTACCCACTTTAGGAAAACCAAACCTCCTGATCCCAACTGCTAAGAAAAATATGCGCATTCTCTCTTTGAGGACCACTCCCGAGTTTCCTGGCCTCACCTCTGAAATGATTCGCTCGATGAAACTAGACGGCATATTGCTCACAGTGTACCCAACAGGTACTGCACCCACCGACCAGCCAGGATTTGCTGCTTTTTTAAAATCAGCGCAGGCCACAAAAACCAGGGTTTTCTTCATCGTGGATCAAAAGGGAAAAACCCAAGATCTTCAGTCCTATGCGGCCAGCAGAATTATGGCTAAATATCCTGGGTTCCAGTTTGGATTGGATATGACTTTTGAAGCGGCCTACGTGAAGGCACTCTGCATAGCCGCAGCAGGACTACCCAGTCGTTCATTCGGAATTCGTTCCGCCGACGAGATGAGTAGCGGCTAACTGGGTGAAGTTACGCCGCGAAAGGTGGTTCGGTGCTCTGGGGTCAAGCCAAACCTGAGCAGGGATTCACGATGAGCCTGGGTGGGATAACCCTTATGAACGGAAAATCCATACTCCGGATAAGTCGCATGCAAACCTTTCATCATGCGATCCCGCTCTGTCTTTGCGATCACCGAGGCTGCGGCTATCGCAAACGACTTCGAATCCCCTTGCACTAATGGGGTGGCATATTGGGCTAAGGGTCTCGGGACCCGATTCCCATCCACAAGAATGCGAGCCTCGACTCTGTCGCTCCCGGTTTTTTGCATCAATCCCTGATAGGCACGGGTCATCGCAAGCATCGTGGCCTGCAGGACATTGATCTCATCTACTTCCTTCGCAGATGCAATTCCCACTGCAAACTGAAGCGGCGAAGCCTCGATCGATGCGCGCAAGCGATCGCGCTCGCATTCTTTAATCTTCTTACTATCCCTGATCCGAAGCACCCAAGGTGCCAAAGGAAGTTCTTCTGGTCTAACATGCGGGTTAGTCCAACCCAGGCTCCCAAGCCACTCCACATCGACTTGCAGAGCGCAGGTCACGACTGGCCCGGCAATGCAGCCACGACCTGCCTCATCGATGCCGATCACAAATGGCGCAGTGTTTGGATACAAACGAAGAAGGCGAGCCTCCTCGTTCCAGGTGGGCTCGCCTTCAAATCTCTTTTTACTCAAGGTGAAAAAATTACTGCTTCGCGAGTTTAGCTGCTGCAGATGCTGCTGCCGCCTCATTCGTCTGCACATCACGTTCGATTTTCGCTGCACGACCTTCGAGTTCACGGAGGTAGTAAAGTTTAGAACGTCGGACTTTCCCTTTCATCACGACTTCGATCTTCGCGACTACGGGAGAAGTGAGAACAAAAATACGTTCTACGCCAACACCGTGGGAAACCTTCCGCACGATGACCGATCGGCCTACGCCGTGGTTTCGGCTACCCAGAACAGTACCTTCAAAAATTTGAAGTCGTTCCTTCTCGCCCTCTTTAATACGGACGTGAACTTTAATAGTGTCCCCCGTACTTACCTCAGGCAGATCACTGCGCGAGGTGCCGGCATCGACAGTTGCGACCGCCTGGCTAATATTGGTTGAAGGATCGTACTGCGCCTTACGACGCGATTTTCTTTTAATTAACTTCTGAGCCATTTAGAACTCCGTGGAAACGTAATTGATAACAAACTCTTTGAACGAACGCCAATGTTAATCTCTCTCACCCAATAATCGGTCGAGAAGAATCGCGGCAGCGGCTCGAACTGAAAGGTGATTATAACCATCTCGGCCCAAAGGTCCAAAGATTGGCTTCGTAAATGTATCAACTTTAGAAAAAAACTCAGGTGCAATGCCCCAGCCAGTCCCAAAAACAATCACCTTTGCTCCTGGAGTTGGCTCGTTCTCCCATCGTTCGCGTATGGACGCCGCACTCACCTGAGTGACTCCTGGCAGGTCCCTCGCATCCGGCATAACGACCTCAATCTCTCCGCCCGCATGCTGGTGTACGAAAGCAAGCGTTTCATCAAAGCTCGAAAACAACCGAAAGCGTGAAAACGCATCATTCCGGTCGGGATGCCACTCGCGGGTTTTGCCCTGGTCCCAATAGCCCAAGATCCTTTCGATCAGCTGCTTCTGCTCGGGGATGGGAGTCACAAACACGGTCGCGTCCACTTCATAGGTACGCGACGACCTTGAGATGTCATGTAGATCGATATTGGTGATCGAAGTAGCGACGGTCTCACCCTTACGATTGAGCATGGGATAATGAAGAAGCACTACGACGACAAAATGTTTAGTCTTCATTTTCAACATACTTCTGCCACAGATCGGGCCGCTTTTTTCTGGTCCGTTCTCTCGCTTGATCTTCTCGCCACTGCTGGATGCACGCATGATCGCCAGACAACAAAACCTCCGGGACGGTTCGGCCCAAGAACTCGCGGGGCTTAGTATAAGATGGCTCCTTAAGCAGCCCATCCCACAGTGAGTCCTGCGCGATGCTCTCTTGGTTTCCAAGAACCCCAGGAATCTGCCGTGCGATTACATCAATAACAACCAAAGCAGCAAGCTCACCCCCCGTGAGCACGTAATCGCCAATAGATAATTCCTCATCCACACATGCTTCGATAAAACGTTCGTCGACTCCCTCATAGTGCCCACAAATCAGAATCAAATCGGCATCGAGCAAGTACAGCTCCTTCGCCTTTTTTTGGCTTAAAAGAGGCCCTTGCGGGGATAGCAGAAGGGTTCGAACACGCGAACCACAACGCGCCCGGGAGGCGAGCCAGGCTGCATGCAGCACATCCGCTCTCAGCAACATACCCGGCCCGCCGCCATAGACTGTGTCGTCCACGGAACGGTGACGATCGGTTGCGTGATCGCGAATCTGATTCAGTTCGAGCTGAAAAATATTGGAGCGCAGAGCCCTCCCGAGGATGCTGCTGATCAGTACCGGTTGCATTACTTCAGGAAAAAGTGTCAGCACCTCGATGCGCATTTCAAGTTCGCTCCCTCAAACTAGAATGGGCAGCCCTTTTGCAAGGACCGCCCATTTCTTTTCTTCTTTAGATCCGTAGATCAAATATTTATTTGGATGCGGCCAACAGCTGAGACACCGTGAGGCTCATCTGTGCACCAGACTTTACCCAATGCTCAATCCGCTCTTTCTTCAACTGAATCCTATCCGCATCGTTCTTGGCCTTAGGAAAATAAAATCCAACTTTCTCCAAGAACTTCCCATCGCGCGCACTGCCTTGATCGGCAGCCACAACTACAAACTTTGCTTCTTTTTTTGCGCCTAAACGCTGTAAACGAATTCTGACCATAAATATAAATAAAACCTTTCGTGAGTTCCCTAGTTAATCAGGACAGTTCCACTCCGTCAATTTCTCTTCTTCTCGTGGAACGTCCCAAGCAAAAAATCCCATAGCGGAGAGCTCACTCCCCATTTGGCCCCATGCTCAGCAAAGTGATGAGACATATGATTTTGCTTGATATAGCGCCCCAAAGAAGTTCGAGGACGAAAATGATGAACAGCGTAATGGATATAGTCGTAAATGAGGTAGCCGGTCATAAAGCCCGCAAAAAAAGGCAATACGAACACTGGGCCAAAGATCAAAAGAAATGCACCGAGGAAGATCGAGGCAAGAATGATCGCTACCACGGGTGGCATTACCAATCGCGTTGCGTCATTAGGTGAGTCATGGTGTATGCCATGAAATAAGTAGATCAGCCGCTTCCCAAGCACGCTCGTTGCTGGAAAATGAAAAAGAAAACGATGAAGGAGGTACTCCACCAGCGTCCAAATCAATAAACCAAAGCAGGACCAAAGCAGAACCTCTCCAACAGTCAGGGAGGATTTCATGGCACCGAAGAAGAGTGCCCCCACTACTGGCAACCAGAGCAAAGCAGGAATAGCTGGGTGCACATGTGTGAGTGCCTCAAGAAAACTATTCTGAAATAGACGGATACTCTTTTGATCTTTCACAGTGCCCAAAATCTTAACTCAAATACCGAATGATTGACAAGTTTGCCCTCTCTCTCAAAACTTCACCTCATGAGTACGACCGGGCCTTCTCGAATCCGACTGAACGGCAGCTACTGGAAACATCTCAACTCTGTTCCCTTCAGCGAGGACGTCCTACCTTCAAGTCTTTTCCTTAAGAACTCTCACTATCTTGTCGTTGATCTTGAGACACAAAACCTAGTTCAGGACGTGGGCGGCTGGGGACATATTGATAAGCTGAAAATATCTGTCGGTTGCGCCTATGACTCAAAAACAGATCAGTTCCTCACCTACCGTGAAAACGAAATTCCAGCCTTAAACGCACTGATGCGGGAACGGCTCGTGATCGGATACAACGTTCGCGGCTTCGACTTGATCGTGCTTCAGGCCTACGGCCTCGATCTCAAGGACTTAGATGTTTTTGACATCATGTACGACTTGCAGGCTCTCACTCGGCAAAAGTACATGAAGCTCGATACGGTTGCACAAGGGACTCTTGATGTCGGCAAATCAGCGGATGGTCTCCTCGCAGTCGAATGGTGGAAACAAGGGAAGGTCGACAAGATCATCGAGTACTGCCTTCAAGATGTGAAGGTGACGCGCGATATCTTCGAATACGGTAGAAAGAATGGCTTCGTTAAAATTAAACGTGCCGATGAGAGTAAGGTCGAAATCAAGGTCCAGTGGAGCTAGGCCATATTCTAACCTGCGTTTCGTTTTCTCATGATCCAGGCAACTCCGCCGATCAATAAAAAGACTAGGATCGCCCACCAGAACTGAAACATCCCAAGACCTGCGCGCGCGACCAATCCGAACAGAATGGGAAAGAGCCGAAGCAAAATCACCAAGAGTAAAAACCAAAAAAGGACCTGAAAGGCATTTCGAGCGGATGCGCGCATCAGCCTATTTTGCCTTGATCTTATCGATCGGGAGAATGAAGTTTGCACCACCACCGCCAGCACCGCTGACGACCAGGGGAGCTACGCCATCCCACTTCTCTACAATCTGGAGCTGCACTAGCCCTGGACTTTGCTCAAGCGCTTTTCCTCGAACACGGATGGCCTCTGCCTCGCCTTTCGCTTTAATAATGGCAGTATTAGCTTCAATCTCAGCCTTCTGTTGTGTGAACTTTGCTTTTGCGGCCTCCTGCTCTTGAACCATTTTCGCCTCGATTGCTTGCTCGAGCTCACGACTCAAAGAGACATCAGCGAGCACTAAGTCTTCGAGAATGAGGATTGAGCTGATTTTCGCTTTAGCCAGTGTCAGAGCCTTTGTTTTGATCTCCTCGCGTTTTTTGACGATCTGCTCCGCAGATTGCATAGCAGTGACCTCTTTAATAGCCTCTGCAACACGCGGAACGATGAGGCTTTCAAATGGGTCGCCTGAGTAGTCCTGAAAAATGCGAACGACGCTTTCCTGTGGGATGCGATACAAAATTTTAAGATCGATCATTACCTGCTGCATGTCTGAGGAGTAGCACTCTGCTTTTGTGCTTCCTGTCTGCTGCCGAATGCTCGTTTGAATCACGGATGTGATAAATGGCATCTTAATCCCTAGGCCCTCATCTGCGGCTGCTGGGGAAACCTTGCCAAGAGTGACGAGTACCCCACGGTGGCCCGGTTCAATGATAAAAGTCATTCCTGACAAAAAAACGATCACCAACAATACGGCGATTGCAGTGCCGATCCATTTTTGATTGAGCTTCAAAGATTCAAAGTTAATTTCAGACATTCCCCAAATAGAGCACGCTTTACATGCGGAAGCATCTTCGGAAGAACGGCGAGCGAATTTTAGGCTTGAGCTGCCTTTTTTAACTGCTCTACAGTTCGCTCTACGCCAGCCTCAAGCGTCGTCATAGGAGCTTTGAATCCGGCACCTCGAAGCTTTTCAAGATTGGCTTCCGTGAAATACTGATATTTTTCGCGAATATCAAGTGGGGTATCAATAAAATCAATGGTCGGAATGGTCTTCAGAGACTTAAAGACAGCCCGCGTGAGATCAAGAAAACTTCGCGCTTGGCCTGACCCAAGATTGTAGATACCCCGCAAGAGTGGCTGAGTGAGTGCGAAATCTAAGACGCTTACGACATCTTCAACAAAAACGAAATCTCGCTTTTGTTCCCCATCCCCAATTCCAGCTTTATGGCTTCGGAATAGGCGGACAAAACCCTGCGCCCGAATTTGATCGAAGGCCTGCAGTACAACACTTCCCATACGCCCTTTGTGTCGCTCTCCAAACCCATAAACATTGAAAAACTTAAATCCACTCCATGCCGGCGGTGCTCGACCAGCCTTTTCTTCAGCCAATGCCCAGAGATCAAACTTCAGTTTGCTCTGACCATAAGGATTCAAAGGCACCAAACGGTCCATGGTGCCCTCGTCGTCTGCATATCCTAACTCTCCACCCCCATAGGTTGCAGCACTGCTTGCATAGACAAATGGAACCCCTATTTGAGTAGCAAAGTTCCAAAGTGCTTGGGAGGCGTCGACATTCAATGTTTGGTGAATTTCCCAGCGCATCTCTGTTGTATCGGTACAAGCACCTAAATGGACAATGCCTTTGATCTCGCGCGCACGAGTAGCAAGTGCTGGCACAAGATCTTTGTAATCCAGGACATCACGATATTTCGCGTCCGCGTGCTCGGGGCGCTCTAAGAAGGCTTTCGGAGTATCGATTGAAAGCACGGAGATATTGCGGGACTCCAAAAGTTTCACCATTTGATATCCAACAAAACCAGCAGCCCCAGTAACTACGACCACAGCCTTCTCCTTTTAAGCACGCTCAGCGACGATTGCTTTGCATGCTTCTATCAAATCACTTTTTTGTGGAACGCTTGCGTTTTCCAGATTGTCGGAGAGACCAATCCCTGGAACGAAAGCCCCAGCAAGCAAGCGAGGACGCGCATGCAAGTGGTAGAAGAGTTCATCAACGGTACGGCGAATGAGGTGCTCACCAAAGTTAGTGACTTCTGTGTCTTCATTCACAAAGATCACGCGCTTTGTTTTCTCAATGGAACCGCGGATCATAGCCCAGTCATACGGCCAGAGTGTCCGCATGTCGATCACCTCAACTGAGATCCCTTGTGCTCTCAATTCATCTGCTACTTCAGCCGCAATGAGGACATGGCGCCCGTAGGTCACAACCGTCACTTGATCACCGCCTCGCACGATCTTACCCTGACCGATCGGCACGACCGCGTTGGTCAGTTTCGGCCAATCTGGCTTCCACTTCGATCGATCACCAAGCGGGGCATCTATCATTTCTTTCAGCTTCTTCTTCCCTTCAGGGGTCAGGCCCGGTTCACCCGGGATCGGCTCCTCACCCTCGACTCTCAGCAAAGCCTTTGGTTTGAGATAGAGCGTCGGATTGTCATCCTGTAAACAAGCGAGCAGCAAGCCGTAAGCATCGAGCGGGTTCGAAGGCATGACGATCTTAAAGCCCGGGAGATGGGTTGCGGTCGCATCAAAGGAATGGGAGTGGTAGATGGATCCACGAATCCCTGCACCCACCGGGGTCATGATTGTCATTGGCATTTTCCAATCACCGTTTGAAGTCCAGCAACTCATACCCGCGATTTTTAACAAGTCGATCGTATTGTATATGTAGTCACAGAATTGAATCTCAGCAACCGAGCGCACCCCTGAATAGGCAAGTCCAATGGAAGCTCCTACAATTCCACGCTCATCGAGCGGAGCATTCCAAGTCTTGGTTAAACCCTGCGTTGCAGTAAAGACTCCACCCAGTGGAGGCCCGACGTCCTCACCAAAAATATGTTCTACACCTAAGTTTTGCTCGCCATATGCGAGAGCCATACGGATGGCTTGTGCCATGTTTGCCATTACCAGTACCTCCCTCTTTGACCATAGTAGGTGTGGTCATAAATCGTGCTTCCGTCCGGCATGGGCTCCTGTTTGACGCGCTTGCTCATCTCTAAAAACTCTGCCGTGTAGCTTTCACGAATAGCGTCCATTTCACTCCGAGTTAAAATTTTCTCTTTCTCTAAACGTTTCTCAAATGTCACTAAAGCGTCTGTCTCCCCACTCGCAAAGTTTGCCCCTGAGGCTGAGGAGTGCCCATAAAGGCGCGATACCTTGGCTTCCAGCAAAAAGGGCTTTCGTTCTGTTCTTACGTAATGCATTGCTTCTTTGATCGCGGCAAAACTTTCTTCAACATCATTGCCATTTATGACTTGGGTACGGATCCCAAAGGCTTTCCCACGATCTGCAATGTTCTTTTCGCCATGCTGGGTGTCATACGGCGTCGAGATTCCAAATGTGTTGTTTGTCACGATCATCAAAATTGGAAGCTCAAATTTTGGACGGGACGACCAAACTAAACAGCTCGCAAACTCACCTTCTGCGGTCCCGGCGTCACCACCGTTCACGATTGTGATTCCAGTGCATCCTGGCCTGGTCTGCGCGATTCCTGTTCCGATAGCGGTTGCGTATTGCGTCTCAATCGTAGATGTCACTGGAACAACATTCCAATCACAGCGCGAGAAGTGATTCACAAAATTGCGTCCACCCGAGTAGGGATCGAGGGCGGTATTCTTCATCTGGCGAATGGTGTCGATCGGCTCAGCGCCCATCGAGAGTAAGATCGCTCCACTGCGATAGTGTAAATGCAGAAAGTCATGATCAAGGCCCTTGCCCTTCTTCACTTGCAAGCCAAGCGGAACATTGAAGGCTTCCTCACCCGGTCCGCCTATCCAAAAATAGCCATCTGATTGTTTGTACATCTTGATGAGGCGTTCCTCTAACACGCGTGCTTTCACCATTAGGTTATGAATACGCGTCAGAACTTTCGGCTCAAGCCGACCTGATTGTGGAATCTTCATGGTCATAGATGTTGACGAGGTTACACGAGGGTGTGCATCCCCTCAAGTACGAGGGTTTAGATTGCTTTCATTAAAGATCGCCCCACCGCAAAGCCACACTCGCGTTGGCTACTAAAGGCACCTGAAATTCGGCAGCGGCCTCAAGCTCTCCCTGAACCATCCCCATCACTGAATCGCTTTGCGCTATCGGGGCCTCTAAAATTAATTCGTCATGGACCTGAAGAAGAAGACGGGCATGTGGGAAGTTCTTCTTCAACTGCCGATCGACCCGCACCATCGCGATCTTGATCAGATCTGCAGCACTCCCCTGGATCGGCATATTCATGGCCATCCGCTCACCATTTGCTCTGAGACCGGGGTTGGATGACTTGAGTTCGGGAATCGATCGTCTTCGACCAAAAGCTGTGGTCACAAAGCCTTCCACTTTGGCTTTCTCCACGACAGAATTTAAATATCTTTTTACACCGGCATAACGCTCAAAGTAGCGTTCGATGGTTTGCTTCGCTTCCGTCCGCGATATGCCTAACTCTTCGGACAAACCAAATGCCGTCTTGCCATACATCAACCCAAAGTTGATTGCCTTTGCGACACTGCGTTGCTCATCAGACACAGCGCCAGCTTGAATCGAATAGATCTCAGCCGCAGTTCTCCTGTGAACATCCTCGCCTTCTCGAAACGACCTGCACAGAGCTTCGTCACCGCTCAAATGTGCCAAAATTCGAAGCTCGATCTGAGAATAGTCCGCTGAAATGAGGTGATAGCCTTCAGTGGCAATGAATGCCGACCGAATTTGCAACCCTCTGCGCGACCGCGCAGGAATATTTTGAAGGTTTGGATCGGAGCTTGAGAGGCGACCAGTGGATGTGCCTGTCAGATGAAACGTCGTGCGAACGCGATCATCTTTGGAACTTGCCAGCACTTGCAAGGGTTTGACGTAGGTCCCTTGAAGTTTTGCGAGCTCACGGTGCTCGAGTAAAAGCGCGACAGCTGGGTGCTGACCTGCCAGCCGAGTCAGAACCTCCGCGTCCGTTGAAAATCCAGTTTTCGTCTTCCCTTGTGGAGGAAGCTTTAACTCATCAAACAAAAATACCGAGAGCTGTTTAGGAGAATTTAAATTTAACCCTGGCTGGTTTGAATAGGACCTTACTTTCTGATCCAAATCCAGAAGCTCTCCCTCAAATTCCCGCTCCAGGGCTTTCAAGTAAGGTCGGTCGATCTTCACGCCTTCAAGTTCCATCTCTGCAAGGACTGGCACCGTCGGCAGATCGATATTTTCAACAACTCCATTCAGGCCAGCTGTTTGCACTTTTTCCTGTAGAACTGACTCCAATTTGAAAGTCGCCCAAGCATCTTCTGCACTGTACCGCGCGGCAACGTCCAGCCTGACCTGCGCAAAAGAAATCTGCTTTGCACCCTTTCCTGTCACCTCCTCGTAGCTCAGCATCTTATAGCCTAGGTGCCGTTCAACCAGGTGATCAAGCCCGTGCCGCCCGCTCGGATCTAGCCCATAGGACAAAAGCATCGTGTCTATCCACGGAGGAGATAGCTTGAGTCCGTGCCGTTTTAGAATTTGAAGATCAAATTTCAAATTCTGAGCAATAATCGTTTTTCCTGAGGAAATCACCGTCTCCAACTGAGACCGTACCCATTCCCAGTCCAGTTGCACTTCTCCGGTGTCATGAGCGACAGGGATATAAAACCCCTCCCCGTCATCAACCGCAAGGGACACCCCTACTAAACCCGCGTCACTCACGTTTAGACCAGTCGTCTCAGTATCCATTGCAATCTTCGAAGCAGACTTGAGCTTGGTGATCAGATCGACAAATGCAGCTTCAGTGTTAACCAAAGTGAACTTCGCCAAGGCTTCGGGCATCGCGTTGGCCGTTTTCGGGGCCTCAAGCGGGGCTGCCTCGGGTTGCAACTTTCGGATCAAGGAACTGAACCCGAACTCCCGAAATAAATCTAAAAGTTCTGCTGAAACCTGAAACAGAAATGGAGCCTCCGGGCGACATGCAGCCCCAATCTCCACGTCTTCGAGCAGGGAAGCGAGTCGTTTTGAGAGCCTGGCGGACTCAATCCCGGACCTAAGTGCGTCCCCTTTCTTTCCAGGAATCTTATCTGCTAAAGCGGCACTGAGCACTCCTTCGAGCGTGTCGAACTCGTCGAGCAACTGAACAGCGCCTTTGGCCCCGATTCCAGCCACGCCAGGAATATTGTCTGAGCTGTCCCCCACGATCGACAAATAATCGAGCACTTGACGCGGGAAAACGCCCAGTTTTTCGTAGACCTCATGCACCTGGTAGTGCTGATCCTTCATGGTGTCCCAAAGCTGGGTCCTTTGGTCTACAAGAGAAAGCAGATCTTTGTCCCCCGAGACAATCACAACTCTGTTTTCGGGCGCGGCCTCTAACCAGCGCCGCCGAAGAGTTGCAATAATGTCGTCGGCTTCCACGCCTGGCACACGGCAGGACTGCATCCCCAGCGCTGCAACCAAACGATCGACATATTCAAACTGCGGCAACAAATCTTCTGGGGGTGAAGCTCGATTTGCTTTGTACTCGGGATACTCAAGCTTACGAAATGAGGGCTCTTTGGAGTCATACGCAATCGTAAGGTGCTTCGGGTCAACATCTTCCAGCAACTTAAGCAGCATCGTCGCAACACCGTAGACTGCGTTCACCGGACGGCCATCGGCCACAGTAAGGTGTTTTACGGCATAGAACGCGCGAAAAATGAATGAAGAGATATCGATGAGATAGAGGGTTCTGTAATCACGCATGTTCTACAACTTCAGTATCGGCCATCACATCACCGAGGCGTTGAGATCGTTCCGCACGCAAAATGAGTGTGATCTCAACTGCGAAGATCGGGATACCAACTAAGACTGCAAGAATCCAGCCCCAGAACGGAAATATCGCTAAAAATGTCACCACGCCGATCGGGGCATTTCTAATGACTGTTTGCCTCAGTCGACACCGCCCTCCGGTCTGGGCGTTCACGACTTCAAGCCCAAAAATCTTTTTCCCGAGGCTACGACTTTGCAGGACACGCAGGTTTAAGCCGTCTCCTACCAAGGAATACACGAAACCAAGTATGGCCCCGATTCCATTGGGCAAGATTTGACCAATGATCACGACGAAAAAAAGATCTAGGGCTTTAGCCCCTAGCCGTTTTCCTCGTTGGGCAATGGGTCTAGACATTGAACTTTAGGCCTTTAGAAAGAATCGATCACAGAGATCGACCAAAGAATGAACAATAAACAGATGTGTCTCCTGAATCCGGCTCGAGTTTTTCCCTAAAGCTGCATTGAAGTTCAGATCAGAGAGGTCCTTCAACCTGCCACCACTCCCGCCAGTGAGAGAAATGACCTTCATTCCGCGTTTCTTTGCTTCTTCTACTGCTCGAAGAACATTCTTAGAGTTGCCCGAAGTAGAGATCGCGATTAAAAGGTCGCCAGCACGTCCCAGAGCCTGGACTTGAAAGGCAAAAACCTCGTCGTATGAAAAGTCATTGGCAATAGCCGTTAGGTTCGAGCTATCGGTTGTGAGTGCAATGCTCGGCAGAGGCCGGCGATCGATGAGCATTCGCCCAACCATCTCGGCAGCCATGTGCTGGGCATCAGCAGCCGAACCACCGTTCCCGCAAATAAGAACCTTTCCACCGGACCCGAAAGTATTCCCAACGAGCTCAGCCCCCTTTAGGAGGTCGAGCTTTTGCCGACGAAAAAACTCGGTTCTTATTTCCTCAGACTCAACATAAGTACTCTCAAGATATTCAAGGGGTTGCATCGCTACCGTGGATCCCTTCATCGCTTAGTGTTACGCTACTGGGATGTCGAACTCCAAGAATGTTCTAACTGCGACCGACGCGAATTTTCAAACTGAGGTTATGGCGCAAGCTGGCCTGACCCTTGTGGACTTTTGGGCCGAATGGTGCGGCCCATGCCGCGCTTTAGGGCCTACGATCGAAGCCATTGCTGATGAGTACCAAGGCAAAGTCCGCGTGGCAAAGCTGAACGTGGATGAAAATCCAGCGGCAGCCCAGGCCTTCAGAATTCGCAGTATTCCGACTGTGGTGCTCGTGAAAGATGGCCAGGTCCTAGACCAAATGCTCGGCGCGCAATCGAAGGATGCATACGTTCGCGCAATCCAGCAGCACACTTAGGTTTCAGAACACTCTCTGAGAGAGGGGAATTTTAGAGAACTATGGAATCTCAAACAGCTCAGTTTGGACTGCGCGCAGCCCTAGATCATGGCGGTTTTGCGGTCGGCCTCATAGGGATTGCGATGCTTTTCTCCATTGCGATCATTGCTGAGCGTTTCGTGCGCTTATTTCTTCAATACGGGATCTCCGCCTCGGGATTTATGCTCGAGATTCAGAAGTACGTGCTGGCCAACGATTTGGATGGCGCAATTAGGACTTGCAGCGGAGCAAAAGGGGCTGCTCTCCCAAAAGTCATTCAGGCAGGACTCATGAGGGCGTCCCGATCCGAGGAACAAATTCAGAACTCGATTGATGCAGCTAGCCTCGAGGTAATCCCAAACCTAGAGCGGAACCTTCCTTATCTCGCAATGATTGCCAACATTGCGACCTTACTCGGGCTTCTCGGCACAATCTCCGGGTTAATTAAAAGCTTTGCTGCGGTGGCACTTGCAGATCCAGCTCAGCGCCAAGCCATTCTTTCCGCCGGTATTTCAGAAGCGATGTACGCCACTGCATTTGGTTTAGTGATTGCTATTTGCACTATGGTTGCTCATTCGATTCTGGCTTCTAAAGCGTCCAGAATCATTTCCGACATCGATGAACACAGTGTGAAGCTTCTTGATCTCCTGATTTCTCGCAAGGTCGAGCACTCCGCAGAAAAGAGGTAATCGCGGTGTTTAAGCGACCCTCCTCTAGGCGCAGATCTCATCCTGCTGAGGTGAATATCAATCTCGTCCCCATGCTCGATGCGCTTGTCACGATGATCGCCTTCTTGATGTACACGATGGCGTTTTTACAATTCACGATGCTTGAATCTCCCCTTCCAGTAGTGAGTACCGAAGAAAATCAGGCTCAACTGAAAGAGAAACCACTTCAACTCACCTTGACCGTAAAAAAAGAGGGACTACTTGTCTGGAGCCCTTTTGAACTCATCCCCCAAACGGTTATCCCAAATCGCAGCGACAGTCAGGTCGACACAGGCCGACTCCATGAGGTTCTCCTTTCCATCAAACAGACACACCCTATGGAGAAGAAACTCGTCCTCGTTCCTTTGGCACAGACTAGCTACGACACAATCGTGGCACTACTTGACTCAGCAAGAGTCCTAGAAAAAACAGACCCAACGATCGTTGCCAAAAATCCAAAGACGGGTGTTGCAGAAACCATTGACGCACTATTCCCCGAAATCGTTTTTGGAAACCTACTTGGAGATGAAGGTTAAGTGAGAGCTCAACGTTCTATTCTCCACAGGCGACGTCGAAGAACAGTCCAAAAGGATTTTGATCTTCAGCTCACCAGCATGCTCGACATTCTTGTGATCATTCTTGTTTTCCTGCTGAAGAGCTATGCAACCAGTACCAATTCTTTTAGCACTGTCCCAGGTCTTAAACTCCCGATCTCGCGCGCAACGGTAGTTCCGCCCGATAGCTTGCACCTCATTGTCACTCCAGAAGCGATCACGTTTGATAACGTTCGCATTGTGGAGTTCACACAATCTCCAAGCACCTTAGGAAGTGACTCCCCAGCTTATGAATTTAAAAGTGAGGATCTAGATGAACAGGGCCTACGAGTGGTGCCTCTTTTTGATGCTCTCACTCGTGCCCGTGAGAAATCAGAGCTACTTCGTGCAAAGTCGAAAGCACGCGATGCTTCTGGGAACCCTCTTCCATTTAATGGAGCAATAGCGATCCAGGCCGACAAAAGGATAAAATACGATACGCTACGAAAAATCATGTACACCGCCGGAGCCGCTCAATACGGGACCTTTCGGCTATTAGCACTTAGAATGGAGCAGTAAACATGGGAGCGCAGTGGAAACACTCAATTCGCCAGGGAAACAACGCTAAAAAAGGCGCAATCATGAGCAAGCTCGTAAAAGAGATTATTGTTTCAGCCAAAATGGGTGGAGCTGATCCGGGCGGAAACTTCAGGCTTAGGACTGCGCTCGAAGAAGCCCGGAAGAACTCTGTTCCAAGAGATACGATCGAGCGCGCCATCAAACGAGGTGCAGGCCTACTCGATGAACCCGTCGTCTACGAGACCGTCGTCTATGAAGGCTTCGCACCGCATCAAATTCCCATTTTAGTGGAGTGCCTGACCGACAATCGAAACAGAACAGCTGCTGATGTACGAGTGATTTTTCGGAAGGGACAACTGGGCAGCTCTGGGTCAGTCGCTTGGATGTTCGAACGGAAAGGGCAAATTGAGGCTCACAGCCTCAAGCTCGACGTCGATCCCGAAGAAGCAGCACTGGAAGCAGGGGCCGACGAAGTTGAGCCGATTGAAGCTGCTGGCGCACCTAAAAAACCTGCCCGATTTTTTTGTGCGGCTTCCGACCTGGACTCTGTGACCAAGGCACTCGCCCTTGCTGGCTGGAGCATTGATTCAAGTGAGCTGACCTACATTGTTAAAGAGCCTATCTCCGTCGCCCCAGAGCTCATGAAGGACGTCGTTGAGTTTTTAGAGACGCTCGATGATCACGATGATGTTCATAAACTCTATACAGCACTAAAATCATAAGCTTTCACTTGATTTACCCTCTGAAACTTCGCTAGCCTCAGAGAAAGTTAAGGGGAATGACTATGTGGGCACTTTTTAGCGCAGCTGGTGGTGAGTTCTTTTTGCGATGGATGCATTACTTTGTAGGCATCATTTGGATAGGACTCCTTTACTACTTCAACTTTGTTCAGACTCCATTCCTCGCTGAGACGGATGCGGCCACTAAAAGCGGCGTGATCCAAAAACTTGTCCCACGCGCTCTCACATGGTTTCGCTGGGGAGCGATGTTCACATTTTTAACTGGTGTGCTTCTCATTGGCCATAAATGGGGCTCTCTGGGTATTCCTCTCACCTCACCTTGGGGCACACTCATTTTGACAGGCTCAATACTCGGCACGATTATGTTTTTGAATGTGTGGCTCATCATCTGGCCGAATCAAAAAATTGTAATTGAAAGCGCCACCCGCGTTGCTCGCGGAGAATCGGCTCTTCCGGAAGCAGCTCAATCGGGCGCCAGGGCAGGAGTTGCATCGCGCACAAACGCTCTATTTAGCCTTCCTATGCTGTTTTTCATGGGAGCTGCTTCCCACCTTCCTATCGCGATGTCGTCTGAAACAAGCCTGGTGCCATACTGGAGTGTTTTCGCCATTGTTATCGGACTCATTGAAATGAATGCGATCAAAGGAAAGCTTGGCCCACTTGCGACCATTAAAGGTGTCGTACATCTGGGGCTTGCGTTAGCACTTCTTCTTTACGTTCTTGCGGAAGTATTGACCAAGTAGCAAAGGTGCTTGATCGCTTGGGTTTAGCGTTATAGATCAAAACGAAGGCGAGAAATGAGCGCCCAGCCGTTGCTATTTCGGGTTGTTGCAGATGGCATGACAAGATACTGCGCGGAAGGTTGCACTTGGACCCCAGGCGCAAACTTCCACGCCATCGTTGCTTCTACAGCAGTCTCATGAGGCGCTTCCGCTCCCATCGAAGATGAGGCATAGAGTCGGCTGATCCCTAAGCCCCATTGATCGTGATCCAGTTCGCCAAAGAAGCCTTTCCCGACGATAGAAACGGCGATATTAGAGTAATACCTTTGAGCATTAGGATCTGCGTAGCTGAGCCGAGCCACAGCTACATAGCTCGGAGTGATCCCAAATTCCGAAATCAGGCCTAAGCCTTGGGGCTTTCTAGAATATTCATCTTGAGCCCTTGGAAACGATTTCGAGTAACCCCAGGCCATTAGGGCAACCTTCCGCACCCCTACTGCATCCTCAGCCGACTGATGATATCCAACCTCAGCGGCTCCAAGAACTCCATTGGCTCTCATGTTCATGCTGAATTGACCGCTATCCAGTTCCCGAGGCGCACGCGCTACCCCTACGAATGCTCCTAAGTTTGCGTAAAATCCATTTCCGCCACCATACCTCACCCTTAAACCCGGACTTGTGACCGGAAAAGTAGAAATACTGGTCGGGGTCGCGAGCGCAAGAGCCCCGTCAAACCCAAAAGAACTTTGCAGGAAAAGAGTTGATCCTTTCGTGACACCCATCGTAGAGTTCAAATCCTGCAATCCAAAAGAAATTGCAAGGTCAGAAGCCGCAATCGATTGCTCGTAGAAGAACTCGTAATAACGAACAGAATTCACTGAAACCTCGATGTTACTTGCAAGCTGCACATCATGCGTAACTTGTGAAAGCCCTCTTCCATGTGAACCCATCGCACTCATGACTATGCGACCACCAGGAATTGCTCCCATCTGATCGAGAGATAAGTCGGCCCCTAGAAGAAGGTTGCCCATCCATCTGAAACCAACTTCATGAGCAGTAAGCCCCCATGCAAAATCACTGAGGTAAGTCCCAAAAAAAGTGAATCCGCCCTTCTGAATGTAAGAACGTGCGCCTCCCCAGTCACGGCTGAGCTTTTCTGAGTTTGGCTTTGCTTGTTCACCCTCAATGCGATTGGGCACGGATGCGGGACCACGAACGACGGGCTCCTCAGCATTTGCTAGGACGCTCAAGAAAAGAAAAGCAAACAAAAGCAGCCGCAATCTGCACACCTCTCAAGTTTATAAACTTTATTAATCGATACTAAGGTGCGTCTCTTATGACACAAGTCATTGACGACTACTAAGGCGATGCCTCATTGCCCGGCTCATAGCTTCGGTGCCGAGGACGCTCTGGCCCCCATTCTGACAGATAGTCAGGCGCAACTTTCCGCGCCAGATTCGTCACCTGGTTTGGCCGTTTGACTGGTCCAACTACAAACATCATCCAAATCAAAGAAATTACCCCTGCAGCAAGAGGTGCTGAGGACAATGCCCCACTCACGCCATGCTGATTGAGAAAAAACGCAATGAACGAGCTACTGAGCACTAAACGCGCAAGCTCGCCGTAGCGGGCCCATGACTTTGATTCCAGAATTGCAGCCCACTGCGTGACTCCCCACCACAGCAATCCACTGACCACAATACGCTCAAGATTCGTTAGAGGTGACTTAGGACTAATCACTAAGAACAGGCTCGACATCATGATGACCAGTTGAAAGATGAGGTAAGGACGTGAGTTTTGTAACTCAACGGTTTGATACTTAATTTGGTTTTCAGCACTCTTTGCAGGCAGCTTTGTATATGCCGGAAGATTTCTTGGACGCCAACCGGGTGGCTTAAACCAAATTTTGATCTTATCTATTCCATGGGTCGCCGCACGTGCATCGCTCCAAAGCACACTCAGCCAATGTACGTTCAGCCAAGTAGGATCCCATGATCTAGGATGCATTGTTATGCCGTAGTAAATAGGCTCCACTTCATCCTGGTAAGTTCCAAAGAGTTTGTCCCAAAAGATAAATGTGCCACCATAATTTTTATCCCAATAAACAGGGTTTGCCGCGTGATGAATGCGATGGTGATACGGAGTGTTGAGCCATGCATCAATGAATACTGGAAGGCGCGGGACAAGGCGCGTGTGTGGAATGAGCTGAAGGATTAAGTTGAAAGCAACGATGGGTACGATGACGGATGGTTCAAACCCGATGAGTGCGAGCGGTGCATAGAATAGGAATGATGCAGCCCTTTGTAGGACGCTCGTGCGCAAAGCAACCGCGTAATTGAGCTCCTCTGCTGAATGATGGGTCGCATGCGCTGCCCAAAGAATGTTGATCCGATGCCCTGCACGATGAAACCAATAAAAGAGGAAGTCCACGCCGACATAACAAGCGACTATGGTGACTGGCGTGGCTGATATGTGGGTAATCGCAAAATGATCATAAACGAATCCATAGCCTGCAATAACTGCAGCCGCGATCCCTACGTTGACACATTGAGCTAAGATCATCGTCCCAAGGCCAATTAAAGAGTCTTGAAAGCTGTAATAGCCGTTTTTCCTAATAACGCAGTAAAGAAACTCTATAAGAACAAGCGCTAAGATCGCAGGCCCCAGAAGTGCATATGGATTCATCGGCGACATAGTCCCTCACAGTCCTAAAGCTGTTCACTGTCCTATAACCGTAATATTCCTTAATTCACTCTTGTTCCCGAACGTGTCCCAGAGTCTTTACCTTTTGGAGCAACGGAAGGTAGTCCGCTGACGGAGACATTCCTTGTCTTTGCCCTTAGAATTGCATCAACAGAAAACTGATAGGCCAACCGATTTTTAAATCCGCAGTTGTCAAAAACTGGATTTTCAATCGACTCTGGTATTCCGAGCATTGAGAACATGTTTTGTTTCTGCACAGGATCAAGCTGTTTCCAGGTCGATTCATAGCCTTGAATCTTAAGGCAGAGCTCGGGGGTAATGTTGACTCCTGAGGATCTGAAAGCACTCATCTCACAGTCATTGACCTTAGGATTAAAAACGAATGAAAGAGTTTCAACGGGGTTATCTTGCATACCCGTTAGGTTTGCGTCGCCTTGAAATGGCGCTACCAAACGCCGGAATTCCGCCTCCGTCAGGTCTTTATTCTTGTATTTTTTATTCGCAATCGCTAAATCTCTTCGGGCTTCACAGCCCAATCCAAGCGATATCTTCTTGACCTCAATCGTTCCATCGTCACTGACAACGACTTTCGCAAAGTCACACTGGCCCTTGCGCTTAAATCTATAAGTTTTACGAGGGCTATCTCTATCGTTTCGATCCCGTGCATTGACACCAATAAGACCCAAAACAGCATTCACCTTGTCAGCACAAGACCCAACACCGGGTATTGGGTCGGACGCCCATCCGCTACTGATGAAAAAAACATTCAATGTGATTAGGTAGGATAGAAGCATCAAAAACCCTCTGGTTAAGAGTCTCTAATTCAGAGGGCTTTTTACAAGTGCCAGAGAACTGACGGTCTTTTGGCAAGAAGACTAATCTATCAAAAAAACTCCGACCTGCCTTAGGGCAAATCGGAGTTTTTCTAAATAAATGGGGGCATCGTGCTATTTTGACACCGAGCTTCCTCGGCACTATCTTCGCCGCTGACGGGCTTAACTTCTGAGTTCGAAATGGAGTCAGGTGGAACCCCGTCGCTAAAGACACCCCCAAGCTTGTGAGAGACTCTACCACTGCCCTTGGAAATAGCAATGAAGAGCCGCCAAAGCCACCTGCGCCGAAAGGCGCTGATAACTTTGACAGGAATAGAGTGTTTCGTTTGAAATATTTTATTGATTTAAGAATCCTAAGAGATTCCAGGCTTTTTATAGGATTGAGAATCTGAGTTTACGTATCTTCATTCTTCCGAAGAAGAATAAAAAAGATAAGCCTTCCGTCCGATTAGTAGTGGTCGGCTGAGTACATTGCTGCACTTACACCCCCACCCTATCAACGCAGTAGTCTTCTGCGGGACTTTAAAGAGCTTAACGCTCAGAGAGAATTTGTTTTGAGGCGAGTTTCCCACTTAGATGCTTTCAGCGGTTATCTCTTCCAGACTTAGCTACTCGGCTACTGCCACTGGCGTGACAACCGACAAACTAGCGGTCTGTCCATCCCGGTCCTCTCGTACTAGGGACAGCTCCTCTCAATTCTCTAACACCTACGGCAGATAGGGACCGAACTGTCTCACGACGTTCTGAACCCAGCTCGCGTACCGCTTTAATTGGCGAACAGCCAAACCCTTGGGACCTGCTCCAGCCCCAGGATGCGATGAGCCGACATCGAGGTGCCAAACCTCCCCGTCGATGTGGACTCTTGGGGGAGATAAGCCTGTTATCCCCGGAGTACCTTTTATCCGTTGA
>JAIXOQ010000008.1 GCA_027486675.1 Pseudomonadota bacterium
AGCGGAGTGGTATTAGTTAAGGGGCCAAACGGGGAAGTTTTGGATCAAATCCTTGCTTACGAAATCGACGAGTTTGACGAGAGGGTTCCAGAAGCAAAGACGCTTGCTCCGGCTCACGAACGATTTTCAGGACCACTGGGTCTGTCAGCGGGGCAGTTATCTCTGCCTTCTAGCGGTGACTGCGATGACATCGCCAGTGGCAACCTACCCAGAAAAAAGCCGACAAAACCTGGTTTGCAGGGGTAATGCATTTATCGCAGTAGGGTAAGCGCGGTACAAGTCGCAAAAAATGAATGGATAGCGTGCGAGTCGTAGTGTAATTAGTTTGAATATTCGGGGAGCTGCAAATTGATGCGGCTGAGAGGCTTGGTCTTCCAGGCGACCCTCTAACTTGATCCAGGTAATGCTGGCGAAAGGAACATATGGGCACGCTTTCAAATCGTTTCGATTCTCATTTTCTCTATAGACAAATCAGTCAAGTTCGATCTCGTTCGCCGTTGATTCTGAATCTGACGAACACAGTCGTGATGAATATCACAGCTAATGCCTTGCTTGCTGTAGGCGCATCCCCAGTGATGGCCCATGCAAAAGAGGAACTCGAGAATCTCGTTTCAATCGCTCACGGCCTCTTGATTAACGTTGGTACTCTTGATGCGGCATTTTTGGAAAGTGCCAAGCTCGCAGTGCGGTGCGCAAAGAGGTCAGGTTTACCCATAGTCCTTGATCCAGCGGGCGCTGGCGCTAGTTCATTCAGAACCGAAGCTGTTCGAGCGCTTCTTACCGGCGGTGGCGTCTCCGTTCTACGTGGAAATGCATCGGAAATTTCAGCAATTGTCGATTCAGGTGTGAAGACTCGGGGAGTTGACACTTCAGTCTCTTCATTAAGCGCCCTAAGCGCGGCACAAAATTTATCCTTGACTTACGGCGTAACCGTTGTAATCAGTGGTGAGGTCGATCTTGTCGTCAACAAAGAACAAGTAGCAAGTATCAGAGGCGGTCATTCCATCATGTCCCGAGTGACTGGAATGGGTTGTACCGCAACTTCGCTAGTCGCAGCATTCTCGGCAGTGTGTGACTCGACGTTTGACGCAGCTGTCTGCTCGATGGCGATTGCCTCAAAGGCCGGTGAGATTGCAAAGGAGAACTCGCACGGTCCCGGCACGTTCGTCCCTGCTTTCCTCGATACTCTATATTCTCTAGATGAGACGCAGCTACAGATTGATATTGAGGTGATGAATGCGCCGTAAAACAGATATGCGTCTCTATCTAATAGCTGATGTGAATTCTATCGGGGAGCGTGATCCATTAGAAGTGATTGTGCCCGCCATTGAGGGGGGAGTGACAGCGGTGCAATTACGCGCTAAAAATCTGAACAGATCCCAGTTTTCATCGCTTGCCGCGCGGATTCTCACAGTTCTGCGACCTAAAGAAGTTCCCCTCATCATCAACGATGATGTTCAAGTGGCATTTGAAGTAAGGGCCGACGGAGTGCATGTCGGTAAAGATGACTGTTCTTCTACTGAGGCAAGAGAAATTCTTGGTCCAAAAGCGATCATTGGATACTCGATTGAGAATGACGATCCATGGAAATCTGCACTTTCGTATCCAGTCGATTACTTAGGATTGAGTCCGACATTTCCGACGCAAACGAAATCTGGATTTAGGTCTTATTGGGGCTTAGAAGGGCTTAGGTTCGTGAGGGGACAGACTTCACTTCCGCTGATCGCGATTGGCGGTATCAGCATGGATAATGTCAAAAGTACCTTGGATGCTGGGGCGGACGGAGTAGCTGTTGCCTCCGCGATCTGCATGGCCGTTGATGTAGAAAAGACAACTCGAAGCCTTCGAAGCGCGATTGAACAAGCTCCCGTCGTCCGGGGGATCTCATGAGCAAATATATTCGATGCCTGACGATCGCTGGGTCTGATTGTGGGGGTGGAGCAGGAATACAGGCAGACCTAAAAACCTTTTCAGCCTTAGGTTGTTATGGGATGTCAGCGATCACAGCGCTGACTGCACAGAATACAATCGAAGTTAGGTCTGTGTTTCATGTCCCTCCAAAGTTCATCGCTGAGCAGATTGATGTACTGCTCGATGACATTGGAGTCGATGCAATCAAGATTGGGATGCTCGCAAATAAAGAAGTGATCGAGGTCGTGGCCGATCGCATGAAGAAATGCGCGAATGTTCCTTTAGTCGTTGACCCGGTGATGATCTCAAAAAGTGGACACACTCTTCTTCCGAATGATGCGATCCAGCTCCTTTCAAGCGCGCTGTTACCTTTAGCGACCCTGATTACCCCAAATCTAGAAGAAGCTGAAAAGATGACTCGTACAAAAATTGAGACACGTGACGACATGGCAAAGGCGGGCAGGGCGCTGACGATGCAGGGTGCGAGAGCTGTTTTGATCAAGGGTGGTCATCTCAGGTCTATCGATAGTCCTGACTGCTTAATCGAGGGGTCAAAGAACAGGGAGGTTCATTGGATTGAAGGCGATCGCATCGATACAATGAACACACACGGTACGGGCTGTACTTTGTCGGCTGCAATCGCAGCATATTTGGCAAAAGGAAGCTCGTTACTTCAGGCAGTAGTATCGGCGAAGCGTTACCTGAGCGGTGCCATTCATGCGGGTGCAAGGTACTCCATCGGAAAGGGAAACGGACCGGTGCTCCATTTTTACGGTCAGTGGGAGAATTGTTAGTGAGCTACTCGAGGGTTTATATCTTCACAAGTTTTGGGGTACGTGCGGAGTTTTTTTCGAAATTGTTCTTCTTTCGATCCCATTGTGAACTCGGTTATTAGCCGCATGGCGCACTGAGTCTTGGGCCAACCGCAGTGATTGAGCTGAAGAATCACTCTATTTTTGTGTACTCAATTCAATGAAACGGTTTTGAAGTTGGATGTTGCTTGCTTCGAAGCTGACGTGAGGGATTTCGTAGGGATCCGGACGGGCAGCCAACTGGTTGAAGGTAGCTCCAATTTCTGCAAAAGACGCTTGAAGGACGAGTCGTAATAACTTTGCCTTTTCCTCGCGACTAGCCGCGGGTGCGTAATGTTTTTGATAAAACCACTTACGAAATGGGGCAAAGTGCTCATGGATTCCATTCATCAACCCAGCTTCGACTCTATTGAGCGATTTATAATCTAGATTATTCTCGAAATTTCGTGTCTCTTTCATAAAGATGAAATTGTCGCGCAATGGACCTGAGAGCGGAGCGTAGTAGGTCATAAAATCAGCTATAATCTGTGGCTGATTGCTTTGGTAAAGTGCGATCAAGTCTGCAAACAATTCGGAATATGCGAGCACGTGATCTTCAAAAAACCGGAGGTTGAAATCGTAGTGCGGTTTTTTAAAGTCATTCTTGATTTGTTCAATTCGTTCAGCACTCTTCGACTGTTCATACTCTATTCTCAAATCGAGAACGTGATTAAACGCAACGGAAAGTGGATTGTCCCTTGCCCAGTTGAAAAAATTTTCGTGAAATAAAATGTGACCGTATTCATGAGAGAAAATGCCTAAATACAATCCAGTTTCAAAATCTTTAGAAGATTTCAAAAAAGATAGTTCTGCACCTCGTTCGATCACTGCTCTGGCCCAATTGGGCCGAATGATGGAAAGGTCTTGTTTGGCGATGGCTGTTTTGAACTCTGCTTTTGCTTCCGCGTGAGAATTCTCAAAAAATGACGTAATTCGTTCGGGAGCCGTTATCTCATTTGAAAAGCTCGCCGAAAAATCAGCGAGTCCTTGAACCGGCTTGCCGTCGAAGCCTTTCACCCAGTTGTCTGCTGGGGTTATAGTTATAGAAATATCGCGGGGAAGGAGGATGAGATTTAAGAAGTTTTCATTGATCGAAGTGACGGTGGCAATCAAAGAAGTTTTCAGCTTCGCTGACTCTTCGATAGTTAATTCGGTTCTACCGACGAGGCTAGAGCATTCAAAGTTGATTTGAACTGCTGATGCAGGGCGAGCGATGGTCGCGAGTGCGATGGTCATGAGTGGGGAGAGAGCGGCGATTGCGCTTAAACGATGATTGCGACTCGCTTTGCTCAGGGTCATGCGTCAGCAAAGTAGTCAAATACTACAATGGCGTCAACGATAATCGGGCCAAGACTGAACTTGGGTCAACCGCCCAAGGATTTCGTGCGAAAGAATCGGTGCGACTCTATGCGCCACCTTTGAGTTATAAGTCCAACAAGCTTCTTTCTGATCAGGGCATGATAACTCGTGTAAGCCCTCGGGTAGCCTAATCGCGCAACGATACTTCATGATCATCAATTGTAAGGACAACAACCTCACCTTCGTTCCCGTCTGCATCGAGTTTGTTCAGGTAAACAAAACCACCAATTGTCATCACTGGATCCGAAAGTGTGCCACTGGAAAAGAAGCCCAGTTCTAGTTCTGCTTTTAATGATTTATCTTCGACCACGTGGACATTCTTCACATGAACAACTTGTATTTTGGAATTATCATTCTGAGTAATCACTTTATCTTGAGTCAGTTGAGAGGTTTCGGTGTCTGGATCTAGCGTGTAGGTTTTCGTTTTGTTAGTGCTTCTGTCTGTCAGCTGAATAACGATCGAGACAAACCTAGCCGTTTTCTTTTTTTTATCGAATTCAAAGTCGTAGGAAACCGTAGCTCCAAAATGCTCTGGATCTGAAGTCTCTGCCTCAAGGTCCTTCCCACCACGACATCCAAATAAAGCGACCACAGCAAGCAGCGCAAAGAACTTCTTCATGCGGGCAGACTAAACCAATTATCATTTTTGTCAACTATTTTGTTATCAGAGAGTGTTATCAATGCGGGCTGAGCAATTTATTCAGTTTACATAGAGTGGGCGTTGCTAATCCACAGTTACCGTCAGTTTAGGTGCCAGCATCACTTTGAACAACTCGGATTGGTTAGCTTTGAGTAAGAACAGTGCGTGGGACGGGCTCGACGAGCTCATGATTCAGTTTGAACTGTTCGTGAAGGTTGCTGGATATCCTTCAGTTACTGTCTTACGGTCTGAAGCAAGCTTTGAAAGCCTATTAGGGTTGCTTGGGGGTGCATTCAAGAGCGGCACTGTGAGCATTCAGAATCCCGCAAATGAAACCGCGGCTCAGGTTCAAATTTCTCTTCTTTGAGCATTGACGTCTCTTACGTGTATCTCAGCCGCTCCTCACCTGTAACGCAATCGCGTCGCATCAACAGGATCTGAATTTACGGAACAAGCCGTAAGTGGAGTTAGCGAAGGGCCTCTCGTGTTATCCTTGAACGGCAAATTGAGTGTGTCTCAAAAGCAAAAAAGGGAGAATTCGATTGATGTCAAAATCTGAAAGAATATTTCAAATCCTGGGGAGGTCGTTTTTTGGTCTTGGAATCGTCTCATTCATTTTGATATTTGTACTTGGGTCCAACAATGAAGAGTATCAGGACATTTTTCCAACGCTTGTTTCGTTCGCAGTCTTTACTCTCGCGTATTTTGGCAGTGTCATTGCGTTCTTTATGGCGAAGCGAACTCAATTGGCAAAAGACAATCCCATGGTAAGAAATGCATATGCGATTCAGTTTCTAGTCAGCCTGTTTGCCTTTCTGCTATCGATCTTTAGATAATTGCATCGATATGAGACCCGAAATGAATATCGATCCGAAACTTGATCTCGTCTTTGAACGCACAACCTTAATCCCCGTTGAAAAACTCTGGAAGGGCTGGACCGATCCCGAGACGCTCATGAAGTGGTTTTGCCCAAAACCTTGGCGGGTTACGGATTGCCGGATAGATCTTCGCGCCGGTGGTGAATTCCTCAATGTGATGGAAAGCCCAAACGGAGAAAAAGCAGTCAACCCGGGTTGCTACCTTGAAGTGATTGAACATCAGAAGCTTGTTTGGACTGGAATGATGACGAAAGGGTTTCGCCCGCTGCCCTCATCTGATCCATTGGGATTCCAGTTTGTCGCGACTCTCCTTTTTAATCAGACCGACCAAGGGACCTTGTACCAAGCGATCGTTGCCCATACCGATGAAGAGGGTCGGAAGAAGCACGAAGCTATGGGTTTTTAAGAGGGCTGGGGAAAAGCTTTTGATCAGCTTGTGGAACTGATTAAGGACTCAAAGTGAGCCAAGTCAGACAAACAAACGCGGAACGAAAGTCAGTGCGTACAAGGGTGGGTTCCCAAAAACCTAAAGTGAGCGTCGCCACGAGTGCTCAGCCCTGGAGCGATCCGAAAAGAAAGGATGCCCATTCTCAGCTGCGCAACCAATCAAACTCCTGTTACGGCAGTCTAAAACCCCGTCCACCAACCGGTCTTTTGATATGACTTCATAAGCATCTCGGCCGGGTTCGGGCTTTTGCTGACGCTCGATTGATTTTGATCGGATCGAGGGTTCGGGAATAGGGATGTTACTGTTTGGTTGCGCCCAGCGCGTGACTCACGCTTGAACTCACGGGTTAATTGTTTCAGCAACCGGTCAAATCTTGCCCTTCGCTGGCCTAGCGCAGTCGTCCCTTCGGTGAGCGAACCTTCTTCGATGATCGCGGTGATTTGGGAGCGGTATGTGTTTGCAAGTGCAATCAAATACTCCAAATCATATACATAGGCTTCTTGCCTTCTATAGCCCTCGGAAACACTGGTGTACGGGGAGGAAAGGCTGGCAAGCAATCCATGCACATGCTGCAGTTCAAACTCACCTAATTGGTCAATCTCAACTCCATTCAACACGCGCAGCTTTTGGGTAGAAAGCTTTGCTGGTGATTCAGTCTCAAATAGATCCAACAACTTTGGAATTTTGATCTTTTCAAATTCGAAATGGGAATCACCTTTCTGCCAACCACCTATAATCTGAAGGGATTGCACTAAACGCGATTTGACTGTCTTCACAATCATGAAGAATACGCTGTAGAATCCCGACATTGTTAAAAGGGTTTTCGGGATAATCCCGTCAGCTTCATTTGCGAGGGTGAGAAACGAGACTCCCGTCGCCACAGTGAGTAAAACGAGCGGAATAAGTTCTTTCTTCATCCCAGTTGCCAAGTGTGTAACTTGGCTTTGCGAGCCCTGAATTGATAGCGCTGCGATTTTCGCAGTTGCGTAAATAAAGTCTATGTCCGCCTTGATACGGGCCTCCTCAGACAATTTGATCTTTGGATCCCGATGAAAGCGCCTATACCAAAGCATCAACTGGGTGTCACTGGTGCTTGTCGGTGTAACTAAGAACTTTTCAGGATCAATGTAGTCGCTGGAGGATTTGTTCACCGAAGGCGATATGCTATCTTTAACGCCTGCCCAGATCAACTGCGCGGACTGTAGAAGACTTTCGATCGTTTCGTCCATTCTCCCTAAAGCCTCTACGTACGCCTGAGGTTGATTGGTTCCTTGTTTCAAATCTATTGCCGCTGCTTTCGCCAACCGCAGGAATGATGCGGAATGCATATCTACCGTGTTGATAAATGCGGTTCTCAGTTCATCTGGCATCGATTGAACAACTGCATGCCATTTTAGGTCTTCTTTGAGCACCTCTTGGATTGTGTAATGTAGGCTTTCTGCGCCATTTGCAGAAAGTTTGCATGCGTTTTGGATTGAGAGCCAAACTGCAGAAGGCTCTTTAGCCTGGACGTTAAGGCTCAACAGTGAAATTGCGAATATTGCTAAGACATAAATTCGAGTCATGAGATCAACGTTTAAGGCACTCAGTCTAACTAGTAAAGTAGTCAACTAAATCATGTTCTACTCAGGTGGTCCCCGTTGAGCGGATCTTGGTATCGAAGGGATTCCAAACGAACCTTTCTTCCCGCAAGCAGCGCTTAGCCTTGCAGCCACCTCCTATCAGTCTTAGGGCTATGTTAACGCGGAGTGACTCAACGTTCATACCTTCCAGGATTTGGGGGTAAGCGCGCTTTGATCGGCTTGGATACACGCGTGACCGTTGATATTAACTTTGTTTGTCTGGATGAGGTGGAGCCAAATCAGCAGGCGCTTCGGCTGATGGCATTGGCGGAATCCATGGGATTGCCCGTAGAAGTCATCAATCAGGCGGGTAGCTACTTCTTTTCCAAAATTGAGGACGCAAAGGATCACTTGGTTTTGGTCCATGAATCTTCGAAATGCAGGATTTTCAGACCTGACGTCTATTTGTTCTTAGAGCTTAAGTTGGCAAGATTCACAGCGTCGGACTTTGAAGATTGTGTGGTCTTTGCACAAAAGAATGCGGATGAATTCAAACTCCACAAAAAGCAACTCTCTGGCTTGTGTAAAAAAGCGCTAAAAAAAATGACGCCAGAAGCGAAGCAGCGGGCGCTTGAGATGATTCGAATTCTTAAGCTGTAGGATGCAAGTTAAAGGGGAGTCCCTCTCCTGTAGCCCCGTCATACGGACCTCTTGCCACTCTCCCGGGGATCCAGTACTGTCACCGCAACTTGGAACTGAGGGAATCCGGTGTGAATCCGGAACTGTGCCGCAACGGTTATAGCGGGTGTGCTCATGACATCACTCGCTTAAGTCTGGTCGCTCGCCAAGGAAGCTCGCGTAAGTAAGAAATTCCCGCGCAGGAGATTTGTTATGTTTTTTTGGTTCCTGATTCATCTCACCCTAAGTTTTCAGTCGCATGCAGCGCCAGAGACAGATCCCGCACCGACGAGCTTAAATTCCTGCGCTCTTCACACAGACCCCGATCTGAGAGAGGCCGCAGTGAAGAATACGGAAAGGGCAGCACTCACGGACTTAGATCAATCGTTACACCGTCAGGGGATTCCAGCGAACGAACGAAAATGGCGCGTAAAACTAGCCATGATGATCGGTGTTAATATTTTAGTCACAACCGGCGTGATGGTGGGCATCCCGGATTCACTTGTAGTGCTGAAGACTGCGCTTGTATCCACGTGGCAATCCATAACGACCTATTACATCATGGCGTATGGTGCGCCTGCGATTGAGTTGTTTGTATCTAAGCACCGCTTACGGTCTTATCAATCGAGTCAGGATGCCACAGCCGCGCTGTCTGATTTAGATGATCTTTATCCTTCCACTCAAGGGAAGATCACTCTCAATGCACAGATGATCCGAAATACCATCCAGCAGATGAATATTTATGCCGATCCCCATCTTAAAAGGGCCCGTCGATGTTATGACGCAGGCGACTTAGATCAAGCTGTCGAAGCAGTCCTTGTCATCCACAAGAGCTTGAAAGATGCCTATCCTGAGATTCCTCTGAGTCAGCGTTTCATTCAAGTTGAGGTCAGGATGGCGCTCGGGCGGAAAATGCTTGGGGATGAAAGAGTCAGAAAGCGACTCGAAGGCCATGCAGTTATCAATGACTGGTTCCTCTGAGATATCAGCGGGAACATCGCATTGCTTACACCTCAATGAGGAGTGATAAGATCATTTCTGGGAGGCAAGGATGCAGCCAAAGGCCTATAAACTCGTTAAGACTTTGCTCTGCTGTGCAGTGAGCCTGATCAGCCACCTCGCACTTGCCGGTCCGAACTCCAAGATTAAACCAGAGCCACCCCTCAGCGCAGAAATGGCTGACTCGCGTGAGTATCAAGGCATGCGATGGAAAGTGGAGTGCCGTCCAGGTGCATTTGAAGGGCAGGGGTTAAAAGCCCGCATGCTGATGCTGGATTTTGCGGAGCAAGTCTTAAAGGAAGGGTTAGCGCGACTTGAGCGAATCAATGGGAGTGCTGCATGTCAAATGCGAGAAGAGCTCAAAAAAAAGCCATTCATATTCAAATGTGAAGGCCGTCTTGGAAAAAAGACTGTTGCGATTACTGCGCCGAGAATACTTGGGCGTATGGGTCTGGCAAAATTCCACTCGAATATTTTAGCGCCAACAGTTGTAAAAACTCTTCTTGCTGGATCCGGGATAGAAAAACCAAGTTCCGATGAAATCAGAGCTGCAAAAAATACACTCTTTCATGAAATACTCCATGCGGCCGGCGTGGAGAACAAAACTCTGCGAGCCCATAGGCGCGTCTACAAATCAAAGACTATGGATCAAGATGTGACCTTCTCTTGCGCAAACTTCATCTTCCCAGATCCGAAAGTGGAGGCATGCATCAAGAAGATTGACGGTACGCCGTGTTTTTTTAAGAGCGCAATGTGCGCGACATGCGCTGAGTTTGAGCCCAAAGTGACCAGTTGCCGTAACCAGATGATTTATGTCTCGATCAATGGCGCCCCAGTCGGGTGTAGTGATCAGGAAGCAGATCCGACGATGACTCCGGCAGGTTGGCCTTCATCGAAAACCTCAGCGACTGTACCAGATGCAGTGAATCCAAATCGCGGTCCAGCAAATCCTACTGTAGACGCAGTGGTCGTTCCTGAGCTTTAGCGATTCGCCGATACAATCCTAGAGCGTCCCTTTTCACCCACCATCAGTAAGACCCGCTCGCCTTTGGCAAATGTTTCATCCATTCCTTGCACGACACTCATCAGGGATTTGTTATCGAGCTCGACCACATACTCAAGTGCATCCTGGGTTTTCAGTGCCTTTTCAGCAAAAGCACCACCCACAGCGCCCGCCACGGCACCAATGAGGGTTCCTGCGAGTGCGCCTCCGCCACGACCGAAGCGGCTGCCAATCACTGCGCCGCCTACGCCTCCGACGATCGCGCCTGCTTTACTCTTTCCAAGCTCATCTGGGCCCACTCTGACCTTTGTAACGTTGAGCACTGTCCCTCTATAAGTTTTAGAAGCCTCGCCCACAGTTCGGTCCGAGTAATGCTTTACGCCTAAGTCTTTTGCACAGCCGGTGATCAAAGTGAGTAGAAGCACAGCGATGGAAGAGCGTTTCATATTTGTAGCGATCAAGCATAATAAAAGTAGAGCTGCGAATTCCATCCATGCGTCTGGAAGTTTTCGTTGATCTGAGTCCCCTATGATTTTTTTGGTGGAGATTGGATTTAAGGTGCCGCATCCAAAAAAACCACCCGTTCCTGGTTCAGACCTTGGGTAAAGATAACTAATCCCATCCATATCATCTTTTGCTAAGGCCAGCTCACGTGTTGGGCCAGTGGAGTAGTACATGAGGGCATTGGTATCTGCTGAATGTCCCAGACCAAGGACGTGGCCAATTTCGTGCGCAAGGATGACTTTGACTAAAGTTGAGTCTAAGGTCGTGAAGTTAGCTGTACCGCCGGCCTCCGCATTCAGCACTAAGAATCCACCCACAATCTTTCCGCTCGCTTCAATATTCATCCCGCCCGCAAATCCTGGGATGCTGTTTGCGCTTAGGCCTGAGGTCGTTGAAAAGGCAGTATCGCAGTAAATAATAGGATTACCTTCAGGCGCATATGCAGTAGCACCTGATCCGATGTACGTCGTGATTGGATTGTTTAAGGTCGTGATCGCACCAATAGAAACCTCAAGTGCTGCAGTCGGAACCTCAGCCCAAAGATCAGATGCAGCGGTAACTGCTTCGCGGACCTGCGTTTCGTAAGGGCTGCAGCTGCTATCTAAATCAAATGTAATGGAGGATTTTTCCCAACCGGTATTGTTTTGATCCAAAGGCCCTAGTGTAAGAGTAAAAGCTTCCGCACTGCTGTGTGTGATCATCGTGAGTACAAGAGCAAATATAGAAGTATGTGGCTTAGTTTTCATAGGATCCCCCAACTGACCGTTAGAACCGGACTCAATGCAAATTTTGAAGAAAGAAACCCTGAGATCAGGAAAGAAGATTCCACTCTGAGTTTGTCCCAGATATAGGCTGCGCCCAGATCCATGTAGAAAATCCTTGAGGTCACCGATTGATCTGGAAGGCCAAAGGTCGTCGTTGTCGCACCGTTGTTAAGATCTTTCGTCCCCCCTTTTCCTTTGATGTTGTAGAACATCACTCCGGGTCCCAGATGAAAATCGAAACTAGATATGCGCGGAGTGACTGCCCTCACTCCAAATGCATAAACTCGAGTCGCACTCCCTCCATCCGGGCTGTCCTTACTGGTGATTGCGTAATTCAAATTCGGCGAGATCCGGTAAGAGTTCGTGTCACCGATCATCCCGGTGAGGCTCAGTACCGGATAAAGCTCGCTAAAAAAAGGTTTTTCTCCGCTGTCGGCATCCGTAACGGCAAGGCCTGCGTTACGCACAAAGACTCCGGCGCCTACAAAAAGGTAGGGAGCGTCCTCTGCGGAGGCTTGGATTGAGAATAAGAGAGTGAGGGTGAAGAGACTGAGTGAGAGTAATGATTTTCTACGCATTTCCCTTCAGTGTCGCTTGAAACCGCCTGCTTCATCAAAAATGCAGTGGTCAGTGGCTTGACGGCTTGTAAGTTTAAGTTAGGAAACTAGAGTGGAGGGATGTCACAACCCAAATGTCCGAAGTGTTCCCAGGCTGACTCTTATGAAGATGGAAGCTTGCTGATTTGCCCGCATTGCGGCCATGAATGGATTCCTGGTACACAGTCAGCGCAGGTTGAGGCTTCTGAAGAGTCTCAGGGTAGCGTGATTTTAGATGCCAATGGCGCGCCACTAGAAGACGGTGACTCGGTGGTCTTGATTAAAGATCTCAAAGTAAAGGGCGCGTCAAATTCGATTAAGGTCGGAACTAAAGTTCGCTCCATACGCTTAAGACCCGATGCCACCGATGGACATAACATTTCGTGTAAGGTAGACGGGTTTGGTGCCATGTATTTGAAATCAGAGTTTGTGAGGAAGGGGTAGATAGAAATGCATCAAAAGCTTCTGGTTCTGACTGCGATGCCAGAGGAACGCTTGGCGATTGAGGCTGAACTTCTTCGTTCACAGGGTTCAAATTCGAAAGTAGATATTCTTGAGTGCGGCGTAGGATCTATCTCTGCTGCTATACGATTGACCCGGTACTTAGAAAAACAGCGACCAGACGCGGTCCTCTTGATGGGCGTTGCAGGGGCATTGACAACAGATCTTGAGATTGGTGATTTTGTGGTTGCGACTCGCGTGTATCAGCACGACTCCGTGAGTACTTTTCCATTAGGGACGTTTTGGATGAATCCCGGACGTTTCATCATTGATCCGATCATGGCTGAGGCCAATGAAAATGCGGGATGGTCATGTGACGCAGCTTTCTTGGATTACTTTAGAAGCAAACTCAGCGATGAGCCTGTACGCTACGGAGTTTTAGCGTCAGGAGCGGAATTCGTTGCAAGCTATGAACGGAAGCAAGCGATTGCAGATCACCCGCCACGACCTATCTTTGTAGAAATGGAAGGAGCGGGTGTTGCAGCAGTGTGTGCTGAGTACGGAGTGCCCTTTTTGATCGCAAAGACCATTGCTGATCGTTTGAACCCGGATCATTCCATCGCCACCGATTTTTCAAAATGTTTGGAGCAAGCGGCTGCTCATGCTGCACTTATGGTGTCGCGCGTCCTTGCAAGCGAGCGGGGGTAAGGATATTTTGGTGAGATATGAAATCGAAAAAATTCTCCTTCAGTGTCGCCATTGCCATCGTCCTTAGCCTCGGATTCGTCTCCACGCAAACCTTTGCCGCAACACAGAGCGGGAAAGCTCGAGTCAATTCGAAGAAGTCTTCTAATACCCGTCAGAAAGCTCCAGCGCTGGCCCCTGTTGCTACCGCACCGTCAAGTAGTGCGCCACTCGACATTCGATTCGCAGCGACAGTTGGGGTCGGGATCGACGATGGAAACTTTGGTTTCGGTGCGGGCTTTCGCGCTGACCTTCCTGTAAACCTGGAGCAACTGCGCCTTCGTGTCGGTGGGGAGACTGGGATCTATCGCTTCTCAGTAACAGGTGGATCCTTCTTGGTTTTCCCAATTGCAGTCACAGGCCAATATGTGATCGAAGGAACAACTCTTCCCTTTAAGCCATACGTCAGAGCCGCGATCGGGATCGATATTGTGTCTTTCTCAACCGACGCCTCGGCAAGTGTGACATTGCCCAACGGGCAAGTCGTGTCGAGCAGTGCATCTTCTTCCAGCACAGAGTTCCATTTTGTGGTGTCCCCAGGCGCGATGATTCCAGAAACTCAGTTCTTCGCCGAACTTCCTCTCGGGGCCTTTGCCGGCGGATTCCTGATCATGCCAACGGTCGGTTATCAGTTCTAAATTTTTGGGTTGAGCGTTCTTTGGATCGCCCGCCAATTGGGGATGTGGCGATCCATCTCTGCTTTGAAGTCCGGCCCATGATTGTGAATGCGTAAGTGAACGAGCTCATGAACCAAAACGTATTCCAGACATTCTATATCGAACTGACCGAGCGTTAAGCTGAGAGTGATTTTCTTTCGTCTTGGATTGCAGGTGCCCCAGCGGGTGCGCATGTAGCGCAGGCTCCATGAGACTTGCTCAATATTCAGTCTTTGCATCCAAGGGTAGAGCAGTTCCGGAACCGCGTTATGAAGCTTTGTGCGCCACATGAGTTTTTGGAAGCGAAGCCGCTCGGCTGGTTGTAAATGCCGCAGCTCTGGGGGCACCCGAGCCTCCAGAGCTTGATGACGCTTCAGGATCTTCTCCTGCTGTGCATGGATCCAGTCCTGCTTTTCGGCGAGCATGAGTTCGACCTGGGGCCGGCTCATCCAATAGGGGGCCGAGACTCGGACCTCACCGATGGGGGGATGAATGGCGATGCGCACGCATTTAACCCGCTTAAAAGTGATCCTCATTGATGGTCCTCTCCCCCCGCGCTTAGGGTGACAAAATTCGCATAGAATTCATAGACTTGTGCCAACACACCTCCTTGCATGTAGAGTGTCAAGGCTATAAAAGTTGACCTTTTTTTACGGAAAAGGTAAACCCTTGCAGCCATGCGCTTTTTTACCCTGTCGCTGTCTATTCTTCTGGTGCTGACCTTGTCGGCGCCGGCAGTTGCACGGACATTCCAGGGTTCCGTCTTTTGTAGACTATATGGGGACGAGTCCCTTACCTTTCAGCACAAGTTTTTGAAGCGTCCCCTGGTGGTGGAGTTCGCGAAGAACAATCCCGAGTTCAGAGTTGTCCTTGAAGAAAAGACATTCGAGTGGGGACCGGAAGGATCTTGGATCAATAAGGATCCAAGCCTTGCCTACGCGGTGAGTGTGATCAAAAACTTAAAAAAGCAAGCCAACCTGTTAGGACGTACTCAAAGTCGGTCACCTGCACAAAAGTGGGAGCTCTTCGAAGCTCTATTTCTTGAGCATACTGAGGCCGTGGATGCCTATATCGCAGAGAAATATCCACACATTCATCTTTCGTGGCGGAGGTTTACGGCTGTTCTTAAACAGGATCTTGACCGTGAAAAAAGTGAAGGCGTTCAAGAGGCTTCAACATCCACTTTTTCTTTGTGGACTTACATTGATTTCTACATCACCCAGTTAGACGCTCTCATTCATCTTCCAAATGTTCAGGCCTTTCAGGTTTCTTTGGCGACCTTGCCTGAGGAGAATGAATACACCAGCGACGCCCGCATGCTGATCTACCAGCTTTCGGGCTTATTGCCCGCTAGAATTGAAAAGAAACTTTCTAACCCTGGAAAGTTTTATAAAAAGTTTAGGACTTATCACGATCACTTGATGAACAAGCCGTCGACTGCCACGCAAGAGCATTATCTTGAAACTTGGATACGTTCGAAGGTTCATGATTTTTTGATTGAGATAGACGGGGATCTTTGTTTTGTTAAGGCAAAGGAATTTCACCAGAGAGTCACATTGCAGTACTACTTCGGTGTAGTCGGACCCGCTGCGAAGAATCACCACAAGTCGCTGTTGCTTCAAATGAACGAGCTCCACAGTTTTAACGAACTGCTGGGCTACGATAAAGAGCAGCAAAGGACTCGGTTTAAGATCGCTACTTATTTTTCCGGCGAATTTGACCCAGAGGTCAAAAAAAAGATCCAAAACAAGAAGTTAATCTGGCTAGATCCCGCCGAGTATTCTGAAAAAATCGAATGGTAATCGTGTAATGTCTGGTGGGTGGGATTTGGGGTAAAAATTTGGCTTTTTGGATTTCTGGTACTCGGTCTTCCTTTGGCCTGGGCGGAGACTCCAACTTCAGAGTGGGATTCCACGGCAGTTAGATTTAGATCCTTTGAAAAATACGTTCTGCCCCAATGTCATAAAAGCGTTCTGATCTCTTTAGGTTGCTTAGAAGCCCTCAACACTCTTGCTGCTCGGCTGAAAGATCCAACGATCTTGCTTTTTGAAGGGATGGAAAGCGCATATCCAGATCGGCTTGGACCACTCTTTGAGCAGCACCCAAAGCAGCATCAGTTGGTCAGAGAGTACAGCTTACGGATTCGGATACGTCCCACCTCTTACCAAGAGCGTGCTCTTGCGATTGGTAGCAGATTAGATCTTTTTGAGTCGCATCTGCTTAGACTTCGAAACTCTGGGGCATACTTCCCTTTTCAGTATTTCTTTAAAAATCTTTCCTTTCGTTTTTTGAAATCAAAGACCAAGCGAGTGTCTGAGGCAGCTGTCGCCTCTGAGATGATCAATGCATTCCTCGCAACCGCTTTTGATCCACACACCCATTTGATCGCTGCAGGTAAAGCGGAAAGTACCAATGATTCAGACGATTCAAAGAAAAATGTAATTCCCACGGTAGGGATTGGAGTGCTTTTAGAAAAGTTCCCTTTCGGATGGGGAATTACCCACGTAGATCGACTTGGGCCTGCGGCTCAAGCCGGAGTAAGGCCTGGGGATGTACTTCTCCGTGTGGATGGGGAACTGACCAAACGCATGAATCTCTGGACCCTTGCCGAAAAAATTTCAGGTCATCCTTGTGCGGCTCATCGTTTGACACTACTCAGGAATGGAAAGAGACTAGATCTTTCCGTAACACACTTTTTGTACACTCCATCCACAGTTGAGTTTCAAGTGCTTCGATCAGGCGGTCGCATCGGGCACATTAAGATCCGTACATTCAATGAGGCACGGCTTCCTCGAAACGCAGATGACTTCCTACGGGCAATTGACCCATTCGTGGATTCTTGGGTGCTGGATCTTCGTGGAAACGGGGGAGGCAACCTCCAAGATGGGATCTCGGTGGCTTCCATGTTTCTTGGAAGGAAAGAGATTGTTCGAATCGTCAGTGATGAAGGCGTGGTCCAGCGGAAATATGGGAAGTTTGAGGCGGTTAGTCGTAAGCCATTAGTCGTGTTGATCGACAATGAGTCTGCAAGCGCATCTGAGCTTGTCGCGCAAAGTTTGGAGGATCACAAACGTGCCTGGATCGTGGGGGACCGTTCCTACGGGAAGGGGACTGGGCAAAGGGTGATTTCCTTGCCTGGGGATGTACAGCTGGCAACAACGGCCTTTACATTCTTTGGCCCCCGAAAAATTACTCCGCAGGTGCGTGGTGTTTTTACTGATTTTTCCGTTCCCCATCGGCCGGATCAGCCCTTAGCGGATCTCAATGTGCTTCGGGAAGAGTCGTATTACGCGCGGCCTCGGGAAATTCAGGGAGCCCAATGGAGCCACGCAAGGCCCAAGGATCTGGAGTGGATGAAGGTCTGCGTGGATAAAACGGGGAGCGCAAAGAAGCTGTTTGAAGATTCAATAAAGAAATCCCGTGTTCCCGATTACAGGATGTTTGTTGCGATTGATGTGGTCCGGTGTCAGTACTGGTTACAAGATGCCAAAAGACTCTAAATACAAAAGTGTTCTGACGCCTAAAATCCAGGCTGCATCTCAGAGTTTTTTTAGCTCAAAAGAGGCATACGAAGCAGAGCTGCTTGAGCGTCAGATTGAATTGCTCTCGGTGCAGCAGAGGATCCACAGCCAAAAAAGGAAAGTGGTGATTGTTTTTGAGGGCCCAGACGCTGCTGGAAAAGGTGGAATCATCAAACGCCTCACTGAAAAGTTAGATCCAAGAGGCGTACGGGTGCACGCGACCTCGAAACCCGATTTTGTAGAATCCAAGCAGCACTATTTTCAAAGATTTTTTGAACGACTTCCAGAACCGGGTACGATCGCGATCTTTGATCGCAGCTGGTATGGCCGTGTCTTAGTCGAGCGGGTCGAAGAATTGATCACCGAGGAAACTTGGGAGCGAGCGTTTACTGAGATCAATGCGGTGGAAAAGATGTGGGTCGATGACGGAGTGATTGTTCTCAAATATTTTCTGGACCTCACCTGGCAAGAACAGAAAGTGCGTTTTTTAGAGCGAAAGAGGGATCCTTTAAAATCTTGGAAGCTTGGTCCAGAGGATCATCGCAACCGCAGCCAGTGGGTCGCCTACCATCGTGCCTTTAAAGCAATGCTCAAAGAGACAGATACCCAGTGCGCACGTTGGCGGGTTATCCCCGCAGATAGCAAATGGTTTGCAAGAGTTCAGGTCTTAGGTGACATAAGAAAGCGCTGTACGAAGAATTTAGAGCAATAAACGACTCTGATCCTAAAAATCACCTTGTGCCGGTTCGAAGAGGCAAGCTATTGTTATTGAGAATCAATATCAATAGGGGTGCAGATGGGTCGTTTTAGGCTGTTGTTTGGTATTTCTTGTTTCCTGGGACTTCAGGCTTTAGGCGCCGAATCTGAAATGCCTAAGGAAAAGCTGCCTCGGGCCTTTGAGACGGTTATAGGCGACAGGTGGTCTAAGGCTTCGGCCTTTGAAACCCAAGGCTATGACCAGAAGGGGAGGCTCCTATCGGGAAAAGGATCGACCAAGACGGAACTAGAGACACTTCCCTCTGTGCCCACGCAGAACTTCCGGCAATTGTTTTCAAAAACGCCAGGGCTCTTGACCAGTGAAGTCGCAAACGAAAGTTTTGCTTCCATTTCCTACCGGGGATTAGGTGATCCGCACGAAGGTTTTAACATCCTCATGCTTCAAGACGGCATACCCATTTCGCCCGACATGTATGGCTATCCTGCGAACTACTACATTCCATCCACCGATAGCTTAAGCGCGACCGAATTTGTGCGCGGAGGCGCAAGTTTGTTGTACGGCCCTCAACCCGGGGGTGCGCTGAACTATGTCACCCGAAAGCCGCGTTTGGATCAGGGAATTAAGTCCCGATTGAGTCTTAGAGGTGGATCAAAGAATTTCCTGTCTGCTTCAGGCGAAATCACAGGGTCAGTGGGAGACACTGCAGTCTTAGGCTCGATTCAAAATCGATCCTCAGATGGATTTAGGTCGGGGAATAGTGATTTCTCAGTCACAAATGTTTCTATAAAAACAGCGACTCGCATCAATGACAAAACACAGGTTTCTCTAGACGGCGGTTACAACCAAGGCAGATTCGCTGAAGCAGGAGGAGTTGCCTTGAGTCCCGCAGCAGGGCTTGTTGCTTTGGATGATCCATATCGAAATTCTCTTAGTTTTGATCATCTAGACATCGAGCGCTCTTATGGTGTCTTAGGTGTCACCCACGAAATGAGCTCAAGGTCCTTCTTGGCTATCAAACTTTTTGGATCCGTGACTGAGAGAAACAGCTATCGGCAAAACTTAGGCACAGCCACCCAGTTTGGCGGAATACCAAACGCGGATGCAAATACGATTCAAAAACAAAGCTTCAGACAGTTAGGCCTGGATGCGCGCTACCAGCTCGACTCTGAAATCCTAGGCGGTAAAAATACATGGACTGCGGGGATATTGGGTTATGCGGTGGATTCTCCTTTTGTGCAAGAGCTTGGAGAGACCGCGAAGGCTTCTTCTGGTGCTACCCAGAAGGACATCGATCGAAAGACACGGGTTCTTTCATTGTTTACAGAAAGTAGATTTTCTTGGGGGGGTTTTTCGATCACCCCAGGCGTGAGACTTGAAAATATTTATCAAAGCATCGCGGAGCTTAAAAATGTAGGCGCCACGGTTCCACTGAGGTCCGATAAAAACTTTGTCATGAAACCGCTCTTTGGCGGTGGTGTTGAATACAGAATTGATACCTCGAATACAACCTATCTCAACGTATCTCAAGGCTATAAGCCAGTTACCTTTCAGGATGCGATCCCGCTTCGCGTGGGTGACGGCATCAGTGAAGATATCCGTGCTGCAAACACGGTCAGCAGTGAAGTCGGAGTGAGAGGGCAGGGAAGTGATTGGTGGTCTTATGATTCGTCTGCTTTCTATATCACTTATGACAATCAGTTCGGCCGAGTAGGAAGTGTGATTCAGAATACCGGTGGGGCAAGGCACTTTGGGCTGAACGGTGCATTTGAGATGGATCTATCAACGCTGATCGATCGATCTGTCGGTTCCGCTTTGCATAAAGATATCGGTGCCTTTCACCTCTTCGGAAATGTACAGGCTTTAAATGCGCAATTTGATCAGGGGCCATTGCGTGGAAACCGGCCGCAATATGCGCCTTCCTATTTGGTACGTTCAGGCGTGACCTATTACCCGGTTCCGTCTACCAAGTTCATGCTTCTGAATACTTTTGTGAGTCGCCATTTCGGGGATGACGGCAATAGTGGAAACTTCGTGATCCCAGCTTACCGAGTTTGGGATCTCACGGCAGAGGTTGAGGTTTTTCAGGATCAACTGTCCGTCGTAGGTGGAATCTATAATCTGTTCAATAACTTTTATTGGTCGAGAGTCCGGTCCAATGGAATTGAACCAGCAAACCCACGTAATTTCTACGTGGGTTTGACTGGTAGAATTTAGATCTGAAGGGGCCGGAGGATTACTGTCCCTGACCTGCGGAATAGCCCTTTTCTCCATCAAAGAGGTAAAGGTTTTCTGTCTTAATCACTTCGATCCCGGCAGTGACGAGGTCTCGGAGCAGCATCCAGATGACGGCAGGATTGCTGATGCTACCCTCTTTGGCTACAAGGCGGCAGCGCCAATGGTCTGTGCAGAAGGTTTCATCAAATCCGTCTGGATAAACCTTTACACCCCGATTGGTGATCATCTGTAGCTCAAGAGGAACGTGACTTAAAACCTTCTTGATGCGTGCAGCGAGGGTTTCGACGTTTTTGTTGTCCTCTTGCACAAACACATCGACGCCGACCAATTCTTTGTAAGCTCTTTTTTGTGCCGATCTTTTGTAAATGAGATTGAGTGGTTTCTCCTCAGGATAGTTTGCAGATGGCAGAGTTTTTGGTTCCTCCTTGAGCCGTGCAATCACTGCCTTCGCAAAATCACGAGTCCCGACCCTTTTTGTGCTGACTCCTTCTTGAAAGATGTCATAGGTGTGCATTCCGTCCTCAATGGTCTTTAGCCAAGCATTATGTACCTTCTCTGCGCATTGATTTTGGCCAATATGGATCAGCATCTGCACTGCTGCTAAAATGAGGCCGCTTGGATTTGCAAGATCCTGTCCCGCCCTTCGGGGTGCAGATCCATGGATTGCCTCAAACATGGATTGGGTCTCGCCCACGTTTGCCGATCCTGCAAGTCCGACAGAGCCAGCGATTTGGGCGGCCACATCACTTAAGATGTCCCCGTAAAGGTTTGGCATGACGATCACATCAAAGACCTCTGGCGTGTCCGCAAGCTTTGCAGCACCAATATCGACAATCCAGTGTTCCTTCTCAATGCTTGGATACTCGGATCCGATTTCATCAAATACCTTATGAAAGAGTCCGTCGGTCATCTTCATGATGTTGTCTTTTGTGAAGCAGGTCACTTTCTTGCGGCCTGCACGTTTTGCGTATTCAAAAGCATAACGAACGATTTTTTCGCATCCAGGACGAGTAATGAGTTTCAGACATTGATAGACCTCATCGGTTTGCCGGTGTTCAATGCCAGCGTAAAGATCTTCCTCGTTTTCACGGATGATCACTAAATCCATCTTAGGGTGCTTCGTTCGAATGAAAGGTGAGTACGCTCGACAAGGGCGAACGTTCGAGTAGAGTCCTAGAGTTTTACGAATCGTAACATTGAGGCTTTTAAATCCTGTTCCCTGAGGCGTAGTGATTGGAGCCTTGAGGAAGACTTGATTGCGTCTGAGGATATCCCAAGATTTATCCTCGATCCCTGCTTTAAAGCCACGGTTGTAGACCTTTTCACCAATTTCGATCGTGTCGATTGCGATGTCGGCGCCTGCCGCCTCTAGGATAGAAAGTGTGGCGGCCATGATTTCCGGCCCGATGCCATCTCCAAGAGCCACAGTAATGCGTTTTGTAGTCATTTGCTTCTCCTCGGGTAGAGTTTCTAACGGAGATAATCAGTAATAAAATATATAAAATATCAAAAAGCATTCATAAAATAGATGATATTTGAGGAATGCAGGCACTCAACTTTCACCACCTTTATATCTTTCTGGTCCTTGCAACAGAGGGCGGTTTTACTAAGGCTGCAAAGAAGCTTTCGATTTCCCAATCTGCGGTTACATCGCAAGTGAAGACGCTTGAGGCCCAGCTTGGAGTCGTCCTGATCGATCGATCGACCAAACACAAATTTGCACTCACTGAAGAAGGCTTAAGCGTGGTTGAATATTGTCGCACGATTTTTAAAGAGGGGGATGCATTACTCCAGTGGACAAGGACTCGGGAAGCTAAAAGGAGGGAGGTCCTTCGTGTCGGGGCACTCTCCGGGCTTTCAAGAAATCTTCAATACGAATTTCTAAGACCTGCGATTGAGTCCTCAGCAACCACACTCCAAGTAACAACGGGTGACCAAGAAAAGTTGGTGCGTTTGCTTTGCGACCACGCGATCGATTTAATCCTGTCTTCCCACAATGTATCGAGTGAAAACGCAAAGACACCCTTTTTCGCTCACGTGCTTTGTGCTTCGCCGGTAGTTTTTGTGACTCAAAAAAGTTCACGACTCCGCGATGGTAGGCTCAGTGACTATCTGAAACGGAGTCCTCTTTATATTCCGGGAAAAGACTTCGAGGCAAGGCCGGAACTCGATGCTTTTTTACAAGGGTTAAAGGTACCTTTCAAGGTGAAGGGAGAGGTAGACGATATAGCGCTTTTAAGGCTGATCGCGCTCAGATCAGGAGCTGTAGTAGCGGTACCACGATTAGGAGTAGAAGCAGAGATCGGCAGCAAAGAAATCATTGTTCTAAAAAGTGCAGCCCAGATTCAGCAAAAATTTTATGCAATTACCCGCTTCCAAAGATTATCCAATCCGCTGCTCGCCGCTATGGTGAGTCGGGTCCGAGGCGACGATAAAGCTCGTTAGGGTCCTCGCTTGCGCCTTTTTCTAAAACCTCTTTTCGAAAGAGTGCGGCCACCTTTTGGTTAAAGACACCCTGTTCCTTGAAGTAACGATAGAACCGATCCGCAAGCTCCATATCCCAAGCGTAGCCATAGTATCCTGCGTCGTAACCCCCCGCGATAATATGGCTCAAGTCTGTGCTCTGAATGGAGCCATAAGTCTCAAATTGCCGAAAGTGAGCTCCCGCACGGTGCTCTAGGTCTCTGAGATCAGCTGCATTCCTTAAGTTTGCTCCTTCTTCCGAATGAAGTTTCAGATCGATCATAGCAAGCTCAAGGGAGTGGAGTTTGTGCATTGCCTGAATTCCATCTTGGCTCTTCAGCATACGCATCATGCGATCATAAGGGATGACCTTGCCTGTTTTGTGATGCTTTGCATACGTTTGCATAACTTCAGGGTCAGTGGCGAGGAGTTCAAACATCTGCGACGGAAATTCAATAAAATCCCATGGCACATTAACGCCGCCAATCGATGGATAAGAGACCTTTGAAAAAATCCCATGAAGGATATGCCCAAACTCGTGAAACACACCTTTCACTTGTTCCAATGGAAGAAACACCAGCTGACCTTCTTTTGGCACAGGAAACTGATGAACCTGAATCACATGGGGCCTTCGGTTCGATTTAGCCCTAAAGCTTCCGTCCCGAAGTGTTGTCATGAAAGTCCCACGGGTCTTACCTTCGCGCGCGTAGGGATCGACATAAAAGAGACCTATATGTTCACCGGTTTTTATGTCCGTCACTGCGTATGTCTGGACCGAATCGTCCCAAGCGGGCAGGTCCGATCGAGCACTGATCCTGATTCCATAGAGACGTTCTGCTGTTTGGAAAGCGCCTTTTAATACGGTATCGAAAGAAAAATAGTTCAGAAGCAATGTATCATCGACACGAAAACGTTCGGTGGACAGACGCGTTTCATAAAAAGAAATATCCCAGGGCTCAAGTTTAAATCCAGCGTATTTCTCAAGGGTTCGAAGTTCCTCTTCTGCTTTAGGTCGTACTTGGTCGGCACGTTCGTTGAGAAACTTCATGGCGGTCTCGGGTGTTTTTGCCATCCTACCCGCCAGAATACGATCCGTGTGGGATTTATGACCTAAAAGTCCTGCAATTTGGTGCCTCAGTTGTGCAACTTGAATCACGATCTTTGTATTGCTATAGCGTCCTTTTGTATAAGCACGGCGTTTCGCTTTCCACATGCGCTCACGTAAAGCACGGTTCTCACAGAGGTAAATGATCTGTGCGTAGTCCTCGTCTTCCACCAAGAAGGACCATTTCCCTGATTTACCAAGGGTTTCTGCAAGATCTGCGGCCCTTTGAATGACCGCTTCAGAGAGCCCGCGCATTTCGTCTAGCTTTCGTACTTCAAGAACTGTTTTGCTCGCTATTGATTCGATATTTTTTTCGTAACGTTCTTCAAGTTTTGAGAGTGTGTTCCTGAGACTACTCAGTAGTTCTTGATCCACTTCACTGAGCAGTGCTCCTTCTTCAACAAATGTTTGGTAGATAGTTTGAAGTAACGCCCGCTTTTCGTCGTTGAGATGAAGTTTTGCTTGGTCCTGATAAAGAACTCGCACTCTTTCAAAGACGTTTGCATCTAGGAAAATACTCCGTTCCATCGCTTGAAGAATAGGGTCGATCTTTTTTAAGACCTCGGTGATTTCTTCGGTTTCTTTTAGAAGCTCTAGGTGGTGCATAAAAGACAGCAGCTCTCCTGCGGGCTCCCAAATGAACTCTAAGGCTTCGATCGTATTCTCAAATGTTGGTGTGCTCCGGTCCGCCTTAAAGAGTTGCATCCGCGCTTGCACTGCTTTGAGCACTATTTCTAAGGCCGGTTCATAATCCGCGGGGGTGATTTGATGATAGGGAATGGCGTGGTCAAAAAGGCGTGATACCTGAAGCAGCGCATTATCCCGGACCTCTTGGGGTACCCCCGCAGGCAGATCCACGATGTATTTGCAGCCGGACCAAGCTAGAGCAGAACCTGACCAAAATTGTGCAGCCGTGCACAACAGTATCAACAGCGCATAAGCCTTCATGCGTGCCTCACATTCTATTCAAAATGTTTAGCAGCAGGTCGGCAGTAAAGTCAATGCATTGACATCATCATCTAAAGGGTCTTATTTTCGGTGCAGATTTCGATGTGAAACTCCCCTGCATCGGTCAGAAAGGGGAGAACGATCGAGAAGCCGCTCGTCAGGTGCTTCGTCTGAATATTTTTTCCACGCAGGATCGTCGGAATGGCCTTTTGAATGTCGTAACTCTTTTGGTCATTGAGTACGCGCTTGGCGTGTCCAAAAATAATATTCAAGAGTTCAGCAGCACCATCTTGAAGGTCGTCTGTGATCTCTTCAAATTTTTCGCCGAGCATATTGTTCATGAGCGCTAAAAACACCGGCTTTGTAAAACAAAGGGCAATCGTCCCACTAAAAGCCGTGCTGGTTAAGCCGATAACAGCCGCTATTTCACAATCGATAGATGGGCCTTTGCCTTTCATGAAAGGTTTTCCTGGCTTCGCTTCTAAGCTGCACTGGACTTTCAAAGTGTGGAGCGTCCCATCAATGAAGGGCTTAAAGAAATTCACGTCGAGTTTAAGCATCAGGGAGGGTCCTTCTATTTGGCGAGCTTGGCGTAAACGGCTTCAAGTTTTGATTTTAGGGTGTCTTTGTCAAAAGGTTTGATCACATAGTTGTCGACACCTGACTTAACGGCTTCTGCAACCTGATGGCCTTCCGCCTCAGCCGTTACCATCAGGAAGGGGAGTCCTTTGTAGCGCCCGTCTCCTCGTACCCTTTTTAAGAAATCAAGGCCCGTACAGTTCGGCATATTCCAGTCCGATATAATGAGTCCGATCGGTGGATTCGCATTCGTGAGAGCTTCCCAAGCCTTAACCCCATCTGCGGCCTCCGTGAAGTCAGTGAAGCCCAGTTCTTTGCAGACCTTTGAAACGAGTTTCCTCATCGTCATCATGTCGTCTACGACCAAAATACGTGTGCTTGGATCAAACATTTAAAGATTATTTCATCGAGCCTCCCTAGGCGCCACCCAATTTGAGGATCAGCCTCCGGGTAAGGAGCGTCAGAGAATCGTTGTGTCTAGGGGCAAGAGAGCGCACGTTAAGAGGATGCAAAGTGCTATTTCGAAATTCCCCCTATTTTTTTTGTGTCTTTTGACATTAGAAGGCTGTGGTTCCATGAGTTTTAAAGACCTTCCTGAGCAGAAAACGGTCGGCCGCGTTGAACTTCAAAAATTCATGGGCCGCTGGTACGTCATCGCAAGTATCCCGACCTCTTTTGAGGAAGGTGCAGTGAACGCTGTGGAAACCTACACGTGGAACGAAGAAAAGGAACGAATCGATATTGATTTCAGATTTCACAAAGATCGCGCGGATGGCCCCGAAAAAGTCATCCCCCAAAAAGGATTCATCTACAACAAAGACACCAATGCAGAATGGCGAATCCAGCCCTTTTGGCCACTCAAATTCGCCTACTTAATCGTGGATCTGGCGGACGACTACAGTGATACCATCATAGGTGTACCGAATCGAAAGTACGTCTGGATTATGGCGCGTAGCCCTAAGATCGCAGATGCGCGTTATGCTGCGTTGGTGGAAAAGGTTCGAGTGCTGGGTTACGACCTCACGCAACTGAAGAAAGTCCCACAAACCGCAAACCCGAAGCCTTAACTCCGGGTCATCTGTTCAAGCTCGGCCCACCTGGCATACATGCGTTCAATGTCTGCATGCAGTTGTGCCATCTCGGTGGTGATGTCGGCTAAAGTTCGTCCTGGCCCTTGCTTTTCAGATTCCACGAAGGAAAGCCGAGCTTCAGTTTTTTGTATATTTTCTTCGATATGATCGAGTTCGTATTGATCTTTAAAAGAGATTTTCTTTTTCTTCGTGGTCGCCTGGCCCGAGGATTGTGTGCTGACTGGACGTGTGTGAACGATATCGACGGGCTTGTTTTTCGTAATCCATTCGCTCCACTGAGAAAGTCCTTCAAACATCACTAGATCCCGCGGGCCTGTCGGGTTTGGGACGAAGGCTAGGATTTGTTCCGAGACCTGATCTAAGAAAAAACGATCGTGGGTGACCAGCACCACGCCGCCTGGAAAGTCCCGAAGCACTTCCTCCAGCACATCTAAGGTCGCGACATCTAAGTCATTGGTCGGTTCATCTAAGATCAGAAGATTTGCTTCTTCAAGCATGAGGCGTGCAATCAGCAATCTGCTTTGTTCTCCCCCTGAAAGACGGCCCACTCGCATTTGCATTTGCTCAGGCGTGAATAAAAACCGACTCAAATATCCACGCACGTGAACACTTGAGCCGCGAAAGATGACTGAATCCCCAGTCGGGCAGACGGTCTCTTTTAACGTGAGATTTGGATTTAAGCTTTCGCGATTCTGTTCAAAATAGATGGCTTGCAGCTGGTCTGATCGGACAATCGATCCAGTGTCGGATTCTTCCTGCCCGAGCAGCATTCGGATCAGGGTGGACTTTCCTGCGCCGTTTGGACCCAATAGCCCAATGCGCGTCTGAGGTGTGATCAAGAGATCTAAGTGAGGAACAACTCTCTTCCCGCTGTAGGATTTGCTAATTCCCTTTGCTTCTATGAGTTTTTTTGGCTGTTTTTCAGCACTTTGAAAGTCAAGACTCACTTTTCTTGTCTGGTTTCGTGCAGAAAGGTCACTGACGGTATCGCCTAAGTTTTCGGCACGCTTGATCCTAGCCTGTTGTTTGGTGGTCCTTGCCTTAGCGCCTTGCCGTAACCACTCGACTTCGCGTCGTAAAGTGTTCTTGAGACGGACTTCTTGTGCTTCACTCGATGCGACCATCTGTTCTTTGACTTCAAGATAATCTGCGTAATCTCCATTGACGCTGAGTAGGCCATTCGGATTGCGCGGATCGAGTTCTAAGATCCTAGAGGAAACATTTTGCAAGAAAGCTCTGTCATGGGTGACACAAAGCGAAGCAAAGGGAGCCTTCTTTAAAAGTTCTTCAATCAGCTGAATGCTTTCCACATCGAGGTGGTTGGTCGGTTCATCGAGCAGCAGTAGATCCGGCTTCCGACAAAGCTCACGCGCCAAGGCGACCCTCTTTTTCCAACCGCCAGAGAGTTTTGATATTTTCCCATCGGGGGACAGATTTAGTTTTGAGAGCAAAGTCAGCGTGTAGTTTTCATCATAGAGCCCATCGTTTGCCTCTTCGATGGTTTCTAGGATGTTCAAGGATTCGTTAAACTGGGGAACCTGCTCTAAGAAGCCAAGTCTTAAGCCTTTTTGCGTGCTGAGTTTCCCTGAGTCTTGAGCCATCCTTCCGGCGATGATTTTGAGCAGCGTGGATTTACCCGCTCCGTTCGGGCCGATGAGCCCAATGCGTTCCCCGGTTTCAATACCAAAAGAAATGTTGTTAAACAGGGGGCGCGCGCCAAAGGACATCGAAAGTTGATGGGCATTGATCAGGATAGACATAGGGGTTATGCAGTCGGATTATAGATCACTTGGTTAAAAAAGCCGTAACCAACTGATCCCTTGCCCAGTAAAGTTCTTCTTTCGTAAGACCCAATCTAAATCCCCAAAGCGTAGCCAGGAGAATGCGGAGTTCTTCAGTAAACACCAATTGCTCTTCGCTCTCTGAACCAATTCGTCTAAGTAAGCGAATGATTCCGTCGGGTCCGCTTGCAATATTGTTATCTGTTTTCCACTTCACGCTATGAAAAACCCAGTCGATTAAGGCGAGTTTCTTCGGATTCTTGAGCCAAATGTTGCGCGCCCGGCGATACGCGATTTGGGTGTGCACATAGTGACCAAAGTACGTTCTCTTTTGATCGGGTGTGAGAGGGGCTTTGGGAGTGAGGGGGACTTCGGGCTTGGAGTGGGATAATGGGTGATATGCCAGAAGACGCCGCATCCATGAATTCGTCTTGTTTTCCAAATCCTTTAAGGCCTCCTCGAAGGATGCAGCACCCAAGTGTATGGGGAGCAAGGGAAGGGGTAGAAATTCATTCTCTTCAAATATGGAAAAGGGGCGATCGAATTGAACAATGGCTCCAAATCGATACTGAGATAGCTCCTTTTTCTTCAAAGTCAGGAGCGGCACATCCGTGGTCTGCGCAATCTGATCCAGGATGTTTTGTAACTGCGCTGGCAGGGGTGAGTCCAGGGGCGGCAGCGTCTCAGGGTCTGAAAAAAGTTTTGTAATCGCATTCCCCGCAATTTCGGAAACTAAAAGGCCTTCAACAAGCGTGACGCAGCGGCTATCCCCCTGAGGGGTTGTGGCATAGGAAGGGGTGGGTAGGAAGGTAAGGAGTATCCACAGCCAATGCATGACTGTCGAAATCTATACTTAATTCATCCACTATGTCAAAGGTGAGTCGTGGGGGGCGCGATTCTTACGTAGAGGGCGTTCTAAGAGCAAGATTAGGGAAAGGAAGATCAGGCCCCATTTCAGCCAGGCACTGAGGGTCCCAACATAAAACAGGGGTGAATCAAACAAGATCCGGTCCGAGATCAAGCTGTAGTGCACAGCGTTTTCAATTTCATCAAAAAAGGCTGCAAAGAGTGGGATTACGAAGGCCCGTGGTTTAGTTTTACCTGGCGCTTGAGCGAGGAGCAGGCGACTTAATAAAGCGCCATAGGCGAGGGGATAGAAGATATCGATCCAGTAGTGTGTACGGACCAGTTCCACACCCATGGGCCCAAGCTGATTTAAGATCTCCTGGAACTGGATTGGGGAACAGGACAGCTGCAGTTTGAGAAGAAGTGCGGGATCTTGCACGGCCCGAAAATGCCAAAGCAATGCGCCTTGCAGCAAGGCAGTGAGGATTCCGAAAGTAGATCTGGACATGAGGCGAGGGAGTCGCATGCAAATTCAGCTTATGCTAAAATGGGCACATGAAAATCAACGTCGGCGGTGCTGAGCGATTTCTGCGTGTTCTTGTTGGAGTTGTGCTGCTTTCGGCAGTTGTGTTGTGGGATAACCCATTCCATTTTTGGGGTCTGATTGGAATTGTGCCGCTTCTCACCGGCATGATGGGAAGCTGTCCTGCTTACTCGATTTTTGGCTGCAGCACCTGTGGTGCGGCTCCAAAAGACCAACACTAAGTTGAGTTGAATCTTTAAAACAGCTTCCGTCTCTTCCCCGAAGGAAGAACGCCTAACATTTCTCGGTATTTTGCGACTGTGCGTCTTGCGATATCGACCCCGTCGGTTTTTAGCAATTCAACCAACTGTTGATCAGACAGCGGCGCAAGCGGGTCTTCTTTGCCGATCAAATTCTTAATTTTGTCCTTCACAGCACTGCTGGCTAAAGCATCTTTGCCATCGCTGGAGGCGATGCTGCTGTTAAAGAAGTATTTGAGTTCAAAAGTGCCCACTGGAGTGTGCATGTACTTGTTGGTCGTAACCCTAGAGATTGTAGACTCGTGCATCCCCACATCTGCAGCGATGTCTTTTAAAACCATGGGCTTTAAGTGCTGAACTCCATGCGCAAAAAAATCGCCTTGGCGTTTTAAGATCGCTTCAGTGACTTTGTGAATGGTCTTCTGGCGATTCTGAATAGATCTGATGAGCCAAAGGGCAGACTTGAGTTTCTCCTGCACATATTCTTTAGTGACTTTTGAATCCGCACTCGTGGAGCCCTTTTGGTCCGCTAAAATTTTTCTGTAGTAGGGGCTCACTCTTAAGCGCGGCAACCCATCCTCATTCATTGCAATCACATGCTCTTCGCCCACTTTATGGATAAAAATTTCAGGCGTGATGTACTGCGGTTCAGTATCGCGGAATGCAGATCCCGGCTTCGGCTCAAAGTCGGTGATGATCTTATGCGCTTCGGCGACCTTTTCTAAAGAAACACCCAAAGCGCGCGAAATCGCGGGAAGGTTGCGTTTTTCAAGCTCGGGCATGTGACTTAAAATAATGCTCTCAACCAGATGCTGCTTGGGATCAAGCATCTCTGCCTGCACCAGTAAACACTCTTGAAGATTACGTGAGGCAATACCTACCGGATCGAAGGTCTGAATCACCTTAAGAAACTCAGTCGCGTCCTCAAAGTTGAGCCCAGCTTGGGTAGCAAGCTCCTGCAGGTCTCCAGTGAAATACCCGTCATCCCCTAAATTGCTGATCACCCCGATCGCAAAGGCATATTCGTTCTCAGAGCAAGCGATCATGGAAAGCTGCCATTGAAGATGATCCTCCAGTGTGACCGCTTTGGTCAGTACGTTTTCTTGCGAGGACATCTCTTCCGGAATTTCCCGCATCGAGGGCGCCGAACTTAGGGTGTTGTTATAATCCTCTAAGTACTGCTCCCAGTTGATTTCTTCTTTGCCGGACAGAGCTTGTTGTTCTTCTGGAACAGGGCTTGGCTGCTCGTCTCGTTGTCGCTCAAATTCTGGATCTGCCGTCTCACCACTTGCCGCTGTTTCAGAGTTATCTTGCGGCGCATCGCCATCACTTTCCCCGAGCTCCTCCAACACAGGGTTTTCTACCAGTTCCTGATTCACAAGCTCAGCAAGCTCTAAGTGATTGAGCTGCAGCAGCTTAATCGCTTGCTGGAGCTGCGGCGTCATGACCAGGTTTTGTCCAAGTCTGAGACTTTGCTTAAGTTGAATAGCCATCCTGGGCTAGTTTACTCTTAGAACCTGAATTGTTCGCCGAGATATTTTTCGCGAGCCCGGGGCGAGTTTGCAATCTGTTCGGGGGTCCCGGACTCAAACAGCACGCCGTCGGTGAGGATATAGGCCCAGTCGCAGATGGACAGTGTCTCCCTGACGTTGTGGTCCGTAATCAGGACTCCAATTCCACGCTCCTTCAACTTCTGGATCATTTTCTGAATGTCTGTTACCGCCAGTGGATCCACTCCCGCAAACGGTTCATCGAGCAGAATGTATTCAGGCTCTAAAGCGAGTGCGCGTGCAACCTCAACTCTTCTGCGTTCACCGCCTGAGAGAGTGTAGGCGAGTTGTTGCGACACATGATTGAGGCTGAAGTCGTCTAAGAGTGCTCGCAAAAGTTTAGTGCGGTCACCTTCTGACAAGGGTCTGGTTTCTAAAGTAGCCAGAATATTTTCTTCCACTGTGAGTTTCCGGAAGACAGAGGGTTCTTGGGGCAGGTACGCGATTCCGGCCCTCGCGCGCTGATGCATGGGCCAGGTAGTGATGTCTTGATCCCCCAAGAAGACACTGCCCTGATCTGGAACAACCAGCCCAGTGATCATGTAGAATGTGGTCGTCTTTCCAGCTCCATTGGGGCCAAGTAGGCCGACAATCTGGCCACAAGACATTTCCAAACTGACGTCGCGAACGACTTCGCGTTTTTTATAAGACTTGCGTAAGTTGCGGGCGGAGAGTTTGGGTTTGTTAGTTTCTGTTGCTTGCATTGCTTTGGTCCGCGAATACCGTATCAGTTTTTCTATCGTACACGATTTTCTCTCCGTTTACGGTGTCATTCTCTTGGTAGACCACAGGAAATAGAGTGAGTGTTAGGAGGTCGGTTTTAGTTTCAAATACGGCATGCCCTGCTGATCCTCGTGTGATGGATTCTGGATCCTGTTTATCGATAAAACTCACATCATCGATTGCAATCGCGCGGTCTAACGACTTGCCTTCTTCGATGAGTCCAGTCAGTTTCCTAGATTCCACATGCAGTTTGTTGCGATCCGTTTTGACGAACTGTTTGGCAAAAGCTTTTGTATCCTCCATCCAAAACTCCATACGGGATTCACCTCTAAAATAGGTGCCCCGGTCAGAATGAATCAACGTATCGCCTTCTTTTCCAGTAAACGTCACGAAAGTGCGGCTCAAGAGCTCGATCTTGTTTGTAGATGCATCATAGGTCATCCCGTAGCCTTGAAAAGTAGTCCGGGCGGCTAGGGGTTTGCCGTCGTGGCCATTCACTTCTGTATCCATGGGAACTTCCATACGTTTGCTCGGCTTCAGATAAAGTTTCGCTTTTGCGGCCATGAGCTCCGAACCGTCGTCGAGCCTAGCGATCACGTCTCCTGCCGCGTCGATGACGCCGCCGTTCGCATTGTGGGTGGCTTCTAAGCTCTGCACGTAGGTGGTGGACTGAGGCTCCTCAAGCCAGAGATGCGGCTCCTGAAGGTGCATCTGTTTTCGGTCTGGGTATGACAAAGCCTTCTTTGCGAAAATCCGAGTTGGAGTCTTGCCAGGCTCGCTCGAGTAAAGCTTCAGGTCCCGCAGGGCATAGAGGGGTGGAGTCTCCGGCAGCGGCTGGAGGCGGCTCAGTCGTTCAGGGATGATGAAGTCGAGCAGCTCTTTCCGGGCGATCGCCCGCATCCCGTTCCCGTCCTGCTCTAGATCAACGGGAGATAGGATGGCGAGATCAAAGGCCAAGATCCCAAGGAAAACCACTAGAACAGTAGATCTCATCTTGTGGGTCAGGGTGCTTTGGGGCTTTTTGGTCATGGAGGCTCTCTCCTAAAGCCTATTACACTTTTTGCCTAAACTAGAGTCTTGCAACACGCCGGAAGAGCGCGTAGCTCTAAAAAGCTCACCCAAAAATTATAGTAAGGAGGTGATTTCATGCCGGGTATCGTAATTCGAGAAGGCGACTCTTTTGAGTCGGCTCTCAAGCGTTTTAAGAAACAAGTTGAAAAGGCAGGCACGTTAGCTGAAGTGCGTAAGCGCGAAGCCTACGAAAAGCCATCCGTAAAACGTAAGAAAAAAGACATTGCCGCTAAAAAGCGCGGAAAGAAAACCTCCTCCTCAAGACGCAGCTACTAAGCTGACTTTTTAAGGTGCGCAGGTTTTTTGGAAATAGATTCATGACGCTTAAGGAAAAAAACACAGAAACGATGAAGACCGCGATGAAAAGCGGGGATAAATCCACGACTCAGTATGCTCGTACTCTTCTTGCGGCCATCCGTAAGAAAGAGATCGATGACAGAAAAGACGCGACGGACGAAGACGTGATTCGATTGGTTTCTACGATGCTGAAGCAGCGTGAGGAATCGATACAAGCGTTCCGTTCGGGTGGACGTGAAGACCTTGCTGTGCAGGAAGAGGCGGAAGCCGTTTACTTAAAACAGTTCCTTCCAGAGCAGCTCGGCGATGCCGAGCTGCTAGCGCTCGTCCAGTCCGTGATTACGGAAGTGGGCGCAAAGGATGCCAAAGATTTAGGTAAAGTGATGAAGGCGCTCCTCCCAAAGGTTCAAGGTCGCGCCGATGGAAAAAGAGTGACACAGGTCGTTAAGGAAAAACTCGGAGGCTGAGTTTCGCCAAATGAAGGGTCGTCTGCCCGAAGCGTGGATCGCAGAGCTCAAGGCGAAAGTCTCCCTGATCGATGTCGCACGCGAAAACTTAGATTTAAAGAAGTCTGGCCGCCGCTTCACGGCGTGTTGTCCCTTTCACGCAGAACGCACGCCATCGTTCTCGGTCAATGAGAAATTCTTTTACTGCTTTGGCTGTAAGAAGACGGGCGACATCATCGACTTCGTCCGGGAACTTCAGGGACTTTCGTTCGAGGAGACATTGCAGGACTTAGCAGAGCGAGCTGGAATGAAGCTTCCAGAATCATTGTTGTCCCCGCAAGATCAAGGGGCCGCTCAAAAATTAAAGACATTCTCGCGGCTGAATCTATTTGCAGCAAAATACTATCAATCCAAACTGAAAGAACCAGTCGCAGCGCAAGCCAATGAGTATTTAAAGAAGCGCGGCATCAACGATGATTCGGTTCAGATTTTTCAGATCGGCGTAACGCCTCCACACTCTGACGGTTTGGCTCAGCATTTGATTAAATCAAAAGCTCCGTTGCCTGAAGTATTAGAGCTGGGTTTGATCCGTAAATCGCAGCGCAATGAGGGTTACTATGACCAGATGAGGGACCGACTAGTGTTCCCGCTGGTCGAACCTCGGGGCCGTGTTGTTGGTTTTGCTGGAAGGACTTTGCCATCCGCGGAAGCACGAGGTGAGTCAGGCCCTAAGTACCTCAATTCCTCAGAATCGATGATCTATAAAAAGAGCCAGTACCTCTATGGCCTTTACCAAGCTCGTCCTCACATCCGCGCTGCCGATAGAGTGGTGATTGTAGAAGGCTACATGGATGTCATCGGGCTGCATCAAGTGGGAATACAATATGCAGTTGCGGTTTCGGGAACGACGTTGACTGAGGATCACCTCAAGCAGCTTCTTAGAATCACGTCAAACATTGTTCTACTTTTTGATCGCGATGCTGCTGGGGAAAACGCCCGCATCAAAGCGATGGAACTCGGTCTGCACATGGGCCTGGTTTTGAAATCTCCTCTGTATGAAGACAAGCGGGATCCAGATGAGTTTGTTTTGCAGGATTCTTCGAATATAAAAATCTTGTCAGATCTTTTGGCCGCTGCAGAGCCGGTGCTTGATCTTGAGATCGAACGCCTTCGTCAGGAAACCGAAGGAAACATGGAGGCCCGAGCACAGGCAGTGAAACGTGTGGGACAATGGTTAAAGAGCTACCGCGATCCAGTGGGGCAGGCCTTGCGCGTGAAAGACTGGGCTAAGAAGTGGGAAATTCCACCCCATTTGCTCAAAGAGTTTCAGCTTTCAGAGGTGGTGAATGCAGCACCTCAGAGACTCACGCCTAAGCCTTCCACCGCTGTACGAAAATCAACGGGTCCAATTTCAGGGCAGGATCATCTTTTACTTTTGGTTTTTTGCCGATGGGACCAATTTTCGGCTCTCTTTAGCGAAGCCCGTAGGAAGCTCCCTGAAAAAAATACAATAGCTGACTTATGGGGTGACACTCGGATTGCTGAGTGGGTGCGCGACATCTTTCGGGACCCATCCGGTTTTGAGCGCTGGCGGCATGCTCCCGAATTGTGTGTTCCAGGCGAAGGAGATGAGCAATTTCGCGGTCTTATTCTCGCGGCACTCTTAGACCCTGAGCCCAAAATCGATGCGCCACTTGCAAAATCTGCGATAGAGTCTGCAATTCGTTCAAGTTGGGCACGATTTTCGCATCAAATAAAACGGGAGATTGCTGCGGCAGATGAGCGCCAAGATAGCGAAACCTCAGCGAAATTGTTACAACAGTATCTAGACCTCCAACGCAAACTAAAGGAAATTGAAATTTCTAATGAAGAATCCTAAAGAATCTGGGACGGCTTCTGAGACCGTTTTGACCATCAACGGAAAAGTGAACCGTAACCACAAAGACGTAAAAAAACTCCTCGACCTAGGTGTTCAGCGCGGCTTCCTGTCATACATCGAAGTGCATGAACTGCTTCCAACAGAGCTTGTCGCACCGGCTGAAGTCGATGAGATCATGCAGCTACTGGCTGAAAATGAAGTTGAAGTCACGGACGGAAAAAAACGTGCCGAGGATGAAGAGGAAGAAGAAGGCACAGACGGGTTGATCGTCGACTTCACGGGCCAAGGCGCTCCGACGGAAGAGCTTCAAGCAGATGAGTCCGGCGATCTTGTGTCCACAGCTGAATATGCAAAGGGCACCGATCCGGTAAAACTTTATTTAAAAAAAATGGGCTCTGTTTCTCTTCTCACCCGAGAAGGGGAAGTTGAGATTGCAAAGAGAATTGAAGCCGGTGAATTGGAAATCCTGCGCGCACTTCTAGCTTCGCGACTCGGAACTATGGCGATTGTCGAATTGGGCGATCGTTTAGAGACCGCGAAGACCAAAGTAAAAGATGTCATCCGGGGTGTTGAGGATGAGGTTTCTCCGGAAGACGAAAAAGAGTACCTCGCAAAAGTCACAAAAGCGGTCACCAAAGTGAAAGCTCTCTTGGCATACCAGGAAAAAATGGATCCCAAGCTGGTGGGCCCGGATTCAAAGAATACTTCTGCGGCCGAAAGAGCTCAGATCAAAGAAGAGACTGTCAAGAGGGAGCGCCAGGTTGAGAAAGCATTTGAAAACATCGCTTTCAATCGGAAGACGATCAATGTGCTTTCGGCTCAAATTAAGGACTATTCAGTTCGTGGAAAAGAGCTGAACGAGGATCGCAACAAGGGTTATCAGTACTTGGGTGTAAAGGGCCCGGCCGATTTTGCGAAGTTGATGGAAGAAGCGAAAGTCGCTGAAAAGCTTCCAGCACTCCTGAAGAAATACGATGTCACAGAGCAGAAGCTTCAGCAGTTAGCGCAATCGGATGAAGACGTCACCAAGAAGCTGAATCGTTTAGAGAGCGAGTCGGGCGTAACGGTCGACGAGCTCAAGCGCATCAACGAGAGCCTCATGATTGGTGAACGTCGCGCAGACATCGCTAAGTCTGAACTAGTTGAGGCCAATCTTCGGCTTGTGGTTTCGATTGCAAAAAAATACACCAACCGAGGTTTGCAGTTCTTAGACCTGATCCAAGAGGGAAACATCGGTCTGATGAAGGCTGTTGATAAATTTGAGTACCGTCGGGGTTACAAGTTCTCGACCTATGCTACTTGGTGGATTCGTCAGGCGATCACCCGCGCAATTGCGGATCAGGCTCGTACGATTCGGATCCCTGTCCACATGATTGAGACCATCAACAAGTTAGTACGAACTTCGCGGACGCTGATGCAGCAGCTCGGGCGTGAGCCGCAGCCGGAAGAAATTGCGGAAAAAATGGAGATGCCGGTCGATAAGGTTCGTAAGGTCTTAAAGATCGCGAAAGAGCCAATTTCTCTGGAAACACCTATCGGGGAAGAAGAAGATTCGTCTCTCGGTGATTTTATTGAGGACAAGAACATTATCAACCCAGCCGAAGCCGTCATTAGTCTGAATTTGTCGGAGCAGACCCGCCGAGTTCTATCGACTCTGACACCTCGGGAAGAGAAAGTTCTTCGCATGCGATTTGGAATCGGGGAGAAATCGGACCACACCCTAGAGGAAGTGGGTCAGGATTTCTTCGTCACTCGTGAGCGGATCCGGCAGATCGAGGCGAAAGCCTTGAGAAAATTGCGTCATCCCTCCCGATCTAAGATGCTCAAAGCGTTTGTGGATTGATTCGGGCTCCCGGGTCGACAGTGGAATAATTGACATTTGCTACGGCTTTTGTGTAGCCTCCTTGCAGTCAAGGGGGGGTTCATCGATGAGCCGCATTGCTTTTTATGGAATAGTGTTCACAGCGATCGTGGGTTTTCCACTGGGTGCTTGGGCTGATGATTCCCCTGGAGTTCAAGAGCTTCGCCAAGCTGCCGTTGAGACTCTGCAGGCGATGAAAGCCACTTATGCAACCCAGTACGCCCCTAAGGCCTGGAAGAAAGAGTACGCAGGTTGGGATCTTGATTCAGCTTATGAAAAGGCCGAAGTAGAAGCGGAATCGGCAAATACACTCCAAGAGGCGCGCGCCTCCGTGGTTCGATTCGCCTCCTCGATGAAGGACTACCATCATTCGGTCAGTTTCTTTTCGACGGAAGGGGCGACCCTCCCATTCACCGTTAAGACCGTTCAGGGGCGAACATTCTTTGTGAATATTGATCGGGATAAACTCCCGAAGTCTGCGTTCCCATTTGCCCCGGGCGATGAGGTTCTCAGCTTTAACGGAAGGTCTATAGCAGAAGAACTTGGCAGTTTGATTCAGCTCGTGGCCGGAAACGTACCTGGGACTGATCTTGCTTTAGCGGACCAGCAGCTGACTGAGCGGTACGGATTCCGAGGAGTACCTGTTCCACAGGGCAAGGTGGTGATTGGAGTGCGCCAGCTTGGGGACACTCAGGTGAAGAAATACTCATTGGTCTGGGATTATTCTCCGGATCAAGTTGGAGTCCCTTTTTCCGTTCCAAAATCTGAACCAGACTTAAAAAATCAATTGCAGGATATCAAGATGGTCGGAGGCCTCCGGCTCGATTCAAATATGAGGGCCCATGCGTTTAGTGTGGGCAACCGTTCTTCCTTTATTCCGGTCCTGGGTGAGGAGATTTGGACCAATCCCGAAGAAATTGAAGAGACCATTGAGCTTGGCCCCTTCTCAATGAAAAAAAAGAGAAGGACAGAGTTTGATGCCTATATCTATAAAAATAAGGCAGGTCGCTCGATCGGAGTCATCAGGATTCCAAATTACTCCCCTAGAGATGCTCAATTGGCGGTGAAGGATTTTGGCGAGATTATAAATAAATTCGAGTCCGAAACAGATGGGCTCGTGATTGATCAGATCAACAATCCGGGTGGGGGAGCCTTCTATCTTTATGCCCTTGCATCCATGCTCAGCCCTGAACCTCTTAAGACCTTACGGCACAAATTTGCGATTACTCCTGCAAAGATCGCTCGAGCAATCGGTGAGGTGAATCGGCTGAGTCAAATCGAAACGGATTCCGAGATCCAGGCGATACTGGGTCCGACACTTCAAGGTTTCCCGGTCACGTATTCTTTGGCGCAATCGCTGAAGAATTATTTTAGGTCTCTGATTGAGTCCTGGCGACAAGGGCGAGCGATCAGTGAGCCCCTTTTTCTTAAGGGGCTCGAAATGATTAATCCTAGTACTCAGGCAGTATATTCTAAGCCCTTGCTCGTTGTGGTGAATGAACTTTGTTTTAGTGGTGGGGATTTTTTTCCAGCGATTTTACAGGACAATAAGCGAGCAACTATTTTAGGGCATCGCACAGCGGGCGCAGGGGGGTTAGTCGAGGAAAGCGAAATTGCAAGCATACTAGGTGTCGATTCTTTCAGCGTCACAACTTCGATCGGAGAGCGAAACGATGGGAATCCCATTGAGAACCTTGGAGTGTCTCCAGATATTGTGTACGACCTCACTGTTGATGATGTGCAGTCTGGCTTTCGAGGTTATGCCGCAGCCATTCAAAAGGGCATTGATTCGTTGCTTACGAAAAAGTGATACTAGGGTTCGTGCGCCCATAGCTCAGCTGGTTAGAGCTTCCCGCTCATAACGGGGTGGTCCCAGGTTCAAGTCCTGGTGGGCGCACCAAAAATTTGCAGGAGCAAACTTTAGAGGCGCGCAGCGGGTCGCCAGCGGCGACATCCCGAGCGTGACGCGAGGGATAGCGAGCACCTTCTTGTTTTCTCTCTCCTGATTCATACCCATCAACTCACGACAATCCTTATGGGTTCGTGATGTGGTTTCAGAAGGGGGAGAAATGCAGGGGGAAGGGTGGGCCCTGGGAAAACGGATAATGGATAATGGATAAGAGATGATCGTTCACGCACCGGCACTCTATAGGAAGTCTGACTACATTGAGGTGTCGGCTCGGGTTGAACTTCAGACGAAGAGAAAGAAGAGTCTTCCAGAAACACTGTGGTTTCGGTTTCCGGCTGAATCAAATCCAAGCACAGACGCCGACCCATTTGTCGTGGCCCTACTGTTACTTGGGATGCAGCTTAAGGAAAATATCGAGGTTCGGGGTCCAGTTTCAAGAAAACTAGCCTTAGGGTTGGCTGAGTACCAGAAGCGGTTTCATGAATGGTACTCAGATCGCTTTCATATCATCGTTATTCTTGCAGACTCCTTCAGAGTAGATCAGGACATATCGCCTGCGCCTGGTGTGGGTGTCGCTTTTTCTGGAGGGGTCGATTCTTTCTATTCCTTCTTAGAGCTTCGGCCACAAATCACTCATACGCTCTTTATGGCAGGTTTTGATATGCCACTCAATCTTGTGGATTCAGCTCGCGCTCTCAGCACAAGCTTTCAGGAAATGATGGAACAAGAGGCGGTTCAGTTCATTCACGGAAGTACCAATGTTCGTGCATTTGTAAATACTGTGGACTGGACTAACGCTCATGGGACCGCACTTGCGGCCAGTGCACTCTTTTTTAAAAAGTCGTTCGGGCAGTTTGTTATTCCTTCTAGCTATACGGAGTCGACCTATCCAAAGTGGGGAACCCATCCGGATTTGGATCCTCTCCTGTCCACCGGCGAGCTGAGTTTTTATCATCATGGCGCGCAGGCAGATCGAGTAACAAAGCTGCAGACAATAACGAAATATCCAGGAAGTTTTACACGCTTGAGAGTCTGTTGGATTCAAGATCTTGGGCTAAAGAACTGTGGAAATTGTGAGAAGTGTGTTCGAACGATGATTGCGCTTTCGCTGGTGGGGGCACTTTCTTCCTGCGTCACCTTTCTGCCGGGCGCCCTGACCAGGAAAAAGATTCGTGCTCTGCCTATGAGGACCCACCAAGCCAGGCTTTTTGCACTGGAATTGATGGGGCATGCGATGAAACGGCATAGATACGGGGTATTTTTTGACCTCATGTGTGCCTTGATTCAGCGTGAATGGTTCTTTAGGGTGGGCCACCTTTTCGGATAAGCTCTGGGAAGGCATGTCGAACCGGAAGTGCATCTTTCTGCTCATTATCCTCTTGATCTTCTTTTTGAAGAAGGACGCTTCGGCTGCGCCATTTCAATACATACTTGCTGTGAGTGGGGTGGCCCAGAGGCTCAATTATTCTGCGGTACCTGCTGGGCAAACGATCGGAACTGAAGGCCGTATGGGTTATGGAGTGGGGTTGTTGCGGGGCGTTCCGCTCGGTCAAACACTCAGAGCCGAATTCGGTTTGTTTTACCAAGAACGAACATCTAGGGTCTTGACTACATTTCCTTCGGGCACGAGCACTGATATTCGGTGGAAATTTACGTCCATAGATATTCCCGTTCAGATCCGCACTTATTTTTATGGGGAGTTATTCAGTATTGGTGGTGGGTTAATGCTTTCCCAAGGAATTGGAAGTGTGGGCTCCAGTAGCGGTAGCGTCACTTATGATTCTATTGGTCTAAAGAAGACCAATTTCCAAGCAGTGGGTGGTTTTTCCTTCCAACCCAAGTTCGGAAACGTGCTGGTTATGCTGGGTCTGCTCGGTACTTATGGACTCAGTGATCTGAATTCTCTGGGCACAGGATCAATCAAGACGACTGGATTTCAATTCCTACTTGGATTTGGAATCTAGCACGTGTTTCTGAAAGAAATGCTCTTGAAAAACCCTAAATTTCCTATAGCGTTCGGGGCTTCCTAATAGTCTCTTCAAATCTGCGACAGCACTCGCTTCTGCCTCCCTCATCCGATCAATCCCTTCTTTTTCAAACTGCGGGTTGATGTAGGAACGAAGCTTGATGAGTTCTTTGAGAAGATTAGTCTCGACAGGTGCAAAGTTTACGATAACTTTTTCACTCATTTCAAATTCTCTTTGAAACCAGCGATTCATCTCAAGCACCCACTTATTTTGATACTCCTGATCCTCAGCCATCTCTGCAAAGCCCTTTAAGAATAGGACGTTTTCTGTATAGCTGTCCCGAAAGCTTGTGTCTTGATAAGGCTGATATTTACTCTTCGCAATACGATCGCTTTGCATCTGTTTGATATAGGCATCTGACTGCTCAGATCGCTCTTTCATTTGCTCGACAGCACCGGCTGTGACACGATTCACGTTTTCCCGGAAGACAGTAAATAGAAGTGTGACTAAAAGCACAAGACTTGCGCCGATGCCAACACGAATCCAATACTTCTGAGCGCGTAGCCTAGAACTTGGGTCGACTAAGCCAAGCCTCTTCAGTTCCTCTGCCGATTCAGGCGAAGAGCTTGGAGTCAGTATACCTTCGACAATTGTTTCTAAGTCGCTCCAAGCCTCAAGTATTCTTGCGGTTTCGGTGGCACTCATTCCACCTTTCTTCAGCAAGGATGCAGCTGACTTCAGTAGGGACCGTGAGATGACTCGTACCTCTGATTTTCGCTTCGACTGCAACTCACGAAGCTCCGACTCGCCCTGTGAGCGTGCCTCGGTTAGAGCTTGTGCTTTGGCTTGAGTGATTTCCAACTCTGCTTTTTTACGCAGTTCTTGTTTTTCTCTCTCAAGTTGCGACCGCATTGAAGCTAATTCCGATGCATGCTTTTCTAGGCTTTGCTTGATTTCCGCTTCATTGGAAGCAAGCTTTTGTCGAACTGACTCTGCCGCTTCGGTCACGATGCGTTTTGCCTCACTTGTAGCATGCGATTCAATCGCTGAGGCTTTAGACTGGGCAGCTTCTAATATGGAATCTGCAGATGACTCCGAGGCCTTTAGAATCTGTTCCGCTTTGATGCTTGCTTGTTTTTCTAGGTTTAAAACCCTCAAGTCCGCTTGTCCTAATTTTTCCTCCGCCTCAGATTGAATCCTAAGACGGGCTTCTTCTTCCTCCATCTTCAGCTGCTGCTGGGCGCGGGCACGCTCTTCAAGGATGGTCTGACGTGTGGAATCGAGTTCAGCTTCAATTCGATCTTTTAAGGTATGGGCATTGAGAGTTGCAGCCTCTAAAGAGGATTTCTCTTGAGTGAGGTCGTCTAGCCGTTTGGACAACCGTTCGATGTCAGACCGTAGGGCAAGAGATTCCTTTTCATGGGCGTCCTTTGTGAGACGAGCGGTCTCTTCAGCAGACACCGCTTCGTCGCAACGTTTTCTAGCACTGAGTGCAGCCTCTTCATTTCGTACGCGATCGTTTTCGGCACGGCTTAAGCGGGTGATTGCCTCTTCGATCTCCCGATTGATCTGAGCTAATCTCATCCCCCGTTCAGCAGCCTCGGTTTCCTCGACTGCGCGTAGCTTTCTTTCCCGCAGTTCATGTTCGCGTCTATGCTCTTCTTCGGTTTGTTTTGCTTTCTCGAGCGCCTTGTAGATAGAACGTGTCTCTTGGGCGGCAGCTTTCTCATCTTCTTGATGCTTAAGGAGTGTAGTGCTGAGACGTGAACGCTCTTCCTCGAAGTTTTCAGTCAATGTTTTGAGCGATTCTTGAAGGGCTAAAGTCTCGCGTTCCGCCTTTTTACGGGCTTCGATCAAGGTCTGATCTAGATTCTTGAAAAATTCCGAGGCTTCGAGCTCCCTGGATTCCTTCTTCTGAACGAAAGCTTGCTCTAACTCGCTCAATTGCAATTCAAACTTAAGTTTAGCCTCTTCTAAAATGGACTCGGCCTTCTGTGCCCGAGAGTCGATCTTCTCTTGGAGTGCCACTTTTCGTTCCTGATAGTCGCGCTCTAAACCTTCTAGTTCTTCGGCCTTTGCAACAGTCTCGGTGATCGCTTTATCCCTCTCGGCTCGCGCTTGATTTAGATCCATCAGGGCTGCCTGCCAAAGGGTTTGCACCTCGGCAATCGCCGCCTTTCTTGCTTGAAGGTCCGCTTCTAAAAGCTCGATCTGATCGTTGAGTTTCTGTTCCCTGATAAAGTGAGCTTTTGGGATCCCAGCCAGCACTGCTGAACCATGCGTGCTGGGTTGCGCAGCCATGGAGGGTTCAGCCCGCTCTTTGGGCGGACTCAGTTGAGAAGGTACTAGGCTTAAGCTCGGTTCTCTTGGCACTGCTTTGGCGGAAATGCGGACAGTAGCGCCTTGGGATCCAAGGACGATCGGAATAGATGGGTCATGCGGTATCAGCGCTTTTGGCTCAAGGCGCTGGCCTTTGATAAATGTTCCGTTCGAGGAGCCATTGTCCATCAGCCAGATTCCATCCTCCTTAAGAAGGATGATCAAGTGTTCGCGACTTATAGTTTCGTCCGGGATCGTAAAATCTGCCTCAGTAGAGCGGCCAATTCGTATACGATCCAGAGAGGAAAAGTCGTTTGAGCGACCTCCTTCAAGTTCGATTCGAACTATTGGCTTGCGTACTCCGCCCTGCATTGCTCCTACTTCATCGGCCTAAGCCGCATCTTCTTTTTTGGGTTTAGTTTCAACGGTACCTTTCGGGCGGCTTCCGTCGTCCTCAAGTTTTTCTTGCTTGGCGAGTTCCTGTTGCACCGCGTACTCAGCAAGGGCTGCTATTGGATCACGATTTTCATCAAACTTCGGCAAGTTCTCAGGCAGTTGATTGTTATCGCAGGCCTGCCAGAGGAGTTCTAACGCAAGTTCGAATCGATTTACAACCGAAGCAAATACCCGTTCAGGGGACATAAATGCATTGAGCGTGGTCAGCATGACTGAGAGGAAGATCCCAGTGACAGATGCGCCCATTGAGAACGAAATCCGGAGCAAGAATGTATCCATGACTAGCTTCGTGCCCTCAGCATCACTTAAGTTCATTCCGCCCAGTTCAGGAAGGGCTTTCATGATTCCTAAAAATGTTCCAAAAATACCACCGATGATCAGCAGCCCAGGAAGAATATTGATCATCTCATTGACTGGTGCTGCAGGGACCACGGCGAATATTCGATTAAAGCAGGGGTTATTCTGAAAGACTGCTTTTGAGATCGCTAGAAACTTAGGCCGCTCTTCGCCGTAACGAAGAAAACGAATCTGCTTCAAAGAGTGTTTCACCAGGAATGCAGCGCCGGCCTGTATCATAAAAAAGCGGTCACTCGGTGCCATCACGTAGTCGAGCTTTCTACGACGCATGATGCCTCTCACTTCAAAGAGTTCGTAGTAGGTTCGCTCTAAGAGTTCTTTCATGAGGACATAGAAACTAAGACCTGACTTAGGTCGTTCGCTTTCAATGAAAGTATTGATCCGTTTATCGAGTTCTTTTGCAAACCACTCACTCCGTTTTACGGTATAGAAGATCAGAACTCTAAGGGCCGCACCTAAAATGAATAGGAAGACCAGAGAGGGGAGGAGGAGCTCTTTTGCAAAGAGGGCTGCGCCAGTGATAAATCCTTCGATCAATGGCTTGTTGGCTACTACCTGTTCTACAACTGCTTGTTCGTTCATTTCGTTAGTCCTTCAAGTTAAACTTAATAATTACGCGTTGTGCTTTACGGCAATTGTACTTCTGACAAAACTCATTCTCTGGAATACCACTCTGAATCTCTGAGGCGGCTTTACCGTCTGGAAGATACCCTCGCCCAACTACCTTTACCATGGGGAGAAGTTCTTTCTGGTGTTCGTACTGCAGTCGGTTTGGATCGAAGATATGTTTAAAAATTGAGTTAGCTCGGCTAAAGCTGAGCTTTAGGTTATAGTCGATCGCTTCACGATCCTCAGGATTTAAGCTCGTAGGATTCACAAACTTCCCTTTGTAGGTAGAGGAAGCAAAACCAACGATTTCTACGTTGGCTAACTTTGCAGCTGTCTTTGGGTCGCTAAAAAGTGCCTTGGTGTATTCTGGAATCATCTTTTCAAGACGGCTTCTCATAGATGGTTTTAGGTTGGATGATCCAGTCTCAAAGTAGTCGTCACCAAAGGAAAGAGTGACTTCTCCGGTCTTTTCATCGACGGCTGCCTGAATACCTGCTCGTTTAAAGTTGTTCATGATTTGTTGGGATAGTTTTTGCTTAGCTTCGAGTGTTTCCCGAGCCTTCTTGAGGTCACCCGAAAGACCCTGAATGCTGGATACGTATTTGCTTTCGCGTTCTTTTGCTGCAGCAAGTTGTTGCTCCTTCCCAGCGATTTCGGCTTCCTTCTGACGCTTGAGGGCCTCTGCTTGTCTCTGTGTCGCGGTCAAGTTCGACGCAGTCTTTTCAAGCTCCTGGTTCGTAGACTGTAAATTCTCCTGCACGCTAGAGAGTTCCTTCGCAACTTGTCTGTTTCGGCGTTCGAGTTCCTGAAGTTCCTGCGCACTCTTTTCTTTTAATTGAGCAATACGTTTTTCTAAAAGTTTCTTCGATGATCTGGCTCGCTTTTGTTCGTTCGTAGCCTTAGTGATCTGCGCTCGGAGCTCATTATCAATCTGATTCATTCGTGCTTTGTTTTCATCCAGTTCATCTGCGAGGTTAGCGATCTGTGTGTCGCGATCCTTGAGTTGTCCCTGCTTCTTCACAATTAAAGTGTCGCGTTGCTTGAGTTGACGTTTAGCGAGCACGTTTGCATTAATGATGTTTCGTATCATCTGTTGATATTGGTTTAACGCTGCTGCTTTTTGATCATTGTCTTTAGCCTGCTTCATCAGGTCATCACGCTCTTGTTTGGCGTCACTTTGAAGAAGGTTGAGTTTTTCCATTAGATTTTCGTACTGTTCCTGCTCTTTTTCTGAAGCATTTGCCATCTGTTCTTCGCGTAAAGTGTTGTAGACCCGGATCTGCTGTTCAAGATCTTGGGAATGTTGGGTCATCTTTTGGAATTCGATCTGTTTTTGGATGCCTTGAGTTCCACTTCTTACGCTGGCCACGACATAAAGAAGAAGGAATATCACCGAAAGCACGGTAAAAAGATCGCTATAAGCGGTCCAGAAGGTGCCACCTTCATCGTTACGGTGCTGGATTTTGTCGTAATCAAAGCCCACGGTCATTCCTCCATGAGGATAGAGATCCTCATAAGGCGTTTCGGAGACGGGACAGCGGGACTTGATCTTTAAGTGAGCCCGCTGTCAGGAACTTGCCGCGGTAAGATCGACGGGCGCAAGCAGTGTGTTGCTCTGTATCGTTTCGGAGTCGGACTTACTGGTGTCGTCGATCCAATAGTGGCAATGCTTCGGATCCTTGATCATGGGGTCAGGAAGATTCTTGTAATCAATTCCCCAGGTCCAGAGCCAGCCTTCATACCCGCGAACAACAGGTTGACCCGTTAAGTTGGGCAACCAATGATTATGACGCTTTGTCCCACAAAGCCTTGCTGCTCCATCATGGGGTGTCTTAATCCAGGCTCTTGCCGATGCAAGTTCAAGGGGCTCAAAAAAACGGACAGCTTGCACCCCAGCATGAATTCGGTAGTGATCCACTATGGCGGGTAGCGTTATGTAACCTAAAATTGCGATTGTCCTAATCTTCACGCTGAGCTTTGGACTCTTTAACCAGCCGAGCAAGGTCTCAGAAGCGGCTAAGCAGGACAATCCAACTGCAAGCCATATCACCTTAATGTTGTCCCATTGAAAGGGCTGCAGATTGACGATCAGGCAAAGTCCAAGAAGCAGAGCGCTTGTGACGCCAAGACAGCGCAGCAATCCTTTGGATTTCCAAACGCCGATGAGCACCACAAAAGGGAGAAATGTGAAGTTCCTAAAAGTGGAGGAAAGAATGTCCTTCGAGTTAATTAGCCAACCTGGGCTGAGCCGATTCCATTCAGAAAGGGCAGGCCCGCGAAAGACGAACAAGAGTCCTACTACTGACGCGAACGCAAAGGGGAGTACGAACTTTAATTGAAGGATACGGTTTCTTGCGTCATCGGGATTAAGAATCACAAGCATGCCTAAGATAGCAGAAACAACGATCCAGGTGTGCACATGCATGAAGGGCAGAAGACCCAAGAGGATGGCCGATACGGCAAGATTTTTGTTACGAAGGAGAACGGCAACAAGTGCCTGAATGAGACCGAATAACATTGCGCGTTGTGGCAGTAAGCCAGCGATGATCGGATTGGCATACTCATTGCCCTGGGCGGGCCAATGAGAAGCAAACTGATTTTGAGCTCCCGGCAAATTCAGAATATCGAGTCCAAAGCTTCCGCTGAAAGCAAAGATGAAAAATCCAAGAGTTCTTGCAGCACGGTCTGGCACGAAGTCTCGAACCACTCGATCATATAAAAGGGGGAAACCTGCGAGAAGGGTGGCGGAGAGGACTCGTGTGCTTTGTAGTAGCGCGCTCACTGGGTCTGCGCCTAAAGTGATTCCGACCTGTGCAAAAGCAGCCGTCAAAGCGTGGCTCAGGCTTGGATAACGAAAAGGCTGCCCTACGGCAAGCGGTGAGTCGTGAAGCCACCAGCCCCATTCACGATGTAGGTAGGAGGAAATGAAGGTGAAGTGTGCGCCCCAATCACCCCAAACACCATAGTGCAGCGCCATCACAGATCCATCATCGAGTGTATAGATGGATCTTAGACCTAAGAATCCAAGCAGCAGTGATATCCCAATCAAAAGTGGGTGAGGACGCATAATAGGTCCTCAGTGTAGACTTAAACCCGACATGACTGAATCTTCAAAAGAGCAAAAAAAGTACCGATGGAACCTTGAATCTCTCTATCCCACCTTGGATTTGTGGGAGGCGGATTTCAACTTACTCGAAGCGCATTTGTCCGAGGTGCAGAAATGGAAAGGCCGATTGAATGAAGGCTCGGCATCATTTCTTGGGGCTTTTGAGTCTATGGAGCGTCTCGATCGACTTCTAGAGAAGCTGTACTCCTATGCTTCTCACCGCGCAGACGAGGATACCAGGGATTCAGTTCGGCAAGGGTTTAGCAGTCGCATTCGTTCGCGTGCGTCGCAGTTGAGTGCGGAGCTCGCTTGGTTTGAGCCCGAAGCGCTCTTAGTTCCCGATGCGCGATTTGTTGAGATGCTTCAAGATGAAAAACTGAATGCATACACGCATCGCCTCCGTATGTTGCGGAGATCAAAACCTCACACTTTATCTGAGGCTGAAGAAAAACAGCTCAGTGTACTGTCCGATGCCTTAGGCGGTTCATATAAGGTTTTTAACCTTTTGCAGAATGCCGATATGCAGTTTGAAACCGCCAAGGATTGCTTGGGCGCCTCCCATTCGGTCTCTCATGCCACCTTTATGCGGCTTCTGGAGTCTGAAGACCGCGAACTCAGAAAAAGCGCATTTCAGAACTATGGGAAGCAGTTTGTTCAGTACCGAAATACCCTGGGGGCAACCCTAGAAACGCATGTGAAAAAGCAGGTCGCTATTGCAAAAGTGCGCAAGTTTAAGAATGCGATCTCCGCATCACTTTTTTCTGATCAGGTGAGTGAGAAAGTCTATGACCAACTGATCGGGGTGGCTCACTCGGGTCTACCGCAGCTCCACAGGTGGTTTGCCCTCCGAAAGAAAATTTTAAAACTGGACGAGTACCGGCCGTATGACCAGTTTGTTCCAGTGGTTCCTGGGTTAAACCGAGAAATCCCTTATGAAGAGGCACTCGATTGGGTTTTAGCGGGCGCGAGGCCTCTAGGTGACGCTTATATGAAGGATTTGAGAACCGCGATCGATGATCGATGGGTGGATGCCTTCCCACGGGCGGGAAAAAGATCTGGGGCCTATTCTGGTGGGTGTTACGATAGTTATCCCTTTGTATTGATGAACTACAACGGCGGCTTAAACGAACTATTCACGTTGTCCCATGAGCTCGGCCACTCGATGCATAGCCTGTTAGCTCGGCGATCACAGAGTTACGTGCATTCTCAATATCCAATCCTACTTGCAGAGGTCGCTTCGACCACCAACGAGATGCTTCTTCATTTTCACTGGATGGATCAGGCAAAAGATCAAAATACGCGCATGAGTCTATTGGCGCATCTCTTCCTTCAGTTTCGGTCGACGTTTTTTCGTCAGACGATGTTTGCTGAATTTGAGCAGCTGATCCACCGTCTGGAAGAGCAGGGAGAGCCCCTCACAGCAGAACGCCTATCGGGAGAGTATCGAGCATTAAATACGAAGTTCCATGGGGAGTCCGTGATTTTAGACCCTGAAGTTGATGTGGAGTGGGCGCGCATTCCACACTTTTATTACAATTTCTATGTCTATAAGTATGCGACGTCCTTTGCGGCCGCTCAGTACTTCGCACGTGCCATTTACTCCGGGGACAAGACCGTTCTCAAGAATTATTTAGAATTCTTAAACTCCGGTGGGAGTGACGATCCGTTGAAACTTCTTAAAAAAGCCGGAGTAGATCTTGAGTCCCCTGAAATTCTCACAGCTGCTGTGCGCGAATTTAAAACGGCCTTAGATCAGTTTGAGAGCGATTTACAGAAGTAGACGCTTTGCAGGTGTAGTTTTTTTCCAAACGGTAACTTGGCCAATGGGCGAAGGAGTAGTGGGGGGATCGCACTCGTCTTCTCTTTGCATTCGTTTGCTTCCAGGGCCTCTAGGATGCCCTCCCGTGCAGGATCAAAGTAAGGGATGTCAACCATCACATAACTTGGACCATTTTGTGATTTAATACTCATACGAAGGTCTTCTCCGGTTCCATAGGGGATCAATGGTTTACCCGGGACATCATAGAAACGAAAAGAGGAAGTGGGATCAGGCCTAAAGTTGAGGTTGGAAATCCAGTCGGGCGCGCCGGGTGCATCGAGCGAATGAGCTGCGACATAAGGCCACACTTTGAATGCCGAGGCTCGAAGCGAGGAGACAAAAAATGCGGGAAAATTTAGGGCGATCCACCCGAAAATCAGACTCCGACTGTGCTGTTTGGTCCGCAAACAATCTGAAAATGCCTGTGCAAACCAAAGTGGAACGAGGTTCACTAGTGGGAAGAGAAATCGATACTCCTTGTTGGTGAGCAACATATGCAAAAGAAAGAATGTAGTAGCTGCAAGAATACTTGGGTCAGTTTTGTTTCTCCTAAATAACAGGATGCAGGCCGCAAGAATGCAAAGGTTGACGACAGGATGAAGCTCAAGGAGCCATACGAAATATTGATACCAAGGGTAAGGATTGAAGGTGGCTGCAACTCCTTGCACGAGGTTGACATCAAAATACCGGAGCGGGGTAAGAACCCAGCTCCCATACCCAATGCGATCGGCAACGACTCCGACCACTGCTGCACAGCAGAAGCCTAGTGCTAAAAATGAGAACTTCTTCCAATCGATTCTATCCTGAATTAGCCGCGCCAGACCTATGCCAAGTCCTGCGAGTGCCATTTGCGGTCGTACAACAAAAGAGAGTCCAAAGAGGAAGCCGCTTTTTAGACTAATTGCGTTTTGGCTATTGTCCCGGATTGCGGCAAATTCCTTGGCGAGTGCAAATGTGAAGAGTATGCCGCTTAAATTTTCTGCAGATGTGCGTGAATGAACGTAGGGAAAGAACCATAGAGTTGCGGCAGTGAACCAAAATACTGACTTGCATGCCTTCGTAGGATTCGGCATTGCTTGAGACAAAGCGTGAAGTGAAAAGAGATTGAGTGCTGCGTAGAGAACTCTTGAGAAGAGGGCCCAGTCTACACCAGAGCTTAGGCCAAAGAACTCGAGACCACGAAAGAGGCCGGCCATGAGCAGCGGCTGGAGCCAAGGTCTAATCTGGGCTGCATACTCCCATGGCAACACCTCATAGGGTGTTCTTCCTAAGAAAGCGTTGGCAAATTCGAGTATCTGGTAGTGTTCATCTGGATGGTGATAACCAACAGAGAAAATCGCAGCTAGAACATGCGTCACCAGAGCGAGAAGAATCAAAAGAGATAGCTTAGGCAAGGCCCTAAGGTAACAAACTTTTCCCAACAGAGTAAAACAACGCAACGCCTAGGATCAGAATTGGAGCCGAGATGTTTCTAGATTTCGGCGTCAGAAGGCCTAAGACCCCGATACATAGGCCGAGCGCCGGGCTTAAGTGAGGGAGGAGATAGGTAATCAGTTTGAGTGTGGAACCTAAGAGGGCTCCGGCCACACCGATCCAAATGCCGTCGAGAAAAACTAACCCCAAACGCGCATTTAGGAGTCGACTACGCAGCTTAGGAATGACGAAAAGTCCAAAGAGGAAGGCTGGCAAGAACGCAGCAATCGTCGTGACGACAGCCCCTTGGAATGCGTGTGCTTTGTATCCAAGGTAGGTCGCGATAATCAAAAGGGGTCCAGGTGTGATTTGTGCAAGCAGTAAGCCGTCTAAGAATTCATTTGGTTTGACCCACCCTGTTTTTGCGACCAGGAGTGATTCGAGTGCTGGAACGATTGCGATACCAGAACCAAAAGTGGTGAAGCTTGCGCCCAAAGTGAAAAGGAACAAGAGCAGTAACGGGGCTCCATCTAAAAGTTTTCCTTTGGATTGATGCAGGATCACGCCCAAGAGGCCCGATGAAATGACCGCAACGGGTTCATAGGCTGAGAAATGAAAAGTGACGTAGGCTACGGTGCTCAACCATAAAAAGAGTCTTGGAGACTCGTACTGGGCTTTACAGAGGCGATAGACAGAGAGAATGGTAACGACCACTGCGCCGAGCTGCAGTCCGATCAGTGCCTGGTCGAGTCCTTGGAAACGCTGTACGGAGTTGAGAAGCATCCCAAGCAGGAGAATCAGAAAAAATGCAGGCAGAATGAATGCAGACCCTGCAAGCCAAGCGGTACGGAGGCCAAACTTCTTCCGAACCAGAGAAATCGCCACCAAAGTTGAAAGAGGACCAGGAAAGATCTTGGCGATCGCTACCTCAGTCTGAAATTCCTCCAGGGAGAGGTATTTTCTCTTTTGCACCCACTCGTCCTCAAGCATTCCGAGCAGCGCGATCGGGCCACCAAAGCCCATAGTTCCAAGTTTTAAGAAAAACCTCACAACCGAGCGTGTTGTTCGGGCCATTCTTTCATCGTCCGGGTTTGTGCCGATTTGTCTAATTTTTTGACAGGAGTCTACTGTTCTTAAGGTCTTTTCTCCCTAGAATCCACTAAAGTTGAGCAATATCAAATACCTACGCTGGGCATGACTCTGGCAATGTAAGTCCACAGAAGGAATTATGCTGTCCACCATTCGCTCACCCTCCACACTCGTCCTGATGGCGGTCCTCTTTTTAGCGGGCTTCTGGCTGACGCGCCCCAAGGCCCCACTCAGTGGGACGGTGTCCTCAGTTTCAAGCGCTTTGGTACAGCAAAAGCCATTTCCTGCACCTGCGCTGCCGAGCGTGGTCAGGGCCATTGCCATCCCCGCAGTAAACGAACCATCGATTCAAATGACAGCAAGCTCAGAGACGATCATTCCAGTGATTCCTGGCAACGAGGTCGCGATTCCTATTGGCGAGGGCGCACCCATTTCTAACGAGCCACCTTTAGTAGAGATTCCTGCGGCGAACAATGAGCCTGAGTTTTACGGCGAGGCGATACCGATCGCACCCGTTGCTCTTGCCGCACGGACCGATGTTCAATCGGAGGCGCAACCGATAGTGGGAAGCGCAGGCGCTGGCTCATCCTCAGCGTTCCCCCCAGTCTTAAGCGGTGTCGGAAAGCCAAATTCAGCATTGGGAAATACCGGAACGGCAGCTGGTGCTTCTTTTGGCACCTCCGGCGCCGCTTCAACCTCCGCGGAAAATTCCGCTACGACCTTAAGTGCAACCGATACCGCCCGGATTGTGCAGCCCATGTCTGCCGCTCTTGATTTGTCGGCCTTAGATGTGAGTGCTGAGCAGTGCATCGCAGGTGAATCCACCTGTGCAGCCCCTGCCACCGTAAGTTTTCCAAGAAGCCGCTGGTCGCTGACCCAAGGGATCCTATCCGCTGCCACTGTTTCTGCGCAGGCGATCGCGGGAGCTATCCCAGTGCGTTTTGCGGTTACGTTTACTCTGCAAGGAGTGAGCGGAGCAAATACCCCGGTGTCTCTTTCTTTGACCCCAAACGCAGTCAATAGTGTCCCGATGGTAACAACTGCGCAGGGGCAACAGAAAATTTATGAGTTTGATTTCGCAAATACCAGTACGTCTGCAGCAGGACAGCTGAAAAACCTTCATGTGAAGTTGATCTATGTTGTGACCCAAGGTGGTGCGGTGCTGCAAGGTGGTTCTTACCTTCAGTTCGAGCGCACTGGATTTGAGTCGATGACCACGCCGTGGTCCCCAGGAGGTTCTAATCCTGAGGTGACACAATCAGTGCCTTTCATACGAGTTGCCAGTGCAAACTACCGTGTGATGCTTGCACCTTGAATAAATTCACCATCCTTTTTGTAGACCCATTCTCCTGCAAGAAAAAGCTTTCTTGAGGCTCGTTGAGAAGCTCGAAAAAGATTGAAATACTCCGCACGTGCCACCTCATTGCCACCGAAGGCTTCAATCACTGGCGTCACCATCTGAGTATCAATCCAGGCCACCTGGTTTTTTTTCAGTACAAAATGCAGAAACGCTAAGGCGGCTTTAGATGCATTGCTCCTGAAGTGAAACATGCTCTCGCCACTAAAAATCCCTTTCATCCACACCCCGTAAAGTCCTCCAATCAATACATGATTCTCCCAGACTTCCACGCTGGCTGCGTGGCCTTCCTGAAAAAGATCTATATAGCTTTCAAGTAGGGGATTTGTAATCCAGGTGTCCTCTTGATCTGGACGTTTCATGCCTTTGCAGTTTTTTATGACGGCCAGAAAATCCTGACTGAGGGTGTACCTAAAGTTCGCTTTTCGAAGCGCTTTTTCCGTACTACTAGGAATCTTAAAGCGATCGAAAGCTAAGATTCCTCTTGGATCAAGCGAAACCCACGGGATGATACCGCTATTGTCTTGGGGGAATGGGAAAATCCCGTGTGAATAAGCCTCTTTGAGGAGAATCGTATCGAGATGATCACTCACCGCAACAAGGGTTTCCCCGTCGGGTAAAGAAAGTGGATCAGGAAAAATCTTAGAGTGTTTAAGCGGCCTCAATGATCATGACCGAACCGAGTCCGCCCGCTGCACACACAGAGATTAGCCCATAGCGTTTTCCACGCGCGCGAAGTTCCTCCAATGTTTGCAAGATCATGCGGCCACCGGTGGCTCCAAAAGGATGTCCAATCGCGACACTTCCGCCATTGACGTTTAGTTTTGTGCGGTCGATTTTACCTGTTCCATTTTGTTCGAGTGCCTTAATCGTAGAGAGGACTTGTGCTGCGAACGCTTCATGAATTTCAAAAAGGTCAATATCAGCCAAACTTAAGCCCGCATCTTTCAGTGCTTTGGGAACGGCATAAATCGGAGCGATTAGGAGTGCTTCCTTTTTGATGTCGATCGCTGCTGCAGCGTATCCACGGATGTATCCTAAAGGCGGTAAGCCAAGCTCTTTTGCGCGAGATTCTGAGGTGAGCATGACAGCGGATGCGCCGTCGGTCAGGGGACTTGCATTGGCAGCAGTGATTGTCCCGTCCTTATAAAAAACCGGGCGAAGTGTCGCCATTTTTTCTAAGGTTGAGTCTCCGCGAATATCCGGATCTTGCGAAATCACTTTGCCAGCTGGAGTTGCCACTGACATAACGTGGCGAGCATAAAAGCCGCGATCCCAGGCTGCCTTTGCATTTTGATGGCTGAGAAGCGCAAATTCGTCCTGCTCTTTTCGGCTGATTTTAAATTCACGAGCCATCAGATCCGCACTTTGCCCCATGCTGAGTCCCGTGGTGGGTTCTTTGATCCCAGGTGCCTGCGGAGCGAGGTATTTCATCTTAAATTTTGCTAGGTGCATCAGCATCTGTGCTTTGCTCTTCATCTTCGCGATGTCTTGAAAATAATCTGTGGCTTCATTGCTAAAGAGCGCCCGAATGGAACTAATGGACTCCACCCCGGATGCGATTCCGAGCTGAATCTGGCCTGCCTGAATCTTAGCCCCGATAGAAGCTGCGGCCTCTAAAGAAGAAGCACAGTAGCGGTTGATGGTTGTGCACGGGATACTCGGGGGAAGACCTGAATCAAAAAGAGCTTCGCGCGCGATGTTTGACCCCTCTGCAGGAGAGCTAACGATTCCCATAAACACTTCATCAATCAGCTTTGGATCAATGCCGGTTCTTTGAACCGTTTCCTTCAGAGGCAATCCTCCCAGCTGAGCTGGCGACATTTTTTGAAATACGCCCCGCGCTCTAACGAATGGGGTTCTGACTCCGCCGACAATCGCAACTCTCTCTTTTTGCATGTTGCTAGTTTAGGGCCGGGGACCACTTTGGAGCAACACAGTTACCTAAACCAAAAGTCAGGCGCTTGACCACGTTTCCTTCCATATTGATGACATAAACGCTGCGTGTTCCTTCTCGACTGGACGAAAACACGACAAAGCGGCCATCTGGGCTAAAGTGAGGGTCTTCGTTTGACCCTTCATTTTTGGTCAAGCGCTCAATGGTGGTTCCATCTGAGTTCATCGTGAATAGGTCAAATCGATTGTCGATCCAGCCTGCAAAGGCAATTTTCTTTCCATCAGGGCTAAAGCTTGGCGAAGCATTGTATTGACCGGCATAGGTCAATCGTTTGGCAGATTGAGGTTCAGTGGCGGGCATGATGTAGATCATCGGTTTACCGGCCCTGGAAGAGACGAAGGCTATTTTCGTCCCATCTGGGCTAAATGCGGGGTCAACATCCACGCCGATGGACTGGGTGAGGCGAGTCGCTTCCCTGGAATCTGGATCCAGGAGAAAGATTTCTGGGTTGCCCAAGTGGGACAATGTGAGTGCAATTCGATTTTTCTTGGGGTCATAATTGGCTCCAGAGTTAATCCCCGTCTTATTGCTGAGAAGTCGGAGAAGCTTCTTCGTGAAGTCGAACTCAAAAAGATCGAGATTCTTGGTGTTGTCCTCGTGACGATTATAAACGGAATAAGCGATGCGTGTGCCATCTCGATTCCAGGCAGGACTGACAGTGGTTGATCGGTGCTGAGTGACTTGCTGTGGATTGGAACCATCGAAGTCAAAGACATACACTTCTTTTTTTCCTGAACGATCGCACACTGCAGCGATCTGAGATTTGAATACCGATGGTGTGCCTGTGATTGCTTGCACGATATCATTGGCTGCGGTGCGGATGGTGATCTTCCAGTCATTGGGAGCGCTAACGTATCGTTTTGAGAGAAGACTCTTTCCGGAAGGTGTCTGGTAAAGATGGATTTCAGCGATGGTCTTATCCGCGCTAGAAGTGAGCGTCCAACCCACCACAAAATCGGCCCCAATTTTAGACCAGTCCTCTCCTTTCGGATTGATCCCGCCCTCCAGTTCCGCTTGGGGATAAGCGTTCTCAGAGACAATGCGAAAGAGTTCAGCGAAATTGAGGGTATTTGAAAGTTCCCTTTTCAATCTGCCGGCAAGTTCACCCGAAGGAGACTTTGGGTTTGGGATCGCAATCGAAGGCTTTTTGGTCTTTGCACTTCCCACTTCGAGGTAAACCCCATCGGCATTTGCGGTGGCAACTGGGAGGGTTGGTACAAGAACAAGGGCAAAAAGGAGCGCAAAGAAAAGCTTCATCATTATGAAGCTGATTATAACGGGAAGCCCAAAAGAACGCCATCGGATGCAAGGGAATCGATCACATCCTGAGGGGGTAGAGCAAAGGGCGCTGATCTTTGCACGGCTCGTCGCACTTCTTCGTCGTAAACGTCATTGCCCGAAGGCCTCTTAAAAACGATGCGCAGAATATTTCCTTTGGAATTCAAAAAAAGCACGACCTGCGCAGAGAGTCCTTTGGTCTGAAGCCAGCTGGGTAGTTCCCAGTTTTCCCTGAGTTTCTGCAAGACTCCATCGTAATACGTTGCCTGTTCGCGCTCTTTCGCCTCTCCAGAAGTAGTTGCCCCTTTTGAAATCATGTTGCCCTTAAGAGCTTGAAGCTTTTCTAAAGCTCTCAGGCGCTCCAGTGCGCTTTTCATGCTTTTTGCGGTGGTCTTTTGCTTTTTGCTGAGAGAAACCTCAGCGCTTTCCATCTTTATTTTCGGCGCTGTCTTGACCTGCTTCTCTGGAGCGGGCGGAGTCGGAGCATTTTCTGGAGCTGGGAGCGATATCGGTTCATCTTTCTTTTGGTCAGGCAGCGCAACGAGGTCCACGCGAAGAGTAGGTACGATGCGCTCCCTAGGTCGCTCGGTGACCAAGGATCCTAATATTGCTAGACCCATCACAAGAGTGTGAGCCAAAACCGAGCGTTTGAAAGCGCGAGAAAACGAAGGTGCGCGAGCGGCATGCTCCATAAAATTTTAATTTCACTCCTCAGAAGGCGATGTAGCCAGGCCAACTCTTGAGATCCCGGCCGCCTTCACAAGTCCCATCGCCCGTGCGACCACGCCGTACTCTACAGCTGCATCAGCCTGTACAACCACTTGTGTATTCTTTCCTTGGCTCGTAGATTTCAGTCGTTCTTTGAGTTGCGCCCAGCCAATCGACTTTCCATCCCAACTCAGTTCTCCTGATTTTTTTATACCGAGCATGATAGAGGTTTCTTCTGTAGTCATCGCTTGGGTTGCTACTTTTGGAAGTGCAACTTCGATCCCTTGCTGCATAAGGGGTGCAGAGACCATGAAGACGATCAGAAGGACTAGCATCACGTCCACAAGCGGGGTGACATTGATCTCTGCTAAGCGGCTTTTCGAGCCGCTTGTATTCATTTTCACTGATGGGCCTCGGGAGACTGTTTGTTACGTTGCAATAAGCTTCTTTGGACGAGATTGAGAAAGTCCTGAGCAAAGCTGTCCATATCGACCGAGACCTTTTGAATGCGTTGAAGGAAGTGATTGTAGCCAATTGCAGCAGGAATCGCTGCAGCAAGTCCCGCAGCCGTTGCAATCAGAGCCTCACTGATCCCTGGTGCGACGACGGCTAAGCTGGCGCTGCCGGTGGCTCCGATGTTTTGAAATGAGGTCATGATTCCCCATACGGTTCCAAAAAGCCCAATAAATGGGGCAGAGCTTGCGATTGTAGCAAGCCAGTCGACGTGACTTTCTAGGGCTGCCATTTGATTCGACATCGCTTTATTGAGCGATCTTGAGATGTTATTGACCTCAATATCGCCACTCTGTGTACCTTCGCCGGAGGAAAGCTTCCGTAATTCTTTGTAGCCGGTCAAAAAGGCTTGAGCGATGGGGGAGTGATGCAGAGGTTCAACACGTTGAAAAATTTCATCTAAGGACTTTCCTGCCCAAAATACATCCAGAAATTCTCTATTTCCTTTTTGTGCCGATCTCAGTCGGGTCCACTTTTGAATGACGACAGCCCAGGTGACCACGGATGCAAAAACAAGTAGGATGAGGATGGCCTTAACGATCGGTCCCGCTTGAAGGACTAGTGCGATTGTGCTTAAACCTGCGTTTCCAGAATTCATGAAAAAAACGGTACCATACCCGAATTGCCCAAACCAACGCTGCTAACCCAACGCCTGCATATTCAAGGACGCGGAGGCTGTAGCCGGGTAGAGGCTGTAGCCTCACAATGCCCTCGCCCTCGATTCCAAAGAGACTCCAGCTGTAACCGGCAAATCCTGTCGTCAGAAAAGCGGCCAGAAAGACCAGTCCATCCGCAGGCGCAAGAAACAAAAAGGGCAATACTCCAAGCAAAAGCGCTTCATTGAGGGACGGCTCTAGCCACACGAGCATCACCCCAAGTAGGGGCAACGTTTGTAAGATGCGGGCTTCCAGAGGATGAGTGCGTTTTGGAAGCCTTGGGCTTAAAAGTTTGTCGATATTCCATCCCAGCAGCAGAAGGAAAATCAGCGGCAGGACGTTTTGTGCAATGGAGTCCAGCCTATAGGTGCGAACCTCTACCCGTTTTGAGGCGACAAGTAAAAGGGTGATCAGGCTTGCGGCGCCGACCCCTACGATGAAGGCGATGGTTCGTTTTTTTGCCGCTGAAAAAGTCCGATGACTCATTGTGAATTCGGGGTAGGCAAGCAGTGCAATAGCAAATTGTGCAAGCACTGCGGCGATCCAGCGCTGATTCTGCCAGGCCAGGCCTGCCGCTAGGAAGCGTTGACCGGGTGCCACAGTGCCGGAGTGAAAACTCCATGTAATCCCAATATTGAGTGCCACCGCCGCAAAGAGAGCGTTCCAGGCAATGTACAAAATCACTGAGATGAGCCAGCGGGAGTGCTTCATGACTTCCTTAAACGGTATGAAACCCCGTAAAGTAATACAAGCAGTGCAAGTTTTAGGCGTTTCGCCGCAAGGAAATAGCAAGTCATGCTCTTCGCTCTTAAGCTCGCAAAAAAATTTGGCACAAAGACGATCTTTGAGAACGTCAGTTTGTCTGTTGCACGAGGAGATTTTGCGTACCTCCTAGGCGGCACCGGCGCAGGTAAAACCACTTTGCTCCGGATTCTTTCCACCGAAGAGATGCCAAGCTCCGGGGATATCGAGTGGTTTGGATTTGCTCGCGCTTCATTGGGACAGAAACAAATCGATGACCTTCGGCACCGGATGTCTGTCATGCCGCAGTCTCTCGAACTCGTCCCTGACCTCACAGTCCAAAAGAATATAGAGCTCGCGCAGCTCGGCCTCCATTCATCTAGAAAGACCGACGATGCCTCGATGAAGGAGCTACTCCAAACATTAAAGCTTTCCGACCGATTGACGGCACCCCTCCGCACCCTGTCGGGTGGGGAGCAGCAAAGAGTCGCATTTTTGCGTGCTTTGGCTCGTAAGGCAGACCTTTATCTGCTCGATGAACCTACGGGGGCTCAGGACATAGAGATGACTTGGAAAATGTTAGATGCATTGACACGGCTTCAAGTCGGTGGGGCCAGTGTGGTGGTAGCCACTCACGATCTTGAGATGGTTCGTCGGGTGAGAAGGCGTGTTTTAGTATTTCGTAACGGAACGGTTGAAGAAGGGAAAGCCCTATGAGCGTGGGCGTGAGTTTGGGGGGCCTTCTTTTTAAACGGCTTCCGGGAGTGACCTTAGTGTCCACTTTTGCACTCGCTGCATTGGTGTTGATCTTTTGGGGTGCGAGCGTCATTTCGCAGGACTTGGATAGAACCTTAAATGGCGTTGCACTCGAAAAGGTCGTCACTCTGACAGCAGCGGATTCGACCAGTGCCGAGGCCGTAGCGGAAAAGCTGAGACAAGAGGTGGGGAAAGTGACCATTGTCTCTCAAGCTGAGGTGAAGGACCTGCTGAGCGATATGGATCCGCAATTACGATCCCTTTTGCTGGGCGTAGGCGGAGAAGCGGAGAACTTAGTCCCTACGATGGTGACTTTCCGTGGTGCTATTGAATCTGAAGTTCTTGAGAGTCTAAAAAAAATGCATGGAGTCATGAAACTCCATGAGCGCGCCGCGCTCGAAGGCCCGTATCGGAATGCATTGGTGCGTTTATTATTTCAGGTAGACCTGATCCGATATCTACTTTGGGCGGCCTCTCTTGCGATTGCTCTTTTATTCACCCGTATCTTGGGTCGCGAATTCCACCCGATCGCAAAAAACTTAGAACACTGGGGTGTTCCAATGTTTCGCATTCGTTTGCCCCTGACGATTGTTTGTGGTCTGGTGCTGGTCTTGGGACACCTCCTAGCGTTTTTAATCTGGAAGATCATGCTACCGAAGGGGGCTTTGGGTTTGTCGCTACTGACCGGCGTCAGCGTACCGGAAGTATGGTTGCTGCCGCTCAGAGCGGGGATATCACTTCTACTCACACAAATCGCACTCGTGTTTCTGCTGACCTTTTCTAGGGTTCGTAAAAGGTCAAAAGTAAGATGATTCCCTTCTGGGCAGTTACGATTGCCTTTGCGGGCCCTCCTTTGGCAGATCAACTCGCACAAATCAGGCAGCAGATGAGTGCAATTGAAAAATCGATTCAGCAAACGAATGGAAGTCGCAATGCTGTTCATGAGCAGCTTGAGCGCATTCGCTCTCTTAAAATTCTTCAAGCCAAAGAAAAAGCACTCACCGAAAAACGCATCGCTCTTTTGGATGGAGAACTCGGCGGAATGAGACTCAAACGCAACGAAGTGCAATCCCGCTTGGATTCTGCGCGTGTGAAGCTTAAACATGAAATTTCAGACCTTGTCCTTGCGACCCAGACAGCAGATTCGGTAAGCACCCACGCCCGGGCATTCATGCTTGGAACTTGGGCACAGATTCGTTTTAAAGATTTTGAGGCGCTTCGAGCGGACGTAGAGGATGCGCTGTCTTTTGAACTCAAGATCCAGGAAGAGAAGTCTCGATTAGAAGAACTTCGCTCCTCAATCGTTGAAACTGAGGATCTATTGAAGTTCCATGAAGGTCTGAGGGAAGAGCTCTCTCAAGAAAAACAAAAAGAACGCCTTTCGAAGCTCGAAGAGTATCGGAAACTGAGAGAGTCGAGCCTGGAGATGGAGCAGATGCTTCGAAGCTTTCATGAGCGACAGTTATCGGAGCGGCAGAAAGCCCAGGCTAAGTTGTTGCGCTTGAGCCCAAGCTTTCAGTGGTTATGGCCAGTGCAGGGGAGTGTCGCACGAGGTTTTGGATTGCAGATGGATGAGGCGACGGGACTTCAGTACTTTCGAAAAGGTATTGAGATTCTTCCGACCTCCAAAAAACTTGGAGTGAAGGCTTCAGCCAGTGGGACGGTCCAGTTCGTGGGCAAACTACCGGGTCGTGGGTACGTAGTCATTTTGGCTCACAATGGAGATTTCTACTCGGTCTACGGGCAACTCGCATCTGTGACTGTTGCGGCAGGGGCAGCCGTAGAGGCCGAGGCGCAGATTGCTGAACTCCCAAACGTCTCCTCTCCGCTGTACTTTGAGATTCGATCTCGCAACCTCGCTTTGAACCCGTTAAAGTGGTTGCAGAGCGAGGCTCATCCATGATTTTTTCAGTTTTCTTTGTTTCTTTTGCCCTAGCCAAGTCCACCCCTCCGGAGACATTAAAATCCGATGCTGCAAAGTATCGTGAAATCGAACTCTTCCAAAAGGTGTTAGGTTTTGTGGAAAAAAATTATGTGGAACCCGTCTCCTCCGAGCGCCTCATGCAAGGCGCGATCCGCGGCATGATGGATACGCTTGATCCTCACTCGAACTATTTACCTCCCGAAGTTTACCGAGAGATGAAGATAGACACCGAAGGTCGCTTTGATGGCATTGGGGTCGAGGTCAGCGTCAAGGATGGAGTGCTGATGGTGATCACCCCGATTGAAGATTCTCCGGCTTGGAAGGTTGGAGTCAAATCAGGGGACCGGATCATTCGCATCAACGGCGAAAGCACTAAAGGTCTCAGCATCTCTGAAGCCATACAGAAGATGAAAGGGAAACTTGGTACTGAAGTTGTTCTAGGAATCTATCGTAAGGGATGGAAGAAGTTTCGAGATCTGAAGATGACTCGCCAGTCGATTCAGGTGAAGTCTGTTCGTTCCGATATCTTAGATCAGAAATATGGCTATGTAGCCTTGGTGGGTTTTTCTGAGAACGCTGCCCGTGACGTCGATCAGGCGATTAAGAACTTAGAGTCTAAAGGGCCATTAAGTGGGCTCGTTTTTGACTTAAGAAACAATCCAGGGGGTCTGCTGGATCAAGCCGTCGATGTGACTTCTCTCTTTATCGATGAGGGGGTCGTTGTCTCGACCATTGGACGCGATCCTTTAGATAAGGAAGTCAGGTCCGCAAAGGCTGGAAAAGCCCGAAAGCAGCTTCCTGTTGTCGTTCTAGTCAACAGCGGAACTGCCTCAGCTGCAGAAATCGTGTCCGCGGCCTTGCAGGATCACCATAGGGCGATGATTTTAGGGGAGACCACGTTTGGAAAAGGTTCGGTGCAATCCGTGATTCCTCTGGGGGACGATCGGGGATTAAAATTGACGACTGCAAAGTATTACTCCCCCTCAGGACGGAGCATCCAGGAAGTGGGTGTCGTCCCAGACATCGCGCTTGAAGACTTTGATCAACAGATTCTAGAGAAAGCGCGTCTCGCAAAAGAAGTTCAAAGAGAGAAAGATTTGAAGGGTCACCTGAAAGCAGTCCAGCCAGAAAGTGCGGTTAAATCTGGGGATATTTATACCATCGACGAATTATCCGTTCCTGAAACCGAACGATCATCTGACCCAGCCAATGAAGATCTTAAGCCCGTGAAGATGAATCCAAAGACCGATTACCAAACCCAGCAGGCCGTACGTTACTTAAAGTCCTTTGAAGTGTTTAAGCGACTCAAATGAATCCAAGCGACTTTCTGACTGTTTCAGAATTAACTGCCCGCCTCAAAGGTCATATCGAACCGGAGTTTCGTGATCTTTGGATTCAAGGCGAAGTGAGCAATGTGCGCGTCATGAGTAGTGGCCATGCGTATTTTGCAATAAAGGATGCCGATGCAACAATCTCGGCAACTTTCTTCTCATTCACAAAAAGAGTAGGCGGAAAGTTTGAACTTAGAGATGGAATGAAGGTCCTGGCTTGTGGCTCGGTAGGCGTTTATGCGCCAAGAGGCTCTTACCAGCTGAATGTGAGTCAGCTTGAGCCAATGGGCGTCGGTGCACTTCAACTACAGTTTGAACAGCTGAAGGCTAAACTTCAGGCTGAAGGCCTTTTTGATTCATCTCGTAAAAGACCCTTACCGAAGTATCCAAGAAAAATTGTGATCATCACTTCAGGTCAGGCGGCGGCATTTCATGATGTGAGAACTGTCTTAAAGCGAAGAGCACCTTTCGTGGAACTTCTTCTGATTCCTTCCCTAGTTCAAGGAGCAGATGCACCTCATCGACTGATTCAGGCGCTCCGTGTCGCGTCCCACTTTAAGTTGGGGGATGTCATCCTGCTGACCCGGGGAGGTGGGAGTCTTGAGGACCTTTGGTGCTTTAACGATGAGGCTCTTGCGCGTGAGATCGCTCAGTGCGAGATCCCGGTCGTTTCGGCCGTTGGTCATGAGATCGATTTTACGATCTCAGATTTTGTCTCTGATCTTCGTGCGCCCACTCCTTCCGCCGGTGCAGAAATATTGACCCAAAGCTGGCTTGAGCTTTCACAGTCGCTCAATCAAATGCATGCTCGGTTGCGCGTTGGGGTAGACCGTGAAATTCAATCCAAACGTCGTTTGCTTCAGACACTTGCGGTTCGAGTACGAAGCCCGAAAGATAAGCTGCGTGAACAAGCGCAAAGGGCAGATGAGCTTTATCTTCGTTTGGAGCGCGCCACTCAGCTCACGCTAGAACGGCGTAGATCCAGGCTGCAGTCCCTCACTCTCACTCTTGAGGCCTTGTCGCCTCTTAAGGTTTTAGGCCGAGGATTTTCTTTGGTTTCAGATTCTTCTGGGTCATTGATTCGGACTGTAAAAGAATTAAAAGCTAAGGACGCGATACAGATCCGCTTGGCCGATGGGTTGGTTCAGGCGCGTGTGGAGGAGGTCCGTCCAGGATGACAACAATTTTGATCTTTCTATTTCAAACTGCATGGGCAGCTCAGAACGCAAAGATCATCGCCGAGCTTGCTGATGTGCTTGATCAACCCAATGAAAAATCGAGGGTGATCGTCCAACTCAAAAAAGACACAGAAGTCATTGTATCTAACCTGCCGACCGAAAATTTTTATAAGACACGTCTCTCGGACGGATCTTTTGGGTGGCTCTCTGGCAATCAGATTCGTACGGAGTCAGCAGGAGAAAGTCAGATTGAGAAAGGATTTGAGGCGAACAAGGCTCGGACTGACTCTGCAAATGGGCAAACAGAAAAAAAGCAGTTCTGGTGGAGCAATTCTCGTGTGCTGCTGGGGTATGGCCTGCAAAATCTAAGTCTTGATCCGCTCGCAGGACTGCTGCGAGGCGTTGATCAAGTCCGCTTAACCAATGCGATTACCGCTGAGATGCAGTTTCAGATCTGGAAATTTTTATCCTGGGCTGCTCGAGTGGAGTATCGCTTTAGTTCTGTGCAGGGTATTTCGCTCGATGATGGGTCGACCCGGGAGGTGAAGTACAACTCTGTGCCTATCTCTTTTGGACTTATTGTGTCTCCCCTCGAGTGGGGCGCGGTCCGTTTGGGTGCAGGTGTCTATGCAGGGCTTGCACTTCAGAATCGCCTTGAAATCACAGATTCGCTGAGTGGCAATGTGGCTAAGCTCACCTACACCTCGACCAATCCAATTTTACAGGGGCTCATTCAGGCTTCAGTAGGGCTAAGCCGAAACTGGGGCCTATTGGTCGAGGGAGGATACACCTTTCAGAGTGCAAGTTACCCTTCGAGCACTACTTTCAACCTGCCGAAGGTGGATGTGAACTTTGGTGGTTTTGTATCTCGTTTAGGGATTGAGTTTCGCTTCGAGTAGTTGCACTGAGTGCATCACTACGGGTTGGCCAGGTCCAAAATTCTTTAGAGATTCAAGTAGAGTAGCGACAATCATTTCAAACGAGGGTGGCACAAAACCACGCTCTTCCAACAAGTAAGCCGTGTAGCGCGCTGCACGATCGATCAGTTTTCCGTTGCTTGGACGAACATGAGTCATGACATTCCCTTTCACCCGCCCAATGCGGGACATGATGAGCAAAGATGCCTGATTAAGGTAAAGCTTCATCGCCACTTCCATAAAAAGGGGATGTCCAAAAGGGAGGGGTAACAGCCCTAAATGTTCCCCGTCCCATGCAATTGAAAGTTCATGTCTATCGGTTTTTTCAATGGTCAGTATGTGTTGTTTCTTAGGAGCAGTTCTGAGTATGCGCTGACCTTGGGACTCACGACTAAAATCAAAACCAGCAATAGCCTTACCATCCAACCGCCCGCCTAAACTTTCCCAAGCAAGTCCACGAGGTTGACGACCTAAAATCATTTTCCATGCCTGCGCAGCATCTGCCGCTGCCGGGATTGTGAGGTAACAAAGACTCGTCGGGCCCGGCTCATGACTCGTCTCAAAGGCGGTCAAACTAAAAGTAGGGGAACGTTCTGTAGTATCGGTCAGCACCGTGATGGGGAAAGAATCAGATGCATAGAGAACAGTGTCTTCTGATTCATACGCCACGGCTTCTCGTTCAATCCAACGCAGCAGCGCGGAGGACTCCCGTAAGAGATAGTGCCAATGGATGAAGCCCTCTAAATCATCCAATGTCAGATCAAAAAGCGCGCACCCAACCGCGAGCATCTGCACCGTAGCGGCTTGAAGTCTTGTCGATCCACTGAGCGCCATCGGTCCGACAAAAAGCTCCAAAGAATTCACGCGGGGGTTATTTAAGATCTCTTCACTCCGGACTACAGTGCGCGTCAGCACTTCGCGAGGGTTGCAGTAACAGAACCAGCAGTTTTTCTTACCGTGTTTCAGTGCGGCCCAGGCGGAGCCGATTACAAACGGGGTTTCGCCCCCTTCGGTGATCGCAATCAGCAGGTCATCTTCAGTAAAACCGAGATCGAGCAGTTGCCTTTCACCGAATTCCGGAAAGTCCTCAAAGTTTTCTACTGACTTCACGAGAGCGTAGTCACCCCCAGCCATGAAAGCGCGTACCTGGTCCGATCCTGGAAAACGTTTTAACCAAAGTTGCTCAAGAACAAGTGCAAGTCGCCCAGTTGCGCCGCAGCCGGAAAGAAAAATTCGGTACCCTTGATTGAGGACATCTTTGATCTCTGACCTCAGTTTATGAATTTCAGGCCAGGATTTTCTAAGTACCCCAAGTGCCTCACTGTCCACGTCACGAAGGATATGGATCGCATGGCCTAGGTTTGTTTTTGCCAACTGAGAAAGAACGCGCGTCCTAGGGTGAAACCCTTCTGTCGGAAGGTGTCCAAGATCAAATGCTTTCGCTTGTGAGAGAAATTCCGCCGAGTCCATCACCTGATCCGATAGGCTAACACGAAGAGGTGAGTTGTCATGTCTGCCAAACGTCTTGGAATACTTGTGTTTGTTTTAGCATTTGGACTCAATTTGGTTGGGTTCTTCTTCTTTGGTCGTTTAAAAGCCTTCGAGGACACTCGCTCGATCTGGCTTCCTGAGTTGCCAAAGACCGCTGCACCTTGGGATGCCCATGCTTCATGGATGAGCGGACCCGCACAAGGATTAGTGGGTACATTAGCCAAACCAGATTGCGGAGGATATTTGGCTGAAACTTGGGACTGGGATCCATTGCATTATACGCTTCGGGTGCGCTTGCGTGAGGGACTGACCTATTCTACGGGCGAAGCCATACTTCCCTCTGATTTCCTAGCCACCCGCGATTTCCTCCGCGCAGAGCTTCTTAAGATTGGTTTCGCGCCCTCACAGTTTCCCGAGGCCTTTCGTGCTTGGGAGCAGGCCAAAGTGGAAGTGAATGCTCGCGATCTGAAAATAGAGTTTCGAGGAAATGTAGATCCTGTGGCTGTGCTTTCATCCGTATGGACCGGTGTGCTGCATGAAAAGAACCGCGTGCCGGGCCTCGTTGTTCCGGAACCTTCTAAGTGGATCAGCTCAGGTCCGTACATCATACGAAAATGGAAACCCAAGGAAGTGATCCTAGCTTCCCGCAAAGATTTTCCAGGTTCGCTGCACGCCAATCAATTTCGCACCGTCCGCATGAGTGCGGCTTCCGTGAGGAATCCTTCCGCTGATCTTGTGACCACGGGACCCGACGAAGCTGAGATGACCTCAGAGCACCAGAAACTAATCGGTAACTTTGGTTTTGTGCATGCGATTGCGATTTGCCGCTCTCACGCGGTTGCTACACGGGTTTGTCAGGATCCAAAAATGGCCCGCGCCCTTAAGGATGCACTGCTAGGGATTTCTCCCATTCCTCCGGGCTTACTGCATGGAAAGACCATTGCATACCGCATCGCACCAGGGGCTGAGGATTTTCGAACCTCTTTTCCAAAAGAAATTCAGCGCGTGACGTTAGCAGGTGGTGGGACAGCCAAGGAGTTATCCTCGATCTTTGATCCGGTAGAATCGGCTGATCTGGAGCTTTCTTTTGTAGTCACGGCAGACGATGACGTCCTCGAGGCCTCCCGTATTGCTGCTTTAGGGATGCGGTTCAATCAAGCGGTCCTTCCCGAAGGTTCAGTGCTCACTTTAGAGGACCGGTTGACTCGCGTGATCCCGGTCGCTGTTTACCGCCAGTCCTATCAGATGAAACGTAAATCTGGATTACCCTTCACCGACGTTTTTCTCAGGTAGTACTGGTTCTACTTGATCGCAGATACAGTTTGGGGCTTTACCCTTGAAGAGGTCGGGATCCTTTGAAAAATAATGGGCGTGGTACAAGCTGCAATAGGAAAAAGCTTGGCCCTTCTGGCAGTGTTTTGGGCAGTGCACCACTTTAGCTCCAACCTCTATGGCTTTTGTCGAGGGTATGCTGAAGGCGCAGGTGCTTGGAACTTGCAGTCGACCCTTACAGACCGGATTTATGTCCCGACAAAAGTTTTCGCACTTTTGTTTCGCGAGTTCGACGATTCCTTTGTAAAAACCCATTGTTTTTAAATAGACGTCATTGGCACTTCCACATTCGTAGGCACTACCCTGAATCTTTGCCTCGTGGCCGCCACAAGGATTAGACGTCGCAGCCCGTGGTGGGTGTATCTCCTCTACGATGAGAGCGGTCGGAGCATTCTCACAAAGAATGTCATCGGCACGGGCAAGGAGTGAAAAGAGAAGTAACGTCATCATCCTTTCCCTATCTTTTCACGTCTTCTGACACAATAGAAAGAGTGAGAGGGGGCTTTGACGGATGAAAAAGAAAGTCGCGGTCATTTTTGGTGGGCGGTCAGGTGAGCACGAGGTGAGCATTGTCTCGGCCCTCTCCGTCGTAAAAAATATCGACCGCAGTCAATTTGATGTCGCGTTGATCGGTGTCACCAAAGAGGGACGTTTCGTGTCTGTCGATGAGGCCGAATTCCTCACGCATCAAACGAATCCTCGTTTGCTTAAATTGGAGCAAGCAGTTCGAAATATTTCGCTCAACCCTGGAACAGATTTCCCCGCTCAGATCAAAGGTAGTGCTATAGATTCACTTCAGGTCGACGTCGTTTTTCCACTCATCCACGGAACCAATGGGGAAGACGGGACTCTGCAAGGTTTATTAGAGCTCTCCGGCCTGCCGTATGTGGGCTCAGGCGTGCTTGGATCAGCGATGGGGATGGATAAAGATGTCGCCAAAAGAATCTTGCGTGATGCCGGGATTTCAGTGGTTCCCTTCACGACTGTCAGGACCGCGGCTTGGGAAAAAAGCCCGCTCGAAGTCATGACAGAGATCTTGGACCGCTTCCCTTTCCCATTTTTTGTGAAACCCGCTTGTGCCGGGTCTTCGGTGGGAGTGAGTAAAGTGAAATCGAAAGCAGACCTAAGCTCTGCGCTTAAGAATGCATTCCTTTACGACAACAAGGTGCTCATCGAGGAAGGAATTTCAGCGCGTGAGCTTGAAGTGGCGGTCCTGGGGAACGAAGCGCCACGAGCAAGTCTGGTCGGCGAGATTCTGCCAAGCCATGAGTTCTATTCATACGAAGCAAAATACATCGATGAAAATGGGGCGCAGGCATTTATCCCTGCCCATGACCTTTCGTTGGCCGAGGTAGAAATGATTCGTAAGTTGGCAATGGACACATTCCTCGCCCTTGAGCTTTCTGGGTTAGCAAGGGTCGACTTTTTTATGGATAAAAACACCAGAGCGATCTACCTCAATGAAGTCAATACTTTGCCTGGTTTTACGCCGATTAGCATGTATCCAAAGTTGTGGGCCGCGTCTGGAATTTCCTATTCCCATCTGATCAGCGAGTTGATTCAGCTTGCTGAGGAGCGTGCCGCTCAGCGTAGGAAACTCAAGTTAACCTACGACGTCGGGTAGAGGTGGATCGACCACAAGTCGATCACAATGCCAGCGAGGTAGATCATCAAACTCAAGTTCACGGCCATAAAGAATCTGAGCCAGTTTTTTGAATCACCCGCTTTCAAGAATTGAAGCAACTCCCAGAGAATCCAGGCCCCAACACAGAGCGCAGTGCCGAGTGAGATTGCGCCGACTGGAAAGAAGAGTCCGCTCATCATTCCTAACCCGATGTAAGCGAGGCTCCACAAAGTGATGTGGGCCTTAGTCACAGGCACACCATGAATTGCTGGCAGAATGGGGAATCCGCCTTTTGCATAGTCGTCCGCATATTTGATCGAGAGGACCCAGAAATGGGGCATTTGCCAAAAAAACAAGAGAGCAAACAAGTAGAGGCCCTGAGGTGCGAAGATATCTGGGTTAGCGGACAAATAACCCATCCAGATGGGAAGAGCCCCCGGAATTGCGCCTGGGACAGCCCCAAAAGCCATGCGAGGCTTCCACCAAAGTGTGTAAAGCCCATTGTAGAAAATGACGGCACAAAGTCCGACGCACATCACGGGAAAATTGATGAAGGACAGGATGATCGATCCGGTAACTATCCAGAGAAGACTTAAGATCAAGGCCGTCTTTCGGCTCATTCTGCCGCTTGGGATCGGACGCTCTTTGGTTCGATCCATCTTGAGGTCGAGTGCAGATTCCTGAACTTGATTGAGTGCGGCCGACCCACCTGAGACCAGAGCTGTGCCCGCCAGAAGAAAAACAACAGTGAGCCAGCTCCAGGGATGTTCGCCGCTCGCACCTGCGGCATAACCCGCGATTGCTGTGAATAGGACAAGGAAGACAATTCCGCTTTTCGCGAGTTCTAAACAGATTCTGAGCATCCTTTTTTGTAACGGACGAACGGCCTTGCTGCTACAATTGAAAGTCAAAACCCAGTGAACAAGTTGAGAATCATTCAAACGAAGACCCCTGTTCTTGCCTCGGCACTCCTTCTTGCCGTGCTAGGGGTGGTCGCGTTGTCTTTCGGCTCGGAAGCATTTTCGGCGGAAGAGCCAACAGCTACGCCGACGGCGGTGCTTCAGGCTGACCCTTCGAAAGTGCCAGCTCCCTTGCGTGATGTGGGAATCGAAGAGCACCTCGGGGCAAAACTCAACTTCGATGGCTTAGAATTTGTCGACGACCGCGGTGAGAGTGTTCAACTTTCTCAGTATTTCACCGGTAAAAAGCCAGTTTTAATCAATCTAGTCTATTTTGAGTGTCCGATGCTCTGCACCTTGGTGCTGAATGGAATTGTCGAGAGTCTCAAGGGCCTAGATCTTCAGGTCGGTCGGGACTTTAGTGTGGTCACCGTCAGTATCGATCCGAAAGATACCCCGGGACTTGCCGCAGAAAAGAAGGCCAATTACCTGGCAGAGCTTGGCGTCGCGGCGACATCGGAGGCTGCTTCCGGGTGGCATTTTTTGACTGGAAAGCAGCCAGCCATCACCGGTCTCGCGTCCCAGCTTGGATTTAAGTACAAGTATGACGGCAGGGATGAGGAGTTCGCGCATCCAGCAGTCATTTTTATGGCGACTGGCGAAGGTGTGCTCTCAAGGTACCTCTATGGCGCCCACTATGCCGCGCGCGACATGCGGTTTTCCATCATTGAAGCGAGTTTGGGTAAAGTTGGGACTGTCATGGATCGCTTTTTAATGTTTTGCTTTCACTATGATCCTGCTCAGCGAGGTTACGTAGTACACGCGATTCGCGTGATGCAGTTGAGCGGACTCGTGACCCTGTTAGTACTCGGGACTTTCTTAGGATCTTTTTGGCTCAGGCAGCGTCGTAAGTTTTTGTACGGAAAGGAACAGAAATCGGTATGACTCTTTTTTTCGCCCTAGTGGCTAGTGCCTTTGCAGCAACTGTACCTGTGCAGGGGACGGACATTGCTGGCGCTTGGGATGTGCTTTATTGGTTTCTGATTTACGTGAGTGCGTTCTTCGTTTTCGGGATTCTAGCCGCGATGATTTATTTTGCGGTGAGGTACCGAAGGCAAGAAGGCAAGCGCCCTAAATTTATTGAGGGCAATACCGCTGTTGAGATTGTTTGGACAGTCATACCCACCATCCTCGTCATGATCATGTTTGTTTGGGGTTGGGTTGTTTATAAGAAGATGATTCATGCTCCCTTAAATGCGTTAGAAATTCGCGTCATTGGGAAGCAGTGGCTCTGGCAGTTTGTTTATCCCGACGGCAAGCAGTCGATCAACGACCTTTATGTTCCGCTCAATCGCCCGGTCAAGTTGATCATGTCCTCAGAGGATGTACTTCATGGGTTCTTTATCCCTAACTTTCGTGTGAAACACGACGTCGTTCCTGGGATGTATACGGATGTGTGGTTTGAGGCAAAGATTCCTGGAATTCATCAGATCTTCTGTACAGAGTACTGTGGTGCTTCCCACTCAGGGATGCTTGCGCGTCTTCTTGTCCTCAAAGACGACCAGTGGAAGGAATTTTTAGGCGGCAAAAAGATTGATATTGCCGCCCTTTCTTCCGATCCGACGTTTCCTGGATTTCGCGCCAACATGCTCGGTGAAGGTATGCCCGCCGTGAGTCAGGGTGATGCTTCCGCTCCAGTGAGCCTGGTGTCTCAAGGGAAAACGGTTGCCCAGTCTAAAGGCTGTATCGCTTGTCACTCCGCAGATGGTTCGAAGATGACCGGTCCGACCTGGAAGGGTCTCGCAGGATCTACTCGAAAATTTGCCGACGGTAGCGAGGGAAAGGCTGATGACGCTTACCTGCGTGAGTCGATCGAAAACTCAGCCGCAAAAATTGTTGCTGGTTATCCAGCCGGTCAGATGCCCGTTTATAAAGGACTGTTCACCGAAGTCGAGTTGGCTCAGGTGATTGAATACATCAAGAGCTTGAAGTAGGAGAAAGACAAGATGGGACACGGAGTTGCGCTCGCGCACGGGGATAACTACATCAACCATTCGAAGGGTCTAAAGTCCTGGCTGAATACGCTCGACCACAAGCGCATTGGGATCATGTACTTGATCGCGATTTTGTCCTTCTTTTTAGTGGGCGGAATTTTCGCAATGCTGATCCGCCTCAATCTATTCTCTCCGGGGAGCACGCTGGTTAGCCCAAGCAAATACAACCAATTGTTCACATACCACGGGGCCATCATGGTCTTTATGGTCATTATCCCTATGATCCCGGCTGCAATTGGCAACATGGTCCTTCCTATGATGCTAGGCGCAAAAGATGTCGCTTTTCCCCGTTGGAATCTTGCGTCTTTTTATGTGTACCTTTCGGGTGCGGCCATCGCATGCGCTAGTCTGTTTCTAAACGGTGTTGATACCGGTTGGACCTTTTACACACCGTACTCAATTCGTACCTCAACCAGTGCTGTGTGGGTCTTGCTGGGTGCTTTCGTGATGGGCTTTTCGTCTATTCTGACGGGCCTCAATTTTGTGGTCTCGATTCACAAATTGCGCGCACCCGGGATGGGGTGGGGAAAAATGCCACTCTTTCTGTGGGCGCTCTACGGAACTTCAGTGATTCAAATCCTTGCAACACCAGTTCTTGCCATCACTCTTTTGTTGGCAGCGTTGGAACGCATCGTGGGCATCGGTATTTTTGATCCAGCACTCGGTGGAGACCCGGTCTTGTTTCAGCATTTTTTCTGGTTCTATTCCCACCCTGCGGTTTACATCATGATCCTGCCCGCGATGGGAGTGATCTCTGAGGTTGTACCTGTGTTTTCCCGTAAGCCCATTTTTGGCTACACAGCCATTGCAATGGCAACCTTTGGGATCGCATTGGTTTCTTTCGTGGTGTGGGGTCACCACATGTTTGTCAGCGGGCAGTCTGAGTTCGCAAACTTCCTCTTTTCGCTGATCACGATGTTTGTTGCCATTCCAACAGGCGTGAAAGTCTTTAGTTGGCTTGGAACCATGTACAAAGGGTCTCTGCATTTCCATGCGCCCATGCTTTACGCAATCGGCTTCATCTTTGTATTCACCATAGGTGGAATGACGGGGATGTTTTTAGCCACTCTCGCGACAGACGTCCATCTGACGGACACCTACTTTGTCGTCGCGCACTTTCACTATGTGATGGTGGGTGGGTCATTGCTTGGGTTCTTGGCTGGACTTCATTACTGGTTCCCGAAATTTTCAGGGAAAATGTACGCAGAAACACCTGCAATGATTGCAGCAATCCTGATTAACGTTGGATTTAACGTCACTTTCTTCCCTCAGTTCATTTTAGGGGTTCTTGGCATGCCTCGCCGTTACGCGGATTATCTCCCTCAGTTCACAACCTTGAATCGGGTTTCCACAGTGGGTTCTTGGATCATTGCAGCGGGGTTCCTCTTGGTGCTTTTCTATCTGATCCATGCGCTCTTGCGTGGAAAGAAGGCATCGGACAATCCATGGAAGGCCCTCACGCTTGAATGGCAGAGCCCATCTCCACCGCCTCACGAAAACTTCCTTGTAGAACCAGTCGTGACGGATGGTCCCTACGACTACCGCGGTGCAAAAGCAGGCCCGATCTAACAGAAGGAGCATCAAGGAACTTATGGGATCACATGAAGTTGCTGGAGAACATCAGGTCGCGCATCACTTTAAAAGTGCGCTTGATGAGTTTGAGGCCTGTAAGCAGGCGATGTGGATTTTCTTAGTTACTGAGGTCTTATTCTTCAGTGGCTTGTTCGTGGCTTACACAGTGCTTCGTGTATTTGAGCCTGAGATGGTCAAGGCTGCCCATCACTTCCTGGATTGGCGGCTCGGTGCTCTGAATACGGTATTCCTGATCACAAGCTCTCTAACCATGGCATTTGCGGTGTCAGCGTCGCAGCGCGGTGACAATAAGCGCGTTGTGCGGCAACTGATCTACACACTGATCCTTGCCTGCGGATTCTGTGTGGTGAAGATTTACGAGTACTCACACAAATTTCACGACAAACTCCTTCCAGGTGCCCATTTTGGCAATACTGAGCTGACTGCTAATAAGGCAGGCCTCTTCTTCTCAGTCTATTTTGTGATGACTGGGATCCATGCATTGCACGTAGTGATCGGAATGGGCGTGATTCTCTGGGTTATTCTTCGTGCCCGAAAAAATGAGTTTTCTCCGAACTATTTTACACCCGTAGAAATCACCGGACTCTATTGGCACTTCGTCGATCTAGTCTGGATCTACCTCTTCCCGCTTCTTTATCTCGTGGGTTAAAAAAAGGAATTGAAATGGCCGACTCAAATCAACATCACAAAAATCACGAACACCACATCTTAGCTGATTCAACAGCAAAGCAGGTCTTTGTCGCTCTCATCGTGCTGACGATTGTCACGGTGGCGACGGCGCAGGTCGATTTAGGGATCTTCAACTTTGCAGTCGCGATGCTCATCGCTTCCGTCAAGGCATCGCTGGTCTTCATGATCTTCATGGGCCTCAAGTATGACCACAGAGAGAACTCCGTCATTTTTGGATCGTCCTTAGTGTTCATGGCCTGTTTTTTCGTACTCTGTTTCGCAGACCTGCTCACTCGAGGGGATGTCTACGTCAAAGGCTCGATCCTGCCTGAGTCGCTCGTCAGCCAACCGTCGAAGTTCCCAAAAGCTTGGGTTTCTACTCAAGAGCTAGTGGCTCATGGAAAAGAGCTCTACTCAGCGCAATGTGTGTCTTGCCATGGAGCTGAAGGAGCAGGGAATGGGATTGCCGCTGCAGCCCTTAACCCGAAACCAAGAAACTTCACTGTTGCTGATGGATGGAAGAATGGCCCTAAGCCATCGCAGATTTTTGGAACCTTAACCAAGGGCCTAAATACCATGCCAGCCTTCGCAAGCCTCCCTCCCCCTGACCGATGGGCGCTTGCGCACTACGTGCGGACTTTTGGTCCTCATGAAAGTGCTCAGGACACCGCCGCCGATTTTGCAAAGGTTGGAGTGGACCCCAATAAGGCTGAAGACGCTAGTGCGGGGCCTACGTCGATCCCTGTCGATGCTGCAATTGATCTTTTGTCCACAGACTGATCGGGTCCCTTTTGTGCTAAACTCTTGAGAATGTCTCTCAACAAGAGTTTAGCTGACCTTGAGGTGGGCTCCCGGGCGCTCATCTTAGGTTACCGTTCACCGCCACAAACAGCATTTCAGCTGCGATTGATTGAGCTTGGGTTTCTCCCGGGGCAGCCACTCCGCGTCGTACATCGTGCTCCGTGGTCGAAAGATCCACTCGCGGTAGAACTCAGGGGCAGTGTGTTTGCATTGCGACGCGAAGATGCGCGCTGGATTTTACTTTTGGAAGAGGGTGTTGCTTGAAAACGGTGGCGCTGATTGGGACCCCTAATTCTGGGAAGACAACATTGTTTAACCGCCTCACCGAGAGTCGGCAGCGCGTTGCAAATGTAGGTGGCGTTACTGTCGAAGGGGCACATGGCATTGCATCCGGGACGAGCCCCTTTGCGGTGCAAGACCTCCCCGGAACCTATAGTCTGCGTCCCACAAGCGATGATGAGCGGGTCACGGTGTTAACTCTGCTTCAAGTGCCCTCGCAATTTGATGCGATCGTTTTAGTTCTGGATGCGACTCAGCTTTGGCGGAATCTAGGTTTCGCGCTTGAAATTTTAGCCTTAAAAAAGCCATTGTGTGTCGTTCTCAACATGATGGACTTGGCACGCAAACGGAAGATCAAGATTGATGTTGAAGAGTTAGCCAAACAACTCCAGTGCCCCGTTGTTGCGATCAGCGCAGCTCGGGATGATAGTCTTCTACCGCTCGTGAATCAGATTGAACTTACTTTATCGATGATCGAAGAAGGAGGGCGAAATTCACCTCTGCATCTTGAGCAATCTGAGGCTACTCCGAATGATTTGGTGCTTACCCGCTTTAAGGAGGTCGATCGGATTTATCGAGCTGTTCAGGGCGGGGCCGCGCAGGACGAAAGAGATGAATGGAGTCGGCGTATCGATCGCGTCCTGCTGCATCCGATCTTTGGGCCGCTTCTGTTATTTTCGGTCCTTGGACTTGTCTTTCAGTTGGTCTTTAACGTCGCTCAAATTCCCGCATCTTGGATTGAGTCCGGTTTTTCTATCCTTTCTGGGGTCGTCCGGGATCTCATGCCAAGTGGCTTTTTGAGGGACCTCGTGACCGAAGGGGTGATCGCAGGGGTCGGAGGAACTTTGGTGTTTCTCCCACAGATCCTTATCCTTTTTGCAGCGATTTTGTTTCTTGAAGATTTCGGCTACATGGCGCGCGCAGTAGTGATTCTTGATGCGTGGATGGTGCGAGTTGGGCTTCATGGGCAGTCGTTTTTGCCGCTGCTCTCTTCTTTTGCATGTGCGATCCCAGGAGTCATGGCTGCGAGATCAATCGATGACCGCAGGGATCGGATTGTGACCATCCTCGTTGCGCCTCTAATGACTTGTAGTGCACGGTTGCCGGTCTATGCACTTTTGATTAGTGCATTTGTACCCAACACAACTTTGATTCCAGGCGTTGGGCTTCAGGGTATGGTGATGCTGGCGCTATACCTGGTGGCAATCGTCGCAGGACTGCTGGTCGGAGCTTTGTTTAAGCGGTTTTTACTGAAGGGCGAAAGACGGCCCCTTCTGATTGAACTGCCCAGCTACAAAATGCCAAGTCTGAACGCACTCCTGGCGGCAATTTGGTTTCGGGCAAAGACTTTTCTTAGAAGGGTGACCACGATCATTGTTGCCCTTACAGTCGCGCTTTGGGTGCTTACCCAGTTTCCTAAGGATGATCACGGCGAAGTTAAAATTGAGTCGAGTTATGCAGGGGCTATTGGACACGCGATTGAGCCACTGATTCGGCCTTTAGGTTTTGATTGGAAAATTGGGATGATTCTTGTTCCTGCATTTGCAGCAAGGGAGGTCGTTGTCAGCGCCTTGGCTACGACTTTAAAAGTCGAGGACGAAGAGAGTGACGCTGGGAATCAAACTTTGATCGAGCGCCTCCAGAAAGAGTGGAGCATCGCTACGGGCCTAAGCCTTTTAGTGTGGTTTATCTTTGCGCCGCAGTGCATCTCCACCATGGCGGTCGTACGTCGGGAGACGGGGAGCAACAAGTGGGTGATTGTGATGGTCGTTTATTTGTTTGCACTCGCGTACCTGGCGTCTTTTGTCACGTACCGGGTTGTTTCCTTTTGGCTCTAGGAGTGGGGATCACGTTTGCTCCACCCGACAGAGTTTAGGGTTACTCAAACGTGATCCTCACTCCTAGAGCCAAATCGGAGTACGCGGTAGGTGCGTACAAGGACGCTAGGGTGCGTAAAACTTGGGCTGAAATCCTTAAGCCTAAATTGCTCTAACGCAGAGCGGACAAAGGCTCTTAGAGCAAAAACGGAGTAGGCGGTAAGTGCGGACAAAAGCGCAGGGCATCGTGTAGCATCAGACTATGCGCTGTCTCATTGTCGCAACCAACTCGCAATTGACTTCAGCACTAAGATTCTCTGTGTCGAGCGCGCTCAATTGTGAATTCACAGAAGCATTGACCTCTGAACGGACCATTTCTGTTCTGCTTTCGGATCAAACCCCTGATTTGCTGATTCTAGAGGATGCACCCGCTCTTAAACTTGTTGTTCAGTATCTTCAGTCAGTCAGCTCGCCTGTAGCTCTTGTGATTTTGCAATCAGCTCCAGGCCCGCTTCTGCCGCCGCCTACGGGGCTCAGGGTCTTAGGTGTAACTCGTCTTGAGCAAGGACTCACCGAGCTTGCGCGAATTTTAGATGATGCGGGTCTCAAAGGCAGCCGCTCGACGATTGAAGCAGGGGATGCGGACGTATTTGTAGGCATTCCGACAGCACTCTTGATTCGTATGGGTCCGCTCGCTGCGGATATTTATATCGCGCTCACCTCACGCCGTTATCTTAAAATATTTCAGGTAGGCGATCTCATCGACGAACAGGATGTGCGTCACTACTACTTTAAGAAGGGTCTTGCGTACCTTTATTGCCGCGCTCAGGACTCGACGGCTCTTTTGTCCTCGCTCCAAGAGAGTCTCCACAGCCAAATGAAGCAGGCAGGTGGAAGTTTGGAAGATGGCACGGCGATTGTGTCTGAAGTTGCGGATCTCATTTATAGCTTTTTAGAGCAAGGGCCCATGACAGAAGAGCTCGGTAGGATGGCGACACAGGCTGTCGATTTCGCGGTCAAGACCGTGAAGAGTCATCCCGGGTTCAAGGACTTATTTGCACAGCTTCAAACGGAGGAGGGTCGGTACCGGGCCAATCATGCGGCCATGCTTGCGCATGTTTCTTCCTGCATTGCGATTCAAATGAAGTGGGTGAGTGATGAAACCCTTGAGCGTCTTTGTCTCGCTGCATTGTTTCATGACATCGCGCTCCCATCTGATGCTCTGGCTCGTGTGGATGATTTGAATAGCCAAAAATTTCCTGGCTATGACCCTGCCGACCCAGAGAAGCGGTTGCTTGTCGAGCTGCATTCGATTGAAGGCGCCATGCAGCTCCGTAAGGCAGGACCTATGCCGCGTGAGGTAGATACACTGATCATTCAGCATCACGAAAAACCGGATGGAACTGGATTTCCTGGAAAGCTTACGCATTCGCAGATATCGCCGCTTTCAGCGCTTTTTATCGTTGCACACGAAGTTGCGCAACTTCTGTTAGATGAAAAACTGACTTTAAAAGCAGTCCCTGAGCGTTTGGAAGCAAAGTATAGTCAAGGCAACTTCAAGCCTGTTTTGCGCGCCTTCGCAGAGCTTTGTCTCGAAGAGTAACTTGCTCGCGATGATTCAATCTGGCAGATTGAAAGATCATGGCCTACGACATTCGCACGATCAACACAGTACGCGACCGTTATCCTGAAGGCGGACGGCCTGAGGTCTGGAAAGACACCTCTCAAAAAGATTGGGATAGCTGGATTTGGCAGCAACAAAAACGCATTAAGAACATGGAGCAACTTGAGAAAGTGATCCATGTGACCGACGACGAGCGCTCGGCGTTTCAGAATTCCCATGAAATGTTCAATATGGGAATTACGCCTTATTATGCAGCCCTCATGGACAAGGACGATCCGAATTGCCCGATTCGGTTGCAATCCGTGCCTAAAGGCGGCGAACTTGTAATCGCCCCCGAGGATATGGAAGACCCACTCGCAGAAGAGCGCGACATGCCAGTTCCTGGGATCACACACCGATATCCCGATCGTGTTTTGTTTTACACGACACACAACTGCGCAATGTATTGCCGCCATTGCACCAGAAAGCGCAAAGTCGCCGACCCAGATTCAGCAGCATCCACCAATCAGCTCGAAGAGAGTCTTGCTTATATCGAAAGAACAAAGTCGATCCGTGACGTCATTATTTCCGGTGGTGATCCGCTTTCAAACTCCGACGATCGTTTGGAATATATTTTGTCTCGCCTTCGCGCGATGAATCACATCGAGGTGTTTCGCCTCGGGAGTCGCAACCTAGTCACCCTGCCTCAGCGCATCACAGATGATTTCGTCAAGATGGTGAAGAAGTATCAGCCCGTCTATATCCACACTCACTTCAATCACCCCAAAGAGTGCACGAGGGAAGCCTTTGATGCCTGTGCTCGCCTTGCGGATGTCGGGTGTCCGATCAACAATCAGATGGTTCTTTTAAAGGGCGTGAACGACGACGCGAAAATCGTGAAGGAGCTGAACCACAAATTGCTCATGATGCGTGTTCGCCCTTACTACATCTTCCAATGCGACATGTCTCAAGGCATTAGTCACTTTAGAACTCCCGTTGAAAAGGGAATTGAGATCATAGAAAAGCTGCGTGGATGGACAAGCGGGATGGCCGTTCCACACTTTGTGATCGATGCTCCAGGCGGCGGCGGGAAAATTCCGCTGATTCCAAATTATGTGATCCGTCGTGACGGAAAGAAATGGCTGCTCCGGAACTATAAGGGCGGACAGTACGTCTACAACGAGCCGTGATGAAAACACGTAGGTTCGCTCTGCTTTTTGTGGCTCTCGTATGTGGTTGCTCGTCGCTCCCAAAAGTAGAGCATAAGGTCTATAAATTTCCGCCCGCGAATGCCTTTGTCGATAGCCCTCCTGCGGGCAAACAGTACACGGTGCTGGGATGGGTGCGTGCGAAAACTCCGTTTGTGACGATGGATCCAGACAGCAACCTTAAGGCCCTATGCGCGAATTATTACAATAAAGCCGTGGCGTCTTTGTTGATGGAGGCAAAGAAAGCCGGCGGTGATGCAGTGGCCGAGATCCGTTCGGTTACGTTTCTATTGAATGGAAAAATCGAAGAGCACGTGACTCCCGAATGTTCCGATGACGGGGGCGAGGGAGAGATTCTGGTGCGGGGGGTTGCTGTCCGTTACAAAGTGGCCCCTTTGCCTGCGCCTCGCGGCACCAAAGCAGCCCAGTTACCCAAGTAGAGATAGGGACATCCTGTTGCCAAGCTCGGGCAGCGCCGCGCAGACGCCAGTAACTATCTGAATTCAAAAGGAAAAAGGCAGCAGCAGGCGCAGTCAAATGGGCCAGTTTGCAAGAGATGGACTATTTGGGTCTGCCTTGGCAGAATCTGGAGCTCCTCATGGCTTTCTTGCGGCTCCCTCTGCTCATCTTCCTTTTCTTGGTCTCTCAGTCTGGCCACTCTGCCACTTTGCCGAACACCTACTTGAAATTCTTTTGCAAAATCGCGGTTTCAGATTTTTATTGGGCGCGTCTGTTCGATGTGCGTCATCTGGACTCAGCGCTCATCAGTATTGATGAACTGTTCTATAAAGCCCAGACAGGTGGGCGTGCTGCGACCCCAATGTTAGATCAGTACTATCCGGCTGGCTTAAGACAGCAGCTCGAGCAGCATGTCTCCGATATTTCAAACACCCTGAAAGAGGAAGATTATTTCTATGTAGATACTCGAGACTACTTACGTTTCATTCGGAAGTTTGAATCGGATCAGCTCGATGATTTGATCCTTTTGCATCCCGAAATTCTGGAGCAGGCGTTAAGTATCTCACGTAGATCCCTGTTACTCGGATACCAGGAATACGCTGACCAGGTAAAAAGAGGACAGCTTGTTACCAACAAGGACGTCTTAAAGAACCTCCTCGCCTCAGCTTTCTTTCATGATCCCGCAGCAGTTATTGGCACTATCAAGAAATCCTATGCAAACACCTATCTCCCAAAAAAAGAAGCAGCCGGGATCGGGTATCGTCATACGAAAGAGGAAGTCGCGCAATTTCTGACCTCCGCCTTCGACACGTACCTTTTATCCGTAGAAGAGCGTTTATCGCATGTGCAAGTTGGAGTTTTCTTGCCAACGGATCAGGCCCTATCGGTGGATGCTCATGCTCTAACGTTTGGGCTTCCCATCCAGTGGTTACCCATATTCAATACGGAGAAGGACCTACATGGCTCTACCGCAAGTTCAGGTGTAGCGACACTTGTTTACGTGGAGCAATCCATCGAAGCGATGCAACGCATGGCGTACACCATAGAGAAGACAAAAAAGAACAATGCAACGTGGGTCTTTAATAATTACTTAGCGGTGCAGGGTATCCTATCAACAGCTCAGCAGAATGTACGCACATACAGAAAGAGGCGCCTCGCTTTAGGGGTTTTTTTGCTGAGTCACGAACAATGGATGTGGCTCGGCGGCGATGTCGATCCCGTACTGACTGTGGCTGGTTTAAAAAAAATGTGGCAAGAAATCTCTAAAAGAAGGTATAGCGAAAGTGGCGCTATTGATCCGCTGAGTAGTTTTGCTCGCATGCTTGGGTTACTGAATGCGGATTCACGAGAATGGGGTCGAGGGAAGGATACAAAGCCCTACACAGAGGCTGAATTGGGAAGGATGCTCGGAGTACTCATCGCATCCTCTCAAGGGACTGAGTAACTAAGTAGGGGGGGGTGCTGTTGTGAGTCTGAGAATAGTTTTTCTGCTGCTCCTCCTCTTTATTCAGTCTTCCCTGCCTGAGTACACTGCTCAAGCCGCGCCATTACCGAAGCTTGAAGACCTGGTGATCACTCGGCTCAGTGAGGAGTTCGAACTCAATTTATTCTACCTGCTCGGCGAGGGTGAGTTTTGCATGAGTGCAGCTGAAGGCGCACCTCCTTACCTGAAGCCAGGTCGGAAGCTACTTGCGCGCATCCACCTGGAAGTGCAGAGCGCCCGCGAAGCCATGGCCGTGAAAGAAAACCCAAGTCTGATCGAGGTTCAGCGTCAGTATTATTTCTTTAAGCGACATTGGGATCCTTCAGCAATGATGGAGCTCAGAAAATTCATGTTGCCCCACGAGTTTCTCAACCTCCCACCACCCGCTCCCGAGGTCTATAGAGAAACACAGAGGAAGCGTGTCGACCGAGCGAGGCCGGTCCTAGAGACAGCTCTCCTCATTCAAGATGGGAGCTACGTTCTTGGGAGCAGGCTCGCGCAGCAAACGGGGTCCATCAGCCTTTTGGATGCCTTTGAGCTGTTTGTGACACGGATGCGTGAGGGGAGTGCGCTCGCATCCCGAGAGAACTTTAAAGAAAAGAGTATTGCGGACGCCTACCGACTGGCAGAGGGCCACAAAGAAGAAGAGAGCGTTAATTTTTCGACGCTCGTTGGCTTTATCGACGGCTATTTTCAGTCCCTCATGAAGCGCGGCCTCTAACGCGCTGCGCAAACGCGTAATCGGATCACCTCCCTTTAGTTCAGTCAAACTCCCACCGATAAGATCGAAGTAGACCCGTGGGAGAAAAAGGGCAGCATGAGCGATCCTGTACTCAAGAAATTCGGGAAGTACTTCCTCCTCGATAGGATCGGGGAAGGGGGTATGGCAGAGATCTTTCGCGCGCGGCTTGCTGCGGGCGATACCTCTCACCGTCTCCTAGTCATCAAAAGGATTCATGCAAGCGCTTCGCAGAATGCCGACTTTGCTGGAATGTTTCGAAGCGAAATCCAAGTCACTATGCGTTTCACGCATCCTAATATCGTTCAGCTCTATGATTCGGGTGAGGAAAATGGCCAGGCTTTCATCGCGATGGAGTGGGTCGATGGACGTAACCTAAGACAAATCCACACGAAACTCGCCGCCATTCGAGAAAAAACTCCTATTGAAGTCTCTTGCTACATCGCTGAACAAGCGGCATCAGGGCTTCACTACGCACATACATTTCGCGATCGAATCACAGGACAGCCGTTAAAGGTAGTACATCGCGACGTATCGCCTCAAAATATCATCGTATCTTTTGATGGAAATGTAAAAGTGATCGACTTCGGTGTTGCTAAAGCAACTACAAATGCGGACGCGACCCGTGCAGGCGTAATCAAGGGGAAACTCAGTTATCTATCTCCGGAGCAAGTCACTGGGGATGAAGTAGATCCGCAGACCGATGTATTCGCACTTGGCATAGTTTTGTGGGAATCCCTGACCGGAAAAAGACTTTTTTTAGCAGAGGGTGAAAACGATTTTAAGGTTCTTAAAATGATTGAGGCCTGCAACAGCGTAGTGAGACCGCCTTCAGAGTTTAATAGTTCTATTCCTCGTGAGTTAGATCTGATTGTTCTTCAGGCTCTTGCGCGGGAAAAGAGCAGAAGGTTCCGGACTGCCGAAGAGTTCAGTAAAGCATTACGACGATTTGTTGCGACCAACTATCCTGAAGTTGCGGCAACGGAGATTGCACATTACATCAAGAGGGTTTTTGCCGATAGTATTGTGGAAGATCGACGACTTCTTCAGGAACTGAATGCAGAAGCTACCCAGTTGATCCGTCTCGTAGAGGGTCCAAAAGCCACAGTCACTCATTCTGTCACTACGACCCCGCAAGGTCAGGCAGGCACCACCATGGCGAATCTTGGTGTGCGCTTTCAAAAGGACGAGATTAAAGTCGCCGATCGTATTGAAGTTGCAGGGCGCATCGCGCCTACATTTAAGCAGGTCACCGCTCGCCCAAGCGCTACTCAGACTCAAAGCCAATCTCTCGACACGCGTCCGTCTCGGTCCGTGCGGCGCCAGACATTGAGCTTCGATCGGGGTGAGCGTGATTCGAGTGGTTTAGCAAAATTCGCCTCGTTTTTCTTTGTAGTGGGTGGGGTTGCAGCGGGCGTGTGGTACCTCAATCATGCCGGATATGTTCAATTTCCAGGGGTCAAAGCGGTCGATCCGACTTCCGTAGGTGAAGAAGTAAAGACCGCGGAACCAGTGGGCAAGCAAGCGTCTCTGATCATTCGGCCGATTCCAGATTTAGATTCACTCAGGACAAATATTTATGTGAATCGTGAGTTATTGCCTCCCGGGGATCGTAAGGCGCTCATCAAACTCGGTGAACCCATTGTAATAGTTGTTGAACGCCCTGGATTTGTAACCTTTCGCAAAGAATTCATGCTGAGCGAGTCCGAAGTACTCAATGGTGTATGGGAAGAACAGGTACGCCTTGAGCCTATGACTTACGGCCGCTTATCAGTCTCAACAGATCCCCCTCTTGCGGACGTGACGATTCGATCGGTGGATCGTACGCCTGCTGCTGGTAGTAAGCCTTGGATTATGCGAGCCCCCTTTGAAGGGCAGAAGGTTCCGGCTGGGCGTTACGAGTTGATCTTTCAGAACCAAGTTCTTGGAATGAGTGCAAATAGACATATCGTGATCCGTGAAGGTTCAGACCAAAAACTCAATGTGCAGTTGAAACTAGATCGTTAGGATTCAAAGCGATAACCCACACCATAAATACTATGAATATGTTTGGTGAGGCTCGGTAGTTTCTTGCGAAGCGATCGAATATGCACATCAATAGTGCGATCTGAGGTTTGACTTGCATCGTCTTTCCAGAGTTCCTTCATGATTTCAGCCCTGGATACGACTACGCCTTTTTTCAGAGCTAAGTACCGTAGAATGTCGTATTCGGTCAGGGTGAGACTAATCCTCTTTCCTTCAAAGAGGACTTCTCTGGTGCTGGTATCTAAGACAAAGGGCCCGGCTTGTATCATCGTACGATTCGTTGTTTTTCTGCGTTCGATACAAGACTTCAGTCGGGATAGGACTTCCTTATAATCAAAAGGTTTAGGGATGTAATCGTCAGCACCAACAGAAAGTCCATAGGTGATGTCGGTTGTTGTGTTTCTGGAAGACAGAAAAATGACGGGTATGAGGCGTGTTCTTTCGTCCTCTTTGAGAAGTTTGCACGTGTCGTAGCCATTGAGTACCGGCATCACGACATCCATAAGAATGAGGCTAGGAGTTTCGGCGCGTGCAATCTCTAACCCTTTGATCCCATTCTCTGCGACAAGCACCTTAAATTCTCGTGCAAGCATTACTTCCATAAAACGACGCGTGTCGAGGTTGTCCTCGATGAGGAGAATGCTTTCCATGTCTTAACAATTAGCTTCGCACAGTTTTTATAATAATATGACGTGTCAAAACTCTGGTGCACAGGATGACTCTTAATCAGCACTTTTCGACCGATAAGAAAGGGTGAAGGCGTCCCTAACTCTCATTCTGATAGGAACTCTGTGCGGCGCAGACAATGCGAGCGCACGGCTTACGGATAATCCTCAGTCGCGCTACCTCAATGCACGTGCCGCTGCGATGGGTGATGCGTCCCTTCCGCTGGTCGAAGATCTTGGCCTTGCCTTAATGCAAAACCCCGCAGGTCTGGCTACGCGTCACGGGCTCAGTGGACAGACCGACATCATCACAGAATTTACGCCTGGTGCAGCAAGTGCAGTGGGTAGTGGTGTTGGGAGCGGTTTCTCATTGAGTAATCTTTCCAAGGCAAGTTTAGATAATTTCTCAGCCTTGGTGGGCATGGGACTTCAGGTTTTTCCTGCCATCGCTTGGAGTGGTTTGACTGCAGGTGTTTTATTTCAAGAACGCATCCGCGTGACCAATGACGGGACAAAACAGCAGAGCCAGTTTGTGAATCAGTTCATTCCAACTCTGGGTTACGGGATACCCCTAGCTCGTGGCTTATTACGTGTGGGATATGCCCTTCAATTTGTGAATACCTCTATCGCAAACAATGATGCGGACGTCGCAACTGCACCAACGGCGTTCTCAGAAAATTCAAAAGTAGGTCAGGGGGTCTCACATAACGCCTCCTTTAATCTCATTGTTCCAGTGCGATATCGGCCAACATTGAGCTTAGCTGCTCGAAACATTTTCGGCCTTCGATACAATAGCGGTACATTGCTCAAACGTGCGAGTAGCACCTCGGGGACCCCAGAAAATGAATCCATGACGGTGGATGCTGCATTTTCAATTGAGCCCAGAATTTATGGAGACGTTACTTCGATCTGGAGCATTCAAGTGAGAGATCTTTGGGATGCACAAGGGCTGAACTTGATGAGCAAGATCGGCATTGGGACCGAGATCAATTTTTTTAGATCGCTTGGCCTGAGAGCGGGCTACACGGCCAATGAGTTCTCCTTTGGATTTGGATTTCGATTCACCGATAGCAAGCTTGATTTTGCTATGTATAAGGATCGAGACCTCGCAGGTATAGGGCCAGAATTTAATACTCGTTACATGATTCAATACAGCTTTAGTTTTGGGGGGCACCGATAGATGCAGTGGCACACCTACGATGAACGCACGCATGGATTGTGGAAAGATCAGCTCATCCAGCTCGAGGTTGCGGCACGGATGAATTTTAGAAATATGAATCTCCCATGGGTATGGATTGACCGCAGACGCAGTGATGCTGAAGCGATCGCACTTGAGTGCCGGTCTTCCGGACTCTATCCCGTGCTGGTACTTGAGGCAGATTGCAGACCCCAGGATGTTGTATTAAATGAAGTATGGGCTGGAGTGATTTCCGTCCCCCTGCGTCTCTCGGAACTACTCACTCTGTCCCGCTTGCTTCGGCTTGAGCAAATCAAAGCTTCTTTGCGTGAGGATCAACGCACAATCACTGCGTCGAGCAGTAAGCTTGAGATCGTGCACTCGATCTTAGAGCGCGCGCGTGAGGCGACCCGGCCGGATCGATTTGCAGGATTAAAAGGCGTACGGGTAGGCGCAAGACATGTTGTGGGTGATGCAAGTGGCGGTGACTTTTTTGACGTCTTTGAATCCTCTAGGTCTCAGACCACAAACATTATTCTTGCGGACTCTTCTAACTACACAGTTTCTTCTGCGTTTGTGGGAATGTTACTCGGCACAGGTGTCAAGATTGCCGAAGAAACGGGCGTTGCAGTTCATGCTTGGGTCCAAGCTATACAGAAGGAATTATTACGTGCTCTTGAAAATGACGGCGCGCTATCCTTATTTTTAGGTCGCCTCTCAAAGAGAGATTTAACTTTGGATTATCAGCTCTATGGAACCTGTGAGGCTTTTGTGGTGAGTCCGGAAGGCGTGGTCACACGTCTTAAGAAGACGGGTCCTAAGATTGATTCGCACACGAGCTTCAACGATCTGCCGGAGTGTTCCATCCAGGTGCGGCCCAAAGACAGAATCATTCTTTTGTCCGATGGATTGATGCACCGATTAGAGGGTGTGGCCCAACTTTCGAAGGTAATCGGGGAGTTACGGGAAAAGAACCCCACTCAGCTTGCTGAAGAACTAGCGTTTCAAGCACGCAAAGAGTCAGAAAACAAAGGGAGAGCCGACGATCTCAGTGTAGTTGTGATCGAAGTCGAAGCGCGGTTCTTACGTTTAGCCAGCGGAGCTTAGGCGAACGTAAGTGGACGTGAGCCGAGCAGGGCTCGGATAATGCGACGTAGCTGTTTCATTTAGGTCTAAACTAGCACTGGAGCCTAGATGGCAGCAAGTCCGTTCTCAATGTCTTCAATCAAGTCGGCACAGTCTTCAATGCCCACGCTAAAACGAATCAAGTTGTCGGTAATGCCCAGTTTCTCACGCGTTCCTGGAGGGACGGAGGCATGGGTCATGATGCTTGGGATCTCGATCAGGGACTCGACGCCTCCTAAACTCTCAGCAAGGGTAAAGAGCTTTAATCGCGATAAGAACAGGTTGGCTTCTTTACTTCCCCCTCGGACTCGAACGCTCATCATTCCGCCAAAACCCTTCATCTGACGTTTTGCAAGCTCATGTTCAGGATGTGATTTGAGTCCAGGGTAAATCACGTGCTCTACTTTTTTGTGGGCTGAGAGATGTTCGGCAATCGTCATGGCATTGCGTTGGTGTGCATCCATCCGAACATGAAGCGTTTTGAGGCCCCTTAAGATCAAGAAGCAATCCCATGGACCGGGCACTGCGCCCGACGCATTCTGCAGAAATCGTAGGTCTTGCGCGATCTTGGCATCGCTGGTGAGTGCGATTCCACCGACGACGTCGCTGTGGCCGTTGATGTACTTTGTCGATGAATGCATCACGATGTCTGCGCCGAGCGCGAGTGGGTTTTGGAACGCGGGACTCATGAAGGTATTGTCGACGACGGCTTTTGCTCCATGTTTGTGCGCCAGCGCGCTCAGTCGTTCGATATCCAAGATCTTAAGCATGGGGTTCGTTGGAGTTTCGATCCACACCAGCCGTGTGTTGGGTTGGAATGCTTTTTCTGCTGCCTCTAAGTTGGTGAGGTCTACAAAAGTAAACTCCATTCCAAAGCGCCTAAGCACCTTATCAAAAAGACGGAAGGTTCCACCGTAAACATCGTCCGAGCACACCACGTGATCACCCGCTTGAAAGGTCTGAAGAATGGTGTTCGTTGTGGCTAATCCTGACGCAAAAGCAATCCCTTGTGCTGCACCCTCTAAGCTTGCGACACATGCCTCAAGTGCTTCACGCGTTGGATTATGCGTACGTGCATATTCATACCCACTGTGTTCGCCAGGGGACTTTTGAGCGTAGGTTGAGGTTTGAAATACAGGCACCATCACAGACCCTGTAATTTTTTCTGGCTCTTGTCCTGCATGAATCGCTCGAGTGCCTAGGCGATATTTTTCATTCTTCATTTTGTAAGCTCCTCAATTTCTAGTGCGGCTGCGATGGCGCTGAGTCTTGAGGCGGTTCCGTAAACCGCTTCAAGTGCTGGAAATTCAGATTGTGAACAATCCGACCAAGATTCTCTTAAGTCCTTCATGCAAAGCTTTCGAAAAAGCATCCCGGCACTATTGAGGTTATCGCTGTCTCCACGTTCCGCATTCGAGCGAATGAAGCCGCCCATGAGTTCATGACCAAACATGTAAATGACGGGCTCTGAGGAGGTTTGATCGACTAACATCTGCGTCGGAATCCCTTCTTGGACAATGACAGATCGGATGGGCTGTTTTCCTTTACCCATGCTCAGTTTGTTTTTCTCACGGCGATTTAAGGTTCTTACGTCTTCGCCGTTGTGGACTACATGGATACCGATACCATAGGTGCCTTTATCATTTTTGATGAAGATAGAGGGAGCATGTTTGATGCCCCGCTTTTGATACTCTTCGTTGAGTTCCGTCATCATTGAGTCAACCGTTTGCGCCACTGTTTCTATGCCCGAGCCCTCAGAGAAATCGACGTGATCCACAAGTTCAGTGCGCACTGTGAGGAGCCAAGGATCAATGGACAGAATCTGAGCCAGCTCGGTTGCGAGTCGGTTGTAGTGTCTAAAGTGATCGCTCTTTTTTCTTTTGTGCCAACCTAAGCCAGGCGGAGGAAGGAGTTGCTGTGTGATCCCAGTGATCACTTCTGGAAAGCCAGCACTGAAGTCATTGTTACAAATCACTAAGTCCGGCACGAACCCACTCCGGGTTCGGAGTCGATTCTCCGCATCTTTCTTAAGCTTTGAAAACTCGACCGGTGTGCCGGTAGTAGATTCGAGTGTGAACTGATCGTTTTGTGAAACATTCTCATCACCGATCCAGCCGAGTTTGGTTTCATATCCCGCTTCGTTAAAGATTTGGAGCAAGAGCGAAAGATTTTCAACGTAGTAGCGGTTCTGAGTGTGTCCTTCCGGGAGAATCAGGATTTTTTGAGTGTTCTGTCCATTGGTTGCTTCTTTCATCCAGGTTTTTAGGATCTCCGGAGCAACAGCCAAATCGTCCTGGCAGATATTGTTAAATCCGGCGGGGAAAAGATTGCAATCGACGGGTGCAATTTTAAATCCGGAGTCTCTTAGGTCATAGGATGAATAGAATGGAGCTTTATGTTGAGAAAACTGCCGAAGGAACCATTGGTTCACATCGTTCCGGTGTTCGTAGATCGCGCAAGCTAAAGTGTGGGCAACGCCATTACTGATCATTGAGGACATTTGAAGAGGCTCAGTTTCTTGTTAAATAAATCAAGCTCGTACTTTTTATCTGCTGCATCGAAGTTCTGGACTTGAGATAGCGCTGAGGCATAAATGCTTTTTGAGCGCTGGCACCAGTCTGGAAGAACGGATTGTCCCAAAGGCATTTCTGGCGCCGACTGTTCCAAACAAAGTCCTACAGTCTGAAAACGCTCACTGAGGGCGCAGCGTTTAGTGTTCACCAGAACGCGAGCCCTCAACAAATCAGAGGTTGTTTCCCCTGGGATGATTTCAGCGGCGTCTAAGTAGGCTTTTCCCTCGATCGGCAGATTCATGCTGGCCGAGACGAACGCAAGGAGGATTAAGGCATCTCTCTTGCGTGGTCCTTTGAGGAGTGGAAGTAACGTGGCTTTGGCCGAGGTGTAGTTTGCTGCTGCAATTTGGGTACGCGCTACTTTTATTTTGAGCCGGTTTTCCGTGGAAGGAGTCGTTTTTCCGAGAAGTATGGCGTTGTAGTGGCGTTCGGCGTCGTTCTGTTGCCCTTGTTTGAAAAAGAGATCGCCTAGACGCTCCTCAGCATCATCGCGATCGCTATGTTTTGGATAGCGGTCTAAAAAAAGTTCAAGATCTGAGATGGCACGTTCTGGGTTCTTCCGTGCATTTTTGTAGGAAGATTGGATCAGTGCCCTTGCCTCAGCGTTTGAACGGGGGCCAGGTTGGGAGGGCACAGCAAAGGTGATCCCAAAGAGCGCGCAGTAAGCAATCAGCATAGAGATTTCAGTGTAACGTGTTACCTTTCGGGACGCATGAAAGTATGTTTATTAACGACGGTTTGGCCCGAACCCGATTCCTCGGCGGTCGGAGTTCGACTTCTTCAGTGGATCGAATTATTTTTACGTTGGGGGGCGGCGGTCACCGTAGCAAGCCCAGGCCGTACGCTCTCTTTGGATAAGCGGCAATTGCCAGAATCTGTAAGAAAAATGCAACTGAAGCTCAATCGAAGTGATCAAGATCAATGGTGGACAGATGAGTCGTTTGATTTTGTCCTATTTGAACGCTTTACAACCGAAGAACAATTTGGATTTCGGATTGCACGTTGCTCGCCACAGACGATCCGAGTACTAGAGACCGTGGATTTGCATTTTCTTCGACGTCAGCGGGAAAGTGGAAAACCCCGAGAAGAAGATGAGTTGCGCGAAAGATCAGCGGCCGCACGCTGCGATCTTTCCATTGTTTGTTCGTTTGTTGAGAAAGAGATTCTTGCAAAAACCGGCTCGTCGCCGGTAGAAATCGTGCCCTTTTTTTATTCCGACTTGGCGAAAGCCGCCGCAGAAGAGCCTGGTGCATCTAATCCGTCTTGTGTCTTCATTGGTAACTTTCGCCACGGCCCAAATCGAGCGGGCATCACATGGTTTTTAAAAGAGGTCTGGCCGAAGATACGTGCCGAGCTGCCCTCGGCCGAAGTCCACATCGCCGGCGCTTATCCAACTCCGGCCATACATGCTTTAGAAAATCTAAAGGCCGGAATTTCCGTCTTAGGTACAGTGGATCATTTAGATTCTTTCTTTGCGAGGGGTGTGGTGAATCTTGCGCCTCTTCCTTCGGGTGCGGGGATCAAAGGTAAAATCTTAGAGGGATGGCGCAGAGGACTTCCTTGTGTTGCAACCTCTGTAGGAGCTGAAGGGTTTTGTGACGACGGAACCTTTGGTGGTCTGATCGCAGATTCCGCCGAAGCATTCGCCAAAGCTACGGTAGATCTTTTGACCAACACTTCGCTGAGGCAGCATCAAGCCCTGGTGGGTAGAAAAATTATCCAAACGGTTCATTCACTGAGTGCCCAAGAGGAACGAGTTCGTAACATTTTTGATGATGCATTGCGTTACAGGGATCAGCGGAGACAAGAGAATTGGATAGGGAGGTCTCTGCTGATGAGTCTCAATCGTTCGACGGAGTATTTTTCGCGCTGGATTGAGCTGAAGGAAACGACAGAGTTGAGAGAGCAAAGCCGCAGTCAATCGAGTAGGGATGCATGATGGTCTTGCTTTGTTCAGATGCCAAACCGCGGAGATTCTTCTGGTAGTCCATCACATGGAACCAGACTCCTACCCATAATCCAAAGAGGTACCAAAGGTGGCGCACATCTTTCCTGTCGGAAGATTGACGCACGAAGCTTCAGCCTCTTAACAATTGAGCGGTGGCGCCCTCTTTGGGGGATGAGCTTCGTTAAATGCTCCGGTCACTCATCCATGAGCCAGCCTGGGCCTTCCTGGCCCAAGCTTTTAGTCACATTTAACGAAGCTCATCCCCCAAAGAGGGCGCACCTGTGCAGAGTGGGGAGGCTGAAACCTAGGGCGTCTTGAAGGCGGGGATTAGGGCTTTGGCCTAAGCCGCAACATATGAATGGGGAGGCCATCCCGGATAAACATGCGCTCAAACAGCGTCACGTCTGGGATACGTAGTTTTTTGGCGTCTGGGTTTCCCGCATGAAGATCAAACGATTCATCGATCACTTCCCAAAGATCAGCACACGCTCCAGTGACCGCGCGCATCTGATCAAAGTATTCTCTGTGGTCAGTCTTAATGTAGAACTCGGTCTTCACCAGCGGATGGATCTTCCTGAGCCAAGGTTCCTGAAAGATTCGATTTTTGTTATGAACGCGCTTCGGCCAAGGGTCAGGGCAAAAAAGATAAAGGTGATCGATCTCTTGGGGGCTAAACATCTCAGGGAGGCGTTCTTGATTGGCACGGAAGGTCAGTAAGTTCTGAACCTGATTTTCTATAATCTTTTCGTGTAGGCGATAGACTTGTTTAAACTTCCAGTCGATGCCTACGAAACGTTCTGTTGGTCTTTGTTTGGCCCAATCGAGTACGACATGGCCGGCGTTGCAGCCGAGTTCAACGTGTAGTTTTTCTTTTGTGGTCGGCGCTAAAAACTTGGAGCGCCAGGAGCCACGGTAAGCTTCTGTTTCATGATCACAGTAGGCGATCTGATCCTTGTTCCCTCGCAGCGCGATGAGACGATTGTAATAAGGATTTCTGGATGGAGCGTAGATCTCTTGCATGGGGATCCACTGGAATAACAATTGAAAGTCCAGATGACAAGAGGTGGGGGAGTGTTTTAAGGCACTCCCCCTAGAGTCTTGTTCTTAGGCTTTGCGTATAGGTCTGATTAACCGAGCAACTTCAGTGCTTGCTGTGGATTCTGGTTCGCTTGTTGGAGAACCGAAATCCCTGCCGTGGTGAGGATGTTCTGCTTCGTGAGCTCAGAAGTTTCCTCAGCCATGTCAGTGTCGCGAATTCGCGAGTTAGCAGCCGACAAGTTTTCACGATAAATCGTGAGGTTATTGATCGTTGATTGCAGGCGGTTTTGAGTCGCACCGAGTGAGGCGCGCTGTTCGTTCACCGTCGTAATCGCTTGGTCAATCATCGCCAGGTTTTGCTGGGATGCTTCTTTGGTCATGGTATTGACTTCAGTGATCCCGAGCGATTTGCCGGTCAGATTGTGATTTGCAGCTTCAAAGACCAGGCGATCCTGAGTTGGGTCGTTGAAAAGACCTACTTGGATCTCAAGGGCTTTTGAAGTTCCGTTGAGTAATTTTGTACCGTTGTATTCGGTATTGTTTGAGATACGGTCGACTTCGGACTTCAGGCTTTGAACCTCTTTGTCCACGAATCCGCGCTCTAGATTTCCGATCGTATCGGAAGCAGCTTGGATCGAAAGTTCTCTCAGACGAACGAGTATGTTTGAGATCTCGTTGGTCGAACCTTCTGCGACTTGGACTAAGCTGATGCCGTCCTGCGCGTTCCGCCCGGCTTGCGCCAAGCTTCGGGTTGTTGCCTTCAAGCGCTCGCTGATGGCGAGTCCCGCGGCGTCGTCTCCTGCACGGTTGATCCGTGTACCCGACGACAATTTCTCTAAGGACTTTTCTTGTGCCTGGCGTGTTAAGCCAAGGCTGCGCTGTCCTTGAAGCGCCTGAATATTAGTATTGATACGCAAGCCCATTCTATCCTCCTATGGTCCTAGTCCTCCTCCTTGGTTCAGTTTCCGTCCGACAAAAGTTCCGTCGTCAGACATTTCACTCATCGGAGCATTTCGTGCCGACTTGAGGAAATTTGTCATGAAAACAAGTACTTACAGTTGACTGATTTAGTCAGAAATAGTCAGGGACTTGTCGGATGCAGACTTGATGACATGGATACCGCTGGATTCGAGCCAGGCTGCTGCATCTGGTTCGACGCCGTTCTCAAAAAAAACACCGATCGCAAAGGTATCTTCAGGTTTCTTGTTCAAAAGAGCAGCGAATAGATTTCTGGTATCCAGTTGATACCTAATTTGTTGGCCCATTTGTACGACGTCTTGGTCCTCAGGGTCCAATGGCTTCCTCAGGTCCTTGACTTGAATGGGTTTGGCTCTGTATTTCACCTCGATCAGGGTCGGGACATTACCTATGATCGCTAAGACGTCATACTCGCGGTTGTTCACTGAGTCCTTAAGGCGTTGAAGGGTTTTCTTGAAATCAATGGTGCTCAGTTCTAGTAGCTCTGCGAGGTCCGGAGATTTTAATCGCAGGAGTTGTAAAAAATCCTCCTGACTGAGCTTCGAGGCCGATAGCCATGCTTCGTTTCCTAGGGTGAGAAGAGCTTGTTTTTCTTTTGTTAGCCCTTTCGTATTCGGATTTTTTCTAAATCGGAAACTGAGACCCCGTACATTAGGAATTTCAATTGCTGCTTTCAGCTCTGTGACCAATCCGAAGATGTCCTGAGCGAGTTCCTGACGTATTTTTCTTCGAGTGGGACCTGTTTCTGCAAGTGCTAATGCCTCTTGTCGCATTCGATTTGTTCTGTCGTATTGCACGAATAGGTTTGAGAAGTCGCGCTTTAAGAATCTTTGTTCTTCTGGGAGATATTCTGCAATGATCTCAACGATCTCTTGGTTCATTTTTCTAATAAAATCAAAGTCTGCTTGGGGCCCACTCGGAGAGCTCTTGTTAATTTTTAGCAACGCAAGACTTTTATAGGAGTCGATTAAATTGATCAGCCTAGGCTCGATCGCGCCGATCGATCCTGGAGTGAACCTTACATTTTCTGCTAAGCGCTTCGTTTTGAGAATCTTGATCTGGTCTGGAGTCAGCGGGAGAGTACTCCTTGCTCTTTTTATAAAACGATCAGTCGGTGACTGAGAAAAATTTTTACTAAAATTGCTTAGGGCTAAGAGTACGCTGTCTACGATTGAATCACAGAGTCCAGCGCCGTGAGACGGGTTTGAAGTCAAGGAGAGAAGCATGAAAACGAAACCCATGCGCGATCAAAGCTCTACTTCCACAGAAGTCGTGCCAGCAAGGCCTGAGCCATTCAGCACAGAAAGCGATACCGTATGTTTCACAGTGAGTGCATCGCCTGCACGCATTCCATTGGTACAGGAATCAAAGCGGTAGTTCAGTCCACGTGTCCATTCGTTACTGTTTTTAGCAGGGTGGGCCTGAGAGGCCCCGCCCTTGTATATGCAGAGGACATCATCCAGTTGCAGCCTCACCCAGTGATTTCCAGCATTTCCGCTGGTGACGGCTACAGCCTCAGGAATTTTTGCTTCCACCTTTGCTAGGATGTTTTGTGAATCATCGTAGAACGTCGATGGATTATACGTCTTTGAAGCGCGTAGCTTCTTTCGGCTCACGGATTCAAGCCACCTCAGTCCACCGCGGCCATCTGCCATCAGAATAAAGGTGCGATCCTTCACGGTGTGAATGTGCGCTGCGTTTGCACTTCCTGGGTCGTCAGCGAAATCAACAGTACCTAAAACAACCGCGTGTTTGTCATACGCAGGCGGCGGGGTCATCGGATTTTTAAGCGCTGGCCAAGCAATTTCGCCTGGGAAGATTCCACGTAAATCCACCCAAGCTAGGCCCGCCTCACCTTGAGAAAGAATTGCGACCGATTCGTTCAATGCGACACCATTCCCCGTGCCACGAATTTCTATGCTGTCGCGTTTCTCGGTGACACCCTCTTTAAACATAAAGCTGTCTAAAAACCCTTTTCGAGCATTAGTGATGAGTAGGTTTTCCTGAAGGGCCGCTCGTGCTGGCGCATCGCTTAGGTCGGACTCAAACTTGTCTAGGGTGTCGAGCGTTTCAGAAGAAGCGAATGAGAAGATGCCTGAACAGTCGTTTGTGCCTATTAGGAGCGCCAATCCCTCTTTCGAGAATAAACCGAAGGTCGCGCGCTTCAGGCTTGCCTTCGCAATAAACTCCAAAGACTTTGGATCCGTCATCTTGATCCTAAACGCACCCCCAGGGTCGCCGCTCGTGACTAGTAACTCGTCTTCCTGAACTGCAACCGAAGTGGCTACCGGCCCTTGCAATGAAAGCTTTTGGATGAGGCGAGCTTGATCAGAAGACCTCACATCATAGAGGCTCAGCATTGCACCATTCTCATCGGCACCGGCCACTGCAACTAATCCATCCTGAATCCACTTCACATCCGAAAAATCCTCATTGAGGACGGGTGTCGAAGAAATAGTTTTTGGTTTGTCCGGATTTGAAAAATCAAAGAGATCTAAATGCGAACCCCGCGCTTCACCCGCAATGTTATAGACCACGACGACTAGGTGTTCATCGTTGGAATCGATCGCTGTGGCCTGTACTGGCACTTCTAACTTTTGATCCAGCGGTGGCAGGATCTGCGCAATGTAATTGAGAGAGACTGAACGACCTCCGCGAAGGACCGTGTCTAAGGTAGCCTCAGAGGATAAAGCGAGCGAAGTGGTTTTCATGACCACGCGGGGATCAGCACTCGATGCGCTTAAGTTGTCCTCGGTCGCGACAGAACAAGCGGTGAGTAGCGGGAAGGTCAGAAGGGCAGAAAAAAGCTTTTGAGACATCCATGTCTCCTTCCACTCTCTATTCTAGTTCGATTCCAGGGAAACAAGGTGTGCCAAACCGTTGACGCCCTGGTTGGCTACTTCAGGTCCTTTTCAATCGACCCAGTGCGTCTAAAGTTCGGGTAAAAGAGCTGAGGATGATCCACATAGAACTCGCGAGCGCGCCTGAGCAGGGCTTTACGTCTTGGCAGGACTCGGTAGGTCTTAAGCGCTGTCGAGAGCTTCCTCATCGCGTCCACATCGACCTGATTGAGTTGCATGTAAGTATCCATCAGGAAGTAGGGATAGGCCTTCCAAGCGAGGTATTCGCCGTCGTCCGCTGATTGTGCCTTTTTGAACTCGCGTGTCATCCAAGATGAAATCTCGTACTTTTGCTCGCTTAAGAACAAAAGTAAGGAGAGCGCGCGCGCCACTTCAGTGGGTTTACGGGCGTACAATTTAGGCAATGCATCCTTGATCTTTTGAAACGCGTTGCTTGGGTCTTCGCTCACATCCCGCTCGAGTTGTACAAGTAGCCGAGACTTCGGAGCATCTTCATCTATTCCTTCGGGTGGCACTTCCTCTTCAATATCAGTGAGGTCTTCATTCCCGGTCGATTGCAGCTCTGCGGTTTTTAAGGCCTTCTTGAGGCCAGCTTGAAAGTCCTTACTTTGCAGCGCTTTTTTTGCATCGGCGATCGGTGTAGGGCTTGGGATGGCCTCATCGCCCGCATTCGTGAACTCCTCGGGCTGATCTAGGGTGCCTAATTTCTTAGAGGCCCAAAAACAAAGAAACAAAATCGCGATGATGAGCAGGGCGACTCGCGCCCGAGACTGAGATGACATGACTCCTTAGAAGGTTAGCAGGTGCCATCACTGCTTTCACCTAAGGCTTATGGATGAGGGTTTTTACATCCCCCTGAAAGAGGATTTCGACCTTGTTGGGATAGACGGTCTTTTGCACGATCCCCATCCCAAAGGTCGGATGGGAAAGTTTATCGCCGATTTTAAAGGTTTGGCCGGGTGCGTAAGGCTTAATCGCGCTGGCCGAAGCGTTCATTTGCCGTGACCATTCTAGTTCCACAGGGATAGCCTGAGGTTTTGGAGCTTTTGGGGTCGTTACGTCGACCATGCGGCGGCTCGTGCCTGTCGATGGTGGGGGTGTTTCCCCTGCTTTGAGTGGGGTCGAAACCCCTTTTTTCCCCTTATAATTGTGTTCACTCCGGCAGGTTCTACAGATCACTCTCGCGATCTGGCTTGCTGCTACAGCTGTGACGGTATGCCCTAGATCCATGCGACAACGGGTGCAATAACAGACGATCTCTTTTCCTACGGCGACGGCGCTCATGTTCCTCATTATACTAGACCCAAGCTTGAAATTTATGGAGTCTTCCAAAGAACGAAACCCGATTCGCACTGAATTGCTGACGAAAGCCAAAGAATTGGCTACAACTCCGGGCGTTTATCTGATGAAGAGCTCTGAAAAACAGGTGCTCTACGTCGGCAAAGCGAAAAGCTTAAAGAATCGGGTCACGACCTACTTCCAACCCGTTGTACATGAGCTGGGCAGGATCGAGCTCCTTTTGTCCAATGTCATCGATTTTGAGGTGATCCTGACCGAGACCGAGAGCGAGGCGCTGATCTTAGAGTGCTCACTCATTAAGCGCTATAAACCCAAATTCAATATTCGTCTGAAAGACGACAAACATTTTCCTTACATCAAAATCCGTGTGGATCAGGATTTTCCTAGGCTGGAGTGGACAAGAAAAGTTCGCTCCGATGGTGCGCGATACTTTGGCCCGTTCGCTTCGGCCTATTTGGCGCGACTGGTTCTTAGTCTTTTGAACGAAAGTTACCGCCTGCGCGATTGTAGCGACAACACTTTTTTACATCGCTCCAGGCCCTGCATTTTATTTCAAATGGATCAGTGCTCGGCCCCTTGCGTGAAGCATGTGACTGCAGAGGAGTATCATAAACAAATCGGCCAAGCCGTTCAGGTGTTAGAGGGTAAAGGAACGGAATTACTTGCGGAAATTGAGGCGCAAATGTCTGAGGCCGCCGCAGACGAGCGCTTTGAAGATGCAGCTCGCGCACGCGACCAACTTCATGCAATTCGAGTGATCACTGAAACACAGGCTGTATCGCAACCTGGGCGTGAAGTGGATCGCGACGTGTTTGCTTCAGCTCGTAAAGGCGCAGAGGCGCAAGGCGTAGTCCTGCAAGTGCGCGGAGGAAAGCTACTTGCTGTGAAGCACTATTATCTGCAGAACGTGGATGATGGAATCCCTGAATCCGAACTGCTGGTGGATTTCTTGTCGCAACACTTTTTACTCGAAGAGACCCAGAGTGAAGGCAACTTTTTGAAGCGAGCAAAGGAAGTATTATTAAGCTCTATGCCCGATGATCTTGAACTCATCGAGCGCACCTTTGGGGTGCAGGTTTATATGCCGGATGGGGAGGCGGATCAGCGTTTGGTGCAGGTTGCGCAAACCAATGCCAAACACGCTCTGGAGCAGGGCGAAAAACGCAGCTCGGGCCATGGGTATGCCGCCTTAGACGATGTGATGAAGAAGCTGAACTTGGACCACATCCCGCGCCGCATCGAGTGTTTTGATATTTCAAATACGGGCGGGGAAGAGGCAGTGGCCTCACGGGTTGTCTTTATCGACGGCTCGCCTGAGAAAGAGCTGTACCGACGTTACAAAATTAAAACGGTCTTTGGATCGAATGACTTCGCCATGATGCGGGAAGTTTTGGGCAGGCGCCTGTCCCGCATCGAGGAAGAGAAGCCCGATCTCATTGTAGTGGACGGGGGCAAAGGGCAGCTGTCCCAGGCGGTTGCAGTATTGGAGGACCTCAATATTCAGGGTGTGGCCTTGGCGGGCTTAGCTAAGGCCCGGACCGAAGGGGACTTTCAGTCCAAGGAGGTCAAGGGATCCATGGAGCGGATCTTCCTGCCCAATCGCGTGAATCCGGTTGTTCTTTTGCCTCATACGAAAGCGTTTCAATTGTTGACCCATGTCCGGGATGAGGCCCACCGTTTTGCGATCTCCTACCACAGGCTGCTTCGGGATAAAAAATCCATGGGTAGGGGCTAAAAGAGCTGCTATTCTCTGGCAACTCATGACCCCTCAAGCGATCGCTGAACGCATCCGTAAGCTCCATCCGGAGACCCATGTTGAAGTCCGTGATTTAACGGGGACTGAAGACCACTACGAGGTCCTTGTGGTCAGTCCTGCATTTCAGGATAAAATGATGATCGAGCAGCAGCGGATGATCATGGCTTTGCTGAAGGCAGAGATCGACACAGAAGAAGTTCATGCTTTGACGATGAAAACCTATACCCCTGAACAATATGAAAGGTTCAAAAAATAATGTCGCACCCAAGAATTTCAGAAGTTGAAAATTTCGTGAAGACCAACAAAGTGGCCGTGTTCATGAAGGGCACCGCAGATTTCCCGATGTGTGGTTTTAGTGCGCGCGCGGTAGCGGTGTTAAAGCACGCTGGCGTTGAAAAACCTGCAAGCTTCGATGTGTTATCCGACGACGATCTTTGGGGCGCGTTAGAAGAGTTCACCCAGTGGCCGACCGTTCCGCAGATCTTCATCAACGGAAAATTCATCGGCGGCAGCGACATCATCACCGAGATGCATGAGCGCGGCGAGCTGAAAGAGCTGCTGGGGTAGTTCCTTTCACTCGGTTTTTTATAAGATTCAGGCAGTGGTCCGGTGCGTTGCTATAACGATTGGCCGGTATCTCAGAGTCCCTCAATTCTTGGGTATTGAAGAACCGAAGGAATCCTTACGTTTCTCTACTTATGGCTGCTTTTCACGCCTGTCGGTCTGCGCCCACCCATGCGGCATAGCATTTTTTTAGGCTTTGAGGTTAAGCAAGGTTCCGTTTCAAAAGAGTGTTTTCTGTACTCAGTAAAATCGTAGCGTTGTGGTCGTAAAAGCAGCCGGCTATAGCAGCAACTCTATAAATATCTGAACCATTTTTACTTTTAGAATCTTGGTTTTTGGGTATTCTTTAATCGATATTTGACATCGCTGAATACAGGTGCGATTCTGGTGGTCGAGTCATGGCGTACAAGCAAATCGCACTTCCAGGGTTTGAAAGAGAATTCTCTCGTAGTCATTTCGGTGGTTCTCTTCTTAAGGGCAATCCTCGCGATGCTCGCCCTATTGCGGTGAAGAGGCCTATGCATTTGGTGCTTAAGTCTAAGAAAGCTACGGGTGCGCGGTCATTTCTTGCTCCTGCTCGGGCGGCGGCAATACTGATTTTAGTCAATCGCGTCGCACGTCTGCATGGCATTAAAATCCATCGCTACGCCAATGGCGGCAATCATCTGCATTTGGTCGTTCAATCGCCATCTCGTGCTGCATTCCAAAGGTTTTTACGGGGTACGACCGGCGTAATCGCTCGGATGACTCTGGGACGGGAGCGCGGGAAGGCACTTGGTCCTACACAGGCCGCTTCAAATAATCCCGGTGGAGCCGATCTTCCAGGTGGGGCCGCATTCTGGGACGCGCGTCCCTTCACCCGCATCATCGAGTGGGGGCGGGACTTTAAGCGCACCAATGATTACGTGATCAAGAACACGCTTGAAGCACTGGGCTTTGTTTCTTATGCAGCAAGGCGATCGCGCCCGCGCGGAGGTTAGGGGATGTGAGCCTGCGCATAGAAAAAGTGTCAAAAAACTGAAAAAAAAGTCATTTTTAATGAGCTAAACTCTGCTAGTGGTTTATCTCGGTTTCTGGTTTTTCGCTTTCAACTCAAATGCAGCGCCAGATCCTAGTTATTTGACTTTAGATCAGCGCATCTCTGAGTATTCTTCTGACCCGGACTGTTGCGAGTATCAATACTTCAAGCTTTTCAAAGACGGGACTCCAGATTCGGCTAAAGAAACGACAGGAGCGAGTGCCCCCACTGCGATCCCTGAATCTTGGAAGAAAGTAGTGTCCTCTCAGGAAAAGTTGTTTTTAAGACTACTGGAAAATACCGCACTTCAGAGCTGGGGGGCAGAGCACCTTCGCAGGTCAAAAAGAGCATGCTTTGGGGATAATGATTCCCAGAGTATCGGTGGCTTTCTTGATTCCGGTCTACTTGGGTGTGCGGCGGCCAGCGCTTCCCGATCGAAAGCCGAGTATGATTGGAAAACCTTTGAGGCCAAGAAAATGGATGCAAACGGGATCCGGTCCAGCGAAGGTCTTGTGTATCCAGCACCTCAAGTCATTGCAACGCAGGGTTTGAAGGGCGCGGCTCTAGGGGCCCAATTATTCGTCCTTGCCCATGAATCCGGACACGTCATGGACTGGATTCATCCGGACATGCAAAGTTGCCTGAGCGGCGCCCAGTCCATTTCTGCACATGATGTTCAAGAGCTACCCGGAGACCTAGCTGTACTGAAAAAGCTCAGGGAGGAAACCATGCGCCAGAGAAAGAATCAAAATAAGTCTCACTCCGAAGTGGATCAAGGAAAAGGAACCGAATTCTATGTTTTCGCGAGGACCCTGCTCAAGTACCAAGGTCCCGAAAAAGTGAGTGCATTCTTTGAGGCCATGAGAAGTCCTTCCACGAGTGACGTGCTTCCGTTCATTTTGGCCGTTCGCGCGGAGTTCAAGAAAAAGAATATAGATCCAGATTTAGAAAGTTTAGGGATCGGTGACTCTTGGACCGATACTTTGCCACCCTCAGCAATCAAAGAGTTATTCACCATAGAGCAAACCTTTCGAGAACTATTGGAAGGTGGCGTCTCACTGCCTGAGCAGTTTACAGAATCTGCAGCCGACTCTTTAGCAACGGCGACCCTGGCTGAGTATCTCAACACCCCAGGCTTGACTGCCGCACAAAAGAGAAGCGCTGTGGTGTCTGTTCTGAGCGCCTTTCCACCAGAACTCTACAATGATGCTGCTTTGAAAGTGATGAGAACTGTGGGGTCGAAGCAACCCAATGAAATTCGAATGCTCAGAATTTTTCTAGCTGATCCCAAAATCAGGGCGGCCATAGGATGCCATCCTCATCCGAAGACCGAGCCTCAGCCTCGCGCATGTTTTGAAACACTGACGAAAGTCTCAATTCCTCCGAAGCCTCAGCCTATGGGAACTCGTAAAAAACCTTCAGGGGTGATCGTGAAATAGGGCTATGTACTATGGCGGCAGTCTATCCGTCTTCTCAGAAACCCAAGGTGCAGAGTTGCGCGGATTTGGATCCCTCGGGGGCTGCTCAAGTAATCTCCGCAACCCACCGAAAAGACTGGGTGGTTTATCTCATGGTCTCAAACATTTTGCTGCTTTCAGGTCTCACTGCGAACGCAGTTGAAGCCTGTAAGCGCTGCGAAGTTATCCCCTCGAAGGTGCCAACTTTAGAAACGATCTGCAAGGTACATCCAGACCTATTTTGTCAGAATGTGGATCAAGAACGAAAAAAGCCCACAGGGCATTTTGGAGACTTCTACACGTCCGTGTCTCGAAGTTTTGAAAAATTCAAAACAAGAAGCAATCAGACGGATAAGAAAATCAGTGATCTCGGAGACGAATCCCCCAAGGTACTGAGGTCCTTCGAGGGCGAAGTCGAACTTGCACTTTTGCATTATCAAGATGAGATCGAACGGTTAGAGAAAGAATCTATTGAGCCCCTTTTAAAAGAAGTGAAATCGCTTCATGCCAAGGCGATTGATCAAGCAGTCGCTGATCGAACTCTCGCAGACTCCATGAAGAATGATGTTCAAAAAGTGGAGTATCTGGGTTTTGGAAAGAACAAGAATGAACTTCTGAAATGGAAAAAGAGCGCCATCGATCCAGAGCCTCCGTCGACCCAGAGCCTCCGTCGACCCCTGGGGGTCAGAAGAAAGAAAAGCCGCTTGCCAAGGAATTTGAAGAGCTCGCGACTTTTGAGCTCGATTTGAAGCGTGATACTGGAAGTTTCTATGGGGACTATCGGCAACACCCAGCGCCGAAGGACTACTGCGATGACTCCAAAAAATTGAAGATGCATCTATTTAAAGAAATGCCAATTTTCGACAAATTGTTTGATATGCATGATCTCCGCAAAGAACTGCTTCCCCGTCATTTCGACCAACTCCAAAAGTCAAATCATATGTTCGCGCAATATAGAGCCGTAAAATCAGGAACCGACGATCCGTTACGGGTGGCGGTCGAAAGGTTAATGCAAAGAGACAGGATAAACTTTGAAGTGCCTGCCGAGTCCGAGAGTCCAACGAAGAAACGTTACTGCGAATTGCGGAACAAATTGAATGCTGACCCCCGGACGAAAGAATCTTTTCTCGAGTTGATCCGATTGACCCTAGAACAGGAAAAGTGGCAGAGATACTGTGGGGCTGCGGGCACGAAAGGGAATGCGAGTTACGTGGGTTACACCCGCTTTGATAAAATGGGTCACATTCCAGATAGCAGTCAGGCTTACTTGCCTTCATATCCTAAAGAGGATTATAGGCGAATCATTGTTTGCCCTGGTTTTGCGCTGAAAGCTAATCCGAACGATCGTACCGATCAGCTGAATAAGCTAGGGCACATTTTGGGTCACGAGCTTGGTCACGATAATAGTACGGTTTATCACCCAAGTCTCTTTGATGCGGTCCTTCAATGTCAAAACGCGGCACATGGAAATCGTACGGAAGACTCTGCGGATCTTTTAGGCCTTGAAACTATGCTTCAGCATCTGAATAACCTACGGGGCAAAATGACCGCTTCCCTTGTAGAGCAAGAAAAAATCTCAGAGCAGCTCGCGGATATAGTCGCACTCGAACTTTCGGAGCTCTGCCCTGAGAAAATGGCCAAAAAAGATCCAGCGAAAGAAATAGAGGAGATTCACGGAATACCCGATACGCACGCCGACGGTCTGGTGCGTGTTCAACGGGTCATGCAAGACCCTTATCTTCGAGGGATGCTCGGTTGCCCAGCCCTTCCGAAAGCATGTTCGCTTAGGAATTGCATTAGCAGTTGCAAATAGTTCTCAATCCATTGACGAAGGATGCACCCACCTACAGCGTCGGTTGTGCTCTGGCGCTACTTCAGTTCGCAGTGTTTTTGTAACGGACGAACTGGGCATCCGAGTGCTTTTCGGATGCGTGGGGATGCCAGCAGAATGCGGTCGTAGCGGGTAGAGCCTTTGGCGTGAGTTTCGGAGGTGCCACCTGCAATGAGTCCACTGACTTGTTCCGAAAGGCTTCGAGTATCATTACCTATCATTTTTGAAATCCAGGGAGACTTGGGCATACAACCAGTTTGTTGATAGAGATCTTGGAGCAAAGTCTTTAGCGTTTGTTCCTCTTTTGGCGCAGTTGGACAGTATGCGTAGTAAAGACCTAGGGCCCCTGTAATGAGTTTCTTTTTTTCTTTAACTTTCAGATTGTGCTCCAACACTGTGGCTTCAAACCAATCAGCCCCCGACTCTTCGGCTTCACTGTATTGAGCGTCTATAACATCTTTACAAGCGGCCATTTCTTCGGTGAGTTCCTTGAAGATTTTTTTAGAGTCCCTAATTTCTGTAATTGTACCCTCAGGATTCTTCTCCTCTGAATGCTCCACCAGCTGACGCACCCGTCGTTCAGCATCTTTCACATGAATTTTTGCGGCTCTACGTTTGGATAGGCAGCCCTTAAGAGCCCTAAAAGGGTGGTCTTTAAACGACAACGCCCGGCTGACTACCTGGGGTGGGGCGGTATCAGAGTTGTTTAGGTGGAACGTATATCGATCGGCTTCTGATTCTGCCTGAAGGGTATCGAAAAGGTCTGATTTCCTTGGACGGCTTGAAGAGAAGTGCACGGTGTTTTGATATAGAGGCTTCCGGGTGAAACACGCGCTGGTCGCATGACCGATCTCGTGCAGAAATATTCCATAGATTGCGTCACTCGGAAAAAGTAGGGCGGGTGAATCGATAGTGAGTTGGTGGTTATCGCGGTCGTAATGGGCATTGATCTCGGTGGTAGGTATGAATCTCAGAGAGAGCAATTGAATCCGTTCGATCATCAGCGCATACTTCGTAGATTCTTTCGGATGGCGAAGTTTTAATGACTCAAGATAGGAAATTGAGTCATTTTTGGCATTCTCAAATGCGGATTTTGCAATAGCAGTCCTTCGCAGGATCTCTGTGACCTCATCCCGAACAAGTGGTGTGTAGTCGCCGAGACTCCCGGTCAGGGAAAGGCCAAGCATGCGTGCCGATTCTTCATCCTGGTTTGGTGCTGGGGAGTAGTTGTTTGGAACTGCATGACTAAGCTCCAGGGATTTCAGATATTTCAAGTACTCGGACTTACAGAGTTTGATGTGGGTCTCTAAGCATTCGTAGGCTTTAGACATCTGAGGATCGAGTGATGCATCAGAGGATTTTGTAGGATTAGTGCCTGCTGGATCCTTCAGCGGCACTCCGTCGCGGCAGAGTGCGAAGTTACCGATTTCTTGCTTAGCCTTATCCCCAAACTTCTCTACACAGCCTGCGACCGCCAAGAGATCTTGGGCAAGTGTAGTTGGGAGCATGGTCTCCTGAGGTGGACTCTTCGGCGGCTGTCGCAGGAGTAGGCATTTGCGAATTTCAAGCGTCGCCACGTGAATCGTGCTGTTGACTAAAATATCCCCATTCCCGAAGTCATGATGGATCGCAAGCGATGGGCTCTTTCTGGTTTTGCACAGTTGCTCAAGCGAGCAGAACTTCGGCGATTTCGTCTGACACAGCGGATCTGTTTCGTAAGCGCAGTCTAAGATTTCATCAGCGCGAGTCTGCAGGCAGTCTACGCAGCCCTCGGTGGGTGAGGGGGAAATGTCGGTGAAGCCATTTTGCCCCCAAGCTTCGGTCAGTGGACCACTGCCGGCTAGGATCATGAGAAGTGAGAGATTTAACCCAAATTGGCTCACGGGCTTAAGGATAACATAGGCAAAAATAGGCGGGCGGGAATGGGGCGTGCGGGCAGGGTCTCTTCTTGCCTAGTCTGGGTTTTGCTCAAAATAGCTCACGTCAATGAAGACTGCGGCCGCAAGAATCAGCCTCCGCTCGTCCTCTGTCAGCTTTCGACTTTTAAACTCAATGACAAAGTTATCGCGGTCGGTGAAGAGCTCGGTGAGTAAACCACTGAACCGTTTCGTGAGCTTCGCTATCTCTATTCCGTGACGGGTAAATGCAAAAGTCCAAATTCTAAAGAATGGGGACTTCACCTCACACATCACTTCTCCTTGGACGTTCTCAATCACGAAGTATTTATGCAAGATCGCGAACCTTTGCTGAATCGCGCCTATGTAACCGCCGGATGGGTCACGAAGTTCGATCCGCTTAAACCAGAATCGAAACGGTTGGTGTAGGGTCAGCAGGAGTTTACGACTCACACTTAAGATATGGACATCAAATGGCCGCCAATGCCCAAACCACTGTCTCATCAAAAAACTTCCAAAATCTTTGCCCTGTTCTGTCAGGAAGCCGATTGTATTTTTCTGTTCATCATAAATGGCGTACCGATTGCGAGTTTCAAACCCTAGAAGCTCGAATGGTTCTCCGGTTTGTCGGATGAAGAGTTTTTGATAGTTGAGAAGCTCCAGTGAGTTCGGGTCTCGCCTGAATGGAGCTTCTTTGAGTTTATTTTGCTGTGCTTTTTTTAACTCTGCCTGGATGAGAGGCAATTCCTTTTGATCGAGCCAGATGCCCTTGCAGGTCGTGCAGTAGTCGATATCGGTTCTTTGCTGATTAGAGATCGGAAAGGCTACGAGCTTAGTTTCCGGATTGCTGCATGTGGGACACGGAAGTCGTGTTTCCTTAGATTGGGAATAAGCAAAGCTTGGGTCAGGTAGGTCTTGATCTGCGTTACAGCTCTTCGCAAGAACTCCTGCTTTCAGCCACATGCCGCGGCACTGAGAGCACAGGTCGATCGTATTCCTGGCGTCGAGCGGGTAGTCGTAAAGCGCAGTATTGCATTTTGGGCATCTCATCTTGGTCTCTTTGGGACTTTATCGGAGATGGCTTCAGCTTGTCTATGGGTGAGGAACCTTTCCTGGTATCCCACAATTGGACCCGAGTCATTTCAAGGATTGTTTGTCTTTGTTTTCACAGAATCATTTGACATCGCTGAAGCCTCGCGCAATTCTGATGGGGCAGGTCATGTCACAAAAGCAAACAGCACTCCCTGGGTTTGAGAAAGAATTCTCTCGTAGTCATTTCGGTGGTTCTCTTCTTAAGGGCAATCCTCGCGATGCTCGCCCCATTGCAGTGAAGCGGCCTATGCATTTGGTGCTGAAGTCTAAGAAGGCTACGGATGCGCGGTCATTTCTTGCTCCCGCTCGCGCGGCTGGGATTTTGATTTTAGTCAATCGCGTCGCACGTCTGCATGGCATTAAAATCCATCGTTATGCCAATGGCGGGAATCATCTGCATTTAATCATTCAGGCGCCATCTCGGTCGGCATTCCAAAGATTTCTACGCGGGACGACAGGCGTGATTGCCCGGATGACTCTGGGGCGGGAGCGCGGGAAGGCGCTTGCTTTGGATGGAAAAGCTACTTTAGGAAGGGATGCCGTCAGTCAGGGCCAAGGTGCCTCGTCCGCATTCTGGGACGCGCGCCCCTTCACCCGCATCATCGAATGGGGACGGGACTTTAAGCGCACGAATGACTACGTGATCAAGAACACGCTCGAAGCACTGGGCTTTGTTTCTTATACAGCAAGGCGATCGCGCCCTCGCGGAAGTTAGGAGATTCTACTGGGCAGCTTTTGCCCGAAGTTTCATCTCCTGTTCGCCGACTCCCTTGAGCTTCGAATACAGATGATCGACAGACTGCTGAATTGACTTTTTCGCCCGCGTGCCCGTGTCATCACCTGCAGCTTTTGCCTCGGCCGTTGCACGACTCCCAGACTGAGACTGACGGTATGCTTCAGCCTCTAGGAGCCTAGAGATGAGTTGTTGTGCATGGTCGTGCCGTAACGCTAGGGCTTCGGCAATAATATTGGCTTGTGATGATTCGGGTTCCTGGTCGGCTATTTCGCTGAGTGGCTTTCTGATCATCTCAATCTCACGCCTCAAAAGCTCCACCCTTAAGGCTAAGTTCCAAATGGATGCTGCCGAACTATCGCCCTTTGCCTTCAGTGCATTCAGTGCCTCTTTAACTTCTGCTTGAAGCACCACTAGTTCCCATGCACCCAGTTGGACGGCATCGACAAGCGAGACAGATCCTGATGCAACTTGGTTCGGAAGGGTCCCATCGAAGTAAACGTCTTTTAAGAGTAAGCCCTCGGGTGGTTGGGCCACGAGGGGGCTGACCGTTGTTACATGCGAAGTAGAAAGAAGTGGATCAATGACACTACGAACCCACGCGTTGCCCAGAACATGGCCGCCGGCGATGCCACTCAAAATAGCACTAGGGATAATCAGAAGTAGGTGCATGTCGGCGAATACGTGAGCCATCGCACCCGTAAATCCGCCAAGTAGACCAAAAAAAAGAGGCCCTGACCACTTGGAGGGGTTCCTCGCACGGATTTTCTTCTCCAGCCAAAGTCGCTCTGCTTTTGGAAGCGTCACAAATGCTGTCGCCGCAATTTTCACCGCAGCCTCCGCGTACTGGAATTGCCTTCGAGCTAAACTGAGTGTGCCGGGTTGATCCTCAACCAGACCAAAGTGTTTTTTGAGCTCCTTCTGCCATTGATTTCTTTCGTAGTTGACGCGGTCATCAGATGTTTTCCTTGTAAACAGCTGAAGATCCACTGAACTCAAAAGAGTCCCCATATCATTCTTTGAGTGGTGGTCAGGCGAATCGGTGCTTCTGATGAGATATTCTTTAAATGCATCCATCCCATTATCAGTGACGATACTACCCGCTAGGTGAGCGCGCAGTGGAAGCGACATGCTTTCTACCACTGCCAACCACTTCACGTTTTCTTGAGCTGTTTCTAAAATCGCTTTCTGTAGCGACGCGGACCCTTCAGCTGCCTTCACGCAAGCCTCTGTCACAGCTTGGTTTGCTAGCTTTTTCAGCAGCTCATCCTCTGGTTGGGTCGCATGCGACAGCGGCTGGATGGCGAGGAAAATGCCTAGAAAAATGGCAGTAGTTTTATAAAGCATATGTGCGGAACCTTAACGATAAAGCCATGCGTAAGCAAGAGTTAGGTTTGAGGTGAATGATTAGACTTGAGACGGAGTTCGTCTCTATTTCCTAAGGTCCATTGCTTCCTGTTTCCCTGGGACGGTCACACTTCTGCGGGCTGTGGACGCCAGCGCTGCTGGGGCTAAGGTTTTATACCCGCGATTCCCTCGCGGCGTTTCATTTCCTGGGTGGCGGCTTGTTCTAACTCAAGCAAAAACTCTTCCTGGTTCACCTCAGGGTTCATCCTATTTATGACATCTACTAGGAGTGTCTGAGCCCTTTTGTCTCGCGTCGCAATCGCATCCAGTAAAGTCCCTACAACATCAAGCTGTCCGAAATCGTGATCCTGGCGGACCGCATCGTGTACTTTGTACGCGAGATCCATCAGCTCAAGAGTGTAAATACGAATTTTCAGGGCGAGTGCGCCGCTGGTTTCTTTTGCTGCTCTGGTTTCTGACTCAAGTACTGCAAGTTCCCATGCGCCAATCTGTGCGGCATCGATGAGAGAGACAGATCCGGAGGCTAAACGATCAGGAAAGGACGATTCAGAAAGAACGCTTGTTAGATTTAGAGTCTGGTTGGGTTGAAGCAATAGACCACCATAGCTTTGGAGCTGTGCCGTAGTGAGGAGTGGTGCAGTGAATGCGCTTAACCACATTTTATCCCCAATCCCTTTGCCAATCTTTGTACCCAGATACCCACCTAATAACATCCATGTAAAGATGCTGACTCGTGGGACTAGGGCGCTTGCTAATCCACCGGCGACCACACCAATGACTGTGCCAACGGCGGCGCTATTCTCTCGAGTTGGATTGAGCTCAAAGATCTTCTTCTCCAGGCTCTTTCGGTTTGCCTTTGGAAGCGTCACAAAAGCAGTTGCGGCGATTCTTACCGCTGCTTGTACATACTGGAACCTTTTCCGATCTAGACTCTCTGCGTTTTCCTGAACACTGCTGATGTCAAAATATCTTTTGAGTTCATTTTTCCACTCAGTCAGTTCGTAAGATAGGCGCTTATTTGAATTTCTCCTCAAAGTGATTAAATGGAGTTCAACATTTTCTAAAAGGGCATCTAGTTCAGTTGGAGGGTGATCTAGGGATTCAGTGTGGGCGATGAGATAGTCTTTGAAAGTCTCAAATCCATCACTTGTACTAAGATTCGACGCCAACTGCACTCGCAACTCGGGACTCATCGCACTGACCACAGAAAGCCACTTCACGTTTTCTTCGGCTGTTTCTAAAATCGCTTTCTGCAGGGATGCGGATCCTTTAGAAATTTCAAAGCAAGCCTTCTCTATTGCATGATTTGCTACCTTCTTCAGCAGCTCATCGTTTGTCGCATGCGCCAACGGCTGAAGGGCGAAGAAGAGACCTAAGGAAAGCGCAGTAGCTTTTAGAAACATGTTGGTCAAAACGCTAGCGTTAAAATGAGTAGTGTGACAACAGATAAGGTCATATGAATGATAAGGATTGAAGGGTAGTTCGCCTCTTGAACCAAAGTCTATTTCTTCTTACCCGGACAGCCGAGGGCAAAATTTGATGCCTGTGCACTCTCATGGCGATCACTCGATTCACTCCTCTCTCGCTGTTGGTTTCCAGCCCCTCCCTTTTTTTATATGTCCCACGCGCGCATCAGCGCATCAGCGCGTTTGATGTTCTCAAGTCGCTGTTCCGGTTTGATTAACTCATCAATCATTCGGTCTGCTTTATCGAGCCGCACACGGAGCACATCTTCAGCAGGATCCGGGATATGCAATTTTCTCCGTGCAGCGGCTTTGTAGTTTTCTTGGACTCTGATGATCTTACGCCTATAAAGTTCAAGTTCTAATGCCAAGTCCAATTTGGCCGCAGAGGTTAGTTCGGTTACGGCTTCTGCCTCAAGCACGGCTAACTCCCATGCTCCTAGCTGAACGGCACCGATGAGCGAGACCTTTTGCGAATATGGAAGCAGCGTCAAAGTAGAGGAGAAGGAGACCGAGGACAACGCCAGTTTATCGGGAAAAGCTTCGTCGAGGTAAACGTCTTTTAAGAGCAGTCCTTGGGGCGGAGGGTATCCGTTCCGAGCTTGATATACTTTTCTGAATCCTCCGAGGTCCTCGCTGATAGTAATGTCGAGTGTAACGGACCTAGCTTCCTGCAATAGCGGGGCGCTGGTTGTGACCTGCGCGGCGGAGAGAAGTTGAGAAGTTGCTTTGCGCAACCATTTGTTGCTCGCAATCCAATATCCCAAAACACCACCACCGAAGACAAAAGGTATCGCACTCGTCGGATCGAGGCTGCCCGGGAACAGTTTGTAAAGCACCACATCGGCCGCAAGACCGAGTATCGCGCCATAAATCGCTCCATTATCGGCTGTCGGGCTGATCATGCGGAGCATAAACTCTACGCGTTTTCTATCGGCTTTTGGCAGAGTTGCGAATGCAGTCGAAGTGATTCTTACAACTGCCTCTGCATATTGGAATTGTCTTTGGGCTAAACTGAGGTCGTTCGGTTGGTCTGAGGCGAGGCCGAAGTGGTGCCTGAGCTCTGCTTTCCATTCCCTGAGTTCATAATTCAGGCGGTCATCAGAACTTTTGCCCGAGGTCATAAGATTGAGGTCAACATTCTTACTGAGCGCCTCGGCTTCGCTCGGGGTTTCGTCCGGGTATCCGAGTTTGTTCTTGAGATAGTCTTTGAATATTGAAAATCCGGACTCGGTAGCAAGATTCTCGGCTAAATGCACCCTTAACTCGAGCGACATGCTCATCACCACTGCAAGCCACTTCACGTTTTCTTGGGCTGTTTCTAGAATCGCTTTTTGCAGCGAGGCGGCCCCTTTGGCAACTTCATAGCAACCCTTCTCTATCGATTGGTTTGCTAGCTTTTTCAGAACCTCATCGTCTGCTTTGGTCGCATGCGCCGGTGGCGTGAGAGCAAAGAAAAGACCGAAGGAAAGCGCAGCAGCTTTTAAAACCATGATGGCCAGAACACTAACGTTAAAACGAGGTGCATGAAAGAGATAAGTTAGAGTGAATGATAAGACTTTAGTCTGGTGTCGTCCCTTGAATCAAAGCCTTCTTCATGTTGCATGGACAATCGAGAGCACACTTCGATGCTCCGCTTGAGCACTCACGAAGGTTAGGGGAGTCGCTTCCCTCGGGTTGGTAGAGGCCATATTCTGCTTTCTACACGGCCCACTTGGTCGTCGACGGAACGAATCATTTGAAGCCGCTGATCTTGTGTGATTAGCGAGTCTATCAATTTATCCACCTTTTTTAGACGCATACGGAGTACGTCATCTGCGGGATCAGGGATTCTCACCCCTCCCGCCTGAGCAGCGTCATAGTAGTTGTCCCGAAGCTTGATCAGTTGACGCGCATAGAGTTCAATTCTCAGTGCTAAGTCTGATCTTGCTTCAGGGCTTAGATCGGCCACGCTTGCTTCTGCCTCAAGCACGGCTAGCTCCCATGCACCCACCTGCACGGCATCGACGAGAGAGACAGAGCCGGATGCGACTTGTTCTGCAAAGGACTCTTCGGTCAGTGCGTCTTGTAGCTTTCTGGTTATTTTGTTGTCAGCAAACGTTATGCCGTTCTCAGGGCTTAGGTCCGACAACAAACGGAGTTTGACATTCAGTTCTTTCTGCCATGGATCAGCTTTGGGCTTAAGCCCCAGATAAATGAGAGCAGTACCAACTGCCGACCCGCCCCCCGAAAAGATCAGTGCGTGTGCGGGGTCAATTGAACCACCCAGTACAAGCCCAATGAGTCCACCGATCGAACCCCCAAAGAGGATACTAAATCCAAGTGATCCCTGAGGAGCGGGGCGCAAAACGCGCACCTGACTCATCCATTTGTTCATTGCAGCTTTTGGTTGAGTCGCCCAACAAATTGTTATGATTTTTAATATTGAATCGACATACTCAAGATGCGCTTTTGTTAAGTCCTCCGCGCTGATTGTCTTATCCGAAAAACCTAGCCGATGCTTAATCTCGCTGTCCCAAAGTTCTTTTTCAGTACCCAGTGCTTCATTCTTCGTGGTTTCCCAATCGAAGAGATCTTGAGTTCGATCAAAGAGCTGCTTGATTCTTATTGGGTAGTCTTCTGTTAGCTGGCTTAACTTCAAAAAGTCCTCAACCAAACTAATGCCTTCTGCTCCTGATATCTTTTCTACAAGATGTGTTCGCAGTTCTGAGCTCATCGCGTTCACAACGGCAATCCACCTCACGTTTTCTTGTGCACTTTCGAAGATCGCTTCCTGAAGGGAAAGCTTACCCTCAGCAACTATCCCACAAGCATCGGCGTTGGCTTTTTCTGCAAGGTTCTTCAGCAGTTCATCGTACGCTTTGGTCGCATGAGCCGGTGGCGTTAGAGCAAAGAAAAGACTTAAGAAGATACAGGCTATTCTCATGTGCATGATGGCCAGTAAAGTAACATTAACTCTCAGTCAGCACAATCAAAGAACTCAACAGTTATTGATTCTGTTTATTTCCATTGCTGGACTTTCCTGACGCGTAGGGAATTAGGGAATACTATCCTTTGCTTGCTTGCTTGCGGAGTCGCATTTCTGCATCCGCAGCTTCATCCAGGACTCTAAGTTTGGCCTGATCTTCTATCAAATGACGACTCAGAGTTATTGCTTCTTTGAGCCGGTTTTCCAATGCCTTCTTTGCAGCAGCGAATATGGGTATACCCGATGCCTCAGTGGTATTGAAGTTTGCAACTAACTCCCCCAGGTCACGCGCTAAAAGTTCAGCTCTCAGTGCTAAGTCCCATTTCGCTTCAGGACTAATGTCCTTTGCTTCCGACCCAGCAACTAGGACCGCAAGCTCCCATGCGCCCAGTTGTACGGCATCGACGATTGAGGCGGCGCCGGAGGCTAGTTCTTTTGGAAAGTTGCTATTCCAGAAGACGTCGATCAGGCGTAGCCCCTGGGCTGGTGCAACACGAGAGGTCGAGAGAGGAGTAAATGTGCTGACCTGTGAAGTCCCGATGAGTTCAGGGGCGACATTTCTGCCCTCTCTCTTGTTTCGAGTTTGAATTTTGAGGTGGATACCGACTGCTGCAGCGGCACCGAGAATACCACCTACGGCTCCCGCGACTATGGCCGCTGGCACAGTGACATATCCTTCGGCTGTATTGCCCAAAACTGCATGAATGAAGAACCCACAAAAACCAACGATGAAGCTAAATGTAACACTTCCTGTAACATCTTTCGGTGGATCACTCGGAATGAGCATTCTTATGTCGGTCGGAAGTGTAACAAATGCAGTCGCTGCGATTTTCACTACTGCCTCCGCATATTGGAGCTTTCTGCGATTAACACTCAGGATGCTTTTTGAATTGGTGGATAAGCCAAAGTGATCCTTCAGCGCAGTTTTCCATTCAGTCAATTCATATTCGAGTTGCCGGGTAGGGTTCTTTCCGAGTGTCATCAATTTCTCTTCGACATCGGCCGTAAGTACCTCAATATCCTCTGCGAAATTATCGGGCGCATTGTTCTTCCGAGCATTGAGATATGAGTAAAAAACACGTGACCCATCCAAGCCAACAAGATTAGATGCTAGGTGAGTTCTTAACTGAGTTGACATGCTCTTTGCGACTGCAAGCCACTTCACGTTTTCTTTTGCCTTCTGAATGAGAGCCACCTTGAGTGACATCGCCCCTTCTGCCGTGAAGTTGCAAGCCTCGGTAATGGATTCATCTGCCAGTTGCTGCAGAGCCAGATCGTCCGCTTTGCCCGCATGCGCCAGCGGGGTGAGAGCAAAGAGCAGGCCTAGAGAAACATAGACTGTTTTAAGAAACATAAAAGACTACTTCAATCCGAGCTGCGCCTTGCGAAGGTCCATTTCTTGCTGTGCTGCATTCTCAAGCGCCCATTGTAGTTTCGTCTTCCGGTGGTGGACTGATTGATCAGGCTGAGCGCTGGCCACTAACCCGTCGATGGAGCCATTGCCTTCCTCTGAAGCCAGGAATTCTTCCTCCTTGAATATCAGCATTGAGCTGAGTCTTTTTGCCTGATTCCCCCTTAACTCTAGTGCTTTAGCAATGGTTTGAAGTTCTGGTGATTGTGGGAATCTGTCTTCATACTCTTTTATAATCCTGACTATCTGGCCCAGCTCGAAATACAAAAGCTCCACTCTCAAGGCCAAGTTCCAGACTGACTTTTTGGATTCCTGAAAAGCCTGTGTCGCCTCATCTTGAAGCACGGAAAGCTCCCATGCCCCGAGCTGGACTCCGTCCAGGAGTGAGATATAAGAAGACGCTACTTGTTCTGGGAAGGATCGATCGCCATAGACCTCGCTTAAAGATAAACCCTTAGACGGTTGAACAAGGGTTGGGCCCAAAGTTGAGATTGGCGAACTAGAAATGATGGGCGTAGTTAACTCATGCAACAAAATCCTGTAACTGCGCACCTTACCAAGGAGTCTGCCTGCAATAACTCCCACAATTGTGCCAGCCGATGAGAATGGCCCAAGCCCAACATAGTTGAGCAGCGCAACATCGAGCGCGAAACCAACGGAAAGCCCGATGGCACCACCGTATAAGCCACCCCGTGTGATCACATTCGTATTTCTGAAAGGTTCTAACTCCATTTTTGCGGTATTATCCCAGGTTTCTCTAGTCGCTTTTGGAAGTGTTACGAATGCGGCCGCCGTAATACGAAATATTGCGTCCACATATTGAAATTGTCTTCGGGCTAAGCTGAGAGTGCTTGCTTGACCGTATGCAAGTTCAAAACGCCGCTCGAGTTCCTTCCGCCATTGCTGTTTTTCATATCTCAGGTGATCGGACCGGGGCGTACTAAAATAACTGCGGACCGAGTGATAGACATTCTCGATTTGCTCAGAATTGTGATCAGGCGACTTTGTTTTCAAATCGAGATACGTTTTAAAATGATTGAATCCGGAACGATTAGCGAGTCGCAGTGCGAGCTCTGTTCTGAGCTGTGCCGACATGCTTTCCACCGCAGCAAGCCACCTCACGTTTTCTTTCTCAGTTTTTAAGATCGCTTCTTGCAGGGATAGGTTGCCTTCCGCAGCCTTCACGCAAGCCTCTTGGATCGCTTGTTTGGATAGCTCCTTAACCAGCTCGTCTTCCACCGGTTCCGCATGCGACAGAGGTGTGATGGCAAAGAACAGGCCTAACAAACTAGCAGCACTCTTAAAGGACATATTGACCGGGAACTTAACTGTTAGATGAGGTGTGTGGCAATAGATAAGTTTATGTGAATGATAGAAGTTGTAGGATATAACGCAAATTTTCACTTAGAACATGAAAATTTGCGTCAGATTTTCATTACACGCAAAGCCCAGCTCATTCCCAAAACGGCTCGACCCCGATCACCTCTGAAATATCGCGTGCACCCAGCGCAAGCATCGCCAAACGATCTAAACCTATAGCTATCCCTACCGTGGGCCTCATCTTAGCAATAGAAGTTAACAAATCTTCGTCGATGGGCGACTCTGGGCGCTCGGAACCGTAGGCCTGACGCCGCTCTTCTTGATCCCGTAGAAAGTTCTTTCGCTGAAGTCCCGCGTCCCGAAGCTCTGAAAATGCATTCGCAAGCTCAATGGGTCCTGCGTAACACTCAAAACGATCAGCCCACAGATACCCTGAATCATCAGCGACTGTTTCGCAGAGGCTGGATTGGGAAATCGGGTAGTTCTCTATGAAGTAGACCTCATCTTTGGGTAGGCGGGGCTCAATCCCGTTGAACCAAATCCGAAAGTAGATGTCGTTCCAGGTGTCGGTGCTCTCAGTCCTAATGGAGCGCAGAGCTGCAGCCCGGGCCAGCTCCTCCTTTGTTTCGTGTTTCCTGAGATCAATTTCTACGAATTCCAAAAATAGGTCGTTCACTCGAAAGCTTCGGCACTTTGAGTCTACCCGTATTGGCTTTCCCTGATGCGACAGTGGCCCTGCGGCGCGCAGGAGATTTGAAACCTCAGACTGTAGGCCCTTCATATCTAGCGTGATTGAGTACCATTCCAGCATCGTGAACTCGACGCGGTGTTCAGGGCTTTTAGGTTCAATGCGAAACGACGGAGCGAATTGGAAGATCTGTGAGGCCCCGCTTGCTAACAATTTTTTCATTCCAAACTCTGGCGATGTCGGGAGAAAAACAGGGGCCGCGGCAGGGCCGGAATCGGCACTGACCTGAATCGGGAAAATGTGCGGCTCCATGCCGGCCGATCTGACTAATAGCGGAGTGCGGACTTCAAGATAGCCGCACTGCAGCATGAAGTTTCGGACTCTCTGTTCCCATTCAAAGCGAAGCGTCCAGGTCGGTTTTGTTTCCATGGTGTGGTCTTTATTATTGCAACACCTGTGTTGCAAAACACAGCAACGGAAGTCGTGAATGGCCCATGGAGTCAGGCCTAGGGGCTTTTGCAGTCCGTGCCGACAGTTGGCAAGGGAATTGCTTGTAAAGTTGTGCGCAGATCCTAGATGACAGCGGGATGGTCCCAAAGCATTTTGGTCTGCATTTCAACCTTAGGAGATCTCATGAAACTACTAGCAATCTTGGCAGCATTTGGATTCGTATCCCCAGCTTTCGCAAATTCCCATAGCGCAGAAGCCCCCCACGGTGATGCAGCGATGGCCGCCCATGGCGACGCCCATGCAGAAGTAAAAAAAGAAGAGCCAAAAGGCAAAAAGAAGAAAGTAAAGCCAACAAAAAAAGCAGAAGAAGCAGCGCCAGCAGCAGACGCAGCGCACGGTGATGCAGCGCACGGCGAAAAAGCAGCTCACTAAGCCTGATCTTTAAAACAGCTTAAGAGGGGGCCGAGAGTCTACAGACTTTCGGCCCTTTTTTTATGCTACCTACTTAGGAAGGCTATGCGGAGTTTAGACCTTCAGGCACGGGTCATCGCCATCTTGCTTGCGGTGGTGGTCCCTATATTCTTACTTTTGACCCCGGTGCAAAACCAGGTCTTATCCCCTTTGCTTGAGGATGAAATCCAAAGCTCAGGCATGGTCTTTATTCAAAGCCTTGCAAACACGATCGACTCAAAAAAACTTCTCCTCAGTCCCGACCCGACGCGTGCAATTGAAGACCGTATCCAGCGGGCTCTTTATAGCCAGCCCAGCGCATTGCGGGTAGATGTGTGGCTGAAAGATCAAAAAAGTGATGTGTTAACAAACATCGCAAGCACCGTGGAAGAGGATCCGGGTGTTAGTCCTGAGCCTCCACAATTTACTGATAAAGCAAAAATCATTCGAACCACTGATTCTGATCTGCCTGTAATCGTGGTGACTTACCCGATTAAAACGACTGGACGCACTTTAAATATCGTAGGCGTCTTTAGTTTACGTTTAGTGAAGTCCCTTCAAACAACGATTAGCCGCTTTAACTTGTTTGCAGCCTTTGTCACCTGCGTCCTCCTAATCGTGTTCCTCTCTTTCTTTCTGCGTCGCGCGATTCAAAGCGAAAAAAAACTCAGAGAGGCACAAGCCTCAAACGAAGTGCTCGTAAGTCGCTTAGAGCTTGCTCAAAGGGAGTTACATCAAAAAGAGAAGCTATCCGTGATGGGGCAGCTCACGGCAAGTTTCGCGCATGAAATTGGGACCCCGCTCAATTCTATTAGCGGACACGCGCAGCTTTTAGAGCAAGATTTGAAAGAGCCTTTTGCCACTGCTCCAGATGGCCGGGCATTAGATCGTTTAAGAATCATGAAAGAGCAATTGAATCGAATTGAAGGCATCGTAAAAGGCTTCTTAGAAACTACGCGATCGCCAGAAAAGATTCTTGGAGAGCGCTTGTCGCTTCCTGATGTGCTGACCCGCATGAGTCAGTTACTTGAGCCCACGTTTGCCCAGTATAGGATCACCCTCGAGCGCAACTGGACTCCAAACCTCCCTTGGGTGAATGGCACTCCGATTGAGCTTGAGCAGGTTTTGCTCAATCTCTTAAACAACGCGATTGATGCGATTAAGGAGCGGCAAGAAATGGATCCAAAATATGAAGGCACAATAGCCCTTGGAACAGAGCTTGAGCCCAAGCTTCGCTCGGTCCTGATTCATGTGCGCGACAATGGCAGCGGCATTTCCGATGAAGCGAAATCACAGATTTTTAGGCCTTTCTTTACTACAAAACGGCGGGGTGAAGGCCATGGTTTGGGACTGGCCATTTGTCAGGACTTGATGCGTGGCATGGGTGGGCAGATCCGTGCAGAATCTCAAGTGAGCGTTGGTACCCAGATGACACTCGAATTGAAAATCGCAGAAGTCCAAGGGAGTGTCTCATGAAATTGCTCATGGTCGATGATGATCAGGTCACGCTCGATCTCTTACGTGAAGTATTAGAAAAACAGAAGTATGAGGTCTTCAGTGCACGCAGTGTACAAGAGGCGCTGGGGTTAGTCGCCAGTGAATCTTTAGACCTCATTTTGAGTGATATCCGTATGCAGGATCGTGACGATGGACTGCATTTGCTGGAAGCGATTAAAAAGTCGCGCCCGAATGCAGTGGTTGTTTTAATGACGGGATTTGGGAGTGTCGGTGGCGCGATTGATGCAATTCAGTCTGGGGCTTTCGATTATATTTCAAAGCCCTTTAACTTAAATGAGCTGACTCACGTTCTGAGTCGCGCTTCGAAACAAGTTCTTTCGCAGTCTGCCCCAGAAAAAAATGTTCTAGAGACAGATGTACTCTCTGGGGATGCAAAACAGCTTTTAGGAAGCTCTCCTAAGATGGTGGAAGTCTATCGTACTGTCGCGCGCGCAACTCTTTCTACGAGTACGGTTTTGATCCTTGGCGAAAGCGGTACTGGAAAGGAACTGGTCGCCCGTGCGATTCATGCGAATTCGCAGCGAAAAAAAGCGCCCTTCGTTCCTGTGAATTGCGGCGCCATCACAGAGTCACTTTTAGAAAGTGAACTCTTCGGTCACGTGAAAGGATCTTTTACGGGCGCAAATCAAGACCGAATTGGCTTATTCGCCGAAGCGGATCAAGGGACTCTATTCTTAGACGAAGTGGGCGATCTATCTTTAGCGCTCCAGGTGAAGCTGCTGCGTGTGCTGCAAGAGGGAGAGGTCCGGCCCGTGGGATCGTCGCAAACCCGGAAAGTTGACGTGCGCATCATCGCAGCCACCCATAGAGACTTAGGTCAATGGGTGAAAGATGGACGATTCCGTGAAGATCTGTTTTATCGGCTAAAAGTGATCGAAATTAAGGTCCCGCCCCTTCGTGAACGGCCGGAAGATATCGCTGAACTTGCAAAACTCTTTGTGGCGCGTGCTTCGGCTCGGAGCGGAAAAAAAGTCAGTACGCTCGCAAAGGATGCGATTCAATTGCTGAAGACCCATTCATGGCCAGGCAACGTGCGTGAGCTTGAGCATCAGGTCGAGCGGGCTGTTGCCATGACTTCATCTCATTTTTTAAGTGCCCAGGACTTTCAGCTCAGCGCTGAGCTTCCCCAATCTTTTGAGGCTATGGGTGTCGCAACGGGGAAAGAGTCGCTCGAAGAGATCGAAAAAGCACACATTCAAAAGGTGCTGAAAAAACATCAGTACAACAAATCGAAGGCCGCAGAAGTCTTGGGCATTGATCGCGCCACTTTGTATCGAAAAGCTCAGCGTTATGGCCTAGTCAAAGAAGGGGATGAGGAGTGACTCGTGGTCTTTATGCACTGCCGCCTGAAATGCTGGAATGGCATGATCGGGCGATCGCCGATAAAACCCGGATCCGTGCAGCGGTCGCCATTGTATTTGTCGGTCGGGGGATTGCTTCTCAAAAAGTACTTCTGACCTTGAGGCGCAATGATTTGGCTACGCATGCAGGGCAGGTGGCCTTTCCAGGTGGGATGATGGAGCCCTCAGATCGGGGTGACCCTGTAAAGACTGCGCTCAGAGAGCTTCAGGAAGAGGTCGGCTTCCCGGGAGAGCAGTTAGAGAAGATTCAAAGCCTCCCTCCATTCCCAACCGTGACTGGGAATTTCATCATCGACCCGTTTATTTTTCAGAGTGAAGAAGAAGCAACGCTCTGTTTAGATCCCCGCGAAGTTGCCCGAGCGGAATTTGTGGCCCTGCATGAGTTGCGGAAAACATTGCAATACGAAGAGCGCAAGTTCTTTGGCAACACGGTCAAACTTCCCGTATTCTATTGGCATCAAGAAAAAGTATGGGGCGTTACAGCAATGTTGCTCGCGTCGGTGGTCCCAGAACTACTTGAGAAGGAGTGAACTTAAGATGAAAGCATTTTTGATCGGACTAGGTTTTATATTGGCTTGTAGCACTGCACAGGCAGAAATTTGGAAGGGCAATACTCAGAGTCCTCCGTATGAAATCGGGGCGATGAGCGGCCTTGGCCTCTATGGGGATCAGGCCTCCTGGAGTTTTTTAGGAAATGTCGCAACCCTGATCGAGCCTGAGGGCTGGATTGATGATATCGACGACCGCGTCTGGGCAGAGTTTCAGGGCGGGCCCGCGTTTTTTACCGTACAAGGGAACGATAAAACTGCGTTCCAGTACAGCGCGCACATGCGTTGGGACTTTACCCGTGATGCCACATGGACCGTCTATGGTTTAGGCGGGGTTGCAGGATTCATCAATGCACCCGGGGACTCTTTCTCATTTCATCCGCGATTTGGGATCGGCGCACTCTTTCAAACGAAACTTCCTTTGGTATTTCGATTTGAACTCAGCCACGAATTCTCAGGCCTAGGGGTTGCGTTTAACTTCTAATGGACTTAGTTCCATTTGATCAAACGGCTTCGTTTCAGGTCAGTGTTTGGCCAGCATTTGGCACCTCGGATTGGGAAGTGACTTACGAAGTCAGAGGCGCAGTCCAAGACCTTCTGTGGGATCGTTCTCTTGCCGGTGAAACCACAGATCTATGGAAACGAACCTGCATGGAGCTCTTTGTATCTATAGATGGCAAGCGCTACTTTGAGTGGAATGGGTCTCCGAGTGGCGCTTGGAGTGTGTTTCAGTTTTCAGACTACAGGGCGCCGGTACCCTACACGCATGTAGGGGGCAGTCCTTCGCTGAAGCGAGCACCAGATGACCCGAGGATGCTTCGCCTTGTTTGGACGCTCCCTTCCGCTTTATTCCCGGGAGTCGATTTGTCTCAGGCTGAAATTTCTTTGAACGCTGTGGTCCTATCAAAAACCAGTGCAGTAGCTTCATACTTCGCTCTGAAACACGGTGGGGACAAGCCAGATTTTCATCATAAAGCGGGCTGGATCAAAGTGAAAGAAGAGTGGGTGCAGAGATGAAATTTGGAATTGATGTCGTGCGTGATCGTGATCCTGCATGCCGCCGTTTGTTTTCGGGTGATCGGGTAGGGCTCGTTGCGCATCCAGCAAGCGTTGATCGACATTTGCGCCATTCAGCAGACGTTTTAAAATCTTTGGGGGTGAACCTCACCTGTGCCTTTGGCCCGCAACACGGGATGCGCGGGGAAAAGCAATACAACATGCAGGAATCCGAAGACTACGTTGATCCTGTTCACGGGTTCCCAGTGTTTAGTCTTTACGGTGAATTTAGACGCCCTACAAAAGCGATGCTTTCTCATTGCGATGGTGTAGTCATCGATCTGCAAGATGTGGGCTGCAGAATTTATACCTATCTCACAACTCTGGCGTATGTCTTAGAGGAGTGCGCGAAAGAGGGGAAATGGGTGATGGTCCTAGATCGCCCCAATCCTGCGGGCCGAGTTGCAGAGGGAAATCTGCTTGAACCTGGCCAAGAGTCCTTTGTCGGCGTTGCTCCGATCTTGATGCGCCATGGGATGACGCTCGGGGAACTGGCATTTTGGCTGAAGAAACACTTTGCGCTGGATGTGGATCTTACAGTGATTCAGTGTGAGGGTTACAAAGTCGATGAAGCCCCAGGCTTTGGCTGGCCAGCGGAACGCGCATTCATCAATCCTTCTCCGAATATCCCGAACCTTTCTAGCGCGCGAGTGTACGCAGGGTCGGTATTGCTCGAAGGAACGCATCTCAGTGAAGGGCGCGGCACCACGCGTCCTTTTGAGTACCTAGGACATCCCAAGTTAAAGGCCGAGGAGGTCCTCAGGTCCATGCAGAAAGAATGCCCAGGCTGGTTAGAAGGGATAGGGCTTAGGCCCTGCACCTTTGAACCCACATTCTATAAGCACCAAGGCACCCTTTGCCATGGGATGCAACTGCACGCGGAGGGGCATCACTACAATCCGTCACAGGCAAAGCCTTTCCGGCTTGTATCGCTTTGGTTAAAAACGATCCTGAAGCTTCAGCCAGAAATTGAGCTTTGGCGGGACTTTCCTTACGAATATGTCTATGACCGGCTGGCGATTGACGTGATCGCGGGCGGACCTATGCTTCGGACTTGGATCGAAGATACAGAGGCTACGTCCGGAGACCTTGAAAAAGTTCTTAAGAAGCAAGAGACAGAGTGGGAACATCAGAGGGGTGAATACCTTCTTTATCCTTAGTCTTTTTCTTTCGCTTCATTCCTACGCTTCTGATGCTTCGTTAAAGAGCGCGATTTCACGCTTAGAGAAACAAGGCAATCGAATCAGCGTTGAGGCCTTTGATCTGAAAGATCGGAAGATCGTCTTTGAACATAAATCAGGGCTGGCCTTAAATCCCGCATCTGTGGTGAAAATCACAACTGCGTATGCCGTACTGAAAGCGCTTGGCGTCGATTTCCGTTATCAAACGGCACTCTTTGCAGATGCAGGTTCATGGTGCTTAAAGGGAAGCGGTGATCCCTCCTTCGTCTCGGAAGATGTCCTTTTGATGGCACGACTTTTAAAACGCAGAGGCATCGTAAACCTACCCCAAGAGATCATCTTAGATGACACCGTTTTTGATGAAGAGTGGATTCCAGAAGAGCGTGGAAATGAAGATTCAGAGCGGGCCTACAATGCACCGGTGGGGGGGCTCAACTTCAATTATAACGCGGCGACGGTTGAGGTCTATCGCGGGGCAGGGAAAGACATCAAATGTTCGCTCGACTGGCCGCATCCACGGATCGCGCTTAAGTGTGATGTTACCGGAAGTGGCAGCACAGACTTGTCCCTCACCGCAGAGGATAAGAGTGTGGTGGTCCAGGGAAAAATCGCTCCAGATACCGTTTGGAGAAAGCCTTTTCGTGTCATGAATCCCTCGATTTCGGTGGGAAATGCTTTGATTGCTTCCCTGCGGGAAATTGGCGTGAATGGCGAAGCGAAGCTGAAGCGTGCGGCCTGTGGGGATCGGGATCTAGCCAGTGCGCTTGTGATCCATGAGAGTCGGCCGCTGTCTCAGATTGTTGGGTTGATGGACAAGTACTCGAACAACTTTATTGCCGATGCATTGGTTAAAACTTTAGCAAGCCGGCAGAAGGGCATGAAGCAGGCGGATATTAAAACAGGGGTCGCTCTTTTGGTCGATGCGCTATCACTGATCGGGATCAAGATGACGCAAGGAAGGACCTTAGTGTCCGGGAGTGGGCTTACCCGGGATAATGCGCTCAGTGCCTCAGACTTTTCGAAGCTTTGGGAAGCCGTTTACGATCAAGGAACGTTCTTTCCCGAATGGGCCGCGTCTATGCCGATTGCTGGCGTGGATGGGACGATGAAGAAACGTTATCGTGCAGAAACCGTGACTGGGCAGTTCCGGGCAAAAACCGGCAGTTTAAGCGGGGTCATGAGTTTTTCTGGCGTATTCCCACGTGCAAGAGGGAGATGGATCGCTTTCACATGGATCCAGAATGGACCGAACCCTATTCCTGAAGCGGAAGTGACTTCATGGCTTCGGGCTTTAGGTCAGGCAATGCATGAGTCACTGTGAGGACGGGATTTAAGTCGGGTAACTCGCTGAGCTCTGCGCCTAGTTCTTGTGCCTTCTCAATCGACTTCACCACGCTTTGCTGTCCATTCCAGGATTTTTCGATCGCTTCATTCCAAGCCTTAGATGCAGTCTCAATCCCGCTTTGAACTTTACCTAAGCGTTCTACAAAAGTTTTCAGACGCTGCCCCAGTTGTTTCACTGTGGCCCCTAGTTCACTTGCCTGTTTGGTCATCCGGTGTTGGCGCCATCCTTGGGCGATCAAGAGAATAAGCGGAATGATCGTAGCAGGGGAGGTGATGAAGATTTTCTTCTCCATCGCTTTACGGAATAGATCTGGGTCAACATCAAAAGCAGCGCGAATCGCCGCTTCACTTGGGACAAAGAGTACTACGTAGGGCAAAGAATCAGATACGTGTGCGCTGTAGTCCTTGGAAGAAAGATCAAGCACACGGCTCCAAAGCATCTTTGCAAAGTGTTTGTGAGCATCCGTGCGAGCAGCTTCGTCTGGGCTGTTTTCTGAATCTAGATAAGCATCAAAGAGGGAAGTTTTTGCGTCGATCACAAGGTGTTGCCCAGCCTGCGGCAGACGGATAATCACATCGGGCTTAAGTAGATTGCCATCTGAATTTGTGGCGGTGTTTTGCTCTATGAAATCCACGCCCTTCACCAAGTCGCTTTGTTCTAAGATATTTCTCAATACCAGCTCCCCCCAGCGCCCGCGCACACTTTGGCTTGTGGTGAGTGCTGTGCGGAGTTTCGCGGTTTCTTTTCCTAACTTGAGCTCTTGTTCGATGACGTTTTGGAGTTTTTCGGTGATGCGTCCGTATTGATCTGTGCGCTCTCGTTCAAAGGTTTGAATCTGTGCGGTTGCGGTTTGAAGTTGTTTTTTGATCTCTTCGAAAGTGAGATCGATCGATTGTTTCTTTAAGTCGAGCTGACTTTCACCGCGTTGAATTAGAACCTCTGATTGTTGGGCGGCGTTTTTTTCTAAGACCTCCTGGGCCACCAATTTGAAACTGTCAGTCATACGGGTGCGTAAGAAATAGAGTGCGCCTAGAGAACCAAAGATGAGACCTAAGAGGAGTCCAACAGAGAAAAGAAGCATGTCCTCGTTCTACTGGTGGATCGGCCTTTTACCAAGTAAAACAGTGCGTATGGGCCACACGATTTATTTGATTCGGCATGGTGAAAGCCAATGGAACCTGGAGAACCGTTTTACAGGGTGGGCGGATGTCCCCTTAAGTGCTTCAGGGGTGCATGAAGCGAAGCAGGCGGGTGCTTTGCTTCAGGCTGCCGGAGTGGAGTTCGATCGTGTATTTGCGTCCGTTTTAAAACGATCCCTTCAGACCACGTACCTGATGTTAGATGAGATGGACTCGCTTTGGTTGCCCATCGAAAAGAGCTGGTGTTTAAACGAGCGCCACTATGGAGCACTTCAGGGCTTAAATAAATCTGAGACGGCTGCGAAGTACGGTGAAGAGCAAGTCAAGATCTGGCGGCGTAGTTATGATGTTTTGCCCCCGTTGATGGATGCGAAAGATCCGACGTCTGCGCGCTTTGACCGGCGTTATCAGGATTTATCAGACGCACAACTTCCACTCGGTGAGTCGCTCAAAAAAACAGTGGACCGGGTCTTGCCGTATTATGCAGAAAACATTTGGCCTGAGGTGAGGAGAGGAAAGCGGGTGCTGGTGTCGGCGCACGGAAATAGCCTGCGCGCATTGGTGATGCATCTGTTTCAGATGTCTGAGGCTTCGGTGCTCGAGCTCAATATCCCGACAGCAGTCCCGATGAAGGTGGTCTTAGATGATTCGGGCAAGGGAATTTCACGGGATTATTTAGGTGATCCAGAATGGGTAAAATCTAAGGTGCATGGAGTTGCAGCGCAGGGAGCGGTATCGCCTGGGAGTGAAAAAAAATAGGGAGGACTCTTTTGCAAGTCCTCCCTAGCGAAAGGGGTGTGGGGATGGAAAGTAGACCCATAATTCCCGCGACACGCACGCATTCGCACGTCTCCTACCCGTCCAATAGATTCTCAAATGTGGGATGTGTGCAAAAGATGTGTCGGGGAGGACACAGGCATTTGAGATCAGAGGGATCGCTAGGTCACTGTCTTAAAACAAGGTTTCCGGATGTAACTTTCTTAATTTCTTCGATCACACCCAAAACGAAAGTCTCCGGGGACTTCTGCCCTTGGGCGATGAATTCCTCTGGGAATATCGCGAGGTCAGGGGCTGGTGCAAACGGTTCAATCTGGGGCGATCTTTTTGGTAAAAGAAGGCGTTTTTCAACAATGTTCTGAAGGATTCGATGGGCGACGAGTCGGATCGCAAGCGACTTCAGATACTCCCCATTCTGATATGCGAGGTTTGTCTTCCTGGAAAGGTATGCATGGACCTTTTCGTTTTTAAGGGCTCTGTGCAAACGAGCTCTGTTTTCCTCTGCGAGAGGATCAGTAAAACCATACTTTCTGGCCGCAATTTCAATTTGCTCACCATAGACTGCGAAAAATTCCCTCTCTCGTGCATCAGCCTCCGCGTCTTTTTCAATCTGGGAAGAGAGGGCGACAATTTCGCCTGTAACGTCATCCAGCTGCTGGGCAGTGATATGACCTGTAAAGATCATGTTTTTCTCTTGAGAGGTTTTAACTTGAAGGTTGAGATCAAAGCGGGTCTGAGCCGGGACTCCATAAAGAGCGCTATTGATGAGAGTACGAAAATACTCAAAGTCTTCATGGCTCAGTTCCGGATCAATATACTTCCGAGGCAGACGGTTCAGGAATAAATAACGCAGATCCAAGGGATGAATGACGCTTGGCTTTGCGCTGGCTCCATCATAGTCAATCTGAATAGAAAGTTTGGCCTCCACAGCGGCGAAACTCAGAAATGGGATCAAGAATGCAAGTATCACTTTTGTCCTGCCCCTACCTGAGTGACTTTTGCATCTTTAGGTAAGGTTGCTGGTGATTTCGCGTCTAGCAGAACATACGTCAGGTGCGCATACAGTTCTTTATCACTGCCTTCACTTTCGCTGAGCTGACCTTGAACGAATGCATGTAGTTCCTTTCCCTTCTTCTCAAATGTGACTTTCAATTTGATCCCCGTAGCGCTTTCGTTCAAGCCACCCGTGGAGACTCCCAATGCGATGGCTGAAGATAACTCCGTGAGTCCTGCCCAATTTTCCGCATCTGCATCGATGGACACAGACCGCACTCCATCCTTTTTAGTCGTCACAAAATGCGCGATTCGGTTTGCTGCAATGATCTGTCCCTGCTCCACAATCAGCGTGGTCGGCAGTTCAGTGCCAAGGCGAATGCCGGAGGTATTTGCCGCAAATTCACCTTCCACCGAGATTTTAACGGTGTCATTCGTGTCTGAAATGTTCCCAAACTCGGCGAGCTCATGCACAAAGGTGACGGTTGGTGAGCCCGTTTCTTTTGCCTCTGAATAATAACTCTTTAATCCATAGGTTCCGATGGCCCAGGAGGCAGCATCGTTATCGGATCCTGTGCGTACCTGCTCGTGAATTGCTGCTTGTGGAACATCCACAATGGTTTGGTGCGAAGGATTTGAGTTCTGATCTTTGCTTCCACAAGCCGCACAAAAGGCCAGCAAGCAAGCGCTGATCACTGCAGACAGAACCTGAGTGGTGTAAGGGGTAGAAAATAAACGTTGGGCTGACTTCATGGCGCGCAGTCTACCAATCCTGACTTTAACTGTCAACAACTGATGCTCCGCTCCCAGTTTTTCCGAAGCGTACAGAGAGAGTTCTTGACAAAAAAGGTATACAAATATAGAATTCGCAGGCTTCCTGAAGATCTAAGGAGATTTCATGCGCTCTAGGCTTTTTAACCCATTGCTTTTAAACACTATTCTCCTGATTTCAATGGCGCTCTCCGGCCTTGCTTGTACTTCCAAAAGTGGAGGAAACAAGGTGATAACCGAAGAGAAAGGAAAACCCGAGGGACAAACTGCGCCTTCGGGAGGAACCCCAGGTGGATTCACCGAAGGGGGCCCGGCTGCATCCTCTACGGGCGCTTTCGGGCAAAGCTCACCTCCTGTTACCGACGATCTGTCTGGCCCTTCTCGCCAACTGGGAGCGCTTTTAACTGGCGTGGATCTTTTGTCTGCATTTGATGAGTCGAGCAAGAGCCCGAAGAAACAAGTATCTGACCTCCTGAAGGCCCGCATGCGTGCATTGATTGCACATGCTCAGACCAAGAATGAAATTCCTGCAAAAGCGATGGCGGATGTTTATTTTGATTACCTGGTTGAGGTGTCCGAGGACAAGAAGCGGGACTACGAGGATGCACGTGCGTTACTGAAGTCGCTCGCGCCGGTTGGTATCAAGGACCTGAAGCTTAAGCTTGAAGAAAAGCTAATTGCCCGCGGCCTGACGCTAAAGATGCAGGGTGTGACCCAGGAGCCGCTTGAGTTTCTTTTCTCAGGTGTTCAATCAGAGATAAACCCTGTGTTGTCTTACAATGCTGCTCGGCTCTATGCGACCGCAGCGGAGGAAAATGCGTTTATCGGTTCTGTGGTGGTTGGATGCACGGCAGGGTTCACGGAAAAAGACGGGGCGCTCAAAAACTCTCCCTTGCGGACCTTCATCCAGACCTTTGAAAATGGAACAGGTCGGACCATCCATGATCTCGGTGACCTTGGGCGTGTGGTCGCAAAAGAAGGGGAGGAGCTTACGGAGCAGTTCGGTGCCCAAGGCGGAGCACGGTTGAATGCGGATATTTATACGCTTTTTTTGTTTGTTCTGGCGCAACAGAAGGATTCCCAGTTCGCCCGAAGTTTATTTGAACAAGCGTTAGAAAATCAATATCAGGCCTATGGCTTAAAATTTCCGATCCTTAAGGCGATCAAAGCCGTAGAGGCGAGCCAGCATGAAATTCTGAAAGAGATCGCAGTGAAGAAAGACGAAGCGAGCCGCTTGGCTCCTCCGCAGGAATTTCTTAAGCCTGAAGTCTTGAGTCATGTCACAGTCCCGCTTACGGATTTCAGCCTTCTTTCTGCCATGGATCTTCGGGAATTCGATCAATCTCCATCGGACGAAGCAAAGAATAAGGTCTATACCCAAGAGGAAAAAAAGAGTCTGTTTGATCAGGCGTTAAAGGATCAATCACCAGTTCGCCGCGGGTATGATGTAGTTTTTTTGACCGGGGAAGAGATCTACGACGGCGTTCCAAAGTCGGATGCCCAACATTGGTATTTGATTGATCCAAAAAAACGAATGCAAGAGTGGGTCTGGGTGGCGGGAGATGGGCAGCTGAGCGCCTGGGAACCTCACCACAGTAGGGTTGGTTATCATTCTGAGGTTGTCGTGATTTCTCCTAGCCTCATTGAAGTCACCCAGTATCGCGAGGGGACCGATTATCCTATGTGGCGATACACCTACACTCAAGAGGCAGAGCACTCCTCGAGTTTTCTTAGGGCAGTTTATGTCAATAACGGAACGGCAGCCGAGCCGAAGTGGGACCTTGCTATGGATTTTGATCAAACCGAAAAAGCGACTCTGAGATACGAGGATTTAGACGATTGAGTTGATTGGGAAGAAACTATCGCAAAACGATTATTTTCTTCATAACCCAGGTGTTTCGTTATCAGTCCACCTTGTAAAACACATCCGCGCTGAGCGCCTTGTGCCGCTTTCCGTCGTCTGATCCGTCGTCGACTGACGCATCTTCTGGTTCGCCAAAATAAAGTGTGTCAGGCGTTGTGCTGGTGACCACCTGTTGCCGGGTGTAAATAACATCGCCGTCGGCTGGCAAATCAATCGAGGTCCACGCATCGTAATCCTCAATCGAGTAGTACGTCCCAAGAGTCGGGGAAGCGACTCCGGTTAGGAGCGCGACCTTTGCCTGGTAACTGGCATGATTGGCCGTAACTTCACCATCGATGTAATAAAAATCGAGCGCCTCGGTCCCAGAAAGCGGGTTTGTATCCCGACCTTCAGTCATCGTCATGCCACGAAGAATCGTCATCCTTGCAGCCCCTGTGCAGGTACCGTTTGAGCTTGCATGCACCACAATCAATTCGCCCGTTGTGGGCCCGTTCACCGTGTAGGAGGTGCTGATATCCTTGGCTTCTATCGCGTTCGTTTCGCAATGGGTCCATTCCCCTTGAATGGCTTGAACACTTCGATCACTTAAAATGCTGACCTCAACCCCTTTGCCCGGCGAGCACGCAGCAATCCCGGCGAGCAGCATGGGCGCACAGCAGAGGGACTGAGAAATACGTTTTACGGCAGCCCGGGGTAGATTCACCTGTTTTACGTATCGGTGAATGCTCTGAGTTGACTTGAACTCAAGCACCCGATATTGTTTTGGCGATCTGTGGGGGCCTTCATTCCAAGCTTTTTTCTTTTCATTCTGGCGATCACCGCTGCGCCAAAACTAGGGCATGCCACGTTGCAGAAGGAGCAATGCTCGACCTTGGTGGGCCTGATCGCGCCGCGTCATGTCGAGCCTAAAAAACGACTTGAAACGGATCAGCGAGCGATTGAAGTTTTGAATCTCCTGGCTTCAAGTGCAGACGCACCAACAGCGGAGGCTGCACGTCAGGTGATCAAACACATCGCCACAACTCAGCTTTTTTTGATTGAAGGGGAAAATCTAAAAAACTTCATCAGTGAGCTCGAGCAGGATGCTGCATTGTTCGCATTACAAAAGAACTCACCTGGCCTGCTTGAAAAACTAAAAGCCGCGGACCTTTTCTTCCCACGTCTGGGTCTTGCTCTTCTGACCTTCAGTGGGATGTACCTCATCGAGGCAGTGCCAGAGGATCAGCATCTCTTGCGCGTCGGCATTGGTGTCGCAGCAATTGCGGGCTCGATCTACCAGATGTTTACGGCTGCTTTGGCGCCGACTCCCGAGGAACGTGCCAACAAGCGGAGCCAGGAAATGCACCCCGAGCATTCTCAGGTGCTTCACTGGCTTAATGCATTTAAAGCTCGTGGAGCTCAGCATTTTTCAGAAGATGCTTATCAGTTCTTTTTCTCTCCTGAAGGTTTTGAGGGCTTAGAATCGCCCCGCTTATTGATCGTAACCACTCGCGTGACCTGAACTCCTTGTAAGTTCATCTCGTATTTGACTTCCACACCGCCGAAAGCCATCCCATATCTCTTTGCGATACCGATTTCAGAAAGTGCGGGGAAGCACCGTTTTTGTGCGGGGGTTCTTGGATCCAGTGAGAGCACTTCACGGACTTGTGCTACGAATGAATGGATTTCTTTTTCTCTGAGGTCCCCAAATAGGTCGGCTAAATCGGTCATCGCTTGAACACTGATCATGACGTCATATCTCGGCAAGGGTGCATCTCCAACCCAACCCGAATTTGCAGAAGGGATTGAATCAGCGTAAGGAATGTACGGCTTGATATCTAAGATTGGCGTTCCATCGAGGAGATCCACTCCTCCCACCTGCACGATAGATCCAATGCCTTCTTGCCTCTCTTTTGCGGTGGCCTCGCGCAGCTTCAGCAGGGTTACAACGGACATACCGATGGAACAAGGTCGGTGGGGTGAACGGGTCGCAAAAACCCCCAGGCGGTCATATCCGCCTAAACGAGGGGGACGAATGGTAGGTCTCAGCGTTTTTGCTCCATGTTCGTGAAAGAGAAAAATCAGCCAGATGTGAGAAAAAGTCTCAAGTCCCTTGATGCCAGCAGCCCAAGGGAGCGCGATCTCGACTGTGCCTTGAATCGAAGGTGTGAGTCCGCTTTGGCGCGGAATTCCAAAACGATCCTGAAACGGTGTGCGAATGATCCCGATCGGTTTAAATGTGACGTCTGAGAGTGATCGTAAAGAGGACTCCATCGTCTAACTCCACTTGTTCGCTATGGTCCGATTTTGCAGCGGATGCATCTCCATACGTGAGTGCCTCTACCAATGCTTCCTCTTTCAGTGTTGTTTCGTGAGTCTTGACTGCACTGAAGTAGGGTTCAGGCAGATCAAGCCTCAGAACGATACGGTCGCTTAAGTCAAGCCTTGCGTTTTTACGTGCTTGCTGGACCTTGCGGAATATTTCGCGCGCATTTCCTTCTTGAGTGAGTTCATCAGTCAGTGTTGTATCCAGCTGAATGGAGATCTTTTGGTCGGCTGCAACATTATTGAGACCTTTGGTTGCAGAGCGGCGGATTTCTAAATCCGTCAGCGTGATGGCTTCCCCTTCAATAGTGAGTGGGTGACCTGCTTCTAAGTTCTCAATTTCACTTAAGCTTAAAGCCGCAATCTTTGAGGCGATCACCTTCATCTTTTGGCCGACACGTTTTCCTAAAACAGGAAAATTCGCGTGTGCCTTCACTTCCACAAAGCTCGACTCATCGCGTGCATAAGACACTTGCCGTACATTCATCTCTTCTTTGATGTATGGCTCAAGGGCTTTCAGTGATTCGAGGGCGGTCTGATCTCTGTGGATCAGCGTTAGGTTCAGAAGTGGAATTTTTGCTCTGATTTTGTGCTTTTCGCGCAAGTTCCGCCCAAGCATCAGGGCGGTTTCCATGCGGTCCACAGCCGCCTCAAGTTCCCGATTCACAAGGCTTAGGTCTGCGTCTGGAAAATTTTCCAGGTGCACGCTCTCCGCACGGGATTCTGCCGCTTGTGAAAGATTGAGATAACACGCCTCGCTGATGAAGGGTGCAAAAGGTGCGACGACTTTAGACAGAGTCATGAGCACATGGTGGAGCGTTTCATACGCATCAAGCTTATCTTTGGGCATTCCTTCCTTCCAGAAATGCGCGCGATTGAGACGAATGTAAGTGTTCGTGAGTGCTTCAATAAACTGCAGGAGTTCCGGAACAACAGAATAAAGGCGATAAGCAGCCATCTCTTTGTTCGTGTGGTCGATCAAACGATTGAGCCGTGAGAGCACCCACTGGTCGAGCGGATTTTGCGATCTACCTACGCGTCCAGTTGGAACAAAACCATCGATGTTGGCATAACTGATGAAAAAGCTGTAAGCATTCCAAAAGCGCAACATCACTCGGCGCACGATGTCCCGCACGCCTTTTTCGCTAAAACGAATTTCTTCCGCCTTCACTGCAGGGGAGTCAATCAGGTAGAGCCTGAGCGCATCCGCCCCATGCTCATCGATGAGCTTCATGGGATCAGGATAGTTCTTAAGGCTTTTAGACATTTTTTTTCCGTCTTCAGCATTGATGATCCCGTTGACGATGACGTTTTTAAAAGGCGCACGTCCAAAAAGTCCCGTACCAATCACCATGAGCGTGTAGAACCACCCGCGGGTTTGATCTAACCCTTCGGCGATAAAGTCGGCTGGAAAATTCTGCGTGAACTCTTTTTGGTTTTGAAACGGATAGCCCCATTGCGCGTAGGGCATAGAGCCACTCTCAAACCAGCAATCGAGTACTTCATCTACGCGTTTGAGGGGTGACTTACCTGTTGGCGAAGGAATCTCAATCGAGTCGACGTGTTCTTTGTGGAGATCAGTGATCTTGACGCCGGAAAGTTTTTCTAGTTCGTCTTTCGATCCTATGCACTGGACTTCACCTTCCTTGTTTTTCCAGATGGGAATAGGTGTCCCCCAGAACCGATTTCTGGACAGTGCCCAGTCGCGTGCGTTTTCAAGCCACTTTCCAAAGCGGCCATCGCGCAGGTGTTCGGGCACCCAGGCTGTTGTAGCGTTCGCCTTTAAAAGTTCTCCTTTGATTTTCTCGACGGCGACAAACCAGGAAGAGACTGCACGGTAAATGAGCGGTGTTCCTGATCGATAACAGTACGGATAGCTGTGAAGTAGGGTTTCCTGCTTGTAGAGTCTTCCCGAAGCCTTCAGTGCCAAGATGATATCTTTGTCGGCTTCTTTGACTTTTCTTCCGACAAAGTCTGGGACTTCGCTGGTAAAGACCCCATCGTCATCGACGGGGTTCACAAGCGATATGCTTGCTGTCTTACATGCATTGAAGTCCTCTTCACCATAGGCAGGAGCCATGTGGACAACCCCTGTCCCGCTTTCAGCGGTGACATGGTCTGAAGCGATGATGCGGAATGCGCCTTCTTTTTTCTTTGTTTCAAAGTATCGGAACAGTGGAGTGTAGGTCTTCCCTAAAAGTTTGGAACCTTTCATGGTTTCAAGAATCTCAAAATCGGTGGCGACTTCTTTGGCGTAGGCCTGAAGGCGCGCTTCGGCCAAGATCAGTGTCTTCCCTGTGGCATTCTCTTTGACGCGCACATAATCCATTTCTGGATTCACAGCTAACGCAAGGTTTGATGGAAGTGTCCAGGGAGTCGTGGTCCAAGCGAGTACGGATGTATCGGGTTTCTCATCGAGTGGAAAGGAAACTGTGATCGCTGGGTCCTGAACTTCACGGTAGTCCAAGTTTGCTTCAAAGTTAGAAAGCGGTGTCGATACACCCACTGAATAGGGCACAACCTTGTATCCGTCGTAAATCAGGCCCTTCTTGTAAAGCTCCTGAAAGACCCACCAGACGCTCTGCATGAAATTTACATCCATGGTGAAGTAAGCGTTGTCCATGTCGACGAAGCGGCCTAAACGGTGCACAGTCTTTTTCCATTCGGTGGAATATCGGGTTACGATGCTGCGGCAGGCGTCGTTATATCGGGCGACCCCGTATTCCAAGATGTCCTTACGGGAATGGAGATTGAGCGTCTTGTTGATTTCGAACTCAACCGGTACGCCATGGCAATCCCAACCAAAACGTCGCGCGACTGAATACCCCTTCATAGTCCAGTAGCGGGGAACAGAGTCTTTGAGTGTGCCTGCAAGCAGGTGCCCGTAGTGGGGGAGCCCGGTTGCGAAGGGAGGCCCATCGTAAAAGCTAAAACTTTTCTGGGATGGTCTATCGACGCTTTTTTCAAAGATTTTCTCCCGATCCCAAAACGAGAGGATCTCTTGTTCGAGTGCGGGAAAATTGACGCTAGGGGAAACAGGTTTAAACGGCGTGTTCATTGGTTTTCGTGTGCCGTCTAAATTACACTAAAAACAGAAAAGTTTTCGCATGAAACGATCATCACGAAGCGACTTAGGCACCTTGCTCTTCACCGCGATTTCGATTTTTGTCTGGGTCGCCTTAATCAGCTACCGATCGGGTGATCCCTCTTTCTTTACAGAAAGCACAATGAAAGCGGCAAATGCCTGCGGAATGGTCGGATCTTACCTGTCTGGCAGTCTGCTTCAGTTCTTCGGTTTAGGAGCGTTCTTAATGCCGATTGCCGGGCTTTTTATCGCGGTGGCCTGGCATGAAGAACATGACTTTTCGGATGCCATTCTTCGTGTTCTTGGAGTCGGACTTGCTGTGGTTTCCCTGACCGTCTTTCTTTCGATCCATTGGAAGACATGGCAGTGGAGTGAAACGGACTTTCTGACCGGTGGACTCATGGGCGAGTGGTTGAGCTCAGAGTTACGCCGATTCGTGAATGATACGGGTGCCTCCATCCTTTCATTGACCTTATTTTTTGGAATTCTGGTATTGACCACGCCCGTCCGGATCGGCCACTGGATTACAGGCATGATCCGGCTTTCTGGTCTTCTGATTGTGCGAGGGAGCAAGTTTGCGTTTTTGGCCTGCGCATTTGGGGCGTCTAAAGCTGTGGCATCAGCAGTAGCCCGGATTCAGCAAAGCCGCTTGAGGGCCCTGCCTGGGCCGATGAAGCAGACGGAATTTGACCTAAAAGAGACCGAAGCAAGTCGCCTGGCAGCCCAATTCGATGCTGAAGAAGACGACGAAGAAGCGCCGGAACCAGTAGAGCAAGAAGCGGAAAAAGAAGAAGAGTTCGGTATTGAGCAGGCGCAAGCGCAAGCACAGCCGCCCACGAAGAAGACGATCCTGCCGGCGGGCCCGGTGATCGAAGTCTTAGAAGGGGAAAAGACGAAACGGAAATTTAAGCCTGAAACCCGCCGCGGGAAGTGGAAGCTTCCTGTGATTGATTTCTTGCGGAAACCTCAGAAAGTTGAAGTCGCGATTGATCAAAGCAAATTGCGCGAACGTGGGCAGGTCCTGCGCGACAAATTGGCTGAATTTGGCATTGATGGTGAAGTGACTGCGATGCGGGTCGGGCCGGTCATCACGCTTTTTGAATTTAAACCTGGTCCAGGGATTAAGGTCTCAAAGATTGCGAATCTTTCAGATGATTTAGCGATGGCGCTCTCTGCCAGTAGCGTGCGAATTCTAGCTCCCTTGCCTGGGAAATCAGTCGTAGGAATCGAGATCCCATCCGACCGCCGTGAACAGGTCCTGTTCCGTGAATTCTTAGACAGTGGTGCGCTCCATCAAGGCGGGATGATGATCCCGATGGTGATGGGGAAAGACATCGCGGGCCAGTCGGTGTTGTCCGATTTAGCAAAGATGCCGCACTTGCTCGTCGCAGGGCAGACTGGTTCGGGTAAATCCGTTTTCGTCAACGGCCTGATCTGTTCGCTATTGTATCGTTTTACCCCCGATGAACTTCGGATGATCCTGGTTGATCCCAAGTGCGTTGAGTTTAGCTTCTATAACGATATTCCCCATCTTTTGCTTCCAGTGGTGGATGACCCTAAGAGTGCTAGTTCTGCCCTAAAATGGGCCGTTCGAGAGATGGACCGCAGATATCGCATCCTAGAGGCGCTTCAAGTCCGAAACATCGCTTCCTTTAATGAAAAGGTCGCGGATCTTGGGGCAGAGGCAGTGGGGGATTTGCTCCAATCGGGTCACGACAATGAAGACTGGATGGAAAGCTTTGAAAGGGATGAAGACGGAGCGCCCAGGGTAGGAAAACTCACCATGATCGTCATCGTGATCGATGAGCTTGCGGATCTCATGATGACGGCAAAGAAAGATGTTGAAGCCTCTATCATGCGCATTTCGCAAAAAGCGCGTGCCGCGGGCATTCATTTGATCATCGCCACCCAGCGTCCGTCTACGAACGTCATCACGGGCACGATCAAAGCAAACATGAATTCACGTGTTTCCTTCTCTCTAGCCAGCAGTGTGGATTCGCTGACCATTTTAGATCGTATCGGTGCGAAACAGTTGCTCGGAATGGGAGACATGTTGTTCTTAGGGCCTGGCGCCTCAGATCCCGTGCGGTTGCAGGCTGCATTCATTACGGATCAGGAGCTAGAAAAAATCGCGAACTTCTTACGCGATCAAGGCTCCCCAAAGTACCGAAATGAAATCTTAACGGAAGGCCTAGACGAAGACGAAGAGGGTGCTGAGTCAGGGAAAGGGAAAGACGCCCTTTTTGAGGATGCAGTTCAGATTTGTCGGGATCAGCAGGCGGCTTCTGCAAGTATGCTTCAGCGGAAGATGGGAATCGGGTATCCTCGAGCTGCGAAGCTGATCGAACAAATGGAATCTGCAGGTATTGTAGGTCCCGCGGATGGTTCGAGGCCGCGGGAGATTCTGATTCCATGATTCTTTTTTTAGTCTCGGCCCTTTTGTCGTTTCCGGTTTACGCCGAAGGCACGGGCTACGAAGTAGATACCGACGAAGAAGCGGCCTCGTTAGAGCCAGAGGCAGAATCAGAAGATTCGGCCTCTGAAGAGGTAGAGCCCGCGGCTCCAGTTATTGCAAAACCTAAGAGAAAAATGCCTTCGCGTGCATCAGGCACTCGTGCACAGAACAGATTCGCAATCGATGAGATCCGATCGGCACCAAAAAGCGTCTACAAAAAGAACGGAAGCGCACTCGATGTGGACACCGATTGAGCGGCCGCTTCCGGTATCCCCGGGAGTGCGGCAGATCTTAAGTCATTTGGCGCAGAATGGATACGAGGCGTACGTAGTCGGCGGAGCTGTGCGGGACTTCTTGCTCGGTCGAAAAGTGAAAGACTTAGATTTGGTCAGTGATGCTACCCCTGACCAAGTGGCGGAACTGTTTCCTAAGACACTTCCCATTGGAAAAGCCTTTGGGGTCATGAAGGTTGAGGCGGCCCCGGATGAGTGGGTGGAGGTTGCAACCTTTCGGTCGGATGGTGCGTATGTGGATAGTCGGCATCCTAAGTCGGTGAGTTTTGGGAGTTTAGAAGAGGACTCTTTGCGCAGAGATTTTACAATCAATGCGCTCTACTACGATTTAAAACAGCAAAGAGTTTTAGATCTACATCGAGGATTGGATGATTTGCGGGCGCGACGTCTTCAGACCGTTGGTCTAGCCATTCAAAGATTTAAAGAGGATGCCTTGCGGCTCCTTCGTGCTGTACGTATTGCCTGTGAACTTAGATTTGAGATTGCTCCAGATCTGAGGCCGGCCATCATTGAAACCGCGCCCCTCTTAAAACGCTTGAGTGCCGAGCGCGTGTGTCAGGAGCTCGATCGAATGTGGCTTTCGGATGGTCCGGACCGAGCGCTTGAGTTGCTCAGAGAGTTCGAGTTGCTTCCTCTTCTTTTTCCGGAGTGGTGCAGTGAACCCAATTTCTTAGGAAAGTCCTTGGCCAGCGTGAAGAAATTAATGAAGGTCTCCCGAGAGGGTTTAGTGGATCTAGATCAAGCATGGACGCTTTTGTTTTTGCATTGGTATCGCAGCAGGCCCCATGCCACCCGTGCTGCAGATATTGAGATCCCATTTCGCAGGTTTAAGTTTTCGAACGAACGCAGTGATCGCATCCTAAGTACCTTGGAGCAATCGCTGAAATTTCGTGAAGCTTATTCCATGCGCGAAGCTACGTTGTATCGCTGGTTGTCTGAGCCAGACTTTGGTCGTTGGCTGCAGTTTCATCACATCGAAGCCAAGGCCGGCGACGGTAACCTTGCTGCTTACGAATTTTGCGCAGCACTTCGGCCAGAGGCGCTGTCCAGGGCAGGGCGCCCAAAACTTCTATCGGGCGAGGATCTGAAGGATCTTGGGTTTAGTCCCGGCCCAAAGTTCTCTTCCATCTTAAAAAGGATAGAGGACTTAACCTTAGAGGGGATTATCCAAACCAAGGACGAAGCGATTGAGACCGTGCTTAGGGAGTTCGTGGGTTAGGTCTTAGTTCTTCTTTAAAATTGGCTCAGTGTGGGGCTAAGATCCTCGGCATGAAGTCCATTTTACCGACTCTTCGGGGATTGGCTTTGGGTTTAGCTTTAGCTTTATCAATTGCCCCCGCCTTCGGTGGACCGACCAAGAGTCGCCCTCTCAAGATCGTAATCGACCCTGGCTACAGCATGACCGTGAACGGAGTCCAGCATTTTGGGGCGTTCACCGAGCTACATCGGGAAAGCCTCTTAGGCATCTACAGAACTGAATCTTTCCTCTATGCGGTGGATCACACGGGCTTATTATCGATACTGGCTCAACTTCCTAAGAAAGACTCTCATGCGGGGTTGGTGACTCTCTATAAGGCAGCGGAGACCCCTGATTTGCAGGCTCTTTACGCAGAAGGCGCGATTCAGAATCGCTACCAGGCTTATGTAGTGGACGTTCGCTATCCCGATGAGTCTGTGTTTCGGCAGGAGTTTCTATTTGAAATCGACCCTGCGGATTCGACGAGCGTCTTTATCATAGAGCCGGAGTGGTTAAGCGCGTCCATGCGTCAGGGTCTACAGGAATACACTTTAGATTCTGATATGACCTGGGGTGAAGGTGGCTATAAAGCCCTTCTTCTAGATCACATATATAAATCAGGCAGCACCCATTTGCCCGTGGTGATCGATGAACCTAAATCTAAGGAAATGAACTCATATAAGCCCCCTCACCTCCCACTTGGACTCAAAAGGACTCCCTTGGTAAGTTATGCCTCTGCCTGGCAAGACGCTCACGCGGGGTATATTGCCAATCTCAATAGCCTGCACGACAAGCTGAGGAAAGACGCGAGTCATTTTGACCAAGGGATTCACTTGCGCTGGGATGATCTTGACCTGCAGGCAGACAAGGCAAAAGTTAAGAAAACGGATCATTCTTTTGTCGAGTATCTGGCTTACTTGAAGGTACGGGACAAAATAACAACAAAACAGCTCAGCCGTTTGATGCAGGCCTTAGCTTTAACTGCGCAGGGGAAAGAGGTAGAAGTAGAATCAACCGGCCGTAAGGTTTGGGCGGTGATTTTATCCAAGTGGCGTGACGGTCATGAAAGTTCATTCAAGGTGGGGATTTTTCAGGGACTTGTACTGCATGCATGCTCGATTTTTGGCGATCATTCAAGATGGATCAATGACGCGAGGAACCTCTAAGTACAGCTCAGGTTAAACCGACCCTTCTGGCGGCTTAAAATCTTCTGGGCAATCTACAACAAGAGTCTTGTTCTGTGAGTATTGCACCTCAGTCGAACCTGGAATTCTCTTAACGTGTTTTCTAAACGTGTAGTCGACCTCAGTTTTTCCCCAGCCTCGGCCACCGCTATAAAATAGCGTTAAGCGCGCTGCTAAAATAAGTGTCTCAAGAGAAGCAGATTTCCCCGGTGGAAGCCGGATAATGGTGTGCGCACTGGGTCGACCCTTCACGTGAAACCAAAGATCGTTTCCTCGTGCGACTTTCAATGTGATTTCAAGGTTCTCGGCTGAATTCCGTCCCGTTTGAATCAGAAATCCTTCCAGACTGAGTGACATCCTTCCTGCTTGAGTTGCTTGCTCTGCGCCAACACTTGATTTGGGCGCGCGTTCAAAAGGGGCAAGGGCTTGATAGTCGAGTGATCCAATCGCAGCGAGAGCCACAATCTTTTCTTCGATCCTCTTTAAGGATTCGTTCCAGAGTGTTCTCTTTTCGAGGTGCTCCATTTCACCGCGGGCTGCCTTTTTCGCACGATCAAAATACCGTTTGAGATGCGCTCGAGCATCGCCCCAGGATTCATGCACTGGGACAAAATCTTCCCCGCAAACAAAATACTTTTTTCCCGTCCGCTCAACGATGAGCGGCCCGGTGTAGAGCCATCCCTGAAGCAGATGACCAAAACGCGAATCATCGTCAGGATTTACGTTCTTTTGTTTTGGCACTTCGAGGGATGCGATGCGTTTTTTTAGGCTTGTTGCCTCTTGGCTCAAACGACCGAGCAAGAAATTTCTACGGACTGTGAATTCACTTTCTCTGATGCCGACTTCACATTGGTTGCCATGAGTCTCAGCGGATTGCACAAGCGTCTCGCGCACCGCAAGCTCGGGACCCACACGGCTCTCGGGTGGAAACGGAGTCGGAAGTGCCGCAAAAGTGTGAATGATCGATCCCACACGCATCAGGACTGCATTTCGTTTTGCGGGAATGAGGGACACCCAAAGATCTACTGGATCCGTTTTGTTCCCGAAAGACAGCAATACCCACCGTTCACCTCCGAGAGCCTCCATCTTAAGCAGTGGGAGCCCTTCGAGTTCTTTTCTTAAATGCAGGTCCAGGGAATGGTTCGGGGCATTCAAGGCGGGCTTCATGGGCGGGTGGGAAGGCGCAAGATGTAATCCACACCTGAGCCCATCTAGGCTTAGAATGAGGGCTTTTTGGGTCTTTCCAGCGCGCAGATCAAACATCCACTCCGACCTGAGGTAGCCATTTTTAGCAAATGCACGCAGAGGTACTCGAACTCTTTCAAGCCTTGCTCCCACGAGCTCGCCGTTCAGCTTAGGGATAAGAATCGCAAGTTCCTGCCAAGTTAAGATCGGGTACACAAAGATAGTCGTATCCTGTCTGGTTTGCCGGGGGTAGCGAAAGCAGGTAGCCTCACAGGTCATGTCCCATTCGGTAGTGAAAGCACAAGAAGCTCTTAAGCTTGAGTTGGCCTCTCGGGGTCTTAAGGTGGCGATCGTTCCATGCTCAGATGGGTACTTAAGTGAATACACAGAGTATAAAAACAATCTGCGTATATTGCTCACGGGCTTTACCGGTTCCATGGGGGATGCGCTTTATTTTGCTGACGATAACCGAGCAGAGCTTTTTGTCGATGGCCGTTACCATTTGCAAGCTGACCAAGAGTGCGAAGGCTTGCCGGTGCATATCCACAGACTGGATAATCAAGCGGGAATTGAATCTGCCGTCCTCAATCGCATCATCAAATCGGGTGCCAAAGAAGTGCTCGCTCCTCGCGGTCGACTTCCGTTCTCGTTCTTGCGCAGGCTGGAGACTGCAGGTGTCAGCGTCACGCATTTTAGTTCCAATGCATTTCTAAAATCCCAAGGTGTTGGTGCGTCATTAGGTCGCTTAGAATTCCGTGCCTTAAGCCCTGATATTGTCGGCACGACACCTGAGGCGCAGCTTAAGCGTCTGAGAGCGGCGATCGCGGCTCAGCATAGCCCAGATTCGTTGTTCGTCGCGATCCGTGGGGACGATGTTGCTTACTTGCTCGCATCCAGGTCACATGGGATGGCCCAACAAACTTCGATCTTAGGCGCTCTCGTAGTCACGCGCCATTCAGCTTGGTTGCTCCTCGATTCCTCCATTGAGTACGATCGATTGCCGCAGGAATGGGAAAGAGCTGGCTACCGAATTGCAAAATCTAGAGAGGAACTCTTAAAGGGAATCGCTTCCGAAAAAGTGTCGCATATCCTCTTTCATCCGAATTACATGAATGGATTGTGGCCACATGTATTGCAGTCTCAGTTTCCAGAAGCGAAACAGGCGAGCTTCGAAGATCTGATTTCATGGCGGACAAAAAAAACGAAAGAAGAATTAAATGCGATCCGCGATTCATTTCTACGGAGTAGCCGTGCCATTGCAAAGACCTTGAGGTACGGGATCTCTGAGGGGACGAATTTAAGTGAGCACAGTCTTGCAGAGTCGATTTCGGCTGAGTACCAAGCTGAAGGCGCTATGGATCTTTCTTTTAAGACCATTTCGGGCTTTGGGGCAAACGCGGCAGTGGTTCACTACAACAAAAATTCCAAAGATGTATACGCCCGCCCAGGTGAGTTCGTTCTGCTGGATAGCGGCGCTTACTACTCTTCAGGATTTGCTACCGATTGCACGCGTGGATTTGCTGTGCGCGGAAAGAGCCCGGAGGCTTGGCAAACCAAGATGTATACCACTTGCCTCAAAGCGGCGATTCAAGTTTTCTTACGAAAAATTCCCACCGATTGGGACGGTAAAGCCGTGGATGCATTTGTTCGCGGCGCAGTTAAAGCTCAAGGCTATGACTACCTCCATGGCACAGGCCATGGTGTAGGAATCCTTGTGCACGAAGAGGGCATTCGTTTTTCTCCCGCCTCAACTTTTGGTCTGACCGATCAAGCGGTCGTGTCTGTTGAGCCAGGAATCTATATTGAGGGTCAGGGCGGAGTGCGCGTTGAAAACGTTGTTGCCCTCCACCAAGACACCGACGGCTATCGTTTTGAGAATTTAGTTTTTGTTGGTTATGACTGGTCCTTAGTGGACTTGGCTGCGCTAACTGAGGAAGAGTCCCGCTATCTGAAGTCCTATGAAGCGCGATGTCAGGAATTAGGGACAGCGATCACAGCGTGTCCTCTGTGAGTAAGGTAAATTTATGAAGCAGTGGAGATTGAAAGCTAAAGAAGAGCGTCGTTTTATCAATGGGCACCCCTGGGTATTTTCGAACGAGCTTCAGAACGTAGATGGCATTGCAGCCTCCGGAGAGTGGATTGAACTCTGTCGCGCAAGTGGTGAGGTTGTTGCTCGTGGCTTTGCCAATTCTCACTCTTTGATTGCATTTCGCGAAGGTAGCCGCGATGTTGCCGACACACTGCAACCAACCGATCAAAAGTTTTGGCGTAAAAAGCTGAAAATCGCTTTTCAGAATCGCCAAGCGATGGGCTTAGGAAATGACTCCTTTCGCTGGTTGTTTGGCGAGGCGGATGGCACTCCAGGCCTCATTTTAGACGCCTACTTAACGACGAGCGGTCGCAGAGTCCTCGTGGGCCAGCTCCAGGCAGCGGCTGCAGATCACTTTTCGACAACACTTCTAGAAGCCATTGAAAATGAAAGCACCGCCCTTTGGCCAAATTCAGAAGTCGCAATCGTCCTGCGTCGCGATTCAAATGCACGTGAGCGTGAGGGCCTTGAAAAATTAGAGCCCCTGAAAGCTGGCGCTTCTATACAAGAAAAGGAACAGCTGATTGTTTCTGGAGTCGTGATTGAATGCGATCCGGCAGCAGGTCAGAAAACAGGGCTTTTCTTAGATCATCAAGCGAACCGCGAAACCTTGGGGCGTTTGATTTCAGCGCGTGGGCAGAAAGAGGTCACTGTCTTAGATTTGTTCAGCTATGTAGGGCAGTGGACTGCACATTTGATTAAAAATAATCAGGGGTCTTTATCCAACGTGATGCTCTGTGATTCTTCCTCTTCGGCACTCGCGTTCGCTCGTGGGAATTTAGGAACACCTGATGGTGTAAAAGTAGAGACGCAGACGCTCGATTTACTTGCTGACTGGCCGGATTACCTAAAGACCAGGAAATTTGACATTGTCATTTGTGATCCTCCCGCGCTCATTAAAAGCCGCAAGCACCACACGGTTGGTATGCAGGCTTATGTTCAAGTCTTTCGGCGTGCGATGCAGTGCGTCAGAGACGATGGACTTCTTGTCGCTTCCAGTTGTTCTCAGTTACTCAGCCAAGAAGACTTTGATCTTGCGCTCGCCAAGGCTGAACGACGTTCTGGTGGACGATTTGCAACTGTTGCGGTGGGGAGCCAGGGCGCTGACCATCCAGTTCCGGTGCGATTCCCAGAAGCACGCTACTTAAAGTGTGCTTACCTCTCTCGGGTCGGTTCGTTCACAGTGGCGGAGGTGCCGGCGGCATCTCGTCAAACGGGTTCGACTCGGACTTCTTAGGAGTAGCTTCAGGCACCGCTTCAGGAGCTGGCGCTAGTTCTGGGATTGGCTCTGGGGCGACCGGAGGTGCCGTCGTCACTGCAGCCGGTGGAGCGGCCTCGGTTGCAGGCACAGGATCCACTGGAGGTGCCTCTTCCGGTGGAAGAAGCTCCGGAAATTCCTCAGTCTTTCCCTTGAGGATTTCGGTCTTTGAACTGGTGGTCCCGTCGTCTGGAGCCAGGTCTGGGTCCACAGGGAGAGCGTTCGAATTCTTGGGTGCGACGCGTTGAATTTCCGATTCGAGGGTCTCGAGCTGCAGGAGTTCTGAGGCCTCTTGCTCTCCTACCGTTTGCCCAGGATCCACTTGGTCTAAGTCATCCATGGTTTTTACGGGATTACGATCTTGGATCAAACTCTGAAGACGAGTCGGGGATCTGAAGTCTTTTAAGTCGGTGAGTGCGACGAGTTCAGCTCCTTGGGTGAGCGGGTGTTGCACGGAGAGTACAAGTGCGCTCGAGTAGCGTTCATTCGCTTCAAGGACGATCAATTCGACATCGACGATGAAATCTTTCGCTGATATTTCCTCGTTCGCTATTGCGTCTCGCTTTTGATAATGGCGAAGAACCATCCCAGGTTTCAAGCCGTCGGCAGTGCCGGCGTCCACGATGATCACGTGCCCTTCTGTGCCCAGTCTTGGAAGTGCCGGATCATCAGGCAGGATTGCGCTTGCCTCTAAGGCCTGAGATGCAGCAATGGGATTTGGAATCGTAAGTTCGGGGAGGGCATTTAAAATGACAGCTCCTCTGCGAATGGGGCGGTTCAATTCTATGATGCTTCCTATGAATTTTTGATCCCGCACACCGACAATTTTTACTTTTCCGTAGATGGGATGCATGTATCCGGATCGGCCGTCACGATCCGAGGAAATGGACAACACTTGTTCGCCAACATCATAGATGCTACCCACCTGCATCGGCTCATTGGGTTCGATGAAGACCGTGTCTCCTAAGAATAATAATTTATGATCACTTCTTGCAGTAGTGACTTCACCCACAATCGGCAGTCGCTCCGGGGCGACGATGAAGGTTCTTCCAACACGGTTGGGGACCTTCTTTTGCACCTTACTGCGTCGGTCAAAACCATCAGGGTCCACCTGTGCCGATTTTTTAAACGAGAATGTTTCCCACGTTTGTTTGGGGAGCACCTTCCATTCGGTGGGGCGATTTGTCCAACGCGTTTTTGAAACCGGAATCGAATCGCCAGCGGATGCGTAGAGTGCGGGTACAAAAAAGAGTGCTACAAGCTGCGAGGTTCTTTTCATTCCGGTTCTCCCTCGTCAAAATCGTTGATTGCAGGAATCCTCGGCGTACTTGGAATATTCGGGGTTTCTGGTGGTGAGACCTTAGTTTTTTCAACGACTTTATAGCTTTGTGGTTCGAGGCCTGCATGCGGAAATTTATTCTGTAGCTTTTGACGTGCATCACTCGCCGCGACTGGGTCTGAAGCAGCATCTGCTGCTGCTGCATAATGATTGAGGGCTTCCGGAATGACGGCAGAATTTGGGTACGTCATAAAAAGTTTGTCCCACTCCTTCAGGGCAAGTCGGTACTCTCCGAGCTCCGCGTGCGCCGAAGCGGTCAAATGCAAAGCTCTCGGTGTCAGTGGGGACTGAGAGTGATCGTGAACAAAAGCGCTCATTTCGCTAATGACGTCGGGATATCGTTTTGCATTCCAAAGGATGAGGCCTTCACGGTACCGATCAGTGACATCATCCTGAAGAATTGTTTTTGCGCGAAAGGAAGCAGCAGGTGCTGCCGTAATGACTGCCGTTTCAGGAGCTTTGACTGGGCCCTTGTTCTCAAGTCGTTCGTTCAGTACCGCAATTTGCGTCTGATTTTCATCGAGCTTTTGCTGAAAAACTGCGACCTTTTTTTCTAGGTCCTCCACGTATTCCTTGGTGTAGATGGGTTCCTTCTTTTCCGGGGCGGAAGCACAACTGACTAAGGAAAGGGCTAGGCCAAGGCCTACGAATCTTCTCATGAGTATAGGATAATAGAATTTCTATGAGCACACCTGCTGTCCTGAGCGTCAGGACTCGAACACTGAAAGAGGATTCCGCCCTTTTCTACCATCTCTTGGAAGGACATGAGGGGCTGGTATCGGTATCAACTCTTGAGCCATCAAAAGGTCTCCCGTACAGAGACGTTGAACTTTTGGTCGCTCCCACGGAGTTTGATGACCTGATGGATCTCCTGAAGGACTGGCCATTTGTGACTGTGCTATCCGTTGGCACGCCAATCGCTTGACTTCAGTCCGTATGTGGACATTTTTTTGGGTCGGAGGTGTGCTCGGTTCGGGATTTTGCGTGTTTCGGCTCATTCAGATCCTTGTATGCAGCCGTTCTCGCTCAGAGGTCAAAAGCGACGAGTTTATTCTGCAGGTCTGGATTGAACTCCTGGAGTCCGGACATCTGCCGTCGGAAGAGAACTGGAAGCTCTTCGAAAAGCTCACACCACTGCTTCGTACGCAAGTTCCCTCACTCATTCGAAAGCTTCGTGAAAATGGCGCCCCTCTTCTTCCGACTTTAAGGCGACTCAGGCAGTTTGCCGAATCACAAAGTCAGGCCAATCTAGATGCAAAAGTACAGGTGGGGCAGGTACGTGCGCAGCTTGTGGTTTCTTTAGTATTAAATGTGGCATTTGCCGTGGCCACATGGTTTTTGGTGCCAGAAGTGCAAGAATGTCGGGAGCTTTTTGCAGTGGCGTTATTTTTGGTTCTCTTCTTTGCGATACTTGCGGCTTGGCTCGTGCATCGCATGATCGATCAGGCCATGTGGCAGAGTCTAAAGGCAGAACAGCGGCCGCTGGTCTCAGAGGCTCTGCTAGCGGGTGAGCGTGTCTTAGGAAAAATCGAGGCAGGTCTTCCTCCCGACGTCGCCTGGCTCGATCTTTTGCTTGAGTTGGATCAAACCAGTCCCGACCTGTCTTATGCCTGGCGCAAGAGAGGCGGTCTATCTTGCTTTCAGGGGCGAGCTACCCCCCGAGCTCTGAGGTCCATCTTAAGTTTTGGTTGTGAACTCAGGGAGGGAATTGATGCCTGCATTTTAGATGGGCGTGCTGCACGGGATCGAATTGATCGTCAGTTCATGGGCATGCGCGCGTTGTGGTGGACCGCAGTGCAACAAAGTCTGAAACAGTTGCCGACCCGAGCTCTTGGCGCCCTCTTCTTAGGAGTCCTTCCCGGGAGCCTTGCCCTATTTGTTGTTGCGGGCTTTGCGATTCTTTCGAAAACGGAGCTGGGGATTTAAGCGATGCGCTCTCTGGTCCCGAGTGCAGGTCTAGTTTTGATCTTCTACTTTTCACTCACTATTGCAGTGGACGGAAAAATTTATCGGTTTCCGAATGGATTTGCTGCAGCCATCGCGCCGGTATCGCGGTTGATGGATCGAAGCAAAAGCGTGTCGCCCTCACGACCTTCTAACCGAGCCACCGAGTGAATGCGTCTTTCCATTTGTCCAGGCTTCCGCTGGGTAAAGACAACCCACTGAAAAGCATTTGCGATCAATTCCCGGATGACGCTTGAAGTGAGCTGGCCTTTAGCACCGATTAAGGAAAGCAACTCAACTCTGCGGAGCCCGTCTCGCGGAGAATTTGCATGCACGGTGCACATGAGTCCCTTGTGACCCGTATTGCTTGCTTGTAAGAGGTCTAGGACTTCGTCCCCGCGACATTCACCCAGAATGATTCGGTCGGGTCGCATGCGCAGTGTTTGGCGTAAGAGATCCCTTTGAGTCACAGCACCGTAGCCGTCGGCATTTGCCGTTCGGGACACAAGCGGAAGCCAATGAGGATGAGACGGCGCAAGTTCAGGTGTGTCTTCTAGGCTGATGATCCGTTCGTTCGCGCTGATCGTTCCTAAGAGGTCATTGATCAAGGTAGTTTTGCCTGATCCAGTTGCCCCGCAGATGAGGATGTTCTCTTTGAGGCTCACGGCTTCTTGCAAAAGGCGCCAATAGTCAGGGGTCGACTGCCATCGATACGAAGAGCTCTCAGGATCGTTTGCTCTGGGCAAACGGCGCAATGAAAGGAGGATTCCCGTTTGACTGAGCGGCGGAAATATGGCGTGGGCTCTGAATGAACGTTGAAGGATAAAGTCAACGTAGGGTTGTCTGGCGTCGTAAATCTTACCTGCTGCGCTGATTTGTTCCAAAATCCAGGTGCGATATTCCTCGTCGCTGTATTGGGATCCGGGCAGTCTTTGTTCGATCCTCTTGCCCAGGTCTACAAACCAATCATTCGATCCATTGGCGAAAATGTCAGTCACGCAAGGCTCCCCAAGCAGATTCTGAACCCACAGATTTAGGGGAATACGTTCCATGGCCACTCCGAGGACTGTTGTAGAGTTTCTGCTTCGCTCTTAGAAATCGTTGTCCTCGGTAACGGGACATATCCTGCTGGCGCTTGGTTCTCGATTCGGGCGAGAGCACGCGCAGGGGGTGCGCGGTAGGGGATCAGAACTGCAACGAGCTCTTGATTTTCTTCAAGCTTCGCGGACTGGCCGAAGAGAGGACTTAAAATCGGAATTTGACTTAAAAAAGGGACTCCAGAGCGCGCTTCAGCGCTCGATTGTTGAGTGAGTCCACAGAGCAAAAGAGGCTGTGAGAAGACAGCATCGACCTCTGTTTTCATTCGATTTGCTTTGAGCGCCGGAATCATTCCTTCAGAATTCGATCGGTCGATCTGACTGAGTTCAGTTTCGATGGTGAGGCGGAGTTCAGGGTCGGCCACATTTTCTACTTTTAGTTTTAGACCTAAGCCGTAATTGCGCCACTGAACCTGGGATGAAAATCGTGTTTGTTGTTGAATAGGGAACTCGCCTCCACTAAAGAGCTCGGCGCTCCCAGGCGCTCGCACAACCAATTCGGGTTTTGAAAGCACCCTAAGGCTCCCGCTCGACTCCAGCGCTGTGATCTTAGATTCGATGCGATCGGTGAGCCAGCCTGCAAGGGGAATAGCGTTCAGACGCAGTGGGAATTCCTGGGGCCAAGTGATGCCTAAGGTCATGCTGTTTTCACGAGTTAAGCTGAGCAGGAAAACTCGAAAATAAATGGCCGATGCAAGACCGCCTAGCTGCCCAGCTTGCCACTCAAGCAGCGGCAAAATTTTTGTGGCCCTCTGGTGCATTTTACTCGCTAACGCCGTGCTCTTAAAAATGCCAGTGACTTGAATACGGTCTGCGTCCTCTTCTACTCGGACTTCGGGAAAATCTTTCAGAAGTTCCCGTAGTTTTTCTAGGCTTTTTGTCCTTAAGTCGGATGCGATGGTGGTTTGGTCGGCAACATCTTTCGGAAACCGTTGCTTGATCCAAGCAATCTTTGTGGCCTCAGTGATACTTGGGACCGAACCTCGAAGTACAAATGCATGACCCACTGAGATGACTTCGATGTGGTCCAGGCGGGAAATCGCTAGGGCGAGTTCACCGGGTTCGGAGGTGGATCGTTTCCGGACGCGGATCTCTCTTTCTGTCACGGTCCCGTCCTTTCCAAAAGCGGTGATCTGGGCGGCCCCCGGGGCCACGGCCTTCACCAGGAGACGATCTGGGTCTGTGAGTCGTTTGTGGCGAATAGAAGGCCCACTGACTGCAAACCGTGCGATCTCCGGGAAAGGCAGTAGTCTCTGTTCTCCGATCTCCAGGTAGACAGGCGCACGGGTCTCTCGTGCAGGGTCAGCAAAAGCGGTGAGAGTCACAAAGATTGTAAAGAGCATCTGTTTCTTCAGTGAGCAATATCGGGGCCAGGAATGAGGCGAATTTGAAGATAGCTATTCAACGGGTCCTGTAGATCATTACGGATAGAGGTGTTGTCGGTGGGGATTCGGTTGACTTTCTTTGTCCAAAACGGCATCCAAGAAGTTCACTAAAAAGTAACGTCTTTCATGAAAGGTAAGGCTCATGTCCTCCCGTACAGGTAAAACCCGGATGGCACGTAAGATCCGTCAGGCTCGTAAAGGTAAAGTCCGTAAGCGTCGTGAACAAAATAAAGGCACGACACCTAAATTCGCGGTCCACAAAAGCTAATAGAAAGAGGGCGCATTCGTGGCAATGGAAACACTGTTCACTTCTGAGTCGGTTACCGAGGGGCATCCAGATAAACTTGCGGATCAGATTTCCGACTCAGTCTTGGATGCGATCTTAGAAAAAGATCCTCGCGGAAGAGTTGCCTGCGAAACCCTCTGCACCACTGGGCTCGTGGTCATTGCTGGTGAGGTTACAACCGCTGCTCAGGTGGACTATGCAAACATTGCTCGGGATGCAATTGCCCGAGTCGGCTATGACGACACGAGTAAGGGCTTTGACTATAAGACTTGCGGTGTTGTTGTGTCGCTCGGTCGCCAAAGCCCAGACATCTCTCAAGGTGTGACGGCTGGACAAGGGTTACATAACCAGACGGAACAAGGTGCTGGTGACCAAGGCATCATGTTTGGATACGCGATCAAAGAGGGGCCTGAATTCATGCCTCTCACGATTGCTTATTCCCATCGCCTTGCCGAGAGTTTGACTGAAGCACGTAAATCCGGCCGTTTGCGCTGGTTACGTCCCGATGGAAAAACTCAAGTCACCATGCGCTACGTGGATGGAAAACCTACTGCGATTGATACTATCGTTCTCAGTACTCAGCACGATGAAGCCGTAAATAATTCTCAAATACACGAAGGCATCATTGAGGAAGTGATTAAAAAAACCATTCCTTCCCAATGGCTGAATGCAAAAACACGATTCCTTATTAATCCGACCGGACGCTTTGTTGTCGGTGGACCGATGGGAGACTGTGGGCTCACAGGACGAAAAATTATTGTCGACACTTACGGCGGGCACGGCGCGCATGGTGGAGGCGCATTCTCAGGAAAAGATCCTTCGAAAGTGGATCGTTCCGCATGCTACATGGCACGCTATGTCGCGAAAAATATTGTGGCTGCAGGCCTTGCCGATCGAGTTCTCGTTCAGCTTGCGTATGCAATCGGCGTTGCTGAACCGGTCAGTGTAAATATTCAAGCATTTGGTACAGAAACAAAGCCGCTGGACCGCATTGAGACCGCAGTACGCAAACACTTTAGGCTCACTCCGCGTGGGATCATTGAAAGCCTGAATTTGTTGCGCCCCATCTATAGGAAAACAGCGAGTTATGGTCACTTTGGTCGAATTGATCCCGATTTCACTTGGGAAAAGACAGATCTAGCAGCGGTCCTTCGCGACTCTGTATGAGCCTTCTCTATTTGATGCTCAAGATTTACCCGGTGATTGCGATCGGGATGGGCATCATCTGCTTTGATCTCTCCCGCACGCTGAAACAAAAAGGCAATAAAGGCTACATTGGCCTGATCATTTTTTCAGCGATCTGGTTCCTAAGTGGCACCACTTGGTTGATATTCCGTGGGGATAAAAACGCGGACCGCTGGTACCGCGATGTTTTTGGCGCAACGAGCCAAAAAACTTGCACTCAGTCTAATGCTTGTAATGCTTAGGTTTTTTTCGGTTTTGTTGGCTGTTTGTTGACACTAGGCAAGGATGTTTAGGAAAGATTTTGACAGCGCCAAAAGATCGCCCGTAACCTTAAGGAAGCGAAAGCTTCAGGAGTCAAAGGATTTTCGACTCCTGTAAACAAAAACTCACGGAGGGAGTTATCCAATGTTCGAATCTCATTCGGCATCATTTTCGTCCGATCAGGACATCAGCCAAACAGTAGAAAAGGTCGCGCAAACCAACAGCTCGGTGCTCATCATCGGGGAAGCCGGGACTGGTAAAGAGCTTATTGCTCGAACCATTCACGAACGTTCCGCAAGAGCACGGGGTGAGTGGGTTGCTGTAAACTGCGCAAGCCTCACCAGCGATGCGCTTGAAGCCGATCTCTTCGGAACCGCGCACTCTACTGGGAAGCTGGCCCAGGCTCAGTCGGGCACATTATTTTTAGAAGAAGTATCGGAGATGGCGCTCCACATTCAGCAAAAACTAATGCGTCTTCTAGATTCAAACGCCTTAGACATTCGTGTTATCTCTTCTACTTCTCAGAATCTAGAGCCGCTTGTTTCTGCCCGCGGTTTTAGCCAAGAACTTTATTACAAAATCAGTGTTGTGCCGATTAAAGTGCCTGCTCTTCGCGAGCGCCGCGCAGAGATCAGCAAGCTGGTCACAAACTACATCGAGAAAGTGAACCGCATCACAAGCGGCTCGGTGAGCGCGACTTCAACAGTCGTTCTTGATGCCCTTTCTACGTATAATTGGCCAGGAAACTTGAAAGAGCTCGAGAGCGTGATCGAGCGCATCGTCATCAGCAAGGGCAATGGCGAGATCGAACTCAATGATCTTCCAAGTCGCATCTTCCAAGGTATGGGAGCAGGCGCGACCTTTGCCGGCGAAGTCGATGTCGATTTCCCGCGGATGTTCTTACCAGAGCGCGGCCTTGATCTTAAGAATGTGGTCACTGCGTTTGAGAATCATCTCGTGGATCAAGCTCTTGCTCGGACAAGTGGCAATAAGAATCGTGCAAGCATGCTGCTTGGGCTAAATAGAACTACGCTCGTAGAAAAGCTGCGTAAGCGAGGGATGATTACTCCTCTTCGTTCCACTGGCGATGGTCGGGATGATCACGGGATCATTTCGGAATAAGAGCTTCGCTTTCGCTTTCTCTCTGTGTGGCCCTGCATCGGATGATTCTGATGCGGGGCTTCTTTTTTGGGACTGGCGGCTATAGGAAATAGCGCAATACGGCACCCGTATAGATGGTTTTGCTGCTGACCCAGTAACCGCCTTGAAGTCCCAGGGTGATTGCTTTCGTGAGGCTATACTGAGGCGTGACTCGCACCAGGAGATCAAGCGCACTTCGAACAGAAAAGGTCCCAGTGAGGTTGGCCAGCGCGCTCGAAACTGTGACATCGGTGCTTAAGTAGTACTTTGCCGCTGCCCCAACTCCCACCTGAAATGCGGAATTGGGTAGGAAGTAGTAGTCGGCACCACCCTCGATCGCCAAAGTATTTACGTTAATTTGATCAGCGATGTTTGGATTGGCTACCAATACCCAATCGACCTTTCCCGAAAAGTACTGAGCAGCACCCGTGATGAAAATCTGCGGTTCAATTTCATACCCAAATTCAACGCCGCCGCCCGTCACAGAGTAAGAGGAGGCTTTCGCCTTGATCACTCCTCCGCCTCCCTCGTTAAATGCACTATTTGAAACAGAAGCGAGGCCTCCTGCCAAAGCGACGTAGCTGCGTTTCTTTGAGCGCACTTTCAACTCGGCAGCAGGCTGCTCGGCTTGGCTGGGTCGGGGCGCAATGGTCTCGCTACTTCCGCCGCTCAACTGGTCTTTCTTGATGTAGGCATTTGTGGGCACCCCCTTGACCTTCACTTTAGTTACTACAAAACCGCCACCAGCACTGCCTTCGATCTGGATGCGAGTGCCACGCTTTAAGACTCCCATCACCTGGGCGGCCTCGGTTGGCCCCGCATAGACACGGGCAGAATCGGTTGCAATCGTCTCTTGTGTAGCTGAATAAGAGAGGTTTAAGAAAGAAAAGGCTGAAAAGAGAAAAGGTAGAATCATTGGGTCACTCCGGCTTGCGGTTTGTCGCTTTCTTTAATGGTCTGGCGAATGAGGTTTCTCATAATCCGGTTACGATTCGTTTGGCCGACCAATGCTTTTGTATCATCGTAGACCTGTGGGTCATTGATGAATGCCCCTAAGGTACCCTGACCGTTATCAATCTTTTCTAAAATGCTGTTTAAGTGAGTGATACTTGATTTGATCTTTCCAGAATCAAAGTCACGATTCACTTTTTCAGTCAGATCCCCTAAGTGTTTTGTCGAAATGGCTAGATTCTCAAAGATGCGTCCTGCGCGACCATTTTGCTCAAAAGTCCCTAAAATACGGTCAAAAGTGACCGCAACGGAGCCTAAGGTGTGTACTAATTTTTCACTCGTGGAGAAAAGTTGCGTCAGATCTCTAGAGACAGCGGCATTAATTTCTCCGTTTGCAGGTATCTCTGCTTCTGCCGCACTACCAGCGAGCAAGGAGAGATATTTATCGCCTAGCACCCCTTGAGTCATGATCTCAAGACTTGAGTCCTTTCGAACCCATTGTGCGTACTTTGTGAGAACGCTGAGATGAACAATGATGTTTCTTTGTTCGGCGTCGAAATCAACCTTCTCAACATTTCCAATGAGTAGGCCACCCATGAGCACCTTTGCACCCTGCACAAGCCCGTCTACTTTTGAGAAGTGAGCAGTGTAGTTTCGTGTCGACTTAAAGAAACTCTTTTGCCCGCCCAATATCAGAATTGCGCCCAGAATCAATGCTAGTCCCACGGTAAGAAAAATTCCAACTCGGATCTCAAGGCTTTTTTCATTGGTCTTCATCGGATATGCGCTCCACTCGTAAATGTTTGCACTAAAGGATCATTGGAAGATCTCATCTCTTCTGTCGCCATGGAAATAGCGATCTTCCCATCTGCTAGTATTATGATTCGGTCACAGATTTCAAAGGCAGAGGCGATGTCATGAGTCACAAATATTCCAGTGAGCCCACGGGATTTAAAATTTAAAATATTTTGGCAAAGACGGCGGGTATTCACAGGATCCAAACCAGCAGTAGGTTCATCAAACAGAACGACTTTTGGATTCATGATGATTGCGCGAGCTAAGCCTGCTCTTTTTTGCATTCCACCCGAAAGTTCAGATGGAAGGAGTTCATTTGAGTCGGGGAGGTCTACTAATGTAAGCATCGCATCGACCTTAGCCTTGATCTCCTGTGTGCTGAGCCTCGTGTGCGCACGGAGCGGATACGCGAGGTTCTCCTCCACGGACAAAGAGTCAAACAGTGCACCGTTCTGAAAGACGTAACTAATTTTTTGCCGGACTGGAAAAAGCTCTCTCTCAGAGAGAGATGTCAGTTCCTGACCCAAAAAACGGATGCTGCCTGAATCTGGCTGTTCAAGCCCGATAATAGATCGCAGAACAACGCTTTTTCCCGTACCAGATCCCCCAAAGAGGCCAAGCATTTCATTCTCATGCAGTTCAAAGCTGACCCCGTTGTGCACGATCTTCTCACCGTAACTTTTTGTGAGTCCCTCTACTTTAAGGATCGGTTGTTGCTTCATTGGGTTGGGTACACCGTGAGGATGAAGAGTTTAGTGAGAAAAAAGTCTGAAATCATGATGAAGATGCTCGATGTGACGACCACCCAAGTTGTGGTGGCGCCAACCCCCTGAGTGCCACCTTCCGTGTTGAGGCCTCGCCAGCAGGCTGCGATCGATATAAAAAGAGCAAAAACTCCAGTCTTTGCCATGCCCGTTAGGAGGTCTGTGAGATTGATGGTTTCAAGAGTTTTGGTGATGAAGAAATCATTTCCGATCCCAAACTCATTGTTGGCCACGACCATTGCACCATAGAGGCAAATATAATCTGCAATGAGAGTCAGCATGGGTAGTGCTAAGCAGCAGGCAATCACCCTAGGGATTACGATTTGCTGTATCGGACTTGTGCCTAAGGCCCGAATTGCGTCCACCTGCTGCGTCACCTTCATAGAGGCGATTTCAGAGGCCATGCCGGACCCGATTCGACCAGCAACAAGCAGACTTGTGAATACCGGCCCCATTTCACGCAAGATCGCGAGTGACGAAAGTTTGGGTACGTAAAGCGTTCCCCCAAATTTTGCTAAGCCGAATCCAAATTGGAGTGCCATTACAGAACCGGTGGCGAGTGCTGTGATGCACACCAGGCCAAGGGACTCTACCCCCATGCGGTAGATCTGTTGAGCAGTGAGCCGAAAGGGAAAGGGGGGTAAAAAAAGCTCCTCGAAAAATCGAATCAAGAGCCGACCCATGCCCCCAGTCGTCGAGACAAGGGCATGAAACTGGCGATAAACCAAATTGGGTACTGAGGAAAGAGTCACAGGTCTCTAGGATAGGCGTAACCTAGCGCAGGTTCAAAGTGTCCTTAAAGGTTAGAAACGTCTTTAGTGCCGATTCATGACCCTCAATGGACGAAATAAGAACAATATCGTAGATACAGCTGGGCGATTTGATCACCCAGTTCTCAAATTTTCGCTCTTGATCCAAGTAAACGCCTCTTCCGCTGGATACATGGGCCGAAAACCCAGCCTGACTGGTGTGCCGCTGCGTAAGGTCTTTAACCGCCGACCACTGTGCAAGAAGGCTTTGGGAAACCTCCTCGATTTCAGTGGGGAATGCTTGCGCACGACAGGAAGAATTGACTGAAATGACAGCCTCAAGGGGCTTGGATTGCCACGCTGCGTCAGAGGCGCCTCCTGCCTCGACTGTTTGGGGGATGAGCTGGAATCGGGGATCTATGAGAGAGGCATCCTTCCAGTAGTGCGCTTTGGACTTTTCCTCGACCGGCTTCACCTGGCCGATCAGAACACTGCAACCGGTGAGGGAGATCAAAAGGAACTTTGAGAATGCGGAAAAAAAATGGCGGGATATTGGTTTCATAGGCGCTTACTCATCAATATATCAGAGTTTCACCGCCAAAAAATGCACCCTGCCTCGCGCTTGCTTACTAGAACCTTTCTGCCATGCTCAAGAGAGGAACTGGTCAGGATGTGCCGGTTTCATGTTTCTGCGTTTCGTGCTCAAGGAGGAGTGAATTGTTACCCGCGTTCTTTTTAATCGCTGGGCTTCTGTTCAGGGGATCAATAGGTACAGTCTCCTTTGCGGGCACGTTTCCGGTCGATTTATCCAGCACTAAAGTCCATAGTCGGCTGTCTTTTTCGGTAGACTCCGCATTCTCGATGCAATGGAAAGACACCAAGGATGGTTTCCAAGCTATCTTTCCCGCCGCAACACTCCTTGATTTTGGTATCCCGCTCGGGCGTGAAAATGACTTCAATGCCTACTTAAAGACACTTCAAAACGACCGCCTTAAGTCCTTAACGATCAAGGAAACAGATGCGGCGGTTGTGATTCAAGGCCAATGGCGATTTCCTGAAGGTAGCCAGGCGCTAGCAAATCCTAAGATGGATCATTTTGACTTTAGACAAGCAGACACCGGGCGCCTGAATGTTGATTTTTGGTATCACCCAGGGCCGACCGTAAACGCAGTGAGTCTTCTTAAGAAAAAGTCAGATGGCATAAAACAAGAGCAAGAAGAAAGGGTGAGAAAACTTGCGGAAGCTGAGCGCCAAGCAATATTAGATAAGAGAATCGCTGACTCAAGAAATGCAACCGCATTTTGTCAGCAGCCATTTGATCGAGATAATGCAGTATTTGTTCGCTTTCGCGCGGAACATCCAAGAATTCAGTTTCAATTCTATTTTCCCGAACATATCCCAGACCATAAGTTTGAATACACCCTCCCTAAGGGTGAGACCGAAGAAGAAAAGATGGTTCTTCTCGCGATCAAACTCTATCGGGAGAATAAGCACGGTCTTGCTGGCAAGACGATTGAGTTTTTAGAGAAGCAGTATCCATCATCTAAACACCTCATTGAGATGCGCTTCTTACGTGCAAACGTGCACTTTCGTCTAGGGTTAGAAGAGCAAGGCATGCGTCTCCTGAAAGACCTCACCAAGGAAGCATCTGGAACCGAAGTAGGTTTTCAGGCTGCCGCATTTGTTGCGGCGCAATCGTATCGACGTGGCGATTGGCTTGTCAGTTTAGATGCCTTCATGCGCCTAGAACGTGAGTTTCCTAAACATTCTTTAGCATGGTTAATTCGTTATGGAGTCGCGGACTCTCTGTACATGATTCGTCAGAGTGATCGTGCTGCTCCGGAATTTGAGTGGGTAGCCAAAAATGCTCCAGATGAATCGATTCGTGCAGAAGCTGCGTTTAAGGTAGGAAATGTCTTTTTTGATCGTGGTCAGTTTGCGCAAGCAATTCAAAGCTATACAGAATCTCTAAAGACTCATAAGACTCAGCTGATTCAACGACCTTTCGTTTTACTGAATCTTGCCGAGAGCTATTTTAGCCTCGACGAATTGACCAGAAGTCAGGCTGAATTTGAGCGGTATCTATCCATTGCGCAAGCGCAGCCAAGTGCGTGGAGAGCGGCATTGCGTGTGGCTGAAATTAAGGCGATGCGTTCCGAAAATGTCGAATCCCAAGTTTATGTGGACGCATTTAGGGAAACAATCAATCGCTACCCTCTTTCGCCTGGTGCTGTGATTGCTAGACTTCGCCTAATTCCTTGTGGAGATCATGGAGGATTTGACATTCGCTCTGCCGAGCGCTTCTTCGAGTCCAAAGAGGTTCAGCAGTTTTCGCAGAATGATTCCGTAGTAGGGGCTCAGTTCTCGGAGTTGCTTGGCCTCACTGAAGTACGCTCTTGGTTGTCCTATGGGTCCGACGCGAAGGTCTTAAGGGCTGGAAAAAATGCATTGGCGTATAACCCTTCGACTGGTGTGCGGAAGCTTCTAGGGAATGCGATACACACAGCAGCAAAACGTCTGCTGGTCAGGGAACTCGATTCGAAAGATGGAATGCGAGCTCTTTTGGCGTATGAAGAGCTCGGCGAGCTTTTACCTCAACCTAAACTTGATCCGGTAGCAGATGAAATTCGGCTCAGACTTGCAAAGGTTGCTTCTGTACGGAAGCTCGACTCATTGGCATTAAAAATCATTGAGCCCTATGGCGTTTTAGAGCAAATCGGTGCTCGCTCATTGGCAAGTCCCGTGATTCTTACATCTGATGAAGTTTTAGAACAAGAAGAGCGAGCTTTAGTGGAAGTGAAGGCTCTTTGGGAAGATGCGGGCAGTGAAAATGCCGAGACCGCGCTTGCTCGACTTGCACAGATCCGTAACGAAGGCCCAAAAAGATTTGAACGTAGCGCGTGGGAGGCGCTCTTTCATTCGTCAAAAAACGATCGGAAGTTAGCGTTAGAGAAGGTTGAGCTTGCCTTGGGTAAAGGAACTACATGGTCTGATGGTGCAAGAGTGCAGTGGGCAATTTTTGCAGCCGATCAGGCTGTGCTTGAAAAGAATCTAGATGCAGAGCTGTCTTGGGTTCGTGAGGCACGGCGGGTTTTAGGGAAGCGTGCGCTCGATGAGATTGATGTCCGGGCCCTTCCACGCATTCCGACACCGCAGGAACTGGTGCTTCGCGAAGGTGGCGTTCTTGAGCGTCAAAATCGAGTCAAAGATGCGATTGAGTGTTACGCCAAGGCGATTGATAATCAGATCAGGAGTAATTCGATTTTGTATGCACATGCTCGGGCATTGCTGAAAAGGGGAGACGGACCTTCAAAGAATTTAGCGGTCTTATCTCTGAAAGCAATCTCTAAGAGCAAAGATGATGATTTGTGGAAGCCTCTTGCACAGAAAGTGCTCGAGGGAGTGACAGGTAGAAATGAAGTTGATGCCAAGGAGGGCAGACCATGAAGCGTGAGTTCGTAACAGGCGATCGGGTGCTAGGTGACCTACTCAGTCTTGCGGAGACTGTTGCTCCAAGTCGGGCAGTGATACTGATTTCCGGAGAAGCAGGGTCGGGAAAGCGCTCTCTTGCGCGATGGATTCACGACCGGAGTCAACGTTCAAATCAGCTCTTTGGAATTCTTCAAGGAAGCGAGACGGGGACCGAAGATCTCCGTAGAGCCTTCGAAAAGGTCCGCGGCGGCACACTCTACATGAGTGAAGTCGCGGCCTTAACCTTAGATGCGCAGGACTACATGCTGTCCCATCTTCAAACTGCTGTATTAGATCAGCAGAGCCCAAGAATCATCCTTTCTACAAAACTAAATCTTCCTGAACTTGTGCAAGGAGGAAAATTTAAATCTGCCCTTTACGAACGAATTGCGACATTAAATTTTAAGATCCCTTCATTGAGAGAGAGGATCGGAGACGTAGAGATTCTTGCAAATGCATTCTTGAAGCGGCAGAGCTTAAAATCTGGTCGTGAGGTGATGAGTCTAAACGATGAAACGATTCTTTTGCTGAATTCCCATCAATGGCCAGGGAACGTCAGAGAGCTTGAAGCAGTGATCGAACGTTCAATGATTATAGCGAAAGGTTCTGAAATTCAGGCCCGTGAAATTCAAATGCACACTGTTGGGATGAGTGCTCAGCAGAAGAAGACACTTCAAGCCGCAGCGCTTGAAAACTGGAAGCCTGGACGTACGTTGAATGATATCGAACGCACAGTAATTCTTGAGGCACTTGACTATCACATGGGTAACAGAACCCACACTGCAAAGTCATTGGGTATCTCAATCCGTACTTTGAGAAATAAATTGGCTGAATACCGGGTGCTTGGAATTAAAGTATGAGCCAACTGATTGATCCAACCCTACGTGCTGCCGCCCAGTCTTTAAATTTAAGACTACAAGCGCAGAACGTTCATGCCTCGAACGTCGCAAATGCAGATACACCCAACTACAAGGGACAGGCTGTTGAATTTGAGCAAGCGATGAGATCTGCAATGGCGAATGAAGGAAAGGGGATCAAGCTTGAAGTATCGGATCCAAAGCATATCGGATCCCCTCCTCCTGAGGCAGTCGAGGCACAGGTCTTTGATGACCCGAATGGAATTGAGTCACTCGATGGCAATACAGTAGATCGAGCGAAGGAGATGGTCGCGATGAAAGAGAATCAGATTCTCTATAACACCGCGGTCGAAGCCATTCGGAAGAAACTTGGGATGCTTGAGTATGGAATCAACGAAGGCGGAGGTAATCGTTAATGGACTTCTTTTCATCACTTCGTGTGAGTGCTAGCGGCCTCGATGCGCAGATGAAGCGCATGAATACGATTTCTTCAAATCTGGCCAATGCTGAAACCACCCGAACAGAAGAGGGTGGGCCCTATAAGCGTCAAGACGTGATCGTGGAAGCGCAGACAGACCGTGAATCCTTCGGTGAGATTCTGAACAACCAGATGGAAGAGTCAGTCAAAGGAGTTCAGGTTGTTGATGTGCATCGCGATGAAAGAGCCCCAAGGATGTTGTACAAGCCAGAGCACCCGGATGCGAACGAGGAAGGATATGTCGCGATGCCTAATGTGAATCCAGTTCAAGAGATGGCGAACATGATCAGCGCAAACCGATCTTACGAAGCAAACGCGAGCGCCATATCGACAGTAAGTCAAATGGCACAAAAAGCTCTTGAGTTAGGAAGATAGGAGTAGCAAATGGACGTCACACGGCTTCAGACAAGAATTGATCCAGATGTCGGGATAAGTGGGTCTCAGTCCATACAGGAGACTTCGAGGTCCCAGGCGCAACCTGAAGGGAAAGGTTTTTTGGATCTACTCAATCAATCGCTGGAGCAGGTGAATGTAGACCAGGTGAACGCAGACACTGCCGTGAAAGACATGGTTGCCGGACGCAATAAGAACATCCACGAGACGATGCTCGCTCTACAAAAGGCAGACTTAAGTTTAAAGACAGCGATGCAGGTCAGAAATAAGATTCTAGAGGCGTACAAAGAGATCATGCGGATGCAGGTCTAGGGGAGTTAAGAGATGGATTTCTTTTCTAGAGTTGCAGGCCAGATTAAGGATTTCGTAGGTGGTTTGTCCACGAGCCGAAAGCTTGGGCTCATGGCAATTGGTGCCGCAATCATTGGCGTAACTATCGCGATGTTTATGTGGGCAACTCACACCGCTTACCAGCCGTTGACCTACGGCGCTATGAATGCTGAAGACACGGCGAATGTGATGCGTCTACTTCGTGAAAAGAAGATTCCTTTTCAAGTGGATACCACAGGCAAGCAAGTTATGGTTCCGCCCGAGTACCTTCATGATCTAAGGCTTGAGCTTGCGATGCAGGGGATGCCTCAGACGTCAGGTGCTGGTTATGAACTCTTTGATAAACAGAGCTTTGGGACAACAAGTTTCTTAAATAAACTCAACCAGAAACGTGCCCTCGAAGGCGAGTTGATGCGTTCGATCAACTCGATTAAAGGCGTCAAACGTTCAAGAGTTCACCTTGCCATTCCAGATAAAAGTGCATTTGTAGAGGATCAGAAGAAACCGACTGCTTCCGTGATCTTAGATTTAGATGCAGGCGTACTGCTCACTGAACGGCAGATTCAGGGCGTAGGTGTTTTGGTCGGTAGAGCCGTAGAAGCACTTGATCCAAGCGATGTTGTCATCGTCGACTCCTTTGGTAAGACCCTGTCTAAGAACTCCAGAAATTCTGCGATCGAAATGACATCCGATCAGGCGGAGTATAAACGAAAATTAGAAGAAGAGTCGCAGCACAGAATCGAAGATATGTTGTCCAAAGTGATTGGCGCAGGGAAGGTTGTTGCGCGAGTCACGGCAGATCTTGATTTTAGTTCGGTGACTGAATCGCAGACGATACTCGATCAGGATGGGGCAGCGCTCAAATCCTCACAGAAGATTGCCGAGAACATGGATATGAGTCGGACTACTCCAGGGGGTGCCCCAGGGGCGGCAAGTAACACTCCGGGCGAGCCCGCGCCGCAAGCGGGGGGCCCAGGCACAAAGAACAACACTTCTAAGACCAACGAGGTAATGAATTACGATATTCCAAAAATTGTTCGTCAAACGACAAAACCTACCGGCCAAATCAAGAAGCTTTCGGTGGCAGTTGTGATTGACAGCAAGCAGGTTAAGACAACGGATAAAGAGGGAGTGACGAGTTCAAAGGCCGAAGCCTGGTCCCAAGAACGAGTGAAAGAGTTTGAGTCGATCGTTGCGTCCGCTGTTGCTTTAGATCGAACTCGGGGAGATACGATCGAGATCAAGAACATGGAGTTTGTAAAGGAGGACTTTGAAGATGCTGAGAAGATTCTTGATGCCGCAACGATGCGCGACTACATCAAGAACCTGATTTTGTATGGAATCATTGCCCTAGTAGTGGGTTTGTTCTTCTTCTTCGTGGTCCGCCCATACATCCGATGGGTAACAGAGAATACCACCGATAGTGTCGATACGTTCTTGCCTCAGACATTAGAGGAACTTGAAAAGATTCAAAAATCATCTTCGATGACGGACGTTGAGGCTGCAATGCCGGATCTACCGGATCGCTTAGATCCAGAGAAAGTTGAAGGCGAAATGATTCGTGAAAAAATTGTGACTTTAATCGATGGAAATCCCCAGAAGGCATCTTTGGTTCTTAAGGAATGGCTTGTAGCTGGGAAAAATACCATGGCCGGTGCACCTGCACCAAAAGAGGGGGCAGCCGAGGAATCGGCTTGAGGTCTAAATCATGGCAATGAATGTTAAAAGTTATGATGAACTCAATGGGATTGAACGTGCCGCTGTCCTGCTGAACGTTCTAGGAAATCGCGTTACAGCCGAGATTTTTAAGAATCTTAGGGATAACGACGTGAAGCGTCTTGTAACTGTGATGGGTGGCATTAATAAAGTACCCATTACAGTCGTGAAACAGGTACTAGATGACTTTTACAGTGAGATTTCAGAAGAAGAAACCCTGATCTTTGGTCACGCGGCCGGTAAGGAGTTCATCCTTGAGACCCTAGGCGAAGAGCGGGCTAAGACGGTACTCGGGCAGCTTGCTGTTCTTGAGGGAAGTCGAAGTCTTGAAGCACTCGAGCTTGTGGATCCTCGTACGTTGGCCAATTTTCTAGTCAACGAGCATCCGCAGACTACAGCAGTCGTACTGGCCCACTTACCGGCGGATAAGAAGTGTGAGGTCTTAAGAAAGCTCCCAGAGCCTGTTCAAACGGAGATTGTTCTTCGTATTGCAAATCTTGACTTCATTTCGCCTACACTTTTGACGCAGGTAGACGAAATTCTAAAGCAAGAACTTGCTACACTCGGATCGATCGACACCCAGCAGCTGGGCGGAGTACCACCAATTGCCGAGATGTTAAACGTCATGGACAAGAATACGGAGCAGGGCATCATGGCCCGCGTCGAAGAACGCGATCCACAGCTTGCAGAGGAGATCCGTCGTTTGATGTTTGTCTTCGAGGACATTATCTTTATCGACGATCGTGGAATGCAGACCTTGCTTAAGGAAGTTCCTAACGACAAACTTGTAATTGCACTTAAAACTGCACCAGAGGATATCAAGGAGAAAATCTTTAAGAATATCTCCAAACGGGCGGCTGATCTTCTTCGTGAAGATCTTCAGGCTATGGGCCCAGTGCGCTTAAGTGACGTTGAGGCGGCGCAGCTTGAGATTGTGAACGCGGCCAAGCGGCTTGAGGGCGAAGGAAAGATCATGATCAGCCGCGGCGGTAGTGACGACGCGCTCGTTTAGGATGGACTGGGTTGAAGAGGGGGTTTTGAGTCAGTGCCGAAAATTAAAGACTTTGAACCCAAAGAACTTGGGATACCGTCGGTCCGGCATGGGGAATATCAGCCGCGGGAGCTGGGCGCTGGGACGGCAACCTCCTATGCGGAGGTAAAAAAGAAGTTTGGCCCACTTGCAGCCACAGACGACGAAAACGTGGGGCGCTCAACTAAGGCCGCGAGTTTTAAGCTCAATCCAGACGCACGGCGTCTGCTCGGCGTAGAAGATGAAGAAAAATCTCAGTACTCAGAGGTTGTTCGCCAAGAGGTAGAGAAGCAGATTTCCCTTCTTGCTGAGCAAGCGCAAAAAGAAGGGTATGAGTCTGGTTTTAAGTCCGGCAGCAACGAGGCAAATGCCCAGGTCACTGCGGAATCAAAAGTCCACTTTGAACGGCTAAATGGCTTGTTTTTAGCGCTTGATGGCGTCAAGGACGAGATGCTACGAGCAAATGAAAAAATTCTTGTTGATCTTATCTTTCAGATCTCAAAGTCTATTTTGTTGCGTGAACTCAAGCTAGATCGTGACTATGTGGTTCGCCTTGCTTCCTCGATCATCGAACGCCTAGGTGTTCGAGATCATGTGAAGATCAAGGTGAATAAAGAAGATTTACAAGAAGTAAATGTTCTCAAGGAACGGATCCAGTCTAGAGTCGGTGAACTTAGAAATCTTCAGATTCTTGAAAGTGATGAAGTCGGCGTAGGTGGATGTAAGGTCGAGTCGGAACTTGCGGCTGTAGACGCTACCATTGAGACTCAGCTTGAGGCTATGCAGGCGGCACTCCAGGGCAGAGATGCAAATTCCTAGCGATAAGTACGAACAACTCGCGCGAACGGCCTCCCTTTACGATGAGGCGGGCAAGATCACGCAATCAGTCGGTTTGCTCTATGAAGCCTATTTGCCTGGAGCAAGCACCGGATCCCGCTGTGTCATTCACGGAGAAAAGACTATTGAGGCTGAGGTCGTTGGATTTAAGGATCGCAAAGCCTATCTCATGCCCTTTGAAGAGGTTGTAGGGATTCACAATGGATCACTCGTGCGGGTGACTGCGAAGAGTGCCGCATTTGGACTCTCGCATCATTTGCTTGGAAGGGTGATCGATGGTCGTGGGCAGCCTATTGATGGAAAAGGCCCACTTTACCCTGAGAATAGTGCCACAGTCTGGAAACAGCTTTACCACAGAACAATAGATCCTTTGGCTCGAACGGTTATAGAGGAGCCCATCGACCTCGGTATTCGTGCGATCAACGGCATGCTCACAGTTGGACGCGGCCAGCGTGTAGGCATTATGGCTGGGTCTGGCGTGGGGAAGTCAGTCCTACTTGGAATGATGTCCCGCTACGCAAGGTCTGATGTGAATGTGATTGGTCTGATCGGGGAGCGGGGTCGAGAGGTTCGTGAGTTTATCGAAAGAGATCTAGGTGAGGAAGGACTCAAACGGTCAGTCGTCGTCGTATCGACCTCCGATACCTCGGCACTACTCAGGGTGCGTGCCGCGCATTTAGCGGCAACGATCGCTGAGTTTTTTAGGGATGACTGCTCGAAAGATGTCTTACTCCTCATGGATTCAGTCACACGCTTTAGTATGGCGCAAAGAGAGATTGGTCTGAGTCTAGGGGAGCCTCCAGCTTCAAAGGGCTACACTCCATCCGTATTCGCCGCATTACCTCGCTTGCTTGAGCGTGCGGGGACAGCAACAAACGGGAAAAGTATTACTGGTCTCTATACTGTGCTGGTGGATGGTGATGACATGGATGAGCCTATTGCCGATGCCGCGCGCTCTATTCTAGATGGGCACTTTGTTCTTTCTAGGCGCCTCGCACAGGCAAATCACTTTCCCGCCATTGACATCCTCGCCAGTGCATCTCGGGTCATGCCTTCGGTCACTACAAAAGAGCACCGTGAATGGGCCGCTAAAATTCGTGAATGGATGGCAGTCTATAAGCAAGCCGAAGACCTGATCAATATCGGGGCTTACTCCAAGGGTGCCAATGCTAAGATTGATCAAGCGATCTCGGTCATTGAACGGATCAATTCATTTTTAAGGCAAAAAACAGATGATTCTACGTCATTTGATGATTCAGTAGCGCTCTTACACAGTATCGCCCGGGCCGGCGAACGTTAGAATCCTGGCGCCTCGGGTAGGACACCCTTTCCCAGCTCTAGGAAAACATTTCAGTCTCCCCGAACAAATAAAACTACTAGAGGATTAAAGAAGTGATGAGCAAGTTCCGATTTAATCTAGAAACAGTCGAGCGCGTTCGGAAGGTTTCCGAAGAGAAAGCGCTTTCGGACTTTTCTGTTGCTCAAAGAAAATTTTTAGAGGAAGTAGCAAAGAAAGAAACCGCTATCAAATCGCGAGAGAAAGCGATGTTAGATAGGGCAGCTCTTTCAATTGCCCGGGCTTCCGACTATACAACTCTTGAGAACTATATTCTTGGTCTTGGAAAGAGCATTCAGATTGCAGATCAAGCCATTATCCGTGCCAGAAGACAATTGAATGCGGCCTTTCGAGTTTACGTAGGCGCAAAGAAGTCTCGCATGATGATCGACTCGCTTAAGGAAAAAGCACTTGCAGACTTCAAGCGAGAGAAGTCAAAGCGTGAACAAAAAGAAATTGATGACCTTGTGTCGATGCGTCTTGTGAAGAGAGCAGGAACGGCGGCATGAAATACCGAAACCTCCTTCTCCTAGCTTCGTGTATGTCCATGGGTTTCATGCCTTCTACAGATGCTGAAGAGGCAAAAGTAGCTACGGAGAAAGTGGCAGAGGAAAAGGGAGCAGAAGAAAAATCTGGAGACGCTACCGCTAAGAAGCATCCCGAAAAGTCGACTCACGTAGGTTCCGGCTGTTTAGTGAGCGAATCCGCGATTGCGGATATGGAGACTCGGGAAGAGCGTGTGAAAGAGGCTGAAGCAAAAGTCGCTCAAAAAGAAGCTGAGCTTAAGGCTTTACAGATCGCGGTCCAGGAGCAGCTCTCTCAACTCGATGAGACCAAGAAGCAGATCCAAGGGATCAAACACCAAGAAATCGCAAAGAATGAAGAGAAAGTGAAGAAGCTGATCGATACCTTTGAAACGATGTCACCTAAGGCTGCGGCTCAAGTGGTTTCAAAGGTCGATGAAGAGATCGCTGTCACTGCACTCGTACGTCTCTCAACGGTCAAGGCCGGTAAGATTTTAGCCGCGATGGACTCTGCAAAGTCAGCTCGTCTTTCAGAACGAATGGTACTTGGGGATATCGTTAAGAAAGGGGCAGAAAAGTGAATCCAATTCTAAGCCCCGTTGCTCTACTGACCCCGGAAAATTCTCAGCAAGCCAGCGCAGTGAGTACTTTGGATGCGTCTCTTTTTGCCGAAGCCCTTCAAGCTCAAATTTCTGAAGAAGATCAAGAAAACGCAGAGAATGTAGCCATCGCTCCAGACCGTGGAGCAAATCCTGAACTCATAATAGCGATGGGACAGGGAGTTCCAGCGAAGACAGCAGTTCAAGAGGCTATCCCAGCAAATACAACTGTAGGTCGGGCAGGCCCATCAAAGACAACAGTGACGCTGCCTGCCTTGGATGGGCAAGCAAAGGTGACGCAGGAATCTAGAGCTGGAGTAGACAGCCCATCAATCTCTGGGTCTGCTCTGAAGCAAAAATCCGCAGTGTCCCTAACAAAAGGCGATGTCTCGAAGTCCCCTTCGTCCCTGAGCTCGAGCGCCCAGCAAGAAGTCCTGATAAACCCGAACAACACTCAGGCAATAGGAGAATCAGCTGAACCTTTCAGTGGAACACAGACCTCCCAAGACGATGTAGCCCTGCCCGCAGAGCTCTTGGCAAAAATGGGAATTAGCGTAGATGCACTAAGTACTGATGCTGTTTCTGGCGCGCAAAGAGCAAAAAAGGCTGGGGGCTCAGTTACGCAAAAGAACCCGGTGCAGGTTGCCGCGCGATCGGAGAAGAAACCAGCAATGTCTACCGAGTCGTTTCTGGATTTGCGAGCTCCACTGTCTTTCTCGGGCAAGAGTTTAGCTCAAGCCGGGAAAGAGACAAAAAATAACATTAAACAATCGGTTCACTCTGTTCATCCGCTCGGGGATCAAACCCATCTGATGCTTCAAGGTGCAGCTCTTCCGATCATTGGCGCGTCAGAAAGTGCTGCTGAGGGCCAGATTCAGTTGTCACCTAAGTTTGTAGCAGAGCTTGGGAATGCTATGACGCAGATAGCGGCTCAGCCGAGCAAAAATGGCGAAATCAGGATTCGGATGAATCCCGAACATTTAGGTGAGGTCCGTCTATTTGTTAAGGCAAGTGGCGATCAAGTGAGTGTACGGATTGATGCTGATAATCCTGCAGCAAAGGCACTCTTTGAAGGAAGTGTGAAACAACTTGAAGCAGGTCTCGCCGGCCAGAATCTCATTCTCAGAAGTGTTGAAGTAGGGTCGGTACTACCCGGCGCAACTGCGTTGAGAATGGAATCCCCAGAGGGCTTCCGCGAAACTATTCGCTTTGATTCGCCCAACAAGTCCCAAGATGATCAGTCTGGTTTTGGGCAAGCAGGTAAGCAGGGTGGAAATGCACACGAACGGTATAACCAGCGTCGAGAGCTCTTGGATGAGCGTCTTGACCGGATCGCATAGAGAGGGGGGCTTGTGGCAGAAATAAAGACTACAGATAAGGCAGCTCTCGAGTCTCAGGTCTGGAACCAAGTGCAGGCAAGATACGGTGAAAAACCCAAAGAAGCTCGCCAAGTGAAAAAATCCTTAGATAAGGATGATTTCATGCGAATCATGCTGACTGAAATGAAGAATCAAGATCCAACAAAACCTATGGATGCTGAGCGTATGTCTCAGCAAATGGCGCAATTGACGACTGTTGAGCAGCTAAACAACATGGGAAAGTCGATTGAGAAGCTGGCTGATAAGAACTCCGCTCAAGATCGCTTAGCGATGTCTTCAATGATCGGCAAATCCGTGACGGTTGATAAATCACGCTTTGTTCATCAGAAGGGCGCGTATTCCAATCTTAACTTTGACCTACCGGGTGATGCAGAAAAAATTAAACTTGTGGTCCTGGATGAAGTAGGTGAAGAGGTCTTTGCAAAGGAGCTTGAGCCTCGCAAACAAGGTTCAAATTCGTTTAACTGGGATGGGGTGAACAGCTCTGGTGTGGCCTCCAGAAGTGGTACTTATACAGTTCGTGTCGATGCTGAGAACGAAAAGGGTGCACGCATGCAGGTCAATCCGATCTCAAATGAACGCATTGTGGGCGTGAGCTTTGAAGCTGGGCAGACGCAGTTCTTGGTAGGCGATCCTAAAACACCGCAAAAAGTGCAGTTCAGTAATGTTCTCAAGATGGAGATGGCAGCACCTGAGGCTGATGACGCTGGTACAAAATCTAACAAAAAGCCTGCAGCGTCAGCACCGGCGAGCAATCAGCCATTCGCAATACCAAAAGAGCTTATAAATAAGGTGGCAGCCGAGGCTGAAGAAAAAGGCTTTCCAAGTGGACTGAGTCAGGAGGGATGACGATGAAAACAGGAAGTCCGATTCTTGTACCCCAGATCAGCCGGTTACCCGGCTCTCAGGGCACTCTAGAGTCGAGACTAAAAAAAGGTGATTTAGTTGGCGGAGAAGATTTTGGTCCATTGCTTGAGCAAGCATTGAGCTCAAAAGCAACGGATGAAAAAAAGGACCTAGCTCAGATTGGATCTAGGCTTAAATTCTCGGCGCATGCAGCGCAACGTCTCAGGGATCGGCAGATTCAGTTCGACCCTGACATGTTGTTGCGGATGAGTGATGCGATCGACAAGGCCGACGCTAAGGGTGTGCAGGACACGCTAGTTCTAACCGATAAGGCTGCGCTGATAGTGAGTGTTCCGAATCGAACAGTGATTACTGCGATGGATCGGGACAACTTAACGGGCAACGTCTTCACGAATATTGATGGAGCAGTGATCGTTTGAGTAGATATGCGTGTTTACGACTCGTAACACGGATGTTTAGAAAATAATTAGGGCTGGACCCAGAATGGGAAGCCTGCTTCACCCGATCGATTGACGGTGGAGAAACTGATTCGTAGAAAATCGGCATGGAGGCTGAAAAATGGGTATTTTATCATCAATGTACACTGGCTATACTGGGATCCAAGGTCAAGGCGAGGCTTTGTCTGTCTTTGGTGACAACATTGCCAACGCTTCGACTGTAGGGTTCAAGACCGCTCGTCCAGAATTTAAGGATGCAGTAGCTAAGTCTCTGCAAGGTGTTGCAGGCACAAGCACGGCTTCAGGGCGTGGTACGAAGCTCGGCGCAGTGCGAACCGTATTTTCCCAAGGAACGATGCTTCAAACTGAGAGCCCGACCGATCTTGGAATCACGGGGGGTGGATTTTTCACCATTGAAGGGACTGAGGGGCGTGCGTTCACGCGTGACGGATCCTTCCACTTTGATAAAGACGGGAAACTCACCACTTCAGATGGTTACAAAGTGATGGGCTTTCAGGCGGATGAAGCTGGGAAGATTACCTCAAAGATGGGACCTATGGAGGTCAATCGCTCAGTACTGGATGCACGCGGTAGCTCAAAAGTTTCACTTTTTGCAAATCTAGACTCACGTTCAGATTCCAAAATAAAATTTGACCCGAAAAGTCCTGACAAGACTTCGCACTTTGCTACTGGTGTAACCGTGTATGACACCAATGGCGCGCCGCATGCCGTAACGGTTTACTTCAACAAGGGTGAAGGAAACCAGTGGGAGTGGAGTGCTATGGCAAAAGGAGAAGAGGTCACCGATGGGAAGCCAGGAGAAATGGTCATTCAAGCCAAAGGAAAACTCACCTTTGACAATGATGGCCGTCTTGCCGAACAAGCGACCGACGAATCTGCGTTCAATTTCAATAAAGGCTCAAAAGCAGGCCAGAAAATCGACTTTGACTTCGGTCCAGATAAGAAGAATGCCGGAGATGGATTACAAGTCACCCAGTATGGTACGGGCTCTGAGGCGTACAAGACGGTGCAGGACGGGTATACAGCGGGTACCTTGTCGGCATTGACCTTCTCTGATGATGGTAAATTATCGGCAGTCTACTCAAACGGGGAGACCATGGCTCTTGCTCAGGTGGCTTTAGCGAAGTTTGAAGCGCCCGAGGACCTACTTAAGATCGGCGGGAACAAGTTCAAAGAGACCAGGCAATCAGGGATTCCGACCGTAGGGGCCCCGATCACTGGGGGTAGAGGGTCAATCTCTTCGAAGTCGCTCGAGGCTTCGACCACGGATATCGCAAACGAATTCATCAATTTGATGACTTCGCAGCGAAACTTCCAGGCCAATAGCAGGGTCATCGGGGTTGCCGATGAGATGCTTCAAGAAGTGATTAACCTGAAACGCAGTTAAGTTAACAGTATTTTGACGTAGGCCCCTGGCACAGGAAAGTGTCAGGGGCCTTGTCGCATTTGAATCCGCACGGCAAGCTTTACTGAAGAGGCAATGGATGGCCGCCGCGGAAAAAAAAGAAGAAAAGTCTGAAAGTACACCTGGAGCAGCAACGGGGGGTGGTGGCGGAAAGCTGTCCATGATCCTTGGAGTTGTGCAGCTATTGCTGACCATAGGCATTGGTGCCGTTGTGTTTCTCCAGTTTCAAAAGAGCAAACACCAAGAGAGTGTCGCAGATCTTCAGATTGAAGATCATGGCGGAGCGGGTGGTGAAGCTGCCGCCGTGGACGCACATGGGAATCCAGTTAAAGCGGAGGCGGGCAAGACCGGCGGGCTCTTTAGCAAAAAATCCTCTGTGGTCGCAACCTTGGAGCAATTTACCGTAAATCTAGCCACCTCGCCCGGTATGGCCCCAAAATTTGCGCGTGTCGTGATCGCGCTCGATCTTCCCTCTGACGATACTCAGCAGGAAGTAAATCAGAAGATGGCACAAGCTAGGAACTCGATCATCGATCTCTTTAATAGCAAGCGGCCGGCAGATCTCCAGAGCGGAGAAGGTAGAAACTTTCTGAAAGAGGAAATTAAAAACGCACTCAATAGTTTTTTAGTTTCTGGAAAAGTAAAAGCGGTCTTTTTTAGCAATTTCGCAATCAGCGGTTAGTAGGAAGGGAGGAGGCGTATGAATCAAGTCTTGAGTCAGGCTGAGGTCGATGCGCTACTCACTGCAGTCGCCGATGGATCAGTAGATACGGGTGGAGCCGGCGGATCCGGAAAAGCGGGGAGTGGAAACTCGAACGTTCAGAATTATGACCTCACCAATCAAGACCGAGTGATTCGTGGCAAAATGCCAACTCTGGATCTGATCTACGAAAGATTTGTACGTCTTTTTAGGATTTCGCTCTCAAATTCACTTCGTAAGATTGCATCTATAAGTATTATCTCTACCGATCTTTTGAAGTTTGGCGAGTTTGTGAATACGCTGCCAATTCCGAGTTGTGTAGGAATTCTTAGGTCTGGGACCTTGCGCGGCCCAGTGCTGCTTGTCTTTGAATCCAAGCTCTCTTACGCACTCATCGATAGTTATTTTGGTGGGACGGATCGCCCATATACAAAGGTAGATGGCAAAGAGTTCACGCGGATCGAACTGATGATTATGAATAAGGTTCTCCAGCTCGGCATCGCTGATCTGGAGGAAGCTTGGGCGCCAGTTCATCGCATGGAGCTTGAGCACATGAGAACTGAGGTGAATCCTCAGTTTGTCGGAGTCGTTCCGCTTTCCGAAGTGATCATTTCCACTACATTTGAGGTTGAACTTGAAAACGCGAGCGGAACGATAGCTCTGGTTATCCCGTACTCGACCATCGAGTCGATTAAAAACAAGCTCAATACCTCATTCCAGGCAGATGGCGATCGAGCGGATCGTGTCTGGGTTGAAAACTTAGAAGATCATATGAGAAATCTTGAGGCTACGATCTCAGTCAACTTAGGTGAGACCCAAATTAATGTTGGAGACCTAGTGAATCTGAATGTTGGGGATGTGCTCCCGCTGAATCAGGATTGTGATGGTGAGCTTAAGCTGCTTGTAGAGGGAATACCCAAATTTAAATGCTTTTTCGGAGTCACTCGTGGGACACGAGCGGTTCAAATCACGCAGAGCTTGGAGGAGTAGAAGGTTATGGCGAATCCACCGACACTAGGAAAGTTAGATGGCGGCTTGGCCGGCTTTGACGCAAATGCGCATGCTGAGGCAGGCTCAGTTCATTCACTCGATTTTATCTTAGATATCCCGCTTAAAGTTACGGTTGAGCTGGGGCGCACCAGGATGTCCGTTCGAGACATATTGCAGCTCATGCAAGGTTCTGTGATCGAACTCTCAAAATTTGCCGGCGAACCGCTAGAGGTTTTGGTAAATGACCGCTTAGTGGCCCGTGGCGAGGTCGTCACAGTGAACGATAAATTTGGGATTCGGCTTACAGATATTCTGTCGCCGATGGAGAGAATTGAGCAGTTGAAGTAGTTAGAAGAAAGGTAGAACGACACATGAGCCATGGATGGCGAATGATCGGAATGAATTTTGTTGGCCTGTTAGCACTGCAAGGAATTGCAGGCGCAGCCGTAACAGTCAGGGATATAGCTGTCTCTGAAGGGCTGAATGCTACCCTCGTGATGGATGCTCCGCTCCCTAAAGGGGCGGTCCGCTTAGAGTACTTACGTGACATTGTCCAGCTCACCTTAAATGGAGCCACACTTTATCCCGCAAAGATTGAAAATTATAACTCCGGTGTGGTGAAGAAGCTGTTTGCTTACCAGTATGCCCCGGCGGTTGTTCGGGTTCGCTTTTCCGTGAGTGATGATGCTGAACGTTTTCGCGGAAAATTGAAGCTTTCGGTCACAGGGAAACAGATCGACTTAGGGTTCTCCGATGTTCCCGTCGCCGTTAAACCTAAGGAAGCTGAAAAGATCTCTGTCCCGGATAAAGCCCCGAGTAAGGTCCTAATGAAACCGGTGGCCCCAACGGTCAGTTTAGAAGAAGAGAAAAGCCTCTTAAAGAAGGTACTCAGCGAAGATTCGCCAAAGAAGACTTTGACGGGGAACCCAAATATTGAGCGGAAAGAGCCTGCGTCTCCTATGCGTGCTGTAGGCATACTTGTAGTTTTACTAGGATCCATCGGTCTTTTTGTTTTTTGGCTCAAAAGGAAACATACTCGGGCACAAACACGGCCGCAGGGCGCTTTTTGGTCGAATCTTTTTCCTGGAATGAAAAAAAGTGGAAAGTTCATTGAGGTCATCGCGAGTTCACCCTTAGGCCCAAAACAAAACATCCTACTCGTGAGGGTTCAAGGGCAGAAGCTGGTGCTAGGGGTTACGCAGGATCGCATTCAATTGATCACACAACTCGATAACGAGTTCGAAGGCGATGTCCTGGATGATCCTGCGATCAGCGAGTCCTTGGGTCACATGTTAGGCGGCACTGTGCTTCCTAAGGCAGCTGCCGGCGCCATGGCGTATCCTACAACCGCAGTCACTCTGTCCGCTCCGATACAACAAAAACGTCAGCTTTCGTTCCGTGATGAAATCAGGTCAAAACTCAATGAATCGAGGATGCGGTGAAGGTCTTGTTCATTCTGGCTACAGCATTTTTCGTTCCAGCCGCCTCACTAGCGGCCGATGGACTGAATTTGCCTGCTGTGGCTCTTAACTTTGCCGAAGGTGGGAGGCCCACCGAGCTTGTGAATGTCCTGAAAATTGTTGTCCTACTCACGGTCCTCACGCTAGCTCCTGCAATTCTAGTGATGATGACGTCCTTCACACGGATGGTTATTGTCCTGAGTTTCCTGCGCCAGTCCCTCGGCACTCAACAAATGCCACCCAATCAGGTCCTTGTTGGCCTTGCTCTGTTTCTTTCTTTCTTTGTCATGGCACCGACTTGGCAAAAAATTTCGACCGAGGCGATCGATCCTTATCTCGCAGAGAAGATTGATCAAAAGGAAGCATTCACAAAAATTGAAGCACCGATGCGCGAGTTTATGTTCTCCCAAACTCGTGAAAAGGATCTCGAACTATTTTTAAGCATGTCGAAGATGCCAAAACCGCAGAATCGTGAAAGCGTTCCTTCTTACGTACTTGTCCCGTCCTTTGTTTTAAGTGAATTGAATACCGCATTTCAGATGGGGTTTATGCTCTATCTACCTTTCTTGGTGATCGACATGGTTGTTGCGAGCGTGCTCATGGCGATGGGTATGATGATGCTCCCGCCTATGATGATTTCACTGCCATTTAAATTACTTCTATTTGTTCTAGTCGATGGTTGGGCGTTGGTTGTGGGTAGTCTGGTCAAGAGTTTTGGCTAGTACATTCTAGGAAAGGATTGATTCATGACAGAAGAATTAGCGATGTCGATTGGAAATCAAGCCCTGATGACTATTGTGTACATTGCAGGCCCGATCCTACTGGCCGCCATGGTTGTTGGTATCATCGTGAGTATTCTTCAAGCGATCACGCAGATCAATGAAGCGACCCTGACCTTTATTCCTAAGATTATTGCCGTCGTGATCACGATCGTCGTTATGGCTCCTTGGATGCTTCAGGTGTTAAAGGACTATGCAACGAGCATCTTTGGTGGTGCAGGGGAGATGCTCAGGTAAATGGTTTTTCAAGACTGGAGCACAGCCGAGATCGTGACCTTTTTTATGGTACTCATGCGCATGGGTACCTTGGTCGCAGTCATGCCCATTTTTGGGGATAAGGTGATTCCAGTTACGGTCAAGATACTTCTCTCTTTAGCGTTAAGTCTCGCAATGTTCCCCATGTTGATTGGCAACGGTTGGATATCGACCGATCAGGGTACCGTTTATCTCAACGATTTGTCCGTATTCATTGGGACGGTGACACAAGAAGTTTTGGTCGGACTGACGCTTGGATTCGCTGCTCAACTTGTTTTCCATACCATCACAGCCGCGGGTGACTTCATTGGGCAGTTTGTCGGTCTCAACACCGCTAGCTCCTTTGATCCGCACTTGCAGTCCCAAACGGCGTTGATGGGTCAGATCTTATCGACTCTTGGTATGCTTGCCTTTTTGGCGATGGATGGCCATTTGATGCTTGTAAAGACCATCGCAGATTCCTTTCACTGGATTGGGATCGGGCAGTTTTCGGTCGGAGACAGCTTCAAGACGGAGATGATTCGCATGACGACAAATGTCATGAGTTTCGGACTGCAACTTGCCGCCCCCGTCGCAATGGCGATGATGTTTTTAAATATCGTCTACGGTGTTCTTGCAAAGACGCTCCCACAGTTAAACGTCCTCACGTTGTCGATGAGCGTTAGTTTGTTTGTAGGACTCATTGTTCTCAACTTAAGTTATCCAGCCATACACAGCGGGATGATCGGTCTTTTTCAAGGCGCATTTGAGGACCTGACTGGCCTTATGCGCACCATGAAGAAAGGAGCATAAGAGAGAGAAATGGCCGAACAAAATGACGATAGAAACTTAGAAGACCTCTCTGAAGAAGCCTCCCCCTATCGCTTAGCCGAGAATAGAAAGAAAGGTCAGGTTGCACAAAGCCGTGAGCTCGCGGCTCTTGCTTTGTTACTCGCTACGGGGATGACATTTATCCTTCTTGCTCCATCCATGGCTGAAGAGATCGGGAAGTACATGAGGCAGGTGTTCTCTCAAGATCTTGGGGAGAAGTTGGGTGCCCCGACTGACGCATGGGCAGGGGAGCGATTGAGAGCGGTCATCAAGCTAGTTGCTTCCGTCGGATTTCCTGTAGCTTTGGCCGGTCTGATTTTAGGGATTGCCGGGCACATTGCACAAATCGGTTTTATTTTTTCTTTTGATCCCATTCTTCCCAATTTAGAAAAGATCAATCCACTTGCAGGGCTTAAGCGTCTATTTTCGATGAGGCAGGTATGGGAGTCAGCACGAGTCATCTTAAAAGGGTTCGTTTTAGTGTTCGTGGCTTACCGTGTAGTTCGAGCCGATCTCGATCGCATGCCAGGCCTTGTCTTTTCTAAGCCTGCTGAGTGGATTGGAATGCTCGGTGCAACCGGTCTTAAGTTATTTCTCTGGATGGTCGGCGTCCTCATGGTTTTCGCCGGAATCGACTTTTGGTTACAGCGCCGCGAATATGGGAAACAAGTTCGGGTCACTAAACAAGAAGCAAAGCAAGAAGCGAAGGAGCAAGATGGGGATCCGCTCATTAAAGCTCGCATTCGGTCTATGCAGCGTGATCGAGCACGGAAACGAATGATGGCCGCGGTTAGGAAGGCCGATGTCATCATCACCAATCCTACCCACATTGCGATCGCCCTTGTGTATGACAAAGACAAAATGGCGGCCCCTAGAGTAGTTGCAAAGGGCGCCGATTTTTTGGCACAACGTATTAAAAAGATAGCGGCTGAGGCCGGAATCCCGATGGTTGAGAATGTTCCTCTCGCGCGCGCCATTTATAAGACAGTTAAAGTGAACCATTTCATTCCACGCACTCTGTTTCAAGCTGTCGCCGAAGTTTTGGCGTATGTTTACCGACTCCGTGGAGCTGACGGACAATGGAAAGAGCAGGAGACCCGATGAGTACAGTAGGGGAGAGAATTTTTAAGAATGCGGACTTCATGATGGCCATGGGGGTGCTTGGCATCCTGAGCATCATGATCATAAAGCTTCCGCCACTAGCGATTGATCTGCTTCTGACCATGTGTATTGCGATGTCGGTGATCATGTTACTCACTTCGATCTACGTAAAACGTGCAGTCGACTTCAGCGCTTTTCCAACTCTTCTTCTTCTCTTCACGCTCTTTCGACTTTCTCTAAATGTCACAACAACAAGAGTTATTCTTCTGAATGGTCCTGACTTAGGTTCCCAAGCAGCGGGCCAAGTGATTCACGCCTTTGGTGATTTTGTTGTCGGTGGCAATTATGCTGTCGGGCTGGTCGTGTTTGCAATTTTGATCGTGATTAACTTCGTCGTTATTACTAAGGGTGCCGGCCGCGTAGCTGAAGTGTCGGCCCGATTCACCTTAGATGCATTGCCAGGGAAACAAATGTCCATTGATGCAGATCTCAATGCAGGCACGATCAATGAAGAAGAGGCTCGTCGAAGGAGACAAGAGATTTCCCGTGAAGCAGATTTCTACGGGGCAATGGACGGAGCAAGTAAGTTTGTTCGAGGGGACGCAATTGCGGGCATCCTAATCGTTTTTATTAACGTGATCGGCGGTATCATCATCGGGACGATTCAAAGAGGAATGTCCATCGGTGATGCAGCTCAGGTCTTTACTCTCCTGACAATTGGCGACGGTCTGGTCTCCCAGGTTCCAGCGCTCATCGTCTCCACTGCCGCTGGTATTATCGTCACTCGTACCGGGGCGCAATCAGAGTTTAGCGGCGAAGTTGGTCGTCAGATCTTTTCCCAACCGAAAACTTTATATGCCGCAGGCGGGGTGATGTCGGTCATCGGTGTGATTCCTGGACTTCCGTTTTTACCATTTGCGGCAGTTGGCTCAGCACTTTTCCTTCTGGGTCGGAACGTGCAACAGAAGGATGCAGCGATTGCTGCCTCTAAAAATGCGATAGATGAAAAAGAGAAGCTAAAGCCTGCTCCGGAAAAAATAGAAAGTCTGCTCGGTGTTGATGCGCTTGAACTTGAAGTCGGTTATGGGCTAGTGAGCATCGTAGATAGTGAGCAAAATGGGGATCTTTTGGAGCGCATCACAGGGATCAGGAAACAGTTCGCAATGGATATGGGTCTCGTTGTGCCCGCTTTGCGAATTCGGGATAACCTAGAATTAAAGCCAGGTGACTATCAGGTGCTCTTAAAGGGCGTGCCTATAGCACAGGGTTCTATGATGGTCGGACATCATCTGGCCATGGACCCGGGGACCGTCAGTGAGCCTGTTCGCGGGATCCCGACTAAGGAACCCGCCTTTGGATTGGATGCTTTGTGGATTCCTGCTTCGGTCAAAGATCAGGCCAATTATGCAGGCTATACCGTCGTGGATCTCTCGACTGTGATCGCAACTCACCTCACCGAGGTAATTCGTGCCCACTGTTCGGATCTGCTCGGGCGTCAGGAACTTCAGTCTCTGCTCGATGGTGTGAAGCAGAATGCGCCTAAAGTGGTCGAAGACCTGATTCCAGGACTTTTGCCTGTCGGTACTGTGCTTAAGGTTCTTAAAAACCTTCTGAAAGAGGGCGTATCGATACGTGATCTAAAAACCATCCTAGAGTCCTTAAGTGAAATGGCTCCACATCAGAAGGACTCTGGCCTGCTTACAGAGCATGTTCGCATGGCCCTTGCCCGACAGATCACACGAAAGTTTGTAAATACCGAGGGAGAATTGACACTTTTGACCTTGGATAAAGTCATTGAGGAGACGATCGCATCAGGTATTCTACAAACAGACCGAGGGCCCGAGCTTAGTCTTGAGCCCGAATTTGTGCGCACGTTCATTCAAGAATTGAATGAGCAGGCCTCTCAACTCATGCAGGAGACGAATCAGGCCGTGGTATTGTGCTCACCTCTCATTAGATCCCACGTGAAGCAGCTGATTGATCGTTTTATGCCCAACGTTCATGTTCTTTCGCACAACGAATTGACCCCAAATGTCCAAGTCCGTTCCTACGGAACCGTGAGGTTAGCGCATGCAAGTTAAGAAGTTCGAAGCGCCAACGCTTCAAGAAGCATTAGAAACCATCAAACGGGAGCTTGGACCCGAGGCTATTATTCTGCAAACGAAGCAGAATAGGCGCGGGTTTGGGTTGATGTCACGCGGGAGCGTTGAAGTGACGGCTGCAGTCAGTGATCGCTCCATGAAGAAGAAAGAAGTTTTAGAGAAAAGACTTCCGGATGCGTATGTGAATACCGTGAGTGGGTTGCCCGCGCAGAAGCAGGCGGATGCATATGACCGCTACTTTGATGCAAAACTCAAGGGTCAGGCCCAAGTGACCAAGGATCAGGTTCAGATCTCCTCTGATTCAAAGAAAATTACAGCAGTGCGCTATGCCGATATCGAAGATGATGAATCGCAAATCAATTCGCAAGTAGCTGAGCAGAAGGCTAAATCTGTAGCCCAACGCGAACAGCAGCAGGTCATCGCAGTCCCTCCTGCTGTTGCAAAATCGATTGAGACATTGAGTCATGCGCAAGAAGAGTTGGCTCAGTTAAAACTAGTGGTCGAGGAGCTGAAGCGTGAACGGCTTGCGCAGAGCTTCATAGATGTCGATGCACCCTATATGGTGACTGAGGCATTGCAGAGTGCATTTGAATCCCTAATTCATTCTGGACTCGAGCGACGCTTTGCGGTGGAGACCATGCGCAAGGCTGCCATCGCACTCGATCCATCCGGCCGTGTTGATACCGATCAAGTGCTGGATCAAGTGGCCAGGAGCCTTTTTGAAAAAGTTGAGGTAGTACCATTCTTTCCCGAAGCGATGCGTCGGGGCCAGGGCCCTCAGATTGTCGCCCTAGTCGGGTTGTCTGGGGTCGGTAAGACCTCTCTCATTGGGAAACTCTCTAATCACGCTGCGCGTAAGCGTGAGGAGAGAGTTGCGGTGATGCGTATTCAGAATACTATGCACGAAGAACAGGTTGACCCACTGCAAATTCTTTCTAAGGCACTTCATATCCCGTATCGAACGGTGTCTGATGCTGAGTCTTTCGCGATCGCGCTTGAGGACCTGGCTGGGTGTGATTGGATTTTTATTGATACGCCTGCACAGGGACTACGAGACGGTCGTAATCAGGCAAATCTAGAGGCTCTTTTGCATAGCGATCCACGCGTACGTATCCAGATCGTTGTTTCGGCCGCGACACGTGAAATGGAGCTTGCAGAGATTGCTCGAACCTTTTCGCGGTATAGGCCCGAATCGCTCTTTTTTACTAAGCTTGATGAGGCCCTTGCCTTTGGAGGGATGCTCTCTTTGGCCGAGCGTATGAAGTTGCCAATGGCAATTTTTACGACCGGCAGAAGAGTGACGGAAGATTGGGAGTCTGCGACACCGGAACGCATTGTCGCAAACGTTCTCGACATCTAGAATAAGAAACGAACTACTAACTTGCCATGGAAGGGTGAGTGGATGGCGACGACAAAACATGCAGTGCAAAAATACAAGAAGCAAAAGGCTGCAAAGCCTTTAAGCTCAAAGCCAATCAATGAAAAAGCCAAGTCAGTCGGCGAAGCCATTGAGGCCGTGCAGGCGGTGCAGGAAGTTGTTCAAGAGGAGCGAAAACTTCAGGCAGAACTTGAAAAAGAAATCGTCCGTGACGCAGTTGCTACAAACAAACTTGTAGCCGGTGATTTTTCTCCAACCAACATGAAGCGTGAACAGCTGATTGTTGAATACGCGGCTTTGATTAAGTTTATCGCGCAAAAGATTGCTGCTCGATTGCCCTCAAATATTGAGCTCGATGACCTCATGTCAGCCGGTGTTATTGGACTCATGGATGCAATCGAGAAATATGACTCGAGCCGAGATAATAAATTTAAAACTTACGCAGAGTTTCGAATCCGTGGTGCGATCCTAGATGAGCTTCGCGCTCAAGACTGGGTGCCTAGATCTGTCCGTGAGAAGGCAAAAACCTTAGAGCGTTGCTATCAGAAGATTGAGCAAGAGAAGGGTAGACAGGCTACTGATGAGGAAGCGGCGGAAAAGCTTGGTGTCAGCCAAGACCAGTTCCACGAGATGCTTCATGAAGTACGGAGTGTTGCACTGCTCAGTTACGATGATCTTGGAAATCTATCGAACGCCGATAAGAGATCCATTCATGGAACCGGTGAGATGGGCTCCAAGGTCACTACGCCTTTTAGTGCAGTTGGTGTCGCGCACTTGAAGTCAATTGTAGCGACAGCGATTGAGGATCTCCCAGAGAAGCAGCGTTTAGTTCTAGCGCTTTATTATTACGAGGATCTCAATTTAAAAGAGATTGGCAGAGTGCTTGATGTAACGGAGTCCAGGGTCTCTCAGTTGCACTCTCAGGCGATTCTGAAGCTTAAGGCGAGACTTAAAAATCACTGGGATGACTTTGCTTCTTTGATGAACGTTTAGGCAGCTGCTGCCGGTGTGACTTCCGGAGTTTCAGTCACCGCTTCCGGTGCAGGTGTTTCCTCCTGCACTTCGGGTGAAGTCGGTACAGCAATAGGCTCCAAAAGCTCATGCAGGGCGTTGCATCTGTACATGGTGCGTATGACGTAGGGCCTTTCAGAATCTGGAGGCTCTTCTCTCATGACTCTTCCGCTTGCCGTTCTGTCATGACAGGAGGAAACCAGAGCCTTGAGTCGAAAGGGCTTAAGCCCCATCACAGTCATGGTCACCTGATCGCCTGCTGGAATCTTTCTTTCGGAAAAAAAAGACATCGTCTCTTTGCCACGCTCGGTTAACACGAGGTATCCACCCCAGGTTTGATCGGGCTGAAGTCTGCTTTGAATCTTTAGGTTTACTCTTTGAAGCATGTCGTCCATTTTCCCTTAGATACTAGTTTGTGTGAAAGATTCTTAACATTTAAGCTGTGTCAGTGCTGACCTAGGGTTTTGGCTTCAAACTGAGCTCAATTCGTATAAACTAAAAAAATAGAGATCGATGGGGATCTCTTGACAGTTTTAGTCCAAAAACCGATGATTTAGATTAAGGCTTTCGGCAATCGTGCCGAAGAGGAGTTTGATGACACGCCACAGGGAGGACCGGAGTATGCAGGACAGACCGAAGTTGCTGACCCGGTTGCGCAAAACGCTATCTCGAGCGGGCCAGACCACGACAGAGTATGTCCTCATTCTTGCTATCGCTGTGATGGTCGTTATGAAAATTAAGGATCAGATCGGGAAGCGGGTTGATGGTGCGATCGATAAGATCGACCAAGAACTCGGAAAATGGGATCAGCAGTAATGATCAGATCCTAAAGTGCATCTTTGCCCTCGCAGAAAAGTATAGTCCCTGCAACGACAGCAGTCGGTATCAACAAAAGACCTAAGACCGGCACACCAAATCCAAGCGACACCACAGCTCCAAAACCAAAACAGGCACCTAGATTCTTTTTCATCCATGCGAGCGTATCTCGCACGCCTTTTTCTCTGCGTGACATGGGATAGACCACAAATTGAAGTGCAATGAGCAGTGGGGTGATGAGTGCTAAAAAGGGTGTGAGTATTGGGATCAAGGAAATCACCGAAAAAATGAGCGCGCAAATCGCGATAAAAACGGTTTTCCTCAGATCGACGATGAAGACGCGAAGCATTCTTTTAAAAGAAAAGGGCATGGAGCCACTGTGCCCTAGAATGACTTCAGTTCGTTCCGCAAGCCAATCCGAGAACGGGGAGGCAAGAAGACTTGTGGTAAATACGAGCGTGAAAAAGACAGCGATACTCATCAAAACAAAAATGAGAGCAGTTGCTAAGAATCCAGCCACATCATGCAGCAGGCTTGAACCCGAAAGTGCGGTCCATGTCAGGAGCTTTGTATGCATAAGGCTCAGCAGCCCCTGAAAGATGAAAGCATATAAGGCTGCGGAGAGTAGAATTGGAATCAAAGATAAGAGTAAGAGTGTTCTGTCTCTTAGAATCAATCGTGTGGCCTGAGGCACGCTGCTGGCACCACGCAATAGATCTTGGATCACTTCTTTCCACCGTAGGGACCTGTGGCAAATCCGGATACAGGGTCCATTTTAATCGTGAGCCCAAACTGACCATCAGCCATTTTGTTATTCGCTAAAAATGTATCTAACATCGCAAACTTTGGCTTCACCCGGTCTGACAACCCAAGAAGTACCTGAAGATCGACTTTGCTTCGGTTGATGACACGATCGAGCTGCACAGATCCGGTTACAGCAAGCGCTAGGTCGTCCTTGGTCTTTGGTTTGCCGAGTCGGGTTTCAAGAAGATTGATTTTGCCGCCACCGAGCTCAGCTCGAACGACGCCGTCGGCAATCTTCATCTCAGGGATCTGAAATCCATGAATGTTTTGTTCGCCAAGTTCTATGCCCTTCAGTTGAACGTCGACTGGCCCGATAAGCCCCATGGGATCTTCTAAGGTCCCCGATAGTTGTCCGTGTCCGGACGCAATCATAGAGCCCTTCAAATCAGCGGCAAACGCAAGAACGCCAAGGCGATCTAGATTGAGATCCTGGGCGTCGAATTCAAACCGAAATTGAGAACCACGTTGTCCCGCGTGGATCACGAGATAACCGCTGCCCTGTTCAAGTTGAATCTTCCCACCCACCATCGCTTTGAGAAGTAATTTAAAGGAAGGGCTAATTTTAATTCGGTCAAGTCGCACTCTTGTTAAGTCAGGAAGTTCGAGTTCCGGATCGATGTACTCAAGCTGCAAGCCCTTTAAAACTGAGAAGTGGGTTTCTTTCGGAATGAGATAAATCCCCAAAGGATCTAGAGCACTTTGCAAAACCCCACTGAGGTAAGAACTCACTTTTTGTTCAGGGATTTTTAACACTGAAAAAAGAAAAAGCAGAGTCACAAAAAGTATCGCGACCATGAATGACCTGAGGAGACCTTTTTTCATTTTTCAAGCACCTGGAATTCAGACACAGCTACTTTGACGACTAAAGCGGTATTTTCTGTATTGGACTCGACATCAAGCGCTCTTAATTTCATAGGGATTGAGGGCCGTTCTAAAGAGTTAGACAAAATCACAAGCCCGCGTAGGCTTAGGTTTTCTATCTTTAACCGCACCAGAGTTTCTTGGAGTTGACCACTCGGTGGAAGGGATCGCTTTTCAACGACCGACACGGCATCCGGTTGTTTGAGCTCTGAGGCAAGTTGCTGTGCGACGAACTCTTGTGCACTTTGGGTATTGGATGCGCCAGAGAATGTGCCCGAACCTTTCATTCTCCTGCTCTCTTCATTTGATTTCTGTACGAATTCGGTGAGTTCTTCGTTCTCTCTCACCTCCGAGCGTACTGAAAATACGGCAGACTGAAGCATGATGACAGAGATTGCTGCAATGAGTACCCCGCCAGATAAAGATCCTATTAAAATGTTGCGTTGTAGGGTGGGGTCAAGAGCAGACCAGCGACCTTGAAGGTCTTGTGCCCATTCTTGTTGTTTTAGCTTTTCAATCCAAGGTTGTGCCATATGAGATTAGAGGCTCCCCTTTGTATATGTAAGAAGAGTCCGCTTTTCGCCGTCGATCACTTCCGACTTGGATTCAATTTTTTTCAACTGGTAGTTTTGATCCAGGTATTGAGTGAGTTTTGTTTCCATTTGTGCGTTTGCAACACGAAAGCTAACGCGATACCCAAATGTTGCATCGGACTTATAACCTTGCGTTGCATCTTGCCCAGCATGGTATCGCCGGAGTTCGGCTACTATGTCGCGCGGAAGATTTATGCTCATTTCCCGCAAGTTCTGGATCGGCGTCCGTATCGAAGGCGTCGAGATTTTTGAGAGTTCCCTTTCTTTCTTTATATCTTCATCGATGCTACGTCGTAGCTTTTCGCGAGCTGCAATCTTAGTGCGTGCGGCACCTTCAGCTAGGCCTCCATAGTAGCTTCTGACCGATGCTATGAGCGCATCCTCTGAGGATTCAATCTTCTTAGAAAAATAGAGGTACTCGATAAATCCGACTGAAATAGCAACCGCGGCAGCAATAGCCAAAGAAGGGCCAACTTGGGCCGCAAGTCTCCGCAATAGCTCCTCCTCAGCGCCTTTTTTCGCAAATTCTCCACGCCGTAGATTGATGACACCAACCTTCAAGTAGGGAGTAGCCCCGAGAGCTACTCCTAGTAACCTAGAGAAGCTTGCTTCTGTAACGTCACTGTAATTTACTTTTCCGGCGCTCAAGAGGCTGAGTGGACGAAACAGGGTTGCCGGCCGTTCTAGGATGGTTTGAATCCAAGTGTCTAGGCCAGGCATCAAGGCGGCTTCACCTACAAGGAGGATTTCAGAAATTGAGTTTTGACCGATGCTTCGAGCGGCGAGATCGATCTGAAGGAGCTCTACGCGAAAATTTTCAAGCGAATGAAGAAGAGCAGTTTTATATCGGGGATTTGAATCCGATAGTCCCATGTCTTTGACCCAAGCCTCCGCATCCGTTGAGTTTGCATAGGCATCAGAAACGAGTGCGGATTCAAGGTGGCCGGTACCAAAGGGGATATCTCTTTGTGCAACTGGGGTCCCATCATTCATGAGCAGCAAAAGTGTTTGCTCTTTACGAATGTGAATAAAGAGTCTTGGCCCCTTAGCGGGATTGGTTTCCAGAGGGAGTGTGCGAGCAGCAGCGCACCTAAGTCCCCATGCCTCAGGAATGATCAGATCTGGGTCAACGCCACTATCGCTCCAAGCGGAAATCACCTCGGCGACAAGCTCTTTCCGCGCGGCGACGACATGGACCTGACTTCCGACTTTTGAAGTGGACAGGATTGCAGAATCAAAGACCATCTTGTCTGGATCAAAAGGAAGCTCGTCCTCAAGTTCGAATTGGAGTGCACGATCCACGGTCCGTTTGTTCTTGGATGCGAGACTTAAGTTGCGCATCGTTGATTTGGTCGAGGGGAATAGAACCATTATTTGACTGGCTTTGGCAGCAACTTCTTTTAAAAGCTGCCCCGCTTCTTGCTCAGCCGGGATAGCACCCGTGAGCCGATGGCTAGAAAGGTGATGCACCTGGGCGCGACCAAAGAGGAGATCCACCTCGATCCACCTGACTTCCCACTCTGTGAGTTCGACGGCAAGAACCCTCATGATTTCCCCTTATCCCTCATTGTACCTAGTAAACTCGCATTCTGCTGATGCGAAAGTTCGACCTGGGTACTGAGCTTAAGCCTGACACATTGCCAGGATTCTGAGGCATTGACCCCGTACGTGATCCACCTGCCCCAGCCTCTGAAGGAGCATCTTCAAGGACCACATGTGCCTCGATGATCCTCTTCGCTTGCATGACCGTTGCCTCAATGCTCACTACAAAGTACTTTTCGTCGACGATCAGCTCAATACCTCGTGCCTTTAGACTGTCTTTCCATTCCTGCATCCGAGTTGTTGAGCCAGCAAAATAACTCGCCTTCTCCTGAAGGTACTTAGTAAATGCATCAACGCTTGCGAAGTTGTTGTTGGCCGGTGGCGCTGCGTCACGGAAAGCGAAGAAAGCTTGACGCTCCAGGGAGGTCAATTCAGGAATCAACGTCTTGAGCACGTCGTCTTTCAGAGCATTCACGTTCACACCAATGGAAAGTCCCGCATCGTAGGTCGGAGAAAAAAGCTTAAAAAGCTCGTCGTCCATGGAGGGTAGATAATGCAGCTCAGAGACATCGTAATAGGGTGCTTTTTTAAAACGCACCTCTGCAGTTCGTTCTCTTGGGCTCTGGTAGGTGAGGTCGGCCCACGCAAGCATTTCGTCTGCAAGGAGCGCAGGGTCAAGGCCGCGGTATTTTTCTCGGAACTGATTGTCCGAGTTCATTTTTGCTTCCAAAATGGTCTGAATTTGACTGGTGAATGCTTCACGGGCCTTAGCGGCGTCATAGACGACCGGGGTAGGGCTTGGTTCTGGGGTAGTGCCGCCGCCGCTGCTCGTTTGATTCCCTGTATTTGGGTTGTTTGGGTCTGTAGTCTGAGTCTGAGTCGGTGTTGGGCTTGGCTTTATGATCGGTCTCGAGAGAGCCCGCGTTGTGCCATTGAGGTTAAATCTTTGAGATGCAGATTGAATAGAAATGTATAAAGTGCCCTCCATGGCTGAATCCTTTCGGAACTCCGTAAGCGCATCACGAATAGAGAGCGGCAATTGATCAATTTTCCCTGAAAATGGGATTGTAATAGGCTCATTCCATATCTTTTCTAGCAAGTTGCGGGGCATAGCAGCATTGGTTTGTTCGGCGGTTGCTCCTGCTGTCTTTCCGATACTTGCCGCGGTTTTTCTGATCTCACCGTATGCCCGAATTCTAAGCAATGCGAGCTTAAGTCCCGATCGAGCAAGTGCATTGGCCTTTAAATGATCGAGTCGGTCAAAGGCGATCTTTTGGTTGAGCTGCACGGTGAAGACCACCTCAGCAACGATGAGCGAAATCACTGCAAGACTTGCCAGAACCATCAGTAGGGCGATGGCTTTTTTCTCCCGCAACCGTCGTTTAATATGTGCCAGGAAGAGTGTCACTCATCGCCTCCAGTCTAAAGAGCCACTCTTGGTCGATAATTCGCTCTGCTCGATCGACAATCTGAAACACAAAGCGGACTGACTCCGGAAACTGTCCTAAGGTATTTTGTTGTGTTTCAGAGTCCCAAGTCTTATACGGATCCTTCTGGTTGGTAGCCGCGTACTGAATGTCCATGGATTTTAAATGGGTAAGTACCGGAACACTGCGTTTGGAAGTTGAGTCTTTCTTGTCATCCATTTCAAATGCTGCAGTGTCTGTCGACTTCACAAGCTCAAATTCCCCAGGAGTTTTTGACGGAACAACAGAGTAGCGAATTTTAACAAAGATCGACTCACGTCGTTCTTTGTAGATGCGAATGTTTGAATTGGCGACAAAGGAAAATTCCTTCTCATTGCCTCTAAAACGAGCGGCTCGAACACCTGAAGAGTGAATGACTGGGCCCCAGTAATCCGTAGAGGCAAATGCATTTCCGCCTAAGAATTGATCCACGTCGCGTGCGGTTGGTTCAGTATCCGCAGGCTGACCTTCTGTTCGCACGGGTGGGGGAGCATTGGGGTCAAGACGGGTGAATCCCGTGGGTAACATAGAAAGCGGATTGAATACCTGACTTAAGTCTCTTTCTAAAATAAAATATCCAGCCCTAAGCTCTACGTTGACCTCTGTTTCTACAAGCAGTTGTTCACGTAGTCTTAATGCTTCAGAAATAGCACGGGCAGTGAGCACACCAATGATGCTTAAAATCACGAGTGCAATGAGGACTTCAAGAAGCGTAAATCCCAACTCTTCACTATTCTTGCATTTGGAACGCATGGTTAAAGTCCACCCAATATTCGGCCACACTGTAGGACTGATCTTCTCCCGCCTCTTTCCACTTGATGGTTACGACGACTTCGCGAGTCGACTTAGAAAGAAAGTTGGTAGCGATTTTAACCACACGCATAGAAGTGTCGGTTTTCTCCTGTGGTTTCCCATCTTCCCCTTCTGCGCCGGTTTCAAGTAGATTTGGAAATTTGATAACTCGAATTTTCCTTTGATAGCTATATTCCGTAAAAGGGGCCTCAAACTTGCCTTCGATATCGTCACGAACCTCAGCGAAGGTTTTACCTTGCGTATCCTTTTGCGCTTCAGAAAGCATGAGGCCGGCGAGCATGGAGACGACACCTTGGCGTTTGGTTCTGTATACGGTATCTATGGCGCGGTGCTCAGCAATGATGATGCCGGACAATGCCATGGCTAAGATCGCAATCGCGATGATGACCTCAAAGAGGGTAAAGCCGCTTTGGGAACTATTGCGCATAACCCATCGCTTCTTTTGCCGTAAGCTCACGGCCCTCTACTTCTGCTTTTCCCAGCAGTCCGATCACCCGGACACTCATGATATTGTCGCCATTATCTACGATCAGGATCAGACCTTTTTCAGTCTGCCCCTGCGGAAAGATATGAGTATAAGCGCGGCCCTTTGTGAGCGGATTTCCATCTTGTTCAGATAAGACACTCTTAAACTTGACGCCCACAGGTAGGGATCGCTTCCGACGATTGATCTCAGCATCGATGATAAAACTCGATTGTATCTCGTCCTCTTCAGCTTTTTCGGCCTCAGTTCTTTCCCGCTGCTCAAGTCGTTTTGACTCCTCCGACTCAAGCATTACAAAGCGAGAAGTGGACTCCGTCCAGTACTCGCCCGATTCCAAAGAATAGACAATCCTATAGACACGTCCCGTGGATTGGGCTGCGATCGCTGACTCGTTCAGCAGTACGGCTATGTCGTTTGCGGCACGACGAACGGACGCACGTGAAAGCCCGGTCATGCCAGGTACGGTCACGAGGACAACTAGCCCAATGATCGCAACTACGATCATAAGTTCGATCAGCGAAAACCCAGCACGACCGGTCAGGCCGTGACTATTATTCTGGATCTTTAGAAGAGATATCCGCGTCGAGATCCGCGCCGCCTTCTCTGCGATCTTTTCCATAAGATTTAATCTCAAAGTCATTGCCATCCGACTCATAGCTAAAAGGCTTATCCCAACCGTCTTTTGGAATTGACTGCTCAATGTAGCCTCCCGGAGCGTAGTTTTTGCAAGGTTGCCCAGTTGTTGGCTTCGACTTCAGAGCCTCGAGGCCTTGATCAGTGGTAGGGTAAAGACCGCACTCAAGGCGGTAACTTTTTAAAGCCGTCGCGAGGCTCTTGATGTTCATTTTTGTCGTATCTCTTTTGGCGATCTCAAATCGTTGAATCAAATTTGGTCCAACAACTGCCACCAGAAGACCTATGATGCCGATCACGATCATGAGTTCGATCAGCGAAAACCCCTCGCGAGTCCTTAGAAGTTCATTCAATTTTAAGTTACGTTTTTGCATGGTGTTTATTCTCCTCATATTTAATTCCGTTAGCGATTTAAGTTCGACATATCCATGAGCGGCATCACAATTGAAACAACGATCGTTCCGACTGTAATTCCCATGAATACTATCATTGCAGGTTCTAAGAGTCCCGTCATGGATTCTACAGCCGTATTCACTTGTTCCTCGTAAGTGGATGCAACATTTTTTAGCATCTCCGGCAACTCACCGGTCTTTTCCCCGATGGCTATCATATGGATGACAAGCGGTGGGAACTCCCCACTTCTGCGGAGCGGTTCGGCTATACTTTGCCCTTCCGTAATATTGTTACGCGCATTTTCGATCGCTCGCTCAATCAGTACATTGCCGACCAAGTTTCTAGCGATATTCATGCTGGTTAAGATGGGTACGCCGCTTGCAAGTAGGGTAGACATGGTGCTTGAGAACCGTGTGACGGCAATAAAACGGAAAAGTTTCCCAAAGACAGGAAGTCGTAGCTTAAAACCATCCCACCACTCGCGGCCCCCAGTAGTCGCGATGTAGCGAAGGAACAAAAATACTGCTGCAATCACCCCCACGATTAGAGTAAGCCAGTTTGCGACTAAGAAATCGCTCATTTGAATGAGAAATTCGGTCAGCGGAGGCATTTTTTTCTTCATGGATTTAAAAACACCCTGAAGTTTTGGAATTACGACCGTGAAGATACCGATCAACACACCCACTGCAACCACGGCCATCAGTCCAGGATAGAGCATGGCGCCGGTGACTTTGCGCCTAAGCCTGACTTGTGCTTCCTTAAGGTCTGCAAGCTTCACAAGCACGAGCGCCAGGGTCCCTGAGCTTTCCCCGGCTTCTGTCATGTTGATAGAAATGTGATCAAAAACTTTTGGATGCTGGGTCATGGCCCTGGAGAGTGCAACCCCCTCATTCACAGCCTCGCGGACTTGGGACATGACAGTCTTCAGTTTGACTCCTTCAATTTGTTCGATAACTGCAGTGAGAGCATCGACCAAAGGAATGTTTGCTTTGACCAAAGATGCAAGCTGTCGAATCATCATCGCGACTTCTTCAGACTTAATAGAGCCTAAGAACGAGAAAGGGGACTGAGAAGCCTTATTGCTTGTGGTGCGCTCAACAATAGAGGTCACCATCAGACCCTGCTTTTTTAGACGTAAGCGAGCACTTTTAGGGCTCTCAGACTCGATGTTTCCCTTCTCCGTTTTTCCTGAGGCATTCACGCCTTGATAGTCAAAAAGCGGCATAGCGGTTACTCCTCAGCATGGGTTGCCCGCATGAGTTCATCGATTGTTGTAACGCCTTGGAGGACTTTCCGAAGACCGTCCTCTCTAAGAGTAATCATGCCTCGTTCGATCGCAGACTTCTTCACGATGCCTGCATCCACATTTCGCACAATCAGACTTCTCATCGAGTCCTCGACTTGCATGATCTCGCTGATCACCGTTCGCCCGGAATATCCGCTTCCCCCGCAGCTCGCACAACCAACTGCAGAGAAGAAAACTGATCCTTGGGGAATTGCCTTGAGTCCAAGTTCCATCATCTGAAATTCCGTTGGTCTATGTGGGATTCTGCACTTGGTGCAAACCTTACGCATCAGTCGTTGAGCGATGACACCTAAGAGGGAACTTGCCACAAGAAAGGGCTCAACTCCCATATCGACCAAACGGGTCGAGGCACCCGCTGCGTCGTTCGTGTGGAGAGTGGAGAGTACCAAGTGACCTGTCAGCGATGCGTTGATCGCAATCTCAGCTGTCTCTTTATCCCGAATCTCCCCGACCATAATAATGTCCGGGTTTTGCCGTAAGAATGCCCTTAAAGCCGAGGGGAATGTCAGGCCAATCTTGGTGTTCACCTGGACTTGATTGATCCCTGGAATCTGGTATTCGACCGGATCTTCGACCGTCATAATGTTGCGGGTCGGGGTATTTAACTTCACTAAACAGGAAGAGAGGGTAGTGGACTTACCGGATCCTGTTGGTCCTGTGACTAAGATGATTCCGTATTTTTTTGAAATCATTTTTTCAATCACTTCGCAGCTTTGTTTTGTAAAGCCCAACCGTTCAAGTTCAAGAGGGGTGCCGGATTGTTCTAAGATCCTCATGACGACTCTTTCGCCAAAGGTAGTGGGCACTGTTGAAAGGCGAATGTCGACGTCTTTACCAGCGAGCTTAATTTTAATCCGTCCGTCTTGCGGTAGTCGTTTTTCCGCGATATCGAGTTGCCCCATCACCTTAATCCGGGATGCTATGGCCGCATGCGCTCGTTTGGGTTGGCGAATGATATCTACAAGCACTCCATCGACGCGGAAGCGCACTAAAAAATCTCTCTCAAAAGGCTCGATATGAATGTCGGACGCCTTCTCCTTCACCGCGCGAAATAGGAGCGAGTTCACAAACTTAATGACCGGGGCGTCATCTTCGGTCGCTTCCAAAATATCAATCGGACCTTCAAGGTCTAAATTATCTTCGAAGTCGCCTTCAATATCGTTGACCATTTTCGCGCTGGATCTTTCGTAGACGCGATTGATCGCATCTTGGATGCGCATGGGGGTTGAAACGACAATTTTGACCCTAAGTCCAGTCAAGGCCTGAAGATCCTCTGGAATCGAAGGGTTGAATGGATCCGATACGGCAACCAGAAGGATGTCCCCACGCGAGTCGCTTGTCTTCTGGAGAGGGATTACCTCTTTAGTTTTTGCGTAATTAATAGGAATATCAGCCACCAGTGCGGCATCGATGTCATTGGGTTTTAAATCGTCGACAAACTGGAGCCCCAGCTGAAGCGAAAGCGCCTTTAAAACTTCATGCGGGAGGATAAAGTTCCTCTTCAGAAGGATTTCCCCAAGCATCCCTCCTTTTTCCTGCTGCTCAAGAAGTGCGCTGTCGAGCTGTTCAGCACGCAAGCTCGTATACTTCAGAAGGATCTGCCCAAGGAGCTTCGGTGCCGCGTTTAAGATCGCAGACGTTGTATTGCTCATTTCTCGTTTCCTGGAAGCGTTAGAGTCTGGGGATCTTCAGTGTCTATGTTTGTATTCTTTGCCCTTGTTTTATAGGAGAGATTTTTAACATCCGGAAGCGAGCGGATCATGCGATCTCTTTGTCTACGAACCGTATCATCCCCGCCGAATGTTTTTTCAACAAACTCGTCACGTTCTTTCAGTTTTTGATCTAAGACCGTCCTGACGCCTTCGTACTGACGGATAATTTTTGGCGTGATAAATAACATCACGTTCGCTTTTCCAACACTTGATGTCTTTGACTTAAATAACCAACCTAAGATTGGGATGTCGCCTAGGAGTGGAACCTTCCGGGTGGTCTCTTGGTTCTTGTCGCGGGAAAGTCCCCCTAGAACGACGGTGTCTGAATCCGCCACCACGACTTGTGTTTCCGCAGAGCGTTTCAATGTAGCAAAAGCTAAGTTCTGGACAGCAGAAGGGAGCTCTTTATTCAGAATATCCCCAAGTACAGCTTTGATTGTGAGCTTCACAAAGTTAGAGATTTTATTGATCATCGGTGTGATCTCAATCTTGAGCGGCACTTCCTGATAAGTTACGCCCGATTGCACATTGCCTAGCTGAGCATTCACACTCGGGATTGGAATACTCTCTGTGCTATCAAAGATTGCTTTCGTATTATCGAGCGTCATGAGCTGAGGGGTCGCAATCACGTTAGAGTTTGAAGATGTTTGTAGTGCCTTAAGCAAGGCCGCAAGGTTAGGGATCTGCACACTCTGGGCAGCACCGCCTGCAGTAGGAATACTAATAGAATTGGTCCCGCCGCCTTTCCAGCGTAGGACTAAACCTTGCGGGATGTTGGTCGGATTAATCAGTGTTTTTACTAAGTCATCTGTCGGGGCCACAATGGTTCCACCCGGGAGCAAAACGTTTGCGGCATACTCGCTGTTTCGTTCACTCGTCATCTCCATGATGATGACTTCGACATAAACTTGATCACGTGGGATATCTAATTTGTTCACGACTCTTTGCAGAGTTGAAAAGTCAGCAGGAGAGGCAGTAACCACCAAACTATTGGTTGGTTTATCCGCAGCCACTCGGATCTGACCTTCAAAAAGATTTTGCTCTGAGGTGTTCACACCTAAGCCAGTAGGGGCACCGGAGCCGAAGCCACCGGCAGATCCTGTAGAAGCGCCACTTCTTCCGCCATTCTGATTGAGTGTCGTGATCGTCTTTGCGATCTCTTCCGCATCCGCAAATTGAAGATAAATCACGTGCACTCGCCCGCCACCCACGGTGACGGTATCTTTTTGGTCAAGTCGGGTGACTAGACTTTTTACTTCCGAAAGTCCCATTGGATTTGCGTGCACGATTAAGTTGTTTGAACGTTCATCAGCGATGATGGCGTTCACGACACCCCCCGCGCGCGTTCTCCTCGGTTGGAAGCCTGACCTTCCGGACGCGCCTGAAGGCCTGAATCCTGGGACAGAAGCGCTATTGTTGGGAAGCAGCTGATCGATGAGTTTTGATATTTCAACGGCCGAAGCATACTTCACACGAACCACTTCGATCCCCGCATCGAAACCTTCGATATCCAAAAACTCTAAGATCTTGGAAAGCCTGGAGATGTTGGAAGCGTTGTCGGTAACAATCAGGGTATTGGTCTGCTCCAAGGTGAAGAGCTTCATCTGAAAGTTTCCAGATAAACTCTTTAAGGGCTGTTCCAGGTCCTTCGCATTGATGTGTTTGATCTTAAAAATCTTGGTCACCAGTGCATCAGTCGGAGGTGTTTCCCGATTGGTGTACATCGGCAGTGCCTTCTTGTAGGCGTCCGTTTGTTTCATGATCCGCAAGTAAGTTCCACTGGGCACAACAGTTAAGCTATTGATATCTAAAGCGGTTAAGAAAGCACGCCAGGCATCTCCGACGGTGATCGAGGTATTTGAGATGATTGAAACCTCGCCTCGCACATCTTTGTCTAGGATGAAGTTCTTACCTGTGAGGCGACCCATTGTTTTTGCGATGTCTAAGATATCTGCTTTAGGAAAATTGAAGTCGGTGATGATTTCGTTGCTCCCGACTCCGGAAACAGTTTCAACAGACAGTGGGGCGACTTCTCCATTGGATTGCACGCCTTTTTCGCTCCCTGGGCCTGAAAGCTCAAGTCCAGAGGTTTTTTTCTGAAAGCCTGCCACAGGTTTCGGATCGGCCTTGCCGCCCACTGAAATCGATCCACGGCCAGATCTGCCGCCGGAAGAACCGCTATCAGGGCTTGGATCGGAACGAATTGCCGATTGTGGTGGGGCTTCGAATTCCTCCACGTCGGCTTCATCTTCGCCTCCCGTGTCCGGGGCTTGCGGCTCCGCAAAAGGGTTACTGCCGGATTGAAAGCCCTGAGCGGCAGTGAGCTGCGAATAGGCCAGTATGCCGGCCGCAGCAAGCGCGGTGAATCGAATCCAAGAAAGAGCAAGAGAGCTAACTTTCGATGTCATAATTTAAGACCATTACCTTCCCACTGCGGTTGATGGAGAGCTTTAAGCTACTCATGGTGGATACCGAGTTCATGAGCTGCATCGCGCGTGCGATGTCTGTGATTTTTTCGCCATTTGCGCCCTGGATGAGGTCACCCACTTTAAGCCCAATTTTTTCGTAAAAGCTTCCAGGTTTGATTTCTTTCAGTCGAAATCCTGCAAAGGCTCCCCCTTGAAATTCAGGCTCGGCACGGGCTTCACGGATGAGAGTGTCAAAATTCGCAAGCTGCCCCTCAAGTTCAGACCGTTTCACCTTAAATTGGGTGTCGCCCGCCTTTTTGATGCCACCAGAGTCATCATCGTTCATCCCCATGCTTTGACGCGAGATCTTTGGAGTTTTGTCCTCAGGGAGAGCGATGAATTCCTTCACCTGATTGATCAAGTTGATAAAGACCACCCGAATTTGATCTACGCTTAAGACCTTCATCTTTCCCGGAACTTCGTCGCCTGCTCGTACAGGATAGAGCTTTGACTCGGAGCTGTCCTGAATCGCAGCCATGGACCTGGCTGGATCCTGAAAGATCACAACTCCGACAACGGTGATCGGCAGGCCAGTGGGAACAGGCTCAGCGTTTGGGTTTGGTCCAGCGACTGTGTTCTCGATTCCAAAAAGATTGCGGGTTGCGATGACCTCGTTGCCTGCTTCCGAGCCTGTGGCCGGCTTCGCTGCACGGGTAGAAAGTCTAGAGATCGGTGGAGGAGGGATCACCCGGTCTAACAGCAGACTGACAAGATCTGAGATCGACCAGGCACAGATGATCACGGCAAGGATGGCGGCGGGAAGCGTGAGGTCGCCTTGGCCGAAGGTTTGTAACCGTCCGGTTGTTTTTGACAAAAGATTGACGCCGAATGTGCGCGCACTGATCCCCACAAAAATGTAATAGCAAGTGCGATGCCGTTTTCTCTTTGCGTGCTAGCATGAATCTGACGGCGAAAAAGTTCGAAAACCGCGAGTCTTAAATGACAAGTTGTCAGCGCCGCGTGACAATGTGTCAGAACAGTTTAAAAGGGAGTGCAGCATGGCCGATGATCAACAGAGCTTCATGAAGTCATTGTTTTTTGGTGAAATCCGGGAAGATTTTATTTTTCCCTATCCTGCTCCTAGCCGGGAACTCGCAGAAACAGTGACCATGGTCTTAGATTCCTTTGAGAAATACGCAAAAGAAAATGTGAAATCAGCCGTTTGGGATGAAGCAGGAGCAATGCCGCGCGAAGTGGTCACGCAGCTTGCTGAGCTGGGTCTTGCTGGCCTTGCTGTGCCGGAGGAGCTGGGCGGCCTGGGTCTACCACAGACGGGCTATGCACGGATCTTTGAACAGATTGCAGCGGTGGACGGAGCGCTTGCTGTCACTCTTGGCGCACACCAATCGATCGGGTACAAAGCATTGCTTCTTTTTGGGAGCGAAGCACAGCGCAAGAAATATCTTCCAAAACTCGCGAGCGGGGAGTTGATTGCGGCCTATTGTCTGACGGAACCGAACAGTGGTTCGGATGCAGCCTCCATTCAAACAAAAGCAGTGCTTTCGCCGGATGGAAAACACTATATCCTAACCGGAAATAAACTTTGGATCACCAACGGTGGGATCGCAGGATTCTTCACGGTTTTTGCAAAGACTGAAGTGATCGAGGGCGGTGAAAAGCGGGAAAAAGTCACCTGTTTTGTAGTCGACGTCCCATCGCCTGGAATTTCAATTGGTCCGGCAGAACACAAGATGGGAATTCGTGCTTCCTGGACCAATGCAATTCACTTTGATCAGGTGAAGGTGCCGATTGAAAATGTGGTTGGCGGTGTAGGGTACGGATTTAAAGTCGCCATGGGTGTGCTAAACCACGGGCGTTTGGGGCTTGCTGCAGGTTGTGTTGGAGGCTCAAAAAATGCGATTCGAGCTGCAATCGAGCACGCCAATGAGCGAGTGCAATTTAAGAAGAAAATCGGCGAATTCGGAATGATCAAAGAAAAAATCGCTCGCATGGTGTCTAACACCTATGCAGGTGAGGCGATGACATTCATGACGACAGCTCTCATCGACCGCGGGGATGTGGACTACAGCATCGAAAGCGCAGCCTCTAAGATCTTTTGTTCAGAACTCCTTTGGGAATGTGTGGATGAAAACATCCAAATCTGGGCTGGAAACGGCTATATGAAGGAGTATCCATACGAACGCTGGATGCGAGATGCACGGATCAATAGAATCTTTGAAGGTGCAAACGAAATCTTGCGCGCGTTTGTAGCGCTTTCGGGGATGCAGGGTCCTGGGCAAGAGTTAAAAGACATCATGAAGACCTCAATCTCTGAGCCTCTTAAGGGTTTAGGGCCAGTGACGGGCTATGCAAAACGCTGGGTAACGATGCAAACAGGGATTGGTGCGGATTCATTATCAAAATCGCATCCATCGCTTAAAAAATACGCAGGTCAGCTTGAGGAGTATTCAGCCCAGCTAGCGCAGCAGACCGATGTATTGCTGAGACGGCATGGGAAAGAAATTGCTCTTAAGCAGTTTGCTCAAAAGCGAATTGCAGATATCGCAATAGACCTATTTGCAATGTTCTGTGTCGTATCACGCGTTACGCATTCCATTGAAAAGAACGGCAAAGAGAACTGTGTGCTGGAACTGCAAATTGCAGAAACCTTCTGCATGCGTGCTTCCCGTCGTATTCGGTCGAATTTTAAGGCAATCGACCACAACGAAGACGAAACGATGAAGGCAATTGCGGAGAAAGCCTACGAGCTCGGTGCTTATCCATTTGATATCCTGAAGGACTAGTCTCAAAAAGATCTAGATGAAGTGGAGCCCTACTGAATCAGCGAGGGCTGTGAAGGTAGGGCCTCTGGTATCAGGAAAGTCTCAGCGTGCGCCGCTGTACGTCTTTTGGCCCACTCGGTAGGGCTTAAGCGCTTATAGAGGCTGACCTGCGATTTTCCGGTCTTGGTTTTTGAATAGTCAGACGCACCGGCAACCAGAAGACCTACAAAAGAAAAGTCACACGCTGAAAAAACGGGGCTACCAGAGCTTCCTTTGAAGGTGTTTAACTGCGCAAATGCTCGAAAATTCTTTTGTTCAAGAACCGGATATGGCCCGGTGATTTTTTTTGGAAGGCCGCTCGGGTGGCCTATCGCATAGACCTCCTCACCGACCTCAGGCTTTCGGGCGTACAAGCTGCCGATAGGGTTTCGGTCAAGGATAGGTCGATCGAGTCCTACAATCGCGAGATCATTCTCAATGTCTTCTTGGAGCACGCTCATGCATCGGCGCACCTGGTTTTTGGAAACCTCCGCAAGGGACTGATCAAAGTCGAAAATGAATGTTGTCCCGCCGCAGGTCGCAATTTGCGCACTCGTGCCGGTCGGCAAGCAGTGGCGGGCGGTGAGCATAGTGTCTGCTGTCATCAGCGTTGCTGTGCAGTAGCCCGGTGCGATTTCTTTCTCAAATTTTGATCCCTCGGTCAGGTCCGTTTTTTCGGCCAAACTCGATGCCTGCACTGTGTATGTCGATCCAGAATCTAAAAGTGAGTATTTGGAAACAACGACTGCGACAGCTCTTCCTGCATCAATCAGTCTTCGGTCTAAGGCAGGATCTGTCAGGTTCCTTCGATCGTCGTCCAGGATACGGTCTTCGCCATAGATGGGACGCAAAGCTAAGGCAGAATTAGCAAATAGAATAGTTATCGATGCAAATTTTGCCGATCCTTTGGCAAAAGATGATCCATGAATTGCAATAATTCGCAGTGTATTCGACCAAATCCTTTGGTCTTTCGGTTTCACGGGATCCGTCCCCCTAGAGTTAATGGTGCGGAACGATAGTTAACAATGTCAACTTAGTGAGATATCAAAGCGGTTATCAAATGGGGAATCTTCGCTCGAACGTGATCTTTCTGTCCGCAGGACCGTCAAGAAGCTGGCGGTTAGCGGGTCTTCGGTCGTATTCGACGGAATTGGTCAACCCAAGGGATTGCATGCGGTCTGTGGTCTTGCTCTAAGGCCTTTAAGCCTGCGAAACTCATGCTCTTATGGCTGAAATCGTTCGCGTCCGTTATGCGCCCTCTCCTACAGGTCACCTTCATGTGGGTGGGGTTAGGACTCTTCTGTTCAATTCGCTATTCGCTAAAAAACACGGCGGCAAACTGATCCTAAGAATCGAAAATACGGATCAACAGCGCTCTACGCCTGAGCATGAGCAGACCTTGCTGCAAGACGTCATCTCTCTCGGGATCACCCCAGACGAGGGCCCGGACCAAGGCGGAGCTTTCGCTCCCTACCGCCAGAGTGATCGCATGAAGATTTATGCTGATCATGTGCAAATGCTGCTCGATCAAAACTTGGCCTACCCCTGTTTTTGCAGCGCGGAAACAATAAGCGCAAAGCGGGAGGCAGCGCTGAAGCTTTCCCGTACCCCTCTTTACGATGGAACTTGCGCCAAGCTCTCAAAAGAAGAGTCGAGTAATCGCATCAAGAGTGGCGAAAGGGCCGGTATTCGTTTTCGCGCCCCCAACATAGACTTCGTGCTCAAAGATGAGGTTCGGGGAAGCGTCGAGTTTAAGGCCGGTAGTGTCGGAGATTTTTTAATTACCCGCTCCCCACAAAGCAGTGAAGAAGAAGTTGCGCTTGGCATTGGTATGCCGACCTACAACTTTGCGTGCGTCGTCGATGACCACTTGATGGGCATGACTCATATCATTCGCGGGGAGGATCACCTCTCTAATACTGCCCGGCAGTTGATGATCTATGACGCCTTTCACTGGGACCTCCCCAAATTTGCACACACTGCGATGGTTCTTGGCTCGGACCGGCAGAAGCTCTCGAAGCGGAACGGAGACGCAGGGGCTCATGATTACTTAGCGCAGGGGTATTTAAAGGAAGCGCTCTTAAATTTTTTAGCTTTCTTAGGCTGGCATCCCGGCTCAACCCTGACACCAAGATCGGGGCACCCGGAGATTTTAACCCCTGAGGAACTTGCCGCTGCATTTGATCTGGATGGTCTACAAAAGGCACCAGCTGTTTTTGATCTGGAAAAACTCCGCTGGATGAATGCTCAATACATGAGGCTCCTGCCAGCCGAGCGTGTTGCAGAGGCTGCACGTTCGTTTTTTGAGAACTCAGAAATCGAATCTGTGCGCCTCGGGATGAAGTTAATTACCTCTGAATGGTTTGTTCGTATGGTTGATCTCTTGCGCATGGACCACACGCTTTTGTCGGAGCTGCCTTTGGCGTCTCGAATTCTCTTTGAAGATTCACCCGCGCTCGATGAAGCATCAAAACAGGCCCTTCTTGGGCCAGAATCTAAGGCAGTTCTGATTGCCCTGGAGGCAGCCATTGATGCGGTCCCCGAGCTAACCTCTGAGGTCTTCTTAGGGATTCAAAAGCAAGTTGGGGTTTCAGCACAAGTGAAAGGCAAGCAGCTTTTCATGCCGATCCGAATTGCAACAACAGGGGCAAGTCACGGCCCGGAAGTGAAGAATATCGTTCCGCTGTTAGGAAAGAGTCGCGTCTTAAAGAGAATCCGCCACACTCGCGAGCAGTTTCAGTCATGAAGCAATTGGTCCTCACAAATTCAAAATCCCATCAACGCGAATCTTTTCGTCCTGCCGACCCAAGGAACGTGACGTTCTATTCCTGTGGACCCACTGTTTACAGCAACATCCATGTTGGAAACTTAAGGGCTGCTTTCACCAGTGATCTGATCTTCAGAGTTCTTAAAACCTTAGGTTATGGCGTGACCTTTGTGCGCAACTATACTGACGTAGACGATAAGATTCTGAATAGAGCCAGCGAAGAAAAATCCACGATGGAAGCGGTATCTAAAAAGTACATCGCGGAAGTCGAAAAAGATTACGCAATGCTTGGTCTCTTAGAGCCAACTCATAAAACTTTAGTTACCGAACACATCACTGAGATCATTCAGATGATCGAAGATATTTTAAATCATGGCTGTGCTTACGTCGCAGGGGGTGATGTCTTTTTTGCCATTGATCACTTTAAGCGGTACGGCGAACTTTCGGGCCGAAAGCTTGAAGATATGGAAGCCGGCGCGCGCGTTGAAGTGAATACGCTGAAGAAGAACCCACTTGATTTTTCGCTCTGGAAGCCTGCAAAGCCCGGTGAACCTTCCTGGCCTTCTCCGTGGGGAAATGGGCGGCCGGGTTGGCATATTGAATGTTCAGCAATGGCGAAGAAATGGCTTGGAGATCAAATTGATCTTCATCACGGGGGGCAGGATCTTGTGTTCCCTCACCATGAAAACGAGATCGCTCAAACCGAGTGCGCAACCGGGAAAAGTCCTTACGTACAAATCTGGCTACACAATGCTTTCGTAAATTTTGATAAAGAGAAGATGTCCAAGAGTTTGGGCAATGTCGTTTTGGCACGCGATTTTATCGCCAAATATGGAGCAGAGCTCACTCGCATTGTATTCCTCTCGGCCCACTACCGCTCGCCCTTAGATTTAGGCGAAAGCACGGTCGAAAACGCTCTTACAGTCCTAGAGAGAATCTACGAGGCAAAAGGACGCTTATTGTCTGTGTCCAAACTGAAGGGCCTCGTTCCTGATCCTAGGCGCGAAGAAGTCTGGGGCGCGGTTTTAGCTTCGCTTTCGCAGGCGCAAGTCCGTTTTGAAGAGTGTTTGACGCAGGACTTAAATACGGTGGGTGCGCTTGCGGAACTGTTCATTCTGATTCGGGAGTGGAACCGGGTTTCTAATGAATCAGGAATGCTTGGGACCCCAGGCGCAATCCAAGTGGCGCAAGCTATTTTAGATTGGCTTCAAGGCCCTGTATTTCAAGCTCTTGGCATCGGACGTCGTGACTCCGAGCAGGTGGCAGATCATGTCCGGGAAGTGCGTGTGGCACTTTCAGCTCAGCGCGGGGATGCTGTTCTCGGTGACGCAGAGATCCAAGAGAAAATTGCTCACCGCAAAGAAGCTCGACTGAAGAAAGACTTCGCGCTTTCCGATCAAATCCGGGACGAACTCCTCAAAGGGGGTGTTGAACTCCTGGATTCTGCGTTGGGAACAACATGGAAGCGGCGTTAGTGGTGTCTTGCTTTGCTTTTACGATCTGAAGCAAGCCTGTGAACGAAGCTAGTTTGCAAAGAGCGTAGCCTAGATCAATCTCAAACCATCTGACTGAAAACTTGGCTGATTGGGGTCTTGCGTGGTGGTTGTTTTGATAGCCCTCTCCGAAACAAAGCAAGGCGACTGCCGTGTTGTTGGTCGATTTGTCGGCGACTTGATAATTTCTATAACCGCTATGGTGCCCAAAGGAATTCACCAGCCAGCCTTGAATTGGGTGGCTAGTCATACCTAAGTAATATCCAAGACCGATCAGATACTCTTGAGTAAGAAGCGCGATTGTTACACCAATTGCAATGTGTAGGGCATAAGGGAGTAGCCAGAGACCGCGACGGTTCAAAGCACTGACGTCAAATTGAATGTCACTGACCACAGAAGTGTACTTCGGTCGATTGTTTTTAAGGCCTACCAGTGTGCGTTCGTAGGAAACGAGTTGGCCCCAGATCACACCAAAGACTCCGTACTTCGAAGGGCTGTGTGGATCTTGGTTAGTGTCAGAATAGGTGTGGTGCATGCGGTGCATACAGATCCAGGCTTTAGGATCGATACCGGTGATGAGACTGCCGTACTTGCCAATGAAGCGGTATAGCCATGGGTGAAGCTTCACGGCGCCATGAGTGAGTCCGCGGTGGTAGAGGACCGAGATCGTGAACATGTTGAGCGCGTAGGTGAAGAGAAACACAGCAGCTGTAATCAGAAGAATCGTCATAGTTTCTACAGTATACATGTGTGCACTGAAAAAAGAAATAAGATATTCTAAAAGTAGTTTAGTAGCTAAAAAAGTGAAAAATTCAGGTAACAGTTGTACTTTTGAACCAGGAGCCGCAGAAAACCCATGCTCAATCGTGCAGAACAAAAACTAGCCACCCGCCGCAAGCTCATCGATGCAGCGCTCAGGCTTGGGGCCGAGCGCGGATTTGGAGCAGTTTCTTTGCGTGAGGTGGCCAAAGAGGCAGAAATCACTCCTACCGCATTCTATCGGCACTTCCACGATATGGAGGAGCTCAGCCTTGCACTGGTAGATGAGCTTGGGCTCAGTTTGCGTCAGCTCCTGCGCGACGCTCGGAAAAACTTTGATGGAAGCGGAAGCGCAGTTCGAGTGTCTGTGGAGTCCTTTGTGCGCTACGTTAGCGAAAACCCGAATCTATTTAGGCTCCTTCAAGGTGAGCGCCAGGGTGCATCCAGTGCATTTCGGAAGGCGCTCTTCGCAGAAATCGGCCGCTTTGTAGAAGAAATGACGGACGATCTTGATCGGATCTCGATCGCCTTAAAGCAGCCGCTTCGCAATCCAAGTCTTGCCGCAGAAACCATAGTGGCCGTTGCGTTTACCATGGGTGGGGAGGCGATTGAGATGCCTCGGCATAGGCGCCCAGAGCTCGTTGAGCGCATCATTCAAGCAGTTAAGATCATCTTAAGGGGCTCTCTGCTCCCCGTGTCGAACCGAAAGCGGAAGACGCCTTAATGGGTTATGACCATTCCAGCATGCGAATGAGTGGGGCCTCGGCCCGCGACCTGAGGCTCTCTTCCAGCAGAATCTCGGGAGACTCTTCCTCTAGACATCGAACGACCTTTTCAAGTGTATTGAGCTTCATGAACGGGCAGTCATTGCAGGCACAGGCTTGATTGGGTGGGCTTGGAATAAATACCTTATTGGGCGAGGCACATTGCATCGCATGCAAAATGCCCGCTTCAGTTACCACGATAAACGCCTGGGAATGAGACTCCTTCGTGAACCGAAGTAATGCTGCAGTACTTCCTATGAAGTCCGCATGCCGTAGAATTTCTTCCTCGCATTCAGGGTGCGCAATCACGAGTGCCCCAGGGTTCTCAACTTTGAGTTGCACGAGCTTTCGTTCGCTAAAGGTTTCATGCACGATGCAGCTGCCGGGCCACAACGTCATCTTTCGTCCTGTTTGTTTCTCGACCCACGCACCCAAGTTTTTGTCAGGCGCAAAGAGAATAGGGCGATCTTTTGGGACCCTTTCCACAATGCGTACCGCATTTGAGCTCGTACAGATCACGTCACTTTGCGCCTTAATTGCCGCAGAGCAATTGATGTAGCTTACGACAAAATGATCTGGGTGATTTGTTTTAAAGTTTGCAAATCGATCGGGCGGGCAGCTGTCAGACAATGAGCATCCAGCACGCAGATCTGGCAGCAATACCTTTTTAGATGGATTTAAGATTTTTGCACCTTCTGCCATAAAGTGCACGCCCGCAAAGACAATGATCTTGGCATCAGTCCCTTTTGCCGCGCGCGCAAGCTCTAAGCTATCGCCGACAAAATCTGCTGCATCTTGAATCGATGCTTCCTGATAGTAATGCGCCAAAAGCACTGCCTGCTTTTCTTGCTTCAGTTTCAAAAGTCGAGCGGAAAGCCTCAGGGAATCCATGCGCATAACCTTAACATCCTTTGTTACACTTCCACGTGTATGCAGCTTCAAAATTTCCTGAATCGACGAATTCACCTCATTGCTGGAAAGGGTGGGGTGGGGCGCACCACCGTAGCGCGTTCCCTTGCAGTGACCCTGAGCCAGGCAGGTCGGAAGACGCTGCTTGCTGAACTCGAGGGCGATCAGGATTGGGCATCACCGCTGGCTAGGCCTTTTGGCAGAGAGGGGTTTAAAAATAGCCCAGAACAAATTGCCGAGAATCTCTACGGGATGAATATCAGCGCGGAAGAGGGTCAGCGCTTATTCCTGAAAAGCTGGCTGAAGGTCCCGGGCGTCCCCGATGCCATTTTGTCTAACTCGGGAATCCGCTCTTTCTTAGACGGCGCACCAGCATTTAGGGAGATGGGTTGGTTCTATCAGCTTCTAGTGGAGTCTCGAAAAGATTATGGCGCAATTGTGATGGATCTACCTGCGACGGGCCACCTCATTGGACTAGCGAAACTTCCGGGTCTTCTGCTTGGAATCTCTTCGGTGGGACCCATTCCAGATTTATTCCGGGAAGGGCAAAGTATCATTTATGACAAAGAAACAAGTGGTGCCTGGATCGTAACACTGCCTGAGGTCTTGCCCGCAACAGAAGCGCTCGAACTTGTGCATGAGCTTGAAGGACTCAACGTCCCTGTGCAGGGAATTTTAGTGAATCGTGCGCCCACGCTTCCCAAGCCGAAAAGTTCACTTTCCGAAGCCTGGCTGCAGAGCACGATTTTTCAAGAACTTCAGTCCGAATACAGCGCGATCGAATTTTTAAAGCAATCCAGCCATTCTGTTTTTTTACTCCCCAACCTAACGGAGTCGGGTCCGCTGCAGCGTTTGTTTCAGGAGGCTGTGCATGCTTCTTGATTCTTTGATGAATAAAAAGTGCATCCTGATTGCCGGAGCCGGTGGTGTTGGAAAAACAACAACTGCGGCGGCGGTAGCTGTGGCTCTCACTCGTCGGGGAAAGCGTGTGCTTGCCCTCACGATCGATCCTTCGCTGAGGCTCGCTCAGGCCCTAGGTGTTGATTACCAGTCAAAGGATCCGACCCATCTTACGAAAGAAGCGCTGATTCAGCTTGGGCTCAGTGAAGACGCGGCACTCAGTGCGGCGATCCTGCATCCAAAAGCCATCGTTGAAGCGGTCCTAGAGAACTCTGTTCCCAAAGACACCGCGGATCGAATTCGCGCAACGCTGATGTATAAAAATTTATCTGAAATGATTAGCGGTCTTCAGGAGTATGCCGCTTACGAGTGGGTTACCCGTCTGATAGATCAAGGCGCATACGACTGTATTGTCTTAGATACGCCCCCGGCAGCAAACGCAAAGGATTTCTTTAAGGTTCCTGAACGCATCACCCGTCTGATGGAGAGTCGTGTTTTCCAACTGTTTACACCTGAAAGAAAAGGTTGGTTTGGGCGTTTGCTCGATTTTGGTTGGGTCGAACGTTTTTTAGGTCAAAGGGTGTTTCAGGAAAGTCGCACCTTTTTTGCGGCATTTGGTTTATTGCGCGATCACATCTTAAAAAGATGCCAAAAATTAGAGCGATTTTTCAAGGAGGATCAGGTCGCAGTCGTTGTGGTCTCTGCACCCACTGAGGCTGCTTGGCGTGACTTTGAAGGCTTAGAAAGGTTTCTCGCCTCTCATCAGATTGTCATCTTCGGCGCGATACTCAATCAAGTGCATGAGCTCACAGCGATCCCATCCGAAGCGCCAGGCCCTGAATGGGGTGCCATCCTGGATAGAAAAGTGCTTAGTTTTTTAGCCAGAGCGCGCAATGATGCGGTGTTCGTTGAGCAGATGAGGGGGCGGGTGCCGGATTCGCGGCTTCAAACACTTCCACACCTCTTTGAGGCTGAACCCATGAAAAAGTTAGCGTTATTGTCGACCCTGCTCGATAAGTCTTAAAGTTTGTTTTATCGTTCATCTTTATGCAGGCCGCTCTCCCCCTTCTCACTCTTGAACAACGCCACCTGAGTCAAGATGGCTCAGAGAAAATGCTTTGGCGCCTTCAGGATCAAAACACGGTCGAGTCTGTGCTACTTCCGCGTCAGTTGAAGGCTCGAAAGGGCATTGAATCTTGGGATAGCTTAGTGGATCTGAATCAAGATCGAATGACAGCTTGCATCTCAAGCCAGGTTGGCTGTGCGATGGGCTGCGTCTTCTGTTTGACTGCTCAACAGAAGTTGACCCGGCATCTCACAGCGGAAGAGATCGTCGAACAAGTGCGCCAAATGCAGGCCTTAAAACATGTGACAAACATCGTATTTATGGGCATGGGTGAACCTCTCCACAATCTTTCGCAACTCATTCCAGCACTTCGGATCTTGCGTCATTCGAAGGAGTTTTTCTTTTCTCGCAGAAAGATTTTGGTGAGTACCAGTGGATATGTGCCGGGGATTTTAGCTTTGTCTGAAGCGGAGCCGGTCCGCCTTGCTATTTCCCTAAACGCTACCGAAGATACTTTGCGTTCTCAGATCATGCCGATCAACCGGCGGTTTCCAATTGCCGTTCTGATGGATGCCGCTCAGGCCTACGCTAGAGCCTCTAGAATGAAAGTGATGCTCGAGTACGTGTTGCTGCTGGGTGTGAACGATACGCCCGCAGATTCAGATCGCCTGATCGAGTTAACAAAGGGTTGGCCCGCGCAAGTGAACTTGATTCCGTACAACACCTTCCCGGGTAGCTCGTATCAGCGCCCAAGCCCGACTCAAGTAAAGACCTTTCAGCACTCCTTGGTGTCTCGTGGGCTCACAGCGACTGTACGTTACTCGGGAGGGGATGATGTGCTTGCAGCCTGTGGGCAGTTAAAGAGCGCAGTCAGAGAAGAGTCCCCAGCCGATCCAAGGCCAATTGCAGTGGTAGCGGCCAATAGTTGGGATTCGCTAGAACCCCAAACTGATAGACCGTAGTTTCAATACCCGATTCGGCGACGGAGTTAAATATAGCGGTATACATGTGTGCTTCCTCTGGTGTGGCTCCTCGAGCCAAAAAGAAACTCCGATATGGATCCCATGAGTTAAGATCTGGATCTCCATTTTCGCGTAGAGTGCGAATTTTTGATGCGAGCGATCTCAGCCTTGATGAATGTTGACTTAGATTTGTTTCACTTCTAACGCGAAAAGATGCATGAGCTTGCTCGATCGGGAGCAGCGAGAAAGGGTATCTCTGTCCTTCTCTAAAGGGTTGAAGATGAGCGGCCATCCATGGAATGCCTGGCTGTTTCGCCTGAAGCACCATGATTACCTTTCTTAAGATTTCTCCTGAGCTTCTCAAGCTCCCTGATCTGTTTGTGACTCTGGTGACCTCAATGCCAAATAGTTCGGGTGTGGCGAAGTGAATCTCTCCCGCTGCCAGGTAAGGACCTGTGTCGCCAGTAAACTGTATTATTCTATTCACGATGCTTCTATGAGATGCCAGATACTTTGCGGGGGCCTTTCCTTGGATCTCCGGGACACGCGCAGAGATCCAAACGACGTGTCTGTGGTCAATCACGTAGATGTAGACATTTTCTTTAGGAATGAATTTTCGGTCGAGTACGACTCCTGAGCTTCTGAGCTCGACATTTGCTACGTCAGGGCCGGGTGAGTAGCTTGTATCTACATAGACGGTGCAAGCATCCAGTGCCGCATGTGAGTAGTGCTGGAGCAAAAGGTACAGAACAATCGACATACCAGCCCCTTCTCTGAACTATCTCCCCCAAAAAGGCCAGCCATTATCTAAACTAATTGAAAGTTATTAAGAAAGGTTATTAGCAGACTGTTCCGTTTTGGATGTAGTCTTTGTTTAATTTCAGATGACCTGGGAGTGTTGATACCTCTACCTCCCCCAATCCCAACCTGAGGGTCTATGTTCTCAGGTCATCTGGAATTATTTCCATCCCACCTTAAGCGTTCTTCCAAAAACCTTCTCAAATAGTTGTTTTTTTTGTTCCACCCTCAGCATCTCAAGTTCCGGAGATCGTTTGGACTTAAGACGGATCAACACCTCTTTCCGTTTTACGGAGATGGATTTGATACGGATTTCTGATTGGTGACTTCGGTCGAGCGCATCCGCGACATGAAGTATGGAAAGAAGTTTTAAAAAATCCTTTCGTGCAGTGCCTGGCGGTAGCTCGATATTCTTTCGTTCAAAGACTTTCTCATCCCGGTGCCACCGAACCAGGGCCGTCATGAGCATCTGATCTTCTGGGGTCACGCTGGGGAAGATTGCATGTTTGACGATGTAAGCCCCATGTTCCGCATGTTGCGAGGGACTAATGGATTCACCGGCATCATGCAGGAGAGCTGCCGCCTCAAGGATGCTCTTTCGCGAAGGGGGCAGCTTGTGGAGTGAGCGGGTTGCTTCAAAAAGGGCCGCGGCATTCGCTGCCACGGCCTCAGAATGCATTTCATTTTTTGCCCAACCCTTTGCACGAGCTCGAATCATTTCTAGATCGATTGCATCGGACTTAAATCGCTTTTTAGAGATCCTCTCTAACTCCTGTAATAAGATCCCATCTCTTAAAGAGTAGTCCGTGGTGCGCACCTCTTTTGCGCCCAGTGCATTTTGAAACTCCTCCATCAAAAGGCCGCCCGCTAAAATTAAATCGACACGTTTTGGGTCCATTCCCTTCATGGATAGGAGTTGGTCGATTGATTTTTTAGACATCTCGCGAACAACGCGGGTCAGGTCCTTTTTTATAAATTGGCCATTAGAGGTTTCAGATTTTGAAATCACGCGGGCTAGCGCCATTGCAGTACCGCTCGAAGCCAAAAGGAATTTCGGTTTGGGCCAGGCTTCACTCATCGCTTTTCCGTAAATGAGGGCACGGCAATACTTACGGACTTCCTCGACGGGGTCTGCAGCCCCTTTCTTTCGTAGGGGAGGGGAGCCCTTCAGAAAGACTTGCTGGATGCGTGCAACACCAAGATTAAAACTGGTGGACGCGATGATCCTTTGGTTCTGCACCAGCGTGACTTCAGCACTCCCGCCTCCGATATCAATCAGCCCAAAACATCCTCGAAGAGGTAGGCCCGGTTGATGCCATAAGATTCCTTTGGCAATGAGGCGCGCTTCTTCTTCGCCCGACATGACCGCAAGCGAAATGCCAGTCTTCGTTTTCACCAGAGAAATGAATGAGGCTGCATCAGACGCATCTCTGAGTGCAGACGTGCCGAATGCAATGATTTGATCTACGTGAAGGTCTTTTGCTGTGCGAACGAACGAATCGAGCGTATCGATCGTTCTGCGAATCGCATCAGGGCAGAGACGCCCCTTGGTAAAGACTTCCTGTCCCAAACGAACCATCACTTTTTCGCGATAGAGCCGTCTGTGTTTAGGAAGTAGATCCCTCTGTGGAGTGACCTCATGAACATCGAAACGAACCGAATTCGTCCCGAGGTCAATGATGCCAATGCGAATCATTTGGATCGATTCAGTTTTTTCAGCTTTGCTGTGGTGCTGCGCTTGCGTGCAATCTTATGACTCTGTGGTTTTGGGTCCTTCAGATGCGCAGCCTTTTTATCACGAGCCATTTTTTTTCGTTTAATTCCAAGACGAGTTGCCATAGCGAAACGCTAGCATTTGGATGCAATGGCTTCCAAGACTTTTACGCACTCTTCTTCAAGTGCCTTTAAGTCGGCATCGTTACGGATCAAATAGGTAGCGTGTCCTGCTCTCTGAGCGTCTGAGATCTGGGCATCTACAATTGCTTGAGCACTTGCTGGGTCACATCCGTCGCGCTCTATAATTCTGGCCACGCGGGTTGCTTCATTTGCTGTCACAACAATCAGGGCATCAAAGTCTCTTGCTCGCCCAGCTTCAATGAGTAGCGCTGCTTCATAGACGACAAAAGGAGCGTCCTTGTTTTCGAGGACGAGCTTAGCAAGTTCTTTTTGGCTTTCCACTCGGATCATAGGATGAAGGATCGCTTCAAGATCCCTCTTGGCCGCGGGGTCGCTCACAATGATCTGTCGTAGCGCCTTTCGGTCTAAGGTCCCAAATCGTTTTTGGATCAATGGCGCGGCAGCGCCCCCTTCTTGTCCTAAAGATCTCGCAAACGCATCTGCATCCAGCCCCGGAATGCCGTGCTTGAGAAACAGGCGGGCCACACAGGATTTGCCGCTTCCAATACCTCCGGTGAGTCCGATGATCCTAGACATTCTCTTTCCTTTCCTTCTTGATGTCCGCTTTTGCGCTCTCCCAAAGGATATCCATCTCTTCGAGCTTCATCGAGTTCAGCTCTTTGCCTGCGTTTTTTGCGCTATCTTCGACCCGCCGAAAACGATCCTCAAATCTCCGAAGACATCCGCGCAGCGCCGCCTCTGGATCAACTCCCGCTAGAAACGACACATTCAAAACCGAGAAAAGCAGATCTCCTAGTTCGTTTTCGATCTCCTGCTTTTGATTGAGCTCTTTTCCGCTAAGCGCCTGGCGCAGCTCCTCTGTCTCCTCCTGTACTTTGTTTAAAGGTCCAGACCAATGGTCCCATTGAAAGCCGACTGCACTCACCGCCTTGATGATTGCGAGCGTTCTTGCGATCGGGGGGAGACCATTTTTGATTCCGTCGAAAATGGATGTTCCAGTCTTATGTTTCGTTTTCGCTTTAATCTCAGACCATTGCTCTAAGACCTGAGCTGGCGTCATTTCACGCTCTTTTTCAAAGACATGGGGATGCCTCACGATGAGTTTATTGTTCAAAGTCTCGGCAATATCTTTGAGACCCACAGGCGCACCAAAGGTGTTGCCTTCATTTGAGATTTCCGCATGGAGCAGAATCTGTAGCAACACATCTCCCCATTCCTCAAGGAAGTTGTCCTTTAGTTTTCTTGAATGCGGCTCCTCTTGGGGTGTCAATTGGTCTAAAACGTCAGCCACCTCATAACTCTCTTCGATCAAATGCTTTCTTAAGGACTGGTGTGTCTGTGCTCCATCCCAGGGGCATCCACCCGGCGCTCTTAAGCGCTCCACAGTGGATATAACTTTTGAGAGTGACTCTAAAACGATCGGATCGGTATTTTTCATGACGATATCCATAGGCGTGAAGCGGGTTGATCAGGTTAAATCAGGGTTGTGAATAAAAGTGTTGTAACACGAAGTGATCTGAATGAATTTGCAACTCGACGTGTGGCCTATTGGCTCAAAAAGTTTTCTCTAACCCGGGGTCTCAGGAGTCTAGGCGCTACTGCGGGGACATGGGTGGAGGTGGCGATCGTCTCTAAAAAGGTCAGCCAAGAACTCAATGAAGCATATAGAGACACGAAAGCTCCGACCGATATCTTAAGTTTCGCAACGGTAGAAATTTTCAGGAGTCAGGGTGTCTTAGGGGAACTTGTGATCTGTGCGCCGATCTGGCTTGCGCAGGCAAAGAAGAGGCAAATTTCCTGGAAACAGGAAGGAGACATCCTTCTCGTGCATGGTCTATTGCACCTCTTGGGGCTGGACCATGAGGAGAGCGAGCTCGGTAAAGAAGCGATGTTAAAGTGGGAGCGAAAGTTTCTGGGTCGTCACGCGGGGTTGATTGAAAGGGCGCACGAAACTACAATCAAGAGCAAATGGCTACCGAAACACAAAAAAACCTCCCTGTCGCGCCGCACGAAATCCGCCAAGCCTTAGAGGCAATGAAGCGTCGCTTAGACTTCCTCCGAGGTTCACTTTGACCTGGCGGTCAAACAACGCCGCATCGAAGAAATTTCGCACTTAGAGACTGAAGAGTCCTTCTGGGCAGATAACCGGAAGGCCCGCGCCTTTTCTCAGGAAAAATCAAACCTTGAAGCCACAGTTCGCGACTTCGCTTCCCTTCAGGCAGCTTATTCCGATGCGGAGGCTTTGTTTGAGCTTGGAATGGAAGCAAACGATGAAGCATCGCTCAGTGAAGTGACTCAGATGATTGAGCCTCTTGGCATTCGCTTCGAACAGGCCGAACTCAGGAAAATGTTGTCCGAAGAAAACGATTCAAAGAATGCAATCGTCACCATCAACGCGGGCGCAGGGGGCACCGAATCTCAGGATTGGGCGCAGATGCTTTATCGTATGTTTCAACGCTGGGCACAGAAGTCAGGGCTTAAGATGGGTGTGATTGATGTGTTGATGGGAGAAGAGGCAGGGTTAAAAAATTGCACCTTCACTGTGTCTGGGGAAAACGCCTACGGGATGTTAAAAAGTGAGTCAGGAGTGCATCGACTCGTGCGTATTTCTCCCTTTGATTCAAACGCGCGAAGACATACTTCGTTTACTTCTGTGTTTGTAACGCCCGAGCTCGACGACGATTTTGAAGTGGTTATCAATCCTGCGGATCTGCGGATTGATGTTTACCGTGCGGGAGGCAAGGGAGGGCAGGGCGTTAATACCACCGATTCAGCCGTCCGTATCACCCATATCCCAACGAACATTGTGGTCACTTGCCAGCAAGAACGCTCGCAAATCAAAAACCGGGATCTCGCGATGAAGGTTTTGAAATCAAGAATCTATGAGCGTCACATGGAAGAAGAGCGCAAAAAACTGGATGCCATCGAAAACTCTAAGAAAGACATCGCATGGGGTTCTCAGATCCGGTCCTACGTTCTTCATCCCTATAAGATGGTGAAGGATCACAGGACGGGGCAGGTGACCTCAAACGCCGACGTGGTTTTAGACGGAGAGCTCGAGTCTTTTATGAAGGCATATCTCACCTGTCGCGTGACCGGTGAGTGGGCGCGGTCCAGTGGCGACGATGACGCCTAAGGCTTTTTAAGCTGTGTATAGTTCAGCCAGAGTTAGGGGCTAAGTTAACCTAAATAGTTTATTACTTGAGTAATAAGTTTTCATTAAGGATAATAGAATTTGTAGACACAGGAGGTGTTGTTATGGCGAATGCATTAGGTGGTGCTTTAGCCAGGATTGTCGCGATTGCCGCGCTCTTTGCTTTTCTTGCTTAAAGATCCATTTCCTTTGACAGTGCAGGCGAGCGTGCCTTAGACCTAAGGTTCGCCTTTTTTACAAAGGCTACTTCCGCGGGGGAGTAGTTGAGTTGGTTACAACGTCGCCCTGTCACGGCGAAGGTCGAGGGTTCGAGTCCCTTCTCTCCCGCCATTACTTCAAAGCCACATCGCATTACTTCGTCAGACTGCGGACTCGCTTCCTGCCGCGTACGTTTAAGTACGCGTTAGTCAGCTCGCCTGGTCTTCCTCGTCCTGCCCGTGTCTTTTTGTAATGGGAATCCGTGACTTACCCGAATCCACAAATAGGGGGTGTGCTTCCCTCCCGCCAAATTTCCCTACGAAGATTCATTTGTGAGGACGACTTCTTGCGGAATAATCGTGTTCCCGAGCTTCGTTTCATTTTCAATGTAGTAAAAACTTCCCGGAACCGAATATTTGCCTTTAACTCCTTTGGGCGTTAACACCCTGAATTTCACATTAAGTTCATTTTTATTGGGCGGAACTCGAAGCCATCTGTAAGTCACAGAGTCTCCATTTCTGCTGTAGGTTCCGCCATCGCTTTCAATGCCTTCGGTTTCCCAAGAAGGAGAGCCCGGGATCTTAAATTCGATTTTGAGAAGACTATGAACCTTATTTATTTTCACCAGACCCTCAACAATGAATGGGGATCCCGCTGCCACTTGGTTCGTGCTGACGTTTTGCAGGACCTCAAGGCTTGTCTTCGCGTCCTCCTCCAGCACAGGACCTGAGTCGACGTCACAGCAGACGTCCTCTTTTTCGATCTGCTGACTTAAGGCCAAAAATGGGTACGTTTGAAGAAGTAAGAAGATCCCAAGCATTTGCGGTATAGCCCCCCGTAGGACTGTATTCACTTTATCCGTTTAATTATGGGTTTGTCGAGGCTTAGCTCGTTGCACATGCAATCGGATCTCGAGCATCCTTGCAGCGCCGTACCGTATCATCGAGTTCGCGAAGAAAGTCATGGTAGTCACCCACGATTTCTTTAGGTCTAAAGAGTTTGTCGTTAGGGGTAGTCATTCCCTCTTGGGGTTGAAGTAGGCTTCCGGTTTTAGTGTTCGAGAAATCTTCAATAGCTCGTTCGATCACTTTTCCGTTTTTATCCGTATGTCGGAGATAGCGCTCCATTGCAGACCAAATTGTGACTCCAGTATCCACAAGCGTGCCCATGAATAAATCGTGGAAGTCGGTAATATGTTTCGCGCCTCGCGCCAGTAATTCGGGGAGTGCTACCGTGTAATCGAGAGGAATCCTGGTTGGCGCTACCGAAGGAAAGAACCCTCCTCCTCCGGCTGGGGCCCCGGGCAGAACCGAAATAATGGTCTCTGAAGATGGAAACTCTGCTCCGTTGATCGTAACTGGTTTTTTATTTTGCCAGTTCAGCTGTGCATCTCCGCTGCGAGTCCATTTTCCAAAAACCATGTGAGGTGAGCTTAAAAAGAGTCCGTACTTGGATGCCCATTGGACCGCTAAAGCTAAGACCCAAGCTGTCATCTTGCCTCTGTAAACAGTCGCGCCCTGTTTATGATCCATCTCAAACTTACGTGGATACATCTGCATCAGAGTTTTGCGTGTGATGAACCCGGGGGGCTGATCAACGAGCCCATGAAATGATCCAATATCAATTCCTACGTGTGCGTATTCGTCGAATTTTGGGTCGTCTAGGGAAGCGAGTTGATTGTCCTTTGGCCTCCTGACAGCTTGGCGGATGCTCTCCGCAGCAAATAGAGCAAAGGGTGTTGGGCCAAACTCACCGGTCCTCAGCGGCACCTGAGACCATCCAATGTGCTCCTCTAGGTACTTTGAGCCGTACTCCTTGGACAGTAAATACTCGGCCTCATCGACATGGCACTGGACCTCTGGATCCTTCGGACCGTCCGCATAAACAGGCTCAAGGCGGTAGCTTAAAAGGACCGGCCGCTTCCGACTTTTCCCAGGAAGCGGAAGGGTATCCAGCTCGACCCGAATCACTCCCACGTATTTGCCATTGTACCCCGCCTGAAATATGGGGGTCTCATGATAGCGGGAGCCGGGATTTGCAATTAATGGTTGACGCAGGAGTTTGTGAGAGTGCCCACCAATAATTCCATCAATGCCATGAACGGCTTTCCCAAGTTCTAGGTCCTGCTCATGCCCAAGGTGAGTGACTGCAAGATTTAAGTGAGCCCTGTTGTGCCAATCCGGGGTACCGCGGAGGGCATTATTGAGATTCCGAATTTGCTTCATGATTCGAAGCCCATGTTGGATAGGCTTTTCAATCGCTACATCTTCCGGATCAGTGTTGACCTCGGTGGCCCACTCGTAAACCTTTTCATTCGTCGTTAGCCCGAAGACGTTGACCTTGATTCCACCAGCCCGATGCAGTGTTACTACGTTGTGTTGCGGGTCTTGAAGCTGTCTAGAAAGAAACCCCAAGTTTTTTTTATTCACAACAAAGTTTGCAGCGAGCAGTGGAGTGTGAAACCAGCCTTCACCGTACAGTGCATTGAGTGCCGCCGCACCGCAAAGCCCGTCATGGTTCCCGTGTGCAATGGCATTATACTTCATCGCATCAATCGTCTTTAAAACTGGGCGACCTTGATCGGCGAAGTAGTAGGCGGACCCTTCAAAAAAATCGCCCCCATCCAGTCGAATGGTCGGGATGCCCTGTTGCGCGGCCTCTCCCTCAAGGCGATTCATGGTCGCTGCGATCTGCGCCCAGCCACCCATCTCGCGCTTTCCTTCGAGTGGATGGCCCGCTGTTTTCAGCGACGCATGCAGATCATTGGTGTGAAGGATTTGAAGTACTGCTGCTACAGCATTAAGGGTGTGAAGAAGTAGCAACATTGGCGTCCAAAGTTGCCAAACATAAGCGCCAATTCCAAGCGTTTAATCGCATGCACAACTAAATAACTTAAATCACCTCTGCCATGAGCAACACACCAATCGTGAAAAGCCCAAGGGCAATGACCAAAGACTTTTCAGGGTGTCTCCGCTCGCGGATGCAGTCGATGGTGGCGATCAAGACGGGGCCTGTGATTGCAACTGCTGAAAGCGAACCCAGATGGGCCCTCTTTATGGCCGCCAAGTAAAGAGACAAGGAGATAAAGGTGCCAAGGAGTGACGCCCCTACCACTTGGACCCGAACGTCGGTGTTGAGCTTCCTTAAGTCTTGTACGAGTCCCAGGTATGAACCTGGTTTTAAAACGAGGAATCCCAAAATTGCTCCGATGCAGCGGATCGCGTTTGCAGGGAAAGATTCAAGCCCAGGTGTAAGTTCGTAGCCGTTTCTCGTAAACATCACTCCTACGGAGTCGAGAGCGATTGCAATGAAGGCGTAACCAAAAGCTTTTAGGTCGATTCCCCCAGTGTCTTTTCTTCTTTCGCGCAAAAATGTGACCAAACAAGCAATCATGCAAGCGATCGCTACAAATTGCCGAACAGAGAAGCTCTGTGCGAGCACGAAGTAACCATAAGCACCGAGAATGACGGGTTGAAAACTATAGAGCATGAGGGTTCTTGCTGGCCCTAGCTGCACGAAAGATCGAAATAGAAAGAGATCCCCAAGACAGAGACCTAAAAAACCACTGAAGAGAAAGGATGCTAGGGCAGGAACTCCAATCTGAACCCACTGGTCTGTTGCAAAGCTCGCCAAAATGAAAGCAAGAAAAGCCACTGAAACTTTAACTTGATTCATCCAGAAGGGTGAAAAACGCTTCGAGAAACTCGTAAAAAATATGCTCGAGACGCCAAAACAAATGTTGGCCCCAATTGCGAAAAAAAGGACAGAGTTCACGTCATGTCGCCTGATCGAGTAATTCTTAAGGATTCCGTCGCAACCGCATGTAGATAGGGGCGAGTATCACTAGGTTCAGGTCTTTTTAAAGATTGAAGGGTACCTAGGGGCAAGTCACACCAAAACTCATGAGCTCCAGAAGTCCAATAAGGGGAAACCTGCCTGGATGGGAGTGACTCAATGGCTGACTGCACCGGGAAATACACTGCAGCTTGGCCTTCATTTTGATCCACGAGTGGATTGCTTGGGTCACTCCCAACCAGTGGTGCAATAACACAGGCGGCGCCGAGTTCCACAGCGCGTGCACAAGCGGTGCGATGAACACGCTCGCTTGCAAAATTATCTCCGGTTGCAGAGGGAATTAAAATCACGTTAGGTTTAATTTTATTTTTCAAAAATACAGCTAACTCTGGCTGCTCGATATCAAAGCAGATCAGAGTCACCCAAACGAGTCCTTTCCAGGTCACCGCGTGCACCGCCTCGCCTTTTTGATATTCATACTCCCAATGAGTGAGGGTGAGTTTCGGTTGGCGAAACACCTGGCCTTCAACGACCAGAGCAGCACTGTTTTCAGGCTTTCGATTGGTCGGGAAGGGTGCAGATCCCGGGACAATGAGTGTGCGTGTCGCGCGGGAGAGGTCGGCAATTTCAGGAACGACCTCTTCCCAAAAGAAGCGTCCAATTTTGATTGGGTCCTGCATCCCCGATACCTGCGCAGCGGCGTAAACACTGTATTCAGGTAGAACGACAACCTCTGCCCCCTGTTCAATTGCAGAGACGATCTGATCTCTGAATTGTTTTCGGATGGAGTCTAGACTGTCGTATCGGCGCGAGATGTCGAAACTTTGGATGCAGAGTCGTATGGTCATGATTCATTTTGGAGCTTAGGGTTGAACCCAAAGGAAAGCGAGTCCGTAACCTTACAATCCTTCGCTCTACATCCTTTCGGGGATCGGCATCCCAAGTAGCTTTAACCCCGACACCAAGGTGCCATGGGTTGCTCGCACTAAAGCAAGCCGGGCCAAAGAGGTTTCTCGATCTGTGGCATCTAGGACAACACAGTCACGGTAGAATGCTCCAAAATCATGCACCAGATCGATGAGATAGGTAGCCAAGTGGGATGGCTTTCTAAACTTAAGCACCCGGTCTAAGGCCGCATCAAATCGCACCAATCTCCGCGCCAAATGCCACTCTTGGTCCATGGTCAGTTTTTCAATCGCAGTCTCTGACGCGGCTGGCATTTGTAACCCAAGCGCTTCCCCCTTTTTAAGAATGCTTGCGCATCGTGTGGTTGCGTATTGAACGTAGGGTCCCGTCTCGCCCTCAAAAGAAATCACTCGATCCACATCAAAGTCGAGATCACGCGCAGGATCGGTGCTCAGATCCGCAAATACGAGTGCTCCAATGGCAACTTTCTCTGCAATTTCTTCGGAGACACTGAACCGATCCCCCTCTCTCTCTCGCATGAGAGTCAGGGCCTTTTCTTTGCAGAGGCTTAACACTTCCTCCAAAGTCACGAAGTTCCCTTTTCTGGTAGACATTTTTGAATCCTTGAATCGATAGAGGCCTGTTGCTAAGTGCTCCAATTTTGGTTCCCACGCAAAGTCCATCGCACGCAGCACTCCAAAAACCTGTTCGAAGTGAAACTGCTGTTCCTTTCCCACCACATAAATCATTCGATCAAATTTGAATGTCGTTTCCCGATGTATAGCCGCAGCCACATCTCGAGTTGCGTAAATCGTCGCGCCATCACTTTTTTGAAGGATACAGGGGGCTATCTCTTTTCCGTCCCTAGATTGCACGGGCACTACCCATGCACCTTCGCTTTTTACGAGGATTTCGCGCGTTTTTAACTCCTCAATGAGCGGGCGAAGCATGCTCTCGTAATAGGACTCGCCCCAGAGATGGTCAAAGTGAACGTCAAATTGCGCGTAGATTCTCTCGAATGAACGCATGGAGATCTCTACACACTTCTTCCAAATTTCGATCATCGCTGGATCATGCATCTCCAGTTTTTTAAAGTTTTCTTGCCCACGAGTAATGAGTTCAGGTTCAGTCTCCATGTCTTTATGGATCTGAACGTAAATGCGCACTAGCTCGTCGAGCGTCCATTCTCCGGTGATGGTCTCAGCATAACGTTCGAGTCCTACTGCGAGTTTTCCATACTGAGTTCCCCAGTCCCCGAGGTGATTGATCCTCACGACGTGGTACCCTTGATGGCTCGCAATTCTAGAAAGTGCTGCGCCCACAATGGTCGTCCGAAGGTGATAGATCTGAAATGGTTTGGCTACGTTTGGCGAACTGTACTCGATAACCCACGTCCCCCTGTTTTTTTTTCTTTTTGCTTGAATCTCAGGGGCTATATTCCCCGCGAGTAGGGAAGCAGTGGCTTCTTCGGTAAGCCGAAAATTGAGATAAGGCCCCTGCGCAGAAATCCGAAGTCCCTGCAGTTTTTCACCCTTCAGTTGCTCAAACAAAGTTTGAGCAAGTAGTTTCGGCGCAACTTTTCGCTCTTTCGCGAGGCGAAAACACGGAAATGAGATATCTCCCATTGCAAAGTCGGGCGGAGTTTCAAGCTGTTCTAATGGGATTTCGTGACTCAAAGCTTTCGCTAGTGCTAGGCGTGCCACCTCAAAATATTTATGCATAAATTCGTTCTCTCACGCGCGGACTGGCTAAACTCGCAATATTTGACAGGCGTTTTCGAAAATGTGTCGACCATGCCCTCAATCGGCGGCGCCCCGATCAAATGAATTTACTTAAAGAAAACTAAAAAACTTAACAATTGTAGAGTTAGGAAGAGCATGTGTTTATTGATCAAAATCCCCATTTTGCTGGGAAAAAGCCCCGTTCTTGAGGTGCTCATGCAAAAGAGGCTTCGGTCCGAATTTAAAAAAACATCTCATAAAAAAATTCTCCTTGCTCCTGCGCCAGCAATCAGTATTCTAGGCGCTCGGCCAAACGCGTGAACGAAAGAAAACGTAAGTTGGTTTGTTCTTTGAAAACTCAAAAATGGAAGACGACGAATTAGGCATAATCGCCCAATTTATTGGGCGGATGTCTTGAAAGAGAAAGCGGGTCTTGATAGCCCCTCACGCAAGTGAGAGGCAATGAAGTCCTGGATTCTTTTGAGTTTAAATAATTAGAGGCAGGCATCAAATGAACCATGTTCTAAAAACATGAGAGTTTGATCCTGGCTCAGAGCGAACGCTGGCGGCGTGCTTAACACATGCAAGTCGAACGTGAAATGTAGCAATACAGAGTAAAGTGGCGTACGGGTGAGTAACGCGTAGGTAATCTTCCTTCTTGCTCGGAATAACCGGCCGAAAGGCTGGCTAATACTGGATAGTTCAAATTGATTTTAAAGATCTGTTTGGGAAAGGGAGCCGGTAACGGCCCTCACAAGAAGATGAGCCTGCGTCCCATTAGCTAGTTGGTGAGGTAAGAGCTTACCAAGGCGATGATGGGTAGCTGGTCTGAGAGGATGATCAGCCACACTGGAACTGAAACACGGTCCAGACTCCTACGGGAGGCAGCAGTGGGGAATTTTGCGCAATGGACGAAAGTCTGACGCAGCCACGCCGCGTGAGTGAAGAAGGCCTTCGGGTTGTAAAGCTCTGTCAATGGGGACAAAAACCCCCAAGGTTAATAGCCTCGAGGCTTGATGGTACCCATGGAGGAAGCACCGGCTAACTTCGTGCCAGCAGCCGCGGTAATACGAAGGGTGCAAGCGTTGCTCGGAATTATTGGGCGTAAAGGGTAGGTAGGTGGTCTTACAAGTCTGGGGTGAAATCCCTGAGCTCAACTCAGGAAGTGCCTTGGAAACTGTAAGACTGGAGTATCGGAGAGGGTCGTGGAATTCCCAGTGTAGAGGTGAAATTCGTAGATATTGGGAAGAACACCGGTGGCGAAGGCGGCCATCTGGACGGACACTGACGCTGAGGCGCGAAAGCGTGGGGCTCAAACAGGATTAGATACCCTGGTAGTCCACGCCGTAAACGATGACAACTAGCTGTTGGGGCTCTTGGAGCTCCAGTGGCGCAGCTAACGCATTAAGTTGTCCGCCTGGGGAGTACGGCCGCAAGGTTAAAACTCAAAGGAATTG
>JAIXOQ010000013.1 GCA_027486675.1 Pseudomonadota bacterium
TATTCGAAGAGTGTCCTGAAAAGCTTCAGGTCTCGGACTGTTGGTCTTGCTCCTTTTTCCGTCATCGCAAGAACCTCACTAATGCCTCGTCAGCGACCTTAAGAAGTTCCTGCTTTCCCGATTCTTGTTCTTGTAAGCGAGATCTTTCTGCCGCTAGGTCCGGTTGCTTGAGGCGTTCGATCTCATTTTGTATGGCCTCCGTTTCCTCCTTCGCTTCCAGTAAGAGGGCCGCATATTCCTCGTTCTGTAAGGTGAGGTTCCGTTTTTCCTCAGTCAGAGTGGCTATGAGTTCCAGTTTCCGGGTCAGTTCTGCTTCGACGTGTTTTCTATCGGCCTCGTACTTATCCGCAAGAGAGCGCATTTCACCGTACATACGGGTGATCTGCTTATCGTGCAGAGCTACTCCTATGCCGATGATGAAGACACCGCAGAAAAGCTCTACGGTGATCCGGCCGTAGAGTCGGAAGTATTCAAGTGAATAAGCGTAGGTCGGTACAAGTACGTATCTAAAGAAGCCGCCTAAGAATCTGTAGGCCAGCCACAGAGTCAAAGCGCTCATCGCAAGAAAAAGGAATGTCTTTAGACGTAAGAAAAAAATCTCCGAATCGTTAACCATTCGAATTCTCCTTTATTTTTTTTAGGTATCGTTCTTAAAGGGATTCGCAAATGAAAGGCTACATTCCGGTGGTTTAGTTACACGTATCCCTTCGGTGAAACCCCGATGAATGCAGTCATGGATTGTTCAGCGCCGTCTTCTCGCTTTAAAAAATCAAAAGTGGGTTCCTAAAAATCCTCTTTGTTTGAAAGTGACGGCGGTATTCGCATAGATATCCAAACTTTTCTTTAGCCAGAACTGTGCCGCGGAAAACTCGATAGGAACGCCATAAAGCGGCTCTCAAAGGCGCAGAAATTCGTCGGTTTATGTAGGTTTTGGGGGAACTGCATATTTCTTATGCAGGAGGGGTTTCATTCCTTTGGTGGATGACCAACAGGTTGCGCCGAGCACGGTTGCCCCAAGACCTAAGTGAGTCATGGAGCTTGTTTGTGACCCCCATTATGCAGATGGACTATGTTCACAAAGTCTTTCAAAAATAGGCATTTACGGGGTTAGATATTGGATAAGTGCTCAATCAAAAAAATTAAGCAACAATTAGATCCGACTACTTCTGTCTTGTAATTTAGGTTCGTTTTTGGTAGGGTGACTCACCATGAAAATGAACTATGTCTTTCTTCTTACGGTTTTAAGTATAGCAACCGCCACCGCCGCAAAGGGGCTGGGTAACTTTGAAAACAAAGTAACTATTTCAAGCGTTACCTCCCATCCCGTCTATGTTGAAATTAGAGATTCAAAGCTAGAGGGAACCTACACTCTCGATAGCTATGATGATCTGAGTTTTGAATTAGAGAGCAGCGAGGATGGTCTTGACGTTACTGTCCATACCCCCCGCTGTGAGTTATGCGATACACCAGCCAAAGAGTTTAGTAAGCGCGTAAAAAAGGGAACCTCGGCCGCAGTCTATCTCGATTCGAAAAAATCCATTTTTAAGATCGCACTCTAAGACTCTAGTAATTCGAGCAGATGCCGTATTCGAACAATTGCCCCCAAATGTTAATTCCTTGGGTGCGACATCTTTCCTGGCATAGGGGGTTGACGCACCGGAATGAGTTCGTAACCTTCCCGAGGAGGGGTTCAATATGATGAAGAACAATTTCGAAACTCTGAGTTTGGTTGGTCAGTACGCAAAATTAGAGCCTTTAGCTTTTGAACATTGTCAGGAACTTCTATCTGCGGCGAATTTTTCACGATCCACTTTCGACCTCACTGATGTGCCTTCCGATGTCGATTCGATGAACACCTACATTTCAACAGCAATAAAGGGCAGAGAAAATGGCACGATCATTCCGTTTACGGTTCGCGACAAGAGGACGGGAAAAATTCTCGGTTCCACACGTTTTGCGAATCTCGAATATTGGAAGTGGCGTGATAACCATCCGTTGAAGAGGAATTCATCGATACCTGATGCACTTGAAATTGGTTGGGCCTGGCTTTCAGAGGATGCCCAAAGGACGGGAATCACAACCGATTGCGCAATACTTTTACTCACTCAAGCATTCGAGGGCTTTAACGTCCATCGCGTCACATTCAAAACGGACTCGAGAAATGAAAGATCCCGTAGAAGTATAGAAAGATTGGGCGCAAAGCTGGATGGTGTTATCCGTTATCACATGCCTGCCTATGACGGACAAATTAGAGACTCAGCTTTCTATTCCATCATCAGTTCAGAATGGGCAAGCGTGAGCGCGAACATTAGAAGCAAGCTAAGATGAGAACAGGAAGCATCCTGCAAAGTATTTTGTGCAGGACCTTCATCTCTATGCGTTCTTCCACCGCGCTTACCCCAAAACTTGTGAAGGCCGAAATATGAGTCACGGCGCGTTATTTGGATAGCATCTGATCCAGTCGTCTGCAAATTCTTTCGGCGTGCGCATTCCGAGTGCGCTGTGA
>JAIXOQ010000028.1 GCA_027486675.1 Pseudomonadota bacterium
AATGATCTGTTCTTCTGAAAATCGCTTCTTCATGGTCACTCCTTTGCCCAGTCTTAGGGCTATGTTAACGCGGAGTGACTCAAGGTTCATACCTTCCTAGGATTTGGGGGTAAGCGCGCCACTATAACTTCGTATTTATTAGAGAAGCTTAAGATAGGGTGCCGCCTGGTAAGCAAGCAGGACTAGCGAAGCCACCTTTACCGCCATCACTAGAATCAATGATAAAATTTTCCATGGTGCCCCTAACATTGCTATTACGTTTTGAGATTCTTCTTTCATGCGTCCGTTTAAGGTGAAGAGAGACGCGAACTTTCATTTTTGAAGCGTGCAATAGGCTTTTAACTAAGTACTAGTCGCGAGTCCTCATTTGGTGGGAATTTAAGACCCACTGAGTCCATGATATCAAAGGCGAGAGATTCTTTATCCTGATCGGGTGAGCCTACTCTCGTCAGATACGAGTACAAACGAGTCACTAATTGCTCTTTATAAGGTGAGCGAATTACGGCCCGACGCTGGGGAAGAATACTCTCTATCCTATCTGAACTGAAAGAACGAATATTCTGCAGATCAAAAACGAGCAATGGTAAATCCACGAAGTTGTCGACAGGTGTAAAGTACCACCGTAACCCGGTTGAGCCGTTAATCTGCTTTAGAAGAATTTTTAGAAGATTTTTCACTACTTTTGGCTTTAGCTCTTCGAGTCCGTTTATTTGCTCGGTCGATAAAGCAATATCGGAAGTAATATCTAGGAATGCGCGCTTAGTGTCACCAGCGGCAACGATATTTACGTAATTTGCTTTAGAGTGTTCTAGGTCACACTCAGGATTTAAAACCGCGTAATACCCGTTTTCGAGGCCGTCGAAGCCGCTTGCAAAGAATATTGTGCCTTGATGAAGTCTGTTGGGATCAAAATCGGTATGGAACCACATTTAATAATACAACTTAGCGAAATTCTATTTTGCGATTTTATCTTTCAGTTTTTCTTCGCGTGGTTCATTTAGAGAAACTATATATGAATTTGGTGTTCTAGAAGTCGTGCGGATTCCAAAGTCCTTTGTACTGCTTATGCCAGACGTAGCAGATTGAGTCTGCCCGGACCTTAAAGAAACGACGTTTGACGAGCTTAGGGCAAGTTTGGTGACATTCACTTTAGTAGGTAGAGGCTTCATTAAATTTTTCTCCAGCCGAGGTCATCAATTTGAGCAGTATTGTCATTTTTCACTGTTACATGTGATTGATAAGAAAAAGATTCGCTTCGAGTTTCGATAAAGGCCCTATGCCGTAAAACTCTATTTTCATTTTGGCCTTCTGGTACTTCAACGACCAAGTCTTTCCCAATGCCCATTTCATCTTTGTATTCTTCTTGTAAGGAATCCAGAAGTTCGCAAATCTTCTTTTCAAGTACCTTTATTGGCAATCCGAGCTGAGCAGCCTCCTCTGGAAAGATGTGATAGCTATGTGAGTGCATTTCCTTGGTGAGGGTTTGTACAATCTTTTCTTCATCTTGCTTTTTGGTTTTGCCTGTCTGGCCTTTACGAGACTTCAAGAGTTTTTCGGCGAGCATGCGAATATATTTATGAACTCTTTGTACCTGACCTAAAAGTTCCGCTGGGATGCGTTGCACAAGGTATCCAAATGCTTGAGCACGAGCGGTTTCATTTGTTTCAAAAATCTCTTTAATCAGGTCGTAATATCCTTGAATGTCCTCAATGCCTGCAGCGATGCGTGTATTTTGCGATGTACTAATATTGATTTGAGGATCAATTGGACTGAGTGACGCATAAGGATTCATGAATATAGTATCGGCCCCCAGTGCGATAAGCGTGCCTGCAGAGTGTGCCTTTTCATTGACAACGACATTAAAGTGACTCTTTTGTGCCTTTGTTGCAGCACGAATGATCGAAACAATTGGCCAAGGGCTTTCTAAAATACCTCCACTCGAATGTAGAAATACAAACAGTGGCTTCTTATTATTTAAATCAGTACTAACGGACTTAAGACAAATCTTGAGGGGAGGAAGCACGTCGAGAGCTAATTGGGTGCCTAGTACTCGGTCGTCAGTATTGTAAAATAGTATAAGAAGTCTGCCGCCCAAGGCGACTTCGAGATCCTGAATAACCTTAATGCGGGTCGCAGATGTTGGCATTTATAGAAGTCCTTGAAATCATTATGTAATTTAAAATAAAAAAAAGCAACAGTCAAGTACTTGTACGCCCTTATAACTACTTAATAATACGGGTCTTTGTTAATGACCAAGGGGTATTTGTTGGTGAGTACAACTTCACTCATCCTTAAATGGGCCCGATCGGTTTTTGATCAGAAAAGGATTGATGCCTATCGGTTACCAGCCCCACGGAATCGACTTTCTTCTTCCTGATCCAAACTTCACCAAACTCTAGAGTTACGGTGAGTGGCACAAGTTCGATGTTAAAAAACCTGTGCCCACCACTAAAATAGTTGATTTTGTTCTAGGCCCGTATCTATGACTTAGTGCGTCAGTTCGCTTAAAGTTCCGATTTACCGCCGTTATATATGCCAACTAAAAGAAAACGGGCCTCAACTAAATGCCAACTATAGCTTTTTGACCTTCAACTATAGAAGAAACTGATTACTTGCTCTAAAAAGTAAGAATCATGGCGAATCGTATAAATCCCTTCAATCCGAACTCCATTGTTACTCCGCCCCTTTTTGCAGGGCGATATGAGCAGGTTCTACAGATTCTTAAGAAGTTGACTCAAGTTCGCGAGGGGACGCGCTTACCCCCAAATCCTAGGAAGGTATGAACCTTGAGTCACTCCGCGTTAACATAGCCCTAAGACTGGGCAAAGGAGTGACCATGAAGAAGCGATTTTCAGAAGAACAGATCATTA
>JAIXOQ010000007.1 GCA_027486675.1 Pseudomonadota bacterium
ACGGAGAGCTCATCAGATGTTCTAGTCATCGACCAGAACATCCCAGATGTAGCCCAAGATGGAAATACATCTGAAGGATCAAGTTTGCTGATAGAGAGATGGGTCGGCAGTATTTTTATTTTCACTGAATTCCCTCATTACAAAAAATAACTCTAGCGGACACACCTGCGCAGCAGCTATTTTTCAGCGCCCTCGGAGATCACGGCCCTAAAACTGCCCTTGCACAAGCCACCTACAACGATCAAGCAAGGAACTCCCCGAAGGCACGATGGACTTCAGTCGCTCAAGCCTAAGAGCGAGGATCTTCTGTTTTATCTGAGGGTCTAGTCTTCTTGGGAAAGGTACACTGTAGAACTCGTCACGCTCTGCATAGACATCTACCAATGCACTCTTGATGTTCGGCCAGCCCTGCTTTTGTTCAAGGATCTTCATCAGCGTCTCCGATGATAACTTCTGCAGGACTGCCCTCAATGGGCTCTCAGGTATTACCTCCCAAGAGGTAGACGTCTCTTCTGCCAGCGATTGATCTAATGCGTACCCAAAGTCGTGCGCACCACCTAACTTGAGGGCCGCGAGGAACATACTATCGATATCCGGTGAACCGTAGGCCTTTAATCGATCTAAGTAAGCATCCCACCACTGAGCCTGATCAAACCCATCGGAGAGTGAACCCAAGGCCCCAAGTGCAACGATATCCTCAATGGATGCCTTCGGTGTTCGGGCCAAGAGTTCTATACGAAACCTCTCTGCCCCATACTGATCCTTGACCAAATCAGAGCCGAAATAAAGTTCCACTAAAGTATTAGTACGCTCAAGAAAGAGACGAGCGATTTCAAATGGAGTAATGACGCCCAGCTCTTCGATTCCTTCTTTGAAGCTTGAGTACATAGATGCGAGAACGACACTGCTGGCATTCTGAATCAGTGTCTTCATTTCTGATGCATCAAACACCATCAAGGGCGGTCTGCCTGAATTATTTAGGAATTTCTTAAAAGCAATCCGACCCGAGATCTGGTCCTCACCCATGAGGACGACTTTCTTAAACTGTTCCACGGAACCAAACATCCCTTGAAGCTCTTGCGCTTTTTTCAGGAGCTCTGCGATGTCGCGGTTGTGCAAAGTTTCAGGTTGGGAGGCTCTGACTCGATTCATCTCCAAAGATGGACTGCCCGAGTAATCTACAGACTCAAGCACACGCACCCAATCTTCCCGAAGATCTAACTCACGAATTACGTGCATGGGCTCTGAGTGAAAAAGAAAGATCTCATACTTCGATATCGCATCGATAATCCGAATTTTGCATTCGGAAGTCGCAAGCAGACGCACGAAGTGGGCATGACGATGCAAGTAGCCCCGCTTAAGCAACCTTTGGTAAAGCGCTTCTGCAGTCCACGCCTGACTCCCCGAGGGATCTGGCTGCCTTCCAGTCTTTGACGATTTGGCTCTCTGAGAGTTCTTCATCTCTAGAGATGCAATGGCTACTTCCCTTGAGGTATTGAGCTTCTGCATCGCCGCTTCGGATCCGCCTTTATCCGGATGATACTGTTTGGAAAGTTTTTTATATTTTTTACGGATCTCGCCTTTTGTAGAGGTATTAGGTAGACCCAAGAAAGAGAAAGCATCGGCGATCTCTTGAGGGGTGTAGTCCCGGACCGCAAAAGCTGGCGTCAGGATGAGATGAGAAATAACAACAAAAACACTTAACATTAAGAAACCCCAGCGATTGAGTGGATCGATAAGTTAACGCTAAGCGAGTAATGCAGTCAACCACAACAGCGAGATAGATAGGCGATCGCTTGGATTTAGAGCAAAACATTGGTCGAGAGAAAATTCGAAGTGCCACCCGAAAGGATGCCTTTGATCGTCTCTTTACCCAATTCATCTTGTTTGGCTGCAACCATCGATCGAATACTAAACGCCCTGAGAGCGTCGAACACGCTGAGCGTCCCTTCAGCAGAATCTTTGCGACCGGTAAAAGGAAAGACATCTGGACCACGCTGACACTGCGAATTTAAATTGATCCGGCACACTTGATTTGAAAGGCGATCAATCATTCTCCCGACGATTTCAGGATCCCTGCCAAATATACTGACTTGCGCTCCAAAGTTCGAATGGACGATATAGTCCTCGACCTCACTCAGTTGGCTAAATCGAGCGATAGGGACCACGGGTCCAAACTGTTCTTCTTGCGCGAGCCGTGAGTTCAGAGGGACGTCCATCAGAACTGCGGGTTTAAAAAGGTTTCCGTACTTTGCTCCGTATTCGGGAGTGAGGATTTTTGCACCTTTTGCGACTGCGTCCTCAATCAACTCCTGCAAATAGGCGGGCTTATTGAGATCAGGCAGCGGAGTGATTTGTACACCCTGGTCCCAGGGCATGCCGGCAATCATCGCATTCACTTTTTTGAGCAGAAGTTCGGTAAAAGCATTTGCAACCGACTCGTGGACCAAAACAAATTTTAATGCAGTGCATCTCTGTCCATTGAAGGAAAGAGCCCCTTTGATACACTCTGACACCGCGTTCTCCAGATCAGCGTCGGGAAGCACGATCGCTGGATTCTTAGCGTCTAGGCTGAGGACAGTACGGAAGCGATGGGGCTGAGGATGGTCAGTTTTGATTTTGCTGGCCACTGCACTGGACCCAATAAATGCAAGGACATCAATCCTTCCAGAACGAATGACCGGACCAACGATTTCTCGGCCTTTGCCATTCACAATGTTGACGACGCCCGCCGGAAAACAATCTCGAAATGCTTCCAGCAGAGGATCCCAAAGGAGCTGTCCGTACCGTGCAATCTTGACGACGACTGTGTTGCCCATAATGAGAGCAGGAATCAGTGTCGTGAAAGTCTCATTGAGAGGATAATTATATGGCCCCATGCAGAGTGTCACACCCAAAGGCGCTCGCCTAATTTGAGCCATGATGCCACCTGAGAATGCAAAGCGTGCCGAATCACGATCCAGCCGTTTCACTTCCTCTACCGTGTCGTTGATGTATTGCACAGTGCGGTCAAATTCGTTTTGGGCATCCAGCCATGCTTTACCGATTTCCCACATGAGGTAGCGACAAACCAGCTCGCGCTGCAAAACCATCTGATCTCGAAACGCAATGACGGCACTCACGCGTACTTCCATTCTTGCCGTTGGCCAATCACCTAGGCCCTTTTGCCAAGCAGAATGCGCCGCATCTGCTGCGGTCTGAAGAATTTCTGCACTTACGTTAGCAGTCCGACCAAGCACAACCTGCTTGCCTTGGTCGGCGCAAGAACTTTGCACTTCGCGGGTATCAAAACCTGAAGTCTGGATTTTACCTCCGATGAGAATCCGCGCTAATCCTTGTGGAACCTGAGGGAACGGTGCAAGAGGCTGATCTTTAAATTTTTCCATTCGTTCTAATCCTTTGCTTGAGCAGAATCATATGGGGCGCTGTCAGCGCCGCTATTCCTACGAATAATGAAGAGACCCATGTCTTTTCTACGAAACGAAAGTCGATACGCCATACTACGACGAAAAACATGAGAAGTACCGCAATGGTTGGCAAGACAGCTGATTGAATCAAAACCTCACGGGGAACCTTCGAATGGAGTGCAAACGTTCGTAAGATGTGTCGTGGACTGTGCATTGCGCAAAAATAAACCGTAAAGGCAACGAGCGGCTTCACCGTTAAAAAGAGGATCACATTACAGAGGAGAATCGCTGGACCTAAAAACCGTCTCGGCGAGGGTTTGTAAAAAGACCCTACGAAAGAGTGAACAATCGAGATGACTGCGCCGACGATACAAATCCTGCTGAGTGGCAACAAGAAGAGGCCAAAGGCCTCTGCACTTTCCTGCGTAGTAATTAAGGTGAAATAATCAGTCACCTCTTTCGAATAGAATAAAGAGGGAAGCAGAATGATGGACGCCCCGTACATGATGCGGATAAAAGGTGTGTCTTCAGCGGGAAGGTCTTCTGAAAAGTGAAGAGCCGAGAAGAAAAGGAATAGAGCAAAAAAAAAGCTTGGCACTAGCATCCACATCAAGATTACGAAACCTGCGATCATCAAGTAACACACAACAAATAAAGCCCATTTCAATACACCCTTAAGCTTAAAAAGCTCCTGGGCATAAAAAGCATCAAAAGATCCGTGAGGCACTCCGAGGAGGAGAATGGTGATGGATCCAATTAGGGCTATCGTTGACGGGTTTAGAGTTTGAAAAGCAACACTCAAGACAGCGATCAGCAGCGCAATCACGCAAAAAATAATCCCCTGAACTCGAATTAGACTTTCGTGTTTATCCACGTAAACCTTCACGAACCCGGGAAATCTCGTTTAAGAAGAGGCCCGCAGGAAGTGCCAGAATAATGCGAATACAGTCGAACACCGTTCCATTCCCACTTAAGAATCGAATCAGTCTCATCGGTGCAACATTTCTAAATAGTCTCAAAAATAATGATGGGGCAATAGAAGGGTGATTTTTCAGGACTGATATAAAGATAGCGTCCATCCACCTGATCAGCCAAGGGTCTGAGGAGTGGTGGATTGGACGTTTCCTCAGATGAATTTCTCGCGCACACAAGGATGCCCACTTTTGTATCCGCTGGAACGCATAGCCCGTGCTCGGTCGGGCTGCCCCGGAATTCACGCCTACCCTCACATAACTCGGGTCTGAAACAGCCTTTTCAATAGGAATCCCCATGGGTAAAATCCCGGATTCTTTCCGAAGGATTCTGAAGCGTGAGCCTTTCGAATGTTTCTGAACCATCCTCTCTAAATTATCTTTGAGGTCTTCCTGTTGGAGTGGATCTGGACCAAAAACAGTCGCTTCGATCAGCGCACGGTTCTTCGAGAAAGGGATGACATAAGTGAAAAAAATCGGAAAGGAAGTGTTTTCCTCAAACGACATCAGTTCCACTGCGGTTGGATCAAATACTTCTTCTTCACACTCGATTTCGAATCCGTAGAAAGACTGATAGAGGCCCGTTCGAACTGGTAGACTTGAAGTCGGAGGTGGACGCGTATCCACGATAGCTTTCGCTTCGTAGATCATTGCCTGCGTATGGACTTGCCATCTTTGGTTCTTCCGGATCGGATTTCCAAGAATTTCCGCTCCAAGAACTAACTGAGTTTCTTTCTGCGCACGAATCACCTTGAGGCAGTGGTCGTAGAAAAGATGAGATGCAAGAACCGTGTATGGGGCATCCTGACATGGAAAACAAACATCTGCTGCCCGATCATTGCCGACTCTGACTCTGAGTTGAGGAAATAGTTGTTTCGATATGCTCGGATAGTAGTCCGTACCATTCGACCAATAACCCCAAGTTCGGTCATTTTCGTAGTGGATACGTTTTTCAAGAATGGTCACTATCGGTGGATTTTCCGTGGCAGTACGAACGAGTTCGACCGCGAGGCTTAAGCCTGCGCAGCCACCCCCTAGAATAAGTAAATCAACTTGCATTTTCGCTGGCATTGATTCGAGGCAATCTCCAGTACTGAGATGTAGTGAAGAATTGAAATAGTATTTTTACAGTCATGAATGCTTTTTCGAGCGGGCTCACTTGAGCCCGAAAACTCCAGTAATCAAATCTCCGCTTCGTAAGTTTTATGCCGATCTGCCGGTAGAGCGCGGCGGCTACCAGAATCGCTATACGAGCGCGAAGGGGAAGATAGACAATGCCTCTCAGACCGCTTTCATAGTAACGATCTGCTGTCCCAAGTAAAGTCGATAACGCGCTCCGAAGAACCGGTTGCTTTTCAAGAGGGGGTGAAACGAGATCAGTAAGCGACAAATCTCCGACTAGCGTCAGAGGAAGGTATCGTCTTCCTAAGTGAGCATCTGTCGCGACATCTCGACAGATATTCGTAATCTGCATCGCGATGCCGAGATCGACTGCATGTTTCATTGCTCTTTGATCTCGAACCCCCAAAACGTTACACATCATCAAACCGACCGTTCCAGCCACCTGGTAGCAGTAATTCAGGAGTTCTTTTTCGTCTTGAACTTCCACTGCACCAAGATCGGATAGAACACCTTCCGTAAGATCTATGAAGGCTTCTCGACTGACTTCAGCCTCTTTGAAAAAGTCACTCCTCAGCACGCTTTCTTTGAAAGCGCCGAGCTCCTGGGAGGCTGCGGTCCTGGAATGAGCCTCATCGACAATGTCGTCCACTTTGCGGCAGATTGCATACATTTGCGCTGCCTGAGCTGCCTGTTTCCGATCGAGGAGATAGCTTGCCCAATAAAACGTCTTTCCCTTTTCCCGTAAAATAGACTCTGCGTTTTGAAGGTTCACAAATTCTTTACCGAAGGAATCATTCGATCGATGAGCTTTGCAGAACAGAGTACACCAGGAAGACCTGCGCCAGGGTGAGTCCCCGCTCCCACCAGGTAAAGGTTTTTGATACCCTCTGACTTGTTATGGAATCGGAACCAAGCCGACTGACGAAAAATGGGCGCTATAGAAAAACCTGATCCATGAACACTGAGGTAGTCGTCGGCGAAGTCTTCGGGTGTCTTGTAAAAATCTGAAGTGATCGTTTCCTTTAACCCGGGAAGGATCGTGTCGGATAACGACTGAACGATCCGGTCTCTCAAGCGGGGACCTTCCACGTTCCAATCCACTCCGCTTTCAAGATTCGGGACTGGGCAGAGGACATAAAAACTATCACAGCCCTCGGGTGCAAAAGTAGGATCCGTCGCGGTTGGGCGATGAAGGTAGAGCGAAAAATCTTCCGCGAGAATTTTACGGTCGAAGATATCTTTGAGGAGCTCTCGGTAACGCATGCCGAGCCAGATCGTATGATGGGCTACAGATGGATATGTCTTAGTTGTCCCAAAATAAAGAACGAATAAGCCCATCGAGAATTTCGCTGCTTTCAACTTGAGTTGCGACAGAGGCGACTGATCGCTCCTCTTCACCATCGACCTGTAGAGGTGCGCTGCATCTGCGTTGGAGACGACGAGATCTGCCGAGAGTTTTTCACCAGACTCAAGGAACACGCCATTCGCGACGCCTTCTGTTATCGATATCGACTTGACGGTAGTCCGGAGGCGGATGTTGATTCCCTGTCTTTTCATGAGCTTCCCGAGCTCGGAAGAGATGGCACCTGTTCCGCCTTTTGCGAAGAAAACGCCGTAAGCACGCTCTAGAAAGTGGATTAGAGCATAGATGCTCGTCGTGTCAAACGGGTTACCGCCAACGAGTAAGGGCTGGATCGAGAACGCTTGTTGCAGTTTCGGGTGACTGAGGTAAGTCGTCACCATACCCCAGACTGTCTTATAGCTTTGAAGTTTCACTAACCGAGGAATCTGCTTCAACATCGTCTTCAGTTCATGAAAAGGCGCGTCTGATAATTCTACGTATCCGACGTCATAAATTCGCTTTGAATGTGCAAGGAGCTGTTTATAACCCTCGACGTCCTTGGGTTCGATTTTACGAATCTCCGCTAATGTATCTTCAAGCGTGCCTCCGTAATCAAATGTCGATCCATCCGGATAATAAAATCGGTACCAGACCTTAAGAGGAATGAGGTCCAGGTGATCAGACAATTTTTCGTGAAATAACTGAAAAAGCTCTTCAAAAAGAAACGGAGCCGTAATCACGGTGGGCCCCGCATCGTGCCGAAAGCCGTCTTTTTCAAAAACTTGGCCGCGTCCCCCAAGTTGTTCACAGCGATCAACCAGGGTAACTTGGTAGCCCTTCGCACGGAGACGGAGGGCGGCCGCTATGCCGCCAAAACCTGCGCCAATAACGATGGCTGACGGCCCAGAAGATCTTTGAGATGACGACTGAGACAATACTTCTGGTGAACGATTTGCTTCGAAGTTTTTCATAGTGCCTGGACTATCTTTTTGGAGAGACTTTGAAGATATAAGCCAGAGCTACCAGGCAATTCGCCCGCGATTCTGTGAGCGGACTCAAAGTAGGACCGGGCCAGCACCTTCATTTCTTCTTTGGGTGAGCCCTTCCTGCCATTCTGTTTGATCAGAGTAGAAATGTTCAAGCTCGCAGGTCGTTCCCTATTACCCAAATCATCTTCTAAATCGACCAAATCATCTATGATCTGATAGCCAACTGAAAAATCCTCTGCTGCTTCAATAGCGAGCTTCGATGCCTTTCGATCGCCCATCAGAAGAAGCGGTAGCTCGAGTGGTAACGCGAGAAGTGCGCCCGATTTCGCTTTCACGATATCGACATATTCATCGAGAGAAAGATCATTGGGGCTTCTGACGGTCAGATCCTTACACTGGCCGCGGGTCGCATTCGCAATACACCGATGCACAGCATTTAAAAGATCAGGCAGGATTTGCGGGTTCGATACCGCTGAGATTGCGACATAAGCACAAGAAATCATCAAATCTCCAGCACACACCGCGATGCTCGGAGAATACTTGGTCCATACTGATTTTTCTTGATGGCGGGTTTTTTCAAGGTCTTGAAGGTCATCGTGAATCAAGGAAGCGTTATGCAAGAGCTCAACGCATGCACTGAGTGCGATCGCGTCGAACTTCGTAAGTCGCAGCGTCATTGACATCTCCATGCAGATGCGAGCGCGAGTTCGACTACCCCCAGTCTTGAGGTGATAGAGAGCAGCCTCAACCGCGAGGCTCGCGGATCTTTCGGTATGAGCGCCGGACGTCGCAGCGATGATCGTGATCATCTGACCTTCGATCTCTCTCATCCACGTCTCTGTATCCGTTTGGAGCTGACTCATTATTTACAAGAAACCTTGAATCCAAGAAAATACGCTATAGACTTCGAAAGTGAAACACATAAAGGTTTCGAGTCGAAAGATTCGGGAATTGAAAAACAACATAAAAAGGACACATGTTATGTATAGAAGCCCTACTGCGCTTAAGACGAAATTAGCACTGATTGCGAGCACTCTTCTCGCTCCAGTTTCTTCTGTGTTTGCTTCAGATGGAGTCGTTTTGAAATCAAACGACCTCGTAGGGATTTCCTTCTGGTTTATCTCGATGGCCCTCGTCGCTTCCACCGTTTTCTTTTTCATGGAATCGCTCAGAATGGCCGGAAAGTGGCGCACCTCGGTCGTCGCTTCAGGACTCGTCACACTCGTAGCAGCCGTTCACTATTTCTACATGCGTGACGTGTGGGTCGCGACCGGAAGCACTCCTACGGTATATCGCTACATCGACTGGATCATCACAGTGCCTCTTCTCATGGCTGAGTTTTATCTGATTCTATCGGCAATTACGAAAGTACCAGGGGGTGTCTTCTGGCGCCTGATGATCGGCACCATCGCGATGCTCGTGTTTGGATTCGCGGGTGAGGCAGGCCTGCTCAACGTGACCGTTGCATTCATTCTCAGTATGCTGGGCTGGATCTACATTATTTACGAAGTATTTGCTGGCGAAGCTTCGAAGATCAGCGCAAGCAAAGCCACCCCTGGCGTTCAGTCCGCATTTAAAACAATGCGCCTGATCGTGACCTTTGGCTGGGCGATCTACCCAATTGGATATGTACTTGGATACTTGGTCGGAAACGACCCAACGGCGAGCGCAAATTCATTGAACCTGATCTACAACCTCGCAGACGTTGTCAACAAGATCGGATTCGGTTTGATCATCTGGGCTGTCGCTTCACGCGAAACAGAAGCATCGACAGGAAAATAATCATTCATTGATCTTGAGTGAGTCAACTCGAGCGCCCAAGGCATAAATAAATGTCTTGGGCGCTTTTCATTTAGAGTATTCATGCATGAAAAACTTTCGTACTCATCTAGGCGTTTTAACTCTCCTGCTGCCTATGAGCCTCTGGGCAAATACTCTCGTTTTTGAAGGGGGTGTGCTCACCTCACAGAAAATCGAAGTTTCGAGTGGTACGAGCGGGAACGCCACATCCGGCTGGAACCCAAGCGCTGTGCCCACGGTGCGGGCGGAATACTGGATGAACAACCCTGATAGCTTTGACTTCGGGTTAACGCTCTCTCCCCTTATTTTTAATGTTTCTGACAAACTGACTGACGACATCACTGTCTCTGGTGTGACTTTACCGAAAGGGACCTTCACGGGATTTAATTTCCAGTTTCATAATCTTCGTCTGTCAGGAAATTACCCGTTGCTGGGTTGGGATGGAGGAAAATCAAACCTACGGTTGGGAGTGACGGGGCTTTTCAACTATGCACGATTCACATTCACCTCTCAGAATTCGAAGGCAATCGAGAACGACTTTCTTTTCGTCCCAATCCTTAGAGTCGACCTGACACAAGATATCGGCAGTGATCGCGCATTCGTCATTCACGGGGATTTTTTGCCGCTTTCGACTGCTCTGGATTCCGGCTTCTTTGATTTTTTCATCGGCTTACGCTTTGAGAGATTCGAACCGGGTCTTCGTTTCTTCTGGGGCGGGTTTCGGGGTAAGAACTCACCACAGACGAGTAACGCTACGTTCTTTTCCTCTATGACGATTCGTGTGCTCTTTTAGAATGAGGCACTTAGTCCCCGAAGCACGGCACTTTGCCTCAAGCATTTAGCCCCTAGATCGCTAAAACCGCGATTCACTCGTGGCTCAGCAATTGCAGTCACTCAAACCAGAGGACCCACTTATGTCACATAAATTTTTTATAGTTGCTTTATTCGCCCTTCTCACTGCGGACCAAACCTTTAATCTCCCGAACACTCATGCTGATGAGTCCATTGGGGACAAAGTCGCCAACCAGAGCGGAGATGCGGCAACAAACACCAAAAAGGCGCTCCGCAAAGCGCGCAGAAAAGTCCGGGATGGAACCGGCAATCACAGCACGATGAAAGACGCCGAAGACGTCTCAAATAACGTAAGTGACGAAGTATCAAACGGCGCAAAGAAGATCAGACGAAAAGTGAACTAGGCGTGAGAAGGCTCCTAGAGGCCTTTTGCCGATCCGCCATTGGCGCAATTGTCTAAGACATACTCAACGTCCGCTTGGCATGAATGCGCACAGTTTATTAATTGAATTTTTTACGTAAATAAACGAATGTGAGGCGTCATGTGTGTAAGCGCCTTCACCGGAACAATGGCAACCCTGCTCATCGGCGCAACCCTTTCTGCTCCTGCGTATTCCGGTCATTGCGACGAAGTGGCGAGTCATGGAACCCCCCGTCCGACGTCCCTAGGCATTCAGGTTTCAGAAGAGTTCTACGCTCTCCCGATCATCCGAAGGCTCCGCGCAGATCATCCGGACTTTATCCCTTCACCTGAGATCAACAACAATGACCCGATCACGGCGCACTCTTGGGCCGAGAACGATCCATCGGTCCGCTGGCTGATTTCGCCTTTGCGCCAACTGCGACCCTGGATCATTTCGGAATCACGTCATACAAAAGAAGCCTTCAATCTATACAGCCTTCCTCAGGCACATTCGCTCGTGATTGCGCACATGGACTACCTCATGAGCTATGCAAAGAAGAATCACCCACACCTCTATCCTGGCATCCAAAGGATGACTGCACTGCACTACATGAATCTTGAAAAGCACTACGAAGCAATTCTTAGAAACTGTACCAATCGCGCCGATGAAATTATGCATTACATGAACCGGATCAAAGGCTACGAAGGAGAGGTTCGAGCCTTAATCGAGCTTCCCAATGTTTTAGATGTTTCGTTTCGCTTGAATGCCGGATCTGCAACAGCACGCTCTAAGAAGGAGGCAAAAGAGTTTTTTGAACAGGTGGCTACCCGGATCAATCACAACTTGCATAGAGTCTTACAGAACAAGGCACGTTTTGCTCAAGATTTCCCAGTGCTCTACAAACGAGTCGAATCACTGCCATTGATCGGCAACAAGGAGGCTATTTTACGAAGTCGAATCTTAGGCGAAAAGGAGTTTGATATCCTCTACCTTCATAATGGCGAGCTCTCAATCGCCGAAGTGAAGAATTTGAGCCAGACACTTGACCTAGAGACCTACAAACCGGATGTCAGCTCCTTCAGCGAAGGAAATGCACGTAAAGGGATGGAACTGAATACCTTAGATAGCGTTTTTAGAGAATTCGTAGAGATACAAAAACTGACTCTTCACCCAGTTCAACCCGACAAGCCTCTTTTTAATGTGGCTGGATACTTTCCCAACTCCGTTGAGCCTCCACTCATCGCTGTCATGAACAACCAGGGCATTGTCGTCATTTCCAGAAAAATTCCGGTCGTCTCGAAGTCAGGAGCAAGCAATAACCACTAGATTCTAACGTGCGACCTTAAACGGCGAATAAGTTTTGTGTTTAATGAATGAGGGGTCTCTCCCCGGGATGGGCTAGATGATATCTCCGCTCTTGAATGGAGACGTAAATTCACCGGGAACAAGTTCTAAGTAGGATTTTTCTATCTGACCGAGCAACATTCCGGAATTAGCATTGGCCCCCGGATCCTGGGGCGCACAAGATCCATCCCTTTTGTGGCTTTCAAAGGCACTCGATGATGCAAAGGACGCATTCATCCGTCAGCAGGAAGAAAATGGAACGATTACACAGGCCTCCGCCTTGGCGCTGGTCGATTTCGCTATCGCTCATTGCCAGTATCTTGAGAGCTATGTGCACCACTATCACAAACCGTACTTGGCTTCGGCCCGCCGTATGGTTGCGCACTACCGGAGTTTATTTCAAGGAGCGCGAGCGCGCGCACAGTCCCAACAAAGGCATTTAGATAAATTCATTAGTGCCATGATGCCAAGCCTCTCTGGCTACAGAGGTGAACTTCTATCTTTGACTGAGCTCCCCCATATCCGCATTTTTGGCTTTCACTTTGACGATGTGATCGGTACCACACAGCAATCCTTGCTTCGAGAGACCAAAGACTTCCATCAAAAAATTCTGGCAGCTCTTCCGAGTCGACTCAAACAAGCATCGGACCAAGCATTCTTTGACGTTCAATACCCCTGGCTTTCTTATGTGGTTCGCAATGAGTTATCGAAGCAAGATCGATTCGAGAAGCTTCTTCACTGGATCACACATGAGAAAGAGTTTGATTTTCTGTTAAGGTCCGACGGTCGCTATGTTATTATTGAAGTCAAGAATCGTAAAGATAGAGTTGGGGTCAAAGATTTAACCCACCCCCGAAAGAGAAGCCGAGGCGTTCGAACTAAATCCATGTTGCAGCAGTTTGACGAGTTGGTTGAAATTCAAATGCTGCTTGCGGGGGGTCCTTGGCCGAACGGTAAGGCGCCCTTTGGAGTTGCAGCCTATTTTCCAAACTCGATCAGCCTCGAGGCGGAAGCGTTGCTTAAAAGACATGGAATAAGCGTAATCCCATCCTCGGTAGTAGAATAATGATGCATGGGCATGAAGAATAGCTCTTGGATCATCAAACAACGCTGGGTTTCACTGGTCTTCCTGCACTCACGCGTTCCAGTTCAGCTTTTGCAAGATCATTGCCCATTTGAGCTCGATCTTTTTGAAGGAAATGCGATCGTCTCCACCGTTCCATTTCGTATGAATGCGATCCGATTTCCATTTACGCCGACAGTGCCCTACCTTTCAAACTTAAATGAACTCAACCTACGAACCTACGTCAAATACAAGGGTCGAAGCGGCATCTACTTCTTCACACTCGATAGCGACTCAATCCTCGGGACCTGGGTCGCCCAAAAGTTCTTTCACCTCCCCTATCGATATGGTGAAATCCGGCTTCAGGATGATGGCCTCGACTATAGGGTCAAAAGCAAGGTGGATCAAAGAAGTCTCAGTCTCTCCGGAAAGATTGGCGCGGGAAGAGCGAAAACTCCTTTAGAACAGTGGGCACTCGAGCGGTACAGCCTATTTACAACTGAAGGGCCGCGCGTTTACAGAGGGGATGTCATTCATGAACCCTGGAACGTAAAAGACTTTACGCTCACGAATGCTGCCGGAAATTTCACCTCACTCATCCCTGTACCGATTCACTTGGGTGAGGCTGAAACAACCTATTCTGAGGCTCTAGATGTTCGTTTCATGCCATTTCAGAGGTGTGAATGAACACGACTCTGATCTTGTGGGCCCCCCAGCTTGAGCGAGCCATTTGCCACTATCTGACAGCCGTGATCTTAGTGATGCAGTTCACACACTATCAGTGTTTTCCACTCATTGAGAGGTCACAATTCCAGGCATTCCATAAACAACATACATCCGCTTTAGGATGGATCGCGGGCCTCCCAATGGTTGTGGACCTCCTCCTAGCTTCGCTCATGGCCTTACATACAAGAGATACACTGTGGCTCATCAACTTAAGCCTCGTCGCAGGACTTTGGCTTGTGACTTTCTTCGCAAGCGTACCTGCACACAATCAGCTTACACTGGGGTATGACCAAAAGAATTGGAAGCGACTCATGAAATCGAATGGAATCAGAGTCGTGCTCTGCGTTTTAAGAAGCTCAATTCTGGTGGTCAATGTTTAATCTCATCCTATTCACCCTCTTTTCCCAAGGAACAGCCATGGCAACCGAAGAACCCACCTTTACGGTGGAATCAAAATCAGAGAACTATGAAATCAGGAAATATCCAAAGATCGTCGTAGCAGAGACTGTGATTGAGGGAGATTTTGAATCCTCCGGGGGCAAGGCCTTTAAGATCCTTGCCGGATACATCTTTGGAGATAATCGTGCCCGCACCAAGATCGACATGACTGCTCCTGTCATATCGCAAGCCACATCTGAGAAGATCGCAATGACTGCACCGGTGATCCAGACCAAGAACGCAAGTGGCTACGCCTATCAATTCACAATGCCAAAGCCATATACTCTTGAAACATTGCCTAAGCCGAATGACAAAAGAGTAGTCTTAAAAGAGATTCCAGAACGCCGGATAGCTGTTCACTCTTATTCAGGCTCGTGGTCTGAAGAGCACTTCAAAGAAGAGCTCTCGGCATTTCAAACAGCGCTGAAGGTGGATAAAATCGAAACACAAGGCGATCCTATCTTTTCTAGATACAACTCCCCGTTTCAACTTTGGTTTCTGCGCAGAAACGAAATTTGGCTCGAGCTATCTGGGAAAGCTCCTTCCCCTTAGAGGATCTTTCTTTCTAGCGAGACCACTTCCTTTGATACTCGCCATCGGGATCATAGATAGACGCTTGTTTGACCGTGTTAAAGACCCTATTCCTCGGATCCTGCCCCACGCCGGCAAGATAAGACCAGTTCCCCCAGTTGCTGGACGCATCGTAGTCAATGAGTTGCTGCTCAAAATACTGAGCTCCAAGCCGCCAGTCGACCCCAAGGGTCTTAGCAAGATAGCTCGCGACATTCTGCCGGCCCCGATTGGACATCCAGCCCGTGGCATTGAGTTCCCGCATATTGGCATTCACAAAAGAATCATTGGTTTCGCCGACACTCCATCTTTCAAATTCCCGGCTCAGGATAGGTGGCGGATTCAATCCACCAAAGATTTTAACTCCCGACTTTTCGGCGATGAACTTGAAATAATCGCGCCAGAGTAATTCAAAGAAGAGCCAATAAGTCGATTCGTTACTCATCCGCTCCCTCTCATAGCGCTGCAGCTCGAAGTAGACCCGTCTTGGCGATAGAGAACCTGCGGCAAGATAGGGGGAGAGCTTGCTTGAGTCCTCCCAATCCAGGAGACCATTGCGAGTCTCCTTGTAGGTTTGGATCCGGTTTGATCCCCAAAGGTAGGACTCAAGACGCTTTAATGCCTCCGCTTCACCTGCACGAATTTTTTCATTCTGAAATCCCCTACTGATCAAGGATCTTATCTCTGCGGTAACATCGAGGGATTCAATATCACCCTCAATAGGAAATGGATGAGGAAGCGTTTTCGGCGCGGGTGACTCTAAACGCACCTCAAGACTTGCCTCAACTTTCTTTCGAAACTGCGTGAATACCTCAGGCAAGTCCTTAAGCGGAAAGGACAAATCATCCCTGTGAAGGAGCGTATTTTGGGGACCAAAAGGTCTAATCCGACCGCCAAGCTGCTTTGTCAGCAAGCTCTCCTCCCTTTTCTCCTCGGTCATCTGTGATGCCGAAAAATACACTCGATCTACCTTCGAACTCTGGACAAGATTGGGTAGGAAGGTTGCCGCCGACTGATGTTGAACCAAAACTATTGTCCCAAGCGTCTCCAGCTGTTTCTTAAATTCATCTAAAGACTGAAGTAGAAAAAGCTTACGAAATCCGCCTGCTCTTAAAAAGGATGGCGTAGGACACCAAACAATGATCCCTTCCTGGGAATGCTGACCAAACTCAAAAAGAGTTTGATTGTCATGAATCCGCAAGTCATCACGCACCCAATAGATCGCTCTCATCTCATTTCTTCCTTTTCTGATCTTAAACAAGCCATAGAATCAAAGTCATGCCTACTCGATTATCAAAGCAAGTGGCTCACGCCCAAAACGAGTTGACCCTCATTCTTGGCAACCAGCTTTTCCATGACTTTTATGATTCAGGACCCTGTCTCATGGTAGAGGACCATGGGATCGCGACCCATTATCAGTACCACAAATTGCGAGTCCTTCATCAGTTTGTCAGTATGCGGGAATTTCGGGATCACCTCATTCATAAGGGACTAGAGGTCATCTACTTCGAATATCCCGATTCCCTGAAGCTTGGCAAAAATAGTTTCTTTGAGCGGTTATCTCTCGTTACAAAAGAGCACGATATTAAGACACTAAAAACTGCAAGAATTCCGGACGTTTCTTTTCGTGAGCAACTCATTGCCTGGGGCAAGGCGACTCAAGTCAATGTAGTCTTTATTACGTCCCCCCAGTTCCTCATCAGCGATGAGTACTTTGCGAAGTATTTAGGCAAATACAAAAAACCCTTCATGAAAAACTTTTATGAAGGCGTAAGGAAAGATCATCAGATTCTCTTAGACAAGAATAAAGAACCAGAAGGGGGCCAGTGGAGCTTTGATTCAGAAAATCGAAAACGACTTCCAAAATCAATCCAGATTCCTCTACTTCCCGTCTATAAACGTTCTCATCACCAATCTGTAGTTCACTCCCTTGTACAAGTGAACTTTGCAAAAAATCCCGGAAATTTGCCCGCCTTAGATGCAGACCTTTGGATTCCAACAAATCGAAAGGATGCCCTGTTATTCCTCAAGGCATTTCTATTAGAAAGATTCTCTCATTTTGGCCCTTATGAGGACTCAATCACGAGTGATTCTGACTTTGTATTTCATTCAGCGCTGTCACCGCTCATCAACATCGGTCTCCTAAGTGCTGCAGAAGTCATACAACAAGCGATTACTCACGGTAAAATGAATAAAGTCCCAATAGAATCCTTGGAGGGGTTTGTTAGACAGATCGTTGGATGGCGTGAATTCATTCACGGAATTCACCAGAATTTTTACGAAGAGCAAGCCAGAAAGAATTTCTTTAATCACCAACGTCTCATGAAATCCTGCTGGTACGATGGAACCACTGGGCTGCCACCGGTAGATGATGCAATTAAAAAGGCGAATCGTTTGGGTTACAATCACCATATTGAGCGATTGATGATCTTAAGCAACTGCATGCTTCTCACGGAAATTAATCCGACTGCAGTACATCGTTGGTTTATGGAGATGTTTCTTGATTCCTATGAATGGGTCATGGGGCCGAACGTTTATGGTATGTCTCAGTTTAGCGATGGCGGCATCTTTGCTACAAAGCCATATATTTCAGGATCTAACTACATCCTAAAAATGAGCCACTATGCAAAGGGACCCTGGTGCGATATCTGGGATGGGCTCTATTGGTCTTTCATCAGCAAAAATATCGGCTTCTTTGAGAAGAACCCGCGGCTATCGATGATGCCCCGTCAGCTCCTAAGGATGGATCCAGCGCGAAAGTCTCGACTCTTCTCCTTGGCCCAAAATTTCCGGGAAGAAGTCTCTAGCATGGCGTAAGCGCACCACCTAGAAAATGCCATCCGTTGCCGCCCCAATAGTTATTTCCTATCGGACGATTGTCTATGTCCCTTTTACACGAGCCTCTTTCTGATGCAGTCTGTTGAACAAGGAGATTTCTACATGACTTTCCATCGCAATGCGGTTTTCATACTCGCACTTGTTTTTTCTCAGTTGTCTAACGCAGCTGAACCTTCGAATATTTCCAACCAATTCTGGTGGCCTGAGCGCTTAGACCTTGCCCCCTTGAGGCAGCACAGCGTGGCATCCAATCCTCTGGACCCGAGCTACAACTACGCAAAAGAGTTTAAGAAACTGGATTTAAAGACTGTCAAAAAAGACATTGAAACCCTAATGAAGACTTCCCAAGCCTGGTGGCCTTCTGACTACGGTCATTATGGACCCTTTTTCATTCGTATGGCCTGGCACAGTGCGGGAACCTATCGCGTGACTGATGGTCGAGGAGGAGCAGGCGGAGGCCAGCTGCGATTTGAGCCCCTCAACAGTTGGCCCGACAACACGAACCTCGATAAGGCCAGACGATTGCTTTGGCCCATCAAGCAGAAGTACGGGAGCCGCATCTCTTGGGCAGATTTGATGGTTTTGACGGGTAATGTTGCGCTCGAAAGCATGGGGTTTAAGACCTTTGGGTTTGCAGGTGGTCGGACCGATGATTGGGAGGCAGATCTTGTCTACTGGGGCCCAGAAAAGAAGTTTTTGGCGGATGAAAGATACCAAGGCGATCGCAAGTTAGCGAAACCTCTTGCAGCCGTTCAGATGGGGCTGATCTACGTCAATCCTGAGGGACCAAACGGAAACCCGGATCCATTAGCTGCTGCCAAAGATATACGCGAGACCTTCGCCCGCATGGCGATGAATGATGAGGAAACTGTGGCACTCATCGCTGGTGGTCATACCTTTGGAAAGGCGCATGGAAAATCAGATCCCTCAAAGTGCATTGGACCTGAGCCAGCAGCGGCAGGGATAGAAGAGCAAGGATTTGGCTGGAAGAACAAGTGCGGAAAGGGCCATGGAGCAGACACCATTACCAGTGGTCTTGAGGGAGCCTGGTCGGTGAACCCAATACGCTGGACCACACAGTACTTTGATAATCTCTTTGCTTTCGAGTGGGTGAAAACGAAAAGCCCAGCCGGGGCAACCCAATGGATTCCAAAGGACTCCGCAGCGGGAAATCTAGTTCCAGACGCTCATGATCCTACCAAGCGTCATGCTCCGATGATGTTTACGACAGATTTGGCTCTTAAGTTTGACCCAAGCTACCAAGAGATTTCCAAACGCTTTCATAAAGATCCTGCCGAATTTGAAAAAGCGTTTGCCAAAGCTTGGTTTAAACTCACGCACCGAGACATGGGTCCACGGACTCGCTATCTTGGACAGGGTGCGCCCAAGGAAGATCTCATTTGGCAAGATCCAATCCCGGCAGTGAACCACCCGCTGATCAACGCTGAAGACGTCTCTTCACTTAAAAAGAGAATTCTCAGCTCGGGCCTAACGGTCCCGGAGCTAGTCAGAACTGCATGGGCCTCTGCATCCTCGTTTAGAAATACCGATCTTCGAGGGGGAGCCAATGGAGCGCGCGTGCGTCTTTCACCTCAGAATGCATGGGCGGTCAATGCACCTGAAGAGCTCACACGTGTTGTCGGCCGATTAGAGAAACTTCAGAATGATTTCAATGGGGCGCAAACGGGTAAGAAGCGCGTCTCATTGGCAGACTTAATCGTCTTGGCAGGTGGAGCTGCTATTGAAAAGGCGGCAAAGGACGCTGGAACAGTCGTGAAGGTCCCCTTCATTGCGGGTCGTATGGATGCATCGCAAGATCAAACCGATGTAGCATCGATGCAATTTTTGGAACCAAAAGCTGACGCTTTTCGAAACTACTACGGAGAAGGCAATGCGCTATCTCCCACCATGATGCTGATAGACCGAGCCAACTTACTCACCCTATCGGTGCCTGAAATGACGGTCTTACTCGGTGGCATGCGGGTCTTGAATGCAAACGCATATCAAACACCCCATGGAGTGCTAACAACAACACCTGGCAAGCTCAACAACAACTTTTTCATCAATCTGCTCGATATGAGCACAAGGTGGCAGAAGTCTGAAGCTCAAGCCGGGCTTTATGAGGGACTTGACCGAAAGACAGGGGCTCTGAAGTGGACTGCATCTCCAGTGGATTTGATCGTCGGATCGCATTCTGAACTAAGAGCAATTGCTGAGGTCTACGCAGCAAATGATGGGAACAAGAAGTTTATCTCTGACTTCGTACATGCATGGAACAAAGTGATGAACTTGGATCGATTTGATCTCCGCTAGAGAACGAATGATCTTCAATTCTCAGGGCTCCCTTTTCGAATGTATTGAGAAAAGGGAGCCTATCTAGACTGGACTCGAAAATCACTATCGATTCATTTACGTTGCGCCTGCAAGATCGGCTTAAACCCACCCCAGAACATCCGCATACCATCAAATGGCATCGTGTCCTCGTTCATGCCTTCAAGCCTTGGATCCGCCATTACCTTCTTCATGACTTTGTTGCGGTCAGCCTTAGACTTATATGTAGCCCAGGCAAAGACCACCACCTCACCCTTCTTCAGTTTCACGCTCTGCGGGAATGAGGTCACCTCACCTGTGGCAACATCGTCGGCAGTGCACTCGACATAGTCAATCGCGCCGTGTTCGATCCAAATTTTCGCCGCGAGCTTGGCCCACTTCTTATAGATTGCAAGCTTCTTCACAGGTACCGGAATAACGAAACCATCGACATAACCAAAAGACTTCTTCATTTTGCTTTCCCACTGCTCTCAACAGAGCTTTTTAGTTTTGCTAACCATTTTTCAAACTCAGGACCATTCATTGAGTCGCAGCATACAAAGACACTCATCAGCCGAAAGAAGTATCCGTTTTCTCCCGTGATGGACCACTTTACCTTCGTTCCCCCTTCAGCTGAAAAGGCCTTGTATAGGTGAGCTTGGTCTTCACCATCTGATTCAGGACTGACTCCACGACCTCGGCTTTTCCGGTCCCCATCTGGCCTTTGCTATCCCAGCTGGATACGGAACCAACCCGCACTATTATTTCCAGACTTTCCCACCTTTGCGAGGAAAAACGAAAGATAGAGGGGGCTAATCCCGGCTAACAAGCCTAGAACTACAGCCATGCACAAGTGGCTCACTGAAGAACTTTACACGGACTCATGTGCGTATTTCTCTGCGATCGAGAAGGACATCCAGACAGCACGGCACTCCATCGAAGTCGAATCCTATATCTTTGATCTCAGCGAAAGAGCGTTGAAACTCGCAAAGCTTCTGATTGACGCTTCAGTACGCGGGGTACAGGTGCGGATTCTGGTAGATGGATTTGGGACTGCACCCAATTGCGCATCCCTGGAGGCTTTTTTTGCAAAGACTTCTGTGGAACTCCGGATCTTTCACCCCTTGTTTACTGTTGGAATTCTCCGCTTACTGCGAACATTCAATCGGCGCAATCACAGGAAGTCTTGGATCTTTGACGGGCAAATAGCATATGTTTGTAGCGCTAATATTCAGACTAATGCTTGGATTGAGTTAGGACTCAGGGTTTCAGGCGTAGAAACAAAAGCACTTTACGAAGCCTTCCTGAAGGCCTGGGCCAAAAAAAGTACTTCCCTGCGTTCTCTAGCCAGTGGGTTACTGCGATCTCAAAAGGCAAATGAACTCATACTCCTGAACGACACACTCTTCTTGCGTAAACACACCTCCCAGCACTTTAATCGTAGAATTACGGAGGCAAAAAAGACTGCATGGATCTTAAACGCCTACTTCTCTCCGCGAATTACATTCATCGGTTCGCTCCTAAAAGCCAAACAACGCGGAGTGGACATTTGTCTCATCGTACCCTCTGTTTCTGATGTCTTTTTTATGCCTTGGATCACACGCACCTACTATTCGCTCCTCCTTGCAGGAGGGATTCGAATTTTTGAATACCCAGGCGAGTTCCTCCACGCCAAGGCTTGTATCATTGATGAGTGGATGACTGTCGGATCGACCAATATTAATCACAGATCATTGCTGCATGATCTTGAAGTGGATCTGGTCGTCACAGATCCCAGAAACCAGTCACGACTTCGAAAAAAATTTGAAGAACTAATGCAGGCTTCCACAAAAAAAACCTTAGCTGAAGTTGATGCACGTACAATTCTGGATCGATTCTTTTTTTGGATTCTGACTCATGTTCGGAAGTGGTTATGAACACCCTTAAGCTCCTGACCTACAATATTCACAAGGGTTTTTCCTTAGGAAATCGACGCTTCGTTTTAGGCCAGATTCGGGAACAAATCCGAGATATCAGACCAGACGTTGTGTTTCTCCAAGAAGTCGCAGCCTTTAGTCAGCAGGAGGATCAGCTTGAGTATTTAGCCGATCAAGTCTGGAAATACGCTGCCTACGGAAGAAATGCACTCTACCCGAAAGGACACCATGGAAATGCAATCCTGAGCCGTCATCCGATTCAAAATTCATTTAATCTAGATCTAACTACAAACCGACTTGAAAAAAGAGGCATGCTGCATGCGACGATCGAACTTCCAGGCGGTATATTGCACTTGTTAAACACACATCTGAGTCTCACGGAGTTTGCACGGAATAAGCAAATCTTGAAGATTTGTTCATATGTTGAATCTTCCACAACTCAAGATGAGGCGATGCTTGTCGCAGGTGACTTAAACGATTGGAGCAACCAACTCACCCATCCGCTCAAGGAGCGGTTGAGCCTCAATGAAGTATTTCAAAAGCTTCAAGGACGGGTCGCAAAGACCTACCCGAGCCTCTTTCCTTTGCTGCCACTCGATCGCATCTACTTCCGGGGCTCAGAACTAGTTACGGCTCAGGCGCTGTCGGGCGAAAAATGGAACAAGCTCTCAGATCACCTCCCACTTCTTGCGACTTTTAAGCTCTAGGCACGAGTCATCTTGCCCCACTCAATGTGCTATTCCCCAACTTGGAAGACATGAGCCTGGTCCATGGCTTGCACTAGATTGAGGCGAGGACACAATATGGAAAAATCAACTGCATTTAAAGAATCGAATCATCAAAGTATGCCAAACGGAGCATTTCTAAAGGACGAGCTCACCATGAGAATTCCAGACGCTAAGGAAGTCGAACAGATCCTTGATAACTGGGGGAAACTCATTCCTAAGGCTAAAAACTTTGTAAGAGCCAACTGGAAACCTATGGCGATTGCTACGCTCTCAGTCGCTGTGGTGGGTGTTGGTGCGTACGCTCTTTTCAACCGCGCCAGACGCGTGGCCGGCCGTAAACCTGCAGCAGATAGCCGCAGGAATAATAGCGAAATTCACATGTAGGCTTTGATCTTCGAAGAATCAACGATGAACCCATCTGCTCCGTAGAGAGCAGATGGGTTTTTCTATTTTTCTTTCATCACAATCTTTGCGGCGCGAGCCCGAAGTAAAGGCGCAGCCTCTGCGCTCAGTTGTTTTGTGTGGACTGAGACACTTGTCGCCGCATCAGACGCAATCGCGCGAGTACTTGTCCCGAGGAGCCCAAGCATCTCAGCCCGATCTTCTTCACCGAGAGTGTAGTAAGCACCGCCGGCTACCAATCCGATAAAAAGTAAGACTTTAAAAAGAAACCCCATAGAATCTAGTCTCCTTCGCAGTCTTCAGAATATCTCTAAAGTGGGATCTTGGATCGTTACTTCGACCCATGCTCCAGGATAAGCAGCGCCAAAGAAATCACGGCTACACCCCAGAGAACGCCTGAAATCTCTTTGCGCCGCCCTGCGATCACGAACAGGAGCACATGCGTTATAAAGCCCCACAGTAGCCCTTGAGTGATGGAGAACGTGAGAGGTATCAACGCGATGGTAAGAAAAGCAGGCACGTACTCCTCGACACTGTCAAATCTTAGACCTGAGATACTTTTAAACATGAGTGAACCCACCAATATCAATACAGGTGCAGTCGCGTATGGCGGAATCATTCCCGCCAGAGGCCCTAAGAATAGAAAAGGCAAAAAACAAAGGGCCACGACCACTGCTGTGATGCCAGTCCGACCACCTGCCTCTATCCCCGCTGAACTTTCAACATAGGCAGTCCCCGACGATGTCCCGAGCAGGCCTGCACCTAAAGTCGCGAGCGAGTCCACTATGAGTCCTTCTTTGAGGTTTTTAGGCTCCCCCTTTTCATCCGTCAGTCCACCCATGTAGGAGCACCCGATGAAAGTTGAGATCGAGTCAAAAAAATCTGTGAAGAAGATCGAGATGATGGAAGGAAGATATGCAAGCTTCAGCGCACCCCAGATGTCGAGCTGGAAGAGGGTAGACTTAAAGTCAGGGAAACTGACCAGCGATTCTGGAGCCCGTATGTCTCCCATGAAGAGTGCGACCACTGTGACGAAAACAATCCCAAACAAAAAGGCGAATGGGTTTTTTCGTTTCATAAAGACCACCATGATCATCATTCCCAGGAAAACCAGCACTGAGATGTGGTTGAGAACCCCGAGCTTCACTAAAGTCGCCGAATCCGCGACCACTAAGCCTGCATTCTTTAAGCCAATAAAGGTGATAAATAAGCCGATGCCCGCTGCGGTTGCATGACGCAAGGATTTTGGAATTGCCTGTGCAATTGAGACCCGTATCGGAGTCACTGAACACAAGAAGAAAAGAACCCCCGACCAAAAAACTATTCCTAAGGCAGCCTGCCATGGCACTTGGTTTCCAAGAATGATTGAGAATGTAAAGAAAGCATTCACACCCATCCCAGGCGCTACCGCGTAGGGTAACTTTGCGTAGAGCCCCATCAGCAAAGTCATGAAGAAACAGAGTAAAACCGTGCTAGTAAGCGCTCCGTCAAAACTGATCCCCGTGCCCTCCGTCGAGAGTATCGATGGGTTCACAACGATGATGTAAGCCATTGTAAAAAAGGTAGTCAACCCCGCAACAATTTCAGTTCTTAGGTGGCCCTTGGTCATCTTTTACCCTTCTTTACGGACTAACCACTGTCCGCTGGCAATGATACCCTCACAGCGTGAAAGTAAAATCCATATTAGAAACTATTGGGAATACGCCCCACTTAAAGATGAACCGACTCTTTGGGCAGACCCACAAGGTCTGGATCAAACTGGAAAAATCGAATCCAGGGGGCAGCATCAAGGACCGAATTGCGCTGGCGATGATTGAAGATGCTGAGAAACGCAACCTCATCACGCCGGAAACAACCATCATTGAACCTACCTCGGGGAACACTGGAATCGGGCTTGCACTTGCTGCTGCATTGAAGGGTTACAAACTCATCCTAGTTATGCCGGAATCGATGAGCATCGAGCGCAGAAAAATCATGAGCGCATACGGTGCAACCTTTGATCTGACGCCAAGAGAAAAGGGAATGCGGGGCGCTATCGATCGGGCCCAGGAGTTACTGCTAGAGCATCCCAAAGCATGGATGCCTTCTCAATTTGAGAATCCTGCAAACATAGCCATTCATGAAACCACAACCGCACAAGAAATCCTCAAAGACTTTCCTGAGGGGATTGACTACTTGATTACCGGTGTTGGGACAGGCGGGCATCTGACGGGGGTCGCGCGCGTCCTGAAAGAACATTTCAAAAACCTAAAAGTATTCGCCGTAGAACCTGCAGCTTCTCCCGTGATTAGCGGCGGACAACCCTCCCCTCACCCCATCCAAGGAATCGGCGCTGGGTTTATTCCAAAAAATTTGGATCTTTCGCTTTTGGATGGTGTCATCACAATCACAAAAGAAGAGGCCTATGCATTCTCAATCCGTTCCGCAAAAGAGGAAGGTTTGTTTGCAGGCGTGTCGAGCGGCGCAACTCTTGCAGCAATCGCAAAAAAACTACCGGAGATCGCTGTTGGATCGACGATTCTTGGTTTTAACTACGACACTGGTGAACGGTACCTCAGCATCGAGGGGCTTTTCTGACCGACGACCTCTTTTCAGTCCCTATCGCGACCGGATCAATCCCTCTAGCACACCGCCTAAGACCTAAAACGCTCGACCAATGGATTGGGCATGAAAAGTTGCTGGGCGAAAAAGGAGTGATCCGCGCTTGGCTCAAATCGAAGTCCTTTCCGTCGATTCTCCTTTGGGGTCCGCCAGGTGTTGGCAAAACCTCTCTAGCCCTTTTGATTGCTGAAAATCTCGGTGACCACGGAGGAGAAGCCTTCATTCAACTCAGCGCGGTCAGTGCCGGAGTAAAAGATATCAAGGAGGCTGCCGAGCGTGCGAAGTCCTATCAAAGACTGGGGCGTAGAACAGTTCTTTTTCTAGACGAGATTCACCGTCTCAATAAGTCCCAGCAGGACAGCCTTTTACCTCACGTCGAGGCAGGCCTGTTCGTATTGATTGGTGCGACCACTGAAAATCCTTCCTTTGAAGTCAATGCAGCGCTTCTCTCCAGAATGCGAGTGCTGCGTTTAGAACGACTTACCCATCCTCAACTTGAGCGGGTCCTCAGCCATGCACTTAAAAGCTCCGATGGACTAGCAAACTGCGTAGAGCTTTCTGAGTCTGCCTGCCACTTGATCGTTGAACAATCCGAAGGAGACGCCAGACGGTTACTAACTCTTCTGGATTCGATCGTTTCCTTGATCCCAAATTTTTCAATCGCAACTCATGAACACCCAGTAAAAATCGATCAACCCGAACTTCAAACATTGCTTGAACAACTCGGAGACCGGGTACTTCCTTACGACAAAGCCTCTGAAGAACACCACAACACCATCTCTGCATTCATTAAGTCCATGCGAGCATCGGATCCAGATGCAGCGGTCTACTATTTAGCCCGTATGCTTGAGAGCGGCGAGGACCCAATGTTCATCGCACGCCGTATGATCGTGTTTGCGAGTGAAGATATAGGTAACGCAGAACCTCGGGGGTTGCTGATGGCGATCGCCGCAAAAGAAGCATTACAATGCGTGGGACTCCCAGAGGCGCGCATCAACCTCGCTCACGCTGCAATATCTCTGGCTTTAGCTAGGAAGGACCGATCCGTCTACAATGCAATTGAGGCTGCACTTCAGGAGGTCCAAGATACCGGAGCGCTCCCAGTGCCTATGGTTCTGCGTAATGCGGTCACAGCACTGATGAAACGTGAAGGTTACGGTAAGGGCGACGCAGATCAGCGATTGCCGGTAGGATTAAGAAAGACTAGGTTTTACGGTTCGTAAGGACTAGAACACTGCAATTCCCCGCTTGTCCCCGAAGCTTTTCAACTAATCCATGGATAAAAAATGGGGCGTACGCGTTTTCCACGTACGCCCCATAAAGATTCACTCGGTCTTAGTAACGATAGGTATCGGTTTTATATGGCCCATGCATAGGTACGCCTATGTACTTGGCCTGCTGCTCGGTTAGAACTGTCAGCTCTGCATTGAGCTTCTTCAGCTGCAGGCGCGCGACTTTTTCGTCTAAGTGTTTCGGCAAGGTGTACACCCCGACCGGATACTTTTGCGTTTGTGTGAAGAGCTCAATCTGAGCAATCGTCTGATTGGCAAAAGAGGAAGACATCACGTAACTCGGATGGCCGGTACCGCAACCCAAGTTCACCAAACGTCCCTTCGCAAGCAGAATGATTCGTTTGCCGTTCGGGAAGATCACGTGATCTACCTGTGGTTTAATCTCTTCCCACTTACACTTTTCAATCGAGGCGACGTCGATCTCGTTATCAAAGTGCCCGATGTTACAGACGATGGCCTGATCCTTCATCTTCGACATGTGATCGTATGTGATCACAGAATAGTTTCCAGTGGCCGTCACAAAGATATCTGCTTTGTCTGCGGCATAATCCATCGTGACCACGCGGTAACCTTCCATCGCAGCTTGTAAGGCACAAATTGGGTCCACTTCCGTCACCCATACCTGGGCTGAAAGCGCGCGGAGTGCTTGTGCCGAACCCTTACCCACATCACCATAACCCGCAACTACGGCTACCTTGCCGGCGATCATCACATCTGTGGCACGCTTGATGGCGTCTACTAACGATTCACGGCAACCATAAAGGTTATCGAATTTAGATTTTGTCACCGAATCGTTCACATTGATCGCTGGAAACTGAAGATCACCTCGAGCGTGCATTTGAACCAATCTAAGCACACCTGTTGTTGTCTCTTCTGTCACACCCTTAATCTGCGATAAACGCTTCGAGTACCAGGTTGGATTGGCTTTTAGCTTTTCTTTGATAGAAGCAAAAAGAATGGTCTCTTCTTCTGATCCTGGCTTAGCAAGAACTGTGATGTCCTTCTCTGCCTTAGCACCTAAGTGAAGCAGCAAGGTAGCATCCCCACCGTCGTCCAAGATCATGTTGCTGTAGCCGCCATCATTCCAATCGAAGATGCGGTGGGTATAGTCCCAGTACTCAACAAGAGTTTCACCCTTCACCGCGAAGACAGAAACCCCTGAGGCTGCGATCGCCGCTGCTGCGTGATCTTGGGTCGAGTAAATGTTGCAAGACGCCCAACGAACTTCTGCACCTAACGCTCTCAGCGTTTCAATCAGAACTGCAGTCTGAATCGTCATGTGCAAAGATCCAGTGATTCGGGCACCTTTTAGAGGTTGCTTCGCCGCAAACTCCTCACGAATTGCCATAAGACCTGGCATCTCGGTCTCAGCGATTTTGATTTCTTTACGGCCCCAGGCCGCTAAATTGATGTCTGCTACGATGTAGTCTTTTTTTACGGTCATAAACGCACACTCCCTTTTTAGTGAAGTGAGCGCCGTTGTTAAAAAGAACCCGAGCCTAGGGCGACAAAGCCGCCTCGCAACGCTCCTCGAATTCCCCTTCATTATAACTAAAGAACGATGCTCTTGGGGAGAGATAAATTTCTTCTGTGGTTTTGAGGGGTTAGGCTAGTAATCTCCTGGATATACAAAGGACCACCTCACCATGACTTGCCCATGCGGATCTACCCTCACTTTTGACGCTTGCTGTTCGCCTTTCCTGAGCGGAAAGAAACTGCCCCCCACTGCTGAGCAACTCATGCGCTCACGGTACACCGCTTATACGAAGTCCGACGTGTCCTACCTGAAGAAGACGCTGGCCCCTGAGTCACGAGGAGACTTTGATGCTGCAACAACCAAACAGTGGGCCGATCAATCCACTTGGAAGGGTCTAAAAATTCTATCCACGAAGCGAGGCTCAGCATCAGATACGCAAGGCACCGTGGAATTCACCGCCGTCTACGAAGCCGAGGGAAAGACGATTGAACACCATGAGGTTTCCAAATTCAGAAAAGATGAAAATGGCCAATGGTTTTTTATCGAAGGAGAGTCCCACACCCATGCTGAGGGAGAGGAGCACCACCACGATCACGAGCCAAAGAAACCAATCGTAAGAGTAGCACCTAAAGTGGGTCGTAATGATCCCTGCGCTTGCGGCAGTGGAAAGAAGTTTAAAAAATGTCACGGTCAAGCAGCATAAATCTTAGAAGTCAGTTGTATCGAGGCTTAGGCTTTCTACGCGGCCTCAGCTACCACGCGCAAAGTAAGACTCTGAACAAATTGGGGCGGTTTCTGTTCCAACTTGAGTCTCCTCCAATTGAGAGCAATAAATTTCTTCAAGACGCTGCAAGAGAGTCTCTTTTCCAGCTGTTAAAACTCGATGCAGACCGATTCGCCGATGGCACCTACGCACCGCAAGCACACGATGGTTTAGACGTTGTAAAGTCTTGGCTCCGGTCTCCGATAGTGACTTTCAAGTCCTTGGCGATATTTTCCCGGCGCAAAAATAAGGATTGGAAAGTCTCCACACAGGACCCGCTCTACCCAAAGTATTTTCAGAGGAGTTTTCACTTTCAGGAAAATGGATATCAGAGCGCGGAATCCGCCAAGCTTTATGATGCACAAGTAGAACTTCTTTTTGCCGGCTCTGCTAATGCGATGCGAAGACTTGCTCTAGTCCCTTTGCGGGTCGCTCTAAAAAGTCATCAAGAAATCACTCGTAAGTTTAAGGTTTTAGAGGTTGCGTGCGGCACTGGCTCAGGGACGAAGCTGCTCCATGCAGAACTTTCCAGATCAAAACATCCATTTGAACTCTGGGCATTAGATTTGAGTGCCGATTACTTAGGGCATGCAAAGAAGGTTTGCGCAGACCTAGTTTCGACTCATTTTTTTCAGGCTGATGCATCAGAGCTCCCATTTGAGTCGCATACATTTGATGCTGTTTCGGCGACGTTTCTCTGGCACGAACTACCGAATGATATACGAAAAAAGGCACTGCAAGAGTGCATGAGAGTACTCCGTCGAGGGGGAACTTTTATTTCTGTGGAGAGCCTTCAGCTGGGAGACAACCCGGTTTTAGATCCACTGCTAGACCAATTCCCCCTGGAGTTTCACGAGCCATTCTTTAAGAGTTATGCAGGACAGCGCCTGGAAGAAACGGAAGGATTCACGACTCCGTTCCACCGCGAATTAGGTTTTTTGTCAAAGTGCCTCGCGTGGAGAAAAGAATAAAAACGCCCCCGGAATAGAGAGGATCTCCGGTTTCGGGGGCGTTCGTTTTATTCGATGGCTAAGCGAAACCTTTTAAATTCGATTCGGAGCGGACCGTGCGGCAAGTATCTGCTTGAGAGTCGCCTTGGGTAAGTATGCATGACGCTGCACTTTTCCATCCTTAAGTTCTAGTTCAGTCACCCCACCTCGATCACCGGACTCTATAAACGCGCCGCGGCGCGTTACATGGATCTGAGTCGCAGCCTTCCCTGGCAAACGCATCCGATCCCTCCATTCAAGCCGCCGATCTTCCGTGAACTGGAGCAGCCCTACAAATGCGCCGGTATCTTCATTGCTTCCTGTCACAAGCACGTATCGATCCTCTCCTTGGTTCGAGAACGCGAGTGAGTAGTAGTCATCCCCGGAGCGCGCGACCGAGTCTAAGACGAGTGGATGAGATGGAGTCACCACACTCATCAATGCAATCACACCCCCAAATGCATCCCCCGGTACGGCGCTGGACTGAATGGTCAGACCAGGGCGACGAGGAAACGACAACTTCGCAGAGGTTTCAGCACCATCCTTGGCGCGAGCGAGCGGAGCCATCGAGAGCAAAAAGGGAGTGAGAGCGAGACAGGTCACGATTAGGAGTCTTTCCATAGACAGCACCTCCGGCATCTTATTATTGCAATCGGCGCGCCAGAGCCAAAAACCCTTTCAGAGGCTTCCGCCGACCGGATGGGGTTAAAAGGTGACCAGGGGTCTAGGTAACTTTCGGTAAGTTTTACTAAACTCGTTCACCGACGGTCGGAACCAACTTCGAGGGCGCTCAGAATTCTTGACTTTTTCAATCGGATCTACCAGAGTCTCACCCTTGGAGCGTCACCCGTGAAACATCAAACAGTCATCCGTCCGCAAACCCGAAGAGTTACTCCAATGGTTTCGAAGAAAGTTCACTATGGCCGCACGGCCAGGGCAGCCGCTTTTGAAGCCGAAGCTCCCCGTAAGATAGCACCTAAGAAAAAGATCACCGTGCCAGCACCGAAGGGGAACCTGTCGGCTTCAAGTCAAGGGAGTTCACCTAAGAATCTATCTGAAATTCTGAAAGCAAAAGCCGCAAAGGCTCTCAAACCTAAGGTGATCCCAATCCTTGAGGGCTACCCATCGCCAGAACTCAAGCTGCCGCGGAAAGTGGTTGAAAATAAAAATCACGACGCAATCCGGCGCCTCTTGTACGCAGACTTAAAAAAAATCTGGATCGGCGGAGCACTCATGCTCCCCCATGTCAGCTTAACTTTGGACCTAGAAAGAGCTTTAACTAAGACCCGGGACTTTTGGCAGCTCGAGCGGGGGTTGGAAAAAATTACGGAAGTTTTACGCGCCGAGACGAAAGGATTGAAAGCGCTTCAAGAAAAGCAAGGAACTGGCGCTTCGCTGCGAGCATCCCGACTCCTTCTTGTTTCCAATGACGGAACAGAGAGGTTCTACCGAATCTGTGAAAGGCTCATGAAAGAGCATGGAGACCGAGTGCTCTTCCTAGGCCTTGATGTCGATTCTTCACGACTTGCAGAAAAGGTCGTGCGCTCCGAAAAAGCAGTCAAAGCGATCTTAGTTTCGGACAAGAACTCTGTGTCGCTTGTTCTGAACGCACTTGCAGCCTCCCCAGCAGATGGGATGAATTCAGCTAACGAATAGGAGCAGCAAGAGCGAGCTGAGTTTCTACCTTCGAACGATCCTTGATCCAAAAAGATCCGCTTGCATGAGGTGCGTCCCTTCGATCGATGACTAGGCCGTAACTGTTCCATTGTTTTACGACCTGAAATTCACTATTGAATGCAGACACCTCCCCACGAGCAACAGAGTTCACCCATGTGTACATCTTGTCCGGATCCCAAAACTGAAGCGGTCGGTGCGGTTCACCCTTTTTAGCCCAAGATCGGTATTCGAATGGGTTGAGCAACATCTGCAAAAAAGAAACCCTCCGCCCGCCATAACTTGGACCACCTAATACTTGATACGGAACGCGGACCGAAGTCTGCCATGCCGTTCGCGTATTCTCATCCAGAAACCCTAATACATCTAAAAAACTCTTTGCGAACGCTGTACAACCAGCACCCTGTCGCGCACGCGGCTCATGCATAAGACCGCCGTAAATACGTCCGTAACCTAGCCCGCGATACTCGTTGAGATAGGCCTGTACCCTGCGACAAGCAGGCGGGCTCAGCTCTGTTCTCAGAAATGCAATGCGTCCATCACGGAGTCTTTCATCACGCTCAGGAATCAGTTTAGAACTTTTCTCAAGCTCGCCTGGAGATGCAAGAAATACCGCAGTCATGCCGTATCCCTTCAGGAGAATTTCTTTTTGATGCGCATTCGTCGTATTCGTCGATCCTGTGAAATCATAAAACGGCTCCATTCCGTCGCTGCCTTCACAAAGAATTTCAACGCTTGCATGACCGATCTGTCGGCCTCGTTTAGAAACCGCATTCCGTAACATCGACCGAGCGAGAGTTTTTGGCGACTTCCAGTTCACCCCATAAGGTGAAGGATAAAAATAGAGTGTGAGTGAGTCAGCAAAAGAACTCGCTGATAACATAAGCATTCCTAGCATTAACATTCTGAGGATCCTCCTCATCAATAAAAAGTCTGTTCTTCAAAATTTGATAAGTCATTGCGCAGCGCACAATGACTGACTGAAGCGATTTAGATCCCTTTTGAAGAGGCTACAAAAGGCCTCAAACTAGGAAGCACTCCGTCTTGCGCTCGAATTTGGGATGGGTCCCGAAGCTGGATCGAATAGGAATTAAATCCATGCCGATCTAAAAAGCGAACGGTTGTTGCGTCACTGGTTTCATCAGTGGCTGACACATGAAATGTCATATTAAACATCGGGCGATCAGCAATAAGCTTGAGTGCGCCGTCTTCATATAACCAATCACCCGTACCATCTCCCAAACGATCTATCTGATAGTAGAAGGTTCCGTTACTAAACAATGCAAAACGCATGGCATAGTCATCCCCCGTCTGAATCAGGCGCAATCCCTCTAAATTCGATGCGGCTTGAGCCGCCTGATCCGGCGGATTGACTAACTGAGAATAGAACTCAGGGTCACGCTTGTAAGCAACCAGGCCACTATCAGAAGAACAAGCGACAGAGAATGCTGCGAGAGAGAAACAGACGAATCCCATCCTGGTTTTCATGCGTACTTATGATTTTACAGCGAGGGATTCCCCGGTCGAGTGTTGGCACTCTGGCGTTGGTGTGTATTTGCCGACACAGAGGGGACATTGTGACGATTGTTAACTTACAATAAATGTATGGGGAAAGTTTCATGGAGTGGCCTAGGCAAGGCCCCTCTGAAACACTTAATTGCGCTCAGCTGCACGCTACTTTCTGGCGCATGTAGTCATTATTCCGATCTCAAGAACCAAGGGCCAAAATCTGGCGCCACAACTCAGTTTCCTTCGTTTCTGATCAATGAAGCTGACCTCCCTCCCGTCGGACAGATCATGGACTTTGATCCGCCTTCAACTCCTCAGAATTTCCGCGGTATTGCTTACTCAGGAAGAGTAGACCTTGAATGGAGTGCCTCTACTGGCGAACCTAAGACTTACAAAGTATTTCGAACTGCTGGGCTATCCGGCGAGGCCACTCTGGTCGCAACCGTTATAGCCCCAGACACTTCGTTCAGTGACACGACCGTTCCGAATGGTGACATCTATCGATACACGGTACTGGCCAAAGATACCGCAGGCAATGAGTCTACCCGTGCGCCTGACCTAGTGTTTGCACTGATCATCCCAAACACACCTTTAAGCATCAGCCTAAAGTCACCAGTAAAATCGCCCGGAAGTTTGCGAACTCCAGTCATCACTGTGTCAGGCGTTACAGTCGGAAAAGAGGTACGACTCTTTTCCGACGCCTCGTGTACTCGCTTAATTGCGTCGATCACGGCAAGTACTCCTGAAGTAGACCTTGTTCCTGAAAGCCCTCTCAGTGCGGGCAGCTATAACTTCTCCACCCGCGTGATCGATCCGGAGACTGGGATTTCATCTCCATGCTACTCTCCGAGCTCTTTAGTTTATGAGCTCGACACACTCGCGCCAGGCATACCAACGCAATTAGAAGCTACAGCTGGAAACGCTCTCGTTCTTCTTTCATGGACCGCGTCTAGTGGAAATCCACATCGTTACAAAGTATTTCGGGCCCCTGTAGGATCAACCAACTACGTGCTGGTAGATACGATCGATGCAACGCTTACGAATCATGTTGTTCTTGGGCTAAACAATGGAAGTACATATTCGTTCGTGATCAGCGCAATAGATCAGGCCCAAAATGAATCTGAGGTTTCGAGTCTAGCGAGTGCAACGCCTATGGCACCCGCAGTCCCGGACAATACACCCATACACATAGCGCGGGCTGAGAAGCATGAAATACCGACCCAAGCAAAGATGGATCTATTGTTTATTATCGATAACTCAAACTCGATGGGTCCTTTTCAACAAAAGGTTTCTCAATCTATAGCAAGCTTCATTGATCAGTTTGCACAAAAGGACATCAGCTACCACATCGGTGTTGCAACAACGATGACCTATAAGGCGGCACTGACCCCATCGCAATATAGTCCAAGCAACACTTTAAGTCCTTTCTATACTTATCAAGCAAATAGCCCCTCGCAAGGAAAGCTGATTTCCAGATTCGCAAATGAACTCTGGCTATCGAACAGCACCTCAAACGTTGTCACAAAATTCGGTGGAACATTCAATGCCACGACCGGACTTTATTCTGGCGGAAATGCCAACGTTGGAACCTTTTCAAATGACGCAGGTGTATGGGCAGGGCGGGAAAGACTGGATGACTCATTTTTAGAGGTCTTAAAAGATCAAAATACAGCTTCAGGCGGGATCAACCAAGGATTCCTACGCCCCGATGCAAAACTAGTCGGAATACTTATCTCAGATGAAGACCGTTCTTGCGATTCCGAGACCTCCTCTGCGACAGATGTCTATTGCACGGACTCACAGATCGATCGATTGAAAACAATTCTGAAAGATCGCCTGGATCAGCTCGTCCAACAACGGAGCACCTCGGGATATTTGATGCACTTCATCGTCAATTCCACTCTCACTCGGCCCGCCAACCGAACGGGAGGAGGAGGCACTCTGCCGTACCCATTCACATACCTCGGTATGGCCTCGCACTTTGGCAGCTCACCGATCGATATCAAATCAAACTTTGCGCCCACACTGATCTCGCTCGGCGCCACACTTGCGACTCAAGCGCAACTCAGCTTCCAACTCGATCTTACACCGCTTGATTCCACACAAATCACGGTACTGATCGGCGAAGACACAATTTCGCAAGGTCCTACTGGCTACACCTACAATTCGGGCACAAACACCGTAAACATCGCCCAATCCGTTTATGATGCCCATCGCGGGGCTGAGATCGAGATCCGGTACACGGGTATTGCGAAGTAGATCTAACGAACACCTTCGCGCTGTGTTTTTTCCAAGTAATAGTCAAAGTTTCCGGGATAGGACGTCATACGACCTCGATCCACTTCAAAGACACGATTTGCCACCTGCCGTAAAAAATGACGATCGTGGCTTACGATCACTACAGTTCCATCAAAGGCCCGGAGTTGTTCCAGGAGGACCTCGCGCGACCGAATGTCTAAGTGGTTAGTCGGCTCGTCTAAGATCAAGCAGTTGACTGGAGTTGCGAGGATCGACGCAAGCACTACCCTACTTTTTTCACCCCCAGATAAAACACTGATCTTTTTATGAACGTCATCCCCACTAAAGAGGAATGCTCCAAGTAAACTCCGCACAAATCCGATTGTGGCCTCTGGAATCCGGGCTGCAATCTCATCAAAGATAGTGCGCTTTGGATCAAGGACATCAAGCGCACTTTGACTAAAGTACCCTACACGCACACTTGGACCAACAACACACTGCCCGGTAGATGGATTCACTGCTCCAGCCATAATCTTAAGAAGAGTTGATTTTCCGGCACCGTTCACACCAACGACAGCCACTTTCTCTAGGCGCTGGACCTGGCCGCTGAGATCCTTAAAGACAAGTTTTTCTTCCCCGTCTTCCATCGGATAAACCTTGGAAAGACCGGAGAACTTAACCACCTCAACTCCACTCCTGGGAGGGGTCGGGAACTCAAATTGAATAGCCTTCTCATCTACGGGAATCTCAATCCGTTCAATTTTTTCAAGCTTCTTTACCCGGGACTGAACTTGAGCCGCATGGGAGGCACGCGCAGCGAAGCGAGCAATAAACTCTTCTTCCTTCTGAAGCATGTCTTGCTGCTTTTTATGCGCCGACAACAACTGAGTCTTACGAATTTCTCTTTCGCGTTCATAAAAATCGTAATTGCCGCTGTAAGTCGTAATTGCTTTATTGGCTACTTCGACGATTCGGTTGACAACCCGATTCATGAACTCGCGATCGTGACTCGTCATCACAAGAGCACCCTTATAATTCATGAGCCACTTTTCAAGCCACACGATCGATTCTAAGTCTAAGTGGTTGGTTGGTTCGTCCATCAGCAAGACATCGGGCTTGAGCGCAAGAATCTTCGCAAGCTCAATACGCATTTTCCAACCACCACTGAACATCTCAACGCCCCGAGAGAGGTCTGACATTGAAAAGCCAAGGCCCAACATGATTTCTTCGACACGTGAATCTAGGCTGTATCCTTCGCGCGCCTCAAATTCCAATTGAAGCTCGCCGTAAAGCTCAACGACCTTCATCATTTCATTATCATCTAAAGCGCCGCTCTCTAGGCGGGCCTCACACTCTTTAATCAATCGGGCGACTTCTGAAATGCGGCCAACCCCTGCAAGGACTTCCTCTCTTGCCGTGCGACCGCTCATGTCAGCAATGTCTTGCGAGAAATAGCCAATCACGACCTTTTCTCCGAACGTAACCTGACCCCCGTCAGGAGACTCCTGTCCCGTGATGATTTTAAAAACTGTGGTCTTCCCCGCTCCGTTGGGACCTACCAGTCCTATACGATCGCCAGGACGAACTTGAAAGCTTGCGCCCGAATAGAGAATCTGTTGTCCATAGTTTTTGGACACATTGGTAAAGTGGATCATGATTTTGGATTATGGTAGCTTGCGGAAGCTTCTTCCGGCTACAGCTGACTCTCTATTACTGCCACCTGCATTCTTTATTGAAGCTGTCTAAATTCAACCCGGTTAGGGTCACTCCAAAGGAAAAACGCAGAGAACCCCCGGCCTGACCCCCCAAAAATGCGGTCTTGAAGGGGTTAGAAAAATCCGGGGCGGCTGGATAGGTGAGGCTTCCTTTCTGGTAACCATAAGACACACCAGCATTGATTCGGATGGGGCGAAGGATCTGGTACCCACAATCCACGCTAGCGGAATAGGATTCATAGCCTGAGAAAGAAAGAACTGTAAAGGCCGAGGCCCGAGCATTGATCACTGCACGACTCTTATCAAACATCCAAAAGAACCTGAGGGCTGCATAGACGTAAGCTAGACGCTCAGAAGTATTTCCCCTGGCATTCGGCAGCAAGAGGTCTTTCGTGTTCTGACCCAGCGTACCTCTCATCTCAATCTGACGATTATCGTTCGTGCGAAAGGGATATAAGGTGTATGCCACGCCACCGGACTGGTAGCGATCTTGACTGTAGTTTGAACCTGGATTTGAGTCTGAACTGCGGATGACGGCGACACTCCACCGTTTCGCCACCGAGTAGATCGCCTTCGCTGAAAATCCCTTTGTAAAATTGGAGGCCTCAATCTGCCCACCTGTACCCGATGGGTAGCTGGACTCTGCATAGCCCGCATGGATCTCTCCGACCAAACGCAACTTGGGTTTCGAATAATTCAGAAGCACTTGCCCATTTCCAAAGGCACTACTAGTACGAGTGCTTGGGGCAGTGGCTGTGGCGGGCCGACCCGCGGAGTAGGTCTGCCCAGAAAGTGATGTACCTATGTAGAAAGGCCCCTCGGAAAATTTCTTCTTGCTGCTGCCTTGCCGATCCTCAGAAAAAGTCATTTTATGCACTTGCGTGATGCCCCCAGAGGCATCTGCCTGAGCACGCTCCTTGGGAGGAAAATGAATCACAACCCCTTGATCGATGTATGGAAACAACCAACTCTTGGCCGCATTCGGGTCGGTCATATTCGCGCTCAGAGTCGGATCCATTACGAAGGGTCCAACAGAGATCACATCCGTCGTACGAGAACGGAAACTTAAAACAATCCTTCGATCGCCGTTAGAAAGAGGCTGGTCAGTGAGAGTGAGGATTATAGTGGCGCTCGCCTCTGATTCGGCTTGGGGAATCAACTTCTTCCCCGAAAAATAAAGAGGCACAAGGCTCATGCAGGGCATAGGAAATGAGGTGAGCCTGCACTCGATATAAAGGGTGGGACCAGCAGGATCTGGGACAGGCTGGGCCCAAACGAAAACAGAGAACAAGAACCCCACCCACATGCGCCAGATGTTTACTGACTTGTGCCGAAAATGGCAATAAAAAACCCTGATGCGGCTTGAGCCACACCAGGGTAAAAAAGTCTAAAAAATCTCTTTAAAGCTAGTTCCGAACACTCCAGCGGGAGCGATCCAGCTTATTGAACAGATCCTTCTTGTGACGAGCAAGCGCCACATAGATTGCAGTCTGAGGACTCTTGCCACCAACGCGTACGCCACGATCGGACAGCCCTGACATGATTTCACCCACGGTCATTGGTCCACGTTGGTCCTTCATCAATTCTACAATCTTGCTGTGCAGACCACCGCGGATGCGTTGTCTCTTGCCAGTAGCACCTGCGAATTTCTGAGAGGAAGCAAGAACGCCGGAAGTCATTCCGGATTTCTTTCCAAGAAGAGTCATAACTGCAATGCGTTGTTGTTCAAGTGTTGAGATCTTCTGACGTGCATTCCCAATTTCTTTTTCAATAGTTTTGAGATTTGCGAGCAGTGACTTACGTGAGAATAGTTCTTTCATAGTTGGGATAACTTTCGACGTACTCACGATTTTAGTCAAACGCTATTTTTAGCTCCTAGCGATCATCATCACTGTTTTCTTCTTGTAAAGACTCCTGAATCAACCACTCAATGAGCTGATGACTCTTCGTCTGAAGAGCTAAAGTAGCCATCAACGAAGAGTTTTTTAGGATATAGCTAATTGCAGCAAAGCCCGGCTGCCCTACCGTCAGCTCGAGACCTTGAAGAGTTTCTCTGCCAAAACGGGACTCAAGCTCATCCGTGTCGGCAAGCTCAAGGCCATCAAGTGCAGAATCAACATCCGCACGGCTAATGGATTCAATATCAATGATCAAGACGCCTGTCCCGAGCCGAGCTGCTTGATCTAGGAAGCCCTGCAAGTCGTCGATGGTCTCCGCACTGCAGAATACCTCGGGAATCGCATGGTGATGATCAAGGACCCCCTGAAACACCTCTAAACCAAGCCCAGCTGCATGATTCATTGTTGCGCGAAGGGTTGGATTTAAGTCGTCTAGGAAAAGAGTCATAAGAGCAACCTTACCGAACTTGTCTGGAAACCTCACGCAGAGCGCGAAGATAAACCATTAGCGTTTTTTACCTTAATGAAAGGCGCCAATTTCTAGAGTTGAGGCTTCACTAGACGCATTGAGAATAGCAACTTCACGAGCAACCTCCCTGGCGAGCTTACGAAACTCGTGTGCAGCGTCGTGATTCAAATCCTGAACCACAATAGGTCGCCCCGAATCTCCGCCTTCGCGGATAGCAGGAAGGAGCGGCATCTGGGCCAAAAGTCGAGTTGAGAACTTCTTAGATAGAAGATCACCGCCCCCTTCCCCAAAGATTCTGTAAATTTTGCCGTCATCGCCTTTGAAGAAAGACATGTTCTCTACCACGCCAAGAACAGGAACCTTGACCTTATCCCACATGTTGAAAGCCTTTCGAACATCTTGGAGAGAGATTTCTTGCGGTGTTGTCACAAGAACAGTTCCCGTCAAAGGAAGCATCTGCGCAAGAGACAACTGCACATCGCCGGTCCCCGGAGGAAGGTCGATGATCAAGTAGTCGAGATCGCCCCACTCCACACGCGTGCAGAACTGATTGAGAATATTGTGAAGCATAGGGCCACGCCAAATCACCGGTTGATCTCCCTGAGTGAGGAAGCCCATCGACATGACCTTCACGCCATGGCTTGTGGGAGGAATGAAAACCTCTCCCTTTTCAGGATGAACCGTAAGTTTTGGATTTTCCGTGACACCCATCATAGTTGGAATGTTGGGCCCATAAATATCGGCATCTAAAAGACCAACGCGTGCGCCATCTAAGGCAAGAGAGGTGGCTAAATTAACAGATACAGTGCTCTTACCTACTCCGCCTTTACCGCTGGAAACAGCGATAATGTGCTGAACTCCGGGCAGTCCTTTTGCTGTTGTTGAGAGACGATTTTTTACTTCTGCGTCCATCGTGACTTCGACCGACTCAATGCCAGGAACGGTCATCGCTGCGGCTGCAGCCTGCGACTTGAGGAGGTCCTTTACGGGACAGGCAGGTGTTGTGAGTACCACACGAAATGTAGCCTGACCGCTCGAGTGAACCTGCAAGTCACGGATCATTCCAAGGGTGACGAGATCTTTTTTTAAGTCGGGATCTTGGACCGTTCTTAATGCATTTAAAACCAACTCGATTTTTGTTGTGCCGCTCGACATATATTTATTTCCTCAACTTCTCTATTTTCTCTTAAAGCCTGCACCTGGTGTGCGAGGCAGATGGTGTTCTGGAATCACGGGGTTGATGCAGCGGTCTTCGAGTTCCGTCTCCCACTGCGCATACAAATCTGGATTCTTCTGGATCACTGCCTTGACAGAAGGTTCTTCTAAAAAGTCCTTGAACTCTAGGAGCGCACTGAAAGGAGCTCTTTCGTCTTCAAACTTGTTATAAATAAATTTCGGGAAATAAGTCATCAGCGCCTGAACATGTGGTACCTGAAACCCCTCTGCCTTCAGTGACTTCACCACTTCGAGTGAACTACCGCCGGTAGAGATCATATCCTCCACCAGCAGGACTCTAGATTTTGGGTCGAGTCCACCTTCAACACGAGCCTGTTTGCCATGCGCCTTAGCTTGCGGACGCACATAACCCAGTGGCAGGTTCATATCACTTGCAACCCAGGTAGCGTACGGAATGCCTCCTGTTGCAACCCCGACAACCGCATCCACTTTACCCTGAAACGTCATGCACTTCTCGACGAGGGCCTGAACAACTGGCTTACGAAAACGGGGCGAACCCAACAATTGCCGATGGTCGCAGTAGACGGGGGACATCATGCCGCTCGACCAACGAAATTTCGCATAATCCTCAAAAAGAATGATTTTAGATTCAATATAGATTTGGGTGAGTTTCATGCTGCCTCTCTAACTTCCATTCATTTTTTATTCAGAATTTTACTCGGACAAACTCGCCAGCAAATCCTGTTTCGCACGACCTGCTTCACGCCCGGTCAGAGACCGCCCCATCACGATCCAGTCCGCACCTAAAAGAAAGGCTTCAACTGGTGTCTGCACACGCACTTGATCTCCGGGAGCGTCACTCGCCAAGCGGATTCCAGGAACGATCCACTTCGCGTCTGGAAACCTTGAAGCTAGCACGGGGAGCTCCTGAGCGGAACAAACGAAGGTTCCTATCCCAGCCTTCAATGCGCCCTCGATCCATCGAGATATGAGATCCGTTGTGGTTTCCTTCGATCCCTGCCAATCCGAGTACTCGGTGTCAGAGAATGAAGTGAGGACACTCACTCCGACCCAATTCCACCCGGCTTGCTCCTGTATTCGCGCCTCCTCCATTTGTTTCATCGCCTTAGGCCCTGAACTCAAATGAAAGGTGACCCAATCGGCAGGAAATGAAGCCAAACTAAATGTCGCACCCACAAGAGTGTTTGGGATGTCATAAAGCTTGAGGTCTAAAAAAACTTTTGAACCCCCCGCCTGTATAACCCGAGCGAGTTCCTGAACTCGGTCTCTTCCGTTGGCATAGAAAAACTCGTACCCAAGCTTGATGCCACCTAAATCGGGCAGAAAGGACTCACTCCAAGCTTGAACCAAAGGAACAGAAGCCGAGTCCGCAGCAAACAGGACCTGTTTCATTCGCTGTGCAGGATTTTTCGCCTGTTTAGGACTAGTCAAAATTCTTCTCCTGCCCAAGCGCAAGTGTCGCCATCCCACTTCCTTCAAGAGCCTGAACAAAGGCTCGTGCAGTATCGAGCGAAGTAAAACAAGGAATACCTCGGTCCACACAGATTCTACGCATCTTCGCGCCATCACTTTGCGTGCGTTGATCTTTACTCATCGTATTCACAACGACCGAAACACTTTCCCCACGAATCAATTCGAGCAGGGCATCGTCATCATCCGTGATCTTCTTCACTTCACCCACTCGGTAACTTTGGCCTCTTAAATAGGAAGCCGTTCCTGGAGTTGCGACTACATGAAATCCCAAGCGAGACAATACTTTGACCAACTGAAGTGCCTCAGGCTTGTCCCGGTCTGAGACTGTAAGCAAAACACGACCGTAAGGAGTGAGCTTCGTGCCCGAGGCTTGGAGAGCCTTAGCGAGTGCTCGAGTGTACGAGCGATCGACACCCATCACTTCACCCGTCGACTTCATCTCCGGACTGAGTGAAATCTCTACACCTTTTAGTTTTCGGAAACTAAAAACGGGAGCCTTAACTGCAACAGCCGTGGGCGCTTTCATCAGTCCATGCTGAAATCCTTGCGACTTCAATGAGTGTCCCAACAAAACGCGTGCTGCGACTTGAGCAATAGGTACACCCGAAATTTTGCTTAAAAATGGCAGAGTGCGTGAAGCCCGAGGATTGACTTCAAGCACCGTGATTCGTCCATTTTGAGAAACAAACTGAAAATTAACAGGCCCTACAAGCTTAAGCGCGTGCGTCAGCTTGACAGCAATGTCGACCACTTGGTCACATTCACTCTTGGTCATGCGCTGCGGCGGGATTACGGCCATAGAGTCTCCACTGTGAACCCCTGCCTTCTCGATGTGTTCCATGATTCCTGGAATCAAGCAGTCCACCCCATCAGAAACCAGATCCACTTCAGACTCCTGACCAAATAGGAACTGATCCATATAGAGATCTAGACCTTTTGCCTGAGACAAGAGCCGAGTTAACGCACCATCGAGTTCCTCTGCATCCCACGCAATCTCCATTGCGCGACCACCCAGGACAAACGACGGACGCAAGATCACAGGGTATTGAAGCTTGGCTGCAAGGAGCTTGGCTTCTTCCACTGTTTTAAATTTCGCTCCCAGTGGACGTGGTACTCCTGCACGTTCGCACGCGGCCTCAAATAAAGAGCGATCTTCCGCCATCTCAATCGACGTCCACGACGCACCGAGAATCTTCACACCATTCTTCGTGAGGGGTTCCGCCAGATTAAGTGCAGTTTGTCCACCAAACTGAACAAAGACACCTAGAAGTTCACCTTGGGATTCCTCATTCTGAATAACACTCATCACATCTTCAAGATGCAGGGGTTCAAAGTAGAGGCGATCCGAACAACTGTAGTCCGTTGATACCGTTTCCGGATTATTATTGATTACGATTGCTTCAATGCCCTCCTGCCGAAGAGCCTGCACGACATGCACGGTGGAGTAATCGAACTCGACACCTTGGCCGATTCGAATTGGGCCGGAACCTAGGATGATGGCTTTCCTGTGATTCGTAGGGATAGATTCGTTTTGTTCACCTATGGTTGAATAGAAATAACCCGTCGTTGTCTTAAACTCGCCCGCACAGGTATCCACCATGCGGTAAGTTTGAGAGAGCTGAAGCTGTTGACACCTTTTCTTTAACGCATCCAAGCTCTCGCCCGACACAGAAGCGATCGTCGTGATGGAAATACCCATATTTCTGAGCCGCCTGAGCTCATGATCTGGGACCTCACGTCTCTCCCGAATGCTCTCCATCCGCCCCACCGAGTCTGCAATTGGAGCTAAAAAGAATGTATTTATCCTCGTGATCGCTGCGACCCGATCAATCGTGTAGCCACGGCGGAAGCTTTCAGCGATATAGAAGAGCCTATCCTCTTCAGGAACTTCCAATTTCCTAGAAAGCTCACTTTCAGACACTGCCGAAAGCGGATCGTACAAACTCCGCACGGCGTAGCTAGGAAGCTCTAAAGAACGCACAGCTTTATGCAATGCTTCAAGGTAAGTACGCCCAAGAGCCATCACTTCACCGGTCGCCTTCATCTGTGTCGAAAGCTTACGTTCCGCGGTCGGAAATTTATCAAATGGAAAACGCGGAATCTTAAGTGCCACGTAATCTAAGGCTGGCTCAAAGTACGCAACCGTTTTGCCGGTCACTTCGTTCATGACCTCATGAAGTTCATATCCAAGCGCTAGCTGCGTTGAAACTCGCGCGATCGGATAGCCCGTCGCTTTTGAAGCAAGGGCGCTCGAGCGCGAGACCCTGGGATTAACCTCAATCAGAAAATAGTCATCACTATTGGGATCCACAGCAAACTGCACATTGCAGCCACCCTGAACACCCAAGGCATCAACAATTTTAAAGCAGGATTGCCTCAGCCGTTGATGCAAAGTGTCTGTCAATGTTTGTGCCGGAGCTATCACGATGCTATCGCCTGTGTGCACACCAACAGGATCAAAGTTCTCCATGTTGCACACGATGATGGCTGCACCGGCCTTGTCGCGAATCACTTCGTATTCAATTTCTTTGTATCCATACAAAGATTTTTCGATGAGGCACTGCCCTATTTCACTGAGCTTCAAAGCGCCGTTTACGATCTCTGTCAGTTCCGAAGCATCTGCTGCAATTCCACCACCTGTCCCGCCCAGGGTAAATGCTGGTCGCACCACGACTGGGTACTGGAGTGATTCTGCAATAGCGAGTGCTTGCTCGAGAGTTGTACAGCTCTTCCCAGGGATTGCGGGCTCTCCCACTTCAAAGAGAAGCTTCTGAAATTCGTCGCGATCCTCCGCTCGACGAATCGTCCTTAACGAGGTGCCTAAGAATTCAATCCCGAGCTTTTCTGCTTCTCCAGATTCTGCAAGCTCAACGGCCAGATTGAGCGCGGTTTGCCCACCTAAGGTTGGCAAGAGCGAATCGGGCATTTCGCGGTAAGCGACCTTCAGCAAAGACTCTAGATTGAGCGGTTCGAAGTAGACTCGATCCGCAAGATTGGGGTCGGTCATGATGGTGGCTGGGTTTGGATTGATGAGGATGACTTCGTGACCTAAAGCTTTCAGTGTCTGAATCGCTTGAGTCCCAGAATAGTCAAACTCGGCACCCTGCCCGATAATGATGGGGCCGCTTCCAATGACTAAGATCCTTCTGCGGTCAGTTTTTTTAAACTGCACGACGCACCTCCGCTAAAAATTCGTCAAAAATAAATCCCGCATCCCAAGGTCCGGGCGCCGCCTCGGGATGAAACTGGACTGAACTTGCCCGCAAACTTTTGTGCCGAAGCCCTTCAACGGATTCGTCGTTTAAGTGCCGATAGGTCAACTCAAGGTCCTTGGACAAAGAAGTCGGGTCTACTGCGTAGCTGTGATTCTGTGAAGTCATCAGCGAGCGACCAGTCAGAGCGTTTCTGACTGGATGATTTCCGCCCCTGTGACCGAAGGGAAGCTTGAAAGTTTTTGCACCATTGGCGAGTGCGAAAAGCTGATGACCCATGCAAATTCCAAGAAGAGGTAACCTCGATTGAAGGCCTTGGATGACAGGAATAGTCCAGGTCGCAAGCCCTGGATCGCCCGGTCCGTTGGATAGAACTATTCCCTGCGGTTTGTAGGATAATACTTCCTCCAATGTTGCCGTCGCTCGAACAACAATCACCTCACAATCGCGAGCCAACAACTGCCGAACAATTGATTTTTTATATCCATAGTCCAATAAAATGATGCGCTCCCTGCGCCCTGGAAACTGCACATTGGCATTGGTCGTAACCGTCAGGATCGGATGTTCCTGAAGCGGCTCTAACATTCTCTTCAAAGCAACTGACTTCGGGACATTCTGGTTCCCTAACCAGGCCTTCATAGAGCCTTGCTCACGAATTTTTAAAGTGATGGCTCGGGTATCAATGCGGTGTAAGAGTGGGACCCGATGTTCCTTGAGGTATTCAGAAAAACTACTGACGGATCGTGGGTCATGCCCCACTGGATTTGCGTCCTTGCATAAAATCCCCTGGGCATGAACCTTGAGTGACTCATCCTGTCCCCTGTGAACTCCATAGTTTCCGATGTGAGGCGCAGTAAAGAGAATCATCTGGTCGGCATAGGAAGGATCAGTTGCTACTTCGACATATCCCGTGTGACTCGTGTTAAAAACAAGCTCAGCCGTGCGATCTTCGTCGGGTTTTAAATCATAGCCTTGAGATTCTCCAACCCATTCTGTTCCATCTGAAAGCACGAGTTTCATCATTTTTTGGGCCTCAATTTTTTTGCGAAAATTTCTCAATTAAATAGGTACGTACTCGCACTCCATTTTGAACCTGTTTAAACATAAGACAGCGAGGATCAGACAGAACTTCCTCATGGATCTCAACACCTCGGTTGCAAGGGCCCGGGTGTAGAACTACTGCTCTTGGTTTCATCTGACTGAGCCTTTGCGTTGTCACTCCATAACGACTTAAAAACTCGTTTTGCCCAGACGTCGGCACTCCATGACGCTCTGACTGAGTTCTAAGCGCTATCACCGCATCACAGGTGTCATAGAGTTCGTCAATAGAGCGCTGTGCTTTCATCCAATCATCGGAAAAGAAATCTTTCGGACCTGCGGCAATCACACGAGCGCCTAAGCGCTGGAAGAGATTGCGACCTGATCGCGCTACTCGGCTATGCGCTACATCACCTACATAACCGATACTGAGTCCGTGAATCTCACCAAACTGCTGAATCAGGGTAACCGCATCGAGCAATGCTTGTGTCGGGTGTTCCAGAGTCCCTGATCCTGCATTTAGAATGCGAAGATCTGTTTTCGCTGCAGCATGGAGTAGCGCTTCATGGTCCGCAGTACGCACCACTGCACCATGGATTCCCATCGCTTTCAGATTGAGAAAGGTATCCAGTAGGGATTCATTTTTCTTAAGCGACGAATGCTCGGGATCAAGTGTCAGGGCCTTTGCGTGAGCCGCATGGATGGCGATTTCAAAAGAAAGGCGAGTCCGAGTGCTTGGCTCTAAAAAAACGGTGGCCCAATATCCCATGTCCTGCACTACACGCACGCCCGATCCCACTGTCGGTGCCACGCATGCTGAAAACAAAGCAGCGATTTCCTGCTCTGAGAGAGATTCAAGTGAGATTAGATCTTTTGTGATGGAAGCCTCCGCCCAGCTAGTCTAACCGGGACTGTGAGATGCACAAAACCCGACTGCAAGGTCCTGTGATCACCTATTTTTGTTTACCTTAGTGGACAGTTTTAATTTATTTGCCTTGTCCTAGCGAGGCTTCTAAGGAATCCTGGCGCGATGCAAAACTTGGGGGTTATTTGCTTCCTCTTTACACTCTTCGGCACGCTTGCTTCCCCCGCCCAATCAGGTCCTGCAGACTGGATTCCGCTCTACCAATTTGCCGCTCAAGGCGCTGGCGTCCCTGGCAACCAACTCCAATTCCGTTACACCTCTGTTCTCATCGAAGGAAAGAAGTACCTGAGACCGGAGATTGAGATGATCTTTCCGGTGAGAAAATTCGCCTACAAGCTCTTCTCCCACGAGGACTACGACAGCCTGAAAGCCGACGTCATTGTGAGCTTCAGTGCTGACCAGGATGCAATTCGGGATCACGGAAGATTACTTCAAAGCGCTGCCTACAAAGGCCATCTTCAAATAAACGGTGGAATCCTCGAGTCGCTCGCCGGGAATATCGAAGACATCAGTCCGATCGATGACTCCACTATTCTAAGACACACCTTTGCTGAACGTGCACCGACAACGAGGACATTCCTGACCCTTTCAGCCTCAGCGGACAGAGATCAACCCCCACTGTTTCAACAGTCCTACGTCATAAATTCAAATGGTGCTGTCTCTAAAACCGCTAATCTTCCATTAGACGACAACACGCTTTACTTTGGTGGCGATTTGCTTTCCTCGCAGAACTACGATGCACTTGAATTCCTTGGGATTCGTCTCTTTGTTAAGTACGCCAGGGACAGCTCTATTGCTGAATACCTTCTTGTCTCAGATGAAGGTTGGATTGAAAGTGTGCACAAAATAAAAATGCAGAGTGCTTTTACCCCGACTTATGCGTTGGCCAGGATTACGAAACGAACCCTAGGTGCAGTCACGGTCCAGTTCGTGGGTCATATGACGGTGCCCTGGGCAGACGTGAGCAACGAACGGCTCATTGGGGCGCCCATTACGCTAAACACTGCTCCTATTCAGTGGGAGATGCTTCTCGGCCCTGGCTTGAGTCAGATCATCCAACGCCGATTTCAGGAGCACATGCTCGAGACCGCAGAGGATTACAAGAAAACCCTTGATGAGGCTTATCTAAAAATCCACTCGAACGCACCGCTTCAAGAGCGGATCGACCTCATTGAAAATGCACTGAACACGGCTATTTATTTAAGGTTTCTCGACACAGGGCTTGCGATCTCTGTAAACCCAAATGAAGTGAGCGTGATTTCTGAAATCATAGCGGGGTCCAGTTTCTGGGACTTGGACCGAGCGGTACCGATGGTGGATGAATGGATCATGAACCTGATCAAAGTAGCGACCGACAGCAGCCTACTTTCGGGCCAAGGTCTCTTAGGGGAAACTCTGGAGGTCCATCTGCTCTCCTCAAATCTTTGCTCCCTCATTGTAAACAATCCTGGTGCGAAGAAGATCATTCGAAACTTCAATCAGAGCGAGTAGGTATTATGAAGCAATTTTTGTTTCTCATCCTCCTCTTGATGCCTATTGCTCGTACTGCGGCCCATACGAACCTGTTTATTCCTCAAGGTTGGCGACTTTCGGTCGCTCAGCCGAGCCCTTTCAATACCAGTCTATGGCCCTGGAGCCCGATCAAGAAAAGTGCGCTGACATTCCACTTGGCCTCATTCATCTCTTTTCCTGATAGCGAAGGAATGGGAACTGCAGACTTTCCGTATGCGATGCTTCTACGCAAAAATGGCGCACTTTCGCCAGGTGTACTCGACCTCGCTGAACTCCCAAGAGAACTGAAGCAAGGGCTGATTGGCGACGCTGCAGAGTTGATCACAGGTCATAGCGCCTCGGTGCTCGATAGAGAAACACTGCCTTTGGTCTCATCGCTCTTTCAAGACAACCACATGGAGCACCACGTCTACTTGCTGAATGAAGACGGAATGATTGCTGAGCTTAAACTCCAAATGCGTCCGACGATTGAGATCGTGGATGTATCTCTGCTACGCACCGAGGAATTCCTAAAGATCCAGTTCACCTACAAAGAAACAACCGGACCATACTCCGAACGCAGGAACCATCAACAGATCAGTTTCAGTTTACTGGAATCAGCTCTTCATTTTTCGACCCGAAACATGAACACATCCTCAACAACCCATATCGCCTACGCATGGGCAGTTGCGGCTTTGCGTTCAGTCCTTTTTGGTCTCAGGGTGCAAATAGACGATTCGGAAACATTTCTCAGTCTTGTGGACCGCTGGAGCAAGCACGCCAACTCCCATCAGCTGCTTCCAGAAAACCTCTACGCGCGTTTTTTCAAGATCATGACCAATGCGACCACTCGCACGGGGCATACGCCTGATGGAACCAGGGTCCAAATCATCGAGCTGCTCAAGACGCGTCAGGTCTGCAAATGGATCACAGATTACGGCTTGCCTAAATAAAGAGAACCCGCCGCAAAACCCCGAAGCTTCCATCCTGAAAAAGGCGTATTTCTGCTTTTAGAGCGAAACTTTGCAGGATCCACGCACTGTTCATTTTCAGTATCTATCCATGCAATGTTAGCCGGGCTTCCTACACTCAGGGAGTTCGGTTTTAACCCTAAAACCCTACAGGGCCCCTCATTCATAAGGCGAATCATCTGGTCTATTGAAAGCAAATTTTTCTTCACAAAATGTGTGAATAAAAGCGGCACCAGAGTTTCTAATCCGACAATTCCAAATGGAGCTTTTGCAAAGCCCAACCTCTTTTCGGTACTCGTGTGCGGAGCGTGATCTGTAGTTACGACCTCTAGAGTTCCATCCAGCAAACCTTCAATACACGCATCCTGATCAGCCCTTGTGCGAAGGGGCGGATTCATTTTGTAATTTGCATCTAGGCCGGACCCATCCGCCAACTCTGGAATGTCCTCCACACCTAAGAGCAGATGGTGAGGACAGACTTCACCCGTAACCGCTAAGCCTGCACGCCTTGCCTCACGAATGGCCTGCACACCACCAGCAGTTGAAACATGAAGTGCATGGTAGCGAGCCCCTGTTAACGCGGAAAGTCTGCACCCACGCTCGATATGCATTACTTCACTGAGAGGATCACTTGGATTCAATCCAAATTTTTGAGCACTTTTTCCGGGACTAATGACCCCATGACGATTCACCGCATCACATTCGGCATGATCGAGGATAGGGAGATCCACACTTTTGGCTAACCGAAATGCCTGCTCCATGAGTGCATCTGACTGTACGCCTTTGCCATCGTCGGTCAGCGCAACTGCGCCAGCCTCTTTGAGCTCTTGGAAGTGGGTAAGACTTTCACCTAAAAGACCCTTACTTACCGTCCCGCAAACCTGCACATCACAAAGATTAAGTCTTTTCGCACGATCGATGACATCTCGAATACGAGGTCCCGAATCTAAGACAGGCGAAGTATTTGCCATACACAGAACACGAGTCACGCCACCTGCACGAGCTGAATTTGCGCCGCTTTCAAGATCTTCTTTCTCTGGAAAACCAGGATCACGAAAGTGGACTTGCATATCCGTTAAGCCAGGAATGAGAGTGCATTGCCTGAGATCGATGATTTGGTCTGATTCGAGTACCAGAATCTGAGGAGAGGCCTCAACGATGACACCCGCCTGAACTGCGAGCTCCAAGTCCTGCCCTAAAGAGTCTTTTCCATTTTTGAGCAAAGTACGCATCGCGATTAAGACTGTCGCATGACTAAAGCGGGAGTTTCAACTCCAGCTGGTAGGCAACCCTCTGAGATGGCCGCTGTCTAAAACTCGTGCCCTGCTCGGCAGTGTAGGTGACTAAACTCATGCGGATCAACCAAAGATCAACACCAAGGCCATAACTAAAATAGAGCTGATTGAGACCCGCAAAAACTCTAAATATGGGTGTAGCTGCTTCCAACCCAAAATGGAGACGATTGGTCCATTCGGTTGCGGCAGTCAGATTCTGATAGTCTAAAGCGGCACTCAGAGATAGAAAATCGAGTTCACTTTTCCAACCTAGACCTAAAGAAATATTCATCGGGATCTGATCGGCCTTGTAGGAACTAAAACGCGTATTGGCTACATCCCGGATCGAAAAACCAGCGGAAGCATTGCTGATACGACCCACCTTCCGTATGTACTGGGAGCCAATATCAAACCCAAAGCCACGAGCCCAGGGACCAGCAAGATCTGCGACAAAAGACTGCTCGTCGCCGATCGCAAGAAGATCGGAGGTAGTCAAATCATTGTAGCCACCTCGGCGAAACAACATCTTGCCAGCGACACCGATTCGAAGCTCATCTTCGGCGTTCTTGCTCGATTTAAACGCATGACTGAATCCGGCCTGGAGTCCATTCGTATACTGGTATCCCAGACGAAACTCGGGGTTCACTTGATTCCGGGTGAGCAGGGAGTATTGAACATCACCTAAAAAACTGATCGCAAAGTTAGGGAGCGCGATCATCGTATTCGCAGAACCACGAAAGTAGAGGGTCTTTCCCATCAGCTCATTGAGTTTGCTGACTTGGAAGTCTTTAAAAACGTCTGACGAATCTTTATATGAGTTATAAATATTCACATCACCCTCGAGATAAAGAGTGAGTGGCCTAAACCGTCTATTCTTAATACTGGAAAGCCCAGCAGGGTTGATAAAGAGCGCCTGCTCATCGTCAGCAAGCCCTACTCCAGCCCCCCCCATTCCCTGAAGTCGTGATAGACCAATCGGGCTGACTTGTTCCTGCGCATGCGCGTTTGGCGTAAGCATTAAAAAAAAGATTGCGAATAGGCTTAGGGCCATAGGTTATTCACCGCAAAAACAATCGACGCTGCTGCTGCGGCGATGGATGCATCTTCAGAACAAGCACTTCGATAACGAAGTCTTTTGACTGCTTGATCACAGGTCGTCGACAGATGTCCATCCAAGGTACAGGCAAATGAAGCTCCCGACTCAAGCGCTCCCAGGGTCGTCTGAATATCTGATAGCGCACTTGCAAGTGTGGTTGAGCTCCCAATCAACGAGTTGGTTGCATCAATGAGATTCAACACCGAGGACGCTAGTCCGCACGCAACTCCAGTGGTGTCCGCCTGAACTAGGGCTCGACTAACCCAAGGAAAATCCACCTGCTGTTGGTAGCTAAATGAGGCTGGAACTTGACCAAATGAATAACCATACCGATTTTGGGCAGCTCCGATTTCGGCCATCGCGACAAACAGAAGAAAGGTATTCGCATTGTCGGTACGGTCTCGGTAGAGAACAGAACCAGGATTCTCGGTGTCGGTATAGTACTGATCAGTACTCGCTACAATTGCGCCTGGCACCCAAACTGCATGAACTGCATCTTGAGCAAACCAGGCTGCCTGAAGCCTTGAATCCGTTGCGGCCGTGGACGGGAAAAGCTGAGTGGTGAGTTCGAATAGAGCTCCTCCGTTCAAAGTACCATCAGAGAGAGATTCAAAAATTTCAAAAAAATTGATCCCAGCAGAACAGCCCTGGGCAGAGGCATAGAGCATTCGCGTTTCGTTGTCCGTATATTCTGATACGTAGAGCGGGCTGATTATGGTGAGTGCAGTGACACAGTCATTCGTGGTCAGAGCATTGCGGGCAGTTTCTTTGATTTCATTTCTGATTGTTTCGTCGGAAAGATCAGTGCCAGGACTACAGCCGACTGCCAATATCAGGATCGACCACGCGCAACAAACGACGGCAACCTTCTTCAAGCGTCGATAGATCGCAAGCGAAGCTAAGACGAATGTAGTTCGCCATTCCAAATGCTGTGCCCGGCACAACTGCAAGCCCAGCCTCTTGGAGGCAACGCTCTGAAAACGTATCGGCATCCTCGCCTTCCTGAAGTGCATCCTGCACTCCAACCCAAAGGTAGAAAGCCCCTTTAGGTTCGAACACTTTTAGTTTCGCTGAGGAACGCAGCATTTCCAAGCCACGCGCACGACGAGATTCAAAGATTTGACGCTGTTTTTCAAACACATCCTTTGACACCTCAAAAGCTGCAAGAGCCGCTGCCTGCGAAAGGTTTGAGATTCCAGAAGTCGAGTGGGCTTGGAGGGCTACCATGCGGTCTAAAAATAGCTTTGGCGCAGTTGCCCAGCCAATTCTCCACCCCGTGACAGAACAGGATTTGGATAGGCCACTTGAAGTGATTGTACGATCAGCTAATTCAGGACATGCGTCAAGAAAGCTCGGGGTCAAATCTTGCCCATATTGAATGGAAAGATAAATCTCATCGGACAAAATCCAGACGTCTGTATGACGACTAAGCACTTCCCCAAGCGCTTTTAATTCTGAGCGTGAATAGGATGCACCACTTGGGTTGGAGGGTGCATTCAAGATCAAAAGTTTTGTCTTGTTTGTGATCAAACCCTCCAACTGATCTGGAGTGATTTGAAACCCGTCATCAAAAGTGGTTGGAACAATGACCGGAATACCGTCTGCAATCTTGACCATCTCTGGATAGCTGAGCCAGAACGGAGCAGGAATGAGGACTTCGTCCCCAGGTCGCAACAAAGCCATAATTGCGTTAAAAATGGATTGTTTCCCGCCATTCGTGACGACCACGTTTTCTGCAGCCCACGGTTTTTTCGAAGACAAAGAAACTTGTAACCGATTTGTAAAAGCAGCTATTGCAGTCCTTAGGGCTAAGTGCCCCGCTGTAGGCGTGTACTTCGAATCATGTCGGAGCACCGCGGCGGTGACTGCCTCTTCACATTCTTGAGGTGGATTAAAATCGGGCTCACCGGCGGTGAGATTGATGACCGAACGGCCTGCCTGAGCCAATGCTTTAGCAACAGAGTTCAGTCTGAGCGTTACGCTTTCCTGAATGCCATCCATTCTCTGGTTCATTATTTTCCTCGTCCTTTTTTTTCAAGAGCCTGCTTCACCACCGCAGGGACATACGGAGAAACATCTCCTCCGTAGAAAAACAGCTCTTTAATCATTGTCGAACTGACGAAATAAAGTCCCTGTGAAGTCATCATGAAGACCGTCTCAATATCTGGAAAAATGTTCCGATTCATAGACGCCATCATGTACTCATATTCAAAATCGGATGGTGACCTGAGCCCTCGGATCACCGCGTTAATGTGATTCCCTTTTGCGTATTCCATGATGAGTCCGGGCGTTTGCTCAACTCGAACATTCTTTCGAGTCGCCAAAGCCACGCGGATCAGCGCGACCCTTTCATCTACAGAAAGCAGCGTTTGTTTCCGTGTCGTTCCAGCCACGAGAACGATCACCTCATCAAAGAGTTTTAGACTCCGATCTAAGATATCTAGATGTCCGTTCGTCAGTGGATCGAAAGAACCCGGATAGATGGCCTTACGTTTGATCATTGTTCGTCTCCAGCACGAAGGAGAGCATACATGGTCAACCTTGTGGAGCCGTACCGCTGATCCCGGAGCACCTTAAAATCTTCAGTTAGAAAAGGCCCACTCGGTGAAAAGGAGGCTTCAACCCCGATTTGCGAATCCGGCCGTATCAACTCTTTCCATGGCCATTCTTTGAGCAGTGCCTGATCGAGTCCCTGGTCATAGGGGGGATCCATGAACACGAGGTCAAAGGGCGCCCGCAGCAGGACCCTCTGCAAAAGCCGTGTGGCCTCCCCTTGCAAGACGGTGACTTTCTGCACCACACCCAAGGTTTTAGCGTTGTCCTCAATCACCCGGATCGCCTGCGGTGATTTCTCAACAAAAACGCAGTGAGCAGCGCCCCGGGATAAGGCCTCAAAGCCCAAAGCGCCCGAGCCCGCAAAGACATCCAGTATCTGAGCATCAGGGATACGCATCTGCCATGCATTGGCCCAAGCCTGCCTGAGCCTCGACTGAGTCGGTCGAGTGGCTTCAGTGCCCAGGGTGCGAATCATCCGACCTTTAAACTCTCCAGACGTGATTCGTAGCATCAAAAAATTATACTTCGAGGAATGACCCGCCAGAAACTTCTTTGGTATAAACTTCGATGCCTGCCAGTCATATGCGAAATTTCAACCCGAGCGCCCTACTCCAGAAAGAGAGACTGCAAAAAAAGCAGGGCGAAAAAGCTGACTCCACCCCTGAGGTCACACTTCCTGGGCTCGCTCCTTGGAAAAAACTTTTAAAGCAAGAACCCGAGACCGCAAACGATACGAATCCGGCACCTATTGCCCCACCTAAACGCAATCATCGCCTCCATGCCTTTAAGGACTACCTGGATCGAGTGATTGCGGAACACTCCCAAAATCCTTCTGAACTTTTAAAACTAAACCCATCCCGAAAAGAGAGCCTCGGACGTTTTCTTTCCGAGTTAGCCCGCCAACCCGAGCCGGCTGATCCTGTGAAAGCACTCCTGAGCTTCATCGCGCCAGAACGCACAACAGTGCAGCATCAGGCGGTAGTGAATCTCTACCGGCAGATCGTGGTCGTTCATTTGGCCAAGGTTTTGCTCCTTCGATGCTGGTCAGAACGAGGCCTTTGTCCTTTCGGGGAGTCTGAATTTAGGGATCCGAACGCAGCTCTCGACCGCATGCTTCGGGTGCATGCCACTCTCGCAAGACCGGCCTGGCAGATCACCCAGAAAAACTTTTTCTCCTGGTACAAGCCAAGTGCAACTCGCGAAAAAGAACTGGCCCAACTGCTTGACTCAGCCGGAAACATCACAAGTGATGAAGTGCGGGACTGGATCCTCGAACTTGCAGTTGCTACCTCAGCGAGCACCTTGGGCGAGCGCGACCGCTACACACGTGTTCTTTATAAGAGCATTTGGAACGCAATTGAAGCGAACAAACTTTTGCGCGAAGTACCTAGTCTCCCTGGATTCCAACCCGGAGCACGTTTTGGATATTGCCCCACCCTCAGAGAGGGTTCCGTTTTCCAGGATGCCCCTCCCAGTCTGGAATGGATTGGTTTTGAATCCATAAATTTTGAACTCATTTTCGCGGAGCTCAGGTCCCTTTGGAATGGACCCCGTCCTCCTCTGCTTTGGGCAAAAGGCAGCGGCCTGGAGATGCGATCGGATGGACAAGGACAGCTGCCTTGGAACACAGGTAGCGTCGACATCATCGATCAAATCGACGGTATTAATTCCTGCGATATTGCATGGATTATTGAAGAAACCATCATAAAGCCACAGGGTAGATCCCTTGCAGCTCAGGCTCTACGCCGCAAAGTCGACGATCATCCACGACTTAAGAAATTAAAACACCTGGGCACGTCGAGGGGAATGTTCCAAGCTCTTCAATCCTTAGAAAAGTTACGCTCGGGCGGAATCATGATTTGGGTCCGGGAGGAACTCCTCACCGATGAGTCGGGCAAACCAATCCTCAATGAGTTGATTCAGGAGGCTCAGATCCTATTGATCGCAGATCTCAGCGCTTTGAGGTCTGAAGATTCAACCGTACAGAGGGATTTGCCAAAGGCCCTCTACCTTTTCAGAAGAGAAGCCAACATTGAACTCAGGCAAAGCCATAGGCCAGTGATGGTAAAAGCTTTTGGGGCCTTACACTCTGAGGCGGATGTAGGACTGCTCTTCCAACGACTCTTTCAACTCGTTCAAAAGCCCGATGTTGTATTTCCACCCGAGCCGTTCTCCTTGAATGCAAGGGTGAGCCCACTGATTCAAGTTGAGTGGGAAAATCGTTGGATGAATCCCGCCGATGACGTCTGGGTAGATCGAATCGAGCATCTCAAAAGAAATTCGGAGTCTCTCGCAAACCTTTGCACCATTCGTCTGCTCCAAGAGCGTAAAAAGAACTCAAATGAAGCCGCCAAAGGGCCACTCGAACCCGCCTCTGGAAATGGTTTTTTTGTGTACATTACTCATGCCAAGAATGATTCCGAACTCAAGACGAGTGCCGGCCAGGAATCACTCATTCTTCCCGCAGATCTAGATGTCGAGATCTTTTGGGTAGCACCGATGCAGCCCGAATGGAGTGCACCTTTAAGACGTCTGATGGAATCCAATTTCGCTCGCGATTGGCTGAATTATCACGCCGAACGTCGCCGTGGCTGCTGGGTTATCCGCGAGCTCGACTTGCGCTCTTTACCAGTACCAACAGAGCTTGCCCAAGCACTCCGTTCCGGTGCATCGCCAGACCAACAGTCGATCACTGCCGAACTGGATCCACTACGTTTTCCAACAGAGCACATCCAGGCGCGACTCAAAGCTTTAGCACCGGAACAACCGATCTTAAGAGGCTATGCTTTTTGGAAAGCTGCCCATGCACTTGAGTTCATCGAACAACAAAGCAAACCCTTGTTTTCCCTTCTTCTGCCGAACGATGAGCTCGATTGGCTCAGACTCTTTGAAGCGACTCTGAGTCCAGCGCAACTGACCAGTCTTGACCGCCACCCGCTGATCAGAATTCAGGGCCCACTGCCGGACCTCGCAAGTGTTACCCAAATGACTCGAATCAAAACCCCGGGCGATGGTTTGCTTCTAACTTCAGAAAAAAGTATCTACAAACAGGTTCTCGTTTTTGACCCGTGGTTACTTCAGGTCATTGAGGACTCCATGTCTCGGATGCTGAAGAAACTCGGGTCAATCACTTGGAAAGAGGCTGTGCAAAACCTACTGGTACCCAAGGACATTCCACCGGCACAAGAAATTGCAACCCAGGTGATTCAGGGCGTCAATGCAGAGCGCCTCAGAATGCGGGAGCTCCATCACTTGCTCGGCGCTAGCTTGAATCCTGTGGACGTGGGACTCTTACAGTAAATGCTGCAATCTGCTTGGCACGAAAGAATTCCAGTCCTGGAGGAAGAACGTCGTTACGAAAACCTTTTATCCCTGCATTATCTCACCTGCGCTTGGACCGACCTACTCAGCGCTGCTGAACCCAAAGAAGACTACCGATTAGAGCGATTTGTACCGCCCGAACTCACACAAGATCTCTGGCTACTTGAAAAACTAAGGTTCGATAGACTGCCTCCAGACCTTGAGCGCATTGTCGATGAAACGTCGGTTTCAGAGACTTTAGATCATCTCGAGAAATTTTTTTGGACCATTCAACTTGCACTCCTCAACAATGTTGGAAGAAGCACCGAAGATCCCACCCAAAGCCAACTCATTTTTGGACGATTGGAAACCGCAAGTTTCGCAGAGGGTCGAAAGCGTGCCAAGGACCGATGGGGAGAATTACTACCTTTAAAAAAGGCGAGTCTAGCTTGGATTCCACTCAAACACGGTCCTTTTGGAGAATGGATCCTGCTTAGGTCCTCGTCTCATGATCTAGAGCTGCTCTGGAAAGGCGCCCCTCTGGTTCGTGCCGAGGTCACACCCTTTATGCAGGCGAATCGACTGCAGATGCTTCATCAAGAATGGGTCCGTGGATTCATCTACGGATTAAATCCAGAGCTAAAAGTTGACTTTAGAATTGATCCGGTTGATCCAAGCCGTTCGGTTCGTTCGACCATTCGTTTGACTGAGACTTCTGCTTAAGCCACCGGTAAATCGTGCGTTCATGAATTCCAAGAAACTGGGCGGCCTTCGCCCGGTCACCGTCAGCCCGCGCAAGCGCTTCTTCAAATAGAATAGACTCTGCCGCACGGAGTGATGACCCCACCGGGATCTTTACAGAATCAATTACAGCATCCGGGATCCGAGTTGCTTGCGGTAGATGATCCACCTGAATTTCTCCACTCATACTGAGTGCTAATGCGCGCTCCACCGCATTCTTCACCTCTCGCCAGTTCCCGGGCCAGTCATAGTTCAATAAGGCACGCTCCACGTCGTCGGTCAGATCGCGGACTTGATCGTTTCCAAAACGCTGCATCAGGTAATCTTTCACAAAGGGCAATAGATCCTCACGTCGATCTCGGACGGAAGGAAGGACAATGCCAAGAACATCCAGACGAAAATAGAGATCAGATCGAAAACTTTGGTCACGAACCATATCCTTTAAGCTACGATTCGTTGCTGCTAGAACCCGTACATCAAAGGAATATTCGGCATTCGAACCTAAACGTCTAGCACGACGATCCTCAAGAGCCCTTAAAATTTTTGGCTGCAGTCCCAAAGGAAGCTCAGCAATTTCATCCAAAAAAAGGCTTCCTCCGTTTGCGCTCTCAAAGAGACCAGGACGTGCAGTGGCCCCGGTATAAGCGCCTTTTTCGACGCCAAATAATTCAGCCTCCAATAAGGATTCAGGAATCGCTGCACAATTGATCGCTACAAAAGGGGCAGCGGCCCTAAGCGACCGACGGTGAATCTCTTTAGCGATCACATCTTTTCCAGTGCCACTTTCACCTTGAAGCAATACCGTCGCGTCCGAACGCGAGACCTGAGAAACCTCGGTATCGAGCCTCTTTGCAGCTATCGATGCACCCAACCAGTACTGTCCAAGATTTTTAGGAGGAAGGCTCTTCTGTACCTTTTTGATCGCATCAAGCAGCTGATCTTTTGAAAAAGGCTTTTCTAAGAAATCTACCGCGCCCACCTTCATCAACCACACTGCCTCATCAACGCGCCCAAATGCGGTCATGACTAAAAACGGGAGTTCCGGATAGGACTTCTTGAGTTCCCGCACAAGATCAAGACCGTTCATTTCAGGCATACGCAAGTCAGTCACTACTAAGTCAACTCCAAGCTTCGCTACTACCACGAGGGCCTCACGTCCGCTGGTAGCGGAAGTCACAGCATATCCAGATCGTTCTAGAATCTTCCGAGTCGCCTCTAAGCCTTGAGGATCATCATCCACGATCAATACTGAAAGCGTCATTCAGAACTACCTCCTCTTGCAATATCCAACAAAAACAAGCGCCGCCTAATCGACTTTCAGAAACATGAATGGAACCGTTCATCGACTGAACAACCTGCTTCACAAAAGAAAGGCCTAGCCCGGTACCTTGCGCTTTTGTAGTTATAAAAGGCTCAAATATCTTCTCTCGCATCGCAGAAGGAACACCCTTGCCTGAGTCCTCCACCTGAACTGAAATTTGGTCAGCCCCTGCTCGTGACAATGAAACTTGTACGAACCCGGATTTAGTTTTATTTTCCGCGTCACCTGCTGCCGCAATCGCATTGGCAACAAGATTGGCTAAGGCTTGTTCAAAATGCTTCTCATCCCCTCTAATCCGAATAGCTCGTGTTTCTTTCGCTATCGTCCAATCTAAGCGAACCTGACTCGCCTGGATCGCGTTTGAAAACGTCGCAATCACACTCTCAATGCACTGAATCGGATCAAAGAGTCCCGCGGTCGAGACGCTTGCCCGAGACATACCTAGATAATGCTTCACAAGTTCTTTGAGGCGTTCTGATGAATCTAAAATCGACCTTAAACTCTGACGTGCTCCATGAATATCTGTGCGTTCTGAGTCTAACGACTGGAGGGCTAGTTCAGCTTCAAGTCCAATCGAATGAAGTGGATTGCCCACATCGTGTGCAACTTGTGCGGACATACGCCCGAGCTGGGCCCATCGCTCGTTCTCATGCACTCGCACAATCAGACGATTTTGTTCCTCTAACCGAATATTCTGAAACTCAAGTGTTCGCTCCTGTTCTGAGAGAGCGGTCAACACTTCGAGAAAATCTTTAGCAAGCTCACCTGCCTCATCACCTGCACGAAGCGACAATGTCTCAAGCGATGCGCGGTCCCTTAGGTCTAAATTCCAAGAGATCAAACTTCGCACCCCACGTCGCAGTACCCGGAGCGGCTCAATGGTTTTTTCGCCGAGCCAAAGCACAAGCAATGAAACCACTACAATCACGGCCAGTAAGACCTTCATCGACAGTTCAAGTGTTGCAATCTGTCGGGGTGCTAACAAAAGCGCATCTTTGGTCTGGGTATCCAGTCGCTTACGTCCTGACTCAGCAAACCCTAACAATCCCTTGAAGTCAGAGTCTAGCTTTGGGTATGCGCTGGCGGCGGCATCAAAGTCACGACGATTTAAAAAGTTGGCAATGGCCTGGATTTGCACCTTGACCTGAACATAACGAAGACGAGCTTCAGAAAAGAAAGTATTCCACCTGAAACGATCGGTCCCATCACTTTGCTCGAGGCGAGTGAGGTCAGCCTCAACGAGATTAAAAGCAAACTCGGGCAGCTTCCTCATCCTAAAGTTTTCATCCCCCCAGGATGAGACTGCGAAAACTCGTTCGACTTCCCTATTGAGAAGTTCAAGATTTGTTGAAAGCTGGGTGAGCTCTTTTCCAAGGGGCAATGAGAGTTCATCGATCCACGAAAGCTGCTGCCTTAAAGTGCGTGTCCAAACCACACTCGCGAGCGCACCAAATACAGAAACAGATATCAGTATGGCTAGCGCGAGTAGTAGGCGGGCACGAATGGATTTCAATCAGGGGCATCTCCCTCTTCTGAGTCTAGACTTCGTCGCCCTTCGCCACAACTTAAGCGCATTCGGCAATGGACACAGTTCTTTTCAGACGCAGGGACCGCCCCAAACCACCCTTCCGTCATTCTATTGACATTTGCCTCGAGAAGCCCCCGAGCGCGGCCCCAAACGACATCAGGCTCTTCGTTCACGCGACTAAAATTGATCCCACCTCCAAGCTTAAGAATGGGATGGGCCTTAAAAATAAAGCCCTTTTTGCGCGTGAAGGGTGCGTTCAATAGGACATAAAGTGCACCGACCACCTCCGCTTTCGTGCGCTCCTTAACCGCGAGGGCATAGATCGCAAGCTGGGCCCCAATCCCTTTGGAGAACAGCTCTAGACCGCCAGGCGCACCTGTCTTTGAGGTTTTATAGTCGAGGACAATGTATCCATCCGGATGACGATCAACTCGGTCCGCTCGGCCGCGAAACTGCATCTGACCCAATGAGATCTCTAAGTCGGCTTCAAAAGACTCAGGAGTTGCTTGGGATGACTTTCGGTAAGCAGACTCATCGATCAGAAATTCTTTCAAAAGAATCAGTGCACGCGCACGTGCTGCTCGCTCCATCCGCGGAGCAACAACCGCTTTCTCCGAAACTGCTAACTCCCACGCTGTATCCAGCGCGGCTTCGGGAGTTTGATCTTTTGCTGTCATGAGAAAAATTGCGTGATGTAATACATCACCCCATAAATTTCCGGCGATCTCTGGATCTTCGTCCGCAAGGTCCCGCAGTTTAAGAATCCTAGATGCATAGGCGAGAAACGGACATTTGGTGTAATCATCGAGCAAACTGATTGCCTGCGGGCTTGTCAGGTCTAAGAGATCCACCACAGGGCGCGTGATCCCTCTTTCTTTCGACTGCGGCAGTTTGACGAGAGCTGCTTTCCAAAAGGGATGAGCACCGAAGTTCTGAGGGGTAGGCACTTCAATACTATCCAAAAGGCGCTTCCATTCTAAGCTGAGCTCAGACAACTCTTTTCCATCTAACCCAATTTTCGGCTCCCAAGCGACGACATTGGCACCAACCTTAAGCCAACTTAAGACGAATTCTTTTTGTAGTTTTTCAGCTTGTTTCGAATCAAAAACAGGATAGTCCTTGAGAAGAACTGAGCACTCTGCGTCGGAATACCACTGCCAAGAAGAAGATACATTTTCAAACCAGCTTTCACTAACACCCAACAGATGAATCGTCGATTCCGATGTAATCCTAAGCGCAGGCACTTGATCATATCGGAGTACAAGGAGACTCGACTCAGGGCGCAATCGATCCGGCGGCGGCTTAAGCGTTCTAACCGACTCACGTAAACCACGAATCCAATAAGCGCTCGGCAGACGTCGATCAGCAAGCCCTACAGCATCAGTTTCGTTTTCCCAAAGCCGAACAGCACTATGCATAGGACTCAACTCCACCTGCGCTGCCACCCAGGCAGCCACCTCCCTGAGCGTCACGCGTCCTGTTGGAAACCCCTCTGCTTTGCCAAGCGACTGTTTCAAGGATTCGGATTCAAGAAGTGCCATTGGATTTCTCGGATCAGCTGGTATTAAATCACGGCTTCTGAGTGCACGACGAACTGCTCTGCGTACCTCTGGCTTATCCTCAATGACCAGGACAGCAGACTCGGTAGACACTTGATCGAGAGCAAAAGAAATGGCGTCCTCGATCGTATGGCACTGCCTGCGGTTAAAGGTCATCGGTTCTGCGTTTGAACGTTTCACGGAAATGAAGTCACAAGATCGCTTCAAATGCTCCAAGAACGCATCCTCAAGAGGTGTCGTTTCGCCCGCATGAAACCAAAATATCTTCTCGGGCAGAAGCGCAGAATTGAGAGTACCCTCCTCAAGTCCCGCTACCGCCTCCCGCAGGATCATGATCTCATCTCTGACATCAAGCTCCTGCAACCGACTCTCTAAAAGGCCGGCCAGAATAAAGTATTCAGTGCGCCGCGCATCTGGGCCAAGGGCTGTATTTAAAAGTTCGTGATGAAGGACCGCTTCCAAAGATCGAACATAGAGACCACGTCCGCGCTGAAGTTCTCGATCAAGACGAGTGGCATAACGACTGCGGTCCCGCGATACGCAGAGCTCAGGAAAACGCTCTCGAAACGATCGATTTCTTAAATATTCTTCTAAAAGAGCAATTCTTCCCAACGATGTGACCACAGTCTTCTTTGTTGGGAGAAGACTGCCTGCGAGATCGACCAATGACTGTATGCTGTCTGGCCCGAGCGTAATATCGCGAGAAAAACATTCAGACTTCAGCTCCTCTCGAATGAATCCTTTTCCAACTAGACAATAGGCTCTTGGCTCTAGACCCTGAACCCATTCCCAATTCACCTGCTCAATAGAGATCTCACTCATGAAGTGCGCTCGCTTCTTTCAACGGGTGTCATCTGGACTAAACGATCCATGCGACTTAAGACTGTAGATCGATGTGCGATCTGAATCACGGTGAGCCCAGCCATCTCTTTCTCCACAATCCCAAGGACTTCACTTTCTACCGCCGCATCAAAGAAAGCGGTGGCCTCATCCAGAATCAATATCCTTGGACGACTGAGAATTGCACGAAGCACTGCTACAATTTGGCGTTGACCCATGGAGATATTTTCACCTCCTTCACCAATACGAAGATGGCGAAGAGATATTAATCCGTGTGCGACAGGAAAAGGAGACAATCGGTCTTCCCATTCCTTCCAATTCACGCTGAGAGCACCATAAAATGTTAAGTTGTCCTCGATGGTGCCTGACAGAAGAATAGGAAACTGCTCCACCCAACCCATCTGCTTTCGAAGACTCGTCCGCTTGAAACGCTTCAAGTCCGTGCCATTCCACAAAACACGACCCGTCGTTGGGTGCTCAAAACCAGAGATTAGCTGCAAGACCGTACTCTTTCCAACACCACTCGGCCCGTGAAGACCGACCCATTCACCCTTTGTTACTTTGAGAGAAAAGTTTCTAAGGATTCGTCTTTCCCCCTCATATCCATAAGAAACGCAATCAAGCGCAAGATTTTCAAATGTCGGAGCCTCCTCCGTACCGTCTCTCTCCCTTGGCAAATCAAGAAGGAATTGCACCCGTGCCATAGCCACCGTGCCGTTCACAAAAAAGTTCCATCGATCTGCAAGTTCGGTCAATGGCCCTACCATCAACTGCACGTAGGCAATACCCGCTGTCACGGCCCCTAAACTGAGCGTCGAAGAAAGTCCGAGGCTACCGCTACGACGCACCCAGAGAATCATCATGAGCCCGACACCCAAAGAGATCATGGGATGCAAAAGTGCGTACTGGCGCGTCACCTTAAACTGCATGCGTCCGTACTCCGTCACTACCTGATCCAAACGATGGTACCTCAGCCCTTTCTGGGCTAAAGCGCGCAGGGTCTTCATCCCAAGAATATAGTCAGCGATCCTACTATTTGCGGTGGCCAACTGTTCACGGGATTGATCTTGGGCCTGCCGAATCTTGTGCCCCAGGAACAGCGCACCCAAACAGAGGGGAAGAAAAACCAAGAAGGCACGGCTCGCCATTTCCGGAGCCAGTCCAAAAAATCCGATCCAAGTCGCCATGAGTGTCACAATATTCCCGAGCGTGAAGAGAACGCCACTTTGGAAGAAATCAACCATGGCATTCACATCAAACATTGCCCTCGTCATGACACTCCCTGGGGAGAGAGCCTCCATAGTCCTAAGATCGACTTGATAGAGATGAGAAAACACGTCAGAACGCAGCCGCTCCATGACCATCAATCCGAGTCCAGACAGTGTCCGCGAAACCACAAAAAGTGAAATAACTCTGAAAATCTCGGCTCCCGCGTACAGAAAGAGATAATAGATGGCCTGACTACTCCATTCTGACCTTGAGACGGCATCAATCACTTGCGCTAAAAATCGAGGACTGACCGACGTAGAAAGAGCGAGGCAGGCAAGTGCAATCGCAGCGCGAAAACACGCAAGGGGATGGTAGACCGCGCGTTTCAATATCAGCTGTAGACTATGCAACATGAATCACCCGGTCGCAAAACTTGAGATGTGCCTCAAGGTGGGAGGCATAAAGCATTGCAACTTTCCGTTCCTGATTTCGAAGACGAATGGATTTCAGCACGTTCTCAGCAGTCAAAGCATCTACAGAAGCAAGAGGGTCATCCCAAAGGTAAACTTCACCCGCCCTCACTAAAGCCCGAGCGATCGCTAAACGCTGACGCTGACCTCCCGACAGTGCCCCCCGTTCGCTCAAATCCTCCTCACTTCTGGCCTGCACCAATTCTGAGACTTGAGCGAATTCTGCTGCATCAGCGTAGAGCCCCTGACCCGTGGGGTCTAGGTTGTGGGCAATCGATTCACGGAAGAAATAGGGCTCCTGAAAAACGGAGGACACACGCTGCCTGAGCTCCTCAAGATCCCAATCCTGAATATCCTTGCCTAGGACACGAAGCATTCCACGCTCGACTGGATAGAAACCTAAGATCAGGGACAAAAGAGTGGATTTACCTCTCCCAACTGGCGCCCGTATGCCCAACATCTCGCCGTTCATGAGATCAAATGAAACATCTTGAAGCACCCAAGCGCTTTGTTCCGTATACCGAAAGGAGAGATGTCGGACTTCAATTGCGGGCTCTTGCAGTCCAATTGGAGACAATGGCTTATGGGTTGTCGCCTTAAGGGGTAGACTTTCTGTTTCTTCACTGGAGAAAAAACTGGTCAGTCGTTCGTCACTGCCAGCCCCGCGCTGAAACAAAAAGAAGCCCATCACTGAAGCGGAAAGTGGCCAAACAAGCCGCTGAAGATAGCGCTGAAACGCAACGACGACCCCTAAACCTACAAATGGAAGCCAACACACTAAGAGTAGTGTGGATACAACCACAACAACCTCGACCGCAGGTGTCAAGGAAGTCTGCACCCGAGCAAGGTTGCGCTGACTCTCCGTGAGTAGCGCACTCTTCTTCGTAAATCGATCGATGAACCCACTTTCGGCAACAAAAGTACGGGCAAGCCTGAGAGTGGATACAGATTCACGGATGTATTCCGATACTTCTCCTAAGCGTTTCTGCACATCCTGAGACAAGCTAAAAACTTTCTTTTGATTCTTTGCAAAAATGACGGGGATACTGAACATGGGCAAAAGCACAGTGAGCGCGATCCGCCAGTCCAGCCATAAGAAAAGAACCGGGATTGTCAGCAAAAAGAAGAAGGCATCAATCCATGACACCAGTCCTGGACCTAAAAACATTCTGACTGCCTCAACATCCTCAGTCACAAGCCCCATCAAAGCCCCAACACGGCTCCTACCTAAACTTGCAATTGGTTTTCTAAATATCTTTTTTGAAAACTCACGCCTCAGGTGTGCAGCCTCGAGTGTCGAAGAACGCACCATAAAATAGCGCCATAAAAACCTGCACATGGTCTGGAGCACGACAACAATGCATAGGCCGAGCAAGATTTGATTCAACGTACGCCCCTGCACACCATCTTCTAGGTCATCTAAGAAGTTTTTGAGAATGAGAGGCAATGCAAGTTCTGCACAGTCAACAACTACGATCGCGCAAGCTCCAATCAGAACGGGTGCTGAAAATCGTCTAATATACCCCTGAATATAGATACGGAAGGAGGCAGCGCTCATTGCATACTCTCAAGCACGGCCATAAAGTCTGCGGGTACTGGCGCCTCAATCAATAATGCCTTCCCTGTTTTCGGCTGATCTATGCCGAGAGAGGCAGCATGCAACATCAGTCTTGGTACCTTCACCATAGGGAAAGTATCGGCCGGAAAATAGAGGGAATCTCCCAGGATAGGCATCTTCAAGTGTGCCAGATGAACCCGGATTTGGTGGGTCCTTCCCGTTTTTGGCGACGCGTGAACCCATAACATCCCCCGCCGAAACGATTCGATCACACGAAAGTGAGTCTCAGAGAAGTCGCCCCCAGATTTTACGATACCCATCTTCGCGATTTCACTTTTCCCAGACACTCGGTCCATATAGCCATGCACTGAGAACTCCTCGTTCACCTCACGCGGAACACTTAAATTAACAACCAGTGCCTGGTAGCTCTTCTGAGCTCGTCTGTCTTGAAAAGAATGGGCAATCGATGGGTTAGCACTCTCACGTTTGGTAAAGAGTAAAACTCCGGAAGTATCACGATCTAGTCTGTGGTGCTGACCGAGATACACCTCTTTCTCTGAGCCTGACCTCTGCTTCAAGAATGTTTTACACAAATCAAAGGCATTCGCACGAAGCGGATCTACGGTGGGCTGGCTCGGTATGCCAGGCGGTTTATTGATTGCGATCAGGTCGTCGTCTTCATAGATGATCCAAGAGGCGCGCATAGCAGCTCTAGTTTCAGCAGCTTTCCGCACTTCCACTGCAGCATCGGTCTTAACCTGAGTACTTTCGTAAAAAATTTCAACAATCGCTCCTGGATACAGTGAAACTGTACCGGACCTAGCGCGAGTTCTGTTGACATAAACTGCGCCCCCCACAATCAACTTACGAATGGTGCGCTTGTTCACTGGCGGTGGCAAAGCACGAGCTAGCCACTCCAGGAGGAAGTCATCTAGACGGACACGTCCCATGGCCTTCTGCACTCTGGAGCTGAGACGTTCCACGGGGTTTAGGATCCTCCGCGTTCAACCGAGATTACATTTGGACGGGATTCAAGAGCACTAAGAACACGGTCGAGTTGCTCCATATTTCCAACCTCAACATCAAATTGGAAGAGTGCTTTCCTGTCCTTCGTCGTTCGAACATTGGCAGAGGCGATATTCACACCACAACCGCTGATCGTCTGCGATAGCGACGCAAGCAGCCCTGTGCCATCAGTTGAAAAAACCTTTAGCCGGACAATTCTCTTGAGTGCGCCAGGTGCCTTAGCACTCCACTTCACATCGACTTTTCGTTCCGAATCAATATCGATGGCACGAGTACAGTTCGACTTATGAATCGTGACTCCACGTCCTCGAGTGATAAATCCGACAATGCTTTCCCCAGGGACAGGGTTACAGCACCTTCCAAAACGCACCAACATGTCATCTAGGCCTTCAACGATAATTGCGTTCCTGGTTTCAGACCTTTTTGTGGCCGTGCGAATCATCCGCTTAAGCAGGCTCTCGTTCTCAAGCTCCTTGCGTTTTTCCTCAAGCTCAGCCTTTGGAAAGACGCGATCGAGTACATCTTCAAGGGGAAAGCGACCATACCCAATAGAAATGAAAACTTCTTCTAAGGTCTTCCCCTTAGTCTCTTGCAGCATTTTGCTGAGGTGTTCCGACTTCTCTAAGCGGGCCAAGGACCAGCCCCGAGTCCGAAGCGCTTTCTCTAATAGCTCTCTTCCCTCAAGTTTAGCCGACTCCCTCTCTTGCACCTTGATGAAGGCCCTAATCTTAGCTTTTGCCCTCGAGCTATGAACAAACTTGAGCCAATCCTTGGATGGATTCATCACAGGCCCAGTCAGCACTTCAATCACGTCGCCTGACTTCAAACGTTGCCTAAGAGTTGCAATGCGATCATTAATCCTAACGCCTGTGCACCGGTGCCCGACGTCTGTATGCACAGCGTAAGCAAAGTCAAGCGGCGTGGACCCGTACGGCAGCTGCTTCACCTCACCCTTGGGAGTGAAAACAAAAACATCGTCACTAAAGAGGTCAATCTTGACTGTCTCTAGGAACTCATTTGGATCAGAAAGATCCTTCTGCCATTCAAGAAGTCGGGTGACCCACTGAACGTTCTCATGATCGCGAAGCTCAAAACGACCTTCCTTATACTTCCAATGAGCTGCAATCCCCTTTTCAGCAACTTGATGCATCTCTTGCGTGCGGATCTGAATCTCAACCCGTTCACCGCTTGGACTAATCACCATCGTGTGTAGCGACTGGTAGTTGTTCGCCTTAGGCATGGCGATGTAGTCCTTAAATCGCCCTGGTATTGGCTTAAATACAGAGTGAATCACGCCAAGCGCTTTGTAACACTCAGTGATGTTGTCGACGACGATACGGAATGCAATCAAGTCATGAAGTTCGTGATAGTCGACTTGCCGTCGCTCCATCTTTTTGTACATCGAGTAAAAGTGCTTTGCCCGGCCCGACACTTGGGCAATGACCTCATACTCTCTGAGATTCTCTTCGATTATGCGACACACCTCTTCGGTGAAATGCTCCCGTTCGGCCTTACTCTTCTGAACCAACTCTGCTAGGCGATAATAAACGTCTGGATGCAGGTACCGTAAACAAAGGTCCTCAAGTTCGATCTTGAGTTTGCTCATCCCCAAACGATTTGCAATCGGCGCATAAATATCGAGGGTCTCTTGCGCGATCCTCTTTTGTTTAACCGGCGCAAGGTATTGCAAGGAACGCATGTTGCTCAATCGATCCGCGAGCTTCACCAAAATCACTCGGATGTCCTTTGACATCGCAATGATCATTTTCCTAAAGTTTTCAGCCTGCTTTTCTTCGGTGGTTCGAAAAGTAATCTTTGAAAGCTTGGTGACGCCATCTACAAGCTCGGCTACATCTTCCCCAAATTCTGCTCTGACCCCAGCGATGGTTACTTCCGTATCCTCAACTGTGTCGTGCAAAAATGCAGCGCAAATACTGGCAAGATCTAAACGCAGATCCGCAAGGATTTGGGCAACCTCAGTGGGATGAATGATGTAGGGATCACCGCTCGACCTCATTTGGCTTGCATGGGCCGTCTCAGCAAAACTATACGCGCGGTCAATGAGAGTGAGATCTGCTTCTGCAAAGTAGCCCTTGATGGTCTTTTTGATGGACTCCAAAGTTGCGTTAGTCACCGACGCCATTGACCCGCCGCAATTTGCTCTGAAAACTCAAAAACTACTTTTTTTAGCCTGAGATACGCTTGATCCAAATCATCGTTCACGATGACTGCATCAAATGAGTTCTTCATCGCTAGTTCTTGAAGGGCGTTCTTCATGCGCTTCTGAATCACTTCTTCCGGATCAGTTGCCCTGGCTCGGAGTCTTCGTTCAAGTTCCTCAATCGACGGCGGCTCAAGAAATATGAGAAGCGATCGCTCACCGTAGAGCGCTTTTAGATTCATTGCCCCCTGAACATCAATGTCGAGCAAGACATGAAAGCCAGAGCGCCAGAAAGACTCCAATGTCTCTTTGGATGTGCCGTAATAATTCCCGTGAACGAGCGCCCACTCTGCAAACTGGTCCTTCGCAATCTTGTTCTTAAACTCATCAGGGCTGACAAAAAAATACTCGACCCCATGTTTTTCCTGCCCCCTCGGGGCTCGGGATGTTGTTGAAACGGAAAGACGGATTGCATCTGGAAGATCCCGAAGTAAGCGTCCGCAAAGGGTGCTCTTTCCAGTACCGGAGGGTGCGGAGACAATGACAAGTCCGCGCTTCATTCTATCGTCCCAAGATCCATGGCGAAGCTGCCTAGATTTCTAAATTTTTCAAATCTCGCTGACTTAATCGCTAGGCTTGCGGCACCCCGAGGATCGGTGAAATCTTGCTCAATCAGAGGCTTCAAATGTCGTTCAATCCCGTGAGCGAGCTCGAAAATTGCTCGTTCCGGAGCTCGGTGACAGCCGCCAAAGGGTTCGGGCAATACTTCATCGACAAGCTTCATCTGAGCCAAATCGGCAGAAGTCATCTTAAGCCGTTCTGCAGCGCGCTCTGCTAGGCTTGAGTCGCTCCATAAAATTGAAGCACAGCTTTCTGGGCTGATGACTGAGTAGGTCGAATACTCCTGCATCAGTACAAAGTTACCCACTCCAATCGCAAGCGCCCCACCGGAACCACCCTCTCCGATGACGACGACACCGATAGGCACTGTCAGTTCAAACATCTTGCGGATGCTCTCAGCGATCGCTTGAGATTGTCCTCGCTCCTCAGCATCCATCCCCGGATACGCCCCAGGAGTATCGATAAAAGTCAAAATAGGAAGCCGAAAGCGCTCAGCCAAATCAAAAGCCCGCATCGCTTTTCGATAACCCTCGGGTCTAGCCATGCCAAAGTTGCGCTCTACTTTTTGCTTGGTGCCTCGTCCCTTTTGGTGACCCATAACTAAAATTGGAATACGACCCTCTTTGCTTGCCGAAACCTGCGGCGGAGGCCAAAAAGCCGTGCCTACAACCAGTGCAGCGTCGTCGCTGTAGGTGCGATCGCCATGGAGCTCAATAAAGTCCGGAAACATCGCTTCGAAATAATCGAGTGTGTAGAGCCGGCCCGGGTGCCTAGAGAGCTGAACCCTTTGCCAGGAACTTAACTTTGCATATGTCTCCTCGACGATTTTCTTCAACTTTTTCTCAAGTAGCCCTATTTCCTCAGCAAAATCGACCTGCCCGGACCTCGAAAGTTCACGCAATTCGGTCAGCTTCTTCTCTAAGCTCACGATCGGCTTTTCAAACTCAAAAAGGATCTCCATGGATTTCTGATCTTACCATAAGGACCCGTATGATCTGGTACACTCTCAGGCTTGTGGAACAGGTAGAAAAAAAACCTAAACTCAGCGAACTTCTCACTTCCAAGGACCGCCCTTCCCGGGTCGGAACTTGGCTTGCGCTAGCATCTTCGTTTATCGCATTCCTCACCCTCATTTTGCTCGGCGGGGTCATCTTAAAGCGGGTCAGTCAGCCAAAATCTTTAACCGAACTTGCGGTCACGCCCGAGGGCACAAAAGCCGGGATAGCAGTCCCCTTAGGGGAATTCCATGTTTTCTTAAAGCCTGACGAACAACCAGCAGATGAAGGAGAGCTCAGGGTAGATCTGTCTGCGATTGTGGATTCCGTTGCGACAGAAAATGCATTAAAAGGCCGCCTTCCCGATGCCCGGGACCGGATTCTGCCACTTCTGTCGAACCTCAACAAACACGACCTCTTAGATCCAAAATCCAAAGAGCGTGTGAGGCGGGTGCTTGCGGACCGCCTGTCTGGAATGGCCCTCCCTGGCCATGTGCTTGACGTCTATGTCACCAATCTAATGATCGAATAAACTCACGGGCTTCATCTTCACGGAATGACGTTTGAGCATCTCAAACAGAGTGCTCCTAGCTACCCCAAGCAATTTAGCCGCATTCGCTCGGTTCCCATTGGTCCTCTTCAAGGCTTTGATCAGCATCACTCGCTCCATATCGGAAAGTCTGAGCAGCGCGAGGGGCGAATCCGCGATGGAGTCCACCGTTTCCCCTAAAAATGAGAAGTGATCGGTCGTAAGCATTGCATTGCCCGGGCCACCGGCACATCCACTCGCGCGCTCGATTGCATGCTTTAACTCCCGGGCATTTCCATTCCAGACCTTCGCACCAAACATTCGAAGCACCTCCTGGCTCAAGGTGTGCCCAAGCTCATCGGCGAACGTATTGGCCAGCAACTCAATGTCCTGAGGTCGCTCCCGAAGTGGGTGAACCTTGAGAGGAACCGAGGCCAGTCGGTAGTAGAGGTCTTGGCGAAAGGTCTGGGCCTGCACCATTTCTGTCAGGGGCTTGTGGGTCGCGCATACTACTCTGACCTGCGACTTCAAAATTCGGTCTGAGCCTACGGGGCGTATTTCGCCGCATTCCAAAAATCGCAGCAATTTTGACTGTAATTCGAGCGGTAAATCTCCGATCTCATCTAAGAACAATGTCCCACCGTGCGCTTGAAGCAATGCGCCGGCACGATCCCTGTGCGCACCTGTGAATGCACCTTTCACATGGCCAAAAAGCTCGCTTTCTGCCACTCCGAGCGGGAGTGCTGCGCAATTGATGGCGACAAAGGGACCTGAGCTGCGCCCTGACCAGCCATGGACCAAATGAGCTAAGATTTCTTTTCCTGTTCCGGTTTCACCCTCTAAATAAACACTTAAGTTCGTACGAGCGGCATTTGCCAAGGCCCGAAGCAGCGCCAGACCCTCTGGGGTGCACGTTTTCCATTCCTGAAGCCCGCGAGGGATCGCAGGCAGGCCGATCATGTCTGACTGCAGCTGATTTAAAATCTGGACTTTGGTATCACCCATTGAAAACTGCAGTCCCGGAACAATTAGCATTCTATAGATGCTTTGATCCGATATTCGAATAGGCATTTGCTGGTCAGAGACCTCGGCGACCCATGCATTTAGATTCCCATCTTTTGTGACTTTGAGTGCCTGTGTAGGCACCCGCACATCTCGAAACTGCTCACTCAGACGCGTTGCATCCAAGAGCGACACCAGACGCTCATCCCCACTTGGATCCTGAAATCGAATTTGTAGTGCTTTCATACGGTTGTTTACTCCTTGTTTCAGACCATTTGCATCGCAAGTGCTATGCCGCTTCAAAAATGGGTTAAAACGCAGCACTCTGTTGGGAAGTGGCTACACGTTTCATCACAACACTCGCAGACCAGAGGCAACTCCCTACACTCATCCGGGGTGAAAGCCTTGCGGGACACATCGCCCCCCGCATCGCCATGGTGGGAAGATCAAATGTCGGCAAAAGCTCGTTGCTCAATAAACTCACCGGAGAAATGTCAGCGCGGGTATCGAGCACGCCAGGACGCACACGTGCAATCCACTTTTTTGATTGGCCCGAGGGGAAATCCATTTTGGTGGATCTTCCTGGCTATGGTTTTGCGAAACGCTCGCACGACGAACGTGAAGAGTGGGGCAAACTGATTCAGGCGTACATCCAAGCGGATAAAAACTTAAAGAGAGTTCTCCTTCTGCTCGACTCAAAAGCGGGGCCCACGGCGCTTGATTTGGATGCACTGCAGTTTCTACTCGATCAAAAGATAAATGTCCTTTTGGTGTTCACGAAATATGACCAACTCAAAAACCAATCTCAGCGTGCTTTACGAAAACGTGAGGCTTTAGCCGAACTTTCTGAATTCCTAGGAACTAAGGACTTTTCGCCCCTCTGGGTGAGCGTGCGGGATCCGAAATCACTCGCAATACTTAAGAAAGAAATCGTACATGGCTAACATTGGAATTCTTGCCCCATCCTCCATCATCCCTAAGGTTGAACTCAAAATAGGTGTTGATCTCTTAGAAGCCCATGGTCACACGGTCGACGTGCATGAGCAGTGTTCTCTGGAAGACTTTGCATTCGCAGGATCTGCAAAAGAGCGCGCAGATGCATTTATGCAATTTGCGCTCGATCCTATGATCGATGTGCTTTGGTGCGGGCGTGGTGGTTATGGTGCAAGTTCAATTCTCCCACTGCTCTCTTTTCAGAAATTACAACGGGTAAAAAAAATCATCATCGGATTTAGCGACATCACTTCTTTGCTTCATGTCGCAAACCTTCAGTGGGGCTGGAGAGCAATCCATGGGCCGATGCCCAGTCAGAGAAAGTTTTCGATCCTGCCCGAAGCAGATCTTGAATCCTTATACGACGCCTTGGACTTGGAAAAACCGATAAAGCCTGCAAAGTTTCGCCCCCGTTGGATTTCGAAGAAACCAAAAAAGAAAATCAAAGGCCCAATGTTTGGTGGAAACCTAGCTGTGCTTGCCTCGATTGCAGGAACCCCGTATCAACCTTCTTACCCAAAAGGTTCCGTGCTCTTTCTAGAGGACATCGGAGAGCCACCCGCTCGCATTTTGCGCATGCTCGAGCAGCTGATGCAATCTGGAATCTGTTCAAGATTATCAGCGATCTTGCTCGGAGATTTTACAGATTGCAAAGATGGCACACCGATGGTGCTTCGAAGCTTGAGCAAACAATCTGATCCCGAAATATTGAAAGCTCCCCCACAGGACTTGTTGAAACCCCTCCGTCGCGTTTTGCCGGAAAAGAAAGCCCTGCAAGTCGTTCTGGAACAATTTTCCCAATCAAGCGGTATCCCGATGGTTATGGGTTATCCAGCCGGCCATGGCGATCACTGCTCACCATTTGAGTTCGGCATTCACGTTGAGCTTCCGATATGAAGAATCAACGGCCTGCTATCGGGAGTTGATCTATCAGTTCTTCTGTTAATGAAATGATTTTTTCCCGTGATTCTAAATCGTCGCGTCGAAGTAATTTCTGGACCTTCTGCAGGCTCCTCCTCTGCTTTTCGCGAAGCTGAATGAGTTTCTCAAGTTCAGAATCAGGCATGATATGGGACTCAATGCTCTCAACATGCTTCAACCTGAAGTACATTTGGTCCGCAATGTCAGCGATCCCCAAAAACATGTTCCAATCACCACAGAGTCGCATAATTTTCATGCCATCCCGGTCAAATTCTTCAATCGCTTGTTTCAAAGACTGTAGATTCTGACGTGCATTTTTGGCGCTTGGAAATGCAGCAAGTAGATCTGCCACTCTTCTCTGAAATAATTCTGTAGACTGGGGTTTGTCGTTCTCTAAAAAACGTTGAAATGCCTGTTGCAGATTCTGGGTGGCCGACGCTCTTGGATAGATCGAAGCTAGAAGCCGCTTATCGTAGAACTCGATTTCGTGGACTGCGGCTAAGCCAATGTACTGTGCATCGTATGGGGTTAACGCAAGGAAAAGATCAACATCCGAAGAAATGCTTTGTAAGCTGAGGTCCCCATCTCGTAACCCGAGCCCTTCAGTTTCTAGTGGACCAGTGAGTAGGACGAACAGGGTTTGAATCGACTGCGCATTTTCGGGTGTGTTCTCAACTGCACTGAGCAGTCTTGAATGTCTTATATAATGCAGTCTGTATGAGAAATGATGATTCTCCGTATTTTCTGGATCCAAAAGCATACTCACAGCTTCATTGAGAACATTCACAACAAACTTTTTCTGCTCCCCAGGAGCCAGATCGTTCTTTGAGAGTGATTTCAGAACTGCTTTTCTGATCAGTAGACTTTCGTTGATTCCAAAATCGGTAAAGAACTGAAGAGCTTCTGCCTCAGACTTGAGCCCATAGGTGAAAAGAAGACTTTCAAAGGTCTCGAGATTGCTAGACTCGCTATCTCGGGCGGTGTCGTGCTGCGCGATCTCAATACACAAGGGAGTGATGTAGTCCACACGGTTGGCGAGCGCCTCTCCTGCTAACAAAAGCGATAGAACCCAGATGAGGCGGCGCTGCACCAAAAACATTGGCCTAAAACATACAAAATCAGGTGGTTATCCGTAAAGGAGAGATTGGACGACAAACGAGGATCGTTAAACGCTCAAATCGAACTGAAACGAGACATCAGTCTTAATCGAGTTTGCAACTAAACAAGACTGAGATGTCTTGGTCAGAAGTCGCTCGATCCTACCTCTGTCCCCACCGGGAACCGATAATCGTATCTGAAGAGACATCGCCTTCAACCACGGGTGACCCGCTTCATTTTTGTCGACTGTGAGAACTCCATCTACCCCAAGAGATTCGAAAATGATCTTCGATTTTTCTGCGAACACTTTAAAGGTCGCGACAAAACAATTTGCAATCGCAAGAGCATAAAAATCTTCCGGGGAATATCCGCCTCCCGGGCCTTCAAACTCGGGAGGAATTGCACACGTGGCTTCACGGCCGTCCCCGACACGCGTACGCCACTGAGTAGCAATGCCAGAGGGGGCCTGAGACGATGTCGTAAATTGAAGTGGATACTGAATCATTGGATGCTCCTCGCAAATTGTGGGTTTGCGTCTTTTTATTATTTTACACAGTGTATAGAGGTAACCGCGGAGCAACAAATGCTGAAATTCCTCATAGAAAAAGTAAATTTTTCGGCTCTCTCTGAGCTTCTATCCCCAAAACTCCTGAGCGCAGTCTCCCCGATGGATGCCGTACGAATCGTGTCGAAAATCGGTAAAAACTACACCGACTCCTCCAGGTGGAATAGCATGCCAAAATCCCTCTGTGGCGTGCTTTCAGCTCCTATCGAAGAGGCCTTGCTCAAAAAATATTTTCAGCAAATCTATCAGTCTTCGATTTGGATCTTAGACTTTAGTCCAAGCGCGATCGTTACTCTTTCAGCAGATGAGACGCATTGGAAGCCTGCACCTTTTTTTTACGAGGTCAGTCCGCGCTTTCAAGATTTAATTGGCCGTCTCTATGCAGCTCACTACAACGAACAAGACCAAGATTTTAATGCATGTCTCGTAGACTTAGGCATTGAAGGCGCTGCGGGTGCACTCAAAAAACACTTTGGCGATCGAAGCTCAAACACAGTGCAATTTGATCTCCGCTCCTTTCAAGAAAACTTTGTCGAAATCCTAAAAGCAGTGAGCGAGGGCAAAAACAAACTGAACTCGGAATTTATAGTTTTGGGGCTTATGCTCATCACACTCTACGCAAGTCTTGAAAAACTCGGAAAGCCGATTGACGTGAAAAAGTGTTTTGATGAAGCGATTGCAGAGAGGGCTGAAGGCTCCCCATGGTAATTGCAATCGCAGGCGCATCAGGATTTATTGGGAAACGCCTCCTTGAGCGACTCAGGAAAGATCACAAAGTCATCGCCCTCACCCGCAGTCATAAGAGCGCGTTCGAGGATCAGGAAAATATCGAGTGGCGCACCTGCGATCTGTATTCGGAAGAACAAGTCACAAGTGCCTTGATCGGTGTCGATGTCGCCATTTATCTCATCCATTCCATGCTCCCTACTGCGAAGCTCACCCAAGCCTCTTTTGAAGATCTTGACCTGCTTCTAGCCAATCAGTTTGCGCGTGCCGCAAAAGAAGCAGGCGTCTCACGGATGCTTTATCTGGGCGGATTAATGCCCGAGGGGCAAGAGGTCTCCGCACACTTAAAAAGTCGCTTAGAGACAGAACGCACATTGAGTAGCCACGGAGTCCCTGTGACCACTCTGCGCTCCGGCCTGATTCTTGGAGATGATGGATCATCGTTTCAGATGCTCTACCTATTGGTGATGCGCCTTCCCATCATGGTCTGCCCCTCTTGGACTAGAAACAGGACCCAGTGCATTGGCGTGAATGACGTCATTGGGCTAATTGAGTTTTGTCTCCTTCGCACGGAGACCTCTGGAAAGACCTTCGATATCGGCTGCAACGAGGTCACCACATATCAGGATCTTATGCGCTTAACGGCTAAAATCTTGGGAGTTTCCCGTCGCTTTATCTCTGTTCGATACTTTAGTCCTGGGCTTTCCCGACTTTGGGTTCAAGTCATTACTGGGGCAAGTGCAAACCTAGTCCGTCCATTAGTTGAAAGTTTGCGTTATGAAATGCTCGTCAGAGATCAGTCCCTATTGAAGCTCTACCCCCACCCCATTGACTCTTTATCCACTGCACTGACGAAGTGTCTGGAAAAAATCTCTCCAACACTTCGGATCACGACCCTTGCGCGTCAATCGATTGCGAATAGAAAGTCTGATGTTCGCTCCATTCAGCGTCTACCCTTGCCGGCTGATGTATCTGCCCGCTGGGTTGCAAACGAATACTTCCTGTGGCTCCCCCAGTTGCTTAAGCCATGGATTCAGCTAGAGATCTCGCGGGATGGGACCTGGAACTTTCGTTTACCGTTTTTCTCAAATCCACTTTTGATTTTGAAAGAGTCTGAACAGACAGAAACTAGCGAAAGTCCGGTGTACAGGATTCTAGGCGGACTCCTCGTTTCAAAAAATAACAATGCATCAGCTCGGCTTCAGTTTCACGGTGTTGAAAGTGAAGATTGCGTCATTGCAGCCATCCACGACTTTCATCCAAGCCTACCGTGGATTATCTACCGCTATACCCAAGCCCTGATCCATCTCTGGGTGATGAGCCGATTTAGAAAGCATCTGCAGAGGATGGAGTAGGAAAGGAGATTGGAGTCAATGCTACTTTCTGTCACGCAGCCCCCTCGTATCCGCAATGTTCCAGAACAAAGTAGGCTCTTCATTCACTAGGACGTTCTTCATCATCCAGTCCCAGACCTTTGCTTCAACCCTGCCATCCAGCGCAAGCCTACCGCCCCGATCAAGAGCGATATCCACATCGACCCATTTTTGGTAAGGCACATTTCCGTAGGTCGCATACTCATACGGGTAACCCTGACCGATGATCTGATCGATCGTGGATTGGTGATTGAGATTCTGATTCTGCACCACGATGACGCGCTTCAACTTACGTTGATTTCTGATCAAACTCCGAATCAGAAGACCCGCCGAGTTTCCAGTGCCAGCGGGGATGACCAAATTCTGAACCTGACTTGGAATGGATCTCACTTCCAAATCTAGAAATTCCTCTAAGAGTCGTGGAGAGCCCACATCCTCTGCGCAGTCCGCCATCCCACACTTGATCATTTTTCCGGATAACTTTTCTCGCTCCAGCAACTCATGGATCCGAGCCCGAAGTACAGTGTTGTAGCCCGATTTACTCAAGACCTCCATGCGACAACCCAGATCCGCACATTTTCGTAAGAGGACATGCTCCTGGAGCGACTGCGACACGCTATTGCCGCCAAAACCAATCAGAACGTCTAGTCCTAGAGCTTTTGCCGCTGTGGCCACAAAGATTCCTTGAGGCGACTGCGCTCCCGTATATGTAGTGATCAATCCCCCATGCAGATCGCGTATCGCTTCAAGCTGATCCAATAGGATCAAGAGAACTTGGCGCAACTTATCTCCGGCAGCCTCAGGTTGGATGTGCGGCAAGCGAAACTCATCCCCTCTACGAACATAGACTGGCCCCGCACGATCGATCCGACTGGGCTTCATCGCTAAGTCGCGCAGTTCGGAGAGGTACTGAGGCGTAACGACCACTTTGGAGCAATAGTCCCCACCTGCATTTGCCGTGAGGGCAAAGAGAATCACAAAAAAGCAGGCGAAAGTTTTAAGGGATTCAGTCATGGACGCTGCTGAAGATAGCGGATGGAACATCAAAGAGCAACGACACCCAAGCACCGGAGAACAAAAGCAACCCTGGGGGCTATGAGTAACTACTTACCCTTCTCAAGGGTCAGCAAAAAGAACGGCCGAGCCTCTGATTTCTCATAGATCTGAAATAGATTCACCGTCAGGGGGTGCCCATCAGCTTTGGCCCGAGCCTGAAGTCTTTGAAGAATAGGACGAAAAGTATCAGGAGTAACGTCATGGACCGCAGAAAATCGGGCTGTACCACCGGACTTCAGCGCTCTGTATGCACTGATCAAGGCGTCCTCAAGCAACCGTCCAGTCTCATCAGCCTGAGCAATGCAGCATAAAGTGCCGCTGCCGATGATGTGATCAAAACTGTTTGCTGCATAGAATCGGTCATTCTTGGTGGCGTCTCCTGGATGATAGGAGCGACGAAAGCACCAATAGGCGGATGGATCCACGTTTGAGTCTTTTACTAGCTCGAGCATCTTCTTTTTTCTACGCCATTTTTTTCCGTAAGAAATATCTAGTCCATGCGCATCCGCCCCCTTCCGCTGGAGGTAAGGAAGCAGCCCTGATACACCTTCGCCTATGCTGAGAACTTTTTTCTTCGCATAGACTTCAGTACTGATCATCTGGAATTTTTGATCACTGTCTGTGACCCCAGCTATATAAACCGGCTGATAACGCCAAGGATCTGAATCAAACATTCTATTGTCTTGGTGAGTGATGCCCAAAAGGTAGAGCTTCCAAGCGGTCCTGTCGCTCGCAACGACTTCATCGAGTTTGGCTGGGTCACAAGGTCCAAGTCGAGTTTCCTTGGAACAATGACACCCCTCGGACTGTGATTGACTGAAGTCAGACTGCGGATGTTCAAAGTGGGGATCAGTTGAAGGTGCCGAATAGGACAAAGAGCTTTTAAAAACAATCACGAGCGCGAGCGCAAAAAACTTTCTACTACGGAATCGGCTCATGCACTTCAAACTCCCCACACTTCCACTCTATACGTCTTCCGAGAAGCGATAAGCCGAGATGCCAACAGAGGAAGGTCAAAATCCCGACTCGCCGGGGTCCGAGTTTTGGGGACAGAGTTGAGAGGTTTCATAGGACAGAGCCTTGAGCGCTTTCACCCCTAGGATATTGAAATCATGGAGGATTTTCTCATTGCCTGACGAACACCGAGCACTCTTGCAATAGACGACTAAATAGGTATATTACCACCACGATGATCGCCCCCTTTATCCTAAGTGCACTATCCGTTTTTATGTCCGCAAGCGTAACAGCCCAGGAGACGAAACCTAGGTGCCTTACCTGGCTCGAATCAGAGTGCACGACACTTCAGAAATCGGACCATGGAATCAGAACCATTCTAGCTGAGGATGGAAAGCCGCTCACTATTCGCACGGATGCAAAAGACCCGCAGACCGGAGCAAGCCAGCTCCACGTCGCGTACTATCGCCGACTTCTAGAAGTTTTTGAAAAACTTCCGCGCGATTTCAAAAAGGCAGCAAAGCGCCTCGGCTACCGAAAAGCACTGAAATATTTTATCTCGGAACCCGCTTATGAAGACATGAGTTTTGATCGCTTCAAGCGTGCTTCCGCCCGCAGGAGAATAGCGGAAATCCACGAAACCGTCTTTACCCTGACCTTGGCGTCCCGTTTAGAGTCCATTCAGCCTGGGTATCATCGAAACAAGAACCACACCCGCGAGGAGAACATACTCTACTTTAATCAAAAACGAGCCTTAGCCGTTGAGATTAATAAAGCAATTTTGGTCGGATTGCCTCAGTGGAAACGCGTCGAAAAAGCATTTGACCAGGCCAAGAGTGAGCTCCTGCAGTGGATTACCACAGTGAGCGATATCAGTGAATCTCTCCGTACTGCCTGGGAAAACGACCTAAAATCAGTACGTCTGGTGTTTCCAGGCGAAGTGCATACGGATTGGAGGCTCACCGATAATGCTGCATATTTCTTCCGCGACCACGTCTTCACTGTCCAGATGCTTCGTGTCTTTCGCGGCGTGTCTGATTTCGCTGTGCTACACGAGCTTGCGCATGTTCTCGATCAAGACAGACAGCTTGAAAATAACTATCAGCGCTCGCATCTCAAAGAAATTGACGTGTCCCTGAGCAACCATTTTTGCTCGCAAAAGATCCCTGCGAGCTGTCCGGCGGCGGCGTGGCAAAAGCTTCAGGCCTTGAAAGGTACCTCGCCCTTAGACGCGCCGGTCATTGAAGACTTTCAGGTTGGGCTTCCCAAGGCGCGGGCTTGCCTCAGAGAGACAACGTTAAAACCATGGGAAGAATTACTGAGTGTGCAATATGAGCCATTCGTATCCCTTGCAAAATATGAAGTAGAAAGCATCTACAGAAAGGCATCCCTCCGGGAGGATCTCACGTACTATCTCGACCCAAATGCGCGAAGCGGTCTTGGTCCAAACGCAGATTATCTTCGGCCCTGCGGGACGGAGTCGTGCGAATGCAGATCCGGGGATGCTGAACAGGCCATTTTCGTAATGGCCTATCTCTGCTCAGACCAAAAGCTTTCTCCTGAAGATCGTTTTAACTGGGCTTACGATGAGAATCTTGCAATCAATACACGCATTCAAATGGAGATGGCTTTGAAAGCCAAAGACTTTTCTGGATCAGAGCTACTTTCGCAGATGGGCTTTTCGGAGAGTACTTCGGAGAGATTTGCAGACTTTGTCGCCTCCCAGATTTGGGCGAAGCGATTAGCAAAATTGAATGATTTAGAGACTCGAAGGGCGGTTTTTTTTGCAGCTAGTTCGGCATACTGTGACATCGGAATACATGAAGATGCGGCGGTTGGTCTTCTTCGAGCGGAAAAGAAGAGGTCAGGAGAACCGCATTCCACCGATGCGTTGCGAAGAAGGGAGTTCCTCATCCCAGAGATTCGGGACGCATTGCAATGCGACCTCGATTTCAAAGCGAAGGATTGTTCCATGTGAAAAAAGGGTCGATCTTACTATTGCTAGTTCTTCTGACCGCTGCGGTTTCGGCTGCGGTTCCGGAGCCAGCTCACGCCATCAATTTAAATGTCTGTAGACTCTATGTAAGTAAGATGTTTAGGAGATTATCCACCGAGCAGCGCCTTGCGGTTCTTGCGGTTCTTGCGGTTCTTGCGGTTCTTGCGGTTCTTGCGGTTCTTGC
>JAIXOQ010000009.1 GCA_027486675.1 Pseudomonadota bacterium
AGTTGCTTAAGAGCCTCGAACAAAGCGACTCGAATGCTCTGGCCTTCAATCTCCTTCATCACAAGACGCTCCATATCGGACAGGCTCTTTTCAGCCTCCGACTTGGCCCGAGACGACATAGCATCTAGGTTTCGTACCGCCTTGGGATCGATGATGAAGCGGAAGAAGGGAGCGTTGGGGGGAAGCAGAGACAACAGCAGAGCCGAAGCAAGGTTGTTGACTCCACGAGCACCAACACTCTGATAAGGGGTGGCAAACTTATGTGCCGTCTGGTCTCCCTCATCGGGAACAAGATGCGGCAGGGTCAGGCGGGAACAGTCTCTGGCTCGTTCAAGGTATGAAAACCTTCGAGTCTCAAGTTTCAGGTAAAGCGACTTTCCCGTATCTGACATCTATTAGCCTCCCATTCCGGGGACATTCGTACCAGCCGTAGAGCCCATCTGAATAACCAAGCCGCTCTTACCACGACGCTTAATAATGGGGTTGGCGGGCTTAGCAGGACCAGCCTGCATTTGAGGGGTAGCCACGGACTTTTCAATGGTCGGAGCCGGAGGCAGCACAACAGCCTTAGGAGCGGGCGGGGGAGAAGGACTACTAGGAGCGATGCACATTGTCGTTTTGTTCCTCGTAAAGGCGAATAAGATATCTGACTACAGACCTTTGGCCTGAACGATAAAAAACATCATTGATTTTATCTTCAGGATCAGGACACTTTTCTGGAAAGATGCGGTCTAGGAAAGCCACAATATCTTGTGGGATCCTAGGAGCATCAATAAAAGCCTCCTTAGAAAGGTTTGAATTAGCCATTATTCTTTTGACTTTGCGTGTAGGTATAGAGGATCACGGCATAGTTAATGATGTCCAAGATGGTATCGCGAAGAGCCTCATCCTTCACCTTGAACTCTCCAGTAGTAATAAAGGTGGAGAGTCGGGACATCTTGTCGGTCAGACGAACCATGATGCCTGCCTCTGTCTTGCAGATACCCATGGCTTCGCAGCGGGTGAAGTTCAGGAATGGATGGGTGTCGTCCTTGCCACCGCTGTAGTCGTGGTTCTTCCGCTCAGAAAGACTACGAGCCTCATCACAAAGTTCCTTATGCATAGCCAACAGACGAGCGCGATTCATGGGGTCCAAAGCAAAGCCTCCTGTTTAATCCAATCGTATTCACCGTGACGCAGAATCCTAGCGCACCGTGCTTGCGTTAGGGCGTACTCCTCATTATAGCCAGAAGTTTCGTATGCAGACTTAACTTCATCCCAAGTTCCATTCTTAAGAATCTTGGCGGCAGTAACCGGGCCCACTCCCTCAAGCCCGGGATATCCGTCAGTCTTATCTCCAGTCAGTGTCTGCATCAACCAGTTTCGGTCGGCCTGTTCCTTGGTAATCATCCGCGGTTCGTCATCCTTATCAGGATTCCAAAGCAGACCGGGAATGCAATTGAGATCCTTATCCGAAGACACAATAATTGGATTTCGATAGACCCCTTCGGTCGAGAGGATTCCGATGATGTCGTCGCCTTCAAGGGTGGGCTCCTCCTTAACAATGTAGTTCTGTGACATCAGTTCCTTCACAGGGCGATATCCACAGGGCTTTCGGCACGACTTTCGATGGGCCTTGTACTGCGGATAGATCGTCTTACGGAAGTTGTTCTTTCCACTGAAACCAATTACCACCATTTCTGCCTGCAACTTTTCAGCCCACTTTGAGATGGTCTCTTCGCACATTGCCTTGGCCTCATTGATATTGGCAAAAGCAACATCCAAATCGTCATCAAAACGGGCCACATACTCGCACACAGAGCATACGGTGTAGATAAGAATATCTCCGTCAATAAGAAGAGTATGCATTATTCTTCCTCCACATGGGCATCGGCAGCACGACGAAGAACCTCAATAAGTCCATAGGTTCCATGCAGCGGGCCTCGGATATTGATGGTGTAGTTGTCGATGTTCTTGGTGTTTGCCGTAAAGCCGATGAACAGCATCTCATCAAACCGACGCTTGAGTTCATGCAGGAGTTCCTGCGTTTCCATGTATTCAATTGGTGTAGACATTCTTAAGCCTCTTGAGGTTTTTGAGGTGTCGCAATCTGTCCTTCTTATAAGGACACTTAACTGCCTTCAATAGTGCAACAATTTGTTGGTACTTAATGATCGTGTACGGGGTGACATCATTCAAGAACTTGATGGCACGCTTACCACAGGCTGTCCAGACAAACACATCTTCGCCCTTGAGCCTGATGGACCCGCCCCACTTAGAGGCAACACGAAGTAGAACACCGTAGTGTTTGTTCGTGATCTCAATGGAAGGAGTATTGTTCCAGCGAACACACCCTTCTCCATCAAGGAGTCCAGCCGTATAGGAGTTCAGTGTGTTTCGGCCCAACTGTCCCCCACTCGGAATTCTCCGTCGAGTGGACACCTGAAGTCGAAGTTTTGGCCTGCCTGTTGAATCGCGCATACGACTATGTTACCCACAATTTCGGCTTGGCCGGGAGAAACCATGAATTGGTACTCATCGTGGACAGAAGCCACCTGCTCAACATGAAGAGCCTGCTCTCTAAACTTCATGTGGGCAAGCACACAAGCCTGCTTCATCACCACGGCTCCTGCTGACTGAAGCAGTGTATTGAGTGCTGCGTGCTCTGAGCGTGGATACAGCGGTCTAGAGTCTAGACCACGAAGCCAACCACGGGTTCCAATCAGCGTAGACACATCATCCTTGAGTCGTGTGTACGCAGGAACCTTAGCCTCGAAGTTAGTCCTAGCCTTCTTGCCACGCTTATTGTCTCCACCAAGCACGAGGCCCAACTTGTCGTTGCCTGCACCGTAGATGAGCGCATAGATGGCTCCCTTGGCTTGGTTACGAGCAGCCTTGTGCTCTGGGTTACCCTTGTCCTGCGCCACATCCTTGATCAGGCCGAATGCCTTGGCGTTCTCCCAATGAATGTCTCCCTCAAGGATTGCCTTGCTGTACTCACCATTGTCGTACTTGCCAAGGTAGTGTGCCAAGCAACGCAGTTCCAGTCCTGAAGCGTCTACGCCAACCAACTTGAGTCCCGGAGCAGGAATGAACAGGCTACGGTACTCGGCCTTGGATGGCACCTGAGCCATGTTGGGGCGGCTATGGGTGCAGCGTCCTGTGATGGCCCCATTGGTATTCACACGGCCATGCAAGCGGCCATCTGAGCCAACAGCCTTGAGCCATGCCTCATCGCCATCAGCCAACTGACCGAGGTGCTTAAGCGTGGTGAGGTACTGATTGAGCAGTCGAGCCTCAGGCCAATCCAGAGTCGAAAGCACAGCCTCGTCAACCCGGGGGCGACCGTCTGGAGTGAACTCTTCTGGCTTCCATCCATATTTCTGGATAAGTCGATCAGCGATCTGAAGGCGACTGCCGGGATTGAACTGCTCAACCTTACTCTTCAACGCCTTACCAGTCTTCTCGCTGACCCGTTCAATCACCTTTGGAGGGAACACAACCTGCAACTGCTGCTCAATATCAACCATGTTCTTACGCAGTTCAGCATGGAGTTTCTCAGCAGCCCGAATATTGAACGGAAAACCAGTACGCTCCTGCACACGAATGATTGCAGAAAACTGGTGCTCAAGATCCAAAGCCGTCTTTGCCACAGGCATGGCTGAGTGGTTGTTGAGGTGATTCTCCAAAGCAATAACCACATTCACATCCTGCTTGCAGTACTCACGAAGTTCAGCAGAGTCCACATCAAATGATGGAGCCTCTTGCTTTTCCACATTGAGTCGATGACCCCAAGCCTTGAGCGAGTGGGATCCGACCATTTCCTTGGGGAAGTTGGCGGTCTGAAAGTCCACATCCCGTTGGTTTGCATGGAGAAGCCGTGCGGCGATTAGCGTGTCAAACACCGCATCCTCGTTGTACTTGAACATCGGATACAACTTCTTAAGTGCAGGCAGATCAAACCCCTGAATGTTGTGGCCAATGATCTTCGTGGCTCCATTCAAAATGGATAGGCCATCGCGAACATCCACGATCTCAGGCTTGGCCCCATTAATGGACAGAGCCATGCACTTAACTTCCTTGAGGTCGTTGAAGTGAATCCAATCATTGATTGGGTTTGTTTCGATATCAAAGTAAACTTTCATGGTGTGCTCCTTGTGTTCGATCTTTTCTAAACCAGTACCTGAGTCGTGAAATAGCCGCATCATGGCATCGCTTGGCCTGCTCTGGTGTCAGGGGATCATGCGGATGATTGCGATTATATTCATCAGCAATACCAGTCCAACACCGTCTAGCATTCACATCAATAGGCTTAGGCTCGTGAACCTTGCGTTCATATCCATGGTTCAAGATATGGGAGATAAGTTGTGGGCTGACATTAAACTGCTTAGCAATATCGATGCGCTTTGTCTTGGTCCTGCCCAAAGATCGTATCTCTTCTACCTGTTGCTCAGTCAACTTTCTAGGCTTCATTGCTGTTCTCCATCAAAGCCTTCCATGAGATCGGGAACAGTTTCTCTGCGGCACTGCTGATCTGCTCAGCCACTTCTCGTGTCTCTTGCTGAGCATACTGAGTTATGCGCTGACTTACAACCCGAGCAAAAGCATAGAGAGATCCAGTCCAGATCCACATGGTCATCATGCCCTGAGGGAGCACTGCACGAGCCTGCTCTGGGCACACACCTTCAGTCAGCAGGTGGTTGTAGGTACGGATGGCCAACGATACGGCATATGAGTAGTCGCTCACACATCGCTCGTTCAAGACCAACTCATCGCTGCTTCCCTGCTTGACCGACTCAGCATACTTGCGGAAGTTATCTGGAATCCACACACCGGGTGCGTACTTGACATAACGACGGCTTACTTCATTCCATGCAAGCCCAACCTGATGCTTAGCCAGTTGGCGGGCAACAAAGATCGGAGCCTCAATTCGGAACGATAGACAGGTGTGAGCAAATGGAGACCAATGGCCATGCTTGGCGAGGTAGTTGATCAGACGATTGTTCTGCTCTGCTGTGTACTGATTGGGATCCTTATCAAAGGAAACCCGTGCAGCAATCAAAACAGAAAAATCATCACCCATGTAATTAATAAGTTCGACATCAGATTTCATCGTTGATCTCCATTTCAAATTCGTGAAGTCGTCCGGCTTCCTTGCAATACCTGAGCATTCCGGCCATACCAGTGTCTCCGGTAAAGCGATTCTTAAGTACGCGCAGAGCCAATTCGTTGGGTACATCGCCCTGCTGATTACGCTCAAGACCAATCACTGCATCGGCCAACTGTGCGATTGAGTGTGAGCCACGAAGTTGTGCGAGACTCGTCGTTGCGCCCTCTTCGTGTCCACGGTCTCCATCCGGTCGGCGAAGGTGGGAGACAACAAACATTGCTGCCTGAGTCTCTTCCACCAGACTACGAAGAGATGTCATGGCGTTGTCAATCAGTCGTCGCTCATCGCCATCACCAAGACCTGAGACAACAATGCTGAGGTGGTCGAGGAAGATGTATTCGCAGCCGCACGACTTGATCATGTACCTAGCCCGTGCCAAGAGATTCTCTGGATCAACAGAACCGAAGTGATCGAAGAGAACAACCTTGGACACCGTGGAGTCAAACGCCTCGCGCTTCTGATCAGCAGAGATACCCCTGTCCTCCCAGAAGTATGGTGGTGTGTTCAGGTGGATACCCATGAGGTTCCTAGCGGTTCGCTTCACGCTTTCCTCAAGCATCAACAAGCCAACCTTCTTGCCCGAACGAATCAAGTGGCACACCATCTCACGACAAACAGATGACTTGCCAATGCCTGTACCTGAAGTCAACACAACCAGTTCACCCCTGCGAATGCCAAGCAGTTTTTCGTTGAGAGCGTTCCATGGGTATGGAGTGGAGTCGTTGGTGTCGTCCTGATTAACCGTATCCCACAGGTCGCTACCAAGCACCACACCGTCTGGCCTGTAGGCCTTGGCCCCATACACGGCATCAATTACACGCTTGCCTTCGCCCGCCATGTGGGCTTCGTTGGCATCCTTGAAGCCGTTGATGGTTCCGATCTTGGCCTTGCCCGGAGTAAGCAAAGTAGCACACTCCTTGGCTGCCTTGCGTCCGGGTTCATCGTCGTCAAACATGATCACGACAGACTCGAACTTCTCCAACCACTCAAGGTTCGACTGGAATGCTTTGAGAGCAGCCGCGGCTCCGCTTGGCACAGACACCACAGGCCACTTGTTACCAAACAACTGGCTTACAGTGAGGGCATCCACTTCTCCCTCAGTAATGGTGACCATGCGTCCACCGTCTCGCCACAGGTGAGTACCGTACAACGGCATGGCCTTGGCATCACCTAGGATCAGGAAGTCCTTGGAGGGGAAGCGCAGTTTCTGAGCCACCACCTCACCATCCTTGATGTACTGTGCTACCTGAACGGTCTGTCCGCTGTACTGACCCAATCCGTACTGCCAGAAGCGACAAGTGTCTTCGCTGATTCCACGCTTCTTCAGTGGGGCAAAGTCAACCGGGATCAGATCTGCACGCTTAACTGAAACAGCAGGAAGTCCCTGACCATCTCCGATGTCATAGTACTTGCAGCCAAAGCAATAACCGTGTCCATCGGTGTACCTTGCCAAATTGTCCTTGCTGCCGCAACTGGGGCAGGATTCATGTTGGACGAACTCTGATTCTTTGTGGTTCATTGTGATGTTCTTCCCATTCGATTTCGATTCGTGGATTGTCGCTGTAGCACTTCTTAGCCTCAATCCACATGATTTGCACATCGTCCTCCCAAGCCCATCCATTGAGCGAGTCGAGGATCGACTTCATGTGATTGTCGATGTCACCAATGGGCCAGATGTTTGATGGCTTCTTTGGCGACCGACAATAGAAAACAATGCTTACTTTTAGCGGCCCCGAGAGGGGGCAACCCTTAGGCTTTTTAATAGCACTAAGGGCTGCCTTTGCCTCTCGGCGGAACTTCTCATAGGTTTTTCCGTAGTAAGCAAATCCCCTACGAGAAACTCGCGGACGACTTGCTGGCACAGGATCGACCCAGATGACTGCCTTCATTAGAAGTCAGAGCCATCCTCAGAGGTTTCGCTAGCCTGCTCCGACGATTGCGCTGCAACGAAGCCATTGGGATCGGCCTTGAACCCATAGGCATCGAAGTTTCCACCGGGGGTGTACTCACGCAACTCGACGATCTGAACGGCCTTGAGGCGAAGGCTAACGCCCGCACCAACCATTGCCGTGAAGAAGGGGACGATCTCGAAGGCCACCTTGATGCGGCTACCGGAGCCGATGTTGGGTGGCGTGTTGATTGCCTGACCCGTCGAATCAAACAGGGCAGGCTTCTGGCTCCAAGACTTTTCCTCATTGCCTGCCTTGGCCTTCAACTTGAACTTGATTCGGATGGTTCCCTCATCAGTCTCCTTGATCGGCACATCTGCACGCTTCAACTTCTTGCCGCCCTTGGTCTCACAGGTGGACTTGTAGGACTCATCGGCAACCTTCTTGATGGAAGCGATGAACTCCTTGGTCTCCGTGACATTGGGATCCAACTCAAGATCCACGCTGTACACACCGTCCTTATCGAACTTGGTGTCGGGCTGCGTCAGTCGGGGATAGATAGCAGTACCGAGGGGGGAAGTGATGCGAACGAACTTCTTCTTTGTAGCACTCATGTGGCAATCTCCTTTTGGTCTAGACTCTAGACTAGTTGAAATAGTAGTCAGAGTCGCGAACCTTTGCGATATCCAGAGAACCGTACTCTGGGACTTCAGGCATACTAACCGACGAAGGCAGCATTGTCAAGACCCCCTGCCTGAACTCCTGAAGCAGATCTCGGCTGAAAATATCAACTGTAGCCTGTCGGACACATGAAGCAGTCATCATATAGTCTCCAGATAGACACAGAATCTGGTCGTGCACAGAACCAAGATGGTTGATACCGTTGGCGGCACAGAGATTAATAGTATCGCCAAGCAGTCCACCAAAGCCATCCAGTGAGTGGATGTAGTTAGCAGGACCACCGTTCAAAGCCTTACGCTTGCTCTGCGTTCCATTCTCTTCTCGAATAGACAAGACCTTGGCCTTGGCTCCGATACGAGTAGAAACGGTGACCACATCGTAGTTCTCATAGCGCATACGGACAGGGAATCCGATTGGAGTCATCCAGTACGGTGTCACATCGTTGTCGATAAGCACCGCCATGCAACTACGAATAAAGTCCATGCCTCGCTTGGCTGATCCCACGACATCATCGATTGACTCCCAGATGATCTTGCCAAGGAACGCCACTGGCTTGTAGAACTCAAGTCCGAATGGGTTCTCACCAGTCTTACGCATCTTATCCTCAAGCCACTCACGGGTGTAACCAATGCATGAATGCATGGTCAATCCGTAAGGCAGAGTCATGGTCTGTCGCTTGGTGGTGGTTCGATCAATACCAAAACGCAGCAGATCTTGTGCAATTGGATCTGTGCTTTCCTTGAGGCGACGAATGACGCTGTTAGCCACAAACTGGTAGGGATCTGATGGAGCATCCGATGGCATCACATTTGTTGCCACTGCTGCCACAGGATCGCGTAGCAACATTGCGTAAATCTGAAGCCCCTGCGTGGTCGCGTCCATGGCAATAGGTAGGCTGCTAACGAAACCCTTGCCTGTACGCCAGAGACCAGAGATTTCCCGACAGGCGGCAACAAAAGCGAACGGCTCGTCAGCCTCCAACCACATACGATTCGACCATGGGTCATTGGCAATTTGCTCAATGGCCCTACGGTTTTCCTCCACCCACTGAACACGAGTTTTGAGTGTCTCTTTATCAAGTCCGAACTTGTTTGCCGTCTGCACATATAGCGGAAATTGATCGGAGTCAGAGTTGAGAGGTTTGCCGTCAACAAAACGGAGCATAGCCTTGGCATAAGAAACACCTTGGGGGTGCAAGAACAGGGGAAGCGGATAGCCGCGACCACGGAAATCCAACTGGTGTGGGAACCAAATGCGAGAATGCTCGGCCATCTTCTCAGCAACAAACAAAGACTTGAGAGCCAATAATCTCTGCGACTCATAGGACTCATTCAAGAAATGAATCTTGGCCGCAGCCTTACGCCAATTGCGGCGAGCCTCTTGGTTTGTGTCGATGTCGGTTGGCTTGGTTGGCAGTTGTTCATCAGTTGATGGAGGTAGGCTATCTACAGTCAGGCCTTCCTTCCAACACTCACGAACAAGCGACATGATGTTTTGATCCACAGTCCACGGTGTGTTTTGCACAAAGTTGACCGCGTCGTACACGCTTGATGACAGTGAAGATGATAGCGATTGCTGATACGCCTTGGACCGACTCTTGACTAATGGCCGTGGCTTCCACTCCAATGAAGCATAACCGCCAATCCATGGGTTGTTCCACTCCAGTGGACGCTCAATCATGGGCAGGAACATGGGCTCCAGAGTCTCGTGGTACTCGTGGCAGTCCTTGATCCACTTCTTGATGTCTTTGGAGGGCTGAATTACGCAGTAGCGTCGGCCACGAGCATTCAACTTCGTGACGATATCAATGATGCCCGTCTGAGTGGCCAAGGTTTCAATACAAAGTAGGCCAACCGCAAGAGCATCTGCCTTGGACCAACGCTTGGTTACTAGATCCACAGCCTTGGCCGCTTCCCTAGCAAACCGACGCTTAAACTTCTGGCCTACGCTCTTGAATGTCTTCTTTTGAATTGTCTTTAGGAAGTCTGGATTGTTCTCAGCAAGATCTTGCAGCAGGATTTCATCTTCAATGGCCCGACCAACTGCAATGCAAGTACCTGTAAGCATCCGCTCTTGAGACAGGGCATCGATGACTACCTTTGCAGCAATGACCGCAGTCTTTTCGGGCTCAATCTGCGAAAGGTATGGAAGACATCGGTGGCGACGACCCGGACTGAGTGCTGCCTTATCAATCCAACGGGCAAGTTCCTTAGCCAGTTCGGTGGTGCATCGGTTGAGCATCATCCGTCCCGGAATGGTATTGCTTTCTGATGCCAACTTACTGGCCTTATCTCGGCGAGAGGTGTACCTCTGACGGCCAAGTTCAAGCATTTCCTTGTCGAGTTTGTTTTGGCGCATGGGATTAAGTATAGAGTCTAGACTTTAGAATAGGAAATAAAAAACCCCCTATATGCAGATATTGCATACAGGGGGCTCGAAAGGAGAACACCGATGAACACGGTGATGCTCCAAGTATACCTCACGCCATTGAGTAGGTTTCCTTCAGAGCGGACTCGAAGGCCAACACACGGCGAGGTCGAACAAGCGGGTTGAAATCCTTGGCCAGATGCGTGTAAGCAGCGTGGACATTGTAGAGCGACCACTTGTCAGTCTCGTACATGAACGAGGGATTGACCGCCTCATCGTAGAAGTCCATCACCTTTGCCTTGGGCAGGATGTCATGCTGAGCAAGGTTCACAGCGAATGCGGCCAACTTGTCGCCATCGGTGTGGGTGCTACGCAGGTTCTCATAGAACTCTCCTGCACGAGCAACCTGACTACCGAAGGCCAACACAGCACGGTTGATCAGTTCGGGCAGACGCTCCCAAACATTCGTGGTGTGCTTGGTACGCAGGATGTGATCAGCCACAACCATACCATTGAGACAGGCGAAGACATCACCACCAAAGACAAGTCGAATGGCCTTGGTCTTGTTGTAAGAGTTGATGCCTGCACACGACCACTTCATGCGAGTGTTTTCCGGCAGCGGGGACGAACCAACCTCAGCCTCAATGTCGATCTTGCTGATGAAGATGGGCATCTTGCGGTGAATCTGATGCGTCTCAGTACCGAGGCGATAGCCTGCGTTGTAGAAGGCGTTCTTGATCTCGGTAAACAGAGCCAGTTGATCCACAGGCTGATACGACTCGGTGCTTGCGGGCAGGGGGTAAGTCGAGATGTCAGAAACGGTGTTCCAAGTATTGCGTGCCATTAGTGTTCTCCTTTGTCTAGAGTCTAGACTGTGTGTGGCGGATGCTTCATAGCAATCGTGAGGAAACGCTCCTCGTCAGCAGTGACCCACAGATGGTAATTCTCAATGCGCCAAAATGCAAGTGTGGCAAGATTGTACGACTTGATCATGTCACCGCGCATCCATCCTGTGTAGGCTGAGTTGATTGTGTCTGAAATCAAACACGATGTGTTTTGTGGGTACGGTATCTCCATGTCCATATAGTACTCGACAATTGAGTTTTGTCAACTGCCTTTGCGACTTGCAATGATGTCCAACCAACCGGGTCGATTCATTTCTTCGTCGGCCCAAGCAGAAATGGTGAACTCTTCTCCAGTGGTGTCGTTGCAAAGCATCAGATACACAACAAACTCCCCGGGATTGAATGTGTCTTCAGCCACCCCAATACCCCTGATGCGGCAGTCCTTAAGGACGATGGCACGGTTGTACTGGTAGGTTGCCCCCGCAGGCGTTTCTCCACTTGGCTTCTTTCCGATCCACATGGTGTGTCTCCTTTTAAAAAGTAAAGCGCGTTATTTTAACCCGAGGTATGCGCGCCCCACCTCGACCTGAAAGGACCGAATTAAACCGTTGCCTTGGGCTGCATCTTGCTGATCACGCGCTCAAAGATGGCATCGATAACAGACTTGCGGAACTCCTCGTTCTTCTGAAAGTGTTCGATGATGAACTTGGCGAGAACATAGTGATCACGGGACTCAGAGATCTCACTCTTGTCGATCTCGTAGGCAAGCGTCGTGTAGTCAAGTTCACTGGACAGTTCTCGTGCAACATCAGAGAGATCCAGTTCACCCGCAACATCACGGGCAATGTCACTGGTATCAACATGGCGTGCAACCTCACGAACATCAAGGTATGACGCAAGATCTTCCATGTCCAACTCGTTTGCCACATCACGAGTGCAGACACTGCCCGCAATATCGTTCACATCGAACTGCTCAGCCAATGAGGAGTAACTGATTGCGTCACTCAAGGCGGTGTAATCGATCTCATCACCCAACGCGGTGTAATTAAATGCGATTGCGTTGGGGTCGAATCCCGGAAGTTTTGGATCCGTGCTACCAATCACGGCGTTGCGAAGGTTGCGAAGTGACTCGTCCGACAGTGTGAAGTTGATGTCCATGGTGGACTCCTTTCAATGGGGTCTAGACTCTAGACCGTGGTTAGTGAACTTGTTGGTGGATACAGTTCCTCCAACAAAAGAATCGTATCACATATGACCGAATTGTCAAGGGGTTGAGACAACGAAGGCAGAGGCCTTGTTGATCGAACCCTTGGCACGAAGACCAACGATGCACCCCGAAGGATCATCAATCCGAAGATCGTGGTTGTCTCCGTCAACGACTGGCCAATCCTTGTAGAACTCTGGCAGTGGCTCACCCTTTGGAATGTTGAAAACCACGGCCACCTTGCCACGACGATGCAAGTACATCTCACAAGCGATCCAGTTATGACCCGAGAACGACAGAGTCAGATCAAGCACATAAGCACGCTTTGGATTATCCACCAAGTTCAGACACCGATTGAGTGACTTGGTGTAGTCGTAGTTGACCCACGAGAACCAGTACATTTCTGGTGCGATGCTCTCCCATGGGATATCAGAGAGAACATTGGAGCGGAAAGCAAAGTGTGCAGGATTATGCTTCTCACGAGCAGCAGCCAACTCCTGATACAACTGGCGGAAGAACTCATACGGGTGTTGCATCAGGTAGTGAGTCTTGGCGATACGAGCCTCCCGAACATTGGAGAACTTGGACCGACCCGCAGTGATGCCCAAGCAGGCACGCTCACACTCGGGGCTACGCCAAGGACACAACTGGTAACCCGAAGAACCCGCAGGAGCCAGTGTCAGGCCGTAGATTGGGACGAATCCCTTGGCCAACTTGGTGTTAGCCCCGGGCTCAGTCAGCAGTTTGGCCTTACGGATACGAGTCCAAGGTTCTGCTGAGCAGTGATCCTTGAATGCCTTGGCCGCTTCCAGTCTGATGTGAGACCAGTTGGGTGCGATTGAATGTGATCCGTGAGGATTCTGAATGACTTCCAGTTGCATGGTGTTTTCCTTTCGAGTTCAGTCTAGAGTTTAGACTGGATTGGATTAGGGCAGACCTTCTGCCCATAAGTAAAGACTAACAGATCAGGCTGACTTGTCAATGCCCTTGCGATCAATGCAAGTCTTGATGTGATCCAGTTCGCTGAGAATGGACTCAAGCGTTGCCTGATCAGTGATCATGGGGATTGACTTCGAGATAAGGGTGAGCAGACGGTCGATGATTTCAAAGTGGCACATGATGGTTCTCCTTAATC
>JAIXOQ010000017.1 GCA_027486675.1 Pseudomonadota bacterium
CAAACCACGGACGATAGGCCTGCACTCCTAGGAAGGATCAAAACCCTGGAAAATGACATCGCGACCATCCAAAGACGAAACGAAAACCTGATTGAACGCTTATCGGAACTTCCTAAAGGCGTCCCAGCTGAAGGGATCTACAGTCAGATCCAAAGCAACACGGTGAAGCTCACCACCCTCAATCAGACACTAACGAATCTCACCACAGGCGCAGCCCGTTCTCTACATGAAACCCCAGACCGCGACGGCCTCAGGTTCCGCATCAAACGGGCGATCCAAAACTTAGAAAAAACCCCGATCGAAATGAGACGCGGGATCTACGCGAAACTCATTCAGTTCGTTGAACTGCATCCAGAGAAAATTAGGTTGGGGTTAAAAGCTCCGGCGATGCGGGAGGGCTTAGCCGTTTCCGGAAACGCGGCTGGCCGTGCCGGTTCGTGTACTGTATCAAGTGGTGCGCGAGGGGGGACTTGAACCCCCACACCTTGCGGCATACGCCCCTCAAACGTACGTGTCTACCATTCCACCACCCGCGCACTTGGAATCGATGCCTGAACAAACAGACTGAGGGCTAGCGTTTGAAAGTAACGGTCCGAGTGGGACTAGTGCAACTGACTTTTTTAGAACTCCAGCCTGAGCCCCATAAAATAGCTGGTTCCATCGATCTCAATGGTGGGGTCAGAAATTTTTTGAGGTTTCATTTCCAAAGTCAGGTAAGAGCGTTTCAAGCCCGAGCTCAAATACCCCTCTGTTGCTTCCTTCTGATCGAAGAACCCTAAGCTCAGCATGACTCCCAAGGAAACACCCGCATTCGTCGTGGTGAGCCATCCCTGGTTGTCTACACCGCGTATCCTCAGCATGGTGAGCTCAAGTGCGGCAGTCGGGACGAAGAGCTGGTTCTTCATGAACCGAAGCAAATAGCGAAAATGAATCCCTGCGCCTAGGTTTCTAGCATCCACCGGCAATCGATCAGAGACTTGAAGATTGAGTATGCCGATGTGTGCACCGAGTCCAAAAACTCCAGCCTTTTGAAAGGGGAGGAGATATTCGGCCTGAAACTGATAGATGTCGCCCAAAGACCTTGGCATTGGGAAATTCTGAAGAGCTACCCGGATTGCTAAAGCCCACTCCGAGGGAAGGTTTTCAGCGTAAGGCACACTGGAATCGTAGTCTTCCTGATCCATGATTCCTGGATCCACTTTGGTCGGTTCTTCGGCAAAAGCAATTGCTGCCGGTGTAAGAGCCAGCATTGCCGATACGAAAACCATGGAAGGGTAAAAACGAAGAAAATGCATTCTTACCCCTAGTTTAAGGAGCAAGCAGTTGAAACCAAGCTCGTTTTTGTAGCACGATCTAAAAAACTCATGAATGAAGCAGAAACGCCAAAAGTCGGACGCAACGAGCCCTGCCCCTGTGGGAGTGGGAACAAATACAAACGCTGCCATGGAGTAGACGCTGCCCCGAAGCTGTCCGCCCCGAAACAAAATGCGCTGGCGGATGCGGCCATGCCTGAGATGCCCGACTTAGGCGAAGGAGGCATGCAGTGGGTGGCTCAGTTCTCTGAAGCGATGCGCACCTTGCCTAAGGGGCAGGCGCAGAGATTCCAAGCCTTAGCTAAAAAAGCGATGCTCGGTCGGGATGTATCCAAGGAAATGGAGGAGTTTCAAAAATCTCTTCCTCTTCACATGCAGTCTCTAATGAGTGCTGCGCCACAAATTCAAAATGAGAGTCAGACAGAAGAACCGAATCGTAAAAATCTTTGGAAACGTTGGTTTGGAAAGAGTGAAAAATGAGTAGTTTTTATCAGTTCGCGAAAGAACAAGGACTTCAGGCTTCAGAAAACGTATTAAACGCTGTCGTCAGGCTTCGCGAAGAAGGATGCACCATTCCCTTTATTGCTCGATATCGTAAGGAGCAAACCAACAACTTGAGTGACGAAGGCGTGCAACGCGCTTTTGAATTGAAGGATGACTTTGATGAAATCATTTCCAGACAAGCTTTCATTGTTGGTGAGATTGAAAAGCAAGGTCGCCTCACGGATGAACTCAAAACTGAGATTCTCTCGACCTGGGCGCGCGATCGGTTAGAAGACCTTTACCTTCCCTACAAACAAAAACGAAAAAGCAAAGCCTCCCTTGCTCGTGAAGCTGGGCTGGATCAGCTGGCACATTGGATTTGGGAGGTCGGCCACGGCCTGATTTCGCCCGATCCCGAACTAAAGTTAGATCTATGGGCATTTAGCTTTAAAAACGAAGAAAAAGGCTTTGCAGATGCGGATGCATGCTTGCAAGGGGCGACCGATATTTTAGTAGAGCGGCTCAGCGAAGATCTTGATTTGCGCACTCACGTGCGGGAACTCTTTTCTTCCCGTGGCTATGCAAAAAGCACAAAGGCTGACAAAGCAAAAGAGTCTTCAAAATATTCAAACTATTTTGACTTTGAAGAGCGCATCTCTTCTTTGCTTGAACCCAAGAATAGTCACAGGTATTTGGCAGTGCGGCGTGGCTGGATCGAAGAGGAAGTGAAGTTGAGCTTAGGTGGATCTAAAGCGGACGAATCCTTCGATACGGACCTGCTCAGCAAGTTTTTGAAGCGTGCTGCAGCCGACCGTCAAACGCTTGTGCAACCAGTTCTGGAGAAAGCAGCACGAGTTGCACTGAAAGCCCATGTCCTGCCCAGCATCGATAATGAATTTCAGAAGCGCTTGAAAGAGGCGGCCGATCATGCGGCGATTCATGTTTTTGCTGAAAACGTTCGTAAGCTCTTGCTCGCCTCCCCTTATGGCGCTCGGGGAGTATTAGGAATTGATCCAGGCATTCGCACAGGGTGTAAGATTGCGGTGGTCGATGGATCGGGCAAGTTTATTGCCGATAGCGTGATCAAGCTGAATTCAGATGAAGAGAAAAAGCAGGCGACACAGTTTCTAACTGCGGTAGTCGGGTCGGGCCAAATCGATGCCATCGCAATCGGAAATGGAACAAACGGACGAGAGACCGAAATTTTTGTTCGTTTGGTTTTAAAAGAAGCGGGAATCACCCATGTCCCTGTCGTACTGGTCAGCGAGTCTGGGGCCAGTGTCTACAGCGCAAGCCCTGTAGCGCGGGAAGAGTTTCCTCAATTGGATGTTACAGTGCGTGGCGCCATCTCCATTGCACGAAGATTTCAGGATCCACTGGCAGAGCTGGTTAAGATTGATCCAAGAAGTGTCGGGGTGGGGCAGTACCAACACGACGTGTCTCAGGTGGCTTTAAAGCGCTCACTCGATGCGGTTGTTGATCTCTGTGTGAACGCAGTTGGCGTGAACTTAAACACAGGTTCGACCCATCTTCTTTCTCACGTCTCCGGCATTGGGGAAGCTTTGGCCAAAAGCATCGTCGAGTATCGGCAGCAATTTGGCTTATTTAAAACCCGTGCAGCACTTCTGAACGTTCCGCGCTTTTCTAAGAAAGCCTATGAACAAGCGGTTGGATTCCTGCGTGTTCCTGCCTCAGAGAATCCGCTCGACCAGACGGGTGTACACCCTGAAAGAGAGAGTGATCTTGAGGAGCTTGCACGCGCTGGCGGAAAACAACTCTCCGATCTATTAACTGCGGAGGGTGCACGTTGGCTGAGAGCACTTCCAGAGGCGAAAGAAAAATTTGGGCAGTTCACGCTTGATGACATTGTCGATGAACTCGAGAAGCCCGGACGTGACCCACGTCAAGCATTTGAAACTCACTCTTTCCGAAGTGACATCTTTAAACTTGAGGACGTGACCGCGGGTATGGTGTGTCCTGGAGTTGTGACCAACGTCGCAAACTTCGGTGCATTTGTAGACATCGGTGTGCATCAAGATGGATTGGTTCATATCTCGCAACTGGGTAAACGTTTTGTCTCCGATCCAAGAGAGATCGTCGGCCCAGGGGACTGGGTGACCGTTAAAGTTCTTGAGGTCAATCTTGAGAAGCGTCAGCTTGCCCTGACCATGCGCATGGAAGAGCAGACTGAGCGTGGACCAAAACCGGAACGCAAGAAGGCCAAAAAACAAGCTCCAGCAGCCCCGGAAAAGACTTTGGTTGTGCAGTATCAGGAGCCCGCTGAAGCACGTCCAAAACCGGTAGTGACTCACACGCCTGTTGCAGCGCCGCGGCAAGCACCGAAGCCGCCAGCGCCTCAGAGCGCCGCAAGAATCCAAGCAAAGACAGCCGGAAGCGGGGGCTCCGCTCAAAGGCATTCTGCTGATCGCCCCCTGAAGTCGGCGCCGCAAACGCCTTTCAATAACGCGTTTGCAGGCTTGGCGGGTCTCAAAGAACAGTCGGCGAAGAAGTAGACCTATTCCGGTGTGCCCTTCTGTAACAGCCGACAACGGGCGTAGATCACGTGTTGATGCCTGACCTCCTCAAAGCCATGGGATTGGACTGTGCGCGCTTGAATCGCTTCCAAAGCTTCGTCGTGGAACTCAAAGATTGATCCACAATCAACGCAGACGATGTGGTCATGGTGGTCTTCACTTGTGAACTCAAACAACGACACGCCAGCGCTGCCTTGAAAGGTTTCTCTGAGAATTCCGGCTTCTACAAGCGTTTTTACCGTGCGATAGACTGTCGCAGCACCAATGTCCTTATATTTTTTTTGCACACGAGCTACCAGCTGTTGAATGTCAAAATGTTCCTCTGACTCCGCGACGACGCTCGCAACCTTTGTTCGAGCTTCACTGTGTCTTAAACCCTTGTTTTTAAGGTAGTTCAAGAGCTTTCCCTCCCAGGCTGTTTTCATGCTTGGGGCAAAGGAAGGGGATGGCGCTGCATGAAGTTCTGGTGCTCGGCCGCACAGGATCTTTGTTTTTTTTTCTTTCGACATTGCTTCGAAGTGTCAGAAAAAAGTTGCGTCACGTCAAATTTGATCTAGTCTTCAATGAAACGGAGGAAAAAATGGCTAAAAGTACGAAGAAGACAACAGGTAAGACAAAAAGCAAAACAACAAAATTCTCGATCGTGAACAATCTTCATGAATCGATTCTTGCTATTGCTGAGGTGACCAAAAGCGGTCAAGTAAAAATCAAGCGCACCGAGCTGAAGAACACGCTAGAAGACACGTTCAAAGCCGCTGCTGCAGAAGCTGCAAAAGGCCAACGCGTTCGCTTTCCAGTGATCGGAACATTGGCTCGCCGTGATGTAAAAGGCCGTAAAGCTGGAAAAGGCGTAAATCCTTTCACTGGCGAAGAGATGATGATTAAGGCACGTCCTGAATCCAAGAAGCCACGCTGGTCTTTCCCAAAATCCATCAAAGAAACTTTTGCAAACAAAAAGCTTTGGTAGTTTTTAAGGACTGAAATGTTTTGATGAAAGCGGCGTCCTGGGCTGGTCCTAGGGCGCCGCTTTCTTTTGTGCAAGAGCTACACCTTCGGCTTCTAAGTACTCTTCCACCGCAGCGTGAAGGGTCGTGTAGGGCTTCCCGCCGGGTGCCGCACCTTCTGCAGCACAAGAGAGATAATGAATCTGGTGCGGGATCTCAAGCGTGGACGCTCTTGATTCTAAGTGCTGTGCCAATGCACCCCAAGCACGGGCCCAGTCTTCAATAGGAAACGGGCTGTCATCCACAAGCGTCAGGAAGTCTTCTTGCTCCTGAAGAGTCAGTGTGGGCAAAGAAAGCTTAAGCTCAGAGAAAACGGAAGAGAGAGGCGCTAATACGCTCATAGTGCGTTCTTTCTTTTTGCATAGTCTGCTTCTTGGTCTGCAGCAACATCTCCCACCCCAAAATAAATTGCTTTCTCATGGAAGAAATAAAGACCGGAGACGGAGCTTGCGGGAATCATCGAGCACGTCTCACTCAAGGTCACTCCGATGCTTTGATCGGGTTTTAGGATCTCCCAAAGCGTTCGTTTCTCAGTGTGGTCTGGGCACGCGGGGTAACCCAGCGCCGGGCGGATGCCGCGATATTCTTCCGAAAGCATCTGCTCAACACTGAGGCCCTCAGTCAATCCATACCCCACTTCATCTCGAACATGTTTGTGAAGGTACTCGGCGGCTGCCTCAGCAAGGCGGTCCCCTAAGGCCTTCACTTGAATCGCATTGTAGTCGTCTTGTTTTGCTTCGAAGGTTTTAGCGAACGCTTCAACTTCCGACCCAGAAGTCACACAAAATAACCCCAACCAGTCGGGCAGGGGTTCACGAGGTGTGCTTGGCGCTATAAAGTCCGCCAAAGAATAGTAGGTCTGTTGCCCCACCTTCTTTTTTTGCTGTCTTAAAAAATGCAGACTGTGCCCAGAACCGAGTTTCACAGAGTCTCGCTCGGATCCAGCGCGGCAGTATCCATAGGTCCCTTTCAGTTTAAATCTCTTGTTCTCAATGATGTCTTCTAACAGTTCGAGAGCATCTTGATAGACGCGTGTCGCCTCTTCACCGTGTTTTGGGTGTTTCAGAATGCCAGGGAAGGAGCCTTTGAGTTCCCAGGTCCAAAAGAAAGGAGACCAGTCTATAAAACGCGCGACCTCTCTCAGTGGTAAGTCGAGGACCTTAACCCCTTCAAACGGTGGGGCGACAGTGCCATGAAAATCTAAGTCAGGCTTTTTTTCTCGAGCCTCTGAAAGCGGAAGAAATTCAGCCTCTTGTTTGTGTTTTTCAAAATTTGCACGGGTTTTTTCCTGCTGCAGTCGCACTTCAGCTATGAAGTCTTCCTGACGCTCGCTTTTTAGCTCAGACAGTAGGCCAGAAACACGGGAAGCGTCGCCTACGTGAAGCGTGAGCCCAGGGTAGAAGGGAGCAATCTTCACTGCAGTATGTGCTGCACTGGTGGTAGCCCCACCAATCAATACAGGAATGCGCTCATTTTCAGTCTTCAGAAGGGTGACTAACTCGATCATTTCATCTAACGAAGGAGTGATGAGCCCGCTGAGTCCTAAGAAGTCCGCCTTTTCTTCTCGGATCGCTTTTAAGATTTTATCCTTTGCGGTCATGACTCCAAGATCCACAACGCGGTAACCCGCACAGGCGAGTACAACGGCCACAATATTTTTCCCAATATCGTGGACATCTCCTTTCACGGTCGCGATCACGAAGGTCCCTTGCGAAGAGGAGCCAGTGCGTTTGGCCTCTTCCGTCATTTGGGGTTCTAAGTAAGCGACGGCCTTCTTCATGACGCGGGCGCTTTTGACCACCTGAGGCAAAAACATTTTCCCAGCACCAAAAAGATCGCCAACCACGCCCATTCCCGCCATGAGCGGTCCTTCAATCACGTCGAGCGGGCGGCCTAGGGTCTCTAATGCCTCTGCTACGTCTTGATCGATGAAATCTGCGATCCCATGGACCATGGCATGCTTGATACGCTCCTCGGCCCCGAGTTGTCGCCACTCCAGGTTAGTCTTAGGCTTTCCACGCCCAGTACCGCTCTGGGTCTCCATCTGGGATGCAAACTCGAGGAGTTGCTCCCCCGCATCTGCCCTACGGTAGAGGATCACGTCCTCAACAAGCCGCCTAAGCTCTGGATCGATATCCTCCATCAAGGTCACCATGCCAGCGTTGATGATCGCCATATCTAGACCCGCTTGTATGGCATGGTAAAGAAATACGCTGTGCATGGCCTCCCGGACTCGATTATTGCCTCGGAAAGAGAAGCTCACGTTTGAGATACCGCCGCTCGTCTTGGCACCTGGGCACTGCTGTTTAATCAGACGCACCGCTTCAATAAAGTTCTTCGCGTACTCGTCGTGCTCAGAAATCCCGGTCGCAACAGTGAGAACATTGGGGTCAAAAATGATGTCTTCCGGGGGAAAGCCCTCTTCTAAAAGAATCTTGTAGGCACGCTCACAAATAGAGACCTTTCGCTCAGTAGTTGCGGCCTGACCTTCCTCGTCAAAGGCCATGACAACGACAGCAGCTCCATACATCCGAATAGTGCGTGCATGAGCACGGAACGGGGCTTCGCCTTCCTTTAAGCTAATGGAATTCACTACACCCTTGCCCTGTAAACACTGCAGTCCCGCTTCTATGACTGAAAACTTAGAGCTATCGATCATCACGGGAATGCGCGCAACTTCCGGGTCAGAAGCGACAAAGTTTAAAAAACGTGTCATTGCAGCCGGGCCGTCTAACATTCCTTCATCAAAGTTGACGTCTAGAATATTTGCTCCCCCCTCCACCTGCTGCCGCGCAATTGTCAGCCCGGCTTCGTATTCGCCCGCTTGAATGAGAGCTGAGAATTTAGGAGAACCCGTGACGTTGGTGCGTTCGCCGATCACTAAAAACTGACCAGGAAGAGAGGGCAGGGGTTCGAGTCCGCTCAGCCAGTATTGTTTGAGCTTTGTAGGAGGCTTGCGAGGCTTAAGGCCCTCAATGGCGTTCCTCATCGCTGCAATGTGCGCAGGCGTAGTTCCGCAACAGCCGCCTAAGACGTTCAGTAACCCTTCTTCCGCAAAGGCCCTGACGTCGTGCGCCATGCTTTCTGGGGTTTCGTCATAACCAGTCACAGCAAGTGGGTTTGGAAGACCCGCATTCGGGTAACAGCTGACTCGGTGGGGCGTACACTGAGAAAGCGTCTGTAAATAAGGACGCATCTCCCGCGCGCCTAAGGCGCAGTTGAGTCCAATGGACCAGGCATCCACGTGCGCCACAGATGTGAGGAATGCCTCAAGGGTCTGCCCTGAAAGCACGCGTCCCGATGCGTCTGAGATCGTAGCTGAGATCAAGAGCGGAATCTTTCCAGAGGGATCAAGAGTCTTATATGCGTAAAGAGCTGCTTTTAGGTTCAGTGTATCGAATACAGTTTCGGGAAGCAGTACGTCGACCCCACCTTCAATTAAGGCTTGAATCTGTTCGGAGTAAGCTGCGACTAGATCGCGAAACCGGATCGCACGGTAGTCAGGACGGTTCACATCCGGTGAAAGGGACGCAGTCTTTGATGTAGGGCCCACAGCACCTGCGACAAAACATTTTCGTGAAGGGTGCTTCTTCATGAAATCGAGGGCTGCCTCTTTTGCGATCCGTGCCGATTCAAGATTGAGTTCCCTGGAGAGGGATTCCAGGCCGTAGTCCGATTGGGAGATTCGATTGGCGTTAAAGGTATTGGTCTCAATGAGGTCTGCGCCCGCTTCAAGATAGGACCAATGAATCGAACGAATCACTTCCGGGCGCGTGAGGACCAGAAGTTCATTATTGCCTTTCAGGTCTTTGTGGTAATCCCGAAACCGCGTACCCCGGTAGTCTGACTCCGTGAGTTTATAGGTCTGAATCATCGAGCCCATTGCGCCGTCGATGATGACAATCCGCTCTTCTGCAAGCTGACTGAATGGATGAGTGTGCTTGTTCATGATTTTAAGATCTCCAAAACAGGGTCAATTTTTCCAAGTGGGGCACTAATCGCAAAACCTTCGCAGTGATCTCTCAAGGCGTGCATCGCTTCAAGAGCGATCGCAATTCCTTCCTGGCTAGCAGAGGCCGGATCGTCTGCCCACTTAGACATTCTGACGAGAGCCCAGTCCGGCACGTGAACGCCGGGCACTTCGTGCGCCATGAATTCTGCATTTCTTAAGCTTGAGAAAGGCCAAATCCCGATCACATGAGGGAGAGCAAATTTTTGGGTCCTATCTTTCCAGCGGAAGAAAGATTCCGGGTCAAAGATAGGCTGGGTGACTGCAAAATCGGCTCCTGATTCGACCTTGTATTTGAATCGCTCCAGTTCAAGCTCGAGGTTCACCGCAGTAGGGTTAGACGCAACGCCGATCCCAAATTGTGTGGCTTCGGGAATGGTTTCGCCGGACCCATTGAACCCTTGATTGAGGCGGTGGGCCAGATAAGTCAGACCAATCGAGTCAATATCGTAAACAGCCGTGGCTTCCTTAGACACGCCAAGCTTCGGTGGATCCCCGGTGATGAGTAGAAGGTCATGTACCCCATTGACCGAGGCTCCAAGAAGGTCCGCTTGAAGCGCAATTAGGTTCCGATCTCTTGCGGTGAGGTGGGGCAGCACACGAATGCCGATATCAGTCCTCTGATTGATGTGAGCCGCCAAGTGAAGAGAGCTCACCCTTGTGCTGGCGCGTGCGCCATCAGGAACGTTCACCCAAGTCACACCTTGGCCGGCCAGGCGCTTTAAGTCGGAGACAAAACGATCGATAGAGGCACCTTTTGGAGACTGAAGTTCTATGCTGATGAGCTTTCCGCCACTCGCTATGATTTGCCCGATTCTAGACTTTTTTCTCTGACTCCACGCATCAGACGGGTTGCGCTTGGTTGTGATTTCTACTTTCTCAAAACGATGGGCCACTTCTGTTTCAAGTTTGACTTGAAGCATGTGCACGGCTTCAGCAATTGCCCGTATATGGTCTGGACCAGTACCGCAGCATCCGCCGACTGCATTGGCGCCTGCCTCCACAAATCTTTTAGCGTATTTAGCTAAGTAGTCGGGCGACGTCATGTAGAAATAACGCCCATTGATTTGACGCGGAATACCAGCGTTTGGCTCGACTAGGATGCTAAGACTAGTGAGAGGTCTAAGAATCCGCACCGCTTCAAGCAACCCAGCGGGTCCTTCAGAACAGTTAAATCCCATTCCCGAAACATCATCCCGCTGCCCGAACCGGGAGGCATATTGTCTGACCCGATCTAACACGCCGTCTTGATCCATGAGTGTTATGGAGATAAAAAGTGGGGTGGTGGGGTCAACGGAACGAATCCCTGAAATCGCTTCCTCGAGTTCATCTAGGTTCGAAAATGTCTCAAGCACATACCTATCAGCGCGCTCAGTTTTAGGAAGCTGCAAATGAATGCGGGCAAGTTCAGCAAACTCTGTTCTTACCTCGTGGCGGCTCAGCGGACCTAGCGGCTCCATCAATGCGCCGGAGGGTCCAAAACTGAGAGCGACACTGGGACGCAGGCCTCTTTCGCCCGCTTCATCTGCTGCAAGGCGCGCGATCTGAACTCCCGCTAGAAGGAGCTTACGCTGGTCGTTTTGAATCCCAAATTTTTCAAGTACGAAACGGTTAATCGAGAAGGTATTGGTCGTTATGACCTGTGCCCCGGCATCCACATAGGCTTTGTGAACTGCCTTTACATCGGTGGGGTTAGACGCATTGAGCTCCTCGAATAGGCGATTGATGTAGAACCCCCGTTCGTAGAGTTCTGTGCCCATTCCACCATCCCAGACTTCGACCCTAGGTTCCTGCATTAGGCCTAAAAACTTAACATGTCAGATACCCACATAACGACCCTCTCCGAAGAACGATGCAAAATTGACAATGAGTACGGACGAACTTTGAGGTTAGACTATTCACATGGATCAACAAACCAATCGCAAAAAGCGATCCCTTCTGATTAACCCAAGGTTTCAAATTACCCTCATCGCGTATGTCGGTGGTTTAGCACTCGCCATCATCGTGAGCATGACTGCTCTGATCGAGCATGCCTTTCGGCGGTTTATTGAAATCGGAAAAGACGCTGGATTAAGTGGGGATCACATTTATTTTCAGTTCATATCGATGCAGCAAACTGCCTTTAGAAACGTTACAATCGCGATTGCAATCGTTGTAGGCGGATTGCTCGTGTTTGGCGGACTTGCGATTTCTCATAAAATTGCAGGGCCAATCTACAGAATGAAAAAGAGTTTAGACGATATGACTGCCTCAACGGAGCCGGCCGTTCTCAAGCCGATTACCTTTCGGAAGAAGGACTTTTTCCCTGAGCTCGCGGACTCTTTCAATGCGCTCGTTAAGAAAACGGGCGGCAAGGTCTAGGGCAGGGGGGCTCATACCTCGTGAGCTTGAAGCCAGCTAACGACTTTAAAATTCCACCTGAAGCCCTGGCGGTCGACAAACCGGCTGAGGTGAATCTGGTGCATTTTGAAATGAAGCAGGTAAAACCCCGTGGGACCATCTCGGTGCCCGGAGCTCTTCGTCCCGTTAAATTTCAATTTGTGGTCGGGGAGACGCTTTCAGATGGGATCTATGCCACTTTAGATGAGCCTATTGCTGGAGTGCGGCCTCTAGTTGAAGAACTTGAAAAATACCCCCGCCTGGAGTGTTTAATCACAATCACCTTGCTCCAGAGCAAGATCCTGATGGTTATGCCGCGCCATACATTGGTCGCAGGATCACAGGTGAAGACCTTTCATTTTGGTTTTCCCGAAAAATTCATGAAGATGCATAGAAGGCGCCACATCAGGATCCCTTTTAATGAGGGCTTTCCCGCTGAGCTGCGCTTCCAAATGCCTGATGAACGCGTCATTTCTCGTAAGCTTCGGGATTTAAGCCGCGAAGGCATGCGCATCAAACTTGAGGCTCAAGACCAAACGTGTTTTAAGGCAGGGGACCGCTTAAAAGGCGCGACCCTGAAGGTCTTAGATAAAGAGATCCCTATGGGACTGCAGGTTGTTGCTGTGTACCCAGGTCCCCAGGCAGGGCTTAAGATCATTGCTTTGTCAGATTCGGATAAGGTTTGGCTTAAGGACGTTATTCGAGTTCTCATGGCGCAGTTGCTCAAGCTTCCAAAAGCTGAGATCGAAGCGAGTGAGAAAGAGTCGGATGAGGAAGAGGCAGAAGAGTCGAAAAGTTAGAAAACGACTCGCATTTCTTCAGAAGATGATATTCGTTGCATCCATTATTCACTTTTAATGAGTCAAGTATTCGCTTAAAAATGTCGATCCTATGCGGCATTTCGGCATTCTGTTCACAATATCATTTTTCCTCATCGTCCCTTCTGGGCGCGCCGGAGATGGCACTCTGGGCGAATTCAGTCAGGCCTTGAAGGACGCTTTCAGATACAGCTCCGAACGCTCATCGGACAAAAACCAAAAGGCGGAGCTGAGAAGGCTCATTTCGTCGCGCAATCAATGCGTATATTCAGTACCGCAGCGACCTTTTAGGCATTTCTGTGGAGTCTTTGCCGTGGCAGGGCAGTCCGGGGGAGTTTCAATTTCCACCGAGCGGGGAGTTAAACCTAAGACTCAAGCAGCGCGATGACGCGCAACAGCTCCAGATCGACTTTCTGAGCAGCATGGTGGAGAGGAAATCGAAAAGCCAGAATCTTGCTGACTTTAAAGAAGTCGCAAGCGACCTCATTATTGATTTAGTGGATAGAACTTTTGCAATCCATGCGGAATCCGGTGGACGAATTTTTGATCCGATCAGAGCGAATGCGATGAAAATCGTCATCGCTGTAGGATCCACAAAAGATGACATCCTCACAAAGGGGAAGTACGCACAGGTCTTTAAGGACCTGTGCCCGCATTTCACAGACAGGCCTTCCCGAGAGCCAGTCATGAATGAGTCGTCTGTGGTGCCCGATTTCACTGGAGTGATGCGGTGGCCAGGTGGCTCCATTACCGTCGAATGATCCGCTTGACGCCTATATCAAATTAACATAATATATATTATCAGACGTTTTAAGAATCAATCCATGGCATCGCTTCTTGACCATGGCAGCGAGTTCCATTGAACATGGCGACACGCCTATGATCATTCTCAGTCTTCTGTCGACATGGATCTTCTCGTCTTTCAGTTTCGCTGATCTTCCACGGGTCAACCCCTTTTGTCTGGCCGCTGTTGACTCTTTTGAGCTCGAAGGAAAACTAGAAATCGACCCCGCCGAAGTTCAAACGATTCTTCGCTCCTTAATCTCTGAAACCAATGACCCTAGGCTTGAACTTCCTGAAGTCCCACGGAGGTTCTCGTACCAATCAGGAGCCCCGAGAAAGGCACAAACTGCGGCCGCTGCTTTAGACGAGATTCTTCAGGATCTGGAAAGCAGTAGACCTACAAGGCATGTTCTCTACTTTCAAGGCGAGGAAGCGATCTTAGGGTTCTATGCTCGCTATAAAAACCTCGCTCGATTCATCGCAGCTCAACAAACTTCTTTTGAACCAGAGCTATGGGAGAAAATCTACCGTGCTGTTATCGGAAAGCTTGGTGCGCTTTGGTCTGCAAAGAAGTCGATGATCTTTGGAGGGACTGCGGTTTCAGCAGGGCTCTTAAGTCGGTACACCTTAGGCATCGATGAGGTCACTGAGATCGGTACGGTTATTATAGGCCTAGTCCAGTCGGCAATAGGTGCGCTCGTCACCTACGGTCCTACTCGTGGGGCAAATGCATGGAGTGTGATCTCTAACGCAGCACTGACTCAAAACGACCGCCCTGTTTTTCCGGATTACTCCCCCTCTGAGGTCTTTCAGTTTTATAACCCTGGTGAATGGCAGTTCAACAAATCCCTTTTTACTGAGCCCACTGAAGCAGTCGGCAGCAGACAGTCTCCGATGGCTCTACTGAATGCACCCCCAGGCGTTACGGCAAAACATGTACGACGATACGCTCTTTCTGGGCGGCCTGAATTCATGGCGATCACCTCACAGGTCGCAACCAAGTCAGTCCTAGAGTCACTCATCTACGTCGATCAACAGGGCGGTAAACACTTCCTCTTATTTGTGAAGCCTCTCTAGATCATGAGCTGAGGTGGGAGCAGGCCATTCCCAAGGACCTCTTGGTAGGTCTTCCGCAACACTTTTGCTTCATCAAGAAGGCCCTCTACCGTAATTTTTGCTGTGGTCTCACTGCCAAGATCGCACGTGCTGCGGAGACGCGTATGGAGTAACCCCTTTAAAGTCTCATCCTGGGTTATATCCATAAGAAAGCCATCAAAGCCAAGAAGTACACGCTCTGGATCTTCCCTCCAGTAGAAGAAGAATAATCGATCGAGCAGGTCCTGTTCCTCCTCACTCTTCAGTCGCTTCCGTGTCGCTTCATACCAGTGGGTTTCCATGAGGTGAACATAAAGACGATTGTAAAACGGACTCAGAGTGTCAGTGCTGATGCCGAAGGTCTGAAATGTTTTTTCTGTGTTTTTGTTGTGGAGTTTCCCCGCACGGATCATCCCTTCTACCATTGCAGCATGCTGACCATCGTGGTCAAAGAGTAGCTCCGACCAATATTCGAACTTATCAGCCATACTGATGCCGGTTGCGACCTCAGAAAAAGAGAGTAGCCAAGCATGCTGATTCATAGCTCGTACAGACTTAGAGCGGAATACGACTGCATTCGTTTGAATCCACAGAGCTGGGTTCCGAATGACATATAGACGCTGAGTTACATATGGATCACGTGGTCCTAAGATCGCCACGAACGAAAGATTATATACGCTCCACCGATCGAGGGCGGAGAGTCTGCTGCCAAAGATCTGAAGCATTTCCAGCGTAATGCGAGGCTTTCGTTGATCAAGAATCAAGCTCAAATCTTCCTTCAGTGACTTGAGAGCGCGGGATTGAAACTCCATTGCGACGGAAAATGCCATTTCTATTTTTTGATCCGTGAGAGTGACTCCAAAGTACTCTTGCTCTTTGGAAACAAAACTCCTTGTTAAAAAATACTCTTTGAACTCCTCTAAGCTCTTCAAAGACAGTGGTGCATCTTCCAGCTCCTGAATCCGAAGTCTCATTTTACGAAGAGTCGGCAAGAGGAGATGAGACGCAGCTTTGGCCTCCGTCGTAGCACTCTCCCCTTTCGTCAAAAGCCAAAACTTCAGTGCGTTTTCATAGTCCTCGTCGTAATCGAAACCTCCGTTTACGAGCTGACCGCAACGAATCTGACCATAAAGGTCATCTGAAGAAGCAAATGCTTTGGTCCCTATCGTGAAAGAAAGGATGAGAGCGAGCAGACGGAACATGGAAGAAACCTAAGGGATTGCCTCATGCTGGTCAAGCAACCGCTTAAAGGGGTAAATGGCCAGGGGACGACCGCTCTAGGTCTTAGAGCTTAATTCTGAAGTTCCACCAAACGGTCAATGAGTTCTTCTGCCATGGCCCTGAGTGCTGAGCTTTCAAGCGCGCGATCTTGTTGAAAGAGTCGGTTGAGATCTTGGCCCTTTAAAATCACAAGCTCTGATTGGCCTTGGGCAATGACTGAGGAAGTGCGTTTAATCCTACGGATCAAACCCATCTCACCAAAGAAACTCCCCGGCCCCAAAATCTTCACTGATTTCTTTTTTCTCTGAACCTCAACAAGTCCCTTGTGAAGAACATAGAGTTCATCACCAGACTGGCCTTCTTCAATAATAACTGTGCCCGCCCCTACGGTCTTAAATTCTGAAATCGCGGCGACTTGAAGTTTCTGGGCTTCATTCATGTATCGACAAAGAGGTGTGCTTTCAATCAGGGCTACGCGTTCGCTTGCAAGCATGGCTTTCGGCTCTTTCGCCTCTTCCTGAGTGAAACTCACCGCAGTTAGCGTCGCATCATCCCCAATCGTGAGTGCCGCAGACTTTGCAAACTCTTCTAAATCGGAGACCTGAAGGTGGGGTTTGACGATCAGAGAGATCGACTTCTCATTGAGGTTTCGGTACGCCCCGTCGGTCATCAGAAACAAGCGGTCACCCACCTGAAACTCAATTTGTAAAACATCGGGCAACTCAAATCGGGAGTTTCCAAAGGCTCGGGCGAGGTGGTTTGAAAGCGGGTGTTTCTTTGCGACAGCTTCGGATACCCCTGCTTTAATCAGCTCTCCATAACCGATATGATCTTTGGTGAGCTGATACATGTTTGATCCTCGAAATAGGTACGCTCTTGAGTCCCCCACGTGAGCGATCAGCCCGACACGATTCTCAATCCAAACTGCGACACAGGTTGAGGCAGCGAGTCGGTAAGGGGATTTTGGGTCACGCTGGGATTCGACTAGAAGTTCGTCCTGGGCCTTTGCAAAGGCATCAAGGATTATTCCCTGCATCTTAAAGAGCAGTTCCGCAGGCTTTAGGGTTTTCAAACTTGCGGCGATGCTCCGTCTTTTATTTTGCACCGTTTGGGTGATTGAATCAGAGACTAGGCGGGAAGCTAAGTGACCCTGCCCTCCTTCGCTCACACCGTCACAGGTGACAAAAATTCCTGAGTCCGGATGAGAACCAAAGGCATCGTCATTTTTTTCGTGTGTCCTACCCTGGGAAGTGAATGAGAGAGCCTCGTACTTCAGCATCAGTAACTCCTAAATGATTTGGAGACATCCAGGTTCGGGCCTATTAACCCCAAAACCATCAGCTGCTGTTTCGTCTCCTCCCAGCGTTTTAGTGTCATTGACCCGAGCCCATTCTTCTTTGTTTCTAAGGTCTCGACAAATGGAAGCTGACGTTTTGAGGCTTCGTTAAAAGTAGCAAGGTCCATCGATGTGTTGAGTCCCGCCATGAGTCGATTGGTCTCTTCGGGGGCTCTCAGATAACTCTGAAGACCTAATCGTACGGCCTGCACAAGCTTCTTTACGACTTCAGGATTATTGGTCAAAAAATCTTCATGTGTTGCAAGAACCGTCAGGTAGGGATTAAATCCAGTATCCTTGGAAAGAAAGACAACGGGTTTCTTTCCAAGTCTCTCGGCTGAAATCGGCTCAGAGAAAACAAAGCACTGCTGAGCATAGTCTTTTCTCCTTAAAAATTCACCTACCCCACCAGAATAGGGAATGAGCTTTGCGTTCTTTCTTGGAAATTTATGCTCAAGCCACTGAACAAAAGGCAGCCCTTTTGAAACAGCTATGTCTCCCTTTTCCGCAAACAGTTCGGCAAGCGAATGAATGTTTCTAGAGGGGTCGACCATGATTCCGTGTGGATCATCTTGGTAGATCGCAAACAGAGCTACGATTTTTCCCCCTTGGCTGCGATTGATCAATACTGCGTCCGAGGCGACGATTCCAAAGGGAACTGTCTTTGCTGCAATCATCTGTGCAACAGGTTGCCCGGAACCTCCTTGAAGGATCTCGACATCTAGCCCAGCTTTCTGAAAGAGCGATAAGCGTTCCGCTTCATAAAAGGCGCCAAATTCTGGCTCTGGTTTCCAGTCGAGGGCAATTTTTATGGAATTCTCTTTTGTAACGGCTACCGAGCTGAAGCAGGTCAAAATCATGGTCACTATCAAAAGTCGTTTGAGTTGGTTCATTTTTGGTCCTCGGGATGCCATCGCGATAGAAAAATTTTAGACAGAATTTGTACGAATCCAAAAAACACAATTCCGATGACAGAGCCTAAAAGCACTGCAACAAAGACGCGATCCACCCTCTGCTGCGTCCTAGACTCATCGATCAGGCCACCTAAGCCCGTGCCGCTCACAAACTCGCCGACAATGGCACCGATGACAGCGAGCCCTGATGAAATTCTAAACCCCGTCAGGATAGACGGAAGTGCATAAGGTAGCCGCAGAGAAAACACAGTTTGAAGTTTTGATGCGCGTAAAACGCGAAACAAGCTCAGCAAAGTAGTATCAGTCGAACGCAGCCCACTCACTGTGTTTGCAATGATCGGAAACAAGGACGCGACAAAGGACGCAGCAACGACTGTTGGCAGCCCATAACCAAACCAGATCACCAAAAGGGGCGCGATCGCGATGATCGGCACGGTCTGAAAAAGTACGGCATAGGGCAATACCATGTGCCTTAGGGTGGAAGAGGCCGCAATCATTGCTGCCGATAGAAGCCCTACTCCAACACTTAAGGAAAATCCCAAAGTCGATCCAAGCAGTGTTTCTAGGGAAACTGAAAGAAATCGAGAACGGTCTAGAGCGAAGGCAGTCCACATAGCGCTAGGCGCGGGGAAAACATAGACCGGAAAAAATCCGATCCGAGACAGCCATTCTAAAATAAGAATGACAAAAATCGCAGGAATGATCGGCAGTAGATTCTTCATTTGCGTCTCTTTCCAGCCACCAAATCATAGATCTGTTGGGTGAGACGAATAAACTCAGGGTCACCCCTCACCTCAAATGTTCTATCTGCAGGCCAGGGTAAGCGACGGTCGAGTACTATTTTTCCTGGGGAGCCGTCGATGACCAGCACCCTAGTGGCTAGAGTCAACGCCTCAAGAATCGAATGAGTGACAAAAAAAACCGTCGGTCGAGACTTAAGCCAAAGAGTCCTTAAGTCTTCTGCCAATGCCCAGCGTACGGGTTCATCGAGCGCAGAAAACGGTTCATCGAGTGCAAGCCACCTCGGCTCATCGAGGAGAGCGCGAGCCAAAGACACACGCATCTTCATGCCGCCTGAAAGCTCATGCGGGTAAAGACCCCGAGCACCTTCTAATCCTAATTGAGTCAGGAGGTCTAAAGCGTGCTTAAGCATCGGCCCCTTAGGCATCATTCTCAATCGTTGGGGAAGCAGGACGTTTTCTAGGGCATTCTTCCAAGGAAGGAGCGCTGCATCCTGAAAAACAAAGCCCCAGGTCGCTAAATCGCAAGTATCTGGAAAACGGATATTCCCTGAAGTTTTTTCTTCAACCCCACCTAGGAGGCGCAGGAGCGTGGACTTGCCCGTCCCTGATCCACCTAGGATCGCTACAAAGTCACCCCGATCGACCTCAAAGGAAATCGGTCCTACGCCACCGCCACGGGCATATTTTTTTTCGACGTTTTCGACAACGATTTTAGGCTCTGTCTTAGGCTCCAATGGCGCCCTCGTCTAGGAGACGTGTCATTCTCGTGGCTAAAACCTCCCACGGAAGAACGGGCAGCAGATCAAACAACCCAACCGAGGAGACTGCGCGGGCCGTGACCGCCACCCGGAGTGGCTGTGTGAGGTCGGAAAGCTTGATCCCAAAACGTTCGGCATACGCCCTTAAAAGCTGATCGATGTCTGCGTGATGGTATCCAAGTTCCATGAGTGAGGGACTTGTGCCCCAAAGCTCGGCTTCTGAAGCCTTCCGCTTGGAGGCTCCGTGTTCTACCGACCGAGAATTAATTTCCTTTTTTAAGCATTGGATCGCTTCAAAAGAACGGGACCTAAGTTCTGGATCCTTACGAAGCTTAAGCCCACTCCAGTCGATCACTCCAGGGTCGTCCAGTAAAAGAGGTTCAAGCTGTGCAGCCACCTCTGAAAGAAGTTTCACCTTTCCCTGCACAAACGCCACAAGCGCGAGTCCAATCTGACTGGTCAGCCTCGCTCTCGCTTTCTCAGTGAGCCCTTTGGAATAATCGTCTCTGAGAATCTGAGCGAGTTTAAAGCCATCTAAGCGTTTGAGGTGCTCGCCTTGTGTCCAAAGCAGTTTCTCTTTGTTAAACACAGCGCCATTCACTTGCACATGTTCAAAGTCAAAGTGACGAATCATCTCGTCGCGGCTAAAGATCTCCTGATCCCCATGACTCCAGCCTAAGCGAACAAGAAAGTTCAGTAACCCGTCCGGCAAATAACCCTCTTCACGGTAAACACTTGCAGATGTTTCGCCCGTACGTTTAGAGAGCTTTTTCTTATCTTCCCCTAAGATCATGGGCAGGTGCGCAAAGAATGGTACGGTGCTACCTAAAGCAGAATATAGGTAGGCCTGTTTGGGTGTGTTGTTAATATGGTCATCCCCACGAATGACGTGGGAGATTTTCATGTCGATATCATCGACGACGACGACAAAATTGTAAGTTGGCACTCCGTTGGAACGCACCATGACGAAGTCATCGAGATCAGAGGTCGGGAAAGATATGTCTCCACGAATGAGATCCTTAAACGCGATTGACCCTTCCATAGGCATCTTGGCGCGGATTGCATAGGGACGGCTCGGCGGGGTTTCCTTTGTGTCACGCCAATGGCGGTCGTACATGGGCTTACGACCTTCTGCAGTCGCCCGCTTGCGCATCTCTTCTACTTCTTCTTCCGTTGAATAACATTTGTACGCTAAGCCTTGTTCCACTAATTCATGAGCCAACTTCAGGTAATGGTCGCCCCGGGCACTCTGATAGACGACTGCTTCGTCGCTCTCCATTCCAAGCCAGGATAAGCAGGCCAAAATGTCTTTTGTGTACTTGTCCTCGGAGCGCTCTATGTCGGTATCTTCAATTCGAATCAAAAACTTCCCGCCATGCTTACGCGCGAAGAGATAGTTAAATAATGCGGTGCGAACCCCACCGATGTGGAGCCAGCCAGTTGGAGAAGGGGCAAAACGAACTCGGATTGGATTCATCGAATGCTTAGGTTACCGGAGTCTAAGCCCGAAAGGGAGGCCGCCTCACAGTAAGCTTGCAATCCACGGTGCGCGTACTCATCAAGGGCATGGCCCCACCTGTCTCCATGTTTGGCATTGAGTGCATTGCGCGGAAGCCCACAGGCGGCTTTAACGTTGAAGGGAGGGTTTTTAGGGAGAGAGTGGCAAGAGAGGCAATTGTGGGTCAGGAGTTTTTCTCCGCGAACTGCAGCTGGATTCGTCCTCAAGGCGAGCCTGATGCCTGGGTACTGCTTCCAACTATTGACCATTTCCACCCGAGCCAGCGACGCAACATCCATTTCAGCAAAGGGCACCAGCTGTCCCTCTGTTGGAAGGACTCGAGCAGAAATTGTTTTCAACTTTGGATCAATTTTAAGACGCACTCGATCCCTCCAGATCAAAAACCTTGGGACTCGGGCGATAATCTTTCCGCTTGGGTCATAAAAGTTAAAAAGATCCACCTCGCTCAATTTCAAATCATTGAGGGATTCAGAAGAAACCTCGACGAGTTCTTTTAAAGAAATATTTCCCTGCTGAGGGCGCTTTGAAAGTTCCGATTCACTCCATAATCGGAGCTGCTCGGGAGAATTTGTGACCTGCGGATTATACAGAATGGTTAGAGTCCCCGCCTCTGCGGACGCTTGCGCCAGAACCGTGACGCAAAAAATCGCCTGGATAAGGGGAAAACCCATACTAAAATTCAAGCGAAGTAGCGCAGATAAGTCAACAACACTGTATTCTGACGTTAGAGATGGAAACACAAGACCTACAGTCTTTAGGGCGCTTAAGTTACTCCCTCTTCGGGGATTGGAATCAAGCATTAAGCACGGGTGAACGTACTCTTCGCACTATTGGGCTTAAGGATGGTTTAGATAGTCGAGCGATAGAAAAAGCAGCACTTGCGCACTTGTCGCGCGCTGAGTCGATTCAGAAGGAATCCTTTGACTTATCTACGCCCTTTTTTCGTCTCTCAGCACTGAACCGATTTCTTCTTGCAGCAAATCATGTTGAACACTGGTCCTATGCAAGAATCGCGAGAACTCTAGAGCTTCCAGCGGAGGCTATTCCTCCGCTGCTCTGGCGAGCTCGGCTTCAGTATATTTTTGATGAATGTAATCTTGCGCTCGCTTACCCAAGCGGCGGCAAGCTTGCTTCGTCCCACTGCCCTATTTATGACGCGACCGATCCCTGGACAGCGAGGCTGCTGGATGAAGAGATGAAGCCTCAGGAAAGACAGTTCTTACAGAATCATATGGTTGCATGTGATGCGTGCAGGAATGCGCTTGGACGGGTGCGTGAGCTCATTCACGCGATTGATGCGCTGATGCCGTCCAAACAATGCGAGACCTGGGTGTTAGATGAAATGCACGCACAGGCGAGACGTTTGGCAGGTAGCGGCATGACCTACGGTCGCTCTACTCTTCAGACCAGCCTCACCCAATGGTCAAGGAGTCCCGGGACTTGGCTCGGCATTGGGCTGTTGCTCTGGGCTATTGTTCGCTGGTGATGGCGCTTTCCCTGCAGGCCATACCTCAATCGGGGGATCCCGCTTTTCTAAGACGGCAGCGTTAAACTGGATCTCAGCGTTCATGCGTCGCTCTTTAAAAAGTTTCCGTTTTGTGGCCCAGTCCTGGCTTAAGTCTAAGCTTCCTTGTTCTTGCGCCTTTTCAAATTTTTCTTTCCGCTCCAAGTAGTTTTGTACATATTCCCGGCGCTCCTTTCCGCTCATATGGGCCGCAAAAAATGCATGTCTTTCGGACCGCTCCTTATTTCGCCATTCCTTGCTCTGTGCCTTTTGCGCTGTGCGGTGCTGACGGAGTGCAACCGCGCTCTGATGCTCAAGGGCCTTTCTTTCAAGATCCCAAGTTTTTTTAAACTCGCGCTGCAGAGCCTGATTGGGTACGGCGTGTCCCACCGAGACTAGACATAAAAAACTAAGCACCCCTACCGCCACACGCATAAAAGTCATTTCTAAAGCTTACCGCCCGTCCTCCCTAAAGTCGCGCACCCGCACCGAGGGCTTAGATGCGCCGCGAAACCGATTCAGCTCAGGAACCCCAGCCCACTCGAGCAGCGCTCCGGAGCGCCTTGCCCCCTCAAGAGCATCAATAGCCGCTGGGCGCTCGGCTCCATTGAACCAGATTCCCTCCACCGAATAACCTTCTGCCTCAAATTGAAGCTTCAGATGCCGGCCCTTTAAAATATTCACTGAGCTCACCGCGGCAAATGTAGAAAAGGCAGGCTCTGGATTGCCGGGCCCAAAAGGGCCTAAACTCTCTAACTGCTCTAAGGCGGGTCTTTTCAAGTCAGCCAAAAGAATACGTCCGTCGAGCTTAAGATCCTTGGTCTCTGGCTTCTGTGTGAGCGCGTGTTCGATCGCTTCATCGAACATCAGTCCAAAGGCATCTAAGTTCTCTGGTTTCAGGGTTAACCCAGCGGCCATCTTGTGTCCGCCAAATCCTAGAAGCAGACTTTGGCAGGCCTGAAGAGCTCCTAAGACATTAATGCCTCGCAAGGAGCGCACAGAGCCCTTAGCAATTCCATCTTCACGAATGGCGAGGACGACAGCGGGCTTCTTAAAATGATCCACAACACGGGATGCGACAATACCTACAACCCCTTCGTGCCAGCCTGGATCAGCGACGACAATGCCATGCTTAAATTGCCCAAGCTGCTGTCGCTCCTCCACGTCAGCGCGTACCTCGTCCCAGATTGCATTCTGTAGATCGGCGCGCTCCGCATTCAGCGCGTCTAGTTTGCGAGCGAGTTGCTGCCCTTCACCCACGTCAAGTGTCGTCAAGCACCGCAGTGCTAGACCTGCGCTCGCTAATCTCCCCGACGCATTGATGCGCGGTCCGAGTGCAAACCCTAAAGAAGAGGGGCTTACTCGTGTTGGGTCCACGCCCGCCACCTGCATCAGGGATTTTAGGCCAGGCTTCCTGGTCTCCTGAAGTACCTGAAGTCCATGACGCACGAGCGTTCTGTTATCCCCGGTCAGAGGCACTTGATCCGCTGCCGTTGCAAGCACCACGAGGTCTAAGTGTTGTTTTAAGTTGGGTAGAGTCCTGGTGGGGTCAAGTTCTCTGAGTCGCGTCCGTAAAGCGCGAGCGAAATAAAATGCGAGTGCGCAGCCACACAGTTGTGTTAGTCCGCTGCCGCAGTCTGAGCGTTGCGGGTTCACGATCGCATCTGCGACGGGCAGGCCAAGAATGGGGTCCACTTGATGGTGATCAATGACGATCACCTGAAGTCCGAGCTCTCTTGCACGCTGGATCGCTGCAAAACTAGAGATTCCGGCATCCACCGTAATCAGAAGTGAAAATCCGTCCCGGACTGCTGCTTCGACCGCAGGAACCCCGAGCCCATAACCGTCTAAGAAACGATCTGGCTGTTTGGCTTCATAGCGCACGGATAGTTCACGGAACACATGGCTGAGTAAGGCTGCCCCTGTCGTGCCGTCGACGTCGTAATCCCCATACACCAAGATGGGTACGCCTTTTTCCATATGAGACAGGACTAAGGTAACTGCGCGCTCCATGTCTTTGATCAGAAATGGGTCTTTTAGGGACTCTAATTTGGGACTGAGAAACTCACGGATGTCTTCGATCGACTTTAGATTTCGATTCCAACAAACCCGTGCGACCAACTCTACAATGCCAGAGGCTTTCGCCTCTCCTAAGAATGTCTTTAGGCTTTCACTATCCTCAGGCAAGGTCCACTCACTCATGGTGAGACTGTACTACATTCCTAAGTGAGCTTCGGGTGCGAGTTTCACCTGACGGCGCTTCTTGGTGTGGCCTGATTTACGCTTCTTTTCCTGGTAGTGCGTCAAAGCGATCACAACCGAGGAGGCAATAAAGATTGAGCTATATGTTCCGACAAAAATTCCAATGATGTAAGTCAGAGCAAAGGGCTTCAGCACGCTGCCACCAAAGAAATAAAGGGCAACAACGGTCACCAAAGTCAAAAAGGAAGTCATTAAGGTACGGCCAAGAGTCTGGTTGATCGACATATTCACGACCTGCTCGATCGAAAGACTTGGGTTCAGCTTGGTCTGCTCTCTGACTCGGTCGTAGACGATGATGGTGTCATTGTTGGAATAACCGATCAGTGCAAGTAAGGCCGCAAGAACGGTGAGATCAAACTCGACACCAAAAACCATAAATACACCCAAAACCAAGACTGAGTCGTGGAATAGGGCGAGCACTGCGCCTGGAGCAAATCTAAAGTCAAAACGAATGGCTACGTAAATCAGGATTGAAAGCAGCGCATAAAATGCCGCAAGTAGTCCGTTCGCCCTAAGTACCCCACCTGCTGAAGGTCCGACGACATCCGCAGATTTCACGGTGACATCTGATTTGTTCGGAGCCGCCGACTCAAGCGCCTGGGTGATGGAGGTCGCAATGGTTGCGATTTCTTGACTATCTTGCTGCACCCGAATTAAAAACTCGTGATCGGAGGGGGCCCCAATCGTGATGATCTTTGCAGCCGCAAGTCCTTTTTCAGAAAGAACATTGCGAATAGAATCCGTCGTCCAGGAATCCGGGACTTTAACCTTCACCTCAGCGCCACCTGTGAAGTCGATGCCGTAGTTTAAACCCTTCGTGAAGAACAACACGAGTACAGCAAGGATCGCGATACCTGAGAGTGAAATCCAAAACTTCCATCTGCTCACGAAATCAATTTTTAGATTCGGACTAATAATGTGAAACATAAATGATTTGTTCCCGATGATTTAGATACTAATGGTTTTAGAGTTTCTGGCTTCCAGACGACCTAGATAGAGATCAAAGAGGACACGGCAAACGAAGACTGCGGTAAAGAGAGTGGTCACGATCCCAACGAGCATGGTCACAGCAAAACCTTTGATTGGGCCTGTCCCAAAAAGCATCAGAATCACGGCAGCGATCCCATTCACAACGTTGGCGTCTAAAATGGTCTTGAAGGCTTTTTCAAACCCCGCTTCGACTGCGGAGAGGAGTTTCTTTCCTGCATTCAGCTCTTCGCGGATCCTTTCATAGATCACGACATTTGAATCCACCGCAATGCCGACGGTCAGAGCAATACCTGCAATACCCGGAAGCGTTAAAGTCGCGCCCAAGAAGACCAGGATCGATAGAACCAATACGACGTTAATCGCGAGCGAAACCACAGCGATGAGCCCTGATACCCGGTAATAAAGTGCTGTGATCAAGAAAACGGCGAGGATCCCAATGAGGCTTGCCATCGCTCCTTTTTTTACGCTGTCTGCCCCTAGGCTTGGACCTACAACCCTCTGTTCAGAGAGTTCGAGACGGGCTGGAAGCGCTCCGGCACGCAAGACGATTGCAAGGTCCCGTGATTCCCGCAGGGCTTGGTCATAATTGCCACCCACCGTGATTACGCCACGCTCTTCAATTTTTGAATTGATGACAGGGGCGCTGAAGACCATTCCATCGAGCAAGATCGCCAATCGTTTTTTAACGTTTTCGCCTGTGAGTTTACCGAAAGCCACCGCGCCCCTTGGGCTCATTTGAAATTGGACCTCTGAAAGCCCGTTCTCATGGTTTGCTCCAACCTGTGCATCTGCCAGATCTTCGCCGGTGACCATTGCAATGCGATTCAGAAGATGCGGAATTCGAACGCCTGTGTCGACTTCTCCTGTGACGCTGTTCTTCACGCGCTCAAAGGCGACCTCTGTATCTTTCGGTAGGCGCTCTTTCAAAACTGCATTTAACTTGCGAACGTACTCAGAGAATTGGCCCTGCTTTTCATCAAATGAAATGTTATGGGTCTTTTCTTGCTCTTTAATGAGTGTTTCTAACTCGCCAGGAGCCATCGAAGTATCATCGACGATCCGGAATTCAAGTTTGGCGGTACGCCCGATCAGATCTTTTGCGCGATCGACGTCCTGGATTCCTGGAAGTTCAACCACAACTCGATCGGAACCTTGACTTGAAATTGAGGGTTCAGCGACACCAAACTCATCGATCCTGTTTCGAATCACCTCAATGCTTTGATTGAGGGTTCGCTCCCGAACTTCAGCCCGTTCGTCAAAAGTAAGTGCGTACTCAACGCCATCGTCTGACTCACTCACTAAGCGCATGCCCTGCAGTTCTTTTTCAACGACTTCGCGCACGCGCGCTTTTGAGCCGGCAGGGAACCGAATCTTAAGCCTTGGATCATCGAGAGCCGAAGGCAGCGCCGTCACCTCGAGGGACTGAGTAGTGACTGACTTTTCTTTTAGGGACGCTTCAGCACGAGACTTTCGTTTCTCCACTAAGTCCTGATAGACCCGGTCAAAATCAACTTTCATGACCAGATAGAGCCCGCCTTGGAGGTCAAGCCCAAGATTTACCTTTTGAGTGAAGGGAAACTTCGTGGTGAGGGGGTCAAGATTGAGGAAGGTAGGGACCAAGGAAAGACCGGCCCCTACAGTGATAGCAATTACTAGGACAAATTTTGTCCACCATGAACGAGTCATCTTAAAATCGAGCCCCCTCTACGAATCTTAGGCCTGTAGTTCAGCGATACTGCCTTTGACGATCTGATTGACCTGGCTTTTTAAAACTCGGAGTTTGACGTTGTCTGAAACTTCCAGCGTCACGACCTTCTCCGATAAACCAGCGATTCTTCCAATGATACCAGCACTTGTAACAACTTCATCCCCTTGCTTTAAGGTGGACATCATTTCTTGGTGTTGCTTTTGCTTTTTTTGCTGAGGACGAATCATGAGGAAGTACATCACCAGCATCACAATCGCGAAAGGAGCCATCATGGAAAGCATGCTCCCCTGTGGTGGAACCTGGGCCTGAGCCGTAGCGATGGTGGTGCCACCAGTTGAAGCAAGTGCCTGTGCTGACGCGGGTTGGCCAGGAGCGACAACCTGCGGAGTGGTACCCTCATCCGCAAAAGCGGCTGAAGAAAAAGCTAAGAAAAATACGAATCCGAACGTTCTAAATGTTTTTGCCATTGAATCGTGTATAGAAGTTCGTTCGCCACTCGTCAAACCGATTCTCTTGTATGGCGATTCTCATCTCACGCATCAGTTGCAAGTAGAAGCTCAGGTTGTGCTGCGTATTTAATCGCATCGATAGAGCTTCGCCCGCAGTGTAAAGGTGGCGGAGATAGGCTTTGGAGTAATGTGCACAGGTATCGCAGGGGCAGTTTGGATCGAGCGCAGAGGCATCGTCTGCGTATTGCGCATTCTTAATATTGACCTTGCCCAGAGAAGTAAAAAGCTGACCGTTGCGTGCATTTCTGGAAGGAAGTACGCAGTCAAACATATCGATTCCTGATCTCACAGCCTCCACCAGATCCTCCGGCCGCCCAACTCCCATTAAGTAGCGAGGTTTGGTCTTCGGCAAAATCGGTGCAACTTCCATCAGAATTTCGTGCATGAGCGGCATCGGTTCCCCAATGGCAAACCCGCCTAGCGCAAATCCATCAAAGGGCAGCGGAGTGATTTGTGCAGCCGATTCTCTGCGCAGTTCGACATCAAGCCCGCCTTGCACAATTCCAAAACGAGCTTGATGGTCTTTCAACTCAAAATGAAGACCGCGCTTTGCCCAGTCGAGCGTCCGCCGCATCGCTGCCCGCACCACATCTGCAGTTGCTGGAAAGGGCGGACATTCATCAAAGGCCATCACGATGTTTGAACCTAAGGCTCTTTGAATCGCCATACTGTGTTCGGGCGTGAATCGGTGTGTGCTGCCGTCGAGATGAGATTGAAAAGTGACACCTTCATCGTCGATCTTTCTTAAACCAGCCAGAGAAAAGACCTGGAAGCCGCCGCTATCAGTCAGGATGGGGCCATCCCAATTCATGAATTTGTGCAAGCCCCCCAGGCGTTCAACCCGCTCATGGCCCGGGCGGAGATAGAGGTGGTAGGTGTTTCCTAAAATAATCCCGGCCCGAATTTCATGAAGCTCTTTCACAGACAGAGACTTCACAGTGCCTAAGGTTCCCACAGGCATAAAGGTTGGGGTTTCGATCTCATGATCCACCGAAGGATTCAGAGCGCTTTTTAACCGCAATAACCCCGCTCTTGCGGCTCCAGACTCATGAAGAAGTTGAAACTTAAGAGCACTCATAACTAGGAAGACCCCACTCCAACATAAGGATTATTACGACGCTCAAAGCCCACTGAGGAACTAGGGCCATGCCCGGGAAAAACTGCTGTATCCCGATCCAATTGAAACAAACGATCCTGAATACTCTTTTTCAGGATGGCTTCATCACCGCCCCAAAGATCAGTCCTGCCCACGCTTTCCCGAAACAAGGTGTCCCCAGAGAACAAAAGTCCATCACAATGAAAACAAACACCGCCTGGTGAATGTCCAGGTGTATGAATCACTTGAAGTGAGATCGATCCAAATTTTATAACTTCTTCGTGACTCACGAAGCGATCGACCGGGAGAGGCTCCTTCATTGGGATACCAAATCGCTCCCCTTGTTTCACAAGTGCTTGATAGAGCTTGAGGTCGTCCGCGTGCAGCAAAATTTCGGGCACGGATTGAAAGTGTTCTTTCACTTCCCTGGTCGCGCCAAAATGATCGAAGTGCGCATGGGTATGCAACAGGCCTAAAATCTTGATTTTGTACCCAAGCTTTGACTCTTCAGCTTCAATCCATCTTGCAATCTTTCCTGGTTCAGCACCTGGGTCGATCAGAACCGCGCATTTGGAAGTGGGATCGATCAAGAGCTGACAGTTGCACTGCAAGGGACCGACAGGAAGGGTTTGATGAACGAGGGATGTCGACATTTAGAGAATCAGCATAGCGTCACCGTAGCTAAAGAAGCGATAACGCTGAGAAATAGCCTCGCGATAAATCTCAAATAAAAAGGAACGATCCCCTAAGAATGCCGCAACCAGCATCAGCAAGGTGGATTCTGGAAGATGGAAGTTTGTAATCATGGCGTCAACGACTTTAAAGGTATGAGCATTTGGGTAAATAAAGAGATCAATTTCTCCTGCGCGTGAAACTACCCCGTGAATCGGGTCATAAAACCCTTCAAGGGTTCGCACGGATGTAGTGCCGACTGCAATCACGCGCTCACGATTTTCTTTCGCAGCTTGTATCCTAGCGGCCGTAGATGGGCCAATGATTGCCCATTCCGAGTGCATGGTATGTTCAGTGACCGCATCTACCTTCATCGGCTGAAAGGTCCCTGCCCCCACATGCAGAGTGATCTCCTCCCAGGTGTGCCTCAATTTTAACTGATCGAGCAACTCTGGGGTGAAGTGCCTTCCTGCAGTGGGTGCCGCCACGGAGCCGGCCTCCTTGGCAAAACTGGTGTTGTATTCCCGCTCTATTCGAGGCTGCTCGGACTGGTCCAGTGAGTCCCGAATGTACGGGGGCAGCGGTACAAGCCCTCCTAATTCAAGGTCAAGTGGAGTATACCATCGCACTTCAAAAATGGGGGGAGTGCCCGGTTCGACACTCGTGACAGTTGCAAGGTTTCCATCACATTCAAATTGAAAGCCAGGGAGCACCCTTGCCGAAGACTTGATGAAACCGTAGGTGAGTTTCCCATCCCGTGGGTCGCCGGAAAGCCAGAAAAACTCAACCCTCCCGCCCCCACTTTCAGGTGCTACGCGATGCCCTATTCTTCGTGCACGGATCACACGTGTGTTGTTCGCGACAAATACGGCCCGGGGGCTGCCTACAACATCAAGCAATTCAGAAAAGCGATGGTGCCGGATAGCCTTCGTTTTACGGTCAACCACCAAGAGGCGAGATGTATCTCGAGGGGTCACTGGAGTCTGCGCAATCAGCTCCTCGGGGAGGTCAAAACGATAAGATTCCTTACGCCAATCTACGGGGATGTCAGTCATTGGACCGCCATATGCAATGGCTGCCATAGAAAAGTGGGACGCATGTCGCGCCGATTATCCGCTTGGATCAGTCTGAGTCAAGGTGATACATCGTAGGATCAGGCCGAGATTTCATGGCTTTCTTTGAAAGAACCGTGAGGTAAGGATTTCAATGAGCGCGCCAGTCAACACTTCACGACTCTCCACACTTGATATTCGCGGTTTTAAGATCAGACGCGAAAAGATAGCTGCACTCACAGCCTACGACTTTCCTGCTGCACGGTGGTGCGATGATGCCGGCATCGATGTAGTCCTGGTCGGCGATTCGATGAACAGCGTGGTCTATGGTGAAAGAGATACTCTTTCGATTAGCGTCAGCGACATGATTCGCCCCGTACGCGCAGTCGTCCGCGGGACAGAGCGCGCTATGGTTGTTGCGGATCTCCCTTTTCTTTCTTATGAAATTTCTCCAGAAGAGGCGATCCGTTCCGCCGGCCGTTTCATTCAAGAAGCGGGAGCCGGGGCTGTGAAGCTTGAAGGCGGGCGTGACCGATCGCAGACAGTACAAAGACTGACCGAGGCAGGCATCCCCGTGATGGGCCACATTGGCCTAACGCCCCAGCGCATTCTTGCCATGGGCAAATACCGAATGCACGGCAAGGAGGCATTAGAAAAGGAACTCCTCATGGCTGATGCGACCGCACTCTGTGAGGCCGGTGCCTTTGCGATTGTGCTCGAGTGTGTTGACTCGAAGCTTTCTGCTGAAATCACAGCAGCCATTCCGATTCCGACGATCGGCATCGGCTCGGGCTTCGATACGGATGGTCAGATCCTAGTGCTGCATGACTTATTGGGATTCACCCAAGGGAGAGTCCCAAAGTTTGTGACACCCGAGGCGCAATTGGGAACCTTGGCGACAGAAGCGATCGCTCGCTACAGAACACGAATCAAAGAGCATCAAAAATGAGACTTCTGATCGACGTTGGTAACTCTTCAACAAGCTTTGCCCTTCAGAGCACCAAGGCGTCGCTCGGCAAAGAAAAGGACTTTGCTTTCCGAAGCTTTGTTCCAACCCATCCGCATTCAAGTCTGGGAACAAGGATTCGCGCGCTCCTGCCTGAGCTTGCGGTCGAGTCCGTTTGGGTTGCATCCGTTGTGCGCGGCGCGAGCGATAATATTTCTCGGGCTTTTAAGGAACCTTTCTTTCATAGGATCTCAACCCAAGATCTTCATGCAATCCCGAATCGAACCTTAAAACCCGAGCAGGTCGGAATGGATCGCCTTGTTAATGTGCGCGGCGCTCTGGATCGCGTAAAGCCACCTTTTTTGGTTGTAGATTCTGGAACTGCAATCACTGTTTGTGTCGTGGATAGAGAAGGCGCGTATCGCGGTGGAGCGATACTTCCGGGCCTCATGCTTTCCTCAGAAGCACTCCATCAACACACCTCCCTTTTGCCGTCGGTCGAGATTGGCTCCCCCACTCATGCAACCGGCAGAACGACCGAAGAAGCGCTGCTCAGCGGAATTGTTTTAGGCGCAGTTTCGGCCGTCGAAGGTTTGATTGCCCGGATGAAAAAGGAGCTTTTACTGGAAGATGCTCCAGTCATTGGAACAGGGGGAAGCATTCATTGGCTCGCACCCTTCACCTCGCTTTTTTCAATTTTAGACTCTGATCTCACTCTTAAAGGAATTGCGTCAGTTGCGTCTGACGTCACCGAGATGAATAAAAAGACGCAGAAATAGGTAGTTTAAAATGGATCCTTTTTGGCAAAGCCTCTATCAACCCTACTTTCAGAATAAAAAGGTTCTGCTTTGCGTCACTGGATCCATCGCAGCCGTGAAGTCACTGGAACTCTGTCGCACGCTTCTTAAACTCGGTGCTCAGGTGCGTGTCGTTCTCACCGACTCAGCTCTTCAGTTTGTAACACCTCTCAGCTTTGAAACGTTTACCGGAACTCACTGCTTCACGAATCTTTGGGAGAACACCCACGGCACTAAGCACATCGATCTGGCCCGCTGGCCGGACCTTGTTTTGATTGCGCCTGCAACAGCAAATACTATTGCAAAGCTCGCTCATGGATTTGCCGATGACCTCCTCAGCACCGAACTCCTGGCTTACACGGGCCCCCTCTTTATAGCACCAGCCATGAACCCCTCGATGTGGTCCCACCCCGCCACCCAGGCAAATGCGGCAACCCTCACGGTCCGAGGCGCCTCCCTCATAGGACCTGCAGAAGGTGATACTGCCTGCGGCGAGTTTGGAGCTGGGCGCATGTTAGAGGTGAAGGAGCTGATTGAAGTCTTAGCCGCACGAATTGCATTGCCCCGAACAAAAGGAACAGCGCTGATAACGCTCGGTCCGACAAGATCGAGCTATGATCCGGTGCGCTATCTTACGAATCGCTCCAGCGGAAAAATGGGGGCCGCTATGGCTTTCGCGCTCGATCGTGCAGGTTATGAAGTGCACGTGGTATCAGGGCCTTGCGACGTACCCCTCCCTCACCTCTCTTGCGTGACGAGGGTTTCGACCGCAGAGGAAATGCTCCTGGAGTGCCGTAAAGTATTTAAGGGGGCAAGCGTACTGATTGCTGCAGCAGCGGTTTTAGACTATCGATTTCAAGAAACAAGGGGCGAAAAGGCGAAGCGAGCAGACGCATCCCTGAGCGTAACTTTAGCGCCCAGCATCGATGTCCTCTTCGAATTGAACCGCGAACGGACCGATCAGCAGAAGACGATTTTAGGATTTGCTGCCGAAACCAACGACTGGTTGGCGCATGCGGCTCAGAAACTCAAGAAGAAGGGCTGCGACGCCGTTTTTGTGAACCCAGTTGGCGGAGATACCGGCGCATTTGATGCAGACGACAATGAGGGTTGGCTCCTTCTTCAGGGAGGACAGCCCGAAAAGAGGTTTGAGCGAACGACTAAGGCGGCGCTTGCAGATGAGATCGTGCGATCGTTAGGGTTATGAACGTCTTCCGAGGGATTGCCGAGTTTAAGGAATGGAGAGCGAAGGTCCCCCAAGGCGTTAGCGTTGGTTTTGTCCCCACCATGGGGGCGTTACACAATGGGCACGCAGCGCTCCTCGCGCGTTCTTCCCAAGAATCAGATATCACGATCCTTTCTATATTTGTGAATCCCACTCAGTTTGGCGCAACAGAGGATTTGTCTCGATACCCAAGAACGATTGAGGATGACCTCGCTTTGGCAAGACGCCTGAGGGTGGATGCTGTTTTGCTTCCCGAGGTTTCTGACGTTTATCCAGACGGTTACTCAACCTCCGTCTCTGAAAACGTGGTCTCCGAACCCCTCTGCGGTATTTTTAGGCCAGGCCACTTTGAGGGAGTGGCAACGATTGTTCTGAAGTTATTCCTCTGGGTGAAACCAAATACTGCTTATTTCGGGCTCAAGGATGCCCAGCAGTTTTTCGTCGTGCAGAAAGTCGTGCGCGACCTGGATCTCGATATAAAGATTTGCGGGGTTGAAACCATCAGAGAAGTGAGCGGACTCGCTCTGAGTTCACGCAATCGCTACCTCAGTAAAAATGCTCAGGAGCTGATCGCACCGAAAATTTTTCTGCACCTGAACCAATTAAAAGACGCTGCCCTCGAAAGGCAGCTGAACGAAGCGCTACTCGCTGACGCCAAAAACGCTCTCACAAAGCTTGGTTTTTTAGTTCAATACCTGGAGGCAAGAACTCTTCCTGCCTTAGGTGTTCCGTCCCCGGATGATCTCTTGTCTACAGATCTCGTGATCGCGTTTGCAGGCATCTTAGAAGGCACCAGACTCATCGATAACGTGCTTGTGCTGCATCGATTCCGTAAGATTTCTTGATCCACTTGGCTTAGTCCTGAATACTGCCGCGCTTTTAAGCGCTCACATAGACCACTCGTAAATTCCAAGTACTCTTCAGCAAGAGCGAGCGGATAAGGCTTCCGAGCTGCGGCTGAAATCAGCGGCGCTGCTCTGTCCCGAAGGGGGAGGGAACGAAGAAGTGGGCCTAGGGTTTCAATATCCGCACCGACAAAGTAGAGCACTCGGTACCAAAATGGACCTCGTGTTTGTTCACCCCAAACCGGCGCGCATCGACTTCGTAGCCGAATCACGTCTTGAGCTGACACTTGGGACAAGAGCTCTCGCGCTACCTTACATTCGGTTTCAATAGCTCGGCCTTCACCCCCTTCTCCCTCAATTCCGATGCGCACGTAACGCGTCAAGGAAAGACTTGGATCATAGGGGTTCACGCGTGGACCTAAAACATGGGTGAGTTCATGTACCAAATCGATCGCTTGGTCGATCGGCTCTTGCTGGTCTGAGAGAGTCAGCACAGTACGCCAATGCGAGGGCAGCAGATCCCCTTGACTTCGCGTTGCCACAAACTCCGTTTTGGAGGTATCTCCAAACTTAAGTTCCACGGATGCATACTGTGCTTCTTTCAGAAGCCGCTCTGCCGTTTCACTTAAGCTTAAGTATTGAAGCGCTGCCTCGGGAGGTGTTAGGGCAAAGACCATGGGGGAAAAAATGAATGCTAAATACGCCATCACAAGAATCTTTTCGGCACCTAGAGAGGAAAGGGTGAAGAGGGGTTTCTGGCGCAGGCGGAGTTGTCGAAACATTAGACAGCTGAAGTGGAAGCTTTACCTAAAGTTAGTTAACTGAATCCATTAAGCAATGAGAAAATCGAGTCATTTCAATAGCATAGAAAACCAGACTCTTGGCATCAACCTTGTATCTATCTTGAGTAAGATGTTCTTCATCCCTGCCCTCCTCACCCTGTTGATCTCTTCCCATAGTTTCGCTGCAGGCGTTGGCTCTGACCCAAAGCCGATGGTGCTTGAGTTTGCGAAATGGCTCTCCCGTTATCAGAACTGGGGAGTCGATGAGATGAAAACTGCCTGGAAGTACACCGAAGGCGATCAGGGAGTCATCGTTGCCGTCATTGATACCGGGATCGATGGAACCCACCCAGACCTAAAACCAAATCTTTGGAAAGACCCTTCTTCTGCAGGCCTGACCTACGGTTGGGATTTTGTGAGCAACACATCCAACCCTAAAGACGAACACGGCCACGGCACCCACATTGCTGGCATCATCGGCGCCATAGCAAACAACAAGAGCGGGACCGCAGGTGTAGCTCAAAAAGTTTCACTCATGCCCATTCGGTACTATTCCGAGCGTGCGACAGGAAAAGTAAATTTGGCGAATACGATTCAAGCGCTTCATTTTGCGATTGAGAAAGGCGCCCGCATCATTAATTACAGTGGCGGCGGTCCTGAATACAATGAACAAGAATTTAGAGCGATGAAGCTCGCAGAACAAAAAGGCATCTTGATCGTTGCTGCGGCGGGAAATGAACACTCAGACACAGACCAAGTTCGAAACTACTACTACCCTGCAGCCTATAGCTTAAAAGGTCTCACCAATATCATCACTGTTGCTTCGATCGACTCAGAAAGACAGTTGATGAAAAGCTCAAATTGGGGCCAACGCACGGTGGATGTTGCAGCTCCGGGTCACAACATCTTAAGCACACTGCCACACGCACAGTACGGGCGAATGTCAGGCACCAGCCAGGCAACAGCGTTTGTTTCGGGGCTTGCTGCACTATTGCTTTCTGAGGATCGCACGATGACTCCCTCTCAGATTCGTGAGTCCATCTTAAAAACCGTAGACCGTGAGAAACCTCTTGTACGTAAGGTCGCGTCCGAAGGACGTATCAACGCATCACGCGCGGTAGAGTGGGTTCTTTCTCGTACAAAACACAAAGCACCAGCGGGGTCAAAGCCGCTTAAAATTCTGACAAAGTCTGAGCCAAGCTCGACATCGTCCAGCTAATCAAGCGATCATAACCTTACTGTGACCTGGCTAGCTTCGATCCTAAGCACTCTTCTTTATGTATTCTCTTTCGCTCCTTTCAATCAAGGAGGTCTAAGCTTTCTTGCTCTGGTCCCGCTTTTTTTTGCGTGGAATCTGGAAAGAAAAATCAAAACAACACTCTGGACTGCATTTCTCATTAACTTTGGGATTGGGCTTGGAGGCTTCTCCTGGATCGCCTATGCAAGTGTGCAATTTGGACAGCTTCCTTGGGTGATTGGCATCCTGGTTCTTTTTCTGTTTTGTGCAACCGGCCAGCTGGTTTGGATTGCCTACGCCTATTTGCGTTTTTCTTTAAGAAGCAAACACCCTTTTCTATGGCTACTCAGCTCAGGCTTTATTTTCAGTGGTCTAGAGTTTCTTATACCTAAGCTCTTTTTAGACTCTTTCGGAAATGCTTGGCACGACCTCCCTGTACCGCGGCAGCTGGCCTCACTCGGCGGAGTTCCACTGATCACGGCATTTCTCATTTCGTGGAACGAAACCTTGGCCCTAGTGCTTGGGACTTGGAGAACACAAAGAAACAAGGCTTTTGCCTGTGTTTTATTGGCTCTCCTCTGCGCTTCTGGGACTTGGGTTTACGGGACGAAAAGGCTTGCCACATTGCGGGCCGAATCCTTAGATCAGCCACTGAAAGTGAGTATCGTCCAAGCAAACATCGGGGACGTAATGAAAATGGCTGCAGAAAGCGGTCTAGGTGATGCGTCGGCCGAAGTGATTCAAAAGTATTTATCCCTTTCTCAGGAAGCAGTGCGTGCCAGCGCACCCGATCTCATAGTCTGGCCTGAGACCGCGTACCCGAGTGTTTTTGGTCAGCCCATCCGAAGAGGTGAACGGGCCTTAGAGGAAAAGATTTCTGAATGGAAAGCCACCTACCCAGGGGCACTTGCTTTCGGAGGATATGATCGTGATCAAGATCACAAGGAATACAACTCGGTTTTCTTGTGGAACGGTGGCGAAGAAGGCGTTCGTACCGTGTACCACAAAAGCGTTCTCCTGATGTTTGCCGAAACGCTTCCTTTTGCCGACTCTTTACCCTTCTTAAAAGGGCTGATCCCAAACATGGGTTTTTTTGGAAGAGGAAACGGCCCTGAAATTCAGACACTTCAAACTCAAGATGGAAGGCAATTTTTGCTTTCACCGCAGATTTGTTACGAGGGCCTATTACCTGAGTTTAGCCGCAAAGCAGCAGAGCTCGGGGCATACGCACTCCTCAATGTGACGAACGACTCCTGGTTTGGAAATACGGGTGAACCCGAACTTCATCTCGCCCTCACTATTTTTCGGAGCATTGAAACGGGTCTGCCTATGATCCGGGCAACCAATACAGGAATATCAACCCTGATCGACGCCACAGGCGAGATCACGCAGGCTACAAAAGTCGGGGAAGCTACCGTAGCGTCTATTCAACTGACACGCTTTGCCGCACCTGCGCCCACATGGTTCACAAAATTTCCTCATGCGGTGCGTTATTTTTCTTTAGGTTTACTGGCAATCGCTCTTTTTGCCGCCGTCAACAGGAAGACGAAGCTTACTCTTTAGAAAAAAACAGGAGCGGCCGAGAGGATTACGTGAAGAAATATAGCCATATCATTTTAGCTCTTTTTGCCCTCAGTGCCTGCAGCAATACAAAGCCAGCGGCAACTACAGGATCCAATCAGACTGCTCCTCCGAACGCAGATAACACGGCAGGCTCAACCTGCCCAAGCGGCGCTAACGTCACAAGCACCACAGGGAGTGGCGATCCGTTCACGCAATACATCGTGTGCAAATTTGCCGCAAACGAAAAGCGCGCATGGATTAAGCCCGCGAATGCTCAAGCAAGATCCGTCTGTGTTTATCCAGTTCTCTTCCAAAACGGCTTCAGACAACTTTATACGAGCGGCAATACAACCAGTCCAACGGCCGGTTCAATTTCTGGCGGATGTTTTAACTTAGATAGCACCGGTATCGTGGTGGATTTTGCAGTCGGCAATGCAAATGCTATGTACATTATCCCAGGGAATTACCAATCCCAATTTGCGCAATGTCTCATTAGCTCGCCAGCGCCTGAAGCCTGCTCGAATTACCACAGCTACGGCCAGTGGAGATAAAATTTAAGCTCTAGTGAAGATGACCTTTTCCACCACTTCCTGTGGTTCCGGTCGCGCGATACTCCTCAGTTGCATCAGTTCCTTCTTCTGAATTAGGCAGGGCTCGCTTCGATCCCAGCCTCGCCCTTTCAATCAGCAATGGATCTCTCGTCGGAAAAGCATCCACGAGTTCAATCTGTGTCGGATCCTCTGCATCCCGTGCGATGACAACGTACCAAAAGCGCTCTTTTCGCTCATATTCCTTGATGAAGTGGTAGACCTTCTTCTTTCCTGAATCATCATAGTTCCAAAGCTCGGTTGGGTCCTGGAGTGTAGCTTCCAGGCAATCTTCATATTCCGAAAATGCTTGTTCAGGTATGTCTTCCTGGGTTCTATACTGCACGAGCCCTGCCCGTGCTGAGTCATCCGCTGTCCATGAGTCAGCGAGTCGGTCCCGTGAAGGCACTGGCGAATCTTCATGCCGCTCCCGGGTCAAAGTCACGGGACGCCCCCTACAGAATGCATCCACTAGACTCCGGTGACGCGTGACAAAGGCAATGAATAGGAAGCTTGGTTCTCCGCGAAGCATGAGACATACCGACACCCCGTACACTTTCTCGCCGTCATGGTCCCCCTCTGCAACAAAGGAATACCGCAGATCGCCAGAGGCTAGCTTCTCTTGATAGGTCTCCGAAGGAGCCTCAAGAGCCCTCCACCGAAGGTGGGCATAAGACTCACGTACGTCCGCATTTAACTCTGTCGGGAGAACTGTTTTAAAATAAGTTTTTTCTAAAATCTGAATCTCGGGCCTGAAATACTGAATGATGCATTCTTCAGAACAAAAGAGTCTTCCGATCTCCTCCTCAACAAAATAGGCAGAGTCCCTTGCAACGATGGGCGTCTGACAGCACACGCATTGCACGATGGATTTTTTTGAAGCACCCTTCTCCGAAGCCTTAGTCTTCCGTGACTTAGTTGGTTGTTTCACCCTAGAGTGCCCACCCTTCTCCTTTGGCAATTGTAGGGATGATGGCGATTGCTGGTCAAACTTGGCCTATGTCAAAGGGCAGTCGCATTTGCTAAGCGGATGAAAGATGGGGAGAATCTAAAGATAAGAGAGGCTAGGATGGCCTTTCGCAAGAATTCCTAGGAAGGGAAACACTCAATCATGATCGAAGTTTCGCAAAGCCGTATGGCAGAGGTGGAGTACTTACTCACTCAATCAGAACAAGGCAATCACATATTGTTTGATCTCTCTTTGATTCGTGAAGCTCTGGAGACCGATTCCGTGAGCGCTGAGGAAGCCTACAGAATGGAGCCCTTGTTAGAGCGCCTGTTTGAGCTCCCTACTCTAGGACACAAAAAACACTTTATTGCCTCTCTGGCAAAAGAAACACGAACCAAACTCATACGTGTGTACTTCAACGTTGTTGAGAACGCGCTCATCGAGGGTGAAACCATCCGTCAGTAGCTGTCAGAAGAAAGGACTCTTTCCCTCATGGCCTCTGTAAGCCCTACCGGACAGCATCAAGTAAAAGCCGAGGAGTATTCTAACCTTCAGGAAGAGAAGGAACAGCTGAAGGCTGAGCACGAACAAGAGATCAATCGCCTAAAACATGCCTTTGCGACCGATGAGCAGAGCACTAAAGACCGTTATGAACGAACTCTGCAAAACACTAAACTTAAGAACTACGAAAACTTAAATGCGATCAAAAGGGCGTCGGACAGAAGTGAGCAAGAGCTCCAAAACAAAGCGACGGCCCACTACAACCAAGCCCAGGAGGACTTGTATCGGGACACCGTTCAACGCGACACCTCTCATAAATTGATGCTCTCTAAGGTTCAGAATCAAAATGCAACCGAACTCCAAAACTTGAGCCAACAAGCTGCGCTCCAACAAGAGTTTCTAAAAGAAACAACCGCGGGTCAAACAAACGCGATCGTCCAAGATTCACAAGTAAAGCTTGGAACACTTCAAGAACAAAAAAATGCTGAACTCGCACGCCAGCAAGCAAATTCGCAAATGGCAAAGACTCAGATTCAGGCCAAATATGAGGGGGATCGGAATGAACTCCAAACTCGTCTAGTCAAAGAATATTCTGCCGTCCAGAACCGTGTCTCAGAGCACTTAGATCACTTAAGAAAAACAAACGCTCATCGACTCGGGGCTTATACGGAGCGCCTCAATGATCCGTTCTACCATATTGTTCGTTTTGATGCAGACATCAGCGAAAAAGACGATTCAGTACAGATCAAAGTGAAAGTGCCACCCCATGAACGAGAGAACGTCCGACTTCAGGTCAGCGTCAATTCAGCAAAGATTGTCGGAATCAGAAGCAACTCTGAGGAATTTGAATCAGGACCTGGACGCAAGGTTGCAACCTCCGCACAGCAATCCTTTTCAGAAACAGTCGCGCTTCCTGCTGCCGTTGACGCAAGGTCGATGCGCGTCGAAGAGAGTGGCGAATTCATGATTTTTACTTTGGATAAGTTAGGGCCAAACAAACAAAAGCCTATGCACAAAAGCACTCAGCACGCGGCCGATCGCACCCATGCCGCAGAGCCCGATTTTCCAAGCAGCTTGCCGCAAGCGACTCCACAGTCACATAGCGCAAAATCAAAGACGATGAGTTAAAGCACTTCTCCGCGAAATCGTTCAGGAAACGCAGACTCAAGATCGCGAGCCAAAAAATGAAGCCGCCACTCCAGGTCACTGAGATTGGAATAGGATTGCCTTAGGCTCATAGCAGCCTCTGTGGCGCTTTCATGAGCAATCCATGACTCTAGGCCAGCATTCTTCGGAAGACTAAAGACAAGCCCTGTTAGGACCTGTGGGCTGGACTGTTCTGAGGATGTAGCTGAATTCGAGGGCGATTCATTGCTGTTCATGCCTAATCCTTTTGCAAGGGTGATGCCTGTATCGTTGACGACTCAGATCGATTTTATCCTATCCTTACCGTGGGTTCCCTTACCCCGCTTTACACGAGTGTCTAAAAAATAGACACCTAGTCTACGGGCTGCTTGGGCGTCTCTTTTACTTTGATTTTGATTTCGAGCGTGACTTCGTTTTTCCGAAAGAACTCCCCCATGAAGAGATGCGGATCAAAACGACCTGAGACCTTGGACATCAGCTCGCTTGAGAAATTTTGAATGAAATCAGAGCGGAGTTTACCCGCGTTCTCAAGGATCGCGCTCAATACTTCCTTCGGCAGTTTAAAGTCTTGAGCAAATCCCCGGATACTTTCTTCAGTTAGAAAGATCGCGCCCACCCCTAAGGTCAGAAGTTTCTTCGCCCAGTCGATTGGATTTCTTGTGCCGCCGTCTTGGTCTTCCATTTAGATCTCCTTTGCTCGTGCTTCAAAACCACGAACCATTCCTGGCAAACTTCCCTTCACAAGACCCTTCAACATGAATCCAGGAATACTGATCTTAAATTCAACATCCAGATCGTAGGTCACTTTCGTGTGCTGACCGGTGCTTCCGGATTCTAACCTCCAGCTCCCTGTGTTCTTGGAAAAAAAATCGCTCTCCACGAGCGTCCATGAGAGCGACTTCGTTCCTGTTACCGCAATATGATCGAGTACATAGACAAACTCTTTACCCATCATGCTCAGACGATAGCGAACCCGAGTTCTATCGCCCTTCACTTCTAGGATTTCAGCGCTCTTCATTCCATCTACAAAGCGAGGATAGGAAGCGTAGTCCAAAATCACTTTGTAGAAACGGTCAGCATCAACACCCACTTCTGAGGAATAGTCCGCCCTTGCCATGATTTTAGTACCTAGGCTTTCCTTCGAAGTGGTGCTCTGCATCAATGTAACGAACCGTCCTTGTTTCACTGCGCATCACCACCGAATGTGTATTTGCTCCCCCGGGAAAAAAGCGAACGCCATTTAAGAATGGCCCTTGCGTTACCCCAGTCGCACAGAACATGACATGACCTTGCGCTAACTCATCGATACGGTAGGTCTTGTTTAAGTCTGAGATTCCCATCTTTTTAGCGCGTACTTTCTCTTCTTCATGCCGAAAGACGAGCTTCCCTTGAAAATCTCCACCACGGCACCGAAGCGCCGCTGCTGCGATCACACCCTCGGGCGCGCCGCCAATTCCCATCAATACGTCAACTCCGCTTTGCGGCTGACAAGTAGCAATTGCTGCAGAGACGTCTCCATCTCCGATCAACCAGATCCGCGCACCTGCCAAGCGCACCTGTTGGATCAGATCTTCGTGCCGCGGACGATCTAGAATCGTGACGGTCAGGTCTGCAACTGCACATCGCTTAGCGCGCGCAATATTCTTCAAGTTTTCTTCAACTGATGCAGAGAGATCAACCGCCCCTTTTGCTTCAGGCCCTACTGCGATTTTTTGCATGTAGCAGTCCGGGGCATGCAGAAAACGTCCTTCTTCTGCGATTGCGATCACGGATATAGAATTGTTGTGGCCCTTTGCACAAATAGTGGTTCCTTCCAGCGGATCCAGAGCGAGGTCAAGCTTCACCGAACCACCCCTGCCGACTTTTTCGCCGATATAAAGCATCGGTGCTTCGTCACGCTCGCCCTCACCTATCACGACAGTTCCGTCAAATTCGATTGAGTTCAACGCAGACCGCATGGAATCGACGGCGGCTTGATCTGCGATCTTTTCATCTCCACGCCCCATAAATCTTGCGGACGCAAGAGCAGCAGCCTCAGTGACACGTACAAACTCGAGTGCAAAGTTTCTATTCATTTCTTAGGACCTCCATTTGAAAACCAGGGTCCCTCTATACTCGCTGCTCGGGTCACTCGTTCAAAACGATCAACCAAATCCCTATCGAGCGGCTCGATCCACTCGATCGCGTGCCAGTCGAAGCGCATTAAGCTTGCCTCAGAAATGGTGTCTCTTAAGAAGGCGCCTAAGCCCGTCCGATACCCCTGCCCTTTTCGCCAAGAGAGCCAGGAATCGCGAAACCGGACCAATGCTTCAGTGCAATCGCTTAAAGACTGAGCCGAGCCCATCAACCACAGATCAAAACCGCCGGGTGCGGAGTAAGCGACACAGTCCTGATCCGTGCCTGGACCCACCCGCACTTTTCTAAGCCCAAGTGCGAGCTCTTCAGGGGATTCCGCATCTTTTAAGATTGCCGACAGCACTGAGTCGACCTCCACCCAGGAAGCTCCAATGCGACTCGTTGACCAATGGACAATACGAATCTCGATTCTCGTGCGATGGCGTCCGAATCGAAGCTCTCCTTTTAAGGTCTGCCCAACACTAAATGAGGCTGCGTCTGCTGGCTCAAGTAGCCTTAAAGAACAACCACTCGCTGACAAATCTTCAACACCCACTGTCCTGCCTAAGGCATCCAGATGAATCTGACAGAAGGCGACCGCAATTCTAGGCACAGCTCTTTTTTCGAGTTCCATGATGCTCAAGCTTTATCGTGGACAATCCCGATTGCCTTCGTCAAGTTGGAACTAGATGCAACTCATGTCCCAACTCCCAAACATCCTGACTGCCGGAAGAGTCGCGATGATTCCGGTCGTGATCTACGGGCTCGCGCAACAAACTCTTTCTTGGGACTGGGTGGCAGCGATTGTTTTTGGCGTTGCTGGAATCACAGATTATTTTGATGGCTACCTCGCCCGTCGCTACAGCTTAGAAACTATTTTTGGAAAACTTCTTGATCCTTTGGCAGATAAATTTTTGGTCGTGTGTTCTGCAGTTATGCTTCAGCAACTGGGACGACTCAGCCCCTATCTTGTGATGATTCTTATTTGCCGCGAACTTGCGATCACAGGACTTCGGGCAGTCGCAAGCGCTGAGGGCCTAGTGATTGCTGCAAGCCCGGGCGGAAAATGGAAGACCACAGTTCAGATGTTTTCCCTCCCCTTCATGATGGTGACGGACGATCGATATTTCCCATTCTTTAAAGTGGGTACCGTCTTACTCTACGTTTCTTTGGTATTAAGTCTTTGGTCTGCGTTTGTGTACATCGGCGACTTTTTCGTTAGCATGCGCAAAAAAGTCTAATGAGGCTTTTATTTGCCGTGAGAAGGAACCCAAGGGGTTTCCGAGACTTGCAGCAAATGATTCACAAATCGACAAACGACAAATAGATAATCGCTCAAACGATTTAAATACTTCTCAACCACAGGTCTGGTTTCACCTGAAAGATGGAGCTCGATCAACTGACGCTCTGCGCGGCGGACAATCGTTCGCACTATATGGAGATAAGCCGACGCGGCACTTCCACCTGGAAGAACGAAGGACTTAAGAGCAGGAAGCTTCGACTCCATTTGATCTATCGCAAGTTCCAAGCGTTCAATTTCCTTTTCGCTCACGAGCGGCATCTTAAGCCTAGCCGGATCAGGAGTTGCGAGCTCAGCACCGACAACAAAAAGTTCATTTTGAATTTGCAACAGTTCGGAGGCGACCTCGTTCAAAGATGTCGGGAGTAACGTCAGAGCAAACCCCAAAGCTGAATTTGCTTCATCGAGCGTGCCGTACACCGACACCCGGAGATGGTCCTTGCGTACCCGACCGCCAGCAAAAAGACTTGTTTCACCGTCATCGCCCGTCTTTGTGTAAATCTTCATAGGCACGAGGTTAACGTAATTTTTGATTATCCTTCTGAGATGTTCTTTCGCAGACTCAATCATTCGTGTGGACAGTGAGGATCACCTTGACCAGGACGAGGCTATCCCTTTATAAACAGGACTCTACTTCGATAAGGGCGGGCATAGCTCAGTTGGCTTAGAGCGCCACGTTGCCAACGTGGAGGTCGAGGGTTCGAGCCCCTTTGCCCGCTCCATTTATTCGAGAGTAGAAGCACAAAAAATCCAAGGGACACGCAGAAAAGGAGCCATAGTTTGCTGGCACTATTGCTCGCCCTAATTGGTTTCGCGGCATTCGAGAGTCCCGAACAACTTCTCTCTGAAGAATCGATTCGATGCCGGCTCATCGCTGAAGAAATAACAAGCTTCGCCCCTCCCGATATCGTTACAGCAATTGCAAGTCTGCCGTACGCCTATGCCCCGGCCGCAGCGGTTCATCCAAAAAATTGGGGTGATAGAAGCGTGCCAGCCTCGACACTGCCCACTCTCTACAACTGGAATTCTTCGATTTCCGCTTCCCCTGTTTCCCCTATCGCTTCTTTAGATCGCCTGGAACAGGCTCTGACGGCATTTCATGGATCCAACTGGCGTAGAGAAAATACTCACGGTTCTTTACGCAAGATTTATAAAACGCTCAAACTAAAAACCAAAGTAAATCGGCAGTTGGCAGCCCTGACTGAACTTTCGGCCCAGTACTCTACCCTGCTGAATGGTTTAGTGGATGAACGTTTGAAGCGCTCCATTTCCGGGGTGGACCCACTGACCAATCGCGTGCTCGTTGAGCTTGTACTTCTCAATGCTTTAAGGGCATCGAACTTCGGCTGGCCCGATCTGTGGGCCGTTTCTCAGGCTGAAGGATCAAAAGACGTGCCGAACATCCAGGATTTAGAACTCTTGGTCTCAGATTGGCTTCTGCGAGCACAAAGATTTCTAAGTGGGATGGACGGACTTGGAAAGTCCGGCCTCATCCTTCCCTACCTCGGTGAAAGAAGTCGCCTTGAGCTCAATTTTGTAGCAACCCTCCCTATCCTCACTGTCGAGTCCGCTACCACCACCGGTCATGCTGATGGATTAGTTCACACCCCCCTTGAGAAAGGTCTTCACGACCTCCTTGACCATGCCCCCTCCATTTGGACTGCTTTCAGTGGCGAACCTCTCGGGCCATTGTTGAAACGTTACTTCAGCCTGATGAGCATCTATCAGAAGGCTCTTAGCAGCGCCAAAGCGCGCGAAAGAGAGTGGATCGCAGACCTTTTGTTCTCAGTTCACGAGCGACCATCTTCCTTCCGATTCTTAACGACCCCTGAAGAGTTCTTACAAAATCTTGAAGAGACAGCCCTTCAGTCGATCTTCTATCGATCCAGTGTTCCAGGGGACTACACCCACAGCTTCGACACCCAGGCCTCTGAGCAACGCATCCAAGAGATCAAGAAAGCTTTGAGTCGCATCAAAAGATCTATGCCTTAGGCGCCCCCCGCCCCTGGCTTCTCCAAGATGCTTTGTTTAAAAATTGCATTGCCCCCTGCAGAAAAGTTGATTACACTAAACTCATGAACGGGCACAGGCTTTCACCGAAGATGGGTTACGGGGGCACAGAAACCAAAGGGAGACGCAAAGCGGGACGGCCATTCGTGGGCACTCTGCCTGTATTGTTCGTTTTTCGTGCTCGCGACTCTAAGAACGAAAGATCCCTCGCCCACCGAAAGAATAAAGCAAGAATCATGAAGCTCGTTTACGGCTTAGGAGCTCGCTACAAGATCAAGGTCTTAGAGTTCTCAAACGTCGGATCTCAATTACACGTCCTCCTTCAGACCGATGATCGCTACAGCCTGACCTGCTTCTTGCGCGTTATGGCGGGCAGGGTCGCCCAAACCATCACGGGGGCTAAGAAGGGCTTAAAACGCGGACGCTACTGGGCGGGCCTCTGTTGGAGTCGCTTATTGAAACGAGGTCCGGAGCTTAAGAAAATTCAGAGTTTTCTTCGTCTCAGTAAGATCACTGAGCTTGCGCTAGCCCTAGGAAGAGAGCGGGATTCCTGGAAAAGACTTGAGCCAAAAGAATTGCTCAGGCTGCACTTGCTTGATCGAAAGACCGTTGTCCCGTAGCCTGTCTTGCAGTGCACCCGTAGCTCAATTGGATAGAGTATCTGACTTCGGATCAGAGGGTTTCAGGTTCAAGTCCTGACGGGTGCGCCATATCTTTCTCATTCGACTCATTCAAAAACCCTTGTGATCTGTTTTCTCGGGCGGCACCCGTCCATGGGCAGATCACGTCGCTCTCGGTTCCGCATCCTGCTCCACCGCTGCACATTAAGCGCAGTTGCCTTCTCGGGCTCCTGCCCTCGAAACCAAATCACAAGGGTTTTTGAATGTAGGAAGGCGAATAAAGGCGTATTTTTTCACGGGACCGCGACCAGCCGTGGTTTTTACGAAGGCTTCAATTCCGACCCTCCCTGCCGAATTCCATTTGGCACCGCAAGCCCCAAGTCGAGCGCGGCCTTTAGGTTATGCGCCGGACATAAATGACGAAGATTCCTAAGCTCTGTTTTTCCACCGAATGAGAGCGGTGTCTGATGATCCACCTGCAAATGCGCCCGCGATGGGCAACGGGTATGTGTGACGGGAGACACATATTCACACTGTCCACCCGACCTCGCATGGATCTGGCGTTTGAAGCTCAGCGGGATGAAGCGTGAGGTGGTCGGCAAAACCGCGGCTGGACGGGATTTTTTGGCTTGTGTCGGTTCTTCGAATGAAGCTCCCTCTGACTCGACCTTCCCGAGGCTTCGCTCCTTCTTTTCGATCAGTGTCTTTAGGGCTTCAGTCAATAGGTTCGCAGTCGAGTCTGCTCCCACCAGTTCGCAAGCATGGTAGAGCAGCCTCATTCCTTCTTCATCTAAAAACACTTTAATCTCTGTGTGCGTTGCTGTTACGACACGAGTGGATTCTTTTAGCCTAGGCGTCTCTGGTAATGAATATTGCGATAACAGAAACTTCTCTGTCTCCCTCTTTGATTTCCCAGCAATGGCCGAAAGCAGCTCATTTTGTTCCTCTGTAGTCAGCTCATGGCCCACCGATTTTTCTTCTTTCATAAATCTCTGAATCTGAGTTGCCCCGGTTAAAGTCAGTTCGCCGGATTCAATCATTCCCTTTGCCTTTTCATTCTGTCTGGCTAAACGCATCGCACCGAAACGCTCATAGGCGGAGGACTCGGAATACCCAAGTTCGCGCTTCACATATTCAAAAAGACTTGGGTAGGACAATAGTGCGTAGGCCTTGCTTCGATCCACCTCCTCCAGATGAGTCACCAGTGTCGCAGTGGCGCGTTGTTCGATGCGGGATAACGCGAAAGTTGCGTGCAGAAGTTCAAGGTCATTGAGGGGGAGAGTGTGTGAATCCTGGCTGGAATTGGCTTTGGTTTGTTTCTTCATTTTAAAATCATAACCCCGTGTTTCTGAGACGCCTCGCTGCCCGTAATACTTCGTCAAAATGGATTTTTGATTTCAAAAGACAGTTGAGGTGAGATCAGCACACTCAAACGAAACTTGGGCGCCAGAGCGAGAATTCTTTTGTTCAAGGGCTATTCGAAAAGTCGATATAACAAGAAGTCGTCAATCAGAAAAATAATTTTGGCGAAAAGATCTCATTATTTTTCTGAGGCGACTCACATTGCGATTGAGTACTTCTTATCCTCGTTAGGTCAAGAATCTGCTCAAAAGCATCATCGCAAAAGACTCAACGACCACAGCTGAACCTAAGAATCACTCGACCCAATCCCCCTCCCCTTGGTACCTTCTCACGCATGATTTCCTTCGTTTTTGCTTTAATGACGGCCCCATCGTTAGCCACCGCTGGACTGTTATTTGATCAGCTATTTCTAGTAGTGAATAATTGCCGAAACGCTGCGGATCCGGAGCAACGGGTACGCACAAGACAGATCCAAAAGTTCCTTCTCGAGGCAGGATTTAAAGAGAAGCAGCCTAGTTTTACGCTTAGTGAATTAGATGAGATTGGCTCTGCCACGCCACAGTCGAATATAGATAAAGCTGCGCAAAGTTTCGCGCAGGAGGCTCTAGCGCCTCACGTCACACGGCAGGTTGGGTGGCCCAAGAAGGAATTTCTGAGAGCCCTTCGTGTATCTCAACTCAAAACAAAAGATTTTTTGACTCTAAAGGACTCTCCGGTCTGGCACCTTTATGAGGATAAGGTTCGAGTCGAGTGGAAAGCTTATCCAACGGGGATTGCAAACGAACTAGGTACTCTGCCATTTCCTATTGCAGCTTTTCTTGCGTCTGCCCCTGGACTCAGGGTCCGAGGATGGACAAAAGAGCTGGACACGACGAGTGCTTCGAGTTGGAAGAAGCCCGTCTCGTCTTTGCTCAGCGGACTATTGTCCGACTCTCAACTCTTGGACTACAAGGAACTCTTCGCGTCCGGGAAGCTTGAATCGCCAGAGCTTAGAGATACTCACAACTCTGCCTTCTTAAAACTGGCAATCGACTTTTCTGTTCTTCGCTTCATTCAAGACGAACTCTTTGGTAGCTCGATGTGGGTAGACGGCAGCATTGCTCCTTGGATGATTGCACTTCAGGCCGATTTTCCTTCAGTGATTCAAGCTCGGAAGCAAATTCTTGAATTCTTTAAAGATTTAGAGAAAAGCCACTCATATGACGATTTCGGCAGGTATATGGGGAAAGATTGGCATGCTAGCAAACCTACGATTAGGTCCCCGAAGGAGTTCTATCTCTATGTGGAATTTACACAGAAGTACTTATTCTTCCTGAAAAGAGAACCTGAAGAGTTCGTTCACAGCTTAAGATACGGCGCAGAAGAATGGGCTCCGAAACAGTTTCAAAGACTAATCGAGCTCAGACGGCAGATTCAGATTTAAGGTCCCACGTCGATCTCTCTAGGATTTAAACCGCAATCATTTTGCTAAATGATCACTCGACTTAGCTCCCCCATCTCTGCAAGATTCCTTGCATGATTTCCATCATTTTTGCTCTGATGACGGCCCCTTCATTAGCCCATGCGGGCCCAATGTTTAATCGGCTGTTCGTAGCCGTGCATCAATGCAGAAATACAGCCGCTCCAGGGTTGAGAAAGCGCACTGTAAGTGCGAGAGAATTCCTGAATGCTGCAGGGTTTTTGAGCAATCAGGCCGTATTTAGTAAGCAGGAGCTGTTTGACCTAACCCGGCTAAGAAAAAATGGCTTGTATGTCGATGTTAAAAGAGACCTCTACTTTAAAAGAGACCTCACACTAAAAAATGAGAGAAAGGTACAGACGAAGCATTACCTTAATGCGCTTCTAGTAACGATGCTAAGTGATGATGCGATAAAGAAGCTCCGGGACTTCGGAGGCAGCACCTCAGAAATAGAACCAGAGGTGCTTGAAGTACTTTCTGAAAAAAGTGGCCCGCTTAAGGCTGCCGAAAAAATAGATGCCTTGCCATTTCGGATTGCCACCTTTCTTGCGAACGCTCCTGGATTAAACGTTCAGGGATGGACAAAATTGAAAAATTCAGGAGTAGCTTGGAGTTGGTACATCTCGATCCATTCATTGATTTCTGATCTCACTCATGATTTTCAATCGGTAGCCACAAAACACTTTCCGATCCATGAGTCCTCAGCAAGCGAGGAGCTTCAGAAAATAAGTGCTTCTACTTTGATGAAGATGGCGATCGACTTCTCTGTGCTTCGCTTCATTGAAGAGGAGCTCTTTGGGTCAGCAATGTGGGTAGATGGAACTTTTGCACCTTGGATGTTTGGGCTCAATACGTTTGCTCCTCAGATCATTCTGGCGCGCCCGAGGATCGTTCAATTTTTTAATCAGATCGATCAAAGTCCTACGACTCTTGTCTATAGAAACTCTGGCGAGAGGGCTGGAAGGCAGATTGAGATTCGCACCCCGAAGGAATTCTATAATTATCTCGATCATCTTTTGTGGCTCGCACAAAACAACATATCGATGGGTCGGAGTGAAAATCTGGCACTCAAGCAGCTTGAACAGCTCGTCGAGCTCAGACTGCAGCTTCAGATTTAAACCGCAATCATTTGCCTAAATGATCACTCGACTTAGCTCCCAAATCTCTGCAAGATTCCTTGCATGATTTCCTTCATTTTTGCATTGATGACGGCCCCATCTTCAGCCTTTGCCGGTCCAATGTTTAATCGGATGTTCCTAGCGAAGCACCCGTGTGAAACCTTCGCCGATCAGGACATGAGGGACCGCCCTATAGCTGTAAGAAGTTTCTTAAGCTCAATTGCTTATAGCAATCAGGCCGTATTTAGTTTGTTGGAATTGGATGAGATTAACGCACCAGTAGGAGCCGACGACCAGCTCGCTTACCTTGTAGAAGGTCCACAACTCAAAAGTCGGCAGGAGGAGAAGACGAAAGATTATCTAGACGCTCTTTTTATAGCGAGGCTGAATGACACGGAGCTAGGAAAGCTCAGGGCCCTGAGTGTCATTAAGCACGCTTCTCTAAGAAAAGCGACCTGGCTACTCTTGGATCAAAACGATGGTCCACAATATGGCGGCCTTAAAATCGGCGCATGGCCACTTCGGATCGCATCCTTTCTAGCGGCAGCGCCTGGTTTAAATGTTCAAGGATGGTCGGAAGTTAAAGACGCAGAAACAATCGCAAATTGGGCCAAGCCTCTCCAGCTTTTGATCGCCGGTCTTACATCTAATTTTCAATCTGTCGCTACAAAACACTTCCCCATGAGTGAGTCTTCGGCGACAGAGGCGCTTCAGGAAATAAGTGCTTCGTCTTTGATGAAAATGGCGACCGACTTCTCTGTGCTTCGTTTTATTGAAGAGGAGCTCTTTGGGTCATCGATTTGGGTGGACGGAACTGTTGCACCTTGGATGAAAGCGATTAAAGCCTACTACCCCAAAATGATTCAGGCGCACCCGTTTATACTTCAATTTTTGAAGCAAATGGATCAGAGTCTTGCGGCTCGTGAATATCGAATGTTGCCTGAGAACAGGGGACGAAGAAATATTGAGATTCGTACCCCAAATCAATTCTATGCCTATCTTTCCTTTCTTTTGAAGTCTGCACAAGAGCAAGACCAGGGCGAAAACTGGGCACTTAAGGAGCTTGAAAAACTCGTGGAGCTGAGACAGCAAATTCATTTCGAGAGGAAGTGGCTTTAGCTCACCTAAAACTTCAAATCCCGCACCTTGTGGTTGTCGTATCCACCGGGATGCTTCACTAGATATTTCTGGTGATCCTCATGTGCGGGCCAAAAAGTTCCTGGCGATCTGATCTCTGTGACGATCGGCTCCTTCCAGGCCTTAGAAGATTCGACTTTTTTCTTAAATAGGTCGGCCCTCCGCTTCTGGTCGTCACTGGTGGTGAAAATTGCCGACCGATACTGGGTACCCACATCGTTTCCCTGCCGATTCAATGTCGTGGGATCATGCATCTTAAAAAAATGATCGAGCAGCGTTTCATAGCTCACTTGAACCGGATTAAATTTGATCTCCACGCTCTCAGCATGCCCTGTGCTGCCATCGTGGGTTTCATCGTAGTGTGGATTCTTCTTATGCCCACCGGCAAACCCCACACGTGTTGCAACCACACCGTCTATTTTTCTAAAGTACTCCTCCATCCCCCAATAGCAGCCGCCTGCTAAAATCGCTGTTTCAGTCTGAGGTGGCGCAAGGGGCACAGCTTGGCTTTTGAGCATCAGATTCCATTGTAAAACAGCCACCACTGCCCAACCGTAGATACTCATTTTCGCTTGCCTCGACATCACGCCCCCCATTCCTGGATTAGGTGTTGGAACCACCTCTTTTATTACAGTAATCTTTTCTTCATGGCTAAAAGTCACCCAGGCGCGTGCGAAATCAGAACCGTACGTTTGCTGAAACACAAACGCGCAACAGTCTTTGCCGCATGGCAGGACAAAAAAGCCCTAGACCAGTGGTGGCCCGATCACGGCTTTAAGCGCATCTTTCATGTCAAAGAAAATGAACGAATCGAGTTCGATCACAACGATGTGCCCAAGTTCCTAGCTATCGTGACTTTCGTCGATGAGTTTCAGAATACAAAAGTAACGCTCCGCATGATGTTTAAGACTCCTAAAGAGTGTGAAGCTGAAAAGGTGACTCGGGTCGCTGAAACTGAAGCGACCTTTGATCGGCTCGATGCGTTTTTAAAATCTCTCCCCGCCTAAAGATGCAAACACTTCCCAGACAGCCGCCTCTGAAACCATTCTTTCAATCGTTAGGCCTACATACCGGATTGTTATTGATCGGACTCATCCTTTACACAAGAAGCGACCTTTTTGAGGCTCCCCTGCCCGTCGATATCATTGAAATCAAGCGTGCTGCGATCGGGAACCCAAATCCAAGCAATAAACCCAAAGAGCAAAAGCCTGCAGCAGTACCCTCAAAAAGCGCGGCACCCACAACAGCAAGCACTACCTCAACCGCGCCTTCCGCGCCGGCAGTAACTTCTGCTGCGTCCAGCGAGGCAACCGCGGGCGGAGTCGGACCTGTGAGCGAAGAATTTGAAGTCAATGAACTGCCGGTTCTTGTCGGGGAAGTGAAAATTCCTTATCCGAATGATTCCAAATCAAAAGGGATCGAGGGCGTGGTCTTGATGGACCTCATCATCGATACGGATGGCCGCGTCAGAAAGGTAGACCTCATTCAGAGCCCTGCCCAAGATTTGGCGGTCGCTGCAACTGGGGCCGCAGAGAGATTTAGATTCAAAGCCGCACGCGTCGGAGAAAAGGCAGTGAACGTTAAAATTCGATACGCCTATCGCTTCGTTCTTGAGTAAACTAAATGAATTGTGACGCCATTTTCATTCTTTCTTCCGTTCGCAGCTCTGAGCTTTGTCTCATCAGCTCACGCATCGAGTCAGTACGAAGGTTATGTCCGCACTCGTGGAACTAAGGCGCCGCTCAAACAAATCAGCCTCTTTGTTCTGCCTCTAAAAATCAGAATCACGACCGATGACAAGGGCTATTACAAAACTCCTGAGATCCCCGAAGGGCCGTTTGAGTGGGTCGTCAATGCATCAGGTCACGAACGTTATACAGAAAACGCAACTTCTACTGCAGTCTCCGAACTCGTCACAAAGGATTTTTATCTTGAGCCCTTAAGTTCAGGAGTTTTTGAAACTACAATCACGGCTCAAGAAACCAACGATTCCTCCCGGCAAACTTTAAAAACAAAAAAGGCTCAAAGTTTACCGGGCGCGGGACTTGATCCAGTTCGCGCAATACAAAACCTACCCGGAATCAACAGATCCAGCGGCTTTAGTGCACGGGTCATCGTTCAAGGCAGCGCGCCTCAAGAGACTCGGTACCAGATCGATGGCCATGAAGTGCCACTCATCTTTCACTTCGGAGGCTTAAGCTCTGTCGTTTCGCCCGATCTCTTAGAGTCCGTCGATTTCTATGCCGCAGGTTACCAAGTCAATTTTGGTAGAGCGCTTGGCGGTGTGATCAATCTACAAACTGCTGACCCTTTCAAGGAACGCTGGAGAGGCAGCGCATTTGTGGATGTCTTTAACGTCGGAGGACACGCTGAAGGACCCATCGGGGAAAAGAGTTCCCTCTCTGTTTCAGGTCGCTATAGCTACATCGGTCCAGTTTTAGGAGCAGTCGCAAAAGCGAGTGACTCTTTTAACCTCACTACAGCTCCTACTTTCTATGACTTAAGCTCTGTCTTCACCACAGAACTTTCAGATACTTTAAAGTTTAAGCTATTCAGTACTGCAAGCCGAGACGAACTCAAATTCGTAACAGCAAAAGGTTTTGGCGAAGATCCACTTCTTCGTGGTGCCTTTCGCAATGAGGTTTCTTTCTTTCGATTTATTCCGCAGCTCCTCTACCGCCCTGATTCACGTACAGAGGGGCGCCTATCATTAGGTATTGGCAATGACTCGATCTTAAATGAAGTCGGCACGCAGTTCTTCAAGCTAAATAACACCGCCGTAACCGCAAGAGGACAGTACTCAAAACAAGTGGTCGATGAAGTTTGGAAAGCATCGATCGGAATGGACAGTCGCTTGAACTGGGCTGATATCGACCTCTTGCTGCCAAGCGTCGTGAACTCAGGTGGTATTTTAAATCCGCTCTCAACAGGCGAACAAAGACGCACCTCACTTAAAAATGTGCAAACTCATCAAATCGGGGTCTACACCAATCACGAAATCAGACCCGGCGCGCAGTCACCCTGGACGATCACCCCAGGTCTCCGATTTGACTACTACACGACTCTTAAAGCCCTTGAAGTTGCCCCTCGTATCGCTACGAAATACAAATGGGCAGAGGCTTGGAGTTTAAAAGCGGCAACGGGTCTTTACAGCCAACAGCCGGGTGAGGGCGAATCCTCTAAAGATTATGGTAATCCAAATTTAAAGCCAACTCGTGCAGTGCATGCTACGGTCGGCGCAGAACGAAGCCTGGATCTAGAAGTAGGACAAGGATCAAAGATCTATAGCGGAGTTTTTGGAAGATGGTTTGATCGACTCGTTGTGCCGGATACCTCCACTGTTTATTCAAACTTGGGCAAGGGGCGCGCAATCGGATGGGAAAACCTGATCACGGTGGAATCAAAGCCTTGGTTTGGCTGGATTTCTTACATGTTATCCCGCAGCACAAGGTGGAACCCAAGCCAACCTGAGGCTTTGTCGCAGTTTGACCAGACTCACCTTTTGACACTGATCGGTGGTGTTGATCTTCCACGGCGATGGAAGATTTCAGCTAGAGTCCGATATGTCACCGGTACCTTAGTCACGCCGATCACTGGATCTGTTTTTGATGCGGACAATGACGCCTACATACCGCTTCGTGGTCCCGTGTATTCGCAAAGACAAAGTCCTTTTTACATGGTGGACCTTCGGATTGATAAACAATGGATCTTCACGAAGTGGACCTTGTCTCTTTACTTAGATATTCAAAATCTACTCAATCGCGCCAATCCCGAAGGACTGCAATACAGCTACAACTATTCCGCGAGCGAAAGCGTCGCAGGCTACCCGATCCTTCCTACTTTCGGCTTAAAAGGAGAGTTCTAAATTATGATTCAAAAGAACTTCATCAAAGAACAGGCTGCCGTTCTCCTAACGCTCTTTACGGCATCCTGTTCTGATTCCACGCTCCCTAAATATCAGGTCTTAAATACGTTACGAATCGCGGCCATCGTCGTCGACCAGCCTGAACTGAACTACACAGGCGCTGGAGCGCCAAGCGCCACCGTGACCTTCACGCCTTACATCAGTGACGTAAACGGCGGCGGGCGAGCGCTGACTCTGAGTCTCGCCTACTGCTTAGATCCAGGAATTGCATTTGGAGCAACACCTACCTGTTCCGGGAGCAGTAGCCGCGTAGTCGTGCAGAGTGGAACCGCCATAAGTAACGTCGCCGGACAATTCGATACTCCGAATTACACCGGTGCAATCACCCCCATCGCGGTCGACTTAAGCGCTATGCCCGCTCAATCCTCTGCCCTACTCCAAGCCGTGTTTTTAGCTTCCTCTACAAGCACTCGCTACAATGGGGTCGCCTTGCTCTTTGAATTCACACTCGAAACAGCGACAGGTGACGAAAAGCTTGCTGCAATTAAAAGGGTCCTTCTTTCTTCGACCGAAAAAACTTTAAAGAATCAGAATCCAAGCGGTCTAGAGGTCCGGGTGAACGATACCGACATTGGAACTGCTTGGCCCACATCTGACACAGAGCTCACCGCCTATTGGCCGACAAGCTCTATTGAAAACTACACGCTTCGCTCTGTGAGCGGGCAGGACTTCTCAGAGAGCGAAACTTTGCAGGCAACCTGGTTTTTAACAGGAGGTAGCGATGACACTTGCAACCGCGAGACCGACTGCGCTCCCGACGGCGTCTTAAACTTAACTCGAAGTTTTTTAGGTGAAATCAACAAATACGTCTCAAGTGTAAATGCACCAACCCTCAGAGGCACTGTTGCTCTGGTCGTCGCCCAGGATGAACGTGGAGGCACTGCAGTTAAACGTCTATGCAGTGGCGCGGTTTGTCCTTAACCCTAAGCTCACTCAGTTTCGCTTGGTTTAGCTCCGACATGTCGCACATCTTCGCCTGATGAAGCATAGATCACGTCTTCTGCAATGTTGGTGGCGTGATCGCCCAAACGCTCCAAGTTCCTTGCAATGAGAATCAGAGCCAACCCTGAACTCACTTTTGAAGAATCCTTCCGCATGATCTCCAGAAGCTCTTTCACGATCGCATCCCGCTCTGAATCCACTTCGTCATCCCTCAGTAAAACCTTGCGCGCTAAAGATTCATCGCGACGCAGGAAAGAATCTAAAGAATCTGCAATCATCCTGCGGCAAGTCAGCGCCATCGCTGAAAGCCTGAGAGATAAATCAATAGGGGTCTCTTTAAGATAGTCCTTAACACAGTGAGTGATATTCATCGCCTGATCACCCATGCGTTCTAAATCCATGGTCATTTTAATCGCTGCAATCACAAGACGTAAATCGCGTGCTACGGGCGTGTACTGCGCGATGAGCTCCACGCACTCTTGGTCGATCTCAACTTGAAGGCGATTGATCTTTGTTTCAGTCTCCCTGACGCGCTCAAAACCATCTACGCTACGAACCAAGAGAGCCTGAGTCGCGTCTTCAACGGACTGTTCAACAGCAGTGCCCATCTCAAGGAGGCGTTTTCTTATTCCATCTAACGCAAGGTCGAGCTGTCGATTCATCGGACTCTTATCCAAACCTTCCTGTGATGTACTCTTCCGTCTTTCGATTCTTCGGCGTCGTGAACACTTCGCGTGTTGCACCGTACTCTACAACATTACCATATAAAAAGAAGGCAGTGCGGTCAGAGATACGAGAAGCCTGCTGCATATTGTGGGTCACAACGACGATGGTCATCTGTTCTTTCAGATGTGCAACGAGTTCCTCGATCTTCGCGGTCGAAATGGGATCAAGAGCCGAGGTCGGCTCATCCATCAGTAACACTGGCGGCTTCACCGTCAAAGCGCGAGCAATGCAAAGTCTTTGCTGCTGTCCCCCAGAAAGCGAAGTGCCAGGACGGTCTAAATAGTCTTTAACCTCATCCCAAAGTGCAGCCTGACGCAAGGACCGCTCCACCGCCTCTTGGAGAACGCTCTTGTTTTTCACGCCCTGCAAAACAATTCCTGCTGCGACGTTGTCAAACACACTCATCGAAGGAAACGGATTTGGCTTTTGAAAGACCATGCCGATCCGGCGACGCAAGGCCACTGGGTCAGATTTGCGGTCGTAAAGTTCGATTCCCTCAAGTACGACGCTTCCCTCCACATGGGCGCCCTCGGTTTCTTCGTGCAATCGATTTAAGCAGCGCAAGAAAGTAGATTTACCGCAACCCGATGGGCCAATAAGCGCCACAACCTCGCGCTCCCCAACAGCGAGGTCTATGCCGTGCAATATTTCAAAGTCGGCGACAAAGGCTTTTAAACCCTTGGTAACGAGTAGGTTCTTAGAATTCATGAGCGAGTACTCCGACGTTTTGTCCACATCATACGGACGAATAGATTTAAGCCGACCACAAGTACAATCAGTACAAGTGCTCCGCCCCAGGCCTTTTCATGCCAATCCTCATAGGGGCTAATGGCGTAGTTATAAATAGTCACAGGAAGGGAGGCGATCGGTTGATTGAGCCCCTGAAACCAACGCTGACTTCCAAAAGCGGTAAACAAAAGAGGCGCTGTTTCACCAGCAATCCTTGCTACCGCAAGAAGGACGCTGACTATCAGGGACCCAATACTTCCACCGACTACGATTTTTAGAATCACCTTCCAGCGCGGTAAGCCTAAGGCAAGTCCAGCCTCCCGTACACTTGTCGGCACAAGCTTCAGCATCTCTTCGCTCGATCTGGCGATCATCGGCACCATGACTATAGCTAGGGCAACGGCACCGGCGTGAGCGGAGAACCCTTTCATTGGCTTCACAATGACTGCATAAGCAAAAAGGCCTACGACAATAGACGGAACGCTCGAAAGAACCTCAACCACAGTGCGCAGTGCTCTGGCGGTTTTTCTTTTCGGATATTCAGAAAGAAGGATGCCCATGGCTAGTCCTAGTGGAACTCCAATCGCACTTGCCATCAAGATCAGGAGTAATGTTCCAAGAATTGCGTGCCCAATTCCACCGCCCGCTTCACCCACAGGTACGGGAGTTTTTAGGAAGAAGTCCAATGAAAGTGCTGGCAGTCCTTTGCTGATCACAGTGTAAAGGATACTGAGCAGCGGCACCAATGCGAGTGCGAGGAGTGCATAACAAAGCGCGACCATCAGTCTGCTTTTTAAATCTCGAGAGATCATCTTCCAGACCCCTTGAGTGCCCACTTCGTGCTGTAGAACACCAGAGCTGAAATCAGAAGTAGCACAAATCCAACCATGCCTAACGCCGCAAGGTGGGTTCCGCTTGCCTCAGCCACTTCGCTCGCCATAGCGCTTGCCATCGTTTGACCTGGAGCAAACCAGGAGAAATCAAGCTCAGAGCGATTCCCAATCAACATCGTGACCGCCATGGTTTCACCTAAAGCACGTCCAAGGCCTAACACCATTGCGCCAAAAATTCCGCTTCGACTGCTATCTAAAACAGCCACCTGAATCATCTCAAATCGAGTGGCTCCTAGGGCAAGCATTCCGTCCCGTTGTACTTGTGGAATGTTTGCGAATATCTCCCGACAAACTGCCGTAATGGTTGGAATCACCATAATGGCAAGGATGACGGCCGCCGAAAAAACGCTGACCCCGTAGATGGGGCCGCCAAAAATAGGTAAAAAGCCTACGAACTTCTGCACAAAGGGCATGACGGTCTCACGCAGTATGGGAACCAAGAAAAATAATCCCCAAAGCCCGTACACGATGCTTGGAATGGCCGCCAACATCTCGACCAAAAACCCAAGGGCCTTGGCCAACTTTCCAGGTGCCAACTCTGAAAGCACCACAGCACTCGCTACACTCACCGGGGTTGCAATGAAGAGTGCAAGCAGCGAGGTCAAAAGTGTGCCGTAAATAAACGACACCATCCCAAAAACTTTAAGCGGTGGGTTCCATTCCAGGGTTAGAAGGTTAAACCCTAAGTCGCGTAGTGCCGGAAATCCGAGGTCAAAGAGAAAAATAAAGAATCCGGTCAGCAACAAGAATGCAACCCAAGCGCAGATCATCAGGATCCATCGAAACGAAACGTCGGGTCGGTGCACTTCTCTCAGAGAATTCATGGTGAAACCTGAACCCCTTCTACCAAGTCAGCCTGTTTTAGAATTCTACCCACGAGTGCCTCGCTGATTGGCGCGTAATCCATCTTCGCTGCAATCTTCTGCCCATCACGATACATCCAGCGCAGCAATGCAATGAGCCCGTCTCTTTTTGGTTTTGCCATCTGTTTGTAGACCAAGAAGTAGGTAAACGAGGAGATGGGATAAACCCCCGCCCCTTTTACAGCAGTCAAAGAAACTCTAAAGTCTTCTGGAATCTGACCCGCCATCACTTCAGCGGCGCGCGACACGGACTCAATCGAAGGTGCGACATACTCACCTGATAGAGACTCCAAAGCCGCGACCGAAAGTTTAAGTTGTTTTGAAAAAACAAGTTCGGTGTAAGCAATAGAGCCTGGCAAACTTTTCACAAAACTCGCTACCCCTTCGTTTCCTTTTCCGCCTATTCCCATGGGCCACCGAAGCGCACTCCCCTGCCCGACTTTCGTTTTCCATTCAGGGGATACCTTAGCGAGGTAATCACTAAACACAGCCGTTGTTCCACTCCCATCAGAGCGGTGAACGACCAAGATATCTCGACCTTGAAAAGCCGAGAGCCAGGGATTCTGCTTTAACAATACAGGGTCATCCCATTTCCGGATTTTTCCTAAAAAAATATCAGCCACCTGCGCTCCCGACAGCCTAAGCTCGTTATTCTGTGCGCCTAAGTTATAGGTCACGACCACAGCACCTAAGACTGTCGGAAAATGAAGGATCGGTCTTTTAGCACCTTTTAACTGATCGTCTTTCATAGGCGCGTCGGACGCACCAAAGTCGATCGTCTCATCGAGCAATTGCCTCACCCCGCCGCCGCTTCCGATGCTTTGATAATTAAAAATTGTTTCTGGATTCGTTTTCTCAAACTCAGCAAACCACTTGGAATAAAGCGGGTAAGGAAACGTGGCTCCAGCGCCGTTTAAGACCACTTGTTGATTTGCGGCATGGGCGGCAAAATCCCCCATGACGCACACGAGTCCCAAGGTCATCACCAAGCAGGCTCGGAGAGTGGTCATTTGGGCCCCAGTATCAGGGAACCCATCTGGCAGTGCAATCGTCAATTTGATAGGGTGAAGATCCATGAGACTCGCAGAAGAACTGAAGGCCCGAGGGATTCCACACCAGTGGACTGATGAAAGCTTATTTTCAGCAATCAATAACGAGCATTTAACTCTTTATGTCGGTTTTGATCCCTCTGCAGACTCCCTGCACGTCGGTAGCCTCTTTCCTCTAATCACCATGAAACGGTTTCAGGAAGCAGGTCACCCTGTGATTGCGGTTCTAGGTGGGGCCACAGGAATGATCGGTGATCCCAGCGGCAAAAGCACAGAACGGGTACTGCTCGAGGGCGACGTTTTAAAACATAATATCGCCGGAATCAGACAAAACATCGAGCAGATCCTCGACCCAGTCAAAACCCGCGTGATCAACAATGCGGACTTTTATTCCAATCAAAGCGTGATCGATTTTTTACGCGATGTGGGCAAACATTTCACCGTCAATCACATGGTCGCCAAGGACTCCGTGCGCTCCAGGATGGAGGATCGCGACCACGGAATTTCCTACACAGAATTTAGCTACATGTTGCTTCAGGCTTACGATTTTTACGTGTTACACCGCGATTATGGATGCCGCTTACAAATAGGCGCCTCAGACCAATGGGGCAACATTACGGAGGGGTGTGAACTGATCCGCCGTAAAGGATCCAAAACACAAACTTTCGGCCTGACTCATCCTTTGATTACTAAAGCGGATGGAACCAAGTTTGGCAAAACCGAATCAGGAACAATCTGGCTTGATCCTAAAAAAACATCTCCCTACCAGTTCTATCAATTTTTTATACAGGTCCCTGACGACCAGGTCTTAACACTGCTCAATTGGCTCACATTTATTTCGTTGGAAGAAATCACGGTTTTAGAGAAATCCCTGAAAATTGCGCCGGAAAGGAAGGATGCGCAGACTCGCCTAGCTCAAGCGATGACCGAGCTTGTTCACGGCAAAGAGGCCCTTTCGGTCGCAGAAATTGCTACGAAGGCTCTCTTTTCGGAGGACATTATCACCGTTTCTAAGTCTGTCCTTGCGTCTGTCATTGTTGGGGCGCCCCAGACGAGGAAGGCGAAATCAGCTATTTCAGACGGGGTCCCACTCGTCGATGCCCTGGTTGAGACAGGGTTGTTTAGCTCTAAAGGAGCGGCCCGTAAGGACATCCTAGCTGGAGGAGTTTATGTCAATAACGTGCGCTCCGCGGATCCAGGCCGAATCCTAAACGAAGGGGACCTGATTCAAGGGCTTGCTTTGCTGCTTCGCAAGGGGAAGCGTAACTATCACTGGCTCATGATGGATTGACCCTTCAAGGCCAGACACGTTTGACAAGCCCCCATTAAACAGGCAAACCCATGGCTAAGAATTATCCTTATGTCATTGGCCTTAGTTTTAACGCTAGCTCAGTTCTCTATTGGGATGTCATTTGCATCGGCTCTGCCCCCAAACTGGGAGGTCCTGCCGGGTGGAGGCGTAAGATACATCAATTGCAGAGGCATCGTAGAGAACAACCCAGCCAGGAGGCGTTTCATACAAGAAATCATTTCCTACGACGAGGAGCTGAACGTTAAAAGACAGCAAACCTTAGCCCAGATCTTAGGCCAAGAGACCAACTATTTGAAGCGTCGCAATTCCGCTCAAGCGAAGAAGGCTCGGTCACTCTTAGTTGAGGTTGGCCTAGCACAAGAGATAAAGAATTCAGATGGGATCACGATCGATGCCGATCTACTTCTTCTTCAACTAGGCGAACTGGTTCCTCCTAAAGAGGTGTCTCCGTCTTTAGAAATGTTGCAATCGATCGTGGAGCTCGACGAAAAGTCTAAAATCAACTCTTGGTTCCCAGAAAACTCAAAGTTTCTCAGGAGTAATGCGGGCGCTGCACTGCCTCTCACTCCTGAGCAATTCGAGGAGTTCAAATATGAACTCAATATCTCAAGCAAGCGCTACTTACTTTTGCTGGATTCATTAAAAACAGCTGCAATAATCATCGATATTTTTAGAAACTCCACCAGTGCCGACAGTGAGATGAGAAGCATTGGCGCCGAAATGATTGATAAACTTTGGCTCGCAACTACCTACGTGCGCACCTCTTTTGCCGCCTTATTGGCAAAGTATACCATTGGGACGTACTTCTCTGATGAAGTGAAGGACCTCACAGAAGACAACTTCAGAGAGATGCTTCAAAGCTTTCAGTATGAAAATTTTCCGAACCAAACCTTCCACGATTTACAGCAAGATCTGGTCGAAAACATTAAACAGCTGACTGATGTGAATTATTAGCCGTAGACACAAGAACTACCTAAGGGTTGATGCGGCTCCAGCCGGGCCCTGCAGATAAGTGATTTTTTCGATTCTTAAACCAATCCCAGAATGCGGCCCGCGCTTCCCATTGTGGGATATGGCCCGTGTTTTCAAGCAGAATGGCTTCTGCTGTGTCTCCGTACATTTCAATCCAGGACCTAAACCATCGAGTTGGGACCAGAAGATCTCTATCCCCCCAAACGATCCGAAATTCTTTTGTCGCAAGCTTCTTCCCGGAAATGGCTTCCTCGATTTGGATCGATGACAGAAAGGCCGCGAACTCCTCTTTCTGAAAGAAGCGTTCAACGAGTGGACCAATCCACGCATGAAATTTTTTGGGATCATGTGCTAAGAGCTTTAAAAACTCATTGAAAGGCTCGCCCTTCTGAGCTCTGCGGAAGACTTCAGTGAATTGAGGTACGTCCTCCGCTGGAATTAAACCACCGGGTGCCACTAGGATCGTTTCTTGGGGTGGATTCCGTAGATTCTGTGATTCAAGTACCTTTGCAACAAGCCACCCTCCTAGGCTGTGACCTAAAATAGTCTGGGGTGATACGTGCTCGATCACGGTTTTGACTGCGTCTTTCTGAGAATCGAAACTTTGAAACAGCTGGGACTGCGAACCTAACCCTGGGTAGCCTGGGAAATCAACAAAGACCAATTCTTTCGCATCAAAAGTGCCTGAATGCATCTTACCCATCAGTGAAGTAACCCAAGAAAAGGGTGAGTCAGAAAGGCCAGGCACAAAGAGCATCGGCGCACCTTTAGCTCCAGGAATTTTCTTTCGCCAGAGCAACACTTCACTCTGTCCAAAACGGATGGTTTCAAATTGAAACCCAATCCCCTCGAAAGATCTTTTCACTAAAGACAGAGTGCGCCGCTCGATCCAGTCTCGGGACTGAAGCCGTTCCTTTATTTTCTCTGCTCTTACTTTGAGAGCTAAGATGAAAGTTTCTTTCAGTCCTTGAGACATCCAGCGCGTGAGCGCAGTCACATCTCGGGTGAAAGGATCATTGCCGCTGGTCATTCGGCCCCCGGAACACTCGCTTCCCAGAGACGGTCAATGAGCCGCAAGGACCCTTCGGGAGCTTGGCCCAAATGAATAGAGAATGTGACGACATCAAAGTAAGCGTACTCCCCTCCAGGCAGAAGGACAGGAAGATAGCCAGCCTGAGAGGACACTTCGTACTCTTTTGTAAGCAAAAGAGGCTTAACTCCGAGGATTCCTGTCTCTTCGTTGAGAAAACGTGTGGCCGCGGCAACAATTTTGTTCGTAATGGGCTCTAATGAGCCACCCAGGGTTTCTGGAATGATTGCAAGCAATAGGGCAGCTGGATTAGGACCTTCACGCGAGCGGAGATTAATATCCGCAAAAGGCTCAATCCAAACCTGAAAAATCCAACGATTGCCCAACTCTTCCCCACGAATAGCCTCCACCTGCGAAAGTGCTCCAGTCCGCGCCTTGAGATAACTCGCTCGAAAGGTACTGTTGTTGGATAGAAGGGTGGGAAGTCGGGAGTTGAACTGATTTTGAGTTCTCGGAGAGTAGACCGCAGAGAGTAGGCGGGCTGCGGCATCCCAGTCGTCTGCGTTCTTTAAAAGATTGCAGACAAAGGCCTCTGCATTCATTTGCAGTGAAAGAATCGAGATTAGAAATCCAACCACCATCCCAGGTACTCTGCCACTGAAACCATCGATTGAAAACTCTCCCATGATATGGCGAGAACTTAGGGCTGCGCTCCCCTCCTCTCTTTTGATAGAGTTAAAACCTACGCCTCGGTGGTGGAATGGTAGACACAAGGGACTTAAAATCCCTCGCTTACTAGAAATAGGGCGTGCCGGTTCGATCCCGGCCCGAGGCACCACTTTTTCACTGCAGATCTGCGTCGCAATACTTCGTCAAACTGCAGTCTCAGCTTATGCGGCGTGCAAGCGCGCACGCCTTAATTGCTTCGCCTTGTTTTCCTCGTACTGCTCGCGGCTCTTCGTAATGGCTTCCCCGCGCCTACCCTACCGCCCCACGCACCGCACGAGGTAGAGAATGTCACGAGTATCAGTGCCGAAGCTGCCGAGTTCGTCCTCGAAAAACCAAGCCCTGCTCCTAAAACGGGAGAGGGACGACATGGACCAAAAACGGGTGTCCATGTTTGGGAGCACCATCCGGACCCCATTCGCTTCTGCTAAAGACCAATCTGAGCGGGTCGGCAATCTCCAGCCACGGCTTAATCCTGTTAAATCTCCTTTTGCGGGCCGTTCGTCAGTTGTACCGTTTGTTCCATCCGGGTTCTGATAAGTCGCAATCCCATTTAAGCATGCAATCGCCGTGGCATCCGCGCACACACTGATCGGCACTGCGGGCTGATAGCCTGCGCCTGGGCTGCCATCATAAGAAGTGACTGCAGAAGTATCGGTCGCCGCAGAATAACCCGCCGCTTGAAACCAATTGTAGTTGTTGCCATTATTCGTGTGGGAATCACTCCATGTAAGCCCGGTGCGTTCATCTCGCCATACTTCGTAACAGCCAGATGCAATCCCACCGCTGCATGGGTCGCCCTCTGCTGCTGATGCCTTATACAGCGTGACTAACTTCCAGTCGCCTTCGCCCCCTTGGCCGTACTTAGAACCTTCCCAGATCGCTTTGTTCACTCCAGCGTTTGTATTCCGGGTTGCGCAATCGGTGATGCGTGCCGCATTTGATCCGGATAGACCGCACACGACATCCGGCCGGCCTTTTACAGTTTCTAAGTAATTTCTTTTCGCGGGAACGCCTGTGTCGCTAAAGCGATCATCGATATCGACTAAAGGGTTTGGCACCAGTACGTGATTTGAAGTGAAGCTACGTTCCCAGCACCCTCATCAGCAAGTGTTGCGCGTGATCTCGCTGCGACCGCTGCTGGGTCACTGAAGTCAATGCTCGCATTGTCTGAGCGATAGACCTGCGACGACATCAAATCCGAAAAGTTACTAGGGACCGCACCACAGACTGCAGTCCCCGGTTCTCCAAAAATCGATGACCCCGTACACACTCGATTTGCGGGCAAGGCGCTCGAATCATAGCCCAAATAACGCCCAGCTCCGCGCCAGCCTGCAGTCACGTCAAGCGTCCCAAGGTCAGAACTTCTGATCTTAGGCACGCAGGCCGTCGTCAAAGACAATAGCGCAAGGATGAGTAGCAGAGAATTTCGCACTCTCTTTTAACGGCAGAAAATGGGGGGGGGGGGGGCTTAAGGGCTTTGTGCGGGAGTCAGGGGTTTGACGGCTGGACTCTAAAAATTAACCTTCATCTTCAAACGTGATGATTCGATGCGAAGGAAATCGATCAAGGTTCGACTGCCTATTATCGTCTATATCAAGAAATGTGATGGTGAAGTCTAGGTTGGGATTGACACTCACTTTGAAGAACACCCGGTATCGACCTTCACGTATAGGAAAGGACTTTTCTCTGAAAGTGTCTTTTGGCCCAGGCGTTTGATACATCGTTTCTAGCGTATCCATGAGCCGTTCTAGAGCGATTGCGAATCGCTCGACGGACTGCAGCGCCGGCGCTAACTCCTTTTCGATCTCTAGGACAGAATCAAAAAGGTGCTGTTCGATTTGCGAGCGCGCCTTTTCAAAGGCTGACGATGAATGAAAATGAACGGCCATGGTTACTTCTTGAATCTGGCCGTACGATCTTGCCCTCGCGCCATAATCGTCGTTTTACCATCAATAATTTCAGTCATTCCTAGCAGCCGACGCTGAAGAGATTCGATCTCGTTGCGAAAACCATCGTAGATCTTTTCCGACATCATAATAAAACTCTCGCCGTCACGGCGATTGATGCGAACAGGCTCAGAAACTGCCGCATCCATATAATCCTTAAGTTCGGCTCTAAAGTTCTTTGCGTTTGCACTTTTCATTGAGTACCTCCTAATACAAAGAGTACCCTTAACGGTACTCTTTGTCAATTCGGTGTTTAGTTGCTGAAAGTGCGGGCTCAGGCTCAAACCTGCCCTGATCCCCGGACGACCTTGATTCAAGGAACCCCGCAATTTCCAGCGCTATGATTACCTCAGCTTTGCCGGCAAAGTCGGGTTCGCCTACTTCTTCGCCTTCGGCACCACTCCTCTTCTACTTCCCTTTAAGTAAATAAGACTCCATCAGCTCACCCGACAGAGTTAAGGGTTCGTGATGGAGTCTTATTTACTTAAAGAGGCTCTTTCCCATTTGAGGGGGCGGGCTAATGCGGAGCGCGGCCGCCCAGGTTTATACAAAAGCATTTCAGGCAATCGCCAGAATATTTAGGGAGGCCAGAGATGTTGACCGTAGTTATCTTATCTGGTACTCACGGTACATGCTTTCTCAGATAAGATTTTTGTTAGTAGCCGCTTTACTCGCAACTGTTTGTTCGCCCGTTTATTTTGTTTGGGCGGGCGGAGTCAGCGCAGAAAGAAAGGCAGAGCTCGCTGCCATGATCCCACCGATCTTTGACGAAAGCATTTCTGCAGAAGAATTATACGCGATCTGGGAGCCCCTAAACTTTGATGAGAAAGTTAGTTTCTTTTCTCTTATTCCCGAAAGACAAATTATAACCGCCAACGCTTTCTCTCGAAGGGCCGATCCCACCGAAAATGATGTCGACCATCGGACGCACACGTTTGAGAACGCTAAAGTTTTCGCGCTTCGCCTCCTACTCGTTGCAACAGGCCTGAAGTCACCTATTCTACCCGACGAAAATATGCACACTTTTGAGGGGTATTCCAAATATACGAATCGAATTCAATCTCAAAACAAGCAGATTGCTACAGACTTGAATCCGATCAATCTAACCTCGGGCGCTAAGGAGCTGTTCAAGGTCCTGGAAACTATATATTCGGCAGAGACTGATAAAATTTTTCGAATCATTTGGAACGTATTTAAAGTGGACCGCTTACTCGCTGAAGGCACTACTAAACCGCACAAACCTGAAGAGTTGAGGGAGCAACTCAAAACCGACTCTTTGCGAACACGGTATTCCGTTTATGCGTATCTTATCAGCAAGTCATCTGGTGAGCATTTCCATGACGTCCGTTCCATACTTTGGACTATCTCAAACTCGAAGTATTCCTACCTTCAAGGCTGGATTGGATACGATCCCTCGTTCTTTACCCGTGCTGCTAAGAAATTAATCAAGCAGAGGTTAACACCTGGGGAACGAGTACTGACCCGCGTATGGAATGGGCTCTCATCAGCCAACCAATTCATATGCGAAATTCTTATCCTAGACTGAGAGAGCTACCAGCGGGTACCGGAGACCAAGCGCCCTATTCAGTCGCTTGGACTTCAAATCAGCAAGTAATATGCGGTTCGCCTACCCCTTAACCATCGGCACCACGTCGGGACTCAGCATCAGTGCACATAGCCTCTTGACATTCTGGCAATATTAGACAATATTTGTCAACTAAATGAGTCGCTTCTCGGTCCTCTATTCACTTGTGATCGCGTGTCTGACACCCGCGCTATGTCAGGCTGTCACGCGGTCAGAGCTCAATCAAATTTTGCAGGATCAATGGCTAGATCTTTCTTCCGTACTCCTCACAGTGGGAGGCGTAAAGCCCTTTAGCACCCACTCTGTGAGTGAGATAGATGCGGAGGACTTTGATGAGAATGGCGATCATGTTTTCTCCCGAAAGAAAGCTGAGAAACTTATTGGATATGGATTAAAGATAGAGGCTGCACGTGAACTCGGGCTGATCAAAAACGATAACATTAAGACCTACGTTCACCGCGTTTGGCCTGAAGGGAGAGACCTTGTAGATATTTTTAACGGCGCGGATGAAATGTTTTCGGACATTTCTCCATTCCCTGAGAAATATCTTTTGAATGATTTAGGAAAAACGATCTGCCATTTGTCTGCCGAATAGAATTAATTGCATTTCTATGATGAAAGTGCAGTTCCAATTCAATTTCAAAACGGGCAAGAAAATTGAGAGAACAAGCGTAACAAGTTGGTTGCCTTCGTGCCTCGGAATGCACCGTCGTCCCTCCCACAAACGATGACGTTCCAGTAAAGTGATATTGATTGGTGAGCGAAATCCTTTGGATCTTTCGATCTTCCTAATCTTGTCCATTTAGAGGAAGGAACCAAATGTGACACAATATAGAGCTCAACATGAACAAACTACTGCGACATTTTACTCCTGCGACTGTCATTCGATGGATCAACTGGTGGCCGCCGTTGTTGGGTGCCGGAATTCGGGTGACGCATTTTGCAGAATCCGAGTGCCGGATCGAAGTCAGTCTGCGTCGTACTTGGTACAACACCAATTACCTTGGCTCGCACTTTGGTGGCAGCCTCTACGCGATGTGCGACCCATTCCTAGTGTTTCTCATGCTGAAGCGGCTGGGCAAAGGCTACATCGTTTGGGACCAGGCAGCCGAGATCCAGTTCATTAAACCTGGAAGAGGCACAGTGCGTGTTAAGTTTCATATCAGCCAAGAACAAGCTGAAGCCGTTCGTGCAGAAGCCGATGCCGGCCAAAGAGTCAGGCCTGTTTTTGAGGCGGAAGTCATCGCAGATTCAGGAGAAGTCGTAGCGCGGGTGAAGAAGACGCTCTACGTGCGTCGGGCTTGAACTGAGAAAAATACTTTAGAATCTATCACTCGGAATTCTTGAATTTCCGCACCAAAACCAATTGGGCTTTTGAGTAATTCATAGGATCTGAAAGATCTGGGAGAAAAGCATAGGATACGAACGATGGATCCCTCCGCCCATCAAGGCTGAATGTTGGACTACCAGCTGGCTTATCATCCATGTGAGCTACAAAATGATGGGTCCAATCTCTAGCAAACGCCTGCGCCGAAACATACTGAAATAGATCTGGGAGATTCGGGTTCCTGAGTACTATCGAAAGCACCGCTGCCCCATAAAAAGCGGAGTAAGAGCTGAGATCATTCTCAAGCGGCGGCCTCTCCCGATGGAGTTCTAGGTCAGTTTGGCCCTGATCCAACAAGATGCGCCCTGCATCAGGCAAAGGAAGCACATGAACCTCAATGCGCTCGCCTGGTTCTAAATCCACTTGGCGTTTGAGCTCGGCAGCCAATGTTCGAAGGTACTTCTCATCCAGCCGGGAACCTGCAACCACCTTCTTATTGATCCGTTTTTGCAAGATCTCACCCTCTGTGGTGGGGGTACCAGGAATCAGCCGAGTCTGGCTCTCCAGGTAGTCCGCAAGTTGCTCAAGTTTTGTGCCTAAAGCCAGATATTCAGACGGTTCTACCCGATGGGATTCAAGCCGGATGGCACCTCGAGCTACGACATCACATAAATAACCCTCATTCGCCCTCGCCTCCGATGCACCCAGACACAAAAGGGCGCAAACAAAAGCAAATAAACGAGTGGTAGCATTTTTTAGATTCAAACCATGCCGCATGGGCGCACTTTATAATGCTAAAAATACTTGAGCAATTGATCTTTCATCGCTACGAGCTCTTCAGTATCCAAACCATGCTCCCCAAAACGATCTAAGGCTCCAGAGTCCTTGTGAGCTTCCATGGACCTTTTTGAAAATGCATTGAGTTCTAAAGACTCTCCTTCAGTTCCAAACCGCTTCAGCAAACTCCTGATCCCGATGGGTCCTAAGGCAATATTTTGATTTGTTTCAAACCTCACGGTGGCAAACACAAGATCAAGGATGACCTGATAGTCCGGTGGCAAGCCATCACGCGCAGCCTGGTACTGCTTCATTGTGCGTGCGTAGTTTCCTAAAATGTCCGTCATCCCGTAAGACTTGTTTGCATACATGACGGAGGTGAAAGCATGTGCAGAACCTAGAAATCGATCTAAACTTGCGCGGAATTTGCGATATAAATTTCCATGGGGTGGCGCAAAACTCACATACTCTACCGGTAACCCAATCGTGAGATTGTCCTCATACGGGGTCAAGTTGCGATCCACTGGGATCAGAGCACCGATCCTCGGTACATAGGGCCCGAGCTCTCCCCTACTCTTAAGTAGCGCATAGATACTGGCCTGCTCGAAGCTGACCACCCGAACAATGCGCCGAAATTCGAAGAACCCATAGTCTTCCTCTTTGTTTTCAGTCGCTAAGGCCTCTGCAAATGATCCTTCTTTTGCGACGCCAAATGGACCTGAAGGATTCATCAGAATTGCGAGCGAGTTTAAAGCCGCAAATAAAGTTTGATGGTTCGCAATTCCGGTGGGCGCGGCTCCTTCAAAATAGGTGATCTGGCTCTCCGACAGTCTGAGGAGATCGCGATAGGAATTTAAGACTTCATCCGACTCTCTCTTCGGGCCTCTCATAATCTGAAGCAAATGAGGATCTACAAGTCGAAACTTCTGAATTCTTGAAGCGATTCCCATCTCCATTTTTGTAATCAGAGGAACCTGAAGGGCCTCCTTCATTTCGTGGCGCCGAAGCTTCACGAAGTTTTGAAATAAACTCACTAAGGATTCAGGAGCGGGAATGGTCTCTAAGCGGGGCTCTAGAGCTGTGGAATATACAGCATCAGAAAGCGCATCCAGCGCCGGTTTCATCTCCTCGGGGACCGAAACACCCAGCGAAATCAGATGGCAGTGCCAATCTGTGGCCCGTGCTGACGCCGGTAGAGTCGTGAACAGAACCAAAAAACACAAAACTCCAGTCCGTAGAGTGTTCAACAAAATGGATGTTTACTGACATCATTTATAAGTGCAACTTTTTTATTTGCAGTCTTGGATCTCTCAAAGCGAGCTTAAAATTGAGGAACAAAGTTAGCTGACCCTTTTTAAGGGTTGACCTATGAAAGAAGTCACTACGATATTACGGCCCTGACTTTTGGCATCATAGAGAAGCAAATCAGCTACTTTCAGTATCCCGTCTAAGGTGTTTCCATCTTCGGGAAACGACGCCATACCAAAACTTGCAGTGACCTTGCCGAGCGGCTGCGTTGCGCCCTCTGGGATCCGGGACTCTTCTAAAGATTTGCGACAAAGCTCAAGCGCGAACTTTGCCATCTGAGGACTCATTCCTGGCAATATACACACGAACTCTTCTCCTCCGTAACGAGCGACGAACCCATCTCGCTTTAAAGTCTCCTGAAGAAGTTGTGCGACAAGAATGAGAACCCTATCCCCTCCTGCATGCCCATGTGTGTCGTTCAGTTTTTTAAAGTGATCTATATCTACAAATGCAACCGACAGCGGGCTCCCGGAATTCAGCGCCGTGCTGAGCTCCTTCTCTAGGCGCTCTTCTAAGGCCCTGCGGTTAGGCAGGCCCGTGAGCGTATCGGTTAAGGAAAGACTCTTGAGTTTCTCGTTTGCGGCTTGCAGCAGGACTTGGGCCTTCTTGACTTCCGTCTGATCGTGAAGAAGGACCTGCTCTACTTCAAAATAGTCTTGAATCCTCATGAGACTTCTGTCGATTTTGACTTCTACACCATTGTTTAGCCGCGCCTCAATTGCATTGCCCCGGCCAAAAACACCGAGTTCTGTCACCGTTTTTCCCACGAGCTCAATCGCGGGCATTCCAAACAGCCGACCCGCCGCGGGATTTGCATCAAGCACGGTCCCGCTATTTGGATCTGTCAGCAAAACCCCATCCGGGGTGCGAAAGAAGAGGTCCGCATAAGAGGCAAGTTCAGGGAGCGAGCCCCCCACGATTCGGTCTTGAAACAAGGACTGCAAGATCGCTTTACGACGGTCGACCATCTTATATACTGTATCGGCATAGTCCACTTTGGACTTAAGGGAGAAGCGCCTTGTCGGTCCCCCTGCCCGGCCCCTAAAATGGCCTCTATGGCCAAAACACGAATAGAAACCGACACCATGGGCGAAGTCTCCGTCGACTCCACACGCTACTGGGGAGCTCAAACTCAGCGATCCCTTCAGAACTTCACTATTGGGGGCCAAAGAATGCCGCAGGAGGTCATTGAGGCTTTTGCGATTCTGAAGAAGGGCGCCGCACTGACCAATCTAGATCTCGGCGTACTCGCCCAAGAAAAAGCAACCGTCATCGCCCGAGTCTGTGATGAAATCTTAGAGGGCAAATGGAACGACCAATTCCCGCTCGTCGTTTGGCAAACAGGATCCGGCACTCAGTCCAACATGAATGTGAATGAAGTGATTTCAAATCGATGTATCGAGCTCTTAGATGGAGTCATCGGATCAAAAACGCCTATTCATCCCAACGACGATGTGAACAAGAGCCAAAGCTCAAATGACACCTTCCCGACGGCCATGCACATTGCGGCCTATCGAGTGCTTGTTCAAAAAACTCTCCCTGCCATCGAATCATTGGCAAATGTTTTGGAATCAAAGTCGAAAGCATTCATGGGCATCGTAAAGATCGGTAGAACGCACCTGATGGATGCAACACCTTTGACTCTTGGACAAGAGTTCAGCGGATATGTGCAGCAACTCAGGAACTCAGTCGCTGCAATCAAAAATACGCTCCCCCACCTTTCAGAACTTGCACTCGGCGGCACCGCTGTCGGCACTGGGCTCAATGCTCCTCACGGCTACGGAAAGCTTGTGGCAGAAAAGATCGCTGGCTTAACTGGACTTCCCTTCGTGACAGCGCCCAATAAATTTGAAGCCTTAGCGGCACATGATGCTTGTGTCGAAGCTTCGGGCGCCCTCAAAAGAACGGCTGTATCCCTGATGAAAATTGCAAACGATATCCGGCTGCTTGCGAGCGGCCCACGCTCTGGCATCGGGGAGATCTTAATTCCTGAAAATGAGCCCGGATCATCTATCATGCCTGGCAAAGTGAATCCGACCCAAGCTGAGGCCATGACGATGGTGTGCGCTCAGGTGATTGGATGCGATGCTGCGATCACAGTAGGCGGGATGAATGGGCACTTTGAGCTCAATGTGTTTAAGCCAGTCATTATTTTTAATCTACTGATGGCGGCTAACTTGATTGCTGATGCATGCGATTCTTTTGAAAAACACTGTGCAGTCGGAATCGAACCCAACCTCCCTCAAATCAAATCACACTTAGAGAACTCGCTCATGTTAGTGACTGCGCTCAACACAAAGCTCGGCTATGACAAGTGTGCAAAGATCGCAAAGAAGGCGCACAAAGAGAACAAGACCCTCAGAAATGCTGCGATTGAGTTAGGGTACCTCACCACGGAACAGTTTGATGCTTGGGTCATTCCGTCTGAGATGGTGGGCGAGACGCAGAAATCTTGAGCCGGAATAGGGTTTCTTTGCTTGCAGTCGGAGAAGGAAACTCAAGATGCGTACGCCCTAAGATTGCTTCCTCTTCTTCAACGCCGACGCGAGCAGCAATCAGCTCTCTCAGCGCCTGGGACTCCCGAAGGGATGCCCGCTCCCACTCCCCTAGGTTTTGATGGAGCGACGGGAGCGGGGCTGTTTCTATGGTTAAGTGGGACGACTTAAACTCGCTGAGCAGACTCACAACAGAATCTAGGACTATATCTCGCATCCGCTCAATCTCGGCTTGATCTGAAGCCTTGCTCCATTCGATGACCAGCGAAATCCCTAAGACTTTCAGAGAAACACGGCCCAGCACATCTCGGGCACTCAATGAAGATTTGATGCGTTTTTGAAATCTCAAGGCCTCCTCGGATCCAGCCGGAAGCTCTATGGTTCGAACTTCGACGGACCGGCTACGCGGGCGCACATCGAGCTCGTCATCTAGCTTTTGCCCACCCTGATTCATACCACCTCCGAGCAGAAGGCCTACGGCAAGGCTTCGAACATCAAGGATCCTCACGCCTCCTCCGGCGAAGTCCAGGAGCCAAGCTCTGCCACAAGGACATCTGGATGCTTACCTTCAGCGATTGCGTGGGCCGCAGACTCCATGATTCTCCAGTCCTTTAAGAGAAGCGCATTTTTAGCTTGCTCTGCTCGGACGACAAAGATTTCAAAGACCGCTGCCACCAGCAGCCCCAGGCAAAGGGGTATCAGATAAACCTTTCCATCCAAGCGATACGCACACCAAACGGCAGTAATCACCCCTGCATTTAAGAAATGATCTTTCATGGACGAAAGGCCTAAGCCCCTTTGTTGAATCACAAATAAAACTTTTTCTTTCTCCGCATGGATGATGGAGAAGAGTGCCTGAGGATCGTACCCCTTCACCTTTAACTCAAGCGCCTGCTTCACAAGAGGAGAGCGAAGTTGATCCTTCATTGCCTCTGCTTGAATCAACCCATTCTGACGGATTTGTGTGAGCAGTACTGTCAGTTCACGCATAAACTCAGCGACTGAAATCACCAGAGGGCTAACTGCCTGTGGCTTCAGTTTGACTAAGCCACCGAGCGCAAGAATCGTAAAAAGCACGCAAGCGGCCAAAATACTTTCATTGCCTGAAGAACCTCTCAGCCAAAAATCGACCCCACCGGCAAATAAAATCGCAATCAAAAATGAAGCAGTCATGTGCAAAAGCTTAACTGGAGATCTCACCCAAAAGCGAGGCTTCAACCCACTCGAGGTGAGTACTGGGAGTGATCTAGTTCGGCCATCTGAGCAGGTCTGACTTCTCCTACGATCAGGGCAACAGCATCTCCATCTTTCTGAATCTTTCCTCTGACCCAAACAAAACGATGCTCTTCAAGTACCTCACGAGAGCGCGCAAAGACTTCTTTATGTAAAATCAGATCCAAGAAACCTTCCTCATCTTCAAGTGTGATAAAACAGACCCCTTTTGCAGTCGGCGGCCTCTGGCGCACTGCCACCAAACCAATCACTTCAACCCACACGCCATTCCGACTCTGATTCTTCATTTGTTGGGACGGTAAATATTTTGTAGAGAGTTTTTTGCGTATAGCCCCCATGGGATGCCCCAGAGTAGAAAGCCTAAAAGAACGGACTTGCTCCCGAATTGCATCTGCTTCAGAGAGATCTGCAAAGAGCCCCACCTCAGTATCCGCGCGTATCCACGGCCCAGAATTGACGGCAAGCGATGCCCACAAAGCCTCACGCTGGGCATACCCAAAAATGCGGAACGAATCCCCCATGGCAAAAGTCTCGAGCAAATCTCGTGGAACTTTACTCCGAATAATAAAGTCTGCTAATCCAGAAAAAGGGGCTTCGTCCCGAGCCTGCCTAACCCTTTCATAATCTGCCTCAGTCATACCCCGTACCAAGCAAAAGCCAAGCAATAGCGCTCCATCGATCACAGCAGACTTCCAAACACTTTTGTGGAGATCAATCGGCAAGACCACTACTCCATGGCGCTTGCCATCTTCAATGAGCGTATAAGACGAATAAAATCCCATGGGCTGGGCATTGAGCAGAGCGCATAAGAACTCAGTCGGATGGTGGCACTTAAAATAAGAGGAGGCGTAAGCCAGCAAGGCAAAGGAGGCCGCATGACTTTCTGGAAAACCATACTCAGAAAACCCCTGAATCTGTGCAAAAATGCGCTCGATGTAATCTTTTGGAAGACCGCTTTTTTGTAAACCAATCCTTAAGCGCTCGCCAATCACTTCTAAAGATCCTCGGCGCTTCCATGCGCCCATTGCGCGACGGAGTTCATCGGCCTCACCTCCAGTAAAGCCTGCTAAGACCATACTCATTCGCATCACCTGCTCTTGAAAGAGGGGGATGCCTAAGGTGCGCTCTAAGATGGGACGAAGCCTTGGATCAGGAAACGTGACTGCCTCTTGGCCTCGCCTCCGCTTGAGATATGGATGGACCATTTGACCCACAATAGGGCCAGGACGTACGAGCGCGACTTCAACCACCAGATCGTAATAATTTTTGGGCTTCAGCCGAGGCAACATACTCATTTGCGCACGCGACTCGATTTGAAAGACTCCGATGGTATCGGATTTTTGAATCATAGCGTAAGTGGCTGCGTCTTCTGCGGGAACATCGGCAAGGTCTTTGAATCCAGTTATTTTCATCGTTTCATGAAGGGCAGAAAGCATACCCAGCGACAAAACATCTACCTTCATAAGCCCAAGCTCTTCTAGATCGTACTTGTCCCACTGAATAATCGAACGCCCTTCCATGCGCGCAGGCTCTATCGGGACTATGTCGGTGAGCTCGCAAGACGACATCACAAAACCACCTGAATGAATCGAGAGGTGACGCGGAACGTTCCTGAGTTGCGCCGCAATTTCAGGGCGTACTTTCTCAGAAACACCTTCTGGGACACCTTGAAAAACAAGACATAAATCTCGCTCGATCATCTTTCGCTGATAGGTCACCTGGGCACACACCATCGCAGCACGATCACGTCCGTACTTGTTGTAGATGTATTGAATGACTTCTTCGCGTCTTTGACTTTCAAAATCGACATCAATGTCTGGCGGCTCTGCACGTTCCCTAGATAAAAAACGATCAAACAAAAGTCCCATACGCACCGGATCCACAGCGGTGATTCCAAGAAGATAACAAACCACTGAATTAGCCGCCGACCCGCGACCCTGACATAAAATCCCCTGTGAGCGTGCGAATCTCACGATATCCCACATCGTGAGGAAGTAATCAGCAAAACCCAAAGACTCTATGAGTTTGAGTTCCTGCTGAATCTGAACTTCTACTTCTTTTGGAATGATTCCCTTGTAACGGGCAACTGCTCCATCCTGCACAAGTTTTGTAAGCCAACTTTGGGCAGTCTCTCCTTCTGGAATCCATTCTGAAGGGTAGGTATATTTGAGTTCCGAGAGTGAAAATGCACACGACTGAGCCATCTCTTCTGCACAAAAAAGGTCTTCCTGCACATCAATAAATCGCGCGTGCAGATCTGTCGTCGTTTTCAAATAACTTTCATGGTTAGTAGCCAAGAATGACTCAGACTCCCGTAATGACTGATTCACGCGGATCGCAACCATGACATCTCTGAGCTGGATCAAATTTTCTTTTGCTGCATCTGGAGCTTGAGTGGCAAAGGACTTCAAAGCAAAGCGCTGTTTCAACTCCGTTAACTCACCCGCTCGACGACGATCGAGCAAGGTGCAGCGTCTCATTCGAGGCAGGCGGATCTGATCTTGCAGATAATGATCACATAAAAACTGGACCGCACTCTGAATGCCTACGCTGCGAGCAGAGGTATCGGGGAAGTCAGGAAAGAAGGGCATCAGCCAAACATCTGAAGCACCTAAGTGACTTGCCATTTCTTTCAACAAGGACGGGGTGATGAACGCCTGTCCCTTGTGTGGGTTCTGATGAGCCAGGGTGATCAAGCGGCACATCCAAGAATATCCAACGCGTGTCTTCGCTAGAATTTTAAGTTGAATACACTCCCGAAACAGCACTTCCCGAAAGCGAGGATCTAAATCAAGAGAAGCCTCCTGATTCCGAAATGGCCACAAAAGCGTGACACCGGAGAGGAGCTTCAGACTCGGATGCCGCTTGGAGGCGCGCCAAGCCTTAGGCAGGCCATAAACGCCATGAAAGTCCGTAATCCCAAGAGAGGAATAACCGAGGAGGGTAGCAACCTCTATCCAGTCCTCAGGCGAACCTACCCCCCTGAGAAAGGAATGGTTGGTGTGGGCGCAAAGCTCGGCCCATTTGATATTTGCGCCCACAGGCAAAAAGCTATGCGTAAGTTATGCGTATGTCAATCCAGACGCAGTGCGATAATGGGGTATGGCGCACAAACACTAAATAAGTTTACCCTTACTATTAGGGTGACCCAAATTTTATGAACAAAGACATTTTAAAGATTTTACCAGGCGCTCTGTTTCTAGCCTTTCTCGCAAGCTGTACAGGAGCAGCACCGAGCTCAAAACTCATCAGCGCACTCGGAGAAAGTCAGACTGCAGCACCAACACCCTACGATCCTGGAAACGATCCAGGGTTATCGCCTATCCCAGGAGGCGGCACAACCCCGCAGTGGACACTTCGAGAACAGACTTTTGAAAACACTTCAAATCTGGTGTCGCCTGAAACTGCGGTGGTTCTTGCCTATAACACCTCTCCATCCGCTGTGTGGAATACTGCGACCTTAAACTCAGGGCTCGACTCATTTCTTCTGGCACTGCGTCCCTACAACATTCGTGTCAGCGCAATCAGCTTAAATAAAAAATTTGATACTGAACTCACCCGTTACTCTTTGAGCAGTGCTTGCACAAATTTGAGTAGTACCGATTTAGGAACTGTCTTCCCTTATCCAAATACTTATTCTGTATGTAAATATCAAACCCCTGCTTCCCCTGTAATTAGCACGGCAGACACTTTCTCTGACCTGCCTGCAAATTTAACTGATGCTGTTTTTAACCAAAGAAAACTTCAAATTAAAGATAAAATCGCAGAAGCCATTGGAGCACCTGATCAATCACTCGATAACTTTTGTCGCGCGATCTCGACTTTAATTCGCCAAACAACAAGCATCGCATTTGCAGGCCGACCACTTGCGATGGCGATCATTTCCAATGAAGATACCTCTGCTTACAACATCTCGAGCTGTTACGAGAGGTCTACAGCAATTAAGGTTGTGAATGCCTTAGGCAGCCCTTCTAAGAAGCTTAAGATTTTATACACAAGAAACTACACGCAATCTGCGTCATTAGCGCAGAGAAGAACTTTTAGTTCGACTTGGAATCGTTTGGATGTGAATCCAACCACCGGTGACCTCATTCAAGTCCCCATTTCACCGGCTCAGACCGCAGTAGAAACATGCTCTTATAACCCAACGACACAAGTTCTCACCGGGGCGAGCGCGTCAAACGTGAGATGTCTCGACCAGGCCGCGCCAGTCCTCTCCCCACCAACCCCTCGTGCATGCAGCTCAGGTGAAACGAATAGTCTATCCGCAAGCTATGGTTATCCTGCAAACTTCAGCTGCTCAGTCGCCACCCTCGTGCAACAACAAGCTGCGGGACCAGCAACGCAGGCGAGTCAAAGCGTGACTCCAACATTGGCACCTGTCTCTGCCGAACCAACGGCTTGCTCAGAAGCCTTCTTGATCGCATCAGGAATGAACTATGCTTCGTCCCAAGCTTATCTCAATGCTCAGCCTAAACCAGCAGGCGAGACCTGGACTTGCACTGGCGTGCAGTTCATCCCAGCTCCTGCGACTGTACCGCCTACTTATACCACTCAGTCTCCTTTACTGAGCGGTTACTCGGGGGGATCAAGCTATCCAACAGCACTCAATAATTTCTTAGTCGGCAGAGGAACGCCTTTCCATGTTTCCATGATCACCAATACCTCTGCATGTGCAGGCAATTTAAATCCTGGTTCGGCCATTGGTTCGAACTATCAAGCCTTTTTTAATGCTCTAACAGCACTGGCACCTGGAAGGACATCTCAAAATGCCTATTGCAACGGTAACTTTGGAGCAGCTTTAAATCCGCTCGCTCAGTTTGTGATCAATACGAACCAGACGACCTATCAGATCAGCTGGTACAGTAACCCAAGCTTTGCCGAAGAGCTCCTCGGCGTTGATTTTTTTAAGAACGGAATCTGGGGTCCAATTGCGGGAGTAAACCCAACGATTGCACCTCTTGCAAATCAACAGCAGGCGACTCTTTTCCTAAACGTAGCGGCAGATTCAACGGCCTTGCAAGGCGTGACTCAGGTCCGTGTGCGTAGTCGGTATTTGTCTGGATCACAAAATCCATTCGGAAACTAGTTTCTGACCGGAAGTACTAATCGTAACTTCCACTCAGAAACCAGAGTCCATTTTCTGAAAAAATGGAGACTTGCGCCCCATCCTGATGAACTGCCCTGTAGTAATCGCGTGTGATTTCTTTGCCAGTCCACCAACGAGTTTTCAGACGTTCCAGTGGGATCAACTGAGTGACCTCTTTGAGTTCAAAGATTTTTGGATCCCTGAAACGAAATGTCTCTTCGAAAAAAGAAGCGTGAAAGAGATCCATCAAACCTTCCTCCCATCCCGGCACTGCTGGTGCATCGATTGAGCCAAAAGAGATCATTTCTAGGCGTTCTTCAGGGAGATGTCGCCCCCTACGGCGAAAGGTGCATAAAGATTGCTGCCCCGCACGTTGCCGAAACAGTTCAAACCATTCTTCCTCTTCTCTACTGGTCTTTACTGATACCCCGCCCGTAAATGTCACTTGCTCCGCATGAAGTACTTCTCTTTTCTTAAGTAAAAATGCTGCAGAAACGACAGGTGAAGGCCAAGCGCGGCGCATCAGATCGCCTTTTAAGCGTTCTTCAAAAACTCGTCTGAGCTGAGACCACTGCTGCAAAGGACGTGAAAGCCTGATTTCAAGCTTCCTGGAAGTAGGAATGGACTTAGAAATGAGTTCGAAATGAAGTTCCAAATCAAAAGCAAGCACCCCACTCCCCCGGGCCGACAGATATTCTTCCAACCAAAGGCCCAGCGGATCAAGATGCAGAAGAAGATCAGGCAGGTCCACTGGATAAAGCCCCGTCTCGGGACTGAACAATGATATATTCCGACAGCTGCTTTCAGGCTCAGGCAAGAGACGCAGTGTCCGGTCCCAGACTGCATAGATGGAATCAAACACCCTGTCCCGTAAGGATCCAAAACGACGATTCATTTGTTTTTCAGGGATCTCAAAAAGCTCCCGAAGACTGAAAACCCCCAACCGCCGAAGTACACGCACCCATTCTTCTGCGTCTCTACTCAGCAAGCGAGATCGGATGAAATCCTTCTCAGTCTTTTCGCCAATCCAAACCAAAAGCTTGAGCGCATCTATGGGACACTCTTGCCAAAACGGATTGCCGTAACGCAAATGCAAAAGCGCCTGAGCCGCGCTCTCGCCAAAAGCAAAACAAAATCCGTCTTGCCTAAGCGAGGTCAGGATCTGTGTATGAGCCCCATTTTTCTCTAAGAGACTGCGCACCGGGCGCAGGTCAACGAAAACCGCCCCATCGCATGCCATGGCCACTCTTGGACTTAAGCGAAAAGCGAAATCGAGAGCGGGGCTTCTGTCAGTACTGGGAAGGACTTTTGTGTTGGGATCGATGGCCAACCAGGGAGGAGCGGAAAACACACTTTTTCTCCTTTATTTGGGCCCTTTAAAACTTCAAGATGCAATCCTCTTTCGTCCTGTCTGTGCACCTGAAAACGATAGTTCCACATCCATTGCAGTCCCGCTCCACTCCTCACACGAGGCGTGCGCGAAGAAGAACTTAAGACAAAGACCCATGCATTCACCTGTTTTGCGGTCTGCCTCACTCGAAGCCACCCCACTTCATTGCTTGCGGCCTGGAGCTCATCCAAACTTAAAAAGACAAATCGAAACAAACGAGAACGCAGCACCTCAAGGACATTTGCTGCGACATCACCCCGCAGATCAAAACACACTGCCTCTGAAAGAGACTGCTGTTTCAGCCAGCGCAACAAACCAGGTCCGACCGCAAAGCGGGATTCAATCCACGCAATGCGGCCAGACTGGAGTTGGCTTGGGAGGAGGGAACGCAAAAATTTGAGCCGGCCGGAACCCAGTGGCCCGACACATTCAATCAAACCTGAAGATTCTTGTTTCTCTACCTCTTGCACGAGCTGCTGAAGCATCAAGCTCATGCAGTAGCTCCGATCTTCCGGATGACACTCACTAAGACACCCAGAACACGAAACTCTCGGGACGTAGGATCCACAAAAAGAGACTGATATGCCTGATTCGCAGGGCGAAGTTCCACTTCAGCGCCTTTCTTATAATAACGCTTCAATGTCACCTCCCCTCCCACCACCGCGACAATGGTTTGGCCCACATGGGGTACAGCTTCCCGACGAATCACGACAAAATCTAAATCCAAAATTCCATCTTCAATCATGGAGTCCCCGCGGACCTGCAAGACAAAGTGATCCCCACTGGAGAGAAAATTCTTGGGTAAAGCAAAGGTATCCTGGTCCTCAATTGCCTCAATCGGGTGACCTGCTGCTACCCGACCGAGCAGGGGAAGATGGATGGCTAAATCGTCCTCTCCTGCAGAAGATCGTAAAGCAGACGGAAGACGATCCCTCCCTGCCTGAGTCACAGCAAGACTGCGCTTTGCGTTCCAGTCCCGGGTCAGAAAACCCTGTGACTCCAAACGAACAAGATAGTTCTGCACCGTGCCAAGACTTTGAAACTTGAAGTGACGTGCGATCTCTTGCTGAGAAGGTGCATGGCCGTGCTCGCGCTCATAGCCCAAGAGGTACTCTAAGACTGCTTTCTGCTTCGGAGTGAGGTGAGACGGAGCAACCATGCAAAATTAAGAATATGCGTAGGTTATGCGTAAGTCAATACAAACTGCCACCTTTTTCATCTGAAGCTCTAATCTAACGGAATGCAAACTTGGATCCGAAAGTACGCGCTCTTCACCGTGGCCGGCCTGGCTTTAACCCTCTTCCTGGCAACAATCGCGCTTCGCGGAATCCCAAAGGAGGCCGTTTCAGGACCTTTGCAACTATCCCAAGGACCTAGCGACCACCTGGATCTGCCATTTTTTGGGGTCTTCGCCAGGTGGCCCACTACGTTTCTAAAGGAACCTGTATTTATTCAGATCCCCTACCATAAAGGACCCCCTAAGAAATTCATCGAACGCATGGATCTCGTTTTTAAGACAAACGTTGCGACACTTGAAATCCATGGGCCTAAAACAATCGATGCGACACTCGATCGTGCTCAGTGGCGGAATTGCTACTCAGCATGGATTCGATGCAGAGGAGCAAAGAGCCGACTCAAAGATTCACTGCACCCAAAAGTTGCCCGAGGTGGCAACTTCACCTGGCTGAAATCCGAATCAAGCGAGGATGTCGAGGGCCTGCATGCCGTGGCCGTGGATGCAAAATATCGCTTTGATGAGTACTTCCTCTTTGAAAAAAGCGGCACTGCAACTCACCTACTACTTCAAACCGCTCAATCCGCAGAGGGCGCTCAGGGTTTTGATGCATGGACAGAGGTGCTGTCCACGCTCAGAACCGTACCGATCTCAGAGTTCAAGACTTCTGCAGACTGGGCGGGTACAGAGATTTCTCGCGTGCGGTTAAAGGAGCTACTGCAACAAAGAAGTGAGGCTCATCGTATTCTTGCCTTAGCCAAGGCTCAGATGACCGTCGCCTCTCGCTTAAGTGTTCTCCCCACACAAGTGGATGGATTCTTTCATTTTGGAGGCATTTCTCACCTCTTAGCCATTGAGCTTCTTAAACTCAAACCAGGAACCCTAAAGTCGCAGGAAAGCTTCTTTCAGTCTGCTGAGCCAAACTTACTTGCCATGCAAAGCTACATCCGCGATTTTGGCGCTCGATCGAGAGAAGAGAAAAATATTGAAGCTTTAATCCAAGATCTGTCTTCTAAGAAAAAATAGGTCTCTTCTACGACTTGGAAAGCAAACTATGTTTGCGACTGTAGGCAAAGTAAATTACGAGTCCAATGCCCATCCAGAGAAGAAGTCTGAACCAATTGTGAAGCCCTAAGCCTGCCATCATCAGGAGGCAAACCGCTGCACCAAGAATCGGTACAAATGGCACGAGCGGGGTGCGAAATGGTCGTTCAGCATGAGGCTGGGTTTTGCGCATAATCAGGATGCCTATGCAGACCAGCACAAAGGCAAATAACGTTCCAATCGAGGTCATCTCTCCGACGATATCGCCAGGAATAAATGCAGCAAATACACCAATCAGAAGCATAAGGATCAAGGTCGCTTTGTGAGGAGTATGGAATCTCTCATGGATTTCAGAGAACACCTTTGGCAAAAGCCCGTCTTTGGCCATAGTAAAGAACACGCGCGATTGCCCGAGCAATAGAACAAGGATCACACTCGAGAATCCGGCAAGGATCGCGACTGTGATCAAGCTTTCCAACCATTCGTATCCAACCATGTATGTACGAATGGCATAAGCAACAGAAGCCTCTTTCCCGACCGTATTAAACTCTTGATAATTCGCCACCCCAGTCAGCACATAGGAGAACAAAATGTAGAGAGCCGTGCAGAGCAAAAGCGAACCTAATATTCCAATCGGCATATCCCGCTTTGGATTCTTCGCTTCTTGCGCTGCCGTTGATACCCCGTCAAATCCGATGAAAGCAAAGAACACAATCCCTGCGCCTCGCAGAATTCCAGTCCAGCCGTAATGCCCGAACCCACCCCAAAGAGTCGAGAGCGACCCTTCACTCTCGTTGGGCACAATATAGGGGACATGATTGGCCGGATTGATAAAACCCCACCCGATACAAATAAAGGCGAGAACAATCGCAAGCTTCACGATCACAATAAGACCATTCACAAAAGAGGACTGCTGGGTGCCACGAACCAAAAGCAAAGAAAGCGCAACTACGATGAAAAGCGCAGGCAAGTTGATCAACCCTGCCTGAACCACGACATCACTCGTCATGCGAGTGATCGTAGATATCGGCTCTGCCACACCTTCGCGCATCACCAGCGCTTCAAAGGGTGAATGACACCATTGATAGGGAATCTGAAAATCCAAAAATATCTTGAGAAACCGATTGAAGTACTCGCTCCAGGCGATAGCAACCGTTGCGGCCCCGACCCCATACTCAAGCGTGAGATCCCAACCTATGATCCAGGCAATCATTTCCCCCATAGTCGCGTAGGAGTAGGTATAGGCACTCCCCGATACCGGAATCATGGAAGCAAATTCTGCGTAACAAAGTCCGGCCAGAGCACAGGCTACGGCCGCTAACGCATAACTTAATGTCACTGCAGGCCCTGCTGCAGTCCCAGCTGCTATTGCAGTGCGAACAAATATTCCAGCACCAATCACCACCCCTATCCCAAGACCGATCAGCCCCCAAACCCCTAGAGTTCGTTTTAAGGTGATCTTTTCACCCGTGCCGGCAGCCTGAGCAAGAATCGTAGCGAGTGGCTTAGTTCGAAATAGTTGAGACATAAGCTACCTTTATAAAGGGGTAGCTTCAGGGACTCAAAGTGTTTTTCTAGAAACGTGCGTTTTCAAGCGCCGCAATTCTCTCTTCTAGGGGCGGATGAGTAGAAAACAGTGCAAGCAAACCTCCGCGACCTGAGATCTGGAACGCCTTCATCGCTTGAGGCGTTTCATCCGGAAGACCTCTTTCTTGAGCACGGATCAAAGCCCTGAGAGCAGAAATCATCGATTCCCTTCCAGCTAAACGTGCACCGCCCGAATCCGCACGAAATTCACGATACCTGGAAAAAGCAGACACCACGATCATGCCTAAAAAGGAGAAAAGAATATCAAAAACAAAGACCATAATACTTTGCAGAAAATAATTCGGTCTTTCGTCACGGTCGTTCCCACGAAGCACTTGGCTGAGAGCAAAAGCCGCAACACGCGCAAAGAACATTACAAAAGCGTTAATCACACCTTGAAGAAGCGTCATGGTGATCATGTCCCCGTTGGCGATGTGTGCAATCTCATGACCCAGCACACCCTCAACTTCTGAGCGCTTCATAGTACGCAATAAGCCGGTAGACACTGCAACGAGGCTGTTATTTTTACTAGGACCTGTTGCAAAAGCATTTGGAGCAGCACTATCGAAGATGCCAACCTCTGGGGTTTTCGTCAGCCCTGCTGAGCGCGCAAGTACCGTCACAGCATCTAAGAGCCAGCGCTCCTCATCTCCCATGCTTCTTGGATCAATAATCTTGACCCCCATCATCCATTTCGCCATCACCTTAGAAAGCGCGAGCGAAATGAAGGCGCCCCCCATCCCCCAAATGCCGCAAAAGATTGCGAGGGATTCATAATTCAAGCCATTTGCTTCCAGGTAAGGCCGCACGCCTAAGAGGTTCAGCACAATCGAGATCGTGACAATCGTCGCTAAGTTCACCAGGAGGAATAGAGAGATTCTTTTAAAAGTACCCATATATTCTAAGTAATGGTGTCTGACGAGCAATCGTCAAGTTGATTTCGGATAGAGTGCCAGCCAGAAGCCCCCTAAACCTTTTCCCGTGAGTTTGGCGCTGAGCGCGCCTCCGTCAAGTATTCTATCTCTTTGCTCGAGTAATTCTTGGTCCACTAATCCGTAATGCACAAAACACCGATGTGAGACCTCAAACGATTTTACCCAAAGGTCAACAGACTGTTTCCGATCGGACTCCTTGAATGCCCGCACTAAATGAACCACAGCCTCATTCATTTCTTGATCCACTTCCTTTAAGCCCGAAGGATCGTTCTGAAAACGAAGCTTCACCCGCTCACTCACCTCGATGGTTTTTGCGCGGAGACCTGAATCGATCAATCGAACCTCGACCTGAAGCGGTGACGTGAGGTGCTCGATGACTCCCTGATCTCTTTGAAAAAGCACGGGGTATGGACTGATCACTCCAGCTGGATCCAGTCCGCTGCTTGTGCCATGAAAGTGATTCTCGAATTCTTTGGCGCGACCTAAAAGCTCGCGCTCACTTGAAGTCCTGCCATCGATTTGATCGAGTATTCGCGTGAAAGCGACCGAAAGGGCGGCAGAAGATCCCAAGCCTGAAGCCTCAGGGATAGAGCTCAACACCTGAAAAGTGCCCGGAAGTTTCGGTCGATCAATCCTCTGCAGAAGCTGATCCACATTCTGCCTCAGCAGAAGACTCGAGTCCCCCTCCTTCGCATCCGGACAGTAAGAGAGTTTCAGAAATGCACCTACGTGAGGTGCTACAACTGCGTGTCCTCCACGAACAACAGCATGTTCCCCCCCATAGATGACTTTTGCAGGAACGGTTGTTGAAAATTGTTTTAACCCCATCTTGGCCCGCCTCCAATCTCATCGATCAGAACACGCTTCACCCCAGGCATCTCTTTAAACCGCTTCTGCCAAATTTCCGTTTCTGACTTTTCTGTAAGCCAATGCAGGTTTGTCCCAGCATCGATCGTTAAAACACCACTCGAGTCTACTGAAAGATGACGCGCGGCAGCGAGCGCATCGAGCGTCAGATATGAAAAGGGCGGGTCTGCAGTTTCAAAGAGCAAATGCATTTCAAGTGCCTCTTCCGAGACGGCATTTGCGCACTCTAACAGTCGGCCAGCCTCAATCCAGGGTGCTATCTCAGCATATCGTTTCATCACATTCTTTTTTCGATCTTTAAAATAACGCGATGATGGAACTCGGAGGTGGGCTAATGAGGAAGAAACCGTCTTGGGCCCATCTTCAAAAATAACGATCATATGGACGTAGTTCTGCTGGAACTGACTCCGAACCGAATGAAACCCTGATTCATCCCATAAACAAAAAGGCGCAAACATGGAGCGCCCGGAGCTCCCTGAACCTAAAGAGGAAAGTTGCGCAAGCGCACTCAGCAACAACCCACGCTTGTCGAGTTCAGCCCGAACAGCACTCTGATCCTGAGAAAGCGCTAACGCAAACATGAGGGTGTATGCAGAAAAGGACGAAGCGCTACTTGCTATCCCAGCTCTTTCGGGAATCGTGTTCTCAGTTTCAATATCAAGAGCCACGGACTTAAGTATCGGATTGATCCCAAAACGAATTAAGCAATCCTTCATCAAAGGTTCAATTCGGGTCAGAAAGGCCTCTACTCTTTTTCTTCCAGTCTCATCGAGCCAAGAGCTTCGACCGCCGAATTGCACGCTCAAAGCATCCACGTAGGTCGCTCGTGCCATCACGTGCGTACCAGCGTTTTTTAATGTCACTGAAAGGGATGGGTTCGCAGGCCTATTGTTTGCCACATCGGTCTTGCCCATGTACTTAAGCCAGGCGATATTCACGGGCGAGAACACTTCAATCTGTTTCATCCAACGCGAACTCCCTGACTTGAGAAATGGTCTTGAAGTCTTCCAATAAACTCAAATTCTTTCGCAAGACCGGCTCTGGCCCGATCAGACGCATAGATGAGAAAAACATCTTGAAAGAGTGCTCCACAACCTTTGATGAATCTCACTTCGGGATCTGAGCGGACCGCACGAAGGAGACTCACTACCTCCGGCGCTATCACTTGTGCACTTTCGGCAAAGGCTTCAATCTGCATTTGATAAGATGCTAGTCCTTCCCAATCTGCGTGCATGATTGAATCCACTGAAGCCTCGCAAGCTTCGGCCCATTTTTCTCTTAAACTTTTTTTGACTGCATCACAGACTAATACTTTTGCAGCCTCGCTGGCTAAAGCCTGCTGAGTGTTGATTTTTTTTAGCCCCTGAGGACGGGCGATCCACAGTTGATCCAAAACGATTGACGGGACCATGACCTGAGAGAACTCTTCACCCTGGACAAGCACTGACCCCCCTGAGAGCTGAGCTACAATGTCCACTCCACTGGGTTTCACTTGATCCAAATCACATTCATCTCTAAAGATCCTGCGTAGCTCTTTGACGTCTTTTTGGTTCAGAGGCAATTCCCTTTTGTGGCGCATAAAAAAATGCCCCGTGCTGCTTCCAAAACCAGGCCCTAAGCCCGAACTCACTTCCACGGCCCCGCTCTCTGACCGAATGCACTGATACGGTGGACTGAGCGCAGTAACGAGGGTTGGTGCGCCAAAGAGTGCCCCATATTCGCCCGTGAGAATCACCTTTCCAGGAACCAAAGTATGCACGTGAATACAACCTCTTTTAACCTACGGTGCCCTCTAATTTAAGATCGAGCAGACGATTGGCTTCAAGAGCAAACTCCATCGGCAACTGACGCAAAACTTCGTCACAGTAACCATTGATAATGAGCTTGATCGCATCTTCCTCTTTGATTCCCCGAGAGCGCGCGTAATACAGCTGTTCTTCAGACACTTTTGACGCTGTGGCTTCGTGTTCCACAATCGCTGAAGAGTTTTTCACTTGAATATAAGGCACCGTATTGGCCTCACAGTTATCCCCGATCAAAAGAGAGTCACACTGGGTGTGATTTCTAGCCCCGTGCGCAGACGGCTGGATAATGACCGCACCGCGATAAGTATTCTTTCCATGACCCGTAGAGATACCCTTAGAGAGAATTCTGCTTCGTGTGTTCTTACCTAAGTGGATCATCTTGGTTCCGGTATCGGCCTGCATCCGGTCATTGGTAATCGCAACCGAATAGAACTCCCCGACAGAATCATCGCCCTCTAAAACACAAGACGGGTACTTCCAGGTGATAGAACTCCCCACTTCAACTTGTGTCCAAGAAATGTAAGAGCCTTTGCCGCGACATGCACCGCGCTTGGTCACAAAGTTATAAATCCCACCCACACCCTTTTCGTCCCCGGCATACCAGTTCTGAACCGTGGTGTAACGGATCTTTGCGTTCTCCATCGCGACTAACTCTACTACCGCAGCATGCAGCTGGTTTTCATCCCGCATAGGCGCAGTGCAGCCCTCAAGATAGGTCACCTCAGAGCCTTCATCCGCAAGAATGAGAGTCCGCTCAAATTGTCCGGTACCCCCTGAATTAATTCGAAAATAGGTCGATAAATCGAGCGGGCACTTCACCCCTTTAGGGATATAAACAAAAGATCCATCACTAAACACGGCGGAATTGAGAGCTGCATAGTAGTTGTCAGTCACGGGGACTACAGATCCCAGTGCTTTCTTAACAAGCTCTGGGTGCGTCTTCACTGCATCACTCACGCTGCAGAAAACAACCCCTACCTTTGCTAATTCTTCGCGCTGAGTCGTGACCACAGATACAGAATCAAAGACTGCGTCAACGGCAACACCCGCTAAGCGCTTTTGTTCGTCCAAAGGGATTCCAAGTTTTGCGTAGGTTTCAAGAAGCTTTGGGTCCACATCCGAAAGATTTTCGTACTTCTTGATATTCTTAGGGGCGGAATAATAAGAGATCTCGTCAAACTTAATTTTTGGATACTGAACATGCGCCCACTCGGGCTCTTTCATCTTCTTCCAAAGTCGGAAAGCCTTAAGCCTCCAGTCGAGCAACCATTCTGGCTCCTCTTTCTTTGCTGAAATAAAACGCACAACATCCTCACTTAAACCTGCCGCAAGAGTGTCTTGTGCAATATCCGTCACGAAACCGTAGCGTGAATAGTCGGATTTAAATCCTTCATTTCCCTTCACCATATGCCTAACCGATCCTTTACTTCATCCGATGCCATGGTTTTTGGGTCCCACTTGGGTTCAAAAACAAGTTTCACTTCAGCTTCCAAAATTCCGGGATACTCAAGCAATCGCTTTTTCACACTATCCATAAACATCCCAGCAACAGGACAGTTCGGAGAAGTGAGAGTCATCTGGACATAACCTTTCTCGCCGCGTTCGCCTTCGCGTCTTGCTTCGTAAACGAGCCCAAGGTCAACCACACTAATCCGCATTTCAGGGTCTTCCACGGGCCTAAGCCACTCTAAAAGTTCAGCGCTGCTCGTCATGGTGTGTCTCCCTCTGAAATCGCTTTCTTCAAGGTTGTCCAGGCCAGCAGAGCACACTTAATCCGTACCGGAAACCGCTTCACGCCATAGAGCGCCACAAGGTCATCCTCTTGGCTATCTTCCGAAGGCAACCCCTTTACAACTGTCGCGCCCGCCATCTTTTCGCGGAAGGCATCTATAAGAGTGAGGACAGCGAGACGATCCATCCCTTGTATCCGCTCTGCAAGGATGCTGGCGCTCGCCATGCAGATTGAACAACCCTCACCTTCAAACTGGCAGCGAACAAGTACACCGTCTTCAACCTGGATATAGATGTCAATTTTGTCACCACAGAGTGGATTAAATCCGTGCTCGACCTTCGAGGCTAAGGGAAGGGCGCCGTAGTACCGAGGCGACTCATGATGATCGGCTAGCACCTCACCAAAAACATCACGATACGACATGTGATCTCCGTCGATGCGGCTCTTTACCCTTACGCGCAAAAAATGCATTTGCTTGCGAAAGAACAGCTAAGAACAATCGCGCTTCCTCAAGAGTGTTGTAGAAGCTGAAACTCGCTCGACACGTCGAGGTGGCACCCACTTTCTTCATGAGTGGTTGAGCGCAATGGTGTCCGGCTCTCACTGCAATCTGATTCAGATCAAAATAGGTCGCCAGATCATGCGCGTGGATGGATGCGACCGAAAAACTAAATACCGGGCCTCTGTCTTCTAGGGACTTCGGGCCTATCAAGGTAACACCCGAAATTTTGGCGATCTCTTGAAGCACTACTTCAGTGATCTGAGCTTCGTACTTCGCAATAGCGTTTCTTCCAACCTTCTTTAAGTACGAAAGAGCAGCACCAAACCCGATGACGCCAGCAATATCTGGCGTACCTGCTTCAAATTTATGGGGAAGCCCGTTCCAAGAGCTTTCATAGTCGCCCACTTCTTGAATCATTTGGCCGCCAAATTGGTAAGGAGGCATGGACTCAAGCAACCTTTTTCGTCCCCAAAGAACCCCAACACCCGTTGGCCCCAAAAGCTTGTGCGCACTTAAGGCAAGAAAATCAATCTCTCCAAGATCACTAATTTTGATCTCTTCATGTATGAGCCCTTGTGCAGCATCTAGAACGACGTGAGAACCGACGGCATGAAAGGCTTTCGAAATCGCTGCAATATCGTTACGAACGCCAGTGACATTGCTCATGAGGGTGAGGGCCACAATTTTTGGCTTAAGGCTTAAGACACGCTCGATCTCTTTCGGATCCAAACGTAAGTCATCAGTGAGCTCAATGATCTCAAAACGGGCATTCTTCCTTAGAGCCAATTGCTGCCAGGGGATAAAATTTGCATGATGCTCCATTCGTGTCACCGCAATGACATCCCCCGCCTGAACATGCATTTCTCCAAAAGTTTGAGCCACCAGATTGATGGACTCTGTTGTGCCTTTTGTGAAAATCACCTCTTCAGTAGAAGCAGCACCTAGGAACTCGGCGACTAATGCACGGGTACCCTCAAACGCGTCCGTTGCAGCACTCGACCACTGGTATACTCCTCGATGCACATTCGCGTTCATCGTGAGGTAGTAGTTCGACACAGCATCCACTACTACTTTTGGACGCTGAGAGGTCGCTGCGGAGTCTAGATACACCACGGAAGATTCAAGGATTGGAAAGTCCTTCCGAATGAGGTCTACGTTCACCACGACTCCTCGGTGCTATAGCTATGCACACCCAAAAACTCTTCAGCTCTCAGCCTGTGTTCCGTACATGAAATATTGCTTAAGCCCTCTTTCAGTAACCCTGCACATAAAATCGCTTCGCTCTCATGCTCGGGGATTCCTCGGGTTGCGAGATAGAATTTTTCATCGTCAGCAAAGCTCGACACGGAAGCACCATGGCTACACTGCACTTCACTGGTCGCGATCCAAAGTTGCGGGAGCACATCAAATTGAGCATCACTCGACAATAGGAGCGCTCTAGATTTTTCAAATGCTTTTGAGAATGGTGCAGCTTTTGCGATTTCAAGCTGTCCTCTAAAGGTCGCGTGCGCAGAATCATTGAGTAGCGCAAGAGAATCCATCTGCGTAGTGGTGTCGGGAGCTAGGTGTTGTACTCGAATGCCATGTTCAAAGCGACCCTGTTTAGAGCCTTTTAGAATGGATGCAATCTGTGCTTTCGCTCCTGCACCCTTGAGGAGTACCTCGACACGCAGTTGCGAATGCCCTGAGCACTTCTGAACAAAGAATAGATTCGCTTTCGCGTTCTGATCTACAAAGACACGAATGCGCGGAAAAAAATCTAAACTGTCTCCCGAGTCAAGAAGCACGATGTAATCCAGCGCAGCGTCGACTTCAACATGCACATCCACGACGGGCGCAATCGAATCGGATGGATTGAACCTTCTCAAGGTAGTGAGCTTCGTGATTCTACTGCCCTTTTCTGCTTGAATCCGAGTAGGCGCCTGGGAGGTAAGCGACCAGGATATGAAAGGATCGTTTCCAAATTCTGAGAACGGATCAACAACCTTAAGCTGGGTATCCGAATCTATGACTGGGAACACAACCTCGCTGATCCCAACAAAGCGAAATTCATCCGAACGAAGTCCTTGCTTCCGAAGTACTTCCCAAGGGAGAACCCGATCGTTCATGCGCTCACCCAGTCATAGCCTCGGGCTTCAAGCTCGCGAGCAAGTTCCGGCCCGCCACTACGAATGATCCGCCCCTCGGACAATACGTGCACGATATCTGGCTTAAGGACTTCAAGCATTCGTTGGTAGTGAGTGATCACGAGCATTGCGCGGTCTTGATTTCGATACTGCTCAATATTGCCGACCACATCCCGAAGTGCGTCGATATCTAGTCCAGAGTCGGTCTCATCGAGAACAACCACTTTTGGCTGAAGAAGGCGAAGCTGCAGTGTCTCCAGGCGTTTTTTTTCTCCTCCGCTAAATCCATCGTTCATAGAACGGGTCATGAAGGTTTCAGGTACTCCAAGAGCCTTGAGTTCCGTTTTAATCAATGCGCGAAACGATTGTGGCTCAAGTTCTGATCCCCGGACGGCTTTTAAGGCCGCTCTTAAAAACGAGGCGACCGTCACGCCAGGAATCGCAACCGGGTGTTGGAATGCTAAAAAAAGACGGGCTTTCGCACGGTCTTCAGGCGACCAATCGGAGATATCCACATCTTCTAAAAGAATCCTCCCCCCAGTTACTTTGTACTTTGGGTGACCCATGAGCACATTTGAGAGTGAAGTTTTTCCAGCTCCATTGCGTCCCATGATCGCGTGCACCTGCCCCGCCTTCAGCGTGAGGTTCACGCCCCTTAACACGGACTTACCCTCAATTTCTGCAGTCAGATTTTCAATACTCAGCAGGGTCCTACTCATGAGAGCTCCATAAATTTTCGTGCAATTTCCTGGGTACGTTTCACCGTGTGCGTCGCTGGCTGCACCAAATCAGCAAGCGTCATGTGGGTTGTGAACTGTTCAATATAAACCTGAAGCATGCTCCAGAAGGGCTTGATGGTGCAGTGATCCGCATGAACACAAATGGCTGATTTTCCAGAGTAGGAATCACAAAACTCTTCTGAAAACTTTCGCTTGTTTGAAAGTGCGTCAAAAACGTCTTTCAAAGAGATCTCCTCTGCTGGACGCGCTAATGAAAAGCCGCCTTTTGCGCCCCTCACTGTCTTCACTAATCCTGCACGCCTGAGGTACAGCATGAACTTCGAAACGTACTCAACACTGAGCCCCTCCGCTTCGGCAACCTCCGAGGCTGAGAGTGTTTTCTGACCAGACACCGTCGCCAAACGTACGGCGCACCTGAGACCATATTCTTCTAATGCACTGACATTCATTGTGGACGTAATTATGCCACTTTTCACGAACCTAAACAATACTCATTTGTCTTGATTCGACTGAGGCTCGACCGAGACGGCAAACAAGTTGCCTCCATGGGTCATTGCATAGAACCAGGGACGGCTGGGGTCTACCGCTACTCGCCCGCTAAAACCGCTCTGGTAGCCCGCATGAATTCGGGCCAAGAGCTTCCCAGTCGAGCGATCGAGCGCATAGAGATACTCGCTGCTTGAAGGAACAATGAGGGCCTGGGCCACGAGAGCCACCTCACCCGGGACACCTGAATCCACGGAAAACTCCCAGAGAGGTCGCCCCAGGCGCCGATCTACGGCAAGCACCTTACCCTGACTCGAGGAGACATAGAGACGGTCGCCATCTACCTTCACTTTGTGGGCTCCGCCCGCGTCCTCTAAGGACCAAATCACTTGGGCGTCTTTGACACTCAAACAAAGCAAAGAGCCATCATAGGTCGGCCAGTAGACATGGTCTTCATCTCTCAGGGGCTCTGCATCTAAGTCATTAAATTTTTTTCCCGAGGATAAGGCACGCTCCCAAAGGACCTTACCCGTGGATTCAGAAACCACCACCAATCCACCATCCGCAAATCCAGCCCAAAGCTGGTCTCCGACCAACAAGGGAGTGGCCACTCTAGAAATGGTAGGACCTGCTGTGTTTCTTCGCCGATAGGACCACACCACCGCACCGGTATTTTGATCCAGTGCTACCAGCGCATCGTCTGAAGTCGTCACAAAAACTTTTCCATGCCCGAGCCGCGGCCTTGAGGCGATCGGATTGCGAACAGGTGTTTTCCACCGGATCTTCCCAGTGTTTGCGTCCAAGTTCGTCACTTCACCCTCACCCGAGACAAAAACGATTGTGTCGTCGGAAAGTTCCATTTCACTCATTACGCCGTTGGGAAGCGCGAGCCTAAATCGCTCCGCCTGCAAGCCGGGATAGAGCGAAATCACGCCAAACCGAGCACTGCCGATCAGCAAGGTGTTCTTATGCAGGACTGGACTTGCGTACTCAATGCCGAGACCGACCTCAGTCGAAAGGGGGCGAACAGGATAGGTCCATTGCCTTCGCAACACCTCCGGCGCGGTAGCCTCACCTTTGTGGATATTTCGAGATGCACATCCTGAGCAAATAGCCAACATCAGGACACCAAAGGACAGGGAACGGAAAGATCTCAAAGCGATCCACCAGACCCTTCAAGAGCCTTTTCGCCTTCTGCCACCAGAGCTGTATCCTGAACAAACTCACGTTTTAAGGTCTCGAAGTAGGCTTTTGCACTCTCTTGCTTCCCATTCGTTTGTGCCATTTCGATCAACTCAACCAGTGCCCGTCCCTTCATGCCGACGTCCTTAGATTTTGAAACTTTCACGTACTCAGCTTCGCTTTCGGACCACATTTTCTGCTGTGAGTAGGCGTGAGCCTTTAACCACGAGACGGCTGAACGCTTCAGGTCTGAATTCGCAACTCTTTCAGCTTGAAGTAAAAACACGAGCGCCCGCTCACTCTTTCCGTTGGAGGTAAAGAGGGCGCCGAGCTCTAAGGCTGCTTCAAACTGCACTGCCTGAGAGTGTGATGACTTTGCTAGGTCAGAGAGTTTTGAGACTGCCTCTGCATAAACTTGGTCGGGATCAATCATTGCCCCCGTATCTGTTGGGTTCGGAAAAAGCTTTCGGGCTTCGTAAAGCGCATTCCTGGCAGCGTCCTGTTTTTGATCACTCACGCGCTCGTAAAAGAATACCGTGACCGAGACCAAAATCACTCCCACTGCAGCTATGTAGATCCATTTGACGTTTTTGTTTTTTGAAGAGTCCATGTCCCTCAAGTTTCAAAGCGTTGGTCCATCGTTGTCAAAAAGAAAGCCCGTGTTAAACTAAATCACGATGAGAATAATTGTGATTCGAACAAAGGCTGCTTTTTCTCTGCTCCTCCTATTTTTGGCCGTCAACGCTGGCGCTAAAGACCTCACGGGACGTATGGGCTTAGGCTACAACACACAGTTTGGCTCAAGCTCGGCTCTAGACGGTGTCCCTGCCGTGAGCTTCAAGTATGGACTCGCAAGACATATGCAGGTGCAATTGATCGCAGGACTCAACACCAAAACCCCGAGCGAAGGCGTGGCTGCAGGTAAGTTTCTCACGACGCTTCTGTCCGAAAATTACGTCAACCCGTACCTTGCGCTGGGACTGGGGTATGTCTCAAAGAACTCTAACTCTGGCATTCAGATGCTGGGAGGCTTGGGTGCAGAATTCTTCATCCCTGGGGTAGACAACGTGGGCATCAGTTTTGAAGCCGGCCTCACACTAGAAAATGTAACTACATCCTCGTTTCTGGTCCGAACCTACGGGGCAAGCTTCCTCGAGGCCGGAATTCATTATTACTTTTAAGAGTTAGCACAAGAAGGGGGCAGGAAAGTGCAGCCTAAATTCACTTCATTATTTGCCCTACTTCTCGCTTTAGGCACCTCTGCTTCGGCTCAAGACGGCGCAGGAGCTAAATCTCAGGACCCAAGCCCCGGCCCCGTGCTGCCACTTCAGGAAGGTTATGGATCTTTTGGGAACCAAGACATAACGCTGGATGACGAGCAAGACACGCTTTACATGCAGTACGGAAAGTTCTTTGCCATAGGGCTTGGCCTAGGAGTTCAAGAATGGGGCGGCAACCGCGGTAAACTTTATGAACCTGCTTTTCCAAGGCTTGATGTCAAAGTGCAAGTCTGGCTCGATTTTCAGTTTGCCCTTGAACTTGGACTTTTTTATGCGAGTCACTCCTTTGTTTCAGACAACCTTCCGTGGACTGCCAATGTGCTTGGATATGGGGCGGGCCTTAAGTATTACTTTGATACCCGCGATGCGGCAGCTCCTGTGACTTTCTCCAATCCATTTTTAGTCGTTGGTGCAGGAAACATGAATAAAACAGTGAGTAGCCCGACCGCGTCTACAACCGACGCAGAATCCGCATTCACTTTTAACTTCGGCGCCGGTTTAGAGTTTCCGCTGAAGCACCGCGCAAGCTACGTCACCTTAGAAGCCCGGTACAATACCGTGAACTTCAACGACAAATTCAGCTCTGAGTTCTCGGACAAAGTGCCTAACTTAACCGGTGGCTTTTTTAACGTGATGATTGGCGTGCTGTTCGTCTGGTAGAGGCCTTGAGTTCAAATCGAATCGGCGTTCCTGAGAATCCAAACTTTTCGCGTATGCCATTGATCAAGTGACGCTTCAGACTAAAATGCACCTTCTTAGGGTCATTGATGTGGGCAATAAAACGAGGCGGTCTGCGCCCAACTTGCTGCACTAAGTACATTTTTGCATCGGCAGGATTATTGCGTTCAAGCATCAGAGAAACTAGCTCTGTCACTTCGTGGGCGCTGACTTTCCGCTCTCGCTCAAGAAGTACGGTTTGAATCGTTCTTAGAAGACGCTCAAGTCCCTTGCCTTCCGTCGCTGTCGTAAATACGAGCGGTGCATAGCCTAAGAACCGGATCTGTTTCCGGATACGCTCTTCAGCGTCTTTTTGATTAAATTCATCGTTAGTCTTTTGAGTGTCCCATTTATTGAGCACCAGGATGACACTGCAACCCGCATCCTCAATCAGCCCTGCGATTTTTTCATCTTGATCCCCTATCCCGCGCTCCCCATCTAAAACAAGAAGCGCCAGATCGGCTCTGTCTAAGGTTTTAATCGTCTGTACAACCGATAGAACTTCAATCCCGTCCTCAGTTTTACTTTTCTTACGGACGCCTGCGGTATCAATGAGCAAAACCGTCTGATCACCCCATTCAAGAAGTGAATCCACTGGATCTACGGTAGTGCCAGCAATCGGAGACGTCACGGAGCGTGCATCACCTGCTATTGCGTTGAGCAGCGTACTTTTACCCACATTGGGTTGACCGACAATTGCAATCCTTGGGATACGAATCTGTGGTAGCTGCACAGGCGGCTGGTCTTCATCATCCAGGGAGATCTCACTGAACTCCTCATCTGACTCCCCTTCTGACTCTTCATCCACCTCATCATCGATCTCTTTCTCCGACGTATCCTTCAGGTCGTCCTCAAGCTCAAGTCGTGCCAAGTCCTCTTGGAAGGGTTTATCAGTCGTATGCGGGAGATCTAAAATCGCTTCTTTCAGTTCATCAATGCCTAAATTGTGTTCTGCGGAAACTGCGTACCAAACATCTAATCCGAACTCATGAAACTCAACCAGCTCCTCTTCCGTAGCATAGGGCTGATCCACTTTATTGATCAGCAACCAAACCGGAGTTGACTTCAGCACTCCTGCCCTTCTTAAAGCTGCAAAAACTTGTCGGTCCTCAAGGGTCACGCCAGTCCTAGAATCGATCACGAACAAGACTAGACTTGCGTCTTCTAGAGCACGCTCCACCTGACCTCTGATTTCTTCCTGAAAATCAGACGAACCGAGTCCACCGGTGTCCGTAAATACAATTTGTTCTTCACGATTACTGATGTGCCAAGTCACTAGCTCACGGATACGATCCCGCGTCACGCCTGGTGTATCTAATACGATGGCGCGCCTTCGGCCGATGAGTCGATTAAAAAGCGAACTTTTGCCGACATTTGGCCGACCAACAATGACGACTGATTTCACGACTTACCTCTTTTTTTATAACCAAAACGTTTTAACTGGGTAGCATTCCTAGTCCACTCAGGAGCCACTTTGACCCTAAGCCCAAGAAAAACTTTTTCACCCACGAGTTTTTCAATCTCTGGCCGTGCTGCAGCACCAATCTCTTTTATTTTTTTTCCGCCGGCACCAATGATCATGCCCTTCTGACTGTCTCGCTCGCAGTAGATCGTACAATGAATCTGAACCGGCTTTTCAGCTTCTTTAAATTCATCAACCTCAACAGCAGTGCTGTATGGAATCTCATCTCCGAGACAGAGCATGAGTTGCTTTCGAATCAATTCTGCAGTCAGTTGACGCACAGTCTGATCTGTCCACTGGTCCTGATCTCCGTAAAGAAGCGGGCCTGGTTTAGCATACTCAAAAAGAGCAGCTAAAAGATCCTGGACCCCTTGACCTTTTTCGGCACTCAAAGAAAGAAGCGGGGTGGTTTTCCGATAATGTCCACGCTCCTCTGTAATTTGCTGGGCCCATTCAGATGTCCATAAGGGAGCGGGCCTAAGATCTGATTTGTTCACACAAATCACAAGCGGAGAAGATACCTTCACTAGGACTTCTCGGACGGGTTCTTCATGTTTTGCTTCACTGGCTGGATCAACCATGTAGACCACAGCATCAGGGTCTTCTAACGCCAGTTTAACTGCGTCGATCATGGTCTCATTGATCCCACCGACTTTCGCCCGATGCATGCCAGGCGTATCAATAAAAATAAGCTGACCTCTGGGTTCGGTCAGAACACCGCGAATCGACTGGCGGGTGGTTTGCGCTTTTGGCGTAACGATACTGACCGTTTCACCGATGATACGATTCACGAGCGTCGACTTGCCTACGTTAGGCCTGCCAGCGATGACAATCACACCCACTTTTGTTTCAATCATGAGACGGTCCAGCCATAAAGTTTTCTTCTAAAACACGAACAAGCGCCTCTCGCGCCGCTTCCTGTTCGGCTTCCTTCTTTGAAGAACCTGAGGCACTCCCGAGTAAAACTTCATTCATACGGACTTCAACGGTGAACCTCTTCTGATGATCCGGGCCTTGACTATCAATCACCCTGTAGTTGGGTGTGATGCGATATCGACCTTGAAGCTCCTCTTGAAGCCTGGTCTTCGCATCTGGATGATGAAGCCTGGTGACCTCCTCCTTAAAGAGGGGGCTAAAAATCTCACGAAGCACGGGGTACACCGCATGGAACCCGCCATCAATATAGATGGCAGCAACAAGCGCCTCAAAGGTACTGGAAAGAATCGAAGGCTTTTTTGCGCCTCCAGTCAACGTTTCACCACGCCCGAGCCTTATCAAATCGCCGAGCTGTAAAGATTGACTCACCTCTGTGAGCGTTCGTTCATTCACAACCGCCGCACGCATTCGGGACAACTGTCCCTCGGGTGCGTCGGGAAATGCTTCAAGAAGCAGGTCAGAGATGACTACTGATAGAACAGAGTCCCCCATAAACTCCAAACGTTCATTATCCCGCTTTGAAAGAGGCAAATGGGGAAGCTTCTCATGACCATAACTGACGTGTGTTAGTGCCTGCGTCAGAAGCTCGAGATCACTGAAGACATAACCAATTCTTTGCTGCAACCGGATAAGACTCATTGCATCACCTCTGCGTTCCAATGCCCGTCTTGAGATGCCCGATCTATTGTGTAGTCAAGAATACGCGCCGAACCCACTTGGTTCAGGAGTTCAACTGAGGACTCTGAGGCGCGCGCGATCACCCGCTCATAGTTTGTTGTGAGTCCAGAGAGCCTCCATCCGCCGTCGCGCCCTTGAAAATGCGACTCCCAAAGAACATCTTTCGCGACTGTTAGGCCACTTTTCAGACCTTCAATAAATCTTTGCTCTAACCGCTCTTGGCTCAGTGCTGCAAGCACCCTTGCGCGGACCTTGCGTTCTGCGACTGGCACCACTTCCTTAAGCTTAGTTGCAGGCGTTCCGCTTCTTTCACTGTAGGGAAACACATGCAATCGACTCCAAGGGAGTTCTTTCAGCGTAGCGACCGTTTCCTGGAATATTTCAGCTGTCTCACCGGGAAACCCAGTGATGAGATCCATGCCTACAAACACCTTTCCTTGTCGGATTTCCTGAATGCGCTTCAATGTGTGAACAACCTCTTCTGAACCATATTTCCGCTTCATACGACGCAGTATGAGCGGGTGCGGACTTTGAAGAGACACATGAAAATGCGGACAAAAGTTTTCATGCTCTTCCATCAGATGAAGAATTTTTTCCGTTATCTCTACCGGATCTAACGAGCTTACTCGTAACCTAGGGACTCGGACTTTGGTCAATAGCTCTTCTATCAATGAGGCTAACTCGGGATGATCACCGATATTTGTACCGGTTAAGATCACCTCTTTTGTGCCTTCCTCAATCAATGACTGAACCCCATGAACAATCTCTTTTCTAGAAAGAGATCTTGCCGGCCCCCGGCCGTAAGGGATCACACAATAGGTGCAAAAATGGTCACAGCCTTCTTGAATCTTTATAAATGCCCGAGTTCTATAAGTCCCAGCTCCGCGCTCAAGTTGAGAAACCTCTGCAAAATTTGCTTGCGGGATTTGCCACTCACGATCCATTGGATGCTCTGATCGGAAGGCTTTGTAGTCCTTCACTTGTCCTAATGGACCTGCCACCGCACTCAAAGCGAGTTCGGCAAACTTTTGTTTGTCGCTATTGCCAATGACTGCAGTCACACCCGGAATGGCCTGAGAAAGGCTTGGTGCAACCTCTGCTCCACAGCCAGTGTAGATCACCCGAGCCTTGGGGTTCATTCTTGCTGCTCTTGTCGCGGCTTTCCTACTTTGACGATCCGCCTCGTCAGTCACAGTGCAGGAATTCACCACCACAAGGTCTGCATCCATTTCAGAATCAGTCGGTGTCCACCCCGCCCTACGCAGGCTCATTTCAATTTGTTGGCCATCTGATGCATTTGCTTTGCAGCCTAAAGTGCGAACAAGAAAGCGATTCATGAAACTCTCCGGACTTGACCGCCGCCAAAAATGCGTCCGTCCCGAACGAAGCTCACAAACTGCCCAGGGTAAAGATCATTTACAGGGTCAGGCAGATCCGCCGAAGCGCTTCCATCTTCATAGAACGTAACCCATGCCCCCACACCAGGCCTGTCGTTTCGGTAATGTAATTCATAGGCTTGTGTTCTGATCTTTGCGCGAGCGTCCCAAACATTCACCGACGCGAGTTCAAGGCCTGTAACCTTTCGGGATGCCTCAGGTCCGACCAAAACGAGTCTCTGGGATACATCCACTTGCCGCACAACCCAAGACTCTGCTTCCCCAGCCTCGGCCTGATAGTGGAATGCCTCACCGGGTGAGTAATGATGAATGCCTACGTGGCTTGCGATCAGCCCGGCATGGGAGTGAATCTGCCCTGGCCCACAGAGATCGTAAGCAATACGTGCTCTGACCCGTTTTCTAAATGCATCATCGGTTGCAAACGCACCCTCGCCCGGAAAAACGTGCTTAAAGACAATACCACTTGGGTCTAATCCAAGCTCAATACTTAAGCGTTTGAGCAGAGGGCGGGTGAATCCACCAAAAGGCAAAAGTAACTGATCACGCTCTTCTTGTGTAAGGCCCAAGAAATGAATGGCCTGATCCATACTGAGATCAACAGCTAAGTGCAAGTTTGCACGTCCACTTTCAGAGTCAACAAAGACTTGAGCACCGTGACCGGTTGCTACCTTCCTAGCTCCAGCAGACGCCGCCACCTTAAAGAGCTCCTTAAAAAAAACTTGGTGAAAAAAATGGGCCAGTGGCTGTGGACGAAGACCTGAAATCAACTCCTCCTCCGTCCGAGATGGAATTCGCTCATCCATCAAATTCTTCACATCCACAGTTTGAATTGGAATCTGGAGCTTCCGTTCAAGCTCCTCGGACTTAATCGCTTCAACATGACCCAGTGCATCGCTCGTTAAGAAGTGCACACCCAGAACTTGATACCCTTGCTTTTTGAGCAAGACACTTGTTACGTGACTTGCGACTGAAGAGCCAACCGCGATGACGACTTTTTCTTTCTTCTGCGCGCTCATATTTTCCGTGATTGTAACACTGAGATGAGAGCAGACAGGCTTTCTCGTTTTGTGGTGGGACCAATGCTGACACGAATACTTTGTAAGGCTGCCTCGATTGGAACCCCCATCTGTCTCAACACCATGGAAGGTTCGGGGATTTGAGCTGCACACGCTGAACCGGAGCTGACTTGGAAACCCTGAAGATCAAGCCACGCAACCCAATCTCCTTTAGCGGAAGGGAGGGGCACTGAGAAGTTGCTTGTGTTAGAAACTCGATTGCTCTTTACACCGTGAATTTCTACTTGGGGAAGTGAACTCAGAAGCATCTGCTCAAACTCGTTCCTTAAGTCATGGCAATACAGCTGGGCCTTAAGATCGATTCCCCGCGAGGCCTCCCCGAGCGCAATAGCGCCTAAAACGGATTCAGTGCCTCCACGCCTCCTGCCCTGCTGTGTCCCTGGAAAAACAGACCGAAAGATGGAGGATGACTTCAGCCAGAGCACGCCACTGCCAGGAAGAGCCCCGATTTTGGCTCCTGAAAATGCGATCGCATCCGCGCCTGTGTCATGGACTGTTACCGGGATCTTTCCCCAAGCCTGTGCTGCATCCAGGATCCAGGTTACTTGAAGCCCGAGGCCTCTGAGCCATTCCACTTGATTACGAACGGGCTCGAGATCTGCGATCACACCTGTTTCGTTATTCACCCAAAGCGTACTGACAATCACCTGACGGACAGGAGGTTTAGGTTTTTCAAATGAAGACCAATCCAAAATACCGTCCGGCGTGACAGGAATCACAAACTGCTGGAGTGGGGATTTTTCAAAGAGAGCAGAAAAAGAACGAACTGCCGTATGGTCTGCCGCACCGTGGATCAGAAGGGTCTGCTCAAGGGGCATTAAAAAAAGTGCTGAGTGAAGTGCGTAATGGAGGGCTTCCGTTCCGCTGGAACAAAAAATGAGGTCGGTGGCCTGAGCCGAAAGAGTGATGGCTACATCTGCTTTAGCTAAACGAATCCTTCTAGCCGACTTCGCTCCGATCGAGTGAATGGACGAAGGATTGCCTAAAACGTCGAAGCCCCCGTTTCCGGAGGCTTCGAGAAAGTCAGAGATTTCCTTAGAAACACCGCGAGCTAATGGTGCCGCGGAATTCCAATCAAGATAGTGTTCGCTCTTTGGAGACATCCGGTCTTGCGGTCCCGGTTGTTGTCCCGCGCGCCGCACCTTTCGATAGGTCTTGTTGGCCTCGTGCCTTGCGGATGAGGTCACCGACAGAAGTAGTCACTAGGTATTCCTGCATAATGCCACCTAGATTTTCGAAATAAGATTTTGTGAGAACAAACTCGACGGTATCTGTTTTCAGATCGCCGGTGCCGACCAAGTCTTTCGCAGGATTGATGTTTTCACCAACACTGATCAGAACTTCTTTGATCGAGATCTCGTCCATGGAGCGGGACAGAACATAGCCGCCGCCTGGCCCACGAACGCTTTTTACTACAGATCCCTTACGTAACCGACGAAACAACTGCTCCAAGTAATGAAGCGATATGCTTTGTCTTTCTGAAATTTCCTGCAAACGGACTGGCTTTCCGTTGCTGTTAAATGTCAGGTCGAGAATTGCTCGAACCGCGTATCGCCCTTTTGATGTCAAACGCATCTAATGCTCCCTCCAACCACTTTCTTCTTGAACCGAACCATTTCGTTTTCAAATTCTTGACGCCTTGGCAGCTTACAACGCCGCTTTGAGTCTTTCCAGGTTTAGCATCACCTGAAAAAATAAGTCAAGTATTGAGATGCGTTATATTTATGACTTATTTTATCAATTAAAAGACTGTTAAATTTTCCAAGAAAAGGACGATAAGGATAAGTCATGAAAGCGCGTCCAGAGGTAGAAGAACTCTTTTCAATCGAAGCAGAAACAGGGGAATTGCCCTCTGTTTCGCGCCTGATTCGCGCACCATCGGTTGCAAAAAAACAATCGAAAGAGGCGGGGTTTGCACCCGTTCACGACACTCCTGCCACGGGCCAATCCAGTCACTTCGCCCTGCCCCCGGGTAAACTAAAAGACGCTACTTTGCTCGACTTTGGCGTAACAGCTCAGCTTATTTTTGAAAAACAGGAAAATTTCTTTCGCCTGCGCGAATTTCTGAGCGCTGACCACGTCGAGCCTTGGAGAGCTGCGAGCGCAAAAGGACTCCGTTTTGAGTTCACCCAGTTCGTAGAGATTTTGAAAGAGTTTGAAGCGCATGGATTTGTCGAACTCTCGCTCGAGACCAGACCAAACTTTAAGGCATTCACCCAATTTATCTCATCAACCTGGCTCCTTCTGATCAAACAAGATAGCCGATCCAACGAGATTCAGTTTTTATTCTCAAAACGACCGTTGAGTCCAAAAATCCAGGAAATCAAAGACAGGCTCTCTCCTGAAGAACTGGACACCGGCTACGGAAAGATTGAGCTCGCAGATTAGGATTCTACCTGACTGAGCCGGATAGCCCGGCTGTTGTCGGCGGTTAGATCCACACTCAAAATAAAGGCAGACTCTGTATACAGGCTTTGAATCAACCCAGCAGTAAACCGCGGAGCAATACTAGCCCATTCCACAAGCAGCAACGCGGGCTCAAGCCATACTGAATCAACAACTCCACGCTCTTCTAACTCCTGGTCTCCACTCACGCGGTAAAGATCTAGGTGGAATGCAACACCGGGAACTCTCTCGGTGCTATAGCGATGAAGAATGGGGAAGCTCGGGCTCCCTAAAAATTTCCCGGAAATGCGCGCCTCTGTCAAAAGAGCGTGAGCGAGTGTCGTCTTTCCAGCGCCCATCTCCCCATGAAGTTCAATGAATGCAGGACGAGATCCAATCGCATGAAGGACTTCCTTTGCGACTGCCTCCAGGTCTCCGTTAAAGGAGACGAGCCATGCGAGGTTCTTCTGGTTGTTTCGCAAGTTTTTCTAGCTCCTGAAAGGTAAATGGAATCTGCTCAATGATATCGCCCGCTGTCATGCCTCGTGTTTTTCCTCCACGCACGGCTAAATCTCCAGCCAAACTATGCAAATAAACGCCAAGAATCGCTGCGTCAAAGGGCTCAATTCCCTGCCCGAGTAAACCTCCCAGCATCCCGGCTAACACGTCACCACTGCCTGCAGTTGCCATTCCGGAGTTTGGAAAATGGTTCAGGTAAAGCACACCTGAAGGAGCACTCACGAGGGTTGCAGCGCCTTTTAAAATCACCACTGAATGAGTAAGTTCCACACACTTCTTAATTGCCCCGAGCGGGTCACGCACAACGTCTTCTTTGTTCCAACGAATCAAACGCGCCATTTCGCCAGGATGCGGGGTAAGAATGGCAGGAGTTTTCCTATGAACCAAAAGACCGTGAAGCTGTCCCTCAGCAATAATATTTAACGCGTCAGCATCGAGGACGAGAGGGCCTCTAAATTCCTGAAGCAACGTTTCGATCAAACGTTTTGCTTCGGGACGGACACCTATCCCAGGACCAATCACTAGAGACGAATATTCTTTCAGTAACTCGCGATAAGCCTCGTAACGCTCTTCCTCCTTCGGAACAACAACGGACATGGCTTCTTGCGGTAACTGAAAAAGGAGCTGAGATATAGAATCTGTCCAGGTTCCGGCCGTAGCAAGTCCAGACCCAGTCCTTAAACTCGCTGATGTGGCCATGGAGATTGCACCCGTTCGACCAAAGCTCCCGCCGATCAGGAGCACATGTCCAAAAGTGTTTTTATGCCCGTAACGATCTCGCTTTGAGAGCTTGGAAAAAACAAACGAAGGCCGAAGAAGAAACTTATCCCCCTCAGTCTTAAACTGAGCAGGCAACGAGATATCCACATTGACGAGCTTTCCGCGAACGACTGCACCGGGCGGCAGAAAATGTCCAAGCCTTGGAAAGCCAAAAGATATCGTTAAATTCGCATGTATTGCATTTCCAAGGACTACACCACTTTCACCAGCAACCCCAGTTGGGATATCTAGGGAAACGACAGTGTCCACTCGGTCGTTGATTAAAGTGACCAGGTCATAATACAGACCTTCGAGATTTCCTTTTAAGCCTGTCCCCAAAATTCCGTCAATAGCGAGGAAAGGACCCGGACTAGAATCAAAGAACGACTCCACGTCTTGGGCGCTCTCTACGTAAAAGAGGCGGGCCTTCATTTTCGCAAGTATTTCAAAATTGGTTGCGGTGGCGCCTTTGTATTCTTCGCGCTTCAGCAAGTGGAATATCCTAACTTTACGATGCAGACCCATCAAATGCCGAGCGACTACAAATGCATCACCTGCGTTGTTGCCCTTACCAGCAAAAACTACAATCTCGCCATCAAGTCCGGCGTCAGGATACTCCCGCAAAATGCTCTCGGTCGCCGCTCGTCCAGCGTTCTCCATAAGAATCGCGGGACCTATTCCGAGTTCCTTCTCAGCAATCTGATCAAGCCCCCTCATTTCTTCACTGGTGCAGATTCGAAGAGACGGATTTACGACATGTCGGTTCATAGTTTTCCTTCGATCATTGATCACACTTAAGGTGCATGTATGGCGCTCAGCATTTCACGCACGGCCCTGGTTAATCCAAATAAGGCCGCTCGGCAAACAATGGAGTGACCAATATTATATTCTTCAAAGATCCCTGTTGCGGCCACTGGGCGCACATTTAAGAGGTCAAACCCGTGCCCCACGTGAGCATGCAAACCAAGCCTTTTGGCTTCATTTCCAGCTGCAGTGATCCGAAGCAACTCTTTTGCTTCGATGGCTTTTGATCGTTTTTGAAATAGACCTTGTGCGGCATTACAGTACTTACCCGTATGGATTTCAACTGCATCTGCACCAAGCGCCTGAGCGCGAACAATCGTTGAAAGAGAAGGCTCCACAAAGAGAGAAACTTTGCACCCCTCTTTTTTCAGATCTTTGATCACTTTCTCAATTTTCTTTGGTTGTGAGGATAGGCTTAATCCCCCCTCAGTCGTGAGTTCGGCACGTTTTTCAGGCACAAGGCAGATCCAAGGCGGCGCAACCTTACGCGCAATCCGGACAATCGAAGGCGCTACTGAGATCTCAAGATTAAGAGGCAGAGGACCTTCATGACGCAGCAGAAACACATCTTTATCTTGAATGTGCCTCCGGTCTTCCCGGAGATGAATCGTGATCTGATCCGCCCCCCCTTCGGCGCAGAGTTTCGCGGCCTCGAGGAGATCGGGATACGTCGTACCCCGAAGTTGCCGTAAAGTCGCAATGTGATCGATATTGACCCCGAGCTTAGGCAGCATGGCTAAACCACCCCTTCAAAGTCGGCTCGAAATGCAGAAGCAATTTGTTGCCCATACTTTGTAATCGTTTGCTGACTCTGACCTTCAACAAGAATTCGTAAGACAGGTTCGGTTCCCGAATAACGCACAAAAACGCGACCTTGATCCCCTAAAGTAGCTTCGACTGAGCGGATTGCATCCTGAGCTAAGAGACATTCGTGAAGCGGCCTGCGCTCTTTAACGCGAACTTGGGTCAGAAATTGCGGTGTCTTTTTAATCCAGCTTACGAGTTCGCTTAAGGGACGATTTTTTCTTCGCATGATTGAGAGCACTTGTAAGGCTGCGAGTACGCCGTCACCTGTAGTTGCGTGATCACCTAAGATGAGATGCCCTGAGTTTTCACCACCCAAGTTAGCCCCAAGCTTTCGCATCTGTTCGACCACAAAACGATCACCCACAGCAGCTCGGACTAAGTGGATCCCTTCACTGCGTAAACCAAGCTCCAAACCAAGATTGGACATCGGCGTTGCGACGACTGTGTCTCCTTTTAAAAGCTTTCGTTCTTTGAGATCAAGAGCCAGCAGTCCAAGGATCTGATCCCCGTCAACCACTTCTCCTTTTTCATCAATAAAGATTGCACGGTCAGCGTCGCCATCCAAAGCCACACCCAGATCAGTCTTTCTTTCTAAAACGACACGCGCCAGTGCCGCAGGATGCAGCGCGCCTGAATCTAAATTCACATTAAAGCCATCCGGACTCACTCCGATTGAAATGACTTCCGCTCCGAGTTCTTCAAAAGTCATCGGTGCTGCCTTGTAGGCCGCTCCATTGGCGCAGTCGAGTGCAATGCGAACACCCACAAGATCAAGCGACTGCGGGAGGGTTGATTTTAAAAACACGACGTAACGACCAACCGCTTCTTCGATTCGATAGGCTCTTCCGATATCCCGGCCCGTCGGTGCGCGAGCATCCATTTCCTCTGAACTCAGAACCAAGCGCTCAATTGCAGCTTCAATCTGATCAGGTGCTTTATAACCATCAGAACCAAATATTTTGATTCCATTGTCTTGAAACGCATTGTGAGAGGCAGAGATCATCACACCCGCATCTGCACGCATACTCATCGCAACAAATGCAACGCCCGGAGTTGGTATCGGGCCTAAAAATATTGCCTCCCCCCCCATAGAACAAATCCCACTGGCGAGCGCAGTTTCAATCATGTAGCCCGAACGCCTGGTGTCCTTTCCTATAACAATACGGATTCTCGGACGCGCGCCCTTGACTGGGCCAGCAGCTCCCCATCCTTCCATCTCATGAGCAAGTGTATAAACCAGGGCTCGGCCAACACGCATTGCAACGTCGCCGGTCATCGGAAACTGGTTCGCTAAACCTCTAATTCCATCCGTACCAAAGAGTCTCATTCTGGAATCACCACTTTCACAATCTGAGGAAATGCCCGCACCAGTCGGACTCCGGGCGGAAGGCTAACGTGGAGATAACGCTGATATTCCCCTGGCGCGATGCCCGCGACATCTAGCACCACCTGAACTAGACCAGGATCAAAACGCCCCCCACCCTCGTTGCGGACCCACAGGGTTGTCGTTTTTTCGATGATCGTTGCTTTCTTCTGTCCTTTGACCTGAATGGGGATCGCCCTCAATTTACTTAAAACGCCTTCCCCTTCAACCTCTAACCAAGCTTCCGGGACCGGGCCATCGACATCAATTCCTAAGGCTTCTAAGTCAAAGTTCAGAGGAACGGGGCCAGATTCTAAGATGGTCGAAAGATCAATTGGCATGGAAACCAATTGATGGATGTTCGCAAGTTTCGAACGTGCTCCCCGGATCTTAACGGTCGACGGCTGAAGTTCTGCACGGATCAGGCGGTTCCCTTCAGGGATCAGGCCTGCGACTTCAACACTGGAAGGGACAATCTTCTTCTTCAACTCCTCGAGGCGAAAAACCACTTGAGGAGGGTTCATCGAGATCGTTTTCACGCCGCTTGGAATATTGAGCATCTCTGGGGTGAATCTCAGAAGGTGGTTCCCAACCCTACGGTCCTTCAAATTGACAACGAGAGGTTCCTCAAGACGGCTACCCACGCTTCTTAAGAAAGCTTTCGGTCCTTGAACGCGAACGACGAGCCGATCTGGTGGATTCTCTGCAAAGACGGTTCCTGGTGAAAGAGTGTACTCAATGGGTACCTCACGCGTGAGGTCCGAGGTTCTTGAACCCAGTACGACAAACCAAAGCAAAAACGCCAAAACGACAGAAATGCACTTCAGTTGAATCTGATGGGAAACAGCGGAAAATATGGACTGAAAAGTAGGCCTCATCGCCGCTTCCTCTTCATGCGTGACCACCATTCGTCCACAGAGACAACCGCACGCGCGATCACATGCGGGCTACGCCTCTCGATTCCGAGTTGATTCACTAAGCCTTCTCGGAGCTGGGACTCAGTCAGATGTTTTATAATCTTCCCCCCACTCACCAGATGGGCTGCCCCCGCCTCTTCACTCACGAGTACAACTACAGCGTCGGTATCTTCGGTGATCCCAATCGCGGCGCGATGCCTTGTTCCTAAACGTGGATCAATTTCTGTATTCTTAGATAAAGGCAGAAAACACCCAGCCGAGGCTAAGCGTTCGGCGGAAATGATCACTGCACCGTCGTGAATGGGCGAAGCAGGAATAAAAATGGAGTAAAGAATTTCACTCCGTACCCTGGAATCAAGCTTAGACCCTGTATCAATAAAATTTTTTAGGCCATCTTCCCGCTCGATCACCATTAAGGCCCCAATACGATCTTTTGCAAGTTGAGTCGCCGCACGCGCAACCTCTTCGACCATCTCGTAACGGACCTCATTCTCGGTGGAGAGCGAAATGGGGTTACGTCCGACCGACGTAAGTGCACGTCTTAAGTCATCCTGAAAGATCACAATTGCAATCAGAATAAAGTGATCAAAGAAACTACGGAGCACAAAGTGCGTCGTATGAAGGTCGATTGCTTGTGAGGCAAGATAAGCTGCGGCCACTACTCCAAGCCCGGTCAGCATCTGCACAGCTCTGGTACCTCGGATGAGGTTTAAGGTGTGGTAGATGAAGAAGGCCACAATCGCGACATCAAGCACGTCTTCACGGCGAAAGCTCGACTGCAAATTAGTGAACCACTCAGTCACAAAATACTATGCGGGCAGTGGGGCCGGAGCCGCACCCCCTCCTTCTTGCGTATGACCGGAGGTTGGAGGCGTGCTTTCCGACGCAGCCTTGGTCCTCGGCAATCGTTCGCCCCTCATCAAAAGTTCGACCTCTTCGCCATCAATCGTTTCAAGATCGAGCAAGGCCTCCGCAATGCGATGTAAAGTGGCGATGTTTTCACGGAGGATCTTTTTCGCGCGCTGATAATTGCGATCTACAATTTCCCTGATTTCGCGATCGATTGTTTGCGCAGTCTGCTCGCTATAGTCACGATTCTGGGCAATTTCGCGGCCAAGGAATATTTCTCCGTCCTTTTTGCCAAACGTCATTGGCCCAAGGACATCGCTCATCCCCCACTCACACACCATGCGGCGCGCAATATCGGTAGCGCGTTCGATGTCATTGCCCGCACCGGTAGTTTTTTCATTAAACACGAGTTCTTCAGCAAGACGCCCACCCATCAGAACGGCGATTTCATTTTCCGCTTTTTCCTTGTCCATCACCAAACGATCTTCGTCTGGAAGTGTTTGGGTCACGCCAAGCGCCCGGCCACGAGGAATGATTGTGACTTTATGAACAGTTCCGCGACCCGGCAGAATCTTACCCACAAGGGTGTGACCCGCTTCGTGGTATGCAGTCGTACGCTTTTCTTGGTCGCTAATCACCATGCTCCGACGCTCAGGCCCCATCAGAACCTTGTCTTTGGCTTCTTCAAGGTCAGCGAGCTCAACCGTCTTTTTGTCGGCGCTTGCAGCAATCAATGCCGCTTCGTTCACAAGGTTCGCCAGATCTGCGCCTGAAAAACCAGGGGTGCCCTTAGCAATCGAGCGCAGATTTACAGCCTCTCCCAGGGGCACCTTGCGGGTGTGAACTTTCAGAATCTCTTCGCGGCCCTTCATGTCAGGGTTCGACACAACGACGCGACGGTCGAAACGACCTGGTCTTAGAAGTGCTGGATCAAGGACGTCAGGACGGTTTGTGGCAGCGACCAGGATCACTCCTTCATTCGCTTCAAATCCATCCATCTCGACGAGGAGCTGGTTCAAGGTCTGCTCTCGCTCGTCATGCCCACCGCCCAAACCTGCTCCACGATGTCTTCCGACAGCATCGATCTCATCGATAAACACGATACAAGGAGCACGTTTTTTTGCGTTCTCAAAGAGATCACGCACGCGGGAAGCACCCACACCTACAAACATCTCCACAAAGTCTGAACCAGAGATGGTGAAGAATGGCACACCTGCCTCACCTGCGACTGCACGCGCAAGCAAAGTTTTCCCGGTACCCGGGGGACCCATCAGCAACACACCTTTCGGAATTTTTCCGCCCAAGCGGGTGAATTTTTTTGGATCCTTTAAAAAGTAAACGATCTCACGAAGCTCTTGCTTGGCCTCGTCAGCACCCGCCACATCAACAAAGGTGATCTTCTTGTTGGTCTCATCGTGGAGGCGAGCACGCGATTTCCCAAAGGACATTGCCTTTCCGCCGCCTGCATTCATTTGGCGCATGAAAATGAAGACGAAGAAAAGGAAGAAAAGGAGCATTGGCGCCCAGGCGTAAAGGAACTGCTGCAAAAAAGATGGCCGCTCTACACGGTCGTAGTTCGGCACGAGGTTGTTTTGCTCCAAGAGCTCAAACACTTTATCGCTTCCGGTGTTTCCAACGGTTTCATAGGTCGTCTTGTCATTGATGGGTTCTTTAAACTTCCCAGCAATGATGTTGTCCGCCTTAAAGGTCACATCTTGGATCTTGTTCCCTTTGACATAGGAGACGAACTCACTAAAGGAAATATCGGCCCGCGACTGAGGGGCTCGGTCTACCGACTTGTAGAGAAAAGCAAACATGAGTACAACGCTGAGTAACAGCGCCAAGGTCTTTAAGTTTCCGCGCATGAAATTCCTTTCGAACGAGCCTCTCCTATTGGACCATAAGGAGAGCGTCGATGCACCGACAACATCAAAAATCGGACAATCGCGCAAAGCCTTCAATGGGATCAAATCCGGTTTTAGCAAGGAGCGGAAAAATCTGCTTCCGGGTTCGCCCACGAAAAAAGCTGACCTCAAGATTTGTTGAGTCTTTCAAGTACTTGAGTTTTTCTTCCTTACAGAACTCTGAAAGCTGCTCTTTTCTAGCTCTGAGTAAGGGACGCAGCTCCGACTGATGCACACCCAAGATCCCCTCTGCGTGGGTCCCCCACTGGCCTCTCAGAATCCGCCAGAGGTTGGTCTCAGCTACGTCATTTCGATGGTGAGCGGTACAAACGTACCGGTACGGGGCAAGCGGACCGGCCATCTGCCGATAGACCTGCTGGCGCTTGCTCCGTGCATCTTCCTCCCAGTTTTTACCTGACTTCGGAGGCGGATCAAGAACGACATGATGAAAGGAAACTCCCTTGTTTTTGGCGAATTTTTCGACTAAAGCAGCCTCCCTAGCCGCCTGTCTTGGACGCCACTGGTGGGATAAGTGAAGGATGCCCATCTGATCCGGAGGTGCAATACGCCTCCCGTATTTGATGAGCAATTGGGCGAGCACAAGGGAGTCCATTCCGCCTGAGACTGCGATCAGCAAACGCTCAGAAGATCCGTTAAAATTGACCCTAAATGTCTGAAATGCCTCGACAACCAGTCGGCACAAGACACCCCCAGATGGGCCAGGTTTTGGGTATGGGGCTTTCAACTCGGCCATTCACCCCAATTCTATGCCTGAAACGGACTTTGACAAACCGGCTTGGCAGAACCGCACGATTCAAGCACAATAAGGCCTCCGAAATTATTGGAATACTGGCTGGGTAGCTCAGATGGTTAGAGCGACGGATTCATAACCCGTAGGTCGGCGGTTCGATCCCGCCCTCAGCCACCAACTCTCATTTTCAGAAGCTTTGGATAGATCGGCTCGGCTCTTCTTCCCTAGGTAGGAGTCCGCGTGCAACTCGGTGACGCGTAGTTCATAACTGATGAGATATGCAACGGAAGTCGGACCTGCGAGCAATCATTTTCAATGACCCCCGGAACTCGAGTCCGTGTTTATGAACTCCGTCATCGTCATCCCCGCAAGAATTGGGTCGACCCGCTTTCCTAGAAAACCTCTCACACCCATTGCAGGTAGATTGCTGATCGAACGCACTTTTAGAATCGCAAAGGCCGTCCGCAACAATCAGAGGGTCATCATCGCGACCGATAGTGACGAGGTTCGTTCTGCTGCTGAGTCGTTTGGGGCTGAGGTTGTGCTCACCCAACAGGAGTGTGAGAACGGGACACTTCGCACTTGGCTGGTCGCACAGAACTTAGACCCAGTTCCTAATTGCATCATTAACCTTCAAGGTGATGCAGTGCTGACACCACCGTCAGTCATTGAAGCTGTGATCGAATCCTTAACGAATCATCCAGATATTCAGATTGCGACTCCAGCGACCGCACTTTCCTGGGCACAATACGATCAATTTATTGCCAGTAAAGAAGCAGGCAAGGCGAGTGGGACTTTGGTCGTATTTGATCGGTTCTTAAACGCACTTTATTTTTCAAAAGGAATAATTCCATTTGTTAGAAACCGAGGAGAGAACCCTCCACCTATTTTTCGGCACATCGGGCTTTATGGCTATCGCTTGAAGACCCTCAATCAGTACTCTAGTTTGTCCCCGTCTCCTTTAGAGCAAATGGAAGGACTAGAACAGCTCCGCGCGCTCGAAAACGGGATACCCATTCGAATTGTCCCCGTCGACTACAGCGGCCGCACTCACTGGTCCATCGATAATCTTTCTGATGTAGTCTTTGCTGAAGAAATCATCAAGCGTGAGGGAGAACTTGTTCCTTGAAACTGCTTCTAGCGCGTCACGGCAATACCTTTGGACCCACGGATCAAGTCATTTGGGTCGGAGCAAAAAACGACCTGCCCTTGGTGGATTCGGGTCGGACCCAAGCCCGAGTCCTCGCAGCTGCTATCAAACGATCCGGCATCGAGCTCTCGGCCATTTATGCTGCCCCGCTCAAGCGCACATTGGAGTATGCAGAGATCGTTTCCGCGGCCTTAAATACAAGGATCCCAATCGTAGCCGATGCACGACTCACAGAGATCGACTACGGGACCTGGACTGGCTTAAGCAGTGCTCTGATTCAAGCAAAGTATGGCTCCGAAGATCTGGATCTGTGGGAGAGAAAGAGCATTTGGCCGAAAGGCGCCGCCTGGCGCCCTTCCGAGGAAGAAGTTGTTTCAGGAATACAAAGCCTTTGCACGGATTTGATCAGCAAAAGCACTCCAGCAGCTTTCCCGCTTATCATCAGCAGCAACGGGATTCTAAGGTATTTTCTTAAGCTCAATCAGCTCGAGTGGATACGACGCCTCGCTGAACATAACTTCAAAGTGAAAACAGGAAATATCTGTCTCCTTAACCTTACGAAAGAATCAGTCCAAGTGAATTTCTGGGACCGTACTCCAGATGCGAACATGTTACAGTGGGAAGCTCAATGACTGGATTTCAAGCCGTTATTCTTGCACTTTCGGGCGTTCTTTCTTTGGTATGGCCACTACCTACGTCCATAACTACATTGCTCCTGAAAGAAGGAGTGGACTGGGATGTCGCGCTCCCTCAGGTCTTAGTTCTTGAGACCCCGGTTTTTTTTGCAGTCCTTACCTTTTGGCTACGAAATGAGATCCTATCCTTTGTTTTCGGCGGAATCAGGCTCCTTACCCCACCTAAACTTCCGACCACACTCGATCAGGTCATGTTTCTGATTTTAGGAACGTCACTTGCTGCATCACTCATTTTAAGAAACCTACTCGGGGGGGTAGAGTTTCCCACATTCGTAATACCCATCTTAGGCATCCTCGGGGCGTTCCTCTTTCGATTCGCTGATCGATTCGGACTCAGACGTAGAGGGTTGAACCACCTACGATGGACGGACTTCTTTGTCTTACTCGTCGCTTCTATTGCAGGTTCCATTCCAGGCTTAGGTCTGCCCTGCGTTATGCTCTCAGCCCTATGGCTTGCGAATTTTTCTAAAGAGGCAGCAGAGCGAATCTTCATGTTGTTTCTTTGGTGTGACTTAGCGGTGTTCACAATAACAAACGGGCTTCAAGGCAACTTCAGCGATGCCTGGGGCTACTTTGGAGACCTTCCATCCTTAGTACTGACGGCTTGCTCTGCCTTAGGGGCTCTCTTTATTTTGGACAGCAAACAAAGAGCAAGGGAAGAGTCTCTGACGCGCAGTCTTTTCTGGACGCGGCTCATACTTTCAGTCGCCGTCTTAGGTCTTCTCTTTTGGAAGGGAGACTTCACATGATCGCGTCGGACTTTATTTCAAGCATTGGCAATACACCGCTGCTGTCGTTAGAAAAACTATCTAGTATCGCGGGAAGTGAAATTTTGGGGAAAGCCGAATTCATGAATCCCGGAGGTTCTGTGAAGGACCGTGCCGCTCTTTTTATGATTGAGGAGGCAGAGAGCCAAGGCCTACTGAAAAAAGGGGACCTCATTGTTGAAGGGACAGCGGGCAACACCGGTATCGCTCTGGCGCTGATTGGGAACATTAAGGGTTACCGAACTAAGTTCGTCGTCTCTGACACCAATTCCAAAGAAAAAATGGACACCATGCGTGGGATGGGTGCTGAGGTTGTAGTCGTTCCTTTCTTTCCTTGGCCAGACCCAAGAAATTACCAAAAAATTGCAAAACGCCTCGCTGAGGAGGAAGGGGGCTACTTCATCAATCAGTTCGATAATCTCTCTAACTTCAATGCCCATTACAAAACTACCGGTCCCGAAATCTGGAAACAGACCGGCGGCCAAGTCACATCATTCGTTTGTTCAATCGGAAGCGGTGGAACTTACGCAGGCGTAACAAAATACCTGCAGGCGCTAAACCCAAAAATCAGATTTGGCTTTGTGGATCCACATGGCTCAGGAATGCATTCCTACTTCACGACCGGGACTGCAGCCTCTTCGGAAGGAGATACGATCTCCGAAGGCATTGGACAGGGGCGCGTCACAGCAAATGTGGAGCCAAGCGTTAAACCTCACTTCAGCTCTGTTCTCGATGACGCGCTCATCGTCGGGATGGCCCAGACCATCGTGAAAATGGAGGGGCTCTTCTTAGGCGGATCAGCCGCAGCTAACGTTTGTGGCGCTTATCTTGCTGCTAAGGCATTTGGGCCCAATCAAAAGATTGTGACGATCCTGTGTGATTCTGGGCAAAAGTACGTTTCTAAGATTTTTAATCCAGATTTTCTTAAGAAAAATGGGCTGGGAGATGCCCCGACTGGCAGCAAGCTTTTCGAAGCTTTAGACCGACTTGCTAGTCAACTGCCTAAACTTTAGACAGGCTTGCACTTCATGTTCTGAGGGCAACTAGCTATATTTATCCTTTATTTACTCATACTTATGCATTCCTGACCGTTTAAATCAACTTGGCACGCTTCTCGCTTTCTTAAGGGTTAGACACAAGAAAGAAAAAGAAGCGGAGTACCTATTATGTTGAAGCGAATTTTAAAACCCTTTCAGAGCAAAAGCCTTACTGTGGCTCTAGCTCTCCTACTCAGTGCATGCGGTCAGAACGGCCAAAACACTGCAAATCTTGGTTACAATACGGTGGGCGGCAGTGGCGCATACCCGAACGGCACCACAGCAGGCTGTTCTCCAATCGGCTCTCCGATCGGATTCACAGGCACTGGGGCATCTGTGGACAGCTGGCTACTGCTTGCTGGAACCATTCCACAAAATGCTTATCGAGCAGGCTCATACGGAAACGTGAATGTGACTGCGAGCTTCAATCCAGGTCTCTTCACCGGGCTCAATATGGGAATGGGAATCGGTAACGTGAACTCACCCTACAGTGTCAATTTTCAAAAGAGCAGCGCCAGCGGAACCGTTGCGGTATCGCTGATGTATAACCCACTCAACGGCCAAATGAATGGGACGTCTGATCTAAACGGATATATTCAGCTAAACCCATCCATAGCACAGTCCTTACAAATGTCGCTTTCCTTTGGAAACGTATTTGGACAGCAGCAGTTTCCTGTGACGAATACGCCTGCAAGCTTCAATACTGGCCTTTGTATCCAGTCGGTGGCACTGCACGCAGTGATTCAACAGCCTGCTTCCTCGGGTTTTTCAACCTTCGGCGGAAACACCTCAACAGGGACCTTGGTTTCAGCAAACGTGTACGTGTACATCAACAATCAGGCCTATGGCCCGATTCCATTCTAAGAAACTCTTTCAGTCTTAAATAGTCACCCGCTCGTGTCTATCCCGCGGATTCCTATAGTAGGGGTTCGCGGGATTCTTCTTATACAGAGCTTACGTTCCTAGCTTCGATACCCCGTTGACACTCGTAGATATCAAACTCCACTTCCTGCCCAGGCTTTAAAGTTTTAAATCCATCTCCGGCGATGGCTGAGTAGTGAACGAAGAGATTCCGACCGTCATCTGAGATGATAAAGCCAAAACCCTTCACTTCGTTAAACCAGAGGACGCGTCCATTCGTCATCAAGTCATTCCCCCTAATCACTATTGTAGGGACAAACCCTTGACTCTTCCTAGAGTCAATATTCAAACACGATCTCGTTTGGCCGTAGATACCCTAAAACTCGCCTGATCTCAATTTCCTGTACAGCGGGATTGGTCTCTAACTGCTTCCGAAGACCATCTAAGCGGCTGAGTTCAAATTCAATCTCTTCACCCTTGGTGCGTGTTTCCTTCACAAGGGAGCGCACCTGTAGCCACTGATAGAGACCAGGCGCACCCACCCAACGCTCAAGCATTCCGGAAAGAAGAATTAACCAAAGAAGAAAGAAACCACACCAAGCGTGAGTGATTCTATTTTTTGAATGTTTTTTTGCCTGCGAAGTCTGCCTGCGCACCGAGTTGCTCCTCAATCCTTAATAACTGATTGTACTTCGCAATTCTATCGGTACGACTGGCAGAACCGGTCTTGATTTGCCCAGCGTCAGAACCCACAGCAAGATCAGCTATGAAAGTGTCCTCGGATTCGCCACTTCGATGACTCACAATGCTCTTAAAACCACTTTTTTGCGCCAAACGGATGGCCTCTAAGGTTTCAGTCAAGGTGCCGATCTGATTGAGCTTAATGAGAATGGCATTTCCCGCTGATTCCTTAATTCCACGAGCAAGAAGCTTAGGATTCGTCACAAAAAGATCATCTCCGATGAGCTGCATCCTCTTGCCTAACTTCTGCGTGAGCGCCTTCCACCCTGTCCAGTCATGTTCCGACAGGCCATCTTCAATGGAGATCAGCGGGAATTGCGTTGCCCAGTTCTCATAGATCTCAATCAATTCGTCCGCACCGAGCAAATGATCTTCAAAGCTATATTGCACGACATCTTTCTCGGTCTTCGCAAACTCACTGGCCGCTACATCAAGCGCTAGGGAAATTTGTTCGCCTGGTTTATACCCCGCTCTTTCGATCGCCTCCAAAAGCAAAATCAGTGCACTTCTATGTGACCCTTCCACGCCTAAACGCGGTGCAAAGCCACCTTCGTCCCCTACCGAGGTCGCAAGACTGCGTTCTGAGAGAATTTTTTTGAGCGCGTGAAAACACTCTACCCCTGCCCGCAGAGATTCAGAAAAGACCGAAAATCCATGAGGTACGATCATGAACTCCTGAATCGCGAGCCCATTGTCCGCGTGTTTGCCACCATTGAGCACATTCATCAAGGGAACGGGAAGCGTGCGACCTGAGGCACCGATGCTTTCAGCGATCGAGGCATAAAGAGGCTTATGACTTTGTTCTGCTACAAGACGCGCAAAAGCCATCGATACACCTAAGATTGCGTTAGCGCCAAGCTTGGATTTATTCTCCGTTCCGTCCAGCTCGATCAGAAAATCATCGAGCTCTACTTGCCGAGAAAAACTCCTACCCACAATTGCGGGCCCAATTTGCGAAGCGACATTCCGCACAGCCTGCAAAACACCTTTGCCTAAATATCTTTTTTTATCCCCGTCACGAAGCTCGAGCGCTTCGCCCTCACCCGTTGAGGCCCCCGAGGGAACAATTGCAGACGTCTCAAGCCCCCCAGATTGAAGGACGACTTCAATCGTAGGATAGCCCCTTGAATCCAAAATTTCTCTCGCGTGACAACCCTCAATTCTAACTTCGATTGGCATATGGCTTAGATTGCCACAAGGGAGGAGAAGTTAAAAAGCGGAAGGGTCGCTCGCCAGCAAAAATCTCTGCCCTTCTCTTACCTCCACAGTGCCTAAATCACGAGTACTCGGATTTACTTGTGAATCAGAAAAACTCAAACGCGCGCGATACTTCCCGGTAGGAAGCTGAACAAGACCTGCGTAGGAGTATTGGGGAAGCAGATCCCAGGATCGCAAGTCTGGTGCGTTCGCTAGGTCAATCACTCGCTTAGCGACATAGAAAGAAGCAAGGATTCCAAGTTTTTTTAAAAGTGCTCCATCCCCTTTCACTCGACTGTACGCTTCGATAGCAGGAATCAGAATGGCGAGATACTGAAGGCCCATAGAAATGGCCTTCGCCCGAAACTCTTTACTTTCTCGGACCTTGTATTCGTGGTGAATCAAAGATTGATAGTTACAAGCGAGAACCAGTGGAAATGTTGAAACCGACTGATTCTCTGTTACTTCAACCTGCAAAAGTGCTGTCTCACCAGGTGATTTTTTTTCCTCAGGCAACCATGGGATCTCAAGGACCAGACCCACGGCCTGATCTATAGCACCACTCAAATAGAAAGGCGCCTCGCTCCCATCTTCGCCTTCTGCGGCACCCACAGCCGCGGAGCTTAGGGCGATCAATCCAAACTCAGGAGCAAGCTCCAGCAAGACCTGTAGTCCAATGCGTTCGACCACACGACGAAGCCCTGGATCCTCGATCGCTCCAAACAGAGTCGATAGCCCAATTACAAATTTGCGTTTTTTCAGTTGCGGTAGGGTGCCGAGATCGAAAAGGGCCAAGAGGCTTGAATCACCTTTCTTAAGGCCTAATTTAAGACGATCCCGAAACGCGGGCGGAGCTTTCTCCGCCAACAACTCAGCGATGCGATGGTCTTGACGCTCCCCTGTACTTTTGTGAACGAAAGAGCCTACTAAGCGTACGTACGGATCCTCTTGGTACCGATCCTCCCCAGCAAAGATCCGTTTTAGATTCTCCAGATGCGAATCGGCCAGCATCACTTCTGCGCGGGCTTTTCTTCTTAAATCCGCCGATCGTGCCGGGTTGACTTCCTGATCTGCAAGAGCCGAATAGGAAATCGCAAGCGCTGTGTGAGCCCACGAGTACTCCCATGGAGTGCCCGAATAGCTCTTATTCCAGAAGCTTTTCCAATCAGCCCGCTTTTCATCGGACAGAGCTCGGCCTTCAGTGAGGTATTTCACTGAAGAAGCATAGTCACCCGCAGCAAAGGAAATACGACCGAGGTCAAAAAGATGAAGGACACGGCTTTGCGAGGCCTTCTCAGCTTCTTGACTCAGCAGCTCTTTCTGTGCAGAAATACCATCCCTCGAAAGATAAGCCTCGCGTGCGCGGCGAAGCCTGAGGGCCTCGCTCGAGGCGCAGCCTTCCGTGAAGAGTCCTAAAAATAGAAGCGACCACAGAAGAGCGGTCGATTGTTTCACCACTTCGAGCCGTTGTTCTCGCTAAACTTATTGATTTTCTCACGCACTCGGCAAACTTCTTCAGAGCTCTGAATGTCCGTGAGACGCAAATTCACAGAATAAGTCTTGATGGTTTTCCCGTTCCGACTTTCAGGCTTCATGTTGATATCGCCAAAAATCATCACGTCAGCGCCACTTTGTTTTCCAACTTTTTTAGCCTGCGCCGGATCCACCATTCCATCGTTCTGATAGGTAATCTCCTTCAAAATCTGTTCCCTACGGGCAGCGTCGATTAAGGTAAAGGAATCTGAATTGGAGAGCTTTTCAAGAATGGCGTCTTCTACGTCCTTCACAGGAAAATAAGCCTCTGAAGTGTTATTCCGGATCTCACCGACAAAAGCCTTAATTCTCTTTCCAGCAAATCGCCCTTCATATTCAGAAAACCGTTTGTGTACTCGGATTTGTTCGATCGCACCCGCAACGACTCGAATCGTGTCTCCGTCCACCCAGTTATCCGTGATCTCCATAGCCTTATCATCAGCCTTTTTTTCATCGACCCGCTCAGCCTTAAAAGACGCACAGGAGATCACACCGAACGACAACAAACCAACTATCAGAAGATTTTTATTCATGAACATGGATGCGCCCTCTCCCTACTGTTGCTTTCTGATATAAGAATCAAAGTCTTTGTCGATCGTATTTAACTTTGCATCTACTTTATTCTTAAGTTCTGGATCGTCTTTTAATCTTAAGGTTCGGGCACGTTGCACCATTTGTTCTACGTCTTTTTTCGCGACCTGAGCGAGTACCCAGCAAGTATAGATCGACTTCGCGCCTCCAACTTGTGAATAGTCCCGCTGTTCCCAATACTGCTTCTTCTTTTCAATCCCGCCCACAATGGTTTTTGAAAGCTGGGAAGAAATTTTTGAAGTCTCTGAGCTCGATGCAGATGCCGATGTTGTGCCAGTTGTGTCGTCGCTTGTGCTATCGCTTTGCGCTCGGGCGACTGCTGAATCGACGAACACCGACACCTGCTTACTGATGTCATCCACCGTATCTGCGTGAGCTTTTTCACAAGCCATGCGTTTATTCGCACTTTGGGCATCTCCGGTGTAGTAGTAGAAGTCTTTCGTGTTGAGTCCTTCTTTTTCCGCATAAAAGTTTGGATTATCGAGCCAGGCTTCCCTGCCTCCTTTTGCCGCATCGAGCACCTTAAACTGTGGCGCCTCTACTTCAACCTTTTGCACGGGTGCACTGGTGCATCCTAAAAAGGAAGACAATGCCAAAGCACAACTCACAACTACAAGTTTCATATCGTTTCTCATTTTCATTCTCCTTGTTTAAAGACGTTCCAAAATTTTAGTGCAGTGATCTTCGATTAAACCTTCTAACAAACTTTGAACTGCTGCATTCTTTGTGCGACCGCTTTCGGTTTGGGTTGAGGCGACAGACTCTTTCTTTGAAGCTCGCACCCAGTCGGTCATCAAATCCACTTTCACTTTCTCGAAACCTTGCACCGCCATGTGGACCGAAGTCTCCACGGCTGAAACTTGAAGCGTAACGCTATTCTCGGACTCTGCTGCCGCAAGCGGGATTCCTCGGCCAGAAAGGCAGGCCTCGAGCTTTTGCGCCCACACTGCATCCCCAGACTTTTGCCGGACCACAAGGGACTGATCTTTTAAGTGTGCGACAAACTCAGCTTGAAGCGCGTCCAGTTTTGAAGATAAAACACGTGCGCGATCTCCCGTTGAAACACCCAAACTCATCGCCTCACCTGCGAGTACTTCATACTGGGAGAACTCGGCGCGTGCGCTCTGAAGTGAACTATAACGCACCGTCTTACCCGACGAAGCGAGGTCCAAGGCAGCCGTCACTTTCCGCTCTTTACTCATCAGTTCAGAGAGGACATTTGACCTGGCGGTTAGCTTATCAATGGCGACAAGTGCGTAGGTCGCATCGGGAGCTACAAAAGATTCGCGAACATCAGCCCCCCGGAGTGTGACTTGGGTCTGGATCTCTGTGTTTTGTGAAAAACGTTCTTCAGCATTTCCCGTATTCTTTCCGTCCGTGCCTTCTAAAAGCTTAGAGGTAGCGGCAACGCTTGATTGGCTCACGACCTGACTTCTAAAACCCTCCGCCATAGAGCGGCGCGCATTCTGGGCCGCACGCTCTAGAGTTTTGCCTGTGCCCACTGAGGTGATGTAACGCTCTTTGGGAAAGAGGACCTCAGGTGTATTCACCCATTCTGGAAGCACTCGAGTCGAGTCCACCGGTGCGGAGCTGCAGGCTCCTAAAGTCAGGGTCAGGGAAATGCACAACATCCAACTGGCGCAATGCGAATCGTTTTTCATAGTGACTCCCTGTGTTTCTAAGAGTCTAAGAAAGCACATACTAGACCACAAGGTGAAACCCCCCTCAAATCAGGGTTTCAGGATCAATACTCACTTTTTGGGTGCTGAAAAAGGCGACGGACTGATGCAAACTTCTCCAAAGATTGTTTTTCAGGGCCCTTAGCTCAGTTGGTAGAGCGCTTCCATGGCATGGAAGAGGTCAGCGGTTCGAACCCGCTAGGGTCCACCATTTTCAACCCAGTTGTGTGGAAGGGCATTGATGTGAAGCCTGTTCTCAGCCTGTTGATTTCCTTTCTCGGCTTTACTTCAATCTGCCGTGCTGAGGATATTTTCAAGTACGAGCCCTCCATCGTCACATTGCAAGGAACCGTATCTCTTCAGAGTTTCGCGGGTTCACCTGCCTATGAGAGTACTGCCCAAGGGGATCGACTTGAGCAAAGTTGGGTGTTGACTTTGAGAGTGCCGATTCATGTTGTTGCTCCACCCGGCGATGAGCTTTTTTATTCGCAAGAAGGAGTGAGAGAAATTCAGCTCATTTGCGTTCAAGATTGTGTGAGGACTGTATCATTCTCAGAAGGCAAGGTGATGACACTGGTCGGGACGCTTTTCCCCGCCCATACCGGCCACCACCATAAGGGCGTATTGATGACCGTCCTTACGGGGAAGTAGCTGAATGTTTGTCAGAGCAGAAAAAGGCAGAGGCCGAACGGTCATTTATCATCGCAGTGATGGGGGCAAAGTAACTCGAACAGGCGGCACTCCTGCGTGGAGAAATACCAACCCCGGCAACATTCGATCGCTTGGTGGTTTTGCGCTCGAAAATGGATCGATTGGGAGGTCGGACGGTTTCGCTATTTTTCCAGACTATGAGACAGGCCGTCGAGCACTGGTCCGACTACTGCGAGGAAAAAAATACCGTGACCTAAGCATTTTTGACGCGATCGCCTCCTATGCACCCGCCTTAGATGGCAACGATGTAGCCAATTATCGCAAGCTTCTCAAACAATGGACCAAGCTTGACCTGAGCAGGAAGCTCAAATCGTTAAGTGCTAAAGAGTTCCAACAGGTAGTCGATGCCGTTGAAAGAGTGGAGGGCTGGAGCCCGGGGACAGAGTGCGCTATCGAGCCAAAAAAAGTAACTGCTGTGAGAAGAAATAGTAAAGGAGTGATTATCTCCTATCAGGTTGAAATCGCGGGCTGGCTGTCGAAATCACAGCTCATCAAAATGATCGAATCCGAGGGAGGAGTAGATGCTGTCGTGGTTCGACCATCAGGCCGCATGCCGTTTATTCGGATGCGTCCCGACTCAACGCCTCTGAACAACTTAGACACCTAGTTCTAATCCGGTGAAGAAGTTATATGCGATATAGGATAAATCCTCAGTTACTGGGGAGTTCTGGTTTAAAGAGAGTTTCATAGAAAACTTTCTCTTGACCGCTTCGAGTAAAACAGGTTTTTTGATTTGGTGATGCTGAGGTAGGTTTTGACTATAGGCGCTTAGAGTTCGCGTCGTTGAATGATCTTTCTGGGATCGTCTTTTGAAATCAAAAATCCATTTTTGAAACGTCTGAAGGGCAGCGAGGTGCCCAAAAATCACGGGGTTATGATTCTTAAATGATGAATCAAAAGACATCCGTTCTTAGCTGCAAAACAGACCGCTTCCCGCTGAATGACGTTGAGCTTCTGCACGCCACATTTGCTCTCTCCCGCATCGAGCAACGTGCGACCGCGACATGGGTCGCTCATCTGGAAGAAGTGGACCGGCGAAAAGCTTACACGTTACTTTCTTACCCAAGTCTCTTTGAATATTTAAGGAAGGAACTGGGATATTCTGAATCTTCCGCCTATGAACGCATCAGTGCCATGCGGCTTGCCAGACAGAATGAAAAGGCAAAACAGATGATCGAATCCGGCAGTCTCACTTTGACGGGGGCGACGCAGATTCAGCGCTTCATCAAAGAAGAGAAATCGGCTGGAAATGAGATGAATCAAGAACAACAGAACGACCTACTGGCTGCGATCGCTGGAAAGTCAAAGAGAGAGACTGAGAAGTTTTTGTTATCTCAGTCCTCTGCGCCTGAAGTACCCCGGCTTAAAGAATCCACCCGCGTCGCAACACCCACACATACTGAGGTGAAGTTTTTCTTAGATGAAGATGGGATGAATCTACTCAACCGAGCGCGCGAATTGATACGGGCAGATTCTACGACCGATCTTTTCACCCAAGCTCTGAGGGTGCTGATCGAAAAGAAAGAACGCAGCCTAGGGAAGATGGAGTCTCAGAAGACAGACAACAAAGTAGAAGCGAGCGCCGATTCAAAATCCCGGCCGGTCGGAAAAATGCCCGTGAGAGAGAACTCGTCTCAGCCAGAATCATTCTCCATATCTCGTTTTATCCCTCTCCACGTGAAGGGACGGATTCATGCGAGATCCGGCGGCCAGTGTGAATACGTCTCGCCGGTCACAAAGACGCGCTGCCACTCCCGTGCTCACTTACAAGTGGATCACCAGACGCCGCTTGCACTGGGTGGAAGGACAGAGCTCAAAAACCTTCGTCATTTGTGTCAGGCGCATAATTTAAAGGCAGCAATGGACCTGGGACTTGCACCGTATTGGAAGGGCCTCATTCGGGGGTAAGCGCGGAGGATTGGAGCCAATCGCCAATCATTCCTTACGCCTATAACAAACACCCCTTTCTCTTATTCCTCTTCCCTCGTGAGGCTAAAAGAGCGGAGCTGGAAGCGTAGCGATAGATCCCATGGATGGGTCCGCCTCACGAGAGAAGAGAAATAAGAGAGAGGGGTGTTTGTAGAGTATCCTAAGTGCGCATGTGTAACCGAAATGTACCTTAAGCAGCCTTTGCACTGACAAGGGTCAACACTTCACCGGCAATTTCACCCAGCGGACGCACCTGTTCAGCGGCTTTCAGTTTAATCGCGGCCTGCGGCATTCCAAACACCACACAGCTTGCTTCGTCCTGCGCAATGGTCCGAGCGCCTTTTTGTCGCATTTGAAGTAACCCCTTCGCACCATCTGCGCCCATACCCGTAAGAATCACGCCGACAGCTTTCTTGCCAACAAGATCAGCGACCGACTGAAACAACACATCGACTGAAGGCCTATGGCGATTCACGGGTGGCGCATCCTTCACCTGCACCTGGTATCCGCTGGGTCCGCTTCCACGGACTAGAGACATCTGAAATCCGCCAGGTGCAATGAGCACACGGTTCGGTCGACATTCGTCTCCATCAACCGCTTCCTTCACCTCAAATGCACAGAGATCATTCATACGTTTTGCAAAGGCCAAGGAGAAGACTGCTGGAATATGCTGAACAATCACAATGGGAGGGATGCCACTTGGGAGACGGGTAAGCACCTGACGCAGAGCTTCAGTTCCACCTGTTGAAGAACCGATTGCAATGAGATTTGAAAGATTCATTGCACCCATCGCAGTCACTGGCTTTTGTAGTGCCGATTTTTGAGAAAAAGGCGTGATCGCCTTAACTTTCGCGGACGAGGCCGTTTTGACTTTCTCAACAATCAAAGGAGTCACTTCCGCAAGCTCATCTAAGGAAGGCTTTTGAATGTAGTCCACCGCACCCGCCTCTAAGGCCTGAAGGACATGGCCACTCTCCGCCATACTAATAGAACTAATCATCACCGTTGGAATCTGGAACTTAGGAAGATAGCGTTTCAGCAGCGTAACCCCATCCATCTCAGGCATATGGATGTCTAGGGTGATCACATCAGGCTTCAATCGAGCGATCATCTCTTCAACCTGCGACGGCCGTTCTGCGCAACCGACAACATCAAGATCGACCTCAAGAATTCGAGTCAAGATATGTCGTATCGTCTTTGAGTCATCAACGATCAAAACCCTCTTCCGTTTTTCGGGGAGCATCGCCTGAGGCGCGTTTGCAGAAGCTTGTGCTTCACCTAAGCGAACCCGGCCCGAATCCGTATAGAAGTATGCTTCAAGACTTTTTGATTCCGATTCCTTCGTTACGAACGAGACCTCAGGAAATTCTCTCCGGAAATCTGACGACAATGAGCGTACAGATGCACTCGCTCCAATAATTTTGGCTTTGACTTCCTTTTTGACCGCGATGGATTTAACACTCTTGATGAGTGCACGGAGACGATCCATCGTGCTTGCGCTCGAATCTTGAAGGACCATTCCAGCGCCACCCACGCCACCTTCAACGTAAGCACAGACAAAGACTCCACCCTTTAACTCATACCTGAGGACCTGTACTGAAAGGGCAGGATTGGTCATTTTTTGCCCTTAAATAGCTCATCGTCTGAATGATAGATAAAGCTTGTATATGGAACGAAATGAAGTGCTTTCGCACGAATCATTTTATACGTTCCATCGAGTGCCTTCTGACTTCCGATGTCCTCTAAGATAAGACCGGCTTTCGGAAGCTGCTCAAGCTTGCTTAAGACATCTTTACCCACACTTGCAAAAACAAGTGTAGAAACATTCTTTCCAATAGCAAGCAACTTGAGTGTGCTGAAGGCTGTATCAAAATCTCCAATATAAAACGTCCCAAGCTTGAAATCCTTGATCCCGTCTACTATTGGACTCAGTGGAACGGGAGAGACGGGCTTTAGCCCTTCGACTACTTTTGGGAGAATTGTGCTTGGACCATGCACAAGAAAGACGGTTGCAGGCTGTGGACCATTGCACTGTTTTAGAATGGCAGTGCATTTTTCCTTGTCCCCTATGCCTAAGACAACTACCCGAAGCTGATCTTCACTCCATTTACGGTCAGGTTGCTTCTGAAAGGACCGATCAAGCTCAAGGGCTCTAGCCGTTTGAGAAGGATCAGGTTTCAGTGCACACCTCAGTTTGAGCTTAATTTCATCGGCCTTATCCGCAAGATTCGCGAGCGTCGGTTTCTCTATGTAGTCCCTGGCCCCTAATTCAAGAGTTCGCATCCCGACTCCTGAGTCCTCACGGGCCGCGGAACTCAGCATCACAACAGGAGGATGGCTTGCGGAAAAGTTTTTTTCCAGGTACTCCACTCCGTTTTGCTCTGGCATATGAATATCTAAAGTCATGACATCAATAGGTGTCTTATTTAGGAATTCTGCCGCCTCAATTCCATTCTTTGCCGTCCCAACAATTTCAAACCCTGCCTCTTTCGTGAGCACCTTCTTGAGAAGTGCCAAGATAGTAGGCGAATCATCCACACAAAGAACGCGAATATTTTTCTCAGGCGCTGCTATAGAAATAGATTGCTGACTTGCCGTCGGGATTGCCTTCCCCGCCGGAGTGGGGACCAAAGATTCCTTTGGCTTGCTACTAGTTGCACCTATATGGCCATAAATGGATGGGCCAATATATTTCACTGGAAGATCGAGGCCGTTTAAGGTCTCTGACATGCCGGTAAAGAGGATACCGCCTGGATGCAGACATTGAAGTAGCCCTTTTGAGACTTCCTTAATTTGATCATGAGTAAAATAGATAAAGACGTTCCTACAAAAGATGAGATCAAACTTCCTACCGCGTACTTTTGACAAATCAAACAAATTGATCACGTCAAATTTACATTTTAATTTTATAGAATCTTTTGCTTTAACAAACGCTGCAATGTTTCCGGTCCCCCTCGAAAAGTGGGAGCCTACATAAATAGAGGGGGCTTCCTTGATCTCATCCCATCGATAGACACCATTCTTTGCGATTGCAACCGAATCTGGATCCACATCACTCCCATAGATTTCAAAGTCCATGGACGGGTCAATCGTCTTCAGGTGGTAGGAAAGAAACATCGAAATTGAATACGCCTCTTGCCCACGACTTGAGGCAGCGGACCAAACAGAGATTTTTCGATCGCCCCTGGCTTTGGCCTCCGCTACAACTTTCGCCAAACCGGTCCGCTCTAGATATTCAAAATGGGAAAACTCCCGAAAGAAGAAGGTGTGATGCGTTGTGAGCAAAGAAACAAGCGCTGCACCTTCTGACTCTTTGTTTTGATTGAGATGCTCTCGATAAGCCTGTGGAGTGGCAAGCCCTAGGTCGAGCATGCGTTTTCCAATTCGGGCCGAAACCATCGCTTTTTGCTTGTCACCGAGTTGAATGCCCGCGATTTTTTGCACAATGCTTGACACATGTGCAATGAGATCGTCATCCAAAGCAAGACCACTGATTTGCTGAGCGGTACTACTACCCATGTATAGATTTTCCCTTTTTTCTTAAGCTGCTTGACGGGTTGCCTGGGCCTTTTTTGCAGTTGATTGGTCGTCGACATCTATGGCTTTCGCCATGTCTAAAAGTAAAACGAGTTTCTTGTCTTGCCGTGTTACTCCAATGATGTAGTCACTGGATTTATTACTCTGAATGTCGGGACGATCACTAATGTCTGATTCCCTAAGCGGCAACACACTGTTCACAGAGTTCACAACGATCCCGATACAAAGAGGTGCCAAATCACAAATGATCACTGCTGTCTCAGTATTCTGGTCCGCCTTAATCCCAAATTTCAGTCTGAGGTCGATCACAGAAATGACCTGGCCCCGAAGATTCATAATCCCGAGAAAGTGGGAAGGTGTGTATGGGATACGCGTGATATCTGGATAGGCTATGACCTCCTTCACAGAGAGCAAAGGAACGGCGTAGGCTTCAGTTCCTAAAGAAAACTCTAAGAACCTCCTGAGTTCACCTGACTTTTCCTCAACCTGCTTCATACCCTCTTTGTCTTTAATCATGCGACTCCCCTTAGACTTTGTGTTGTTCGATCACGGCCCTGCGTACGATTCACGAGTTCTGCCACATCTAGAATCAGCGCTGCTTTTCCATCCCCAAGAATCGCTCCACCGGTAATTCCTTTAAGACTACGAATTTCAGCACCCAGCTGCTTAATGACCACCTGTTGCTGCCCGATAATATCGTCAACCAGCACCGAAAATGCGTGATCGCCTGAGCGAACTACGATCGCAATCGCGGTCGATGGATCGATTGGTTTTACCTTTTGCCCTAGAAGGGTGCCTAACCGGTGCAAGGGTAGATTTTCCCCTCTTAGGCCAAGCACTTCTCCCATTCCAGTCACATAAGAGACATCTTCTTTTGCAGGTTGCAAAGATTCATGCACTTGGGTGATCGGAATGATGTACTTTTCTGTCCCTGCCTGAACGACCATGCCATCTATAATTGCGAGTGTCAGAGGGAGCAGAATCTTAAAACAGGTTCCCTTACCGAGCTCGGTCTGCAAAAGCACTTCACCGTGTAATATTTTCTCGACATTCGTTTTTACAACGTCCATCCCAACACCTCGGCCAGATATTTCTGTCACCTGACTGTGAGTTGAAAATCCAGGGGCAAAAACAAGGGCGTGACATTCAGCCTCTGTCAGCTTTTGCTCTGCTCGGATGATCCCTTTTTCAATTGCTTTTTGGCGAAGCTTCTCAGCATTGAGGCCCTTCCCGTCATCCCTAATTTCTAAAACGATCTGATTCCCCTGGTGGTAAGCGTTGAGCGTAATGCGGCCAGCTTTTGACTTGCCCATCTGTTCACGTTCCTCGCCTGATTCGATTCCATGATCCACGGCATTCCTAATCAAATGGACTAAAGGATCGCCTAAATGTTCTACGACGGTTTTATCTAGCTCGGTCTCATCTCCTATGAGCTCAAGATGGATCTCTTTTCCAAGTATCTTAGACGTATCCCGAACTATGCGTTGCATCTTTTGAAATGTTTGCTTCAAAGGAACCATACGCAGGCTCATCGAAATGTCCTGAATATCCTTAGTAATTTTTGCAAGCTGACCAATTGTTTTCTGAACGAGTGGTGACTCAATATGCACTCGCTGCTGATCAAGCACCGTCTGCATAATCACAAGCTCGCCCACGTTATTCAGTAAGGTTTCAAGCCGCTTCAGGCTCACACGAATATTTTCGTCCTGCACCTGTTGTGGCGGTTGAGCGGGACCTGCTTGGGGAGCTTGAACTGGAGCAGATACTGCTGCCGCTGGCGGGATTACTCGGGGCTCTACCTGGGAAGCTTCCGGTGTGGCTATGGGCTCAGCTTCGATGGATTCTCTCACTAAGGGGATGAGCTCCGCAAAATGTTCAGTCTCTTCCTCGGTCTTCACCTCAAAAGCGTCGGCAGATGGGTATTCAAGATCTACAGGAGAAGACGAGACCTCGAGTGGCTCCTCAGAGATAGCCTCGAGAACTACCGTCTTGCCACTCAATTGGGCGCGGATCTCCTCTAAGAGGGCTACGCTGTCCATCTTGGCTTCAAAATCGGCTTTTAAAGCATCAACCCAAACCCGCAGGTGGTCGTTGCACTGAAGAAGCAAACTCACGGTCGCAGTGTGGATCTGAAGTTCACGATTCTTTAATTTTAAAAGGAGGGATTCTAGTTCGTGGGTGAACTCACCCATTTGGATAAATCCTACACCCCGTGCACTGCCTTTCAGATTGTGAGCAAGACGAAATATTTTCTCTAAGATAGAAGGGTCTTCTGAACGTGTTTCAAGGTCCAAGAAGCACTGTTCCGTGTCAGCGAGTAGCTGTGCCGCCTCATCTAGAAACCCAGCTTTTAATTCTCTTTCAAAGTCATCCATACCTGCACACCCTTACTCAAGTTTTCGGAAGCTTGAATCATTTACTTAAGAAGCCATTGATCTGAGGCCGTTTAAACGTCTTCGAAGCGGGGATCATCTTTTGACGGGACTTCAAAGTTTGCGCTCTTACCGGCTCCTACGGCTTCTTTATGCTCTGAAGGCACTGATTTCTCGGGCTGATTAGTTTTTGACGCTCGTCTTTTGGCAATAGGAACCACATTCTCTTTCGAGTCACCACTACTGGTCGACTTAGGCGCATCGGTCTCGCTAGAACCGGAGGCGGCCTGCTGGGCGTCAAAACTCCCATTGATCACGAAGAACAGATCCCGCACCATTTGGCGAAGTTCTTCGGCCTGGGTGCTCAGCGACTCGGCTGAAGATGCTGTGCTTTGGGAAATTGCAGAGTTCTGCTGCGTGACTTGGTCGAGCTGATTCATGGCTTTATTGATCTCGGCTACCCCCTGGGCTTGCTCCTGGGATGCTGATGAAATCTCGCCCACCATGCCATCCACTTCTTGAACAGTAGAGAGAATCTTGTTCAATACCTCTCCACACCGCGCTGCCACCTGCATTCCAAGGCCAACCTTCTCTTTGCTCTCGACTACGAGGCGTTCAACCTCAGTTCTAGTCTCTGCTACAATCCCTTCTACCTTCTGGATGCTGGATTCGAGCATAGTAGAAATTTCTTTTGCCGCATTCCCACTCATTTGAGCAAGATTCCCGACCTCCTCAGCAACTACAGCAAATCCCTTTCCATGCTCACCAGCGCGTGCCGCTTCGACAGAGGCATTAAAAGAGAGAAGCTTCGTCTGAAATACGATGTCATTGATGACTTTTGTCTTGTTCCCAATCTCGCTAATGACTTTCACGATTTCACCAATTTGACGATTTCGCTCCTCGATCTGATTCATGATTGCTGTATTGCTGTCGCTGATGTCAGCAATCGATTTTGACATTTCTTGTACCGCCTCTTGCCCCTCTTCGGCAGTGGTTCGGCTCGTCTGTGAAACTTTCTGAGACTGACTTGCATTATCGGCACTCATTTTAACCATGGAACTGACTTCATCAATCGAAGCTGCAGTTTCTTGGATGGCCGCTGCCTGTTCTACGACTGCTTCTGAAAGACCTGTGCTTGAGCGGGAGATCTGAGAAGCTGCGTTAAATACCTCGTTTGATCCATGCGATAAACGACCCGCAAGACCTGACAGGCTCTTTGAGAGGGAAATCGCAAAGAAGTAAGAGATCAGCGATGCAAGTGCAATAACCACCGCAAAGATCCCGTAAAATATATTTTGAGCTTGGATGAGCGCGCTCATCGCCTCTTTCTGTGAATCCTTAACGAGCACAGACCACCCTATGCTATCTACAAACTTCCCACCACTGACCGGTACAAATCCAGCAATCTGCAAGTCGCCTGTTTTTGTGTTTTTCTCAAGAAGGGCTCCAGACTTCTTTGCTGATAAAGCCGCCCATGCTGCGCCAGTTTCAGTTTCTTTGAGTAGTCTGTTCCAGTCGTACTTCGAATCACTCAGAACCTCTATCTTCGGGTCAGACGAGTACTCAAAGAGCACTGTCCCGTCATGGCGAACCATAGAAAGCTCAGAGCTTCCGAATCCACTTTTCTTTAACCCTGCATAGAGCTCTTTAAAGGCGACTTCAAACCAACGTGAACCTGCACGGTTGGTGATCACTCCAATCACCTTGCCACTTGCGTTTTTGACCGCTGCACTGAAGCTTGATCCTAAACGATCTGAACCAAAAACCTTGCTAGTGTACGGATCAACGTGCACGTCTTCCACAAAAGTTCCTGCAAAAGCTTTCGCCTTATCTTCTGTGAATTTCCCCTCCATCACAGCTTTAAACCATGGGGCCTCTGAATAATTCTGTTCATAGAGAGGTTTTACAGCGATGTCTTCGCCACCAGGTGTTTTGCTGGAAGTAGCGACCAGGTGTCCTTTTGCATCGACCAACATGATCAGATCGTAGATGCCATAAAGTGCGCTCCAAGAGTTGAGCATGTCTACGATCGATTGCTGGCTGCTCGCTTGAATTGCCGGGCTAATCGCAAAGGCCTGAACGTCGCCGTAACGCTCAAAGAACTGTGCGCCGATAGCATCACTTAAGCTTCTGGCATAGGCTTCAAAGCTATCGAGCTGTGCCTTTTCTTGCGTGCCCACAATGTGCTTTAACACCCCCACAGAGGCGGCACCCAGAAGCACCGTGATCCCCATGGAAAGAGCGATGAGTTTAAATTTAAGAGATTTGCCATTTTTCATTTGCTTGTTCATCCGTGATTGCTCATCGGCAGGGCACAAAGAAAATGTAAAAAAATTAATGTAGACTAGCCGCAGCATGACTTTAGCAGGCAAAACCACCGCCAATATTCCTTCACCCCCACTGCTTCTGATCGGAAAAGGAAAGCTAGCTCAGCACATGCAAACGTACTGCAAGCTCATGAATGCACCATTTCTGTGGCACAAAGACGCAAGAAGTCTAAACGATGACTTCAGCGCATTGTGTCAGACTGAGGTCGGGCGACTTAGACCGACCATGGCCTGGATACTGGTCTCGGATCGCGCAGTTCCTCTTGTCACAAGGGGAGTTCGCGCACTAGCCCCGCATTTAAAACTTTTTCACGCATCAGGTGCGCTTAAGGTGGAGGGCGCCACAGCTCTCCATCCCCTATTCACTTTTGGTCCCGACCCCTATCCACTTCAGATCTATCAGTCCTTCCCCCTCACATTGATCGGCAGAAGATGGGCAGATGAAGAAATACTCCTGCAATTTTGCTCTACCTACTTTTCTAAAAATCAAAGACTTGAGTTCCATGAAGACCATCAGGCCTTTTACCACGCTCTCTGCGTGATGGTTTCTAACTTCCCTCAGATCCTTTGGGATATGAGCGGGACTGCACTTCAAGATAAAACTGGCGTGAATAGAACCGTCTTTACACCGATCATTCTGCAAGCAGCTGCGAATTTTGCACAGTCTGCAGACCGTGCACTGACCGGCCCTTTGGCTAGAGGTGATCAAGAGACGATAACTAAGAATTTAAGCGCGCTCGGTGAAACACCACTTCGCGGACTTTATGAAGCATTCCTTAAGAGTTACTCAAAACCTTCGGAGGACACGTAGTCTGTTGCAACCGATGCCTGATAGCGTGCCAGGGCACGGAGGTAATCCACTTTCGAATCAATCTGACGAATCATCGCTTCTGAGGATTGTTGTTCTCTAAGGTTCACAAAGATCAGATTGCTCGACCCCAGTTTGAATCTCCGTCGTTCACCTTGCTCCAATGAATGTGCAGTTTGAAACTCTAACCCTGCAAGCTCCACACGCTTACGCGCCTGTTCAAGCGCAGAAAGCACATCTCTCAGCTCCTGCTCTACCCTCTGCATCAACAACTCTTCTTGTGCTTCAATTTGAATCAAAGTTGCGCGTGCGCTCTCGCCTCGTCCTTCGGCCACATTCACCTGAAGGGGGATCTCGAGCCCAGCGCCAACCTCAAACCCATTACCGTATTTTGCATAAAGTCCGGATGCCATGTTTCGAACGGCTCCAACCTGGAGATCAAGACGGGGCAAAACTTGGTTTGACGCAAGTTTAATGTCTAGCTCTATTTGCTGCTTTCTTGCCCGGATACGAGCGACATCTGGGCGACTGGCTATTGCTGCTTTCTCCTCCTCCTTCAGTTCAGTTCGAGGAAGAGGTCCGTAAGGAGCATGGCTGATATCCGCAGGCAGCGCCAATGGCTCGGTGCCCGCACCTCGCTCGATCGTTCTAGGGGTTCCGTTATCATCCCGAAGATAAAGAGCAAGTCTAAAGGATGCTTCCTGCAACGCACGTTCGCTTGCTACCTTTTGAGCCTCTCTTTGTAAAATTGCCCGTCGATTGTCATCAACGTCAAACTTGGGTAGATCCCCTCGTTTGACCTGCATTTCAAGCTGAGAGCCTCTCTCCGACGCAACGTGCAATAGCTCTTCAAATACTTCTAGTCGCTTCACAGCTGCCAGCCACTCCCAATAGACCATGGTAGCGTCACGCCGAATTTCAATTTTCTGTTGTGCGGAAAGCTGAACTGCAGCATCACGGCCAATGACAGACTGCGCCAATGAAACGCGCCTGCTATCTAGAGGGCCGTCTCTCAGTAAAGGTACGTTTAACCCGGCGCGCATTTGACCAGGAGAAGGAGCATCACTCAAACCATAGTAAGGAGGGAACACCCCATTTGAAGACCTATAACCTGCGAATAGTGAAGTCCCCCAAATGGTAGTTGGCTTCTCTAGAAGAGCATCAAAACGAGTCGTATTATACTGATCCCCAAATACACGAGCAGCATTTCCACGGAACCGAATATCAAACTCTCCTTCTGAGGTTTGAACCCGCCCTTCAGCGACTCCTTTTTCTGCATCGGCTGCTCGCATCATGGGAAATGATCTTTCCACCGATCGAATCACATCCTTTAAGGTAATGGCGAATGACGACTGATTCAGGAGCAACGCTAGAAACAGCATCTACTTCTTGCTCACTTTTTTTGCGGCTTTTTCATCTGGGGAATCAATTGTTGCGGGGAAGCCATTTACTTTTCGCCAGAGTTCATAGCCAAGCCTGACCCTTCCCAGGAGTACCCAGCCGTTGACTCGCACGCCTTGACGCAGATATTGAGCTGCAGGCCAGTGGTATTCTCCTCCTTCCGGAAAAACTAGAATCCTAAACTTCCCGGTCTCACCTCCTGCTGAATCAACGCTTCCAACCCTACCCCCAAACGTTCCTACTGCGACTGACGGCCAACCTGCAAACTGAACCGCAGGCCACCCCTCAAACTGAAGGCGCACTTCTTGCCCTTCATGGATGAGCGGCATGTCATTCCCATCAATCCATAACTCGACGGCGCGCATCTGAGTGTCTGGTACGAGTTGCGCTAAGACCTCACCGGTTTTAATCACCGGACCGCCCTCGGGCGCGAGGATTCTAAATATTGAACCATCACGAGGAGCCGTCAACACTTGAGATCCCTGCCGAGTCAACCGAAGGTCAATTCGCGCTAACTCAGCCTTAGCAGTCGCAACATCAGATTGAAACCTTTGATACTCAATCCTGGCGAGTTCATAACTTCGTTCAGCCGACAAACCTTGATCGGCAAGCTCTCGCTGACGGCCCACGTTAATTTGTGAGGTCTTTTGCGCGGACTCCGCAGCAAGAAGACGTGACTTTGCGGCCTGTCGCTCTCTTTCCAGTTTTTCCATGATCTGAGGATCTAAATCGGATATCTCAACGAGAGGATCTCCACCTTGAACTCTTTGCCCCTCCACGACGTACCACTTCGAAACACGCCCATCTACTGTTGCACCGATTTGCTGGATACGCTCATTGGGCGCGAAAGCGATCACTTTTCCTGTGCCTAGACTCGTCTGAACCCACGGAGTGACCACCAGTGAGACGAGCCAAAATGCCAAAAACCAAATCAAATAACGTGCAAATTTAGGCATCTGATCTTCAATTGGGACTTGCTCTAGCGCTCGGTAATTCTTCACAAGATCACCCCACCCTCTTTGACCACTAAGACATCACGCACATAGGGGCGATAGCGCTCTGGGTAACTCGAAATAAGTGCAATAGCCCAAGGTGTACCTTGACCCAAAATGTTTTTCACCACAGCGTCGTACCCCTTTTCATCCAGCCCACTGAGTGGTTCATCGAGGAGAAGAATCTTCGGTGATTGAAAAGCAAGGCGAGCAAAAACTACCAGGCGCTTTTCGGAATCAGGAAGATCTTGAGCGCTCGTCTCCTGGGAGTAACGTCCCAGACCGAAGGTCGCCAAAAGATCTGGTAATTCGTGTGCTCTTTCATGGGACTTGTGAAGCATGACGTTTTGGGCAATAGAACCGCCAAAGACTTCTGGAAGTTCATGCCCACTGACGTACGAAATGAATTGGGACACTTGGACCGAAGAAAGCTCATGCGTTGGGAAGCCCCCTAAACGCACGCTATCCAATCTTGCGCCGTCATAACCAAAGATTCTACGACGCATGGCTTTTTTATTCGCCCGACCATCTGCATGAAAAAGAACTCGAAATCCAGGTTCACCAGTCCAGCCGTCGACCTGTAACGAAATAGGACTTTGTTCCTGTAAGAGATCACGCCCCTCCGTCTTTGCCTGAATCTCGAGATCCGTTACCTCAAGTACCTTTTCTGACGCAGCTGACAGATCGTAGATGTTTTCAAGAAGCTTTCCTAGTTTGGCCAAAGCACTTAAGACCAGAGCAAGCACCAGCTCAGCAGCCACCAGTTGACCAAGACTGAGTTGCTCCTGCTGAACGAGCAATGAGCCAAGACCTAATAAAAGAACGGCAGAAGCAACCTGAAGACAAAGCGAGAAAGTCCATTGGCGATAAACCGTTTTAAAGTGATCCGCACGGTAGTGCAGCCATCCTTCAAGCAAGATATCAGTCTTTTCTAATGCAAATGACCTGCCCCGGGCGGAATGGAAAACAGTTTCAAAGCTTGCCATCTCAGACAACCAATCCACAAAAGTGTATTTGGCTTTTGACTCACCGCGAGCTGATCCCCAGGCGGTACGACCTGAAATCACCACAATCCCATAAAGCGCGAGTCCAATGAGCACAGCAAAAGCCATCAGAATCGGATGGTAGATCGCTAGCAATAATAGACCCATCGCCGTTTGAAACAGTACAGCTACTCCATCGAGCACCAGCTGGGAGGTAAGCTTTTGCACGGTCACAACATCTAAGAAACGGTTCATCCTTGCGCTTAAGGTATGAAAGGCATCGCTTGCCCAATTGGCCATGGTCAGTCGTTCTGCCACTTCAATTCCGCTTTTCACAAAGAGCCGCCGCTGGATTCGCTCCAATGTTCGGATCTGTATGAGTTGTACGACTGCAGAAAAACAAAGTAATGCGGATAGAAAGACACTGAATACAAAGATGGGCTGCTGCACCGATACCAGCCCGGCCGAGTTCACGACTGACTGAACAGCAAGAGGAATGGCCAGACTTAAAATACCTACGACCGCAGAATAGAGAATGACCGCATAGAAGCTAGATCGTTCATCCGAAAAGAGACGGCTTAGATTTCGGCGAAGGAAGACAAAAGGATTTTCCCTATGGGGCATACTTTAGTTATACCCACAAAAAAAGGAAGTTCACCGTGCACGTTCTAAAATAGATGGTCCAGGGTAGAGAGGAAACTGCACTTGCGAGAACCCACTGAATCCCGGGTCAATAAAAGGCGATCGACTTACTCCGAAACCCACCAAGAGTGAGGCTCCAGAATCAAACTTATAGGTGCCTGCGGGTCCGGCCATCAAGGAACTATTTCTACTTTGGATTGCACGCGTGCTGAGCCCCGCTAAACCAAGACTCAAGTGATCGGTCGTTTTTACAAGCAATGCTGAAAGAAACGACAACATGGTCTCGCCGCCTGACTGTCCGCGGACCACCGTCATTTCATCAAAGAACTCGGGCAGGCCCCCAAGACTTCGCACTCGCTCGTATCTCCACTGGACCAGGAACGAAACACGCTTGACTGCGATGACAAAGTGACCTCGGACGAATCGACGTTGTGTTTGGCCTACGCACTGAAAGGTAGTGCAGTCGACAAAACCCGGCCGAAACGCTCGAAAAGTAAAGTCCTGCCCAAAGCTCAAAAGTAAAATAGAAATGGGTGCAAATTGAACCTCACCCCCGATTCGATTCACGACTCCTATGCTCCCTGCATTGAGGGCGGTACGGGCGTAACCGTACTTCCAGGCACCTTCATCATAAAGCTTTTTGGAGTACCCAGCAGAGGCCACCGCGAGTGCACCGGCAGGATAAGTCCGCGCCAACCCTCCGACCGAAAGATCAAATTCTGCATAGGATGGATGCGGCAGAAGAAACAATGCTAGCCAAAACACTTTTACGAAGCCGCTTTTTAACCATGCAATGTGCATCATTTTCTATAAGCATGGCACAATCGTAGGGAGCATCTATGTTTTCTTATTTCTACCCCTTACTTCGGTCGGCACTTTTTCAAATGGATGCTGAAAATGCACATAGAGTAGCGCTCTCACTTTCAGATCCCTGGCTTCGTTATCTTCCGCGACCGAAGTGGTCTAAGACTGAAATCCAAGTCTTGGGTCTCCATTTTCCGAACCGTTTGGGCCTTGCCGCTGGTTTTGATAAAAACGCGGAACACTTACATACCTGGCGCGCTTTGGGATTTGGTTTTGTAGAAATCGGTACTGTTACTCCTAGACCGCAGCCCGGGAACCCCAAACCTCGCCTCTTTCGACTCGCTGAATCAAAAGCAATCATTAACCGCATGGGCTTTAACAACGATGGAGTGCAAGCGATAGCCGCGCGTCTTAGAAATAGACCGAACGATCTGATCGTGTGCGGTAATATCGGAAAAAATAAAGACACCCCTGAAGAAGACGCCCATCAGGATTATAAGGAGTGCTTCCGTGCGCTCCAGGACTGTGTGGACTTCGTGACGATCAACGTATCATCACCCAATACTCCTGGCCTAAGACAGCTCCAACAAAGCGAAGCACTGACACAGATCTTAAGTGGGGTGCAGGACTTAAACATGCAAAGAAAAGTCCCGCTTCCGATCGCACTGAAAGTCGCCCCTGACATTTCCCCCGATCTCACGATTGAGATCGCCGAAGTCGTGAAGGACTACCGCATTTCTGCCCTTGTATGCACGAACACGACCGTCGGCAGAAACGGATTGCAGGAGCAACAAAGTATCTTAGATGAAATAGGGGCAGGCGGGTTAAGCGGCCCCCCTCTGTCTGGGGTTTCTCGAAAAACGCAGAGACTTTTTCGCACCCTTTTGCCTGAGTCGATTCAAATCATCGCTACCGGAGGCATCTCGGATTTGAGCTCAGCTCAAACTCGAATCGAAGAGGGCGCATCTCTGATTGAAATATATACGGCTCTCGTCTACCGAGGGCCTAAAGTGATCGAAGAAATCACGCGGGGACTCTCCTGAAACGCCCCTTTCCTGTATACAATAGGGATGAAGCTCGGTTTTCAAGAAGTTAAGGACGAAGAACTCCACTACGAGTTCAATGAGACGGCCCCTTGGGTGATGGAGATTATCGGCAAGCTCGACGAGCAATCTGTACAAGTCACAAGGCCTGCAAACTGGAAACCACGCTCTCGAAAAACCCGAGTCAACCTCAATATCCATCGCATCGATGAACTCATCTCAGTTCGCGGAACGATAGAGACTCAGCTTTTTCTGCTCTGCTCCCTGTGTGCCGACGGATTTCCGTTTCCAATTAAAAGAGACTTTAACGCCCTCTATACGGTGAACCCAGAGTTTGCTGAGACTCCGAAAGAAAAGTCTCACAATACTTTTGAACCGATGGATCTTGCCAACGACACCCTAGATGATTCCGATCTCGATGAAGATGACGAGGATGGTTTTTTTAAGCCCCAAGATCTGGACGGAAGCGACTACGAGGTCACCTTGCTTGAGGAGCCCATCTTAGATTTTCCAACAATCCTCAATGAACAAATTATCCTTCATATACCGATGCAACCGAAACCAGCTCTGAACGAGGATGGGGACTGCCAAAAATGTGGCAAGCCACAGGAAGCCCTCTATCAACCTGCGAAAGAGCCCCTACAAAGGAATCCTTTCGCAGCTCTTAAGAATTGGAAGCGGGAGAACTAACTATTTTTCTTCTGATCTCCCTTTTGTGTTTTTCGCCCGATAGCCTCGCCGCGCTGAATTTAGATTCTTTTATTTCTAACGGCGTGATTGACACCAGTATCTTAGAAGACTCCGTCCCCCAGAACGTCGTCGATGCAATCGTAAAAACGATGGGTATTTACACCATGCATCGGCCAAGCATGGGCGCCTCTAGTTTAGGAAGCACGGGAACACTTTCAGGCCATGTCGATGTCTACATTGAAGGCACGCTTGTTAAGTTTAGTCCGATCATCATCAACGCGCTCAAGCAGACCGAACTTGGAAGTAACGGCATCGGAGACACGTCGAAGTTTCCGGCCCTTCCAATCGCAAAACTACACGTCGACGCTGCGATCAACGAGCGCACAGCCTTTGGAATATCTGGGATTTACTATCCTGGAAACTACATCGCTGGAGGCCATATCCAGCATGTTCTTTGGCAACCCGAAGAAGGTCTGTACATCACTGGGCGTTTGTCCGGAACCTATGCTTCCATTCCCATCGCCTACACCACTCTCAGTACCTGGAGCCCTGAAATCGTCGTCGGAAAAGCCATGTCCTTTGCCGATCCCTACATCGGAGTTTCCTACACGCTCATCGCGGGAACCTTTGATATCACCTTAGACAATCCGCCATTTCCGATCACACGCGTGAAAGCACGAGGGGGCGGCAGTACCGCGTCCTCCTTCATGGGCGTCATTTTTAGAATGCCCTTCTTTCGTTTGGGCCTGGAAGGATCCTACAACCTGGATGGCTTCCACACCGTCGGTTCCACAGTAGGGCTGAGTTTTTAAATCTTTGGAAACCAGCGACACGCGGCTGAAAGAGCACTCAAGGCAGCTGCTCTGAGTTGATTCACAAATTCACGGTCTAAGTAGGTTTGGCGGTGTGCTGCTGGATTTCTTAAATCCTGAAGTTGCATGAGTGTCTTTGCCAAATGAATGAGTTCATCGTCCTGGCCGAGAGACGGGATTCGAGCTGTATCTTTGCCAGGAAGTTTTCGACAAAAGACCAGGATCACGACTGCCCATGCGCGCAAACCATCAAAAACACGAAATCGATCTTCTGCAATTCGCCCATCAAAGAAAGCCTTCGTCATGGTTTTAGCTTTATGCACAGGGATGAGTTCTGTGGGCAGCTTCTTTGTCGCCCCTATCCGTTCTAAGAATCGATCCGGGGCAAGGTAGTCCTCACGGAGCCCCAAACTCTGCATCTGCGACTGCACCTCAGACAATCGATTTTCTAGAAGGGGAAAGAATCGCTCCGCGCCTAAACGTCGATCTAAGGTGAGATCAATCGCTTTGCACCACTGAATCAAGGCCGGCGCTAAATCAAAGGCTCGATCCGCTTTTAGGCTTTCACTCACTAAAAGTTCCGCCGACCGCAAGGTCGATTGAATCACCGGAGGGAGTGCCGCAAATTCTGGTAAGTCTTTTACTATCGACTCATCCAGGTGTGGAATGGAGGCTTTTATTTTGTCCCCACCTGCGCCTCCTAAACGATCCCTCAGCGCCGTCCATTTGTTGAGCGCAACGTGATTTGGAGACTTTTGAATAAGCGCATCCATCCGGGATACCAGGCTTGGATCAGCCTCACCTGGGATGGGCTTAAACCTGCGATAAATCACATCCACAATTTCTGGATCATCCGAATGGCTTTCTAACACATGAACCAAAGCTGCGCGTGCAGTAGGCAGTTCAATACGCAGTAAACTATCGACTGCCCGACCCAGGATGATTGGATGCTTTGATTCGGTTTCCACAATATTTAAAAGTCTGGAAACCGCTCCTTGAGACCTTCGAAATGAACCCAGCGCAATGACTGCATGGAGGCGCACTGCATCCTGATCGGACCTAGACTCGGAAAGGGTCCACTCTTCAAATTCTGGGACTGGGGCTCTACGAATCATTCTGAGAAGGGCCAACTCAGACGCTTCACCTAAATGAGGACCTGTTTTTATGCATTGGATCAGGAACTGAGAAAGAGGTCCCGGCTTCAGCTGATCGAGATGATTAGAAAAGAGTTCTAGTAAATGCGGCAGCAGCTCTTTTTGCACGCCGCTGTTCAGCGTCAGGAAGTCCTGAAGGATTTTCTGGCAGTCGAGCGTGGTCTTTATACTAGCCCCGAATCGAAGCCACGCTTTCTGCACCACTAAAGAAGAGACCGAAGAAAACTTATAGAAATCTTCAAGATATTCAGAGGAATTGCCGATTTCTGCGATCGCACGAATCGCGCGAGCCCTGCCTTCGTCTGATCCCCTAAGAAGCTGGCTGCGCGGCAAATCCACTTTCTTACCAATCGAAGCAGCCATTTGCCAAAGGTTGATCCAAGCAATCTGTGTATGAGTGTCTGCAGCCAACCCCAGTTGGGTGCCGAGCATCTCTTGTAAATCAGTCGTTCCCTGAGCAAAGAGCACCATCCACTGAGCAGCGTCAGGGTCTGAGAACAAGTTCTTGGGCCTACGGGACTCTCCCAAACGAGCCGCAACTTTAAAGTCTGAAGCATCCCACGTAACAGCCTGAATCAGTTCAGCCGCCCATGAGGTATCGACCCCATGCAGCACAGAGATCGTCTGACTTGCGGTCAGCGGCGTGAATTGCGAAAGGGCAGATTGGACCTCCGTGTCTGGGTATGTACCCAGTTCAAAGGACAAATGGGAATGATGACTTTCCTCTGACAAAAGAGTCTGCAAAACCTGTATTGCACGAACCCCTTTGCGCGCAGTTGCTTGCTTGATAGCCGCCTGGGCTAATCGGTCTAAGGCCGGACTCTCCTGGAACAGAGACCGAAGTTCTTCGATTTCATGGGGGCTACGGCTGATTGAACCCAGTGCCATCAGACAGGCCTTCTTCAGCTCTATACTACAATCGCCCTGCAGCATTCGAATCAAACGGGTGGCCATTCCAGCATGTCGAAATTCGCTCAAACTTAAGATCACTGCTTCCTGGTGACGGCTTTGCTCTGCTTCAAATCCTGCCTTGTCCCACTCCTTCACCAATGCGTGCTTCACCTGGAGCCAAGGGATTGCGTTTGCTGCCTCCACCCAATCGGTCAGTAAAGATGGCTGAATTTTTTCGTAAAGACTTAAGAATGCAGCGCTCGCATAGGGATCCCTCATTTGCGCGAGGGACCTCAGTGCGAGCGCTGCTTCGCCCAGATCCTTGGGGTCAACGATGACTTCCATCAGAAGTTCTATCGTTCGTGGATGAGGAAATGCCCTCATTTTTTTGAGAGCAGCGATCCGTGTTTTTCGCCATTCACTCTGCCGATACGAAAAAACAAGATCACGTGCTTTCAATGACCACTCCCCCTATTTCGTCTATCCGCTAAGCTTTCTTCGCGTCCACTTTGCGGTTAAATGTACGGCACCAGCCTTTAGCGGCGACTTCTCCCGTAGGAAAAATCGTGCATTTTCCATTCACCTTATCTACGGGGGAGTAGAAGGTGCAGTTTGCACAGACATCGTCATTCTTCTTTTTGAGCTTTTTCCACTCGTCGCTTTTCGTCGCGTCGTGGACGTAAGCCAAACTCAAAGCCAACCCCTTTTTTTCCTCAATGAGGGCGGAAAATGCCTCCCGAATCTTAAAAAATGGGGAAACGGCTACGGCTCCAACAACCAGACCGAGCCTCTTCAAAAATTCTCTACGCTGCGTAAGATTGTCTTTCATTAGTTTAAACGTTTCCTTTCCCTTTCTATTCTACCCAAGATCGCTGACAATTAACCTTCGAATGAAAGTACCGAGCCTGCAGGACCTAAAGCGCCTTGGTCCGCGACAACTGCGCCAAAGTCTTGAACCCTCTGCGTTAGAGAGGGGAGCCCAGTTTTTGCGCGAAGGCGCTTTTGATGGAATTGAAATTAGTCAGATGGGCTCATCCGGCCAACGGATCGAGTTTCAATTTGTCGATCCTGCCTACCCGCAGGCGCGCTGCAGCCTAGACGTTGAGTCCCCAGGCCGCCCCGTCTATACAGCGTGCGACTGCAATCACGCTTCTCACGGAATCTTCTGCAAGCACCAAGCGGCCGCCGTTTTGGTCTGCGCCTATGCTCTAGGTGCAATCGATGAATTTGCCCGTCTCCCCGACCCCGTCCTTAAGAAAATTGATACCGTGGCTCCCGAACTGGAGCGCCTCAGGGCTCAGAGAGCCTCTGTTGAGGCAGCGGCTGCCAAGCAGAATGCTCCCGCCCTTCAGGCCATCATCCTCCTAGATCTCATTGATATTGAGGCCCTTGAGCTCGAGCAAGTCGTTTTCACCCGCACATTTGAACGCCGTCCTCGGGACACTGCCTACGTTTCCTACCTTCGCCCTGGGGATTTTGTTGACCTGGGTCGGACCCTCTATCTTTTCGACGATGGGACGCTGTGTCGATCCCGGGATCTTCCCTTCTTTGCGGGGGTGACCGATTTAGCTCCCGAGCTGATTCCTCAGTCGGAAACGCTCGCATCCTGGATCGCGTCCATCTCTCGGTTTCAACAGCTACGTGCACTTCCTGTGTTCCTTTCAAGCGTCGCTCGCTTTATGGAAGACCGTCGTGCAGTGCGTCTAAATGGCGTATTACCCCATGTTCCAGATGAATTGGAACGAGCACTCATTGCAGAACAACTCAAGGGTGAACCTGAAAAAGTTCGCGTCCGATATGAAGTTCCTGAAGCCCTCTGGTTACTGGGTGGCACCTTTGCTTTGCACCGGAAAGACGGAACGCTTTCACCCCACCGCTTAGAGCGGGGCGGCCGAGCTCCAAGCGAAGGAATTTTTACGGCACCTGCAGAGCTTGCGAAATTTTCGCATCAACATGGCTCACTTGGCCTCAGGCTGACTGGAAAACAGAAGGTGCTTTCAGCAGATGAAATCACTCCTTGCGTCGAGCTGACTGATGCAGGGGAACTCTGTTTGACCCTGATCGCAAAGGATGGCTTAAAGCTCAATGGGTTAACTCCAGCGCAGATGCCGCTCCTTCGTGCGGGTCAAGAGGGTTTAAAATGGCTGATTCCTGAGGATTTCGAGCGCGAAATCGAAGGAAAAAAATCCGCAAAGACCCCCACTCATCTCAAGCTCTTTAAACATGCGGGTGTTGCGCTTGTGGTGATTGAAGATTGCCTCTCCATGCTTCTTGCCGGCACACCTTGGAACGAAGAACAACAAACGAGGCTTGAAGCTAAGGTCGCAATCCTACTTCTTCGCTTAGAGGGCACAGTCGCCGGAGCATTACCTAAGACGCTGGAATCCATGACCTCCCGCGGAGCACTTGAGATCTTCAGAAAAATTCCAAACGCAATTCGTGATCTCACTTTAAACGCGCCGACGCTGACCTGGACCAATGGCCTTTGGATCACGATCCCTTCGTGGGGAGCGGTACAAGCTCGCGTCCTCCTTCACTGGCTAAGGGCTCTGTTTGAACTTCGCGGCGGCGATCTTTGGTTAAGATCCCGTGATGCGTGGGTTGACCCTGAAGTCGTCGGTCTTTGGGATTCTGACCCAGGCGTAAAGGTCGGACCAAAACATTGGCTGAGATTTCAAAATAAGAAACGATTTGAACTCGATCTTTTTCTGAAGGCGTTTTCAACGCTCCCTCAATTTGGTATCGGCATTCGTCTAAACGAGCTCCCAGTTGAAGAACTCACGGATTCAGACTGGAAGTCTGACTTCATGCTGAGCGAGATCGAACGCGCACCTGGCAAGATTGATTGGTTTGAGCTTCACCCTCGCTTCTACCTCCGGGGTGCAGAAATTTCTGAGACACAGGCAAAAGAGCTCGCTGAACGTGGGATGCTCCGCCACAACGGTAAGGTTTTCCGCGTGGCTTCGTCTCTCCTTCCTCAGATGGAAGAATTGGCGCGCTTCTGGGAACAAATTCAACCCCTCACAGAAGCGAAAGCCACAAAGAAAAAAGCAGGCGAGGAGCGGATCTATCCACTGGCCCGTCACGCAACTCTTGAGCTTTTGTTGCTGCGGGCTTCAGGCTTGCCGATCCGCGGTGGTCAGCACTGGGCAAATGTTTGTCAGTTTTATGATCGTTTAGGCGAAGAACGTCCTCAATTTGAGATTCCAAAGACCTTCAAAGGGGAACTGAAGCCCTATCAGGTCCGTGGAGTCGAATGGATCCACGATCTTTATCAACTGCGCATGGGCGGAATTCTTGCCGACGATATGGGTCTTGGGAAAACAGTCCAAACCTTAGCTTTTTTAGAACACCTGCGCCTCACCGGAGAACTCGGCCCCACCCTAGTGATCGTCCCTACTTCGCTCACCTTCAACTGGAAGAACGAATGCGAACGCTTTACACCTGGGCTTTCGATGCACCTCTTTCAGTCGCGTGCGATTGCTGACTATCAAAATTTTATTACGAAGAACCCTGGAAGCGTAGTCCTTGTGACTTATGGACTTCTCGCTGAACACGCAGAAATGTTCCAGCAAACTGCCTGGAATATTCACATCTACGATGAGGCGCAACATCTAAAAACCCTCACAGCAAAAAGAACGACCGCATCACGTCAAGTTCGCGCTGATTTTAAAATCTGTCTCACAGGAACGCCGCTTGAGAATCACTTAGGTGAGCTTTTCTCTCTTGTGGATCTCGTGGTGCCTGGAAGTTTAGGCTCGCTCGATCGTTACAAACGGACCTACCTCACTTCATATGCGCCGGACCCTGAACGAGTGCGTTACCTCAAGTTAAAGACAAGGCCTTTGATTTTAAGGCGTACTAAGCGCGCGATTCTGACTGAGCTTCCTGCAAAAACAGAAAGCTCCATGAAGATTCCGTTTACCGAAAAGCAACTCAAGATCTACCGCGATATTGCACTGTCTTGGAACTCCAAGGTGCGTGAGATCGTGGGTAAGGATGGCGAAGCCAAATCCCAGATGATCATGCTGACCGCGCTTTTGCGATTGCGCCAGGCTTGCTCTGCTCCTTCGGCGATTCCAAACGTGGAATACACGGAAACTCCGCCGAAAGTCTCCCTCTTGATCGACACCTTGTCTGAAGTGATTGAAACCGGTGAAAGTGCCCTGGTCTTCACTCAATTCATGAGCACCTTCCAAATCATTGCTAAAAAGCTCAAAGAGGCTCAGATCCCATTCTTTGAACTACACGGGAAGGTCTCGAGAAAAGACCGCGAAGATCGAATCACTTCGTTCCAAAACGCACAAGGCGGCACAGTCTTCTTGATGACTCTAAAAACCGGGGGCGTGGGCTTAAACCTCACCAAAGCAAGCTACGTCTTCCACCTAGAGCCTTGGTGGAACCCTGCTGTGGAAAACCAGGCAACCGATCGAACTCACAGGATTGGCCAAACGAAGCCGGTACAGGTTTATCGCTACATTATGAGCGATTCCGTCGAAGAAAAAATCGAGATCTTAAAACAGCGAAAGTCTGCGCAATTTGATGCGCTCTTTAGTGATGCGGAATCGACAGATGACCTCTCCGGCAGCTCGGGTCGCTTGTCGCACTCAGACTTCGAGTACCTGCTTGGATTTGGAAAATGAGACGCGAGATCGAGGGTTTCCTCGATCACTTAAAACTTGAGGCCGGTGTTTCTAAACACACCATCGACGCCTATACGCGCGATCTGAAGCAATTTGAAGACCTGTCCGGCGTTCAGTCCATTGGCGAAATCAATACTGGGCACGTACGGGATTTTTTGGCACATCTTGCGAAGAAGTCTGCATCCCCACAAACACAGCAACGTAAATTATCCGCGCTGCGCAGTTTCTTTCTTTTCTCCCTCAAAGAGGAATGGTTAATCCTGGATCCGACCGAAGGAATCTCTGCGCCACCGAAAGACCGGACTCTGCCGCGGGGGATTTCCCCGGAAGGGGTGCGCGCACTGCTTGCAACAGTGATGGATGGTTTTCCGTATCCTTCAGCATTACGTGCCGCGCTCCAGTCGCGAGACAGAGCCCTCATTCTTTTGCTTTATGCTTCAGGCATTCGGGTCAGTGAAGCGACAGGAATTGATCTCAGCCAACTCGATACGGAAGCCCTTTGGGTGAGAGTGATTGGCAAAAGATCTAAAGAAAGAATTGTTCCCTATCCTCCGCTCGTGAATGAGGCCCTTCTGCATTACGTAAAAGATTTTCGTGGGACCTTAAATCCAGCAGACCAAGCCTTATTTCTCAATCATCGTGGCCGAAGGATGTCACGCCAAGCCGTGTTCTTGCTGCTGAAGGATCTTGCCCGCCAAGCAGGCATGGGCGCGCCTCCGAGTCCTCACCAACTGCGCCATACTTTTGCAACCGAACTCCTGCAAGGGGGTATGGACTTAAGAACACTGCAATCCCTATTGGGACACGCGGATTTAAAGACAACGGAAATTTACACCCATGTTGCGAACGAAGAGCTAGCTCGGATGGTGGATAAACACCACCCCAGGGGTGGATCATAGTCGACTGCCGCAAAGGCTCTCAATCCATGATACTTTCTTAGTCCGTATGGATAGCTTTGAATCTGGCCTTCAGCGCCTTTCCGTTCAGTTTGTTCCGTTCCTTTTTGCCGTGATCATTCATGAGTTTGGGCATGGATGGATGGCCAAACGTTTTGGGGACACCACTGCCGAGGACGCGGGACGCCTCACCCTAAACCCCATCCCACACATAGACATTTTAGGGACCATTTTTTTCCCTGTGATCAACATGGTTTCTGGAATGAGCGTCATGTTCGGTTGGGCAAAGCCAGTGCCCATCGATCCGCGCCGTTTTAGCAGCGCACGAAAAGGCCTTTTCTTTGTCTCTCTGGCCGGGCCTGGATTTAATTTCCTGGCCTCACTTGTCTCAGCCATAGGCCTCCTGCTGTGGATCAAGTTCACGCCTCAGGACCATTATCTCTTTGAGCCCATCACCTTGATGTTAAACATCGGAGTCATCATTAATTTTGGCTTAGGGTTCTTTAATCTCATTCCGATTCCACCGTTAGACGGCAGCAAAATGTTAGAGAGCTTTCTTCCAAAACGGCTAGCACTTCGGTACGAGAGTTTTTCTAAGTATGGCTTCGTAATCCTTTTGCTTCTGCTTTTTACCGGGATGATTCGCTACATTGCAATTCCGGTCTACTTGGCCAGTGAAGCAACACTTCACTTTGCAAGCTTCATCACAGGCATCTCGCTTGAGAACTTAAAACCCTTATGAAACCTACAGTTTTATCGGCCGTTCAGCCCACCGAGGGCCTGCATCTTGGAAATTACTTAGGCGCTATCCGGAACTGGATTGCCTATCAGGAAGACCATGATTGTCTTTTTTTTGTAGTGGACCTTCATGCAATCACCGTTCGACAAGATCCGAAGGTTTTGCGTAGCAATATTGAGCGGGCCGTCGCAACGTATTTGGCCTGCGGTTTAGATCCGCGCAAATCCACTCTGTTTGCTCAGTCGATGGTTCCTGAAATTCTGGAACTCTCTTGGGTCTTAACTTGCCACTCGTCCATGGGTGAATTGGCCCGAATGACTCAGTTTAAGGACAAAAGCAGCAAGCAAGGCGAAAACATTCCCACGGGCCTCTTTGTATATCCCGTCCTAATGGCCGCCGATATTCTGGCCTTCCGCACATCGCTTGTTCCAGTAGGTGATGACCAAAAGCAGCACGTCGAACTGACACGTGACCTTGCAGAGCGCATGAATAATGCTTACGGCAAAGATCTCTTCATCGTTCCAAAACCGATGCTGGGCACGACGGGCAGACGAGTCTTTAACCTCCTTGAGCCCGAAAATAAAATGTCCAAATCTGACCCTACTGGCCTAGGTGTGGTTTTCTTATCTGACGATGACAAAACCATCGAGAAGAAATTTAAGAGAGCCGTCACCGATTCCGGCACGAGCATCAATCCAGAGGCCTTGAGCCAAGGACTTAAGAACTTGATCGAAATCCAAGCCGCCATACAGAATACATCGCTCGAAACGTTGGCCTCCCGCTATGCCGGCAAACAATACGGAGTCCTTAAAGTTGAAACGGCCCAAGTTGTCATAGAGCACCTGCGCCCCATCCGCGATAAAACCGATGCCCTACTTCAAGACCGGGCTGCCCTGCACCAGATCCTGCGGGAGGGAGCCGAAAAAGCCAGGGAGAGGGCCTCGGCCCAAGTGAAAGAAGTTTACAAGCGGATCGGGTTTGTCGGAAGATCCTAAGAACATGGGTTGGACACAACGGGGCCCCCTTCAGGTCCGCCTAGAGCAGTTCGAAGGCCCCCTAGATCTTCTTTTATATCTGATTCAAAGCCAGGAACTCGATATCACTCGAGTCACTTTGTCGCGTATTACGGATCAGTACCTGACGGCCATTCGTGTTCATCAAGAACTCGACTTAGACGTGGCTGGTGACTACTTGGTGATGGCTGCGACCCTGATCCTTTGGAAGTCAAAGTCTCTGATCCCAACAGAAAAGTCGGACCAAGAGGTGCTTGAGGAAGTTGCCCTTCCACTGACGGAAGAACAGCTTCTTTTGATGCTTCAGGATCGGCAGCGCTTCATGGCTATCGGACAATGGTTAAATGGGCGCACTCTCCTTGGGGCTGAAGTTTTCGGCCGTACCCAAGCACGCCCTCCGGTTGAAAAACTTTGGCGTCCTATGAAATTGACCCAGATGGTGACCGCATATCAAGACACCCTTTTACGCGAGCGTCGCCGATACAAAGTCCTACTGAAGAAAGAAACCGTTTCCTTATCGGAGAAGATGAAGGAATTTGGCAGCAAGCTTACTCTGATGCACACGACAGCACTGTCCGACCTCATTTCTAAAGACCCAACCCGAGGCGAGTGGGTGGTTACCTTCTTGGCCTCGCTTGAACTCGCCCGCCTCAAAAAATTACACGTGCTTCAAGAAGGCACTTACCAGCCCATCTACGTAGAACTGATCGATTCTTTGATGGAGTTTGATTTGAAACTCGCTCAAGGATTTGAATATGAAACTTCGCAAGCAGGAGGCCCGACTGCACCATGAGTGATGACGAAAAATTTATCCCCTCAGTATTGGTAGAGAATCCTTCTGAAATTCAATCCGTCAACCTAGACGAGGAAATCGAAACTCTAGAGGAACTAGAAGACGTCCTTTCTGACTTCAATGAGGCAGAGAGTGATCAGACTCTATCTAAGATGGAATCAGCCATGCGAAAGCACGATGAGGAAGTCACTTCCGCTCTTACGGAACAACTGGCTGAATCTTCAGCTGACCTAGAAGAGCTAAACGCTGCAATGATTGCGGAAGACGAACTCCTGAAACAGGATGCCGAAGCGCTTTCTGATGAAAGCGAAGCGCCTACCCCGACTTTAGTATTACGCGACAGTGAAGGCCGCCTGGATTTAGGTGATCTGGAGTCATCCGTTGAGGCTTTACTGTTTCTTTCGGACAAACCCATATCAGCGAATCGTCTGCTTGAGCTCTTAGAGCTTGGATCGGAGCATGAGCAGGATCTTTCAGACGTTCTTTTAAATCTGCAATCTCGCTACAACGAATCCTACTCAGGGCTTGAGTGCATTCCTGTGGCACGCGGCTATCAAATTCGCACAAAACCTGCGAAAGCAGATCTTGTGAAGAAGCTTGCCAAGGTACAGTTCCAACGTTTGTCCCGTGGAGCGATGGAAACTTTATCCATTATTGCGCTGAAGCAACCTTGCTTAAAGGATGACATCGACACTGTGCGTGGTGTGGATTCCAGTCATTTTGTGCGTACCCTTTTAGACCGTGGCCTCATTGAAGTGACAGGCCGAAGCGACGCCGTGGGTCGTCCTATGACTTACGCAACAACCGATAAGTTTCTTGAAGTCTTTTCTCTATCTGATCTTTCAGCGATTCCAAGTCTGCATGAAATTGAGGCACTGGTACCGCAGTCTGAACAAGGGAACTCAGAAGAGATCTCCCCTGCCGTACAGAAGATGCGTACTTTAGTGGGCCAGATGAATATTGAAGCGTCACTCCTCGATCAAAGTGCCGCGCAAGATGAACAAGATCTAAAAGAAATCCGTGACCGTGTGAAAGCGATTCCAATCTCTACCCCGTTTCTAGAGGCCGAAAAGCAAGAACAGGCGCAACAGAAGTCAGAGTTATTTTAAGGGGTATATGAGCAGTAAAGTTCGAGTTCAGAAGATTATCGCCAAAGCAGGTCTATGTTCACGCCGTGAGGCTGAGGAATGGGTTCGCGAAGGTTTAGTTTCCATCAATGGAAAAATTGCAAAACTTGGAGACCACGCCGAGTTAGACGATGCCATTAAGGTGAAGGGGAAACTCTTACACTGGCAGGAAGACGAAGCTTATTTTTTGGTCTACAAACCCCGCGGCGTGATTTCCATCATGACGGAAGATGCTGAAGGGCGCACTACGCTTAAGGACGTGGTCAAGCGCGTGAAGGAGCGGATCTTCCCTGTAGACCGTTTAGAGTACCTAGCCGAAGGCGTTTTACTTTTAACCAATGACGGAAAATTTGCGTTCGATCTTACGGAAAACATGGATGTTGTTTGCCGGTATCGCATCAAAGTGGACCGCCGCCCGAGCAATGAGGACATTGATCGGTTGCGTCGCGGCGGACGCGTCGAAGGAAAAGCGATTGTGCCGGAAGCTGTCGCGATCATTGAGACCTACCAGAAAAATGCGCTCATTGAATTTGCGATTCGCGGGATGCATGCGCTTGATCTGAAGAAGTTCTTAGAGAACAAAGGATTTCACGCCGAAAAGATCACACGTTATGCGATCGGGCATTTGACCATTAGTGGTAGCGGCCCTGGCACGGTTAAAAAATTAGAAAAGTCCCAAGTACTTGCGCTTCTCAAGCAACCCGAACTCGGCGTGCGGCAAATGACCCAAGATCACTCAAAAATTCGCCCACGCGATATTGCTGAGAAAAAGCCACTCAAAGGAAAACGCACTGAGAAGAAAAAGGTGAAATCGCGGGCTAAGATTGCAGCCGTGCGCACCCCTAAAACTGCGGCGCGAGGCAAGGCAGTTAAGCTGTCGATGAAGTAGGTTCTTATCCTGGCCGATTTCTTTTTGCTGCAAAGGACCTGACTGCTGAGCGTGGAGCGAATCTCAGCGCCTGAATCAGAGCCTGAAACTGTCTGCCCGGAATAATAACCCGCTGCTTTTGGTCTAATCCTGCGAGTGCCTTAATCGCAACCTCTGGACTTTGCATGAGTGCGCCATCAAAGGCCTTACTTTTGCTGGAGCCCGCAACACTTCTAAACTCTGTTGCTACAGGGCCAGGGCACAACACAGAAACCAGGATCCCCTGCTCTGACAGCTCTTCACCCAGTGCTTCGCTGAATGAATTCACAAACGCTTTCGTCGCGTAGTAGATGGCCATATAAGGCCCAGGAAGAAATCCCGCGGTCGATCCGACGTTTAAGATCTTTGGGTTTGGATTTTGCTTAAGCAGCGGAATCATTTTGTAATTCAGGGACACGAGCGCATTCATATTGACCTGCATCATCTCGAGCTGGCGCGGGAGCGGCAGATCCAGAAAGGCCCCAGTGAGGCCGAAGCCTGCGTTGTTGATGAGTACCGAAATCTTAAGCTTTTTCGAATTCAGGAACGTAAGTAGGAGATCGGCCGCATCCGGCAACTGTAGGTCAAGTGAAAGAGTTTCGCACTCCACTTGATAGTGTTCACGAAGTTCTAATTTCAGCGCTTCGAGCCGCTCCAGGCGCCGAGCGATGAGGATGGAAGGAATGCCGCGTTTTGCGTATTCACGCGCTAAATCGGCACCAATGCCGCTGGATGCGCCGGTGATGAGTGCATAGCTTTGATCGGATTTGGGTGGTCTCATTCGTTTGATCCTACGCGAAATTATTGGAAGCATTTCTCCATCGCAGTTCCTTGACTTCATTCCAAACGGCGCATAGCCTTAGGGGTTCACAGGTCACCTGATTTTCATGTCGCGGGGTGGAGCAGCCTGGTAGCTCGTTGGGCTCATAACCCAAAGGTCGTAGGTTCAAATCCTACCCCCGCAACCAAATTTCGGGATAGTAAAACAGGGACAAGGCACAAAACCTTGTCCTTTTTTTATTTCTGCACCTCAGATCAAAAATACAAACAAAACAGCCGTAAAAACCACGGAATCCGAATGATCCTGCTGCTGGCTCAGCAGGCAGTCGAAGTCACTGAAGGTCGCGGTTCGGGCAACTAGAAGTATGCAAAATGGATGCATTTGGATGCCGAGCCGAAATTTCATCATTTCTTCGGATGCACGATTCTGAAATGCATCCAAGCGTTCTACAAGAATCTGATTTTCAAGGCGAATTTACTCGCCTCCTAGGCTCCGGCACTGCTTGGTCCTAGGGGGCCCGAAGAGAAAAGTGGGCAACGTTTCGGAGGCCAAGCGAATTCCAACTTTCGAACAAATCGTTCCATTTTTTTCCCTTTCTGCTCTGAATCCTAGTTAGTTCAAATGCGCTACAAAAAGGGCTGGGGCAGGTCGGCGGATATAAAAGATGTTTAGTTACACGTAATCTGATCCAAAATACCATGACACCATATGAAAACAGAGAACCTGATCATTCCATCCGAAATCCCATGGGAAGAAATTAAAGGCAAAGCTCTGGAGGAATTGTTGTATTGGCTTCTCGATTCCATGGGAGCAAAAGATCTTGAGTGGCGAATCGGCGGAAAAGGAAATGGGACAGCTGACCAGGGCAGGGATCTTGAGTGTGTCTTCTACACGCAGACTCCAGAAGGGGAATTACTTCGGGAATCCTGGTGGATAGAATCTAAGGGACGTGTCGGCAAGGTAGAACCAGACGAAGTCAAAGGCGTAGTGCTGAATGTCGCAGGAAAAGCTTCAGTTGATGTTCTGGTGATAGCGACAAATTCAAATTTTTCGAACCCAACGCGCGATTGGGTGAAAGAATGGCAAAGAGGTCATCCGAGACCAATCATCAAACTCTGGGAGCGCACAGAGCTCGAAAAATTCTGCTCAAAATTCCCTACAGCTGTAATGCGACTCTACTCAAAAGCACTAAGCACTCAAGGAAGATTGGAGGTGGTGAGATCAAGATTCTGGAATTACGCGTTATTAGCTGACGCGCCAACTCTCGAAGCACTCTGGAGTAAACATGAGGTACTAATTTCACCTGAGGCCCTCGCGGCGCTGATTACATCTGAGGCCGGAAATGGAAGTTTATCTAAGCGTCCCTGGGGCATGCGAGTAGATCCAGATACTTTGGGAAAAACTCTTATAAATTCACTCTTAAACTTAATATTTCTAGTCTTTCGCGCGGGGGACATCGGAGTAAGGCAGGAGCCATTTATAAAAGCATTATCTTACCAAGTTCTATGTGCGATGGACCGCTTGGGAAGTGATTATGTTGCAACATTACTCAAGGAATGGAATTTTGATGACCGAGCATTGCCACAAGAAATCAAAGAATTAATTTTGGGCCCAGTTATAGATACCTTAGTCACCGAAATTCGCGATGTTTGCACCAGTGATTGTTCACGGGTAATGACCAGTCCATTGGAGTTATCGGAGCGAGATATAGAACTATACTGGTTTCGATTGTCGACGAATGGTTCTAACGAAAACAAAAAAGAGAAGGTGCTTAGTATGGAATCCCTTAAAACACCTTGCAAAGTAGGTTTTTGCGTAAGCGAGGAAGTTGGCTGTCCAGTGAATGGCGATAAGTACCGGAAGCGCGACACCTCAAAACTGCTTTTTGACATAAAAAAAATTGTTGACTTCAGAAAATCAGAAATAACCAAAAGTAGCCCATCATTGCCCTAAAATCTATTTGCCACCTTCAAATCAAACACCACTTGCTCAATCGCCACTAATGGGCACCTCCGACGCCGGCCACTGAACCATTCCGAAGAAGGAGTCATGTCCTTTGTCGATCGATAGAACCGTCCCCGAAGACATCGCGGTCGCAATCCTAGCCGTCGCTTCCGGCTCATGTGTTGGGCCCTATTTCGCACGCTTCAATGAGACTGGCACTGCAGAGGCGCAATGAGCGAATGCTTTCGCTCGCTCTCTGAAGTCTGAAGACCTCGTGAAAGAGACATTACTTTTAACATCGCCTTTGTTCTTCATCGCCTGAATGGCATTTGCAATGAGGTTATAGTCCTGCGATACGCAGATCCGCGAATATCGCTTTTCGTCCGGCGTTACACCAGCACAGTTCTCAAAATATGAGACAGAAACATCCAAAATCGAATAATGCTGTTTATTCAAATTATAGACTTGGGTTTCAAGTGAAATGAGCGCTTCATTCTGTGCCAACTGCGTTCGGTAATACTCGATATCGCTCTTTTGGCTCTCAAGCTTCATGTCACCAATCGCTTCCAGAATCAAAACGTCGAGCTTAGCCATCCTTAAAGAACTCGACTCTTCTTCGGAGACCTTGCCATTGCGACGCTGCTTTTCTTGCAACTCCGAGATGAAAAGTTTGGCTTGAGCAATCTGGTCTATCCTCTCTTTCTCGGCAAACTCGCGCTCAAGCTGTTGACGCTCCTTCTCTGCGTCGCCCGTATACTCGCGAATCAAGAGTTCGTTTGAGGAAAGCGGAGCTTTCATAGCTATAGCATCGCCGCGACCTATGGACTTTGCCTCCGATTGCATCTGTTGCACAATCGTCGGCTTATAAAGGCGTTGGTCGCGATCGTGTTCACGAATCTTAGCTTTGAGTCTCTCAGCCTCAATTTTGTATTCTTTAATCTTTTTTTCAGTCGACGCTAGCGCTTTGTCTCGCTGAGTAACAATATTTTGCTTAATCTCTTCACGGATCTTTTGCGCCGTGTCATAGACGGCGCGGTAAGTGCCGCCTTTCACTGAGTGAACCCCAAGACTACTTAGCATAGCCAGATCGCTCTTTTCGACTGAGAAGCCCTTGCCAAGTGCGTCGAGTACGTTCAGGGATAGGCTAACGGAGGTTCCCACAGTGATGGTTTCATTTTCAGGTGTCGTCGACCACGCACAAACAAATTTCTGTTGGTCGGGAGAAAGCTTACTGACCCAGCGGGTAAAGACCCCACTAAAGCAGGCATTGCTAAAGATCCTCAGAAATACTCCCCGTTCAGCAGCGCGGATCGCAAGATTCTCTAGTTCATTGGTCGTTGTGCAGTCTTCACGAAATGTTCGAACGCCGCCCTTGGAGCCACCGTGGGTGTCAAAAAAAACATCGAGGATACTTCCCTCCTCCTGCGTCTCCACGGCGTTGTGCAAAGGATTCCAAAATTCTTGTACTTCGCGATTCCCTTCGACGATTCCAAATTCGATTGCCTCCCGAACTTGTTCTGCTTTTATGAGGTCAAAGTAGTGCGATGCAATTGCGCCCGTATCAAATGAGATGAAGTTGCCACCAGTTCGACTTGCATACTTTAGTGCAGCAGCACCAAATTCGTTTCGGGATTGGATCTCGCTTTTATCTGCCGCGCCTTGATTTAGAAAAACGAAGTGGGCCGGGGCCGCAGTTGCAACACACCCGACCATCAGAACGGAGGTAAGAAAAATAGTACCGACTGGCGACATATGCCGCATTATAGTTGACATAAATGGTAATGTAAAGATGATTTTTGTGTCCATACGCCAAAACGACTATAGAGACTGCTTAGGTGTGCTGCGCGCAAAAGGCCTCCACGGGACTTGCATCCTGCTGCAGTTCACGGAGTAGCCCCCCCTAATGCCGCCGACGGATTTAAAGGCTTTGAGCCAAACCTGTACCCCTAAAAATGGGAGACTTTGTCTCCCATGACAGACAGAGTCTCCCATTTTTGACAGATTGGTCGGGTATTTACTTGGGGAGGCAATTTTAGAATTCCCCAATCCTTTTCAAGAGATACGGCCATTTTCGGTCTAACGGCCTTTTTTCACCAAAGCTGGCACGCCTTTGCATCTCAGTAGTTCAGAAACACAAACCGAGAAAAGGAGAGGCTTAATGAATCAGAAGCCAGGAATACAGGACCGGATGATCGAGGAAAAAGATGCGACCCCGCAATACAACAGCGGCCAACCGATGCCGCCTGATACATATGACGCAATATTGTTCACAGCGAAAACAGGATTTATCAGCGCTGGGATCTGGAGGCGATACTTCGGATCAGGAAATGACAGATCAAAACGGCGAACCCTACGCCGCCTCTGCGAACGCAGCTACTTCCGCCGACATCACAGCGGGCAAGCGAAGAATGTATTTTTACTTGGAGCAGAAAGCGTCCAATGGCTTAAGTCTCGCGGATACGGATTTGTGAGAAGCGCCTATCTTGCACAGTTGGATCACGATCTCATCCTAGCGGAATCAGTTCTTCGTCTTGAACTCAAAGGATACTGCGACAGTTGGTGGACAGAAGCTGAACTGAAAATCGGCAGTGGCCTGGCCTATGCTGTGAAACCTGCGACCGGTTCACAGAAGCATCCAGACCTTCTGATTACTTTGAGCACGGCTGGCGGAGATCAGAAAGTAGCCATCGAACTTGAGCTCACTCAGAAGAGTGCTCAGCGCTACCAAGACACGGTGAATGCCTACGATCGGATGGAAGACCTCTCAAAAGTTATTTTTGTGGCCAGGACGGACTCCGGGATGTTTGCAATAAAAAGAGCGTTCCAGACGCACGGCTCGGCGCGCCTCCGTGCGAAGGTGCTTTTTGCAGAGTTATTGGATTGGCACGTAGACCCGGGCAGAGCACCTCTCAGCGGGATGGACGGCACGACATCGATCGCTGAAATCTGCAAGAACCAGAGGCTGACAGCGGCATGAAAAAGGTGACTCGTTCAAAAGTCCTCCAGGAGTCATCTATTTGTTACTCAGCCAAGTAGACCAACTGCGAATAACCACTACGTAACTCTTCAATATTTTCCCCTCCGCCCGGACCGGTCATTTCCTCTGTTCGTTTTTGACCACTCCCCCCCAACGATGTTGAGAGAGAGTGGTCAAAAACTAGGAAATAAACATAAGGGCGGAGGGAGAGGTAGAAACAAAAAAACAAGTAAGAATGAAAGGTAGGCAAAGCGATGGAGAAAGAAGAAAAAACAAAAACAAAGACAGAAATCCAAAACCAACACCAAAAGACAAAGAAGCAAGCCGAAGAACAGTTCCGCGTGGTGATCTCTAGAGAAGCGAACGCGGAACTGGAGCGACTCGTGGCTCGTATTCTGGATGGTCATGATGCTGTCACTGTGTCGAAGTCTGATATCGGCAATTACATCTTTTGTAATCTGAACAAGCACATTTCAGATGCCGATATCCAGACGATTCGAGTCACGCACTTCGATGAGCGAAAGGTCCTACAAGGTCTGATGCGAAGGTCTAGCCAAGAGGATGAAATTCCTAGCGATCTAAAAAAGATCATTCGCGACTTCTATGGGATAGGGGAAAAAGATAAAAAACGACCTTCTAGACGGGATGCGGAGCCCTAGATTGATTCCCAACTAAATCGCTATGTTCATTGACCTTCAGATCTTAGCGATCCTTCCATGCACCTCGTTCCGAAGTTACGCCCCTCTCATTGTCGCCTGAACCCAACTTGGAGTAATATGGACAAAGAACTGATAAACAGTTCGTCGCTCTCTGAAAAACAGAATTCTTGTAAAACACATGATGAAGTTGTTTCGTTAGAAGTCAGCAAATGGCTCACATCTAGCGAAGCCGCCCTTTACCTTCGGATCTCGAACTCCAGCTTAAAAATGATGGTGTATCGAGGTTCAGTTCGAGTTTGGAAGCTAGGAAGGCGAAATCGCTTTCTACGCGAAGATCTCGATCGACTCATTCGGGTACCTTCAAACAAAAAGGAGACCTAGATGGCACAGAAGGATTTTATAAAGGACGGAATACAGAAACTCATCATCTACATCGCAGTAAACTGTAAGGAGTACCCAGGAGGAAAGATCCAAAGGAAAAAGACCGTCACCGGTATTGCCAAAGGATCGCCGAAGGCGAACGCAATCGAGCGAGAAATGATCCGAGAAACGGAACGCGAGGCTGCGCAAAGAGAAGCCGTTGGCACCAACTGGGAAGCACTTGTAGGATTGTACGAACTTTGGGCTCGCGACGAAGAAAAGAACGGTCGCTGGGTTCAAAGCAAGCAAACCCTCTTTGATGCTGTACGCTCTTTACACAATTGGACCAATGATTGGTACAAACTCCCTGCCGCAAACATTACGGCTACCGATGTCACCAAGCTATTTCACAGAATGAGAGCTGCGGGTGTATCGGAAACCACAATTGGCAAAATGCGGGGGGATATTCGGAAAGTCTTTGAATTTGGTTTGCTGTTTGATCACATTCGCGGTGTCCGTAATAACCCGACAAATGGGGTGACGATAAAAAGTCGAAAGCGGATGAGGACAGAGATTCTCAGCGAAGATGAAATCAAAAAGCTACTTTCCTATGCAAAGTCCTACGAACCAAGCTGGCACCCAATTTATGCCTTTGCCGTGTACACAGGGTGTCGTAACGGGGAATTGTACTCGCTTAAATGGAGCGATATCGATTTTCAGGAACGACTGATTACGGTTCAACGGTCCTACAACAAAATGTTTAACGAAGAGAAATGCACGAAGACCGGCGAGTGGCGCCGAGTCTCCATCTGCGACCCTCTTTGGGAAATTGTTTTAGAACTGAAACGAAACCATGATCACGATCTTGAACGTGGAGCCTGTAAGTATCCGGGCTACGTTCTTCCGAGACCGGGTGTATGGCAGAACGGAGAACAGGCGAGAAAGCTTCGAGAGTTTTGTGAAGAAATCGGAATCACACCGATCTGCTTCCACACTCTTAGGGCTTGTTTTGCGACTGAACTTCTAAGGCGCGGTGTAGACGTTCCTAGCGTGATGCGGGTTGGAGGCTGGAAGAGCCTAAAAACAATGATGCATTACGTTCGTTTATCCGGTATGGCAGACAAAGGGATCACTGATCCTTTGGACTACCGATCGGAAGACCCCCAAGCGACCAATCGCAAGCTTTTGTCTGCGGTTGGAGAATCGTTTCGATCAGGGGGCGGAATGGGTGCAGAGATTATCCCACTGCCGACTCGGAAACTTCCGCATCGGTAACTGGGGGTTACAAGAAGGACACTGCATTAAAAGTGCTGTTCGCTGTAAGTTCTTGAATTTATGAGCCCCGACCAGAGGCAACCAAGACACAAAGAAAGGAGTCTCACAAAAGTTGGAGTACTTTTTTTGTGTCTTGGTTGGGTAGATTTTGGAACCTCGAAAACGAAGGTTTTCAAGCGAAGGCAGGAGCCGAAGCGCACTTTAGTCTTGAGGCGCGTGCACCGAGAGGTCACGAGCCGGATGCGACCGATAAATCTTACCCCTGGCGCGGGGTCGCAAAACTCTGTTGATCCCACTCTGCTATCCACTCCAGAAGCACTTTCTCAAAGAGTTCTATTCCCTGCTTTAATCCGCTCGAAGTGCACGGTCCGAAGTCTCCAGGCTTACAACGAGGAAAAATATATCTATGGGCGTCTGCCTTCCAGTTCTTCTGCTCCGCAAAATAGCGCCGCACGCTCGGTCGATCAAAGGCAAAGACTTCGTCATAATCATCTTCGTGACCGTAATGGAAAACCACATCCACATAGCCAGTCCGTACATCCGGATCAAGCCTAGGGTTATCCAGAACTGCATTCACTTTCCCTTGTAGCCGGACACGTTCCCCAGGCTTAAGTGATTCGATCTTTCGGCGAATCTGGGTGATGTGCTGAACATCGTGGGCCGGTACGCCCGCGCCGAACATAGTGCCATTGTCAATCTCTACCGTGCTCGTGTCTTCCGGGAAGCCGATAAAATGAACGTCAGAAGCAATTACCGTTCGAGCGATGTCCTCCATGGACTGATTCAGAAACGTTGGCACGAGAAACGTTCCGGGCAGGACTCCACTCAGTTCACTTTCGTATAATTCTATCGAAGAAGACGAAAGCTCATGACGGCGGTAATCGAAGAATGACTCAGAAATGAAACCAGCACCTCTCCTCTCGTAGAGCGCATAGTCGGATGCCGAATTTTTGTCCTTAATCACTTTGAAGTAATATGAGTACGAAGAGGGACCTCTCAAAATAAGAAACTCTATTTCCGGATCGCCTATTTTTCCACGGATCCTAAAATGGTCAAAAAAGTCTGGCTGATCCCAATTGAACGAAGAGCCCATGACGATAGAAAAATCAACTGCCTTCCTGATCAGCGAGATTTCCTGCTCGGAAAGCAATCTAAACGAGGACTCGAAAGTGCGATTCGCGGAAGCAAACAGAGTGGCCCAGGCTCTAGCACGGATGGAGATATTCGGTGAATTGAGTGCTAGCAGCGAGAAGTCTCCGTAAGCGCTCTTGAGCCGGCCCCAAGTATCGAGTCCGATTGGAGACGAGATTTGTGCGTTCACATTCTTTACTTCGGCAGCCTCCAAAAACGCGTTGTCGGAAACGGCTTCATCAACAAGAATACGGCAAAGCCATGTGGGCATTGCCCATGCGCTATCGCTGAAGCATACAAAGAAGACGATGAGACATATTCCGCGGGACCTTGGCTTCACAACGGTAGGAAACATACTAAACATTACCATTTGGGTCAAATAATCACCGACCCCATCTCTTGCAACTTGGGCCATTTAGATCAGCTCACTTACGAATCTCGAAAGGCGATCTAACCGTTTCGAAGAAGGAGTCATGCCTCATGTCACTCGACAAACTCATTCCGTTAGCAACTACTTCTGCGGTCCAGGCCGAGGCTCCGTACGTTAGGCAGCAGACGAGTACTTTCATCGTCGCAAGTTCATGGTCTAAGGATTTTTCTCTAGCGTCATTAAAAAACCCAGTGCTTCATTAATCGTAAATTCACTAAAAACTCGGATTCCATTTGACTCTAGTAGCGCCGTCGTTACTCCTTGCCCACTCTTTTTACCGCCAGCAAAGGTACCGTCGTAAATGGACTGACTGCCGCAAGAAGGGCTGTCTTCTTTCAGTATCGCAATCTTGATTCTATGACTGAGAGCCAAGGTGAGGGCATTCTGCGCTCCCCGAATGTATCCATCAGTAACATCAGTGCCGGTATCCTCGATTATTTTTTATGAATCATTTAAAACTGAAGCACCATCTCCGCCGCCAACGATTTCGGCAGGTGGCCGGGGCGTCGCAAATCCTGCAGAAACCTCCGGACAAACCATCACAAGACGCCCTTCATTTCTCCAAAGATCAAGTGTCGAATTGGCATAGAGCGCATGCCCACCGTGGTACTTAACTTTTTCTCCAAGCAAACAAGCGCTGATTAGAATTTTCTCCATCTGATATTATTATACCGACTTCGAGGCAAGTGGATGAAGAGTATTGAGCCACCCGCACAAGTTACGCCAACAGGAGAAAGCGGAATCACCCAAGTCATCGCTCGCACTCATTTTCAAAAAAAAACCAAGAATTAGCTGTTCATCATTGTCGAACCAATCCTGAACAGGCAGCTTAGTTCTTCACGAACCTCACTGGAAAAAGAAGGGCACTCAGGAAATGAATCGATTCATCAATACCCTAATGGTGGGCTTCGCACTTGTTCTCACGCAGGTAGCCACGGCCATAACCCTAAAAGACATGGTGAAGTGCGAAGAGTTCCCAGATCCTCCGTCAGGACTCATTCAATCGATCCGCGAATGGGATACACTGCCTCCCCATCAACGCATCAACGCTGCCTTCTATCATGATGCGAAACACCACGTGATCAAACGCAGCTTTGATGTGGTGCGAAACCCAAACGGATTGCCCAGTGACTACAAGTCCATTTTTCTGGAGGCTGCTAAACGCATTCAAGAAGACTTGCCTGAGGTCTACTCAACATATTACCCCCTCATCGGTGAACCATTTCTTTCTGAAATCGAAGTGGCAACAACTCCGACCGGCGAATTGCTTGCGTATCAGTAGATCTTTAAACAAGTGGGCGGTGATGCTGGGCGTCCACTCGAAAAGAGATTTGCAACTCGCCAGCTTGCGTATCAAGCAGGGCTCGATACCGAAGCAGACGTAGAATGGAAGATTAATTTCGAGATCAACCATGATGGAACCATTTACCACCAAAAGAATGCGCACTGGGAGTGGACTGGGCATTAGGAGAATCTGAAGTTAGATTTGCTGAGACTGGGATGAAACCGAAGATTGAAATCCAAACTCAAAGCAGTGATAACCTCTAGTCTATGAAGGCCAAACTTGACGAGCTACGCAAAAGGCTAGACCACTTCAGCGCTCGGAGTGATTTAACGGTAGAACAGATTGCATGGGGCCATTGTATCGAAGAAGCAATACTCGCGGGCGAGCAAGGAAATTATAGCGTCGGTGCATTAGTAACGGATTCTAAATTCCGTATTCTCGGGCGCGGACGGAACGCGGTCTTTAAACCAAAATTCCGCTCCGAGGCGCATGCTGAGATGATTGCGATTTCAGCGGTTGAAACGGCTGCATCCGTAGTAGATAAGAATAATCTGATTTTGTTTTCGACCCTTGAGCCGTGCCTCATGTGCACAGCGAGGATTTTGCTATCGGGTATTGGCCAAGCTGTCTTCCTAAAACGCGATCCCACTGCTGGCATCTGCGATCGGCTTCACATGTTACCGCCCAACTATCAGGATTTAGCCAAACGGGTTCAGTTCCACGAATACAATAATGATCTGGAACTCAAAGAGATCTCTTCCGAGCTTTACAAAATTGGCGAAGAGCTTTGGTCACGGGAGTACGGGCTCTAAAAGTTACAGTCATCACCGACGTACTTATACTAAGTCTCCTAATCTTTGATTCAGTGTATTTCTGAAATCTCTATTTGGCGTTTAATGCAGTTTTGAGTTCCTGCATTACCTCTTTTTTGAGCGCCAGTAGTTCATCAAGTCCAGGAAGCTTCACAAATGCGAGCGAGAAGATCAGTTCATTTCGACCCAATGACTCTTCTTTTAGTTTGAAATCTACTTGGCAGGCTTTCCTGCCGTATTCTGGATCCTCACTCATTTTGGCGTAATGATCGATCCGCTCTTGCTCAAACGCGTTGAGACTATAGTCGGTTTCTTCCAAGGAGTAGAGATTCTTAGCGTAACGAGTTTTCAACTTCTGAGTAAATGGCATCAGATTCCGTAGAATCTTCTCTGCCTGAGCAATGTTTGGTATGCCTCGAAGTTTGAATTCGCGGTCCGATTTCTCAGGATCGACGTAATCCCTACGCATGGGATCGCCGTATTGAATAATGAACAATTTGTCCTCTGAGATTGCGCTTCCTTGAACTGAATCACTCACCCAAGCCTCCTTTGGCAAAAACATGCAAAGCACGACAAACACTACACGAGCAATTCTCATCAACTGATCTTCAACCACTGATCGGAAAGCGCAATAACTGACTTCAGTTCCATGATCATGCTTTGTAGCATATTGGATTCTGCCAGCCATCCTCAGCATGCCCTCGGACAACCCAGAAATGGGCTAGGGGCCAAACCATCCTTAAGATGTGTTAGACATTTGGCGCCATTGCATGAATCGAAGGCGAGAACGTTTTAGTTCTTCTTCACCGCGAAAAAGAAGTAGCCATTTTCTAACGGGCGCGCAGGATCATTCCCGTCTCTTCGGAACACAGAGACCTTGCCCTCGTGAACTGAGGGGGGGGGGCAAACGATCATTGTCTCTGGCCCAGTCTTTCGAATTCCTGTGACCAGCGATCCATCTATCAAGCGGCTGGTCCGTCAGCTTCACCCCCTTGCATTCACTGGGTTCGGGATGCGAGCACAGAAAAACGGATTTATAGAAGAATACTGAGCTGGATTCCAAATCAGCTTTATGATCTTCTGAAAATGCATGAAACACACCCCGAAGAGACCCACTCAAAGTCGTGTACATATTTTTTTCGTCTTAGTAGTTATCATTTTAGTATCGGTCGGGACAGCCCAGGTTGCCTCTGCGCAGCTCAGGGATCGGGCAGCGCTTTGGGTCGAAGCCCTGCCTTCAGCTGACTTGGAATCGATCAACGGGGCGTCGAGTCCAACTCTGCAAGCTCAAGCCGCTGAAGTTTATGCTGCCGAAAGATTCTTTCTAGATGAAGACGGAGCTGACCTCCTTAATGTTGCTCTGTCCTATCGCAATAGCTTTATCCAAACCAACGGCGCCCCTGGCCTTGCCGGCGTGCGCAACGTCGGCTGGATAGTGCCAATCGTTACCTGGCTTCATTCCATCAATGAGCGGGACACAATCATCATCCAGGGGCGCCCAGGAGTTTTTACCGATTACACTCGCATCAACGGGGATCACTTTCGCATGGAGGGTTCTGTTTTGTGGGATCGTATCTGGAACGATCGGTGGACCCTTGGAGTTGGATTTGCAAGAACAAGTAATTTCGGCAAAGTCCTCTACCTTCCTCTGTTTCACGCGCTCGGCATAATCGGAAAAGACCTTTGGCTTGATTTGCTATTACCGGGACGCGGCGAACTTTATTTTCTGCCCTCTAAAGATTGGGAGCTTGGCGTCATGTTTAGTATCACTGGATCCCAGTACGCAATTGGGGAGCAGGCTCTAGGCTTTGATACGCTTCAATATGCGAATGTACTCATGGGGCCAACCTTACGTTATAGATTGAGCGGAAGTGCATATCTGGGGCTCGAAGCGGGTTATACAGTGATGCGACGTGCAATTACCCTCGACAGCGATACTGGAGCGCAGTTCAGCTATGAGCCTGGTCGCACATTCTTTACTCGTTTAGGTCTACAACTTCGATTCTAAGAAAACCTCGAATGAAAGGCACAATCGTATGAAAATTTTTCTCAGTTTACTCTCCTTGACGTTCATTCTGTCAGCACATGCGGCACCAGCAAAAAAATCAGCGGTAGCGTCCGCTCCAACAGCCCCATCCAATTCTTTTGCAAAAGTTGATGCCGACCTCCAGGCGAGCCGCTTCACTGAGGCGCGTGCTGAAATTGAGGCACAGCTCAATAAAGACCCAAGTAACGCGGAATGGGTGTGGCGCTTATCGCGTGCAAAGGTATTTCAAGGTGACACATTAAAGTCAGGTTCAAAGGAACAAGAACAGCTTTATATTGAATCTCTTTCGGACTCGGAAAAGGCAATCCAATTGAAGCCAGATCTTGCAATGGCGCATGTACGTCGCGCCATATCCGCTGGAAAGATCGCGTTGTTTAAGGGGATCATCGAATCCAAAGATTTAGCCCTTGAGGTCAAGAAGTCTTGTGAAACTGCGTTAGCTAAAGCCTCGACTCTGGACGCAAATGCTAAGGCTCTTGCTCATTACGTGTTGGGCCGGTTGCATGTGAAGCTGACAGATACTCCACTGGTATTGAGAAAGCCCATGGGACTAGGCTGGGCAAATTTGCAAGAAGCAGAGACAAACTTGGCGGAAGCAATCAAGGTGTATCCAAACTGGGTGCAGATTCGATTGGAATACGGCAAGGCGTTGAAGAAGCTAAAAAAATCATCTGAAGCGAAAGAGCAGCTTCAACAGGCGATCAATCTGCCGTCTTCTGAGCCGGGTGACGAAGAGAAGAAATCAGAGGCGAAGGAACTTCTGTCTCAGTTCTAAACACTTACAAACTGCACCAGCAAAGGGGGGGGGGCTCATTCGTAGCTCAATCCACCCTATTTCGTTTTTCCCCTCGAAGAAACGCAAGTAGGTTTTCAGTCAATTCCGCGAGGAGCCTCGTTCTTGATTCAAATGTGGCCCACGCAATATGAGGCGTAACCAAACAATTCTTTGCGCGCAACAGGGGATTACCATCGCGCGGTGGTTCGAATGATAGGACGTCTAGGGCCGCGCCCGCGATCCTGCCTTCATTTAAAGCAGCCGCAAGATCTTCCTCAGCAACTAAAGCGCCCCGACTGACGTTTAGAAAGAAGGCTGAAGGCCTCATGAGTGCAATTAGGTCTTTATTAACAAATTCTTGATTCGTGGAAGTCAAAGGACAATGCAAAGAAACAATATCCGAGTCTGAAAAACATTGTTTTAAACTGACAAAGCGAACGCCATCCATAGCATCACGTTCAGGATGGGTGTGACTTGCGATGACCTGCATCCCGAATGCCAATGCAATTCTGGCAACAGCCTTTCCTATCTGCCCGAGTCCTACAATTCCCAAAGTCTTTCCGGACAACTCGGTCAAGGCCGCTAGTGAATAGCTAAAGTCTGCCGTTCTACACCAGTCCATGGATCGCGTACTTGCAGCATGAATCCCCACATGATTCGTGAGCTCAAGGAGCAAAGCGAAAGTATGTTGGGCAGCAGAAGCAGTGCTATATCTCGGAACATTTGTGACTGCGATGCCACTTCTGCGCGCAGCATTCACATCAATGCAGTTAAATCCGGTCGCGGATACACCAATGTATTTCAGTTTACTTGCGTCATGAAGAGTTTGCTCGTTGAGCATTACCTTATTGGTAATCACAATGTCCGCATCCTCAATCCTGGTAAGAATTTCGGAATCTGATGTGTGCTCATAGGCGCTAATGGCACCTAAAGTCCGAAGAGGGTCCCAAGAGTCTTCAGGAAGCGAGATTGTTCTTCGGTCAAGAACTACGATTTTCAGCATGGATAATATTAATCCTAAAATGCGGAGCCCAAGGAGGAAACGCCAATCATCTCGTCCTTGTTGTGCAATCCAGTTTCGATCCTTCGTGACCCCTAACAAAAATAGCCCCACCGTTTCCACGATGGGGCTATGAGATTTTCAGATACGGCGCAGTCTCTCTGGAGTGCTGCTAAAGAAGGAGAGCCTAAACGTTTCCGAATCCACCATCGGCAAGGATGTCAGACCCTGCAATATAGCTCGAATCATCGCTTGCTAGAAAGAGCGCTACTTTCGCCATCTCTGTAGCGCTACCGAAACGATGTGCGGGAACGATAGACTTCATGTGCTCTGAGAATCCAGCCACTTGATCTGCAGGCATCCCCATTTTTCCATAGATTGGCGTCTCAATAGGACCTGGAGACAGGACGTTGAAACGTACATTTTCTACAGGAATCTCTGCAGTCCATGAGCGTGCAAGACTGCGAACAGCTGCTTTTGTAGCTGCATAAACAGACGCGCCAGCCATGCCTTTTACGCTTACGGTCGAAGCATTTAAAACTACCGTACTTCCTTTGTTGAGCAGCGGAAGAGCCTGAGCCACAGTAAAATAGAGACCTCGGACGTTCGTATTGAACTGATTGTCAAAGAAATCTTCCGTCACTTCAGCAGTTGGAGTAAACAGAGCGACGCCTGCATTCGCAAAGAGAACATCTAACCCGCCGTAGGTGGTCTTAATATGTGCATAAAGTGCCGTCAGTTGCTTTGGCTGACTAACGTCGGTTTGAACCACATCAAACTGTCCACCGAGCTCTGTTTTGGCGACTTTAAAAGTCTCTGGCGATCTTGCTGTGATAATGACTTGGGCGCCTTCTGCCTTAAACATCTTTGCTGTTGCGAGCCCAATACCTGAATTTCCACCTGTTACTAATGCGATCTTACCTTTAAGTTTCATGTGTTCTCCTTTTTTGAACCGTTTGGTTCAAATTACAGAGAACCAAAGTGACTGGCAAGTCTTTTTTGAACCATATGGTTTTTTATGCTAAGCTACATATCTATGGGACGCCCAAAAATCTATGATCGCGATGCTGTGCTTCACGCGACAACTCAAGCATTTTGGCAAAAGGGCTTAGCCGACACCACTCTGTCCGATATTGAGAAATGCACTGGGGTGAATAAATCAAGCCTCTACACTGAGTTCTTAGATAAAGACGATATCTTTACAGCCAGCATCGAACACTACATTCAAACCGGGGGAGTGATTGAGCTCTTAACCACGAAGCCCTTGGGAAAAAAGAATCTCTTAGAGTTCTTAAAGCTCGGAAAATCATGTTCAGGCCAACGGGGCTGTTTTGTAGCGAACTCTGTACGTGAATTTGCTATCTTACCTGAAAAAGCAAAAGACATGATTCAGTCGCATTTCAAAAAGATAAAAACACTGCTCACAAAAAACATTCGCGCCACAGAGTTTTCTGGCAATCCTGAAAAATGCACAGATCTGATCCTGACCTTTAATGCGGGGCTTTGCTTAGAACTCAATGCAACAAAAGAGTCCCAGGAAGAAAAGATTGAAACGTTCGTCTCGTTACTTGGGATTTAGAGTCAGACCTCATAAAGTTTTAGCAAATATGACTTTGGAGTCCCCTATTCCATAAAAGTCGGCAATTCTCCCACATTCTTTATAGCCGCTGCGCGGATAGAATTTCCTGGCTCGCTCGAGCGGGGGCAATGAACTCGTTTCAATCACGATCACTCGCCCTCCTTGGGTCCTAATTTCACTCTCGATCAATGCGAGCATCTGACGCCCGACTCCTTGGCCGTGGACTTCAGGGTGTGCGCCAATCCACCAAACATCCCAGACGCCGCTCGCATACTGAGATGGGGCGAAATACGACCAGGCAAGAATATGATCCGTACCCTCTTGCGTTGCTACTTTAATTTGGTGTTGATCTCCGAGCGTACCGGCATGAAAACTCGACAAGGTTGATCCTAAGAGTTCAGTCACTTCATCGGGCTGAAAGACGCCGGTAGCTTCAGCAAGGTTCATGAGAATCTGAGATTCTGACGGTGTAGGATTCCGGATTAACATAGGTCTGCTACTGAGTAGATTTTCACAATGGCCCATTGGATCACCCGATTGTATGCCAAGGCAGGGTAGAAATCCAATCGTCGGGCCTTCAGATCTTAAAAATCACATCGAATCGAGCAATGGTGCCTGGATACTCGACCCAAGTACTGCAAGCGCATTCATCCCAGTTGGAAATCCGCAGTACGCGATTTGATGCCGAAAGAAGCATCGCAAGCGCTCTGGATCATATCCCCGAATGAGATATGTTCTGATCTCTGCTTCAAGAAGGTGCAACTCCCCTCTTGCCGAATGAGAGAGAATAGCCACTTCTATCGCAAGATCCTCAGGACAAGGAGCGGCCGTATCTAGGACCAGCTTTCGGCCCTTATCAAAAAGCTCATGCACACTGTCCTTCAGGGAGCTGTCTTTTTCGCTTAAGATCTTCAAGATGTGCCCTAACGTTAGGACCGCACCCCCTGTGTTTAAGAACCCTTGCAGATGAATCTGGATTTGCTCTGACTTCTCTGTGGCCAGCAGGGAAACAATCGTCACAAAACTCTTTTCCGAGACACTCAGCCCCGGCAGCGCCCAAAAGTAGTCATAGGCAATTCTCTGCACCATGTCGTTTAACACGGGATCAATTTCTTCCAGCCGCTGATAAACGCTCGCCGCACTTTCCTCACCGTAAAGACTGACCATTTGCGGGGACATTCCATGGTTCATTTGCTGCATTTATCTTAACCCCATTTGTATTATCCTACTTACCATAAAGGCCCCTCCTGCTATGAATTCACCACTCTCCTACACCACGCTTCCCGAAACGCTTTGGGCGCCCGCAAATGTCCACAAATTTCCTGCTTTAGAATGGGTCATCGGATCATTTGATGGTACTGAACTTCCCCCACGCGAATGGATACGCTTAATTGCGGATACAGAAAATTCTTCAAGCATTGCTCAAGCCTACGGAGGACATCAATTTGGGCATTGGAATATATTAGGCGATGGACGAGCGCTTTTATTTCAAGAAATCCATGCCAAGAATGGTGACCTCTTTGACATCGGGTTAAAAGGCTCAGGCCGCACACCTCTATCGCGTGGCGGAGACGGCCGTGCGCAGCTGGGCTACATGTTGAAAGAATTTTTAATCAGCGAGTGGTTTCACGCGATGCGCATTCCGACCACACGATCTTTAGGGGTCCTAACGACGGGTGAAACTGTTCAGCGCGAACGCCCTGAACCCGGAGCCGTCCTCATCAGAAAAGCCCGAAGCCACATACGAGTCGGCACCTTTCAGTTTGCTGCTGCAAAGGGTGGCGCGTCGTTAGTGAAAGAGCTACTTCAGTTCACGGGTGTTCGCCACTTGAGGAACAAGGATGTATCTGCCTTAGACCTGTTAAGAAAGACGGTAGAATCACAGGCGAAGTTGATCGCTGTTTGGATGAGTATTGGATTTATTCACGGTGTGATGAACACCGACAATATGACCATCAGCGGGGAAACCATCGACTTCGGCCCTTGCGCATTTCAGGATGAATTCCACTTTGACCAGGTCTATAGCCAGATCGATCAAAACGGGCGTTATGCCTATGAAAACCAACCCCACATAGCACTTTGGAATCTGTACCGCCTGGCAGAAGCCCTACTCCCGCTCATCGATGGCGACCAGGACCATGCGCGTCAAAAGGCCAAAGAGGCTTTAGATCAATTCAATACGATTTATGATTCAGAGTGGCTTCGATTGTTTCAATCAAAGCTTGGGATCAGTCCTGCGCATTCGGACACAGACGACTGCACTTTAGCCAAGGATTTTTTATCAGAGATGGAGTCTAATAGCGCAGACTTCACAAATTCGTTTCTAGCGCTTGAGGACCTTGTACTGGGCCAAGGCCCTGGCCCAAAAGTCAGCACTGCGTGGACCACGCGGTGGCTTGCGCGCACGAGCAAAAAACCAGACACATTGACGCGCTTGCAAAGCTCTAACCCTCGCATTATCCCGCGCACGCACTTCATCAAACAAGCGATCGATGCAGTTCTAGCTGGAGATAGAAAGATGCTTACGGATTTCCACGCGGCAATCACTCATCCCATGGTTGAACTCACCCAAGACGGGGCGGGCTTTAAAAACCCCCCACTCCCGCATGAGAAAGTCCCCTACACGACTTGTGGGACTTAAGTACTCAAAGCTCTTACGGTCGTGTAACATGCCCCTGATGAATGCATCCACTGAGGCCACGCATCCAAATCTTTCTCAAGCCGAAACAATGGAAGGGGTCCTGTTTGCACGACAGAAAAGCTGGGAAGCACTTGATCTGATCAAACCTAAAATCCTCGTTGAAGGCATCTCCGAGGTGGAAGCGCGGAAGATCATCATTCAATCCTTCTTAGAACTTGGAGTGAAAACACATTGGCATCAGCCTTATGTCAGATTTGGCATCGGCACGAAGTCCACCTATGCAGATCCCTTAAGCGACGATCACAGGCTAAAAAAGAATGACCCAGTCTACATTGATATTGGTCCCGTCTGGAGTCACGAAAGAACGGGGGTTAAATTTGAGGGCGACGTTGGAGACTCTTTTGTATTTGGTGAAAATGAAATTGCCGAGCACTGTGGACAAACTGTGCGGCAACTTTTTTCGGAAACAAAATCTTCCTGGCGCAATAACCAATGGACTGGGCCAGAAATATACGAGTACTTAAAAAATCGCTCTCGAAGCTTAGGCTATTCTTTGCTGGTTGATGTCGACGGTCACAGAATCGGAGACTTCCCTCACCATAGATATTCAAAAGAAGGCATTCCAAATCTTCACTTCCATCCATCCGCACACCTCTGGATCTTAGAGATTCAAATCGTTCACGATGAACTTCCGATCGGTGCCTTTTTTGAAGATCTTCTATTTTGACGTCACTCCTGGTCCACGACTCGGATCGCATCGATGATTAAATCGGGGCGTTTCCAGGGCACAAAATGATTGAGACCGTGGACACGAATGACTTTTAAAATCGTCTTTGGTTCCAGATGCTTCACTAGGAAATCCTGATTCTGAGGCGGAACAAGGTCATCCTCTTCACCTTGAATCAACACACTCCGAGCCTGAATGCTCTTCCAGTCTGGAAGGATGGATTTAAGCTCCCCTTTGAGAGGAAGAATCTCTTCATTGCAGACGCGCAGAGCGGATGGAATCAGAACTCGAATCGGCCACCACTGCGCGGGATACTGAAACCACTTGGTCGTCTCTAAGTCTGGGTCAACAGAACTTGCAACAAAGACCAGGCCGGTTGCTCGATGTGGCGCATCCATCGCGGCTTTTGCGATCACTGGACCACCAAAGGAATGGCCAACCAAGATCGCGGGCTTATCACTCTGATTGACCTGGAGCACTTCCAGCACATCAGCCGCCTGCGCTTTCAGCGAAGGCACAGCAATACCGGGACGACTCTCTCCGTAGCCAGGTCTATCGATCGCAATCAGATGAAAATCTTTTTGAAGCTCTGGATTCAGTAAGAAATGACTCCAGCCCTCCCACGAACCTGGGGATCCATGAACAAAGACGACGGGGCGTTTCTTAGGGTCACCGCTCCACGCGTAACCCAGGGTCCCATGTCTGCCTACAATCTTTTGGATCTGATCTTTGTGCTCCGCCTTAAAGCGTTTGATGTCCGAATCTACTGCGACAGTCGGATTAGCACAACCGCTCAGGACCCCAGCAAGAAAAAAGAGACTCCGCAAAACGCGCATACTTATTGATACGCTGTATTCGTTCTTCTCAACAGAAGCTTAGGGATACTTCTTGTTGCACCTGGATGAAAGCGGTCTGAATAAGTGATATAAATCAGAGCAATGAAGCCATTCAAAGTACTCCTAGTCCTCCAGACCATTGTCATTCTTGGATACACCCTAGCCGTTGGGACAAACCACGGATGGAATCTTTTTGAGATCTTTTTTTCAGATATACTGGCACTCAATTGGCCGGGACAGTTCAACCTCGACTTCACCTTCATGCTCATGCTTTCTGCACTTTGGACCGGATGGCGAAACAGATTTTCGCCTCAGGGGCTAACACTCAGTGTGATTGCCTTTGTCGCAGGGATTAGCTTTCTGGCTCCCTATCTCCTCGTGCTCACTTTCAAACACAAAGGAGATGTCCAGAAGGTCTTGCTTGGCATGAGAAGTGTGACCTAATCGTTTGCGGCACTGGGCCTCATGTTCTCCACTTGGACAAACAGGAATAGGTCTATTCTTCTTGAAACTCTGCCTTATTCCAAATGCTCTCTAGCCCCGTCCCTACACCCATGTCATAGCGTGACGATGGTTTAAATAAGTGCTCCCCTTGAAAAGTCGCTTTACAGTCTTCAAAGGTTATTAGAATTAGGCGACCTGTTTTTTGAGAGCGGGTGAAGCTTGTCACCACTCCTTCTACGATTACTCCAGATTGAAATTCAAGTTTAACCCTCTCACCTGGCACGATTCCCTTGTCGCCGAGTTGTGAATCTGACAGTTCCTCAAGCAGACTTCGGTCCCGCAGCCGTCCTACCGGGGTTCCATAACCGCCGACATGCTGCTCAAATCCTTGTCCTGGAATAAACTCTTTCCTATCCAAAAGTCTGCTCGGGCCAATGGTTTGCACATATGCGGGGTTTCCATACTTATCGGCAATCGCCCGAAAGAGTGTACCTTCGATCTCAAGGCCTGATGTCATCACTAAGACCACCGGAAGATTGAAGAATTCAACCAGGGGTAATTCCACTTTAGGACGCACTACTCCTAGACCAATGGTTTCTAGGAACTGGGCGCGAGCGCCTATAGAGAATGACTCTTCTATAAATCGCTCAAGCAGGGCAACAGACGCCTGATGTCGCTGATGCAAGGTCTTTGAAAGGTCAGCCCACAATTGCTTTTCGCTCATTGTCCCGGTCATCCTAAATGAAGTAGAAGCGGCATTCATAGCTGCATAGAGAACATTTACACTGTACTGGCGAATGCGTTTTCCAAGATCTTCTTGCTCAAACCGCGATCTATTTTGCCTCTGCAGTAACGTTGCAACATCCCTTTCAAGCACCCAGTACTCCGCAAGAGCAACGCGTGCAAGATCGATCTTCGATAAACCTCCGAGCCCCTCAGTGCGGATCCTTTTCATTTGAACTTCGAAGGACGCGGAGCTTACCGGAGTCAGGGTTTGCGCTCCATCGACTTTCATATGCTTTGCCCAATCACTTAAGGATTGAAGCACCCTGCCGTAAGACTTCAAAGATAGATGTTCTTCAATAGCTGAACTGAAGAAACGTGGATATAAAGTGAGCGGAATCATTCCGAAGAATCCCGCACCAAAGAGCCACTCGGCCACCGCGCCCAAAGCAATGGATGCACCTACGACGACGACGAACGGCTTATCTACATGGCTCGGCCAGTTCGAGACGATTGTTTTCAATTCTTCTTCCGGCAAAGCAAGCACGCTGATGGAAGCGATAGCGATAGTCCCTTCAATGAAGCCGTAACCAGATTCATGCTGTATTGCTGCCCGCCAGGCCTGCAATTCCCCCTGCATTGGCCATTTAAGTGAAGCCTCGACGCCATCCCAAAGTCTTTCAACGCTATTGAGTGTTTGGACAACGACGCGACGCCAATGTTTTGATTCTTTCCACTTCGTCACCCAATCAAGCCCAGACTTTTTGCCGACCAACTCACGCGCAAAGGCAAGACGCATCTCAGTCGGCATGGCCTCTACAACCGACAGCCATTTCATCGCTGTGCCAGTCTCATTTAAAATTTCACTGAAGTAGGAAGACGCACCCTCTGATGAAAAACTACAGATGCGCTGAACCCTTTGGGACTGTCTTGGATGATTATCCGCAAAGGCACGAGGATGAACGCTTAAAAAAATCGCCGCAACAATCAGCAATAATCGCATCTTGCGTATTCAATCATTTTCAGACAAAAACTGTCAATCAACGAGATCAGAGGACATGAGGGCCCTGCCCCGTCCTTTTTCTTTGGCAGAACCTCCCCACTAGCATAAAACTGCCACCACGATGACCGTAAAAATCTATCTGATAAGACTTCAGTGCATCGCTCTGACCTTCCTCTGTGCATCATCGATAGCACTCTCGGCAGCTGCGGCCTCTCCCTTCAAATGGTGCGTCGCAACAGCAGGCCATCAGATTGAAGGCGAAAACTTTGATAGCGATTGGTGGGCCTTTGAACAAAAACCAGGAACTATCGCACGTAAAGAAAACTCCTCTTGTGCAGCAGATTCCTGGAATCGCCTCACTCGCGACCTCGACAACCTTCGCTATTTGGGTGTGAACATGTACCGGTTTTCTATCGAATGGAGCCGTATCGAGCCGAGACCCAACCAATATGACGAGGCCGCTATCTTCAGGTATCAGGAATTTATCAGGGACTTAGAGGCCTCAGGCATCGAGCCGATGATCACCCTTTCGCACTTCACGATTCCAAATTGGTTCCGCAAGCTTGGTGCCTGGGAACATCCACTAGCTGCAGCCCGATTCGCCCGTTTTGCTAAACTGGTACGCTCGCGAATCGCTCCGATGGCGACTTACTTCATCACCTTTAATGAACCTATGGTCCATGCCATAGGGGGATATTTCTCAGGCAGTGTGCCTCCGCAAGAAAAGCGGAAATTAGCGGGAGTTGCGCCCGTGCTGCGCGGAATGCTCCTCGCTCATGCTGCAGCCTACCGTGAACTTCACTCGCTCGATAAAGAATTAAAAAAAGTCAGCAGTATTGGTGTCGCTCAACACATCCGTCCTATGCGTGGGACGTCTGAGCTTCCTTTGAATAATTACCTAGCGAAGAAGCTAGAACAGGCGTGGAGCTGGGCTTGGATCGATGCTGTTGAAACCGGGTGGCTTCGGATTGAAGTCCCGACTCAAGCATCGCTGAAAGAAGCGCTCAAGGGCGTCGCTGGCACACAAGACTTTGCAGGCATCAATTACTACACCGTAAGCGAAATTAGCGCCTCAGATCTTTTTCAATCAAGCCGCCACCCAGACTCAATCCGCAATGACCTCTACGATCCTCATGCCTGGAAATCCCGTCCAGACGGACTGGTCTCTGCAGTGACGCAATATGATCAAAAGGTAAAGAAGGCCCGTGGACACTCGATCCCAATCTTCATCACTGAAAATGGTGTCGCTGATGCGGCAGATAGAAAACGGCAAAAGTTTCTGTTAGATCATCTCAACGTAGTTGAGGCACTCCGAAAATTTAAACTACCCATCCAAGGTTATTGTCACTGGAGTTTGATGGATAACTTCGAGTGGATTCACGGCTATGAACCCAGGTTTGGTTTGTTTGAGACGGACTTTTTAACATTTCAAACCACGCCTCGCCCGAGCGCCAAGCTATATAGAGACTGGATCCAGGGACATCAGTGAGGGGCGCTGCCCTGACCAAGGCGTAAGAACATTATTTTGTACTCTTTTAGTCTGGATTAGATTAGTTTCCAACCCATGCGTTTTGCTAGGATCTGCGCTCTCCCACTGGTGCTCGCGCTCTGTGCGCCCATCCTTGCGCGATCCCAAACCGAGTTATCCAAACCAACAAATCCACCCAGCCGCGCAGAAGGTTCCTGGACCGCTGATGCGATCGCCGGAATGATTGCTAGCCGCGCAACAATAGCCCACCGGTGGCCAGAGTTTTCAGATCCAGCTCCTTACGTTCAAGCGCCAGTCCTCACACGTTTCGCCGGGTACACAATGCTCATTCATGCACTATCGCTAAGCTTTCCTGAGCACTACCCGCAAGTCTCTGTCCCGCATCTTGAAGACCTAAAAAAACCTCTGATCGAACATGAAATGAGAATGTCCCCGGAACAACCGACTCGTGTGGATATCGAGTCCCTGCGGAAGCTCAAGGCGATTTCGGGTCCAAGCTCCGTAGAGGCAAGTTCGAAGCTGGCGCTTTCGATCGAAATGATGGCCTCAGGTTACTCTCGGACCAACAGAAATTCTTATGACCTTCTGGAAGGTCTTGTCAGGAATCTCTCAGATGAGGAAAGACAGATTTTTAAGAAACGCGACGATGAACACAGGCTGGGCTATCTACTTGATCCTGATTTGGCGGCATTCAAGGCGCACTTCGAAATGGAGACAGCCTTAGCATGGGACCTCATTCACCGGGTACTTTCCTCATTCTCCGATAAGGACCTCGTGGAAGATCCAATCCAGGTCATCAGCACTCTCCGCCACCCAAGTCTCCTCGCAAAGCACATACCTAAAAGCTGGGGAATCTCTGCTGAGTCCCATTTTAGAATCGCACGCTTACTCGCACGGAGAATCGCAAAAATCGCAAAAGAACAAGTTGGCGCATTGAGAATCCCTCATCCTAAAGACCAGGACATACTTAGGAATCCATGGAATTTTAAACTCATTGAAGTCCCGATGTGGCTTGCATTGTTACGCGGCTTCGCGGGGAATGACTGCAGTACAGACTCCTGCACTTACTCCCCACTTCACCCGGACGAGACAGTCTTTTTTATCGAGGATACTGCAACGGGGAAGCTCCTGGGCTATGCACAAGTTAGGAAGGTCGTGGCATCTGGCACTGATAACGAACAACCGAATTCAGGGGCCACTTACTTTATTCATACAGTAACCGGCCTTGGAATACAGGCGAGCCAGGTGCGTCCAATTTTGGGCGCAGTCATCTTGGTTCTTAGTGAAAAAGGTCCTGGCAGTCAATTTTTGATTCCAACTGATCCAGCAATACTCAACTCACTCATCAATCGAAAACGGATCCAGAATGTATTTGCGGATGGGTTTGAAGGAAAAGAGGTCACTTTAGCGCCCACCTTAGAATCGATCTGGAGCGTACTCTCGAAGATCCAGCCCAACTCCGATGAGGATCCGAGCGTCACCCAGAAAGGACTACTCCTCAGTCTAGAACAAACACAGAACCTCAGAAAAAGAATTGAAAAGACAGAGGAAAAAAAGACCTTCCTCAGAGCAACCGAGGAGGAAATTGGCGAGGGATTGAAATCTCAGTTTATGGTGGCGTATTCCGCTTTGCCAAAGAGTTTTGCTAACGATGTGGACGAGTCTCATTGGTATATCGAATTCGCGAATGCACTTCAACATCCCATGTTTAAAAGGTACGCGCTCGGGAAAACTAGACGACGAAGACATGCGGAAATTAGAGATGAGGGACAGGGGGTAGTGCTTAGATACTTAGACGTCCTATCGCTTCATGCCGACGAATTGCGGGTTCCGAATTTAGTGCTTCAACTTGAAGGGCTAGGCCTGCCGAAGTTACAGTCCAAATTGATTGCAGGGATATTTGCAAATATGAAGCGCCTTCAGCGCAGACCTAAAGAAAGCCGCGTCCTTCGGAATCTTAGCGAAAATATCCGGGATACAAAGGCCTTGTTAGAATCTTCGGGCAACCTAGCATTCGCCCCAATTGGTGATGCGCTAGCGGTAATCCTTCACGGTCGAGCGCAAGAGCTCGCCCAACAGATCAGCTCGAATGCGGGCAGATCATACTCTTTGGCTAACGCGTTGATTGACCTTTCACCCAGAATAGCGGAGACCTCCATGTACACGAAGCCCTTAGAAGAATGGGAGAATGGCACTTCGATTGAACACAGGATTTGCAGATATATTGTCGATCAAAAACTAGCCACAGAAGTGCAGCCGCACTAGCGGTTTTGACTAGATTGAGGTCCGCAAGAGCGGACCATTTGGTATCCGAACTTATGAGCCACTCTGCTCGCCATCTGCCCCTAGGCTGCTGAATCATCCGAACGTGGCTATTCTACTGCAACTCATCCTTTAAGGTCGTTGTCGTTCAGGAATCAGCACCGTAAAAGTACTTCCACGCCCTAAAAAACTATCCACTAAGATCTCTCCGCCTAGTTTTTCCAAGATTGCCCTCGAAGAGGAAAGACCCAAGCCAGTTCCTTGCCCTTTGGGCTTTGTCGTAAAGAAGGGCTTAAAGAGCTCCTTTAGATTTTCGTCACTAATTCCAACCCCATTATCTGCAATCGCTACCCTGACAAATTTTTTTTCTAAGCTAGTCCGGATCACAATGCGTCCGCGTTTTTCAATTGCATGAGCCGCGTTGATCAAAAGACTCATGAGCACCTGCAGTAACGCGCCTGTATCAGTGATCATTTTGGGCACTACTCCAAACTCTTTGACTACCTCACACTTGTACTTTAATTCATTTGCAGCCACTCGAAGTGCCGCCTCAATACACTCATGAATGTCCGTTTCCTGAGTGGTCTCAGTGGAAACATTTGTAAAGACCTTGAGGCTTCGGATTGTTTCTGATATTCGGCAAACACCAATTAAGCACTCCTCTGCAAGTATGCTTTGATCCTTAAGAACGAAGTTAAAGTCCGGATCGTTCAGGAGGACCTGGACGCCATGAAGTCTTGTGCTGGTCGCATTCGTACCCTCTTTACCCAGGTCTGCTACTAAAGTCCGCACTTCGCCCACAAATTGCAGCATCTTATCCTGATAGATCTTGAGCGTCTCTAGATTGGACTGAACATAACCCAGTGGATTGTTGATCTCGTGCGCGACACCTGCTGCGATCATGCCGATGGAAGCAAGTTTTTCAGACTGAATGAGCTGCTGCTGGGAGGCGATGAGGTGAAACTCATCCTTCTGGTCTAGCTTCTTGGATCGGCTTTGCGGCATTTATGCTGCCACCCTCTCATCATTGAGCGCCAGGAGATGCTCCACTGTTTGAGCAAACCGATCTAGGTGAAAGGGTTTTGGAAGAAAGGGCGGACACTCCCTAGCATTCTTCTCTTTCATCAAACTGAGAAATGACTCCGTGCCCATCCCTGACATCAGCAAAAAGGGAATTCCGCTGCTTTGAATTGCAGGATGCTCCCACAATTCAAGGCCGAATCTCAGATTCGGGAGAAAGTAGTCGCAGATGATCAAATTGGGACGATTCGCCTGCAGGTACTCAAAGCTATCTTCAAGGCTTCCCACACACTCGACCCGAGCATGGGGGGCAATCGTACGAATCGCACGCTTCATAGAACTCCACAGAAGCGTTGAATCCTCAACCACAAGAATCGTCACTGCGTTCGAAGTGTTTTCCATAATACTCCTTATATTGTATGAACCAGACCATCCAAGGCCTTAAGCAGCTCTTCTCTTTGAAAAGGTTTTGCGACAAAACCCGCAGCACCTAAACTCATCGCCTCCTGAACTCGACCCGAAACATCTCCGGAAACAATCATCACTTTAGTCTTTTTTTGCAGCAGATCATTCCTGCTCAGGGCCTTCAAAACCTCTATCCCGTCCATACCGGCCATGTGGATATCTAAAGTCATCACGTCCGGAGAAAACGAAGCGATCTGAAGACCGGCTTCAAACCCTCCTAACGCAATTTGAGTTTCATATCCCGCTAAGCGGAGGATCCGCTCTAATGAATGCGCAAACGGCAGATCATCCTCAACGATCAAGACTCTTCGCGGGCCAGACACCTTTTTTGCCGCTAACCATTCGTCGGGCAAGGGCATGCCATTCTGTTGCATAAACCGAATGAGGCTTTCGACGCTGATCCTATGATCACCGCGACCGGGCAACCGAGTGGCCTCGAGCTGCCCCCGCTGAACCCACCGAATCACCGTACGAAAGTTAACACCACAGTAGCGAGCGGCCTGCCCCGTCGTTAGGAATTGGTCGAGATGATCTGTCCCATTTGCCACCCCTTTAGAGTAGTCCTACAGAACCTAATTGGTCAAGCTTGAGAACCTGACTTTCATGACAATGCAAGAACATGAGTTACTCTTAACATTATTGCCCAATAATTTCAATTACTTAGCATATTTGTCTGAAATTAAGGCTTGGTCGGTTTGACAGGTTAATGCACTTCGTTATATTATTATTTTAGTCAGGAATAGCGGTCACTCGCTAGAAAAGGAAATGGACATGAAGGCCAGAATACTTCTCATCGACGACAGCAAGATACTCCGCACCTTGCTCGGAAAAATTGTAGAGCGTGCGGGCCATGAAGTCGCAGGATACGGCGAGGATGGCGTCCAAGGGCTATCTCTCTTCCTCTCTACCAAACCTGATTTCACTTTAATGGATGTCACCATGCCCAACATGAGCGGCAAGGAATGCCTTGAGGCCATCCTGAAACACTCACCTCACGCAAAGGTCATCATGATCTCGGGCCTTGCGGATCCAGAGATCGAAAAAGATTGTCTCAGACTTGGAGCAAAGGCCTTTATCTCCAAATCTGATCTCACGAGCTCTGGTGCCCTTGAAAAGCAACTGAACGAAGTCTTGAAGAGATTTCAGTAAGCCCAAGGACAAAAAATGGAAAACAACGAAGCTCAGAAAAAAATCACCTCCGACGTCACAGAACGGTTTGCACAAGAAACAGCTGCAATCTTTAACGGTCTACTTCAATCTCCAGGAAAGGCGAGCAGCATCACCGCCCTGAGTGACTCACTGCAAAGTCAAAGATCTATTTTTGTTTCGGTCTACTTTACTGGGCTGGTCTATGGTGAGTTTATCTTGGCGCTAGATGAAGATACTGCGACGGAGGCAATTCGAAGAAGCGGCCTTTCCGATGAACTCTTCAGCAATCCAAATGAAAAGCTCCGCATCGACCAGTTTGGTGCGATTACAGAAGCCTTAAACATCATTGTCGGGACAACACTTCAAATCCTGACGCTTACTTTTGACAAGCTCACAATTACAGCGCCTAGGGTCTACTTCGGAAAGATTCAATATCCTAAGCTGCTCACAGGCATGCAGTCCGTTGACCTCGGATTTGGATCTATAGATTGCCACTTCTATTACGATCAAATGCAACTCGATCTTGCAGTTTCTTATCAGGACACACTTCAAAGTCTGATCACAACGAACCGTGCATTAAATCAAGTAAACGAGAAGCTGAAAGAACAACAGGCTCAGTTGGTTCACTCAGAAAAGATGGCCTCTTTGGGGATGATGGCTGCTGGTGTGGCACATGAAATCAATAACCCTCTCGCATACGTGGATAGCAACATTTCAACGCTCGAAGATTATTCCAATATCGCACAAACGCTTCTCACTACTCACGAGCGACTGCTTCATTCGTTTGTTAGAAAAGACCAAAGAATACTGGAAAAGTCCATTGGTGAGATCGATGAAATTAGAAAAAAAGATGACTTCTCTAGGATACTCAAAGACACAAAAGACATCTTCGAAGAAACAAGGTTTGGGATTAAGCGAATTAAAGAAATTGTCCTTGGCCTAAAAAGTTTCTCCCACTTAGACCAGGAGGTCTTTAAGGCTATAGACATCAACGAGCAGCTCGAAAACATGCTGCGATTAGTTGCGAACCAACTCAAATATAAGTGCGATGTACAGAGAGAATACGGGGAATTGCCTCCGGTTCACTGCTTCCCAGGGCCACTCAATCAAGTCTTTGTGAACCTACTTGTGAATGCGGCGCAAGCCATGCCCGAGGCCGGCGGTAAGATTACAATCAGTACCCATGTGACCGAAGATGGGCGTGCATCCATCTCGGTCCAAGATAACGGGTGCGGCATTAGCCCTGAGAATATGAAGAAGATCTTTGATCCATTTTTTTCCACAAAACCGGTAGGAGAGGGCACGGGCCTTGGACTCTCCATCTCTTACGGAATCATCCGGAAGCACAATGGGACAATCCATGCAGAAAGTACGGTTGGAGTAGGCACTACCTTCACAGTCACTATCCCGATCCAACAAACACAGGAGGACTGCAAGGACTAATATGGAAACGACCTTCGTCACCGAACACTTCAATAAATTTCTTTCGAACTGGTGTTCGGTCATATCCTTGAATTTTGTCGCAGCAAGGATTGATCCGTTTTTCGAAGAGTACGAAAGTGCAGATCTTTTGTTAAATGCAGTGCTTCATGGTTATGACACACACCCGAATTTTAAGGATGCCTTTACTGCTTGGGTGACTTCCCAGCGAGGCGAAAATGCCAAGGGAAGTACATTCGACGGGTGCATCCGCATGGTTGGCCTTAAAACAGCCAAACACTTCCTGACTGCTTGCCTCCTCGGTGAACGCAACCAGTCAAAGTCTCTTCAGCTGGATTCAAAGACTCTTCTTTTCCCAAAGCCCCTCAATCAAACCCTTCTTTACTCAACTCTTGCCCAACAAACCTTTGGGGATGGAACACGCTACCACGATACAGTTTATCCACTCGGACTCTTCTTTGACTTCCTCCAGATGTACATCGAGATCCATGCAAAGGCTGAAGAGAAGAAAAAAATTGAAGTTTTCTTAAAGAGTCGTTTTGACCTAGCGCTAGCATCGTCAAAGAGAGCTATCGAGCTGATGCGGAATAGCGAAAGGATGATTCTTGAACGAGATGTGATTCCTTTGATTTTTCTAGATTGTGCATCTCAAGGAATATTTGCGTTCTTTGATTCCTCGTACCCAGATTTCATTTCCATCATAGAAAAGAAGCGACTCCCCCCTTCCCTATCGAACTACGCGGAACGGCTGAGATTCGGAACCCACCACAGTCAGCTGGGAAATGCTTCCATCCCTGCGCTCCCGCAATTTAAGCCTCTTTCCCGTGCAATCTATAGCTTGCACGCGCCTCACACGCTCAATCGCGCACAGGATATCGACATCAAAGACTTAGTGACTGTTGTGACTCAGGCTCTCTCCATGAAAGAGGCAGCCTAATATGAAGTTGAAATTAGAGACTTTTACCGAGATCACGATTCTGAAAGTTTTTGACCCAATCCCAGGCACGAAGATCGATATACTCCTTGCTGGTTTAAACAAGCTGAAGGAACTCAAATCAAGATGGCTTATTATTGACCTAACCCACGCGTCGCCAGACGAGAATACACTCAGGAAGCTCATCGCTATCCGCCCGATGCTTGAATCCATGTTAAAAGGACTGATCTTAGTAGGTCCTTCAGTAGACCTGTGCCAACACCAAGACTTTCGTGATGCCTTGATGGAGTGTCAAAAGGGCGGTTCTCAGGAGGCCAGATTCCTCATGGAAAAATGGGATCTTGAGCAGACGGTGGCGGAGCTTGAACAAAAGAAGCGATTAGGCCAAGAAGGGGACTATGCATCCATGAGTGAGGAAGACAGAAAGACGGAGATCGCAAGGCTTCGAAGAGAAACCTACAGGCTTAAGAAGCTCCAATCCTTCTATATCGACAACATGGTGGCTCGTGCTTTTTATGCCGAAGGCCCAAAAGAATACAGTGAAGCTACGATTCAGCTCAAGGAGCGATGCATCGAGTTCTTTCAAGACCTACAACTGCTTAAGAAAGGATCGTCTGCATGAACCCCTACGACCCACTCTACCCCCGTCCGATCATTGCGCATCTGAAGAAGATGATTCAGAAACTGCAAAAGGAGGTCACCTCGGTGGATCCGATCATTCTTGAAATGGATCAATTGAAGAGGAAGAACGAACAGATTAAAAAAGAGATTGCCCAGATCGAGGGAAGGTGGCTCATGGGATGCAATAAGGACGACCTGTTAGCACAAAACCTCTATGAAGGAGTACAGGCACAAACCCTCTTAACAGAAATCGAATTAGCGGAAGCTCAGGAATTTCCAGATCATTCGAAGGAGAAATCAAAATGACAGCGAAGTCAGTACTTTTTGTCGATGACGAAGTCCCGGTCTTAAATGCCTTAAAACGTCTGGTAGGAAACCTCGGATATGAGGTTCTGACCTGCGATTCGCCTCTCGAAGCACTCACGTTACTCAAGTCGCGCTCCATTCATCTCATCGTCTCAGACTACCGTATGCCTAAGATGACTGGTGCTGAGTTCCTGAGGGAGGTACGGAAATTGCGCCCGGAAAGTGTTCGCTTAGTACTTTCAGGCTATGCGGATGCTCAGGTCGTGACCGAGATGATTGAAAAGGGGGAAATATTTCGTTTCCTCATGAAACCCTGGGATGCACAGGAACTCAAGGCTGCAATTGAGGATGGGTTTGCACATCAGGAAAGAATGTCTTTCCTGAAAACTTAAAGCTGCGGACCAAGCAGAACCTTGATCCAACGTACATAACGATCATCTTGAACGGGCTTTTCTAAGAATATGAGGTTCTCAAGCAACGCAGGATGCACACACTCTGCTTCATCCCGAAATCCCGTGAGAAGAAGAATCTTAGCAAATTGATTGGGGCCGGCGGTGGTACGAATCATTTTAACCAGATCCATGCCCGTCAATATCGGCATACGGTGGTCAAGTGATATTGCATCAAAAGATTGAGTTTGAATTCTTTTTAGTGCCTCCGTTGGATCATTGAAGGTCTCCACGTGGCAATTGAAATGCTCTTCTAAAATGAGCTTGAGGAGCCGCGTCATTTTCGGTTCATCATCGACGATAGCAATCCTACAAGATTCGGAATCTTCCACACTGCACCGCCTTAACTTCATTATCGACCGGGGACTTCATCTACTAAAGCAAAGACTTCTTATGATTCGATTTTCCCTCAGTCTCGGAGTGGAAAGAACCGATAGAGCCTTAACTCCATGTTTACAAAGTCTATAACCAGATTGACTACATTCTGCAGAGAACGACGATCTCTTTTCGTACCCACTCTTGCGCTTTTCCTCTGTTACATGGCCGCCGGTGCACTGGCGCGATACTCCTATGTTAGCAGCAGTCACGACGCACTGCGAAACCAGAGACTCCGCAGCATCACAGGAAAAATTTTTGATTACTCCTCTGAGAACTACCATACACAGCTCGATTTTAAGATCTTTGTACAGAACCCGACTCGGGATTTTATTAACCATTTTAAGATTCACGAATCTGATCTCTCTTTGAAGCAGTTAGAACTAGAAAAAACTTTAAACACACTGCGGGATGAGCTGGATCCGAAAACTATTTCGCTCTTCAAAGAGATTAAAAATCACCAAGCAAAAACAGTTCAGCTTTGGAGTTTAGCGATCAGCAATTTCAATACGACGAGAAACTTGAACCGCTTGCGAGACCGCGTCACTTTATCGTCGATCGATTTTGAGGTCTCAGAGTTTTTTCAAAAGTTAAAGGAGATGTCCGAGCTACATACCCTCCATGTCGATGCGGTTGCTACCCAAAATCGAAATGCGGTGGATCGACGGCTACTGCTTTACGGAATCCTTGCTACCTGCGTCTTTTTTCTGCTGCTCTACATCATTGTCTCATCCATCCGCAGAGAAAGAACTCTAGTCAACCAGTTGGTGCAGAACGAAAAGCTTTCATCCTTGGGTCAAATGAGCGCAGGCATAGCCCACGAGCTGAACACCCCGCTGATGTACATTCAAGGGTACGCAGGCAGGATTCGCTCTACATTACGGAAATCGAAAATCGAGCTTCCATCCCTTTCAGAATACCTTTCTGAGGTGGACGAAGGGATAGAACGCATGTCCTTGATCATTGGCCATCTCAGAGAGTTTGCACGCAAAGACGACAAGAATAAGAAACCGTTTTCCCCTGAGAAGTCTATCTCACGTGCATTTGATTTCTTTAATGAACAATTGGCTCAACAAGGTATCGACGTCCAACTTTTACTAGATGCGGGTGGCATGAAAATATTAGGAACGGCAAATCGGTTCGAACAAATCTTTATCAATCTGATCTCTAATGCTCGGGATGCGCTCCAGTCCATGCCGGAGAACCGCAACAAATATATCCGGGTGGTTTGTCAAAGCGTCGACCGTAACATTGCAATTCGTTTTGAGGATAATGGTCCGGGTATCCCTCAGGAAAAATTTAACCTTGTCTTTGAGCCCTTCTACACCACAAAACCTATGGGAAGTGGTACCGGCCTTGGTTTATCGATTGTGCATGAAATCGTGAATGAACACCGCGGCAAGATCACACTCAACTCAAACCCAAGGACCGGAACTGTGTTTACAATCGTCGTCCCAGGCGTAGAACCTTAGGAAGAACGAAAGAATTCACTCTTCAAATATGAATCCCGGCAATCCGCCAATAGAACCTTCGTAATCCCACCTAGCGGAATGGCAATCAACATTGCCGCAAATCCACCCAAGTTCCCCGCCACCATCAAGACCATGATGGTCTCAAGCGCCGTTAACCCGACCCGATCCCCTACAATGCTTGGGGTGATCACAAAACTCTCTAACGATTGGCCTATAAGAAAAACAAGCCAGACCCACAAAACAGATGTGATCTGATCGAAGTTCGCGAGTCCTACGAGTGTCGCGACAACCGCGCCTAACCCTGGACCAACATAAGGGACTGCGTGCAAAAAGCCAGTCGCAAGCCCAATCAAGAAGCCGTACCGCAAACCGACTATTGTGTATCCAATGCCGTAAATAGACCCTACCGTGATCGCCACGATCAGCTGTCCACGAAAGTAGCCTCCTACAATCTCATTCATTCGCTTACCCATTTTTTTGAACCACGCGCGATTTCTCACTGGAATGAGCGCTGAAACAGATTTAACAAGACGGTGGTGTTCGACCGTAAAGAAGAAATAGAAAACAGGTATTAGGAGAAAGTTGAAAACAAAGAAGACAGTAGCCAGGGCACTTGAGAACGCTTTCCCAAAAACCTGAGTTGCAGATTTGAAAATATCAAAATTGATCCCTGAGGAATCAGAAGCTAACTCCATCAGATCAGCCCGAGTAACAGGCAGCTCAAATCCAAAATAAAGCGCTATAGCATTAGTACGAAGGAGCACCACATCAATAATGCGAGGCAGATCTGCAATCAGACCCCTACACTCCCGAACTAGAAAAGGCACGAAAATCATCAGAAAAACAGCAGCGAAGAGCAGTGACGTCAAGAGAACCAGAAGTGCCGCCACACCTGCCGTAACGCCTTTCCCCTCAAGCTTTTGAACCACCGGGTAAAGCAGATAAGAAAGCAAAGCCGCTAGAAACACTGGTATTAGGGCTGCGCCTAGACCAGAGAAGATCACTAAAGCGACAAGAAGAAGAGTGGTTAGATACGCTACCCCAATGAATCGATTTTCCATATTCTCACTCACTCTTTCAACACAGCTTCAAGTTCAATCAAGTGTTTGGTCCAAACCGAAGCATGGGCTCTAAACTCTGGAACTGCGCTACGGATTAGCACAAAGACGTATTTAGATAAAATCAGTGAATCTAGGGCAACCCGTGAAGCCCGAAACCAATTTGAATCACTGTGGTTTGTACCTGTCACTTTTTCATAAATACTCTTATGGGAGAGGATGAGTTCCTTAAGGGTTCCTTGCGGTGCTCCAAGATACGCGATCAGCTCCAGCACATCCCTTTGTGGATAATCGAACCCTGCCCACTGCCAACCTAAGATCAACGCACCACGATCTTTCGTGAATAAGATTTTTGAGGGCTTGAGATTGTTGTGCACCACCACACGACTTACGGAGGATTCTTGCGTGAGATTTTCTGAAGATCGCAAAATCGCACGCTCGATGAGGCCCCTCCGACCTTCTTCCAGAGGCAAGCTCCCTCCGTGTTCGAGGAACAATTTAGAAAACTCCAAATAGAGCTGCGATGAGTGGCTGACCCCTAGATCACCGTGAACCTGTACTTCTTGCTGCGTTAAAATCTTCTGCGCCTGTGAAAGTGCCTCAAAGACCTGAGAGAATCGATCTTTTGGCATGAACTCTGACGGGTCCATGTGCGGAACCAGCCGTTCCTGTGAAACGTACTCAGTTCCCATCATGTTGAAGTCGTGATCTGAGTCATCAGACTGCATAAACACTACGGGCATATGTTTAAACCCAGCAGACGAAAGTGCGCTGTAAATCTTCCTCTCGCGGCGGCTTACCCCTACGAACTCAGTACTTCCTTGAATACGGCAAAACTCTTTTAAAAGGAGCGGTGACACACTTCCCGTCAACTTATACAGAGTATTGAGTACATCCGTATCGCTTGGCTTAAAGCTCAGAACAACTCGCTGTTCAACGCCTTCCCGCTTCCATACTGAAGTATTGTCATCGAGGGACGACTCAAATTGGAACCCCGTTTGATGAGAAAGCCACTGTTCTTTTGTGAGCCTATCTTTCGGCCGGTTGCGCCCCATGCGTTCATGCGCCATTGCGAACTCCCCGTTCACCATCGCCGAAAAAGTGGAAAGCTCTAGTCCGAGCGCAAATCCTGCTATCAAACTTGCGAATCGTTCAATCTTCCCCGCTCCATCACAGCCCATGAGTTTTAAGGCCTGGTTAAAATGAGGGAGACTAGTGCCGCCTCCAACTGTGCCGATCACAAGCCTGGGCAGATTGAGACACACGTAGAGGTCACCATCACGATCTTCGGCATGCATAAAACCGGTGCTCGATTCATGGACACAAGCCACGTCTTGGCCGGTCGCTAAAAAGAGGGCTGCAATCGAGTTCGCTACGTTGACGTTGTGGCCAACGGAACCATCAAAACTGGAAAGGTGTTTTCCCCAAAGACCCCAATCTAAAAATTCCTTAGCGGTCACTTTCAAAGTCTTCTTCAACACGGCTTCCGGAATAACCGCTTCGCAAGTGACATGAACTCCGCGCCCACTGCCGATCTGATAGTAGGACACCTTTTTATCTGATGAACCGTTACAATCTAAAATGAACTTTTGAATTCTAAATGTGTGTTCGCGATTGAAGTCCTCTTCGATCTTAAGACACGCATGCCAAGTGCAAGTCGTAGTCATGTTTTGTCCGGCTGCATCACCTGACGAGTATGAAAATTTACACTCGACCATGGATCCGACAATCAAGGACCTGATTTCAAGAAGTTCCGCGTGTTTAGAAAACTGCTTCACGTAAGCCGTGAGTTCTGGAACACGTGCCTTAAGCCAAGACTCAAACACCACAGCCTCTTGCAAAGAGCTGAATCGAAAAGCAGGGGCCCGCATCATCTTTTGGTGAATGACGTGTGCCTTAAATCCTCCCGACTGACTCAGGACGTAAGCGCCACGGGTCATACTTGCGATGAGTGCGCCTTCGCTGGTTGCGGCTAATGCAAACACGGATTCCACTTTTTCGGTCGCACCCTGCCCAGTCCGATAGAGAAGCGGTCCTACAACTCCGGTTGGAACCGCTGTGCAGCCAATAAATCCCTCAATATTTGATGAAACATCCTCCGCTTGGATTGGGGATTCTAAAAACGCAGACAAATCCGCCCCAAGCAACGACAGAGCCCCTAAACGCGCTTGTCTCGCTTCTTCGTCGTGCCTAGACCGCATGCTTGCTAAGATCTTAAGTGAGTCGCTCATAGGGTACATTCCTCTCTTAGGAACTTCCGATGAGATCAGAAATACATAAAATTGGATAGGATCTGAACAACACCATGGCCGAGCTTCTGCAACTACAGGGCGTTTCGAAATCTTTTGGCCCAAAAGAGCTCTTCCGCGATGCCACGTTTTCCGTAGCTGAGGGCGAGCACGTCGGAGTCATAGGGCCCAATGGCGCTGGCAAAACCACACTGTTTAAGATCCTGATTGGGGCCGAAGCGCTGGACTACGGGGATATCATCCAGTCCCGTAAGCTTCGTTTGGGTTATCTCTCCCAGCACGACACTTGGGAGCCTACGGAAACTCCTGAGACCTTCCTGTCTAAAGACTGTGTCCTCCCTCTCTGGACATTAAAACAACTCGCGATAGGACTTGGCCTCACACCTGAACACTTCGACTTGCCGATCTCAAGCTTAAGCGGCGGCTACCGGATGCGAATCAAGCTTTTGTACCTCATCGGCCAAGACCCGAATCTGATGTTGCTCGATGAACCCACCAACTATCTGGATCTAGAAACCCTGATGGTCCTTGAGAACTTTCTCCAAGGATATTCTGGCGCTTTCCTGTTGATCTCCCACGATCGCGAGTTCCTCCGCCGAACCACCTCTCAGACCTTAGAAGTAGAAAGCGGCGATATCACAAAATATCCCGGCAACATCGATGACTACTTCGAACAAAAAGCCCTCTTAAGGACCCAGCTTTCGGCAAGAGCCACAAGCCTGGCTGACAAGAGGAAAGAAGTCTTAGACTTCGTCGCCCGTTTCGGCGCAAAGGCGAGTAAGGCAAGCCAGGCGCAGTCCAGGTTGAAGTCGCTCGATAAGATGGAGACCATCGAACTCAAACCCCTACCCGTACGAGCACAGATCCGTATCCCAAAACCTCCCCGCACGGGAAAACTAGTGATGGATCTAAAAAAGATCAACATGGGGTACCCAGGAAAAACAGTAATCGCGGATGTGAATGTGCAAATTTCCAATGGCGATCATATCGCGGTCGTTGGACTCAACGGTGCTGGAAAATCCACTCTCTTAAAGACGCTGACGCGTGAGATTCCACCTCTAAAAGGCAGTATAGACTACGGGTATGAAGTGACCGTTGGGTACTACGCTCAGCACGTCACGGAGAGACTAAACTTAGATCACACGGTCATGGACGCGATGAAAGCAAAAGCGCATCCGTCGGTGCTGCCACAAGAAGTGATGAATCTTGCAGGTTCGCTGCTGTTTTCAGGAAATGACATCTATAAAAAAGTGTCCCTCCTATCCGGCGGAGAACGCGCCCGCGTTGCACTGGGCCAAATTCTGCTCCAAAAGTGTACCTGTTTGATCTTAGATGAACCCACCAACCACTTAGACTTCGACACCGTAGAGGCTTTAACGCAGGCTTTGGCTGATTATCCGGGTACTGTCATTATCGTGAGCCACGACCGAAGTTTCACGCGTCGCATCGGGAACAAAATCCTTGAGATCAATCATGGAAGCCTGTCGATTCACTTCGGGACCTATGACGACTATGTGTGGAGAATTCAAAACGAAGCTTTAGGCACTCTGAAGACACAAAAACCCGAAAAGAAGAGAACGGACTTGGCGGATTCCCCTTCTAAACCATCCACTGGGGCTCAAGCACGTGAGGAACAAAAACAAAGGGAAAAACAGCTTAGGCAGCTCGAACGAACGATCGAAAATATAGGATCTCAAATGGAAGTCCTGAGCCAAAAGATCTCAGCCTTAAACAGTGAATTAACCCAAGCAAATGCAGCGGAAGTGCCGAAGCTTCTGAATGCCCTGAATGCCGCACAAACAGAGCTCCATCCCCTGGAAGAGCGCTGGATTGAGCTGAGTGAAAAACGTGAGAAAATCCTAATTGTGAAGTGACACCCTTTTGCGCGAAGATGGAGACAATCTTATGAATAAAATTAAAGTCAAAAATCCAGTGGTAGAACTCGACGGCGATGAGATGACACGAGTCATCTGGAAATTCATCAAAGATAAGCTCATCCTTCCCTACCTGGACCTCACGATCGACTATTACGACCTCGGCATGGAAAATCGCGACAAAACAAACGATCAAGTGACCATTGATTCGGCAAATGCGATCAAGAAACACCAAGTCGGCATCAAGTGCGCAACCATCACTCCAGATGAAGCGCGCGTCAAAGAATTTGGCCTTAAGGAAATGTGGAAATCTCCAAACGGAACCATCCGCAATATTTTGGACGGAACTGTCTTCCGTGAACCGATTGTATGTAAAAACATCCCTCGCTTAGTTCCAAACTGGAAAGCGCCGATCATCATTGGACGGCACGCTTACGGGGACCAGTACCGGGCAACGAACACCACCGTGAAGGGTAAAGGCAAACTCACGATGACTTTCACCCCTACCGATGGCAGCGCACCCAAGACTTGGGATGTCTTCGACTTCAAAGGTGACGGTGTGGCCATGGCGATGTATAACACCGACGAATCCATCCAAGGATTTGCTCGGGCTTGTTTTAACATTGCTTTGACAAAAGGCTGGCCACTTTATTTCAGCTCAAAAAACACCATTCTCAAACAATACGACGGACGGTTTAAGGACATTTTTGAAGAGATTTACCAAAAGGAATTTAAAGGTCAGTTCGAAGCGAAGAAAATCACTTACGAACACCGATTGATCGACGACATGGTTGCAAGCGCTCTCAAGATGCATGGCGAATTCGTTTGGGCTTGTAAGAACTACGATGGCGATGTTCAATCCGACATCGTCGCACAGGGGTTTGGCTCTTTAGGGCTGATGACCTCGGTTCTCCTGACTCCAGACGGCAAAGTCTTAGAGGCCGAAGCCGCACACGGGACCGTGACGCGCCACTTCCGCCAGCATCAGCAGGGAAAACCCACCTCTACAAATCCTATCGCTTCTATCTTCGCATGGACCCGAGGCTTGGCGTTCCGGGCGAAGCTGGATGGCAACCAGGAACTCGATCGCTTCTGCGCCACACTCGAGCGCGTTTGCGTTGAGGCGGTTGAGGCAGGACAGATGACTAAAGATTTAGCTGTGTGCATCCACGGTGAAAAGGTTGAGGCTAGCCACTATCTGACGACAGAGAAGTTTTTGGACGCGCTCAATGTTCGTTTAGCCAAAGCGATGTCCTAAAGTCCCGCATTTTAGGAGCTAAAACGGCTTGCTCTTAGACAATAGAACTGGGGAATAAAGGTCCTCACTTAAGGGAATCTGACATTCACGGGGGTCTACTTCCCCATGATCCCTAAACTCCACCTCGGCTCGAATGAGCGCTAAGGGCCGAGACTCATTGCCTTCACCCATGCAAAAGACCGCCGCAGTTGCCAGGGCGTCAGCGACGTTGATACGCGTCATCTTAAGTTTGCGCCCAAAAAGATCGGGCGTACCCACACGGCTAAAGATGCCATTGAAGCCCGAATAGGAAAGAGCCGTCCCCGTCACCCCTGCGCGAAGCGGCGTGGTTTTTGAGTCCGTAAGAATGACCCCGAAATGTTTGAGCCCAAACTGAGAGGCAATCGCGTCGCGGATTTTTTTTGCCTCTAAGAATGGATCCTCTGGATAAAGGATATAGAAGTCGCCTTCGGCATTGGATTCATCGATGCCAGCCGATGGAATAAAGAGGCCGTGCTTGATGGTCAGAAAGACTCCGTACCCCACAGCGCCCAGAAAAATATCGCTCTCTTGACGCACGAGCTCTTCCTTACCAATCGACCCCTTGGCCACAATGCGACCGAGCGCCAAGGATACAATCTTTGAGGTGACAGCTAGGACTGCGCCCTCTAGATCGGAGGCAACCAATCGTTCGCGGCCCAGCGCTAGGAAAATGAAGGAGTTGAGGTCCTCCCCTACGCGAAGTATCGGTGTGTGAATTGCCCGGACCATGAGCGAGCTCATCGGCTATGCGCCCACGCTAAGATGGCACGGTGGTGTAGAACAGGATCATGAACGCGCAAGATCTCAACACCTCGTCCGAGTAGGCCGAGTGATATCCCTAAGGTCTCAGCGTCTCTTTCTGAAGCAGAAGCGCTGGTGAAGTCACTCATGAATGACTTCCTAGAATGCGCAGACAGCACTGGAAGCGAGAACTTTCTCAGAGCATCAATCGCTTTTAATATTCGGACCGCCTGCAGAGAGTGTTTTCCAAAACCAAAGCCCGGATCAAGAATCACTCTTGAACTTGAGATTCCCTCCTTTTCAAGTTGTTCCAACCGGATTTCAAACCACTTGAGCAGCTGATCCATCGGATGCTCTTTTTCTGTCAGCACATCTTGGGGTTGCGGTGGAACAGAAAGGCTATGCATCAAAACCACCTGCACGTTTGAACCTTTCAAAACCTCGATCATCTCTGGATCCCGTAAGCCGCTGACGTCGTTAATTAAATCTGCACCCATTTCAATCGCACGCGCTGCAGTGATCCCCCACCGTGTATCAACGCTGATTTTGGGGCGAAGGATCTTCCCGGCATAACGACCTTTCAGTTGCTTCAGAGGAGGCACCAACCGCTCCCACTCCTCTGCGGTACTGAGCTCTTGACTGCCCGGCCGTGTCGATTCCGCACCAATATCAATCCACCCGAGGGGAATCGCATCCCAACGATCGAGTGTCCTTTCAATCTGCTCAGTACTTCGATTGAGGCCCGGGTCAGAGAATGAATCTGGGGTTACATTGAGAATCCCCATGAGTGAGGGTTGATGCCGCGCATGCGAACGCGCTTGATCAATGATCCGTTTCCCCATAAATGAATAGCGCGGCGCAATTTCCGCCCAAGGGTCTAATACAAAAGCTCTTTCCAAACAGCTTGGATGCGGGAGGGTTAACTGCTCCTCTTCTTGGACAACGCCATCCACTTCAAGAATATCGATGTCGATTGTACGAGGTGCCCATTTCACTAATCGTTCACGTTTTAAGGACTCTTCGATTGAGGCACAAGCGGAAAGAAGCGCCTCCGGGGTTCCTGAGTAGCGACCTTCAAGCACAAGATTTAAGAACGGACGATTAAAGGCTTGAGGTGCATTTGGAAGAAGCAGTGCCGGTGATTCGCGAAGAGATGAGATGCGTTTGACTTCGAGGACCTCACCGAGTCGCTTGATCGCGATTTCAAGATTCTGTGCACGATCCTCTAAATTGGAGCCTAGGCCCAAAAAGACTTTAGCCATCGCTTCGTAACTCGTCTTCGTAAGTGACTCCACCGAGCAATCCATCGATTGGGGGACGAACTTTGTGGAGCGTCAATACGACGCTAGTATCACGCTTGAGATGTGGGCGGACCGACGCTGCGGCAGCAGTCCACATCGCTTCGATAGTTGCGAATGGACGACCCTTCACAGCGGCAGAAATTGAATCACAGACCTCCCCGTAACAAATGGTGTGGGCGAGTTCATCCGACTGACAGGCCTCGGGTGGGATAGGAAAAACAAAACTCAAAGAGAAACGAACCTCTTGAAGCAGCGCGCGCTCGGCCGGCGTGCAACCGAGGTTCACAGAGACTGAAAACTGATTTACCGAGAGTTTGGCCATGATTTCATTCTCTTTTTTTGAACTGCATTTCAAGCGAGGACTCAAGAACCGCGCTCAGCCTTAGGATGTCTCCGACAGATATTTTACCTTTAAACCAAGAAGGGAGCTGGCCTAAGCGGGTGTGCAGAGTTTTTGGAGTCATGAGCACACCTTGATTCATCCGCACTTGGGTCAGGGCGAGAAAAAAGGTGCCGATGGTGTTCTGATCCTTTGCTGTGAGCGAGAAAGTACCTCCGTGCTCAGCCTGTGAGATGGCTGTTGTGAGTGCACGGTAAAGATACTCGTGATTTGAAAGAAGAGCTATGGCGTCAAATGCATGAGTACTCACCCCGTGCCTGTGCTCCACGACAAATCCACTCAAAGGTTTAAACTCAGATGAAAGAGATGGGACTAACCAGTAAAGAGCATTTGCGGCTCGTCTTACATCAAACTCAAACTCGTTCTCACCAAATAGATCTAAATTTCCGCGGAATCGGATTGTTTTTTCTGTGTCTGAGGTCGTCACGTGAATGTATGCAAAGGGCAATCCAGCTAAAGCGGCTCGCTTCAATCCGCCGGGTTCATCTAACACAGGGATGTACGAGATTTGCGTAGCGGCTTGGCCGATGGATTGGCCTAAGCTCAGCATAAATCTCTTCCGCCATTCCCCTACGGGGTCTGCGGCCTCAGCGATAGTCGGATTGGGTACTCCGACCGGGTCCTGATCAGTCAAGAGCTGTGGGTTCAATAACGCGTGGCCAATGAGTGCTAACTCAAGACCTGGATCAAGCGCCTGAAAGTACTCATGCTTTAAAAGCATGCGATTGATCTCAAGTAGACGCCTCAAGAATGGACTTTGCACAGGAAGAACAGGGCCAGCCTTATCAACCTTGGTTTTTAGCTCGCGAATATATTCCTGATAGCGTAGGCCTATCGCTACTGGAACAGTAAACTTTGCCCTACGGGTTAAGACCTCTACGGTGTGAAGGATCGCTTCAATCTCGAGCGGATCAACGAAACCTTCGCCTTGCGCCAAACGTGCACACTTCAGCTGGAATGCGAGTTGATCATGGACTGGAGAAACAGAGTCATCCGCTGCAAGAGAAGGCAGAACGAAAAAAAGGGAAAGAAAGAAAACGACTTGTAAGCATCCGCCCGAGCACTTCCCCATGCCTCAAAACAGTCAAGCCAGGACGGCATTCCGTCAATCGCTTAACCTTTACTATTGAGTCATCTTAAGCTGTTTTTCTGCGCGCCTTTTTCTTCTTTTTGGCGTGTTTCGCTTTTTTATTTTTCTTCGCATGTTTTGCGTGCTTCTTCTTTTTGCCAGTATGGGATTTCTGAGCCGGCTGCGCTGCCTCAGCTGTTGCCTCGGGCGAAGCATCACCCATGGGTGCTGTTTGCCCTGCATCCCCTGCCTCAGTCGGGAGTGCTCCGTCTTCGGAATATGCTGGGACTGCCATCAACAAACACAGAACAACACTTCCAAGGCTAACTTTTAAATTTTTCATAGGTGGGTCTCAAGATCCTTTATAGTAAATTAATATAACGGAGTCACTCATGCAACCTAAGCGCAGACAGATCCCTTGGACAGCCCCTCTCTTCATCGCAATGCTTTTTGCAGGTTGCGCAAAGAAGACCACAGACACGACAACCGACATAGCCGAGCCTGCACAGCAGATTGCAGACGTCATGGCGTCCATCGACGAGGTTGCCGGAGCCTCTGGTAGCTACCTCGTAAAAGTGCCGGATCTTTCCACCAAGCGACTCTTTGCCCGCTACAACGTTGAGACAGCCCCCAATCTTTCTTTCGTCCCGACTGCGAATGCTGCCTCCTGCGCTTCCGCAGGTAGCGGTGCATTTACGACTTCAGGATCTAGCCCCTGTGTCCTCACTCGAACTTTCAATGTTTGTACAATTGGCTTTGGGACCTTTGTTGGAAATGTTGAGATGACGTTTTCAGGCGCAACCTGCAAATTAGCCTCGAATGGCCAATCTGTGGTGAGGGCACCCGAATTTCAGGTCACCGGCCTCAGAGACTCTCTGTTAACTGTATCTGTGCCAGCAGGAGCAAGTCCCGCAGGCCAGCAAATTTCTAGGATCAGCGCGACTGAATACACATTCACGAATGGAGGGATTCAACGGGTATTTACCAAGGATGGCAACACGGTGTTCGACTTCACAACCACGACGACTTCAGCAATTAGCCTGTCCGGTGCCATTCGCTCAAATCGTGTGCTGAGTGGAGGTTCCCTCCGAGTCACCAACAATGTCAGCGGTCGGACCTGCGACTATGTTCCGACCAATGTGACTTGGGGCAGCACATGCAATTGCCCGACTTCCGGGTCTTGGACAGGAAGCTGTTCAGATGGAACCTCAACAACCCTCAACATCACAGGCTGCGGAAGCGGTACATTCACAATCGGTACGGATACAAACTCGGTCAGTTTTGATCGATGCTATTTGATCTAGTCGATTCTGATACGGTTACGCGCAAGTTCAAATGCGGTCAGAAGCAGAGTCGGGAATCTTGGCGCACCCTTACGCCCGAGCCTCTGAAGGCGACCGTATTGCCACCACCGTGGCCTGACATAAATCAGCACTGCCGATGGATTCTCTTTTCTGATTTCCCGTAAAGCTTGTGCATCCTTCACATGCACCACCTTTTTGGCAAGGATGCGGCCCACAAATGCCTGCTCTAAGGACTGATCGAAGTCCACAAGAACTACAGTGCGTGGATCGACTGCATGATGCTGGTGGGTCTGCCCCTGATTCAATCGCTCCTGCATCACGAGCGGATGAGGACCTAAATAGGGCGCAACTGGCTCTTTGGCATCGGAACTTTTCGAGCGCTCTCGCACATGACCGATCGTTTTTTCGGTGTGGTACCAATGGTGAAAGTCGTGTTTTTTAAGCTCCCACGCTTCTTTCTTTCTCACGTGCCCATAGTGGAATACACAGACCTCAGAATCGTAGATCTTCTGACACCCTGAAAAACTCTGCGCGTCTCCAGAACTTTGGATCCCCTGATTCAAGCGGATGCACCGAATCTCTGTCGGATACCAACGTTTTGCGATCGCAATCTGATCTGGAGTGGCCCAGAAATGCAAATACCGAAAACGGATTGCATCAGCGCCGCAAGTTTCGGCGGCTTTTAGATCATTTTTTAGTTTCTCAAAATCCCACTCGCCGATCACCTCATCACACTGCAGATAGAGCCCCCAGGCCGAAGCTTGCGGATGCGCTTGTTCTAAGGCAGATAACGCAACATTAGTCTGCTGCGATAATATTTTTCCGCCTGACCGCAAGGATTCATCCCAAACAGTAGGCATAATTCTGATTTTCGGATCCTTCGGAATATTCACGGCTGTTTGGTCTTCAGAATCCCCAAGAGCCAGGTAGACCTCCTGGCAAAGGGAAGCCAAAGTCAGAAGAGTCTCTTTGAATGGGTAGTCGTATTTCACGCCATTCCTAAGAAAGGTGAACCCGTAAAGCATCACAGCGGGAAATTCATTTCTTCAATGAGCATGCCAGGACAGAAAGCGCCTCCCACGGAGCGATGCACATAGGTCTGATTGAGCGGGCACCACTCTGCCTTATCCCGCACCGCCATCAATCCTTTGCCCCAAATATGGAAGATGGACTCGTCAAACCGAAGGTCCTCAATGCCAGAGTGCAATTTGCCGTTCTTGACTAAAAACGCAGCGTGGCGAGTCATTCCTGTCATTCTCCCGTCTTGAAGATCACTCCAGTTCAGGTAATGCAGAGCAGGTAAATACAGACCGTCTTCCAGCTGACTCAGAATATCGTCTTCCTTCAGTTTCCCTGGCGCTAAAGAAAGCGACCTTGGCGTTTCAGATTCAGACGCGCCGTTGCTCTGGACGCCAAACTCCTTTTCCGTTCGCTTCCCGCAAAGCGCAGCATTGAGTCTGCCCTCTTTCAAAAGGTCCAAACGATCAGGCGCCACTTCTCCACCATCCGAAAATCGCGGCACTAAACCATGGGTCAGATCGTCACTCAGAGAAACTAGCGGACTTAGGGTGCGCTCTAAGGTCTTTAAGTGCCTCAGCCAAGTTTGCTTCCGCTGAATGGCCCCTTCAGAGAGGGAACCGTATGAAAGAAGATCTAAGAGATCACTAATCGCGCCCGATTTCAGAAAAACACGGTATTTGCCGGGCGCTAGTCGAACAGGGACTTTTTCTTCAAGGATCGATCGCCTCAAACGATCATCAGAAATCTTTTTTAAATACAGGTCGTCATCCCACTCAGAGCCTGCATAGGATCCGGTCACGGCTTTTTTCCTAGAGGAAATGAGTGAATAATCGACAAGAAATGAATCGCTTTGGAAGACATTCCTCTGCGACATGCTATTCCAATAGCAACGCTTCACTTGGCCTGATGCACTGATGCCCACAAATTCTTCTCCGCTTATAGGAGAGAGAATTTTTTCAGCGATCTCGTGGGGCTCAAGAAGGCGTCCCACCAAGATTTGCTCAGTGGATGCAAGCCTCTGAGGTAGCACAGCAAAAGGATCCACCGGTATGGAGGTCAGCAAAGTCCTAAGTCGCGAGATTTCCTGCAAAACTCTGGATTCAACTTGAGACTGATCTATTGCGCCCAGTTGAAGTTCAGAAGAAGTCTTCTGAATGCCATCCCTGTCATTCCGGAAAAGCGTTATGCGCAACGAAGATTCGCGAACCAGGCCCGACTGCCTGACCTTCCCGGAATTAAACCGAAGATAGTGCGAGGATTCACCGACATAGTAGGCTTCGCACACTTCCGCTGCATTGAGGGTTTTGAAAGCTTTGCTCAGGGCCTGATCTAAATTTTCTGTACTCATCCCTGACCTCCGAAGGTTTCAATATTGCGAAACACACATGCAGGCGAAGCATGGCCGACTCGGATCATCTGGTTGGGTTCAGCCTTTCCGCAGTTTGGGGTGCCGTAGACTTGAAATGTCTCTTGATTCCCAACATCAGAAAGCGACATCCAAAAATCCTTGGAAACGCCCCGGTATCCTGGGTTACGCACGACTTCAGCGAGCTTCCCGTTTCGGATTCTTCTGCCGTATTCACAACCAAATTGAAATTTATTGCGATAGTCATCAATCGACCAGGATCGATTGGAGGACATAAGTACGCCATCCTCGATGGAACGCAAAAGCTCTGAGAAGGTCCGATTGCCTGGCTCGATATTCAGATTCGCCATGCGATCTAAGGGCGGCCGATTCCAACCGCTGGAGCGCGCATTTGCAACACCTGGTACCTTCGCTCGTGCGATGGACTCCAAACTTCCCAAACCCCGAAGAAGCTTCCCATTCTTAATCAAGAATTCTTTCTTTGCCTCGTGACCGACGTCATCAAAGCGGTAACTTGCGAACTCTTCTTCAATCGTCGGATCAAAGGTCACATTTAAAACCTCTGACCCATATTGAAGAGATCCAAAATCCGACAGTTGCACAAAGCTAGATCCTGCGTAGTTGCGTTCATCGCCTAATATTCGGTCCAACTCCAGCGGATGGCCGATGCTTTCATGAATCTGAAGCATCATCTGATCGGGCATCAAAAGAAGATCAAACTTTCCATCAGGACAAGGGGCTGCATGCAGCAATTCCTTTAACTCCTCACGTACCTGATCTATGGCCGAGTCTGTTACGCCTGCAAGGAGAGAGTCCCCGCCTTGGCGACTTTGCGCTCTAAATCCTCCAAGACTTCGGGTTTGGGTTACAGGACCGCGACTTCCGGTTGCTTGTGCTTGAAAGGAGAAGAATCTCTGGGATCTTAGAAAGTTTGCCCCCCGCGTATCCATGAAACGCTGAGTGGTTTTAGTCGTGATCATCGTTGCTTCCGAATCGATGACTTCGGGGTCGAGCTTGAGTCTTGCGGAAATGGAATTGAGACGCTCCCAAACGAGAGCCTCATCAAGCCCCGGTTCATTAAACCCAAGGCCAACTTCAATATCCACACCCATTCCACGATGAATTTTTGGATCAAAGTAAAATGCGCCTCGCGTGCGAGCGGCTCTGGCTAGGGACCGCGCACTCTGTAATGCCCATTCTAAATCCTGCGGTTGCTCCCCCGGGCATGCTGCATAGCCAAAGCCACCATCTTCTGAGACCTCAACCATGAAGCCCAAATTCTGTTCCTCACTGCGGCTATCGAATGCGCCATTTCGAGAGGCGCGTACCAGCACGTCCTCTTTTACGGTTCTTAAGCTGGCCCACTGCAAAGAAGGACGTTTGGAAAGGTCGAGGAATTGTTTTTCCATACCTTCCAAGCTAACAAGGCTTGGGATCTTACGCGAGAGCGGAAGGGGCATCCTTGTGGCGCTCGGTTCCACGCGCCGTGCCAAAGAGTGAACGGAGCTGGCCGCAGGCTGCGGAAATATCACGGCCTCTTGAGATTCTTACGGTGGCTGTATAACCCTGATCCAGAAGAATCTTCTGAAATGCAAACACGACTTCATCTGATGGACGCTTAAATTCGCTTCCTGAATGCTCGTTGAACGGGATCAGATTCACCTTAGATGGAATGCCGCGCAGCAGCTTTGCAACTCGCAGAGCGTCCTCAGGCGCGTCGTTAAAATCCTGAAGCAGCACGTACTCAAACGTTATTCTTCGATGCGGCCCAAGTTTCAGTTTCTTGCATGCCGCAAGAAGTTCTGCGATGGGATATCGCTTATTCACGGGCATAATCTTTGACCGCTGATCGTCATTAGAAGCATTCAGAGACACTGCCAGCTGCACATCTGTTTGTTGATAGAGCTTGTCGATCGCAGGCACAAGCCCACTGGTGCTGACAGTCACTTTTCGTTTTGAAAAATTAAATCCATCTTCATCTAAGAAAATCGAGCAAGCTTTGCCGATGTTATCCACGTTGTGAAGGGGTTCACCCATTCCCATAAACACGATATTTGTTATGGGCGCGCGTGCACGCAGTTCAGCGATTTGGGCGACGACTTCATGTGTTGCAAGAGATCGATCTAAGCCCTGCACCCCTGTCAGACAAAATTTACAAGCCATTGCACAGCCCACTTGGGACGAAATGCAGGCTGTTAGCCTAGCCCAATCGTCGGATCTCAGATCATCATCGAGCTCAAATTCATCGGTCTCAAGACCGGAAAACTTTTTTCCGTGCTGCAGTTGTTCCAGTTTGTCTGCCGCAACTTTTTCTTTGAGCGCCGCAGGGATGATGACGGACTCAATCGTCTTATTGTCCTCTAGGCTCCAGAGGAACTTGTAGGTCCCATCGTTTGACTGCTGTTCATGGGCCGTCTTCAACTGAAAGATCGGCAGTGTCTCTTTGAGCACTTCCCGGATGTCTTTAGCCAGATCGCTCATTTCATCGTAGCTGCGCGCATGCCGCTGGTAGGCCCATTTGAAAATTTGTTTCGCCCGCAAAGAGGCCTGCTTCTGCTTCTTCTTTTCCTGCGCTTCAATGGGAAGTTCGCTATCGCGCCTAGGTAAGCGGGAGAGGGGAAGAAGGAATTCGGCGAGTTCTGGCTTCGTTAGATCTTGTAGGAACACAGGGGACACAGATTGCCATATGTGATTGATTTGCTCAAGATTTAGGATGATGAACGAAGAGTTTGGGCGGAGTAGCCGAAAAAACCAGGCCATCCTGGAATCAGGGTTTTATTAAATTTGATTGGTTGCATTCACTTGTGGACCATTCAGCAGGTATGACCGTTTTACCCTCCCCCAGTTTCTTCTAAATACGCGCTCAATCTTCAGATAAGCACAAAATGCTCCGGGACCTCGTCCATGAGGCAGCTCGGGCCTTCCTGGCCCGAGCGTCTAGTCGCATTTGTACTTATCTGAAGATTGAGCGCGTATTCGGAGGGTTCAGGAGGGAAAGGTGGCTCAAGAAGTCCTGGAGGCGAGTGCTTACTGCGCAATGAATCTCACTTGAATCAGAGAGGCGTTTCCGTTGTGCATTTCGCGGAGCACTTCCATTGGAATTACGACCCTTTGACTGCGTGGGTCATATGAAAAATGGAAGCTGTTCAGTATTATCCAGGATCCGTTGGCGAAGATTCGGGCAGCCTCGGAGCACGCATGCGTTTCCTCTTCCAGGATGTTAAACTCGTCCGTCACCAGGATTTCCAATGTGTGCGGGTCCATTTTATAGCTACCCAGGTAAATGTAAGGGCCTGATTCCACAGGATACAAGACGGAGACGCAAGACTCGATCTCCAGTGCCGCGAAAGAGCTTTGTGAAGCAATTGCGATGAGGCTTAGAAATAACCATTTCATTTAAATTCTCCCGAGAATTTGGACTAGTTTATATTACCTTATCCTTAAAGTCAAGATATAAGCCGGCATTGGTTTGTAACCAATGGGAACAAAGAATGGTCGGGAAAGCGCGGTGCCGACGAGTGCCCTTACTCAAGTTGATCTAGGCTTTTTCGCAACTATCTCAATATTGCTATGCGCAGTTGCCTGCGCTTATCCTCTCCCAGCTACAGAACTGCGAGGGCCGATATGAAAAATGGATTTGTGATCATTCTTTTCGGGGTTTTTCTTCATGAGGGTGCGCACGCTCAAAATATTTCTAGCCCAATGCATCCAAGTAACCCCATGAATCCCTTGCAGCAACGCAATCTTACGAACCCTTTGAATCCGCTGAGCCCCATGAGACCCACTGATACCTTCACCGACGAGGAACGGCTGGCACTTCTTCCCAAGCAACCAGTTGGGATCCAGCTCTCTGATTTTGAACCGGGACATATTCCGTCACTGATCGACGAGCGTTTCCCAGGGCAAAAGCCAACGTTTGTATTGCGTATCAGCGTCCTCCAGGATGAAACCTCATTTATCACTAAGCTTGTTGCGGTGATCCCAAATACGAATCAAAAGCTTCGCTCTGATACATCACAAGTCTCACTGACGGAAGCAGACTGGAAAGATCTGAGCCAGGTAAAATCCTGGGATAAGCTCGAAAGCCTAAGACTTCAATTTGAAGTGATAGGAAAAATTTCGAACTATCCATCTATGGTCGTATTAAGGGAAACAACGACATTTGATAGCTTATTGGGGTCACTCGCTGGGGCATCGCACGCATCAGAGATGTCTATTCACAACCCAAAGATTCAGACTGCAGCCAGAATTCAATTCTCACTCGATTGAGACTTGATGCGTCTTTCGCCGCTCGGTGGCCAAGCGTACACATGAACCACCTTGATTAACGTTTTCTCTGCCGCAGCCGATTTGCGACAATTTCGTTGCACTCTGAGAATTTCACCGCACTCGCCAGCGTTCCATCGAGATGGGAAACGAGCCGGTGAACCTTCTGGTCGTTCGGCAAGAGGTGCGGCCAGTCCCACGCAGTGAAGATTAAAAACTCGTCAAACTTTCCAGTAAAATTCAATTCCTTTGCCGCTTTATTGTACTGGACTCCGCTCTCAATCATTCGATCTAAGTTCTCTACAAACTCCGGGTGGTCAGCGATCCAATGATCATTGGAAATTTTAGGTTGAATGAGCTCGTCATACATATCTGGCGTGCCTGGCTTCATCACAAAGTGCATGACCATGCCGAAGTAGTTCGGGAAACCGAGTTGCCGCGCTTTGAGATCCAGCTCAAAATCATCAGCAGCCATTAACCTCAAGTGGTGCTCAATTCCATTTCGCCAGGAAGACCATTCTTGCCCAGGCGCAATCTTTAGCAACTTTCCTGGAACCTCATCCAAGTGCTCGAATAACTCGCTGCGGAGCTCATACCCCAGTGTTGATACAACAAGACGCAACGATAGATCGAGGGCTCCTGTATATGCGTTATACGGCCCTGCTTCGCAAGGCTGCCGTAGTGTGAAGATGAGCAGAAGGAGGGCGGCGAAACGCATCGTCGTGATTTACCCGAGCAAACAGTGGAAGGCAATGAAATGGTCAATGATCTTATAAACTCACATCATTTATGCATCATCCCCGCTCGCCCACGCCGCCGCTTCAGGGCTACACTTAGGTCCATGTGGTTCCTCACCGATGAACAAAGAATGCTCCAAGAAACCGTCCGCTCGTTTGCACGCACTGAACTTGGACCCAAGATCGAACATTTAGATGAAATCGAGGGTTTCAACCGGGAATCCTTCTACAAAATGGGCCAACTCGGGCTTTTAGGCATCACCGTAAAAGAAGAGGACGGCGGCACGGGGTTAGATGCCGTATCTGCGACGTTAGCTATGGAAGAAATGGCTGCGGTCGATGCATCCACCGCCCTTTCCTACCTCGCGCACTCGATCCTTTGCGTGAATCAAATTGGCGTGAATGGAACGAAAGCCCAAAAAGAAAAGTACCTCCCAAAACTCATGTCGGGCGAGCACTTAGGCGGCATGGGAATGTCAGAACCAGGAGCTGGCTCTGATGCCTTAGGCATGCAGACCAGGGCTGAAAAAAAGGCCGATAGCTACTTGATCAATGGCTCAAAAACTTGGATTACCAATGGTCCAGGCGGCGACATCTTTTACGTCTATGCAAAAACCGGCCCAAACAAGCGGGACCTTTCGACATTCATCATGGACAGCACCATGCCTGGATTCACGACAGGCAAAAAATTTAAGAAAATGGGAATGCGCGCTTCCCCTACCGGCGAACTTTGGTTCACCGACGTTTCTGTGCCAGCAGCAAACCGTGTCGGCGAAGAAAATCAAAGCGTACGCGCGATGATGAAAAACTTGGATCTTGAGCGCATCACGATTTCGGGGATTTCACTTGGGATTGCGCGCGCCTGCATTGAAACCGCAACCCAGTACTCCAAGGAAAGAAAACAGTTCGATAAACCGATCGGGGCATTTCAACAAATTCAAGAACGCCTCACTGAAGCCGCTGCCTGGTACGAAGCCTGCCGCGCTCTCACTTATCAGGCAGCTAAAACCTGGGACTTGGGCCTGATGGTCGGCAAAGAGGCCTCCATGATGGCTGCGAAAGCAAAACTGCAGAGCGCACAGATGGCAACGCAAGTGGGCTTAGATGCAATTCAAATCTTAGGCGGATACGGCTACACCCGCGAATTCCCAGTCGAGCGCGCAATGCGGGATGCAAAGCTGATTGAGATTGGCGCAGGAACAAACGAAATTCTAAGAGTCGTGATCGCGCGCCAGATGTTGGGCGAAGTGGCCGACGCGCTCACCAGCGGTAAGTAATCAGTATCTAAAAGACCGAGTTCATCAACTCATCAGCATCGACTGACACAGAGTCAGCAAGACTGATGAGCGTGCGCTCGAACTCGCTTTCATTAATCAACGCAGAAGTCGTCCCTAGAATCCCGAGGTAGGTCTGTGCCACAAAACTTTTTGTTCGCAGGACACCATTTCCCCAAATGATTTCTTTTCCTTTTTCGAGCCTAAAATTACAATTTAGAGTCACAAGATAGGATGTGGCCACCTGCACGAAAGACGGTCCTGTGCGCAGCGGAGCAAGCTGATCTGACGTTGTTAAACTGAGGGGACTATAACTTGCCCCAAGAACGGTCGCGTACAGGACGGCATCTGCGTCCTCAGATTTTTCTGTCAGCTTCACATAGTTTCCAGATGCAATGCGTTTGCGAATTGCATTGTAGAGCGTGATGTCTACACCTGCCTTATAAGATTCATTCGCCACCGGAGCCACATGGAGTCGCTTGATTTCATGCTGTTCAAACAATAACCGGTCAGTGCCCCGTAAATGGTAGCCGCAACCGGACAAAAGCAATGCCAGAAAACAGAAACGCAACATGCTCCCATCATGACCGGACTTCAGGTACAACTAAAGCCCACAAATGGAGTTCTTTGGCTCAATCTTAAACCGGCTTCTTAAAATGAATCCTAGTCTTGCCGAAGGACTGGAGGAGGCTCGAATTTTGGGACTTTGGGCGGAGGTGGTTGGGCCTGCGATCGCTAAGAGAAGCCGTGCGACGGAGCTCAGAGGAAAAAAGATCGTTGTAGAGGTCGACCACCCAGTCTGGAAACAACAGCTGCTCACAAATAAAAACGTAGTGCTCAAGAAGTATGAAGACGTTCTAGGACGTCCACTCATCACTGACTTGATTCTAAAGAACTCTTCGCCCCAAAAATCCTAGCTATAGCGCCTTACAGAAAGCTTGACGACGATGAGGACCAAGAGCGCAAGCATCAGCAGCACTACCAATGTACCGCGCACGAGGACCGAGGTCTCTGGCTCATTTTTTGGGAGTTCCGTAGTGCGCTCAAGGAAGGGCACGTCGGTAATCGTCCAGTCTTCCCCGTGGCCCGGCAGTCTTTCTGGCACAGCTGAGTCACCAAAATGATTTCTAATCTCTTGAATGTCACTGATTGGGAACCAGTAAGAAGTGCTCTTGCAAATCTCATCGCCGGCTTCAAATTGGTGAGACCGAAGCATTCGTACGATATCACTTGCATGCTGAGGACGAGAATAACGCCCTGTCGACTTACGAATGAGATACATTTTTTATCCCCGATAGTGCCTGATAAGCAACCATCTCGGCCTTCAAGAAGCTGACAATCTTAGGCTGTTTGGACTCGATAAACTCTTCCGGGGTCCCCAAGAATACTGCCTTGCCTCCGTCCAAGAAAACTATCCGATCGGCGAGCCTTAAGGCAGAAGGAATATCGTGACTGATGACGATCGACGTCAGCTTAAACTCGGTTTTAATCTTTTCAATGAGCTCATCGACCGTTTGGCGTGTCTCCGGGTCGAGACCAGTCGTCGGTTCATCGTAAAGCAGGATCTCCGGCCGACGCACGATTGCACGAGCAATACCGACCCGTTTCTTCATGCCCCCTGAAATCTCGGATGGAAATTTATCGTAGGGCTTAGGAAGTCCAAGCTTGTTGAGCACTTCCTCCACTTCGCTGATGATTTTTCCCTCCGACCAGTCCGTGTGTTCACGGAGGGGAAACGCTACATTTTCAAAAACAGTCATGTCATCAAAAAGTGCAGAGTTCTGAAATACCATTCCGAATCTCTGCCTGAACTCTGTCAGAGGTGTTCCTACCAGTTTCGAAATATCTATTCCAAACACATGAACCGAACCAGAATCAGGAGCAAGCAATCCTAAGATATGTTTTAACGTTACACTTTTCCCTGTGCCACTGGGTCCAAGAACATAAGTGAGTTGCCCTGGTAAAAATGAAATGCTCATGCCCTTTAGAATTTGGTCACGTCCACCGCGAAAACTCTTAAAGACATCCTTCAATACAACAGCTGCAGCCCCTTCAGCCTCTTTACTCATATATCCTTTGTACCCTGCCTGACACGCCCGTGAGTAGCTCGTAAGGAATTGTCCCTACTTGGGAGGCAACCTCCCAGGCAGGACGACTTCGGCCCCAGATCTCAACGAAACTCCCAACTTTAAGCGGCTTTTTGGGTGCAGCATTGGTCACGTCCATGCTCACTCGACCAACTATCGGGAGCCGCTGTTTCCCTTGCGCAACCCATCCACATCCCGACAAAAGCCTGGGCACCCCGTCGGCGTAACCCGCACCTAACGTAACAATCCACTCACCATTCTTCATTTTAACCCGATAGAGGCCAGCGTATCCGACCGACTCTCCACACGCCACTTTCTCACACTGCATCACCTGGGCCTCAAATTGCATGACCGGACGCAGGGAGGACTTTTCGGGCGGAGCTGGGGAGATCCCATAGAGCGAAATTCCAGGACGAACCAGGTCGGATTTTGTGAGGTCCCAAGAAGACGCAGCAAAAACAGAGCCGCTATTTCCCCAATGAATGCGAGCTTCCTTAAAACGCTCATCTCTCAACTCAAGAATTTTTTGAATTCCCTTCATCTGCTTTCGTGAAAGTCTACTGTCCGGCCGATCACTTTCGGCAAGGTGGGTGAAGATCCCTTTTGGTACAAGCTTCAGACCTAAAAGATCCTCGATCTGAATCCCAGATCGGTTCATTCCGGTCGTCACCTCCACTTCAAAAGGCATCTTTGTAGCACAGCTTACAAATGCAAGCATGGAATGAAGAGAACTGAGAACCGGGGTCAGCCTATGAGCCAAGAAAGCTTGCGCCCGGGCTTCATTCCAAGTGCCCGAATCGCTAAAAACGATAATCTCTTTCTTGGCTCGACCTAAATTTCGAAGTTCTAACGCTTCACCAAGGGTTGCGACACCGTAACCACACACTGCGTTATTTTCTTCAAAAGTACGCGCTAAAGGAACCAATCCATGGCCGTACGCATCCGCCTTCACCATCGCAAGAAGAGGGCGTCTAGAAATTTTAGAAAGAATTTGGATATTGTGATTGAGATTCGCGATTGAGATTCGAGCGCGTGATCTTGTTTCGAATGCCATAGATCGAGTTTGCTCCAACCTTAAGCAAGCGAGCAAGAACTGGTCTCATCTCAGCACTCCTAGATCCCGCGTGCTTCACGATCAACAGGCCGACCAACTCCGCACCAGCAACACTCATCTCCTGCCCTGTCGTAACCGCCCAGGCCTCGTAGTGAGATGTATTGAGCCCCTGCAACATGAGTGCTGACACGGGCCCGTAGTTCGTGAGTGCTGCTGACTTTCCCTGATTCGCCAGGCTCAACACTTGGGACTCAATGTCAGGCCTCACGTAGATCGGGAATGTCGCTTCATGGGGAAGATCGCCCACATTCGCGTGTCCAGAAAGATGCAAGTTATTGGTCGTCTTCTGATATCGAAAAAAGAGAATGGGTGACTCTGTGAGCTCACTTGAAAGCTGAATTAACTTCCTCTCGATTTCAAGCTCAGTCGAATTTGAGGTCGCAGCCTTTTGAAGCTCAGAGATAAAATCTCTCTTCCCTGTCTGCTGCACAATCGCTACCTGCGCATCGCTGGCCCGTTGCTGCTCCTGAATCCGAAGGCCCTGCGCTTCAGGCAAAACTTGCGCCGCGCGCGCTAACATCTGCGGTGAAGTTTTAAGTTGAGGTGCAAACTTTGGAAGGTCGGGTGGAGTCATCTGGGCTAATTTAAATTCTGAGGATCGCTGACTACGAAGCAGAATTACGGCCGCTGCAAAGAGTAAGAAAGCAGCCAAAATCATGCTAAAAAATGTTTTTTGCCCTGAGGCAAAACTTGCAAATGAAAAAATCGAAGCCTGAGCATTGCGTTCAAGAAGTACAGCAAGCCCGGGGATCGAGGTCTTTAAAACAGCATATTCGAGTTGGCCAGAATTGGCGGATTCGCGGTTTCCGGACTCGACCACTCTTCCGGTCGTCATCACAGTTGCGATCGCAGCTTTCAGCGAAGCTTCTTTAGAGAAGTCTGCACCAATCATCGAACGTTGCGTATGAGCTACAACCTTCCCGGACTCACCGAGTAACGCAACTCGATGTGGATGTGCTTTGGCGAAGAAGGCAGTGACGGCGTTTGGGTCAAGTACGCTGAGGGAAATATCATCACCCTTCCCAGGACGAACAAGAATCAACAACTCGTCAGACCCGAGTTCACTCCGCTTTACGGTCAGCGTCTGCATGCCCTTTTGCTTTAAGTCGACGGTACTCAATTGATTCTGAAAAACTCTTAAGATGCGGTCTTGCAGCGACAGGTCGTCCGGCTGATTCGCCTGAGCCAACACCACTTCATAAGGCAGCCCGTCTTTCAGTTTCAGCACACCCTTATTCACCGTGGCATCGGCACTGGGATGAGCCAAACCGACTTCAACCAGCTCCGAATAACGTTTTGCTAACTCGATTAATGAATCAACGCTGCGCACCCTAAGCTCGGCCCCAGCAAGAAGTACAAAGGCGCCCACTAGGAGCATTCCAGCACTCAATGAAAGAAGCAGAGCGATCCAGTTGGAGCGCAAATCCGATTTTGAAACGGGTCTTCCGTGACTCGTCATGGGACGCATGGTAAACTCTCCCCGAAATTAGTTTATCACATGTCCGTCACCAAACGACCGCAAGTCCTTATCATTGGTTCAGGAATCGCCGGCTTAACCGCCGCGCTCCGGTGCGCACGCTTTGCGAGCGTCACACTATTGGCGAAAGACACACTCCTCGAAAGCAACACTCTTTATGCCCAAGGCGGCATCGCATCTGTTTGGTCAGATGCAGATTCATTTGAATCCCACATTGAGGACACCTTGCGCGCCGGCGCAGGACTTTGCAGAGCTGATGCAGTGAATGCGGCAGTCCGAGATGGACCCACCCATGTCGCGCGCCTGATCGAACTGGGCGCACAGTTTGTACGAGGCTCAGATCATGGAATTGACCTTCACCAAGAGGGGGGCCACTCACACCGACGCATTCTTCACGACCACGATGCCTCAGGGCGCGCCATTCAAGCTGCTCTGGTTGAGAATGTTCGCAAAAATCAAAGTATTCGCGTGCTCGAGCACTCTGCCGCGATCGACCTCATCATGGAGAACAAGCTCCTTCGTAAGGACAAAGATAAAAACTTAGGACAGTGCTTAGGTGCGTATGTTTTGGACACAAAATCAGGTGCAATCCAACCTTTTGCCGCAGATCTAACCGTTCTAGCTACAGGCGGCGCAGGAAAGGTTTACCTTTATACCACCAACCCCGATGTCGCTACCGGCGACGGGATTGCTATGGCCGCACGCGCTCGGGCACGAATCGCGAATTTAGAATTCATGCAATTTCATCCCACCTGCCTCTTTCATCCCAACGCCAAGAATTTTCTGATTACAGAAGCGATTCGAGGTGAAGGTGCTGTTTTAAGAAATCTACAGGGCGAGGCTTTTATGAAGGGCCGCCACCCTATGGCAGATCTCGCGCCTAGGGACATAGTCGCCCGCGCAATTGATGAAGAATTAAAACGTGTGGATGCCCCACACGTCTGGCTCGATATTTCACCGATTACAGACTTTGATGTAAAATTTCCTACGATCTCAAAACGCTGCCGTGAACTGGGTATAGAACCCAAAGATGGGATTCCAGTGATTCCTGCAGCGCACTATTTGTGCGGCGGGGTGCTCACCGATCTTGTAGGACGGACCTCTATTCCGGGACTTGCTGCTATCGGAGAAGTCGCCTGCACTGGGTTACATGGATCGAATCGCCTTGCAAGCAACTCTCTTTTAGAGGGCCTCGTCTTTGCGCACCGGCTGGCGGATTGGGCAGAAAACGAAATTGAATACCATCGCACTCGAGTGAAGCCCGCGAACCTTCCGGTATGGGATATGGGTCGCGCGGTTGATATCGAAGAGCGCATCGACATCAGCGCATCCTGGAGAGAGATCAGAACCTTGATGTGGAACTATGTCGGCATCATTAGAAGCGATCGCAGGCTGAAGCGCGCTCAGGAACGATTGCTGCAAATCAGGCACGAGGTGAATGAAGATTACTGGAAATTCAAGGTGAACCGAGAGCTTTTGGAATTAAGAAATCTTTTAACCGTGGCTGAACTCATTGTAGAGTGCGCCCTCTCACGCAAAGAGAGTCGGGGCCTACACGCGAACGTCGACTACCCCGAAAGGGATGATCGGAACTTCTTAAAGGATACCGTCATTTGACATTTTAAGCATTTTTGGTGGATACCATTCGAATATGATCCTTGCATTTGCGATGACCCTAAGCGCCCACGCCCTCACCCCAAAACTACTTTCAGAGCCCGCCAATTACCAAAGTGGCGTGAAACAAACCTCAATCAAACAGGTCACTGTAACTGCACCTGCGGGCCAGGTTTTTGTATTTGCTCGCAAGGAAAAAGAGGTACTCGTGGAGTGTGAATTTGACCCTGAATACCAACCAAAAATTTCAAAAACGACCCACACCGTAACAGTGACCATCGCCCCTAAGACCTACGAAACGCTGCGTTGCGCGATTGGATACCCGGCCGACTCCGAGCTCAAGTTATCGTTAGAGTCAGGTCAAATTGAAATGAGCGGAGTGAAATCAGCCGCTGATATCTCGCTTAAGTCAGGGACAGTTCGAATTAAAAACACAGTCTGGCCAGAAGTCAGATACGAAGCAAACCTCACAAACGGTTCCAGCACCCCAGTCTTAGACGCCTCAAAAGATCCAAAGGCTCCACTCATCCGCGTGAAAGTGGAGAGTGGGATGATTCAAGCTCTTTAAGGCTGTGTTGGAATTCCGTTTTGTAGGTCCTGAGATGCCTTTTGCATCTTAAAATAGCTATTTAAAGTAAACATACAAAGCACTGCGACGATCAGGAACGCACCCACTCCAATGACTACTGCTTTCTTCTGTAACGCCATGAATCACTCCTTCTTACTACCAAGCACAGCCTCAATATCAGAGGTCATGGACTCAGGCTTGTCCTGTGGTGCATAGCGCTTCACAACTCTTCCTGAAGGATCGACCAAAAACTTCGTAAAGTTCCACTTGATCCCCTCAGTGCCAAGAATTCCTGGAGCCGCACTTTTTAAAGCTGAAAACAACGGGTGAGCATTCTCACCATTGACATCCACTTTCGCAAACATTGGAAAAGTGACTTCATAGGTTAAAGAACAAAAGTTTTTGATTTCTGCTTCGTCCCCAGGTTCCTGCGCTCCGAACTGGTTGCAGGGAAAGCCAAGAACGAGAAACCCTCGATCTTTGTAGGACTGATAAAGAGTTTCTAAGCCCGAGTACTGCGATGTAAAACCGCACTTGCTTGCGACGTTCACGATGAGAAGCGGGTGCCCTTTATACTCGGATAGCTTGAGCGCTTTACCTTCGATCGTTTTTACTTCTATTCCATACAGATCGGTCATAACAATTTTTTCCCTTTTCGATTCTGATTCCAAACCTTCAGTGCCGATGCAAAGACTGGAAGCAACGACACAAACACAACGACAACAATGAGCTTATCCAAACGATTTGCAAGTTGAGTCTGCCCAAGCAGATTGCCGGCCCAGGTCAGGCCTACGATCCAAATCAACCCACCTAGAACACTCCATGCAAAATAGCGACGGTAGGACATCCGAGCAACACCTGCCGCAAACGGAACAAAAGTGCGAAAAATTGGGATAAACCTACACCCAACAATCGCTTTAGGGCCATTTCGTTCATAGAACGCATGGGCCGCAGTTAGGTGTTTCTTCTTAAAAAAGCGCCCGTCGGGTCGATCAAAAATGGCATGTCCCGCCCGAAAGCCAAGAAAGTAGCCAACATTGTCACCGCAGATTGCAGCAAGGACCAAAACGACTTGAACCAGCAAAAGATCAAACCCCGGCAGATGCAAAGGATGCAGTTCTTGGGTCAACACACCGACCGTGATCAGAAGGCTATCGCCTGGCAGGAAAAAACCCGCGAGCAAACCCGTTTCAGCAAAGATGATGAATGCAGCTAGACCTAAGCCGCCACTTGCAAGCATCTGCATCAAGGCTTCGGAATTGTGTAGGGACTGAACCCAGTGAAGAATTTCGGTCATGGTAGACCACGGAGTCTACCACTGACGGCTTAAGCGGGCATCGGGGTAGTAGTGGGAAAGAATCTGATCTCGTTTGTAGCCGCGCTCACCCATGGCTTTGGCGCCCCATTGGCACAAGCCCACTCCATGGCCGTAGCCCCTGCCCCTAAAGACGGCACTGACGCCCTCCATTGAGACCTGAAACTGAGTGCTCTTCATCAGAACCGGACTGACCCAGTTTCTAAATCGGTAGGCGTTTACACTTGCTGTTCTTGCGGGCCGACCTTCTGTCCGGGAGATGAACTTGAGCTCCACTTCTTGCTCCTTGGTTTGAGTAGCGAGCGCTAGTTTTGGCTGCACAGCAGTCAGCAGCCATGCGGCTGGATTCAAGTGAAACCAACTGGGTAAAGCTGATTTTGCATCCGGATCCGATTTAAGAGCTCGTTCAATTTTTGTCTGCATGTCGAGGTTAGAAACTCGGAGTGACCATTCAGAGACCGGACTACGCGCACAAAATGAGCAAGGCACGCCCCTTCGAAATCCAGCCACTTTTGCGCCCCAAACTTGTTCGGGCACGACCGTCGACCCACCGCAGGTTGAATGATAAAAAGCCTTTATTGGACCCCTTCCCTTCTTATCTGAAAGAATCATCCCCCGGGTCGCACGAACCAACTCGCGCCCTAAGGCGTCCACTCGGTCTAACCCTGCATACACCTGATCTTTTTCAGAGGATTCAACGTCATAGAGCTTTTTTAAATCACGTCTAGCTTCAAGCATCTGGTACCAAGCATATGTCCGAGACGCGATGACTTGCGCCTCAACCGCTTCCTTTGCCCACTTTGAATTGAACTCTGAGTTTACGACTGACTCTAAATAAAGCTCAATCGGAAGATGGTTCACTACGATGCAGGCTGAATCGACTGGATACACCCTGATTTCCTCCGGGTAACGTTTCCCATTCAGATTTAAAATTCCATCTGCACTGGAAATGACGACCCCACCGCGAGGTATTCTGCGAACACCATTTGCATCGGAACGGCCGAGCGTTTGATCACGACAGTCGATCCACCATTCAGAAGCGGGCACCGACACACCCCGGTCGGGACGAGCTGCAAGACCCACTACGAGCCTATCCCCAGTGATTCGGAAAAACTGCCCCTCAGGATTCACTCGAACACGAACCCTAGGTGCAGAATCATCGTCACGGAGTGAACGCAAGACAGTGGCAGGCCTCTCGACCGAAGCCAGACTGGTCAGGGATAAAAGAAGGAAGAAAGCGTTCACCCTCCTATTGTCAGGACTTGGAACTCAATCCACCAACCGTGGAAAATTGACGCTTTCTACCAGTTCAAGAGGTAGGCAAAGACCAGAGGCGCCACTATGGTCGCGTCGGACTCAATAATGTACTTGGGAGTATCTACGGCGAGTTTGCCCCAGGTGATTTTCTCGTTCGGCACGGCACCCGAATAAGAGCCATAACTGGTTGTGGAATCGCTGATCTGGCAGAAGTAGCCCCATAGGCGAACCTTCTGTCCCAAATCCTTGTCGATCATAGGAACGACGCAGATTGGAAAGTCCCCTGCGATCCCGCCCCCAATTTGGAAGAAGCCGATGGAAGCCGACTTGGAAGTCTCTTGATACCACTGGGCGAGTTCGGTCATGTACTCGATCCCACTGCGGACCGTGTGAACGTTCTTCACGCGACCGGTGATGACATATGAGGTGTACATATTGCCGAGCGTGGAATCTTCCCAGCCTGGAACAAAGATCGGAATATTCTTTTCACATGCGGCAAGCAGCCAACTGTCTTTGATGTCGATCTCTGCTACTTTCTGAAACCTTTCTTGGCGTAACGCTTGATAGAAGTACTCGTGAGGAAAATATCTTTTTCCCTCTTTCTCAGCCGCAAGCCAAAGATCTTCCATCACCCGCCAAATGCGCTTCATCGCTTCTTCTTCAGGGATGCAAGTGTCCGTCACTCGATTTAATCCGCGTGCAAGCAACGCCCCTTCTTGTTCCGCTGTCAGATCACGGTAATTGGGAATGCGCTCGTAGTGGCTATGGGCCACCATGTTGTAGATGTCTTCTTCTAGGTTCGCACCTGTGCAGCTAATTCCATGCACCTTGCCTTGGCGGATCATTTCAGCCAATGAAAGCCCGAGCTCTGCGGTGCTCATGGCACCAGCCAAAGTGACGAACATCTTGCCGCCTGAGTCCAAGTGACGTTGATAACCCGCAGCGGCGTCAACTAAAGCAGCTGCATTGAAGTGGCGATAATGGTGGCGGATGAACTTTGAAACAGGACCTAAGGTTTGCATATGCGACACATATTGCGTGAATGCGGTGCCAGTTTGCAAGGGGAAGCCACATTCGTCCCATTGGCTCATTGATAAGATTTGATAATATTATCTATCTCGTAGCATATTGGGCCTCGTGTCCTGGCTTCTGTTGGTATCCCTCATTTCTTTAGGACGAAGCTTCGAGCCAATTCCACTTCCCAACCTGGCTCCTTGTGAGTCATTAGTGACTCCTGAGGCACTCCGAAACTACGCCTCCCAGACATCGGATATCGAAAGATTTATTCTCTACTCCCAGCAGACAAGCGTTCGCTCTAAACTTTTTCGAAGGGTGCAGAGTCTTCATATCGAAGCAGTGATTCTTCGCTCCTTCCTCAGAACTGAGTTCATTCTCAAGGACATGGAAGATCTGCGGGGAGAGATAGAGAATGGAACAATATCACCGGGAAATGCGTTTCAAAGTGTCCATGATCTCCAGTCTCGCCTCAATATTTTAGCGATCGATTTCGCGCGGTTCTCAAAAGCATTGCAACCTAATCCCGCATCAGGAGATGCATTCGAAGAGTCCACAGAACGACTCAAAAACATCGTGCAGATCCAAATCCATCCCGAAATTAAAGTTCTAAAAGCCCAAGTTGAATTCCCTGCATTTGCCGGTGATTGGAAGATTAAAAAATCATACGCCAAAATGGTGCGCTGGATGATGGAACAATCTCACCAACCTTCGGATGCTTTTATCACTCGCGCGGGCAGCGAGAATACGATATCCATTCACGATTCAAGAACCGTCCAAAGAGTAGCGGCACAAATTCTGATACAGGAGTCGGCACTGATTCCTACATCCAACATTCTTGAAATTGGTTACGGCAGTATTCCGATTCTCAGTTATCTCCATCAGAAGATCGCACCTGAAGGTGCCACCTTCGGAGTGGACCTACACACTGTCCCAGAGGACTTTGCGGCGCCAAACAGTCCAGTCCGACTATTTGAATCGAAAACACCTACAGCACCGACACTGACGAAGGAACTTAAGATCAAAGGCCGGTTTCAATTGATCTACGGGGTTGATGTCTTTAAGGATTACTCGAAATTTGGCGTCCCGCTTCAAATTGCCAACAAAACTAAATACCTCAGATGGATCCGGTCACTCCTCTCGGATGAGGGATACTTTGTGATCATCAATGATGACTTCAGAAGACCTCATGTTTTTTCAGATGAGCAACTTGAAGCAGCAGGGCTTACGACATTAAAGACGCAATCCGTTCGTTACAAGAACCAACGACAACTCACCTATTGGGTGATTGGGTCTAAGGTTTCTCCCGAGGCAAGAAAGCCTTAAAGAGCTCAATCGGAAACGGGACGATCGTGGTCGTAGCACGTTCCGAGGCAATTTCACGAATCGTTTGCAAGTACCTAAGCTGAAGCGACATGGGTTCCCGGTCCATATTCTTTGCAGCTTCAGCAAGCTTAAACGAAGCCTCAAGCTCCCCTTCCGCGGAAATCACTTTCGCGCGCCGCTCACGCTCGGCCTCAGCTTGTTTTGCCATCGATCTCTGCATGTCAGGCGGCAAATCGACCTGCTTCACCTCGACATGACTCACCTTCACTCCCCACGGCAGAGTGTGAGTATCTAAGATGGCTTGAATTCGCTGATTGATGGCATCCCGAGAGGAAAGCAAAGCATCGAGATCCGACTGGCCGACTACGGATCTGAGCGTGGTCTGCGCAAGTTTCGATGTTGCCATCAAGTAATTCTCAACCTCCATTACCGCTTTGATGGGATCGATCGCACGCACATAAACCACTGCGTTTACCTTTATAGTCACATTGTCCCTAGAAATAATGTCCTGAGATGGGACGTCTAGGGTGATCGTCCTTAAATCGACACGCACTAGTGAATCAAGGACTGGAACGACAATCACCATCCCTGGGCCGCGTGCAGCCGACAGACGACCTAATCTAAAGTGCACACCGCGTTCATATTCTTTGAGAACCTTGATCGAACTGAACACCAATACAAGCACGGCAACAAGAAGCAAAAAACTCATGATAACTCTCTCTTTTCTAATCCCAAAATTCCCATCGCTAACTGCAAATCTTTCCATGCCTCCTTCTTTGCCGGCGGATTACGCAGCAAATAGGCTGGATGAAAGGTTGCGATCAACTTCATCTGAACACCGTGCATTTCATACTCGTGAATCTGAGTCCTCAGATCTGAAATCGGCAGATCGGTACGGAGCAAGGCTTGAGCCGCAGATTTTCCCAGTGCCACTACAACTTTAGGACGCACAATCTTTATCTGACGCTCTAAAAATGATATGCAGGTTGCGACTTCTTCGACCTCAGGGGCGCGGTTTTCCGGAGGCCGACACTTCACGATGTTGGCGATAAAAACACCCGGGCGTGTCAGTCCCATCGCCTCGATCATTTTATTGAGCAATTGACCTGACCGACCTACAAATGGTTTTCCTGTGAGGTCTTCTTGCTCCCCTGGGCCTTCACCCACAAAAAAGATAGGCGACTTAGGATCACCATCGGAAAGCACAATCTGGGCACGACCACTGGAGAGCTTGCACCGAGTACAATCGTGCAGATCAGACGCAATCTGGCTCAGAGTGTCCTTTCCTGGAAAAGGTAGGCTTACGGGGATATCGGTTATTTTTACTCTCTGGGTTCGGGTGGATCGCTTACGCTTCATCACCATCGATCCCTCAGGCAACCAGGCTTCAAGATTCTTCACGAAGCCAATGATCGCCGCCTTGCCTGCACGGCGCAACTACTGAAGACGATGCATGAGCTTACGCGCTTCAATGCCGCACTCCGGGCAAGAAGCCTTCTCGTGAGTCGTGTTCAATGAGAAATCGGTGTAGTAATTAAAATGCAATCGAGCGCCACACTCGGCGCAATGCGAGTAATTCTGAACGAGTCGCTCAAGCGACCCTAAACGTGCTCTCTGTCTTCCCATTGGTTCGCCTTCCATGATCACGTTCCCCCTGAAGATCTCTTCGGAGTTCGTGCTCACGTATTCAATGGAACTTCTTTGCCTAAGCGGTCTTCATAGTACTCAGCGTTTCCCGATCGTCAAAAACAAAGCAGGCGCCTTCATAGTGGTCGTTGCCCACATTCTCGAGGTACCGGAGAATGCCACCCTCAAGCTGATAGACGTCCTTGAGGCCCAATTTTAAAGCCAAAGCGGATGCTTTTTCACAGCGAATTCCACCTGTGCAAAACATGACAACTTTCTTATCTTGAAGGTCCTTGACCCTGGCACGAAGCTGTTCAGGAAAATCTCTAAAACGCTCTAATTTGAAATCGATAGCCCCCCGGAAGGTACCCTTTTCAATCTCATAGTCGTTGCGGGTGTCGAGCAACACAACGTCCTGCTCTGTATCAAGCCATTCCTTGAGTTCTTTCGGACTCAGCCTTGCGCCGATCACTGCGTCGGGAGAAAGAGGCTCGCCAAAAGCGATCGTCTCTTTTTTTCGACGCACCTTGGTGCTCCAAAATGGAATTTTTTCGGAGTAAGAAATCTTCCAATCCACATTGTGAAATTCTGGCCAGTCGGACAGCTCCTGAGAGAAAGCCCGCCAGTTCTCTGGGGTAGCGCAAAAATTGGCATTCCATCCTTCAGGGGCAATAATGAGGGTTCCGAAGATGTTGTGTTTATTGAGCAAAGCTTTCGCGCGTGCCTGCAATGCGCTTAGCTCTTGAAGCGGCATAAACCGGTAAGACGCGGTATTTATGAACTGCATTATTCGGCAGAATTTACCAGAATCGAAGCGGGAACGCGACCACCGAGCAGGCCGCCCTTCACTTCCAAATCTGCATCGGGTTGGAGCGCTACCATCTCAAATGCAAATCGATGCAACGACGCGGCTGCGAGCTGTAAGTCTTCGATCCTTTCGCAGCTCCCTCGATAAAGTTGAATGCGATATGCCCCAGCCGGTGCGTGGATCGAAAAATGGCCCTCTGCATCGGTCTGTGTCTCAATATTCAGTCGCCTGTCTCCAGCTGTGCTGCTGAGCACCACACGACTCGTCGTCCCCAAACATTCTGTGGGCGCCGAAACATACCCCTCCAGAGTTGCTTCCGAATGATCAGAAACTGAATCCATTGCCATCTCGGTGTCTTTTGAGCGTTCCAGGAGCTTCAGGCGCAAAATTGGGCCCGAGCATGCAAATGCCAGCACCAAGGTTCCAGAAACCGCACTCAGGATCTTAAGACGTTTAGAGGCCATGCCAACTTTCTCAACGTCCTATTCGGCGGAAAAACAAAAGTTCTGAAGTAAAAGCGGATAGCTCAACTTAGGGTTTTGGGTGTAAATTTTGGCGCATGCAGACAACCGTGAATATTGGGATCAATGGCTGCGGCCGTATTGGTCGAAAAGTGCTCAGACTTGCCCTAAACCATCCGACCATCCAGGTTCGAGCTTTAAATGAGCCAAACGACATCCAAACGCTGGCCCACCTCTTGAAATATGACTCAGTGCACGGAACCTGGGATGCAGAGGTCGTTGTTGAAGGACAGGATGTTTTAGTCATCAATGGGAGACGTACTCGGGTTTTTCGTGACCGCGACCCAGCCAGACTGAAGTGGTCTGAGTCAGAAGTGGATCTTGTTTTAGAATGCACCGGGGTCTTTACAGATAAAGCTCAGGCCAGCGCCCACCTTGCAGGCGGAGCCAAACGTGTGATCATCAGCGCCCCTTCCAAAGACGCCGACGCCACCCTTTGCATGGGCGTGAATGAAACGACCTATGACCCTCTGAAACACGTGATCGTTTCTAACGCGTCTTGTACAACCAATTGCTTAGCCCCAGTCGCTAAGGTCCTCGATGATGCCTTCGGCATCGTCAAAGGCACCATGATGACGGTCCATAGTTACACCAATGACCAAAGGATCTTAGATCTCGCCCATAGCGACCTAAGACGAGCACGGGCTGCGGCCATATCCATGATTCCTACTTCAACCGGCGCCGCAAAAGCGGTGGGCCTAGTTCTTCCTCATTTGAAGGGAAAACTAGACGGCCTTTCCATCCGAGTTCCGACGCCCAATGTTTCTGTTGTGGATTTCACATGCGAGGTGAAAAAAACTGCCACCAAAGAATCGGTGAATACCGCCCTTAAGATCGCATCAGAAACTGCGATGAGAGGCATCCTAGGTTTTTCAACAGCACCGCTCGTCTCATGTGACTTCAATGGCGATATCCGCAGTTCAATCGTGGATGCGGATCTCACGATGGTGATCGAAGGCAACATGGTGAAGGTGATTTCGTGGTACGATAACGAATCAGGGTTCTCTAACCGACTGCTTGATTTAAGCCGATTCATGCACGGTAAGGGCTTATGATTCATTCGATTCGCGACCTTGATCTTTTAGGCAAGAGAGTGTTTATCCGGGTGGACTTCAATGTTCCTGTTGAACTCGACTCAGAAACGAAGAAATACGTCGTGACTGACGCAACCAGAATTCAAGAAGCCTTACCTACGATTCAGCAGGCGATTGAAGGTGGCGCTAAAATTATCCTGGGTTCCCATTTCGGCCGCCCCAAAGGGAGGCGGGTTGAAAAGGACAGCTTGGTACCAGCCGCTGAAAAGCTCGCGGAATTATTAAACCGTGATGTCCTTCTCGCCGACGACTGTATTGGAGAGGGCATAGAACTCCGGGCTTCCCAATTAAAAAATGGTGAGATCCTGGTTCTTGAAAACCTACGCTTTTATTCGGGCGAAGAAACTGACGACCTAGAATTTGCAAAGTCTCTCGCGCGCCTGGCCGATGTCTACATCAATGATGCTTTCGGTACTTCGCATCGCAAACATGCCTCCGTGCACCGGCTCCCCTCACTTATGCCGAACCGTGGCATGGGACTCTTGCTTGAGAAGGAAGTTCGGTACCTCTCCACCCTTTTGGACCACCCGAAGACTCCGTTTTTTTTGATCTTAGGGGGGGCAAAAGTCAGCGATAAAATCAAAACGATCAGAACTCTTCTGCAAAGAGTTCAAGGCATCGTGATCGGTGGAGCAATGGCCTACGCTTTTATGAAGGCGAAGGGAGAGAAAATCAACGCTGAGTGGAAGCAACCTGCCCCTGAAGACGTTGAGGCCGCAAAAACAACACTTCAGTACGCCTTAGACCGAGGAGTGCCCATCCATCTTCCGATCGACAACCATGACGGGTTTGACATTGGCCCTAAGACCATCGCTCGCTTTAAAGAAATTTTATCGCCTGCTGCAATGATTTTTTGGAATGGGCCCTTAGGCTGGTTCGAGCGTGAACCTTACTCCAAAGGCACGTTTGAAATTGCGGAAGCCATTTCTAAGACCCATGCACTCAAAGTTGTCGGAGGCGGCGACACCGTGGCCGCGATCCATGCATCGGGCTTGAGCCAACATTTTGATCATCTCTCCACTGGAGGCGGCGCCTCCCTTGAATTTCTAGAGGGCCACTCACTCCCTGGCATTGATGTTCTTCAGGTGCAAAAACGAGCAGAGAATCCTCGAATTGTCCCAAACCCCAAAACTGAGCCAGGATCAGCATGAAAAGAAAAGCGGTGCTTGCGGGAAACTGGAAGATGAATTTGGGTCCCGCCCAATCGCTCGACTTCCTGAAATCTTGGTCAAACTATTCCTGGACTCCAGGCAAAGCTGAAATGTGGCTTTTCCCTTCGACCATCTCGATCCCGAGCATACAGTCAAATGCCACACTTCGGACTGCGAACTTTATTTTAGGCGCTCAGAATTGCTCTTCAGAACCCTCTGGTGCCTTCACCGGTGAAACTTCAGCAAAAATGCTGAAGGATGCCAAAGTTCCCCTGGTTTTGATTGGGCACTCAGAGCGACGATCACTTTTCTTAGAGACCGATGCTGTGCTTGTGAAAAAAGCTCGACTTGCAGTGCAAGAAGACCTTCACGTCCTCTACTGCATCGGCGAATCCCTACAAGAAAGACAATCTGGAAAGACCCTAGACGTCATCTTTCAACAGCTCGATGCCGTTCTTACAGATGAAACGCTGAAAGCCCAAGTGGGTACGACAATTGATTTCGCTTATGAGCCCGTTTGGGCGATTGGGACAGGCCAGGTTGCAACCCCTGAAATTGCGCAAGCGGTACATCATGAAGCACGGGGCCGCATTCGTACCCGCTTGGGTGACGAGTCCGCTTCCAAGGTACGAATTCTTTACGGCGGAAGCGTGCAACCTGATAACTTTGCTTCTCTGCTTCTTCAAAAGGATATTGATGGAGGCCTCGTAGGAGGCGCATCGCTAAAAGCCGATGCTTGGAATAAACTTTGGAAGATCATTTGCGAAACGACTGAACAAGGATAGGAACACCTTATGCTCATGACAGTAATCACTTACGTTCACATCATCACCATCGTACTCCTCATCACTGCGGTCCTCGTCCGCGCAGGCAAGGGTGCTGACATCAGCGCAACCTTTGGTGGAAGCAGCCAGACCGTCTTTGGCAGCTCAGGTGGGCAAGACTTCTTTCAAAAACTGACCTACAGCCTGGCCGCATTCTTCATGCTGACCAGCCTGCTTCTCACTTTGATTCCAACTAAGTTAAAAAAGAGTGTCTTTGATCAGTACACTCCTCCACCTGCTGCGGCAGTGCCAGCCCAGACTGCGCCAGCGTCTTCGACAGGGACTGAAGCCGCGGCTCCAGTTCAGACCGATCAAAAGCGCTAAAATATCTCTGCAATCACTTTTCTTCGGTGTGCAAAGATTTGACCAACATCGTGTCTAATCTTTGCGCCTCCAAAAATGCGACCCAAGAGTCCCATAGGGATTTCGTATCGGACCCAGTCACGCATCAGTGTGCCTTTGCCAAGAGAAACAAAGGAGTGTTCGTGATACCAAAGCTTGTATGGCCCACTCTCTTGGTTGTCGACAAAACTATGCGGGGGATTCCACTTCGCAATACGTGTCACCCAGGAAAGCGGAATGCCGTGGAGCGACAAGCGGTAGCGGATGATTGTGTCTTTTTCTATTTCTGGGGTCGACATAGAGACGATCTTAAAACCAAGAAAATCAGGGGTGATTCGCTCTAAGTTCTTGGCTTCGGAAAAGAATTCGAACATCTCGTCGATAGGTCGATCCACGTACTGATAGGCCAAAAAATATTGCGTAGTGGTCACAAGACCAAACGGATGCTCAACGATGCGCGCCGCTTCCGAAATCGCGGCATCGATCGTTCCAAGTTGAAACTGAAACCCAGCATCCATCAGCTTCCTCGGATAAGCCCGTGTGGACCCAAGCAAGAGGGACGCAAGCTCACCAAAAGCAAGCTTAAGGGCGGTTTTCGGCACCGGAGCAAAGGAGGCTGCACGAAAGTGCCTAGATACTGCACGAGACAGTTCAAGGTCCTGGCAGGGTTCGGGAGCAGTGAGGTTGACTGCGCCTGAAATCTTCGAGGTCTTTAAACAAAACAAAACAGCGGAGAGCCAATCCTTAAGCGCAATCCAGGACATGTACTGAGAACCACTCCCGAGACGCCCCCCTACTCCACTAAAATAAAGAGGCAGCATTTTTCCTAAAGCTCCGCCTTCCTCGCTGATCACAACACCCGTGCGAAGAAGTACCGTGCGAACAGAGCTTGAGACTTTCAAGGCCTCAGCCTCCCATGCCACGCAAAGCTCGGCTGCGAAACCAGTCCCTGAGACAGAGGTCTCATCTACAATCGCTTCTCCTGTATCCCCGTAAATTCCAGTTGCCGAAGCCGACAGGAAAACCTTTGGACGATCAGACTCTTTCATGCTTTGAATCATAGCCACCACTGCGTTTGTGGTCTTGAGCCGACTGTCGGTCAGTAGCTTCTTGCGTTCCTCGGTCCATCTGCTTTCCGAAATATTCTCACCCGCCAGATGAATCACCGCATCGAGTGGGCCGACTGAAACACCCCACTCAGCACAGGTAGCAGGAAAACTGAATGCCCCTTTGGCGCGCGAAAGATCCCTGACCCATGCAAAGATCTCGTGGCCTTCGCCTACAAGCTTGCGCCCCAAAGCCTGCCCTAGCATTCCAGTCGCACCTGTCAGAAGAATTCGCATAATTGGTCTATTGTAGCGGAAAAGAAAGAAAGACCCCCATTGCAAGTTAGGCAATGGAGGCCTTTTTAGTCTGTTGAAGATTTTAGAGGACTAAGATCAGCCTTTAGCTTCTTTAGCTCGGCGCTCTTGGTACTTCTTCATCAGCTCATCCTGCACGTTCCTAGGTGCAGCCATGTACTTTAGGAATTCCATCGAAAATTCGCCTTTACCTTGGGTCGCCGAACGAAGGTCGGTTGAATATCCGAACATTTCTGAAAGCGGAACTTCAGACTCAATCACGCAGTAACCCTCTTGGGTTCCACTGTTGACGATCACACCCCGACGTTGGTTCACCTGACCCATTACGGATCCTTGGAACTCCTCAGGTGCAGTCACTTCAAGTTTCATGATGGGCTCAAGGACCACTGGGTTTGCGCGCTCATAGCCTTCCCGAAAGCCCATAAGACCTGCCGTCTTAAAGGCTTGTTCAGACGAGTCAACCGCGTGGTAAGCGCCGTCCTCGATCACGCAGCGTACACCAACGATTGGAAACCCGATGAGCTTCCCTTCCTTGATCGCTTCTCTAAATCCTTTATCCACCGCAGGAATAAAGTTCCTTGGGATCACTCCGCCTGTGATTTCATCCACAAACTCATACTGAAGCACTGCATCCGCTGGCAGCGGCTCCAAATACCCAGCTACGCGACCGAACTGACCGGAACCACCCGTTTGTTTCTTGTGGGTGTAGTTAAATGGAGCTTTGGTCGTGATGGTTTCACGATAGGCAACCTGAGGTTTACCCACGACAACTTCACAGTTGTACTCACGCTTCATACGCTCGCAGTAAATCTCCAAGTGCAATTCGCCCATGCCGCTGATGATGGTCTGATTGGATTCATCATCGCGATGCACGCGGAAAGTTGGATCTTCTTTGGTGAATCTGTTCAGAGCTTTAGAGAAGTTGGTTTCACCTGACTTATCCTTTGGCGCAATCGCTAAAGAAATAACAGCGTCAGGAACAAACATCGAGGTCATCGAGTACTTCACTTTTCCGTCGGTAAAAGTATCACCGGAAGAACACTCAACACCGAAGAGAGCTACGATATCGCCCGCTTTTGCGGCATCAACATCGTTCATCTCATTCGCGTGCATACGCACGATACGAGGCACTTTCACGCGCTTGCCGTTAGTGGAGTTAATGATGAAGTCGCCTTTATTGATGGAACCTTGATAGAGGCGCATGTAGGTCAACTGGCCGTAGCGTCCATCTTCCAACTTAAACGCAAGGCCCACGAATGGAAGTTCTGGCTCGGCTTTAAGGCTGATTGGAGCTTCAGCGTTGTTTTGGTCGAGTGCAATGTTTTCTTTTTCTGTTGGGCTTGGTAGGTAGCTGAGTACGCCATCGAGCAAGATCTGAACGCCTTTGTTTTTATAAGCAGAGCCCATAAATACAGGGGTCAGTCCAAGAGACAAGCAACCCTTACGAATCCCTGCACGCAGTTCATCGACTGTGACTGGCTTACCATCCAGGTATTTTTCAGCTAGTCCTTCGTCATACTCTGCTGCTGCACTGATCAATTCTTCACGGTACTTCGTGACTTCAGACATGAGGTCTGCTGGCACTTCTTCTTCACGAATGTTCTCCCCGTTTTCTCCGTCGAAGTAGAAAGCCTTCATGGTCACAAGATCAACAACGCCTTTGAATTGATCTTCAGCACCGATCGGATAGGTCACGAAATGCGCATTGTGGCGCAGTTTCTCGCGAAGCTGTTGAATGCCGCGGAATGGGTTCGCCCCTGCACGGTCCATCTTGTTGATGAAGCAAAGACGAGGCACTTTATAACGGCGCATTTGGCGATCCACTGTAATGGACTGCGATTGAACGCCGGCAACTGAGCAAAGAACAAGAACAGCACCATCAAGAACACGCAGAGCGCGCTCCACTTCGATTGTGAAGTCCACGTGACCCGGAGTGTCGATCAGGTTGATGTTGTAGTCTTTCCACATGCAGTAGGTTGCTGCCGACTGGATGGTGATTCCTTTTTCACGCTCGAGCTCCATAAAGTCCATCGTGGCGCCGACCTGGTCCTTACCCTTCACTTCGTGAATGGCGTGGATCTTAGACGTGTAGAACAAAATGCGTTCCGACAAAGTTGTTTTGCCGGAATCGATGTGAGCGGAAATCCCGATGTTTCTGACTTTTTCAATAGGTAACTTTTGCGCTTCGGTGGACATGAGTCACACACTCCTTAAACTTGGTTTTCGACTTTTTTGGATTAGTACTTTAGATACCTTACGCGTGTGCGGAATGCAAACCTCTCGGTTAGGATAAACGCACATGGCAAAGCACCTTTTATGGCTCGATATGGAAATGACCGGCTTAGATGAAGCAAAAGACCAAATTCTTGAGGTCGCAGTCCGCGTCACCGACTGGAACCTGCAAAGCGTCGCCGAAGCGGAATGGGTCGTCTTTCAGCCCAATTCAGTTTTAGAAAACATGAACGACTGGTGTAAGGAAAACCATGGAAAGAGCGGTCTCACCGCAAAAGTTCCAACCGGAAAACCTTTGATCCTGGTGGAGTCAGAGCTCGTTCAGTTTGTCGAAAAGTACTTCGGGCAAAAGCGTGGAAAAGAAGGCGCAGTACTCGCTGGGAACTCGATCCACAACGACCGCAGGTTTATTGAGCGGTATATGCCAAAATTCGCTGAGACTCTTCATTACAGGATGGTGGATGTAAGCTCCTTCAAAGAAGTATTCCGAGAGCGCTTCTCAGTTACATATGAAAAGAAAAATGCTCATCGAGCATTAGATGACTTAAATGAATCCATTGCGGAGCTGCAACACTATCTCAGCCTAGTAAACTTAACTAAATGATTCCTTGCTAAGTTTTTAAACTGACATATTATGTCGGAAATCATGAGCTGCATACCACGGATAGCCCTACTTCAACTGTTCGCTCTCTGTGCGGCGCCACTTGCACAAGCAAGCGGATACGAAAAAGAGCTTTGCGAAATTGCGACAACTCTTCACGACGACAGCCACTGGCTACACGTAGAGAGCAGCGTTTATGGTCACGATACACTCACCTTAAATGCAATTGTCGGGACCGAAGTCCGAAAGATTCGCACATGGTCCTTCAGTTACGACGGACGCGAGCGAGTACTCAAATTGACGCGATCAGATACTCTTTCAATGAATGGTCTTGAAAAGATTTCGGACGCGATTGAGGGTGCCGCCCTACAACGCATCATAGGCTTGCACCCAAAAGCAAAGTACGTTCGAGTTGAAATGCATACTGGGCAATATTTTGATCGCTTCCTAAAAAGATTCGAGAAGTCATTAAAAGTCCACGGCGCAGAAGGTTCAACCACCCGAGAGCAAGACCTGGTGCTTCTGGATCTCTTAGATCGTTCGCTTAACGCCGGTCAGAACCAACTGGATCAAGATCCAGAGCTCATTGAATTTTCGATGCATTGGAGTGACTTGATTCATGAGCTACAAAAGAATAAGCCCGAGGTCTGGGATGAACTCATCACACCTTTGGTGACAGCGCGGGCTGAACAAAGGGCACGTTTTGGAACTTCTTCTCAGGGCCAGTTTACGGTCATGAAAAACAGTATCTCAATGGAGTTCAGAGTCATCAGCCAAACCCCTGTGTTGCTCCAGGTCCCGTACCTCAACTTCACTATGATTCGTAAGCAGTAGCAGGATCGAGCTCCAGGTACACAGGACAGTGATCTGATCCCTTGACCTGAGTCTGATGCCCCACATCTCGAACCTTTTCAACGAGGTCCGAAGACACGACATGGTAGTCGATACGCCAGCCTACGTTGCGTTCACGAGCACCACCGCGGTAGCTCCACCAAGTGTAGAGCGCCTTTTTCCCAGGATTTCTTTCGCGCATGACATCCCGCATGCCAGAGGCGAGGAGCTCGGTCATCCACGCTCGTTCTTGTGGGAAGTAACCTGGTGACTCTTCATTCTCTTTGGGGCGGGCAAGATCGATCTCAGTGTGTGCAATATTAAAGTCGCCATTCATCACAACGGAGTGCCCCTTCTTCCGCTCAGCCAGACTTCGCTTTAAGAACAGCTCACAAAATTTCTTTTTAAAAGAAAGACGCGCGCCGCCTTCCTGGCTATTTGGAAAATACGCCGTCATGAGAACCAGCTTTTTAAACCGGAGGATGATCACGCGCCCCTCCGCGTCGACTTCTTCGTCGCCAATACCTATCGTCACTTCGTCAGGTGGGATTCGGGTCCAAACGGCCGTACCCGAATAACCTGGCTTCTTTGCAGCATTCCAAATGCGGGTATAGCCAGGGATCTCTACAACCTCAGGCGGGACCTGGTGTTCTTGCGCTTTCACTTCCTGCAAACAAACAACATCTGCGTCTTGGGCATGGAACCACTCGGTAAAACCTTTGCTCGCAATCGCGCGCACTCCATTCACATTCCAACAAACAATTTTCATCCTAGACCTCCCACCGGTGATAAGCCGGATGGCCTTCTTTCACTGCTACAAATGTTCCTTCACAGGTCGCAGTCACTCTCCCCGCGGAACGAAGCTCAGCTTTCACCTTCACACGGTCTGAAAGAACCTCTACGCCATGGGCCGTAAGACTCAGCACTGCGTCGACCGGAGTCGGTGCGCGAAGTTTGATGTGAAAGTCCGCGGTCACGGTGCAAGGCGGAACCACTAAGCCAGAGCCCTTCATCAATAAATACGCAGCCGTCCAATTCGAGTGACAATCTAAGATCGCACCAATAATTCCGCCGTTTAAGACTCCCGGAAATGCTTGATGCTTAAGAAGAGGCTGAAACTCGGCGCGAACAACTCCGTCTGCTCCCGCGAAGCTTGATACGTGCAAGCCGTCTGGGTTCATTGGGCCACAGCCAAAACAAATGCTACGGGGCGCAAACTCTTTCTGAAGGGAGACCATGTCTTTCTTATCGCCGATTTGTTGATTCCGACACAATGAGCTAGCGTCTAAATCTGAGCCAATGCGCGTAAAAATCTTTCAAAACCACCAAGATCTCTACACGATGCTTGTTGATGACTTCCTTCAGGCTTCCAGTTGCGGTCCTAGCCGCCAGATCGCGCTTCCGACTGGGAAAACGGTCGTTCCGTTTTATCGGGAGCTATCCATCAGAAAATCAGAGATCCAGGACTGGAGCGTCTTTCCTTTGGATGAATATCTGGGGCTCGCCAAGGATCACCCAGATAGTTTTTCTCAAACGCTCCAAGATCAGTTCTTTTCCTGGGCGACACCGCATATCAAACATCGCTACACGTGGCAGGCAGACCGATCTCTTATACAGGACGCCCTTCGCGTGATTCCGCTCGACTGCGCGTTACTTGGAGTGGGCGTGAACGGGCATGTCGCATTCAACGAGCCGGGCTCAAAATCCTCGGACTCGATCCGAGAAGTGGTACTGACGAAAGAAACGCGGGAGCGAAATTTTGGTCCGCGCATTGATTCCTCTCCCACCCATGCAATCACGCTTGGAATCAAAGAACTCCTCGAAACAAAGAAATTATTGGTTGTAGCGACAGGAGCTAGCAAAAAAACCATTCTCACGAAAGCATTCGCTCAACCCGGCGAAGAGATCCCGGTCTCCCTTCTGTTAGGCCACAAAGATATTGTCTTTTACTTCGACGCGGATGCCGCACCAGAGGCGTCTCTTGGCCAAAGCTCAGGCGCACAGTAGGTCCAAGTTCCATCTTGATAGGTATGAACTTCATACATTTGCCCAAAGAGCCAAGGTAACGCGGCCGATCCGGGCGGCATCACTCTTTCAGAAGCGAGTCGCACTTGATCCACCCAGAAAGAGGGCATCCGAAGTTGATAGGGTACGCGCTGAAGCTCCCCTACGTGACAAAGCAAAGCACGGGTCAGGACCTGCGCTTGGGCTTCAGTGATCTCCACGGCTAAATTGACCTGCGGAGAATCACGCCAGAAGCCGCCTTTAATCCAAGTGGTTTTACCTAAATTTGGGACTTCTTCCAGGGCTTTCTTAAGCACTGTGTAAGTCGCCGAATGGGTTGGGTGCTGATCGCCAAAATGCGGACTCACGATCAAATCTGGGCGAATATTCTGTAAGGCGTCGTTTAAAGTTTTGTCCTGACAGAGGGTAAAGCCCAAGATCTTAAGACTTTCGCTCAACTCACCCATCCGTCCTTCCTGACGCTTTTCATCGCTCCCTAAGCTAAACGGATAGACAAAGACCTTGGAGCGATGCTCCTGCGACAAGCGAAACGCGATGGCACCGAGCGTGACTTCATCATCCGGGTGTGGAATCACCAGGAGGACAACTTTGGGCATAAGATAGGAAGGGGACCTAGGACCCACTTTTGCCAAAGTCCCGCCCACTGGAAGTAGTCCCTGATGCAGAACGATAAATTGATCTAAAAATTGTAGAGAGTCCATGAAGCGAGTGTCGCACGGGTCAGGGCAAGCAGCAGCACCCGCGGATAAAAAACAAAGCTTGAGTTCCGACGGCGAGCTTCAGAAGCTTAGAATCATGAGTAGCGTAAAAGCGATCACCTTTGATCTCGATGGCACTTTGATGCACTCAGGCAACTGGACCACATCGAGCGCCTTTGTTTTTGGCTTTGTCCGTGCCTATGGCGCAAGGATTGGTAACCGAAAAGCGCTCACACTTCTGAAACGGATCAATCGCACACTTCGCCCGGGGCTAAAGGCGGAAGAAACCAACGAGATCCGCGTGCTTAAGATCTTCATGGAAGAACTCTCACTTCCCTCATTAGAGGAGACGAGTTCGGACGCCATTCGGACCTTAGGTGCACTTTTTCACAAAATCAAACGCCACTTCCGACCCGAAAAAGAAATGCGCCTGATCTTAGACTCTCTTCCTGCGCATATTCGCGTTGCACTCGCCACAAATCCTGCCTGGGCGCGCCCGCTTGTAGAGATCAGAATGTCTTTTGGTTCGGTAGATCCATCGCGATTCGAGTTCATCACCACGGCTGAAAACTCTTATACCCTGAAGCCAGACCCGCTCTATTACGCAGGATTAGTGCAAAAACTGGACTTGAAGGCTGATGAAATCCTCCACATCGGCAATGAAGTCGAGAACGACGGCAATGCTCGTCTAGTCGGGATTAAAACATTCATCTTAGACAAAAAGGCTCGTCGCCTCACCCGCATACCGGCAAGCGGTGTATACCTAGCACCCTTGTGGCTAGGCTCGATCGATCATCTTAAGGGTTTCTTAAAAAGCGAGCTCGCTTAAGCAGCGATTTTTGCGCCGCGTTGCTTCAAGATTTTATTCTTGATCTGCTTCACGCGAACGGACGTCGCATCTGCGCGAGCTTTCATAATTGCAGCAGTGATACCGCCCAATTTATCAATCGTGCGGATGGCGCGAGTTGAAAGCTTAAAGTTCACGGTCTGAGCCAACTCAGGGATGGTGTACTTTTTGTCCTTCAAATTAGGCAACCACTTGGTGCGTGTCTTGCGGTTGGAGTGAGAAACCTTGTTTCCTGAGAAAGTTTTAATTCCAGTGAGTTCACATACGCGCGACATAATCAAAATCCTTTACCTGTACTTAAACAAAAAATAAATTGTTGTTTTGAATGGTCTAGTTAACCGCTAGTGTGATGGAAACGCAAAGGTTTTTCACAATATGAATCTCGATCTAAGAAACATCTGTATCATTGCACACGTCGACCACGGTAAAACTACCCTCGTTGATCACCTCCTCCGTCAAAGCGGCACATTCGCGGAACACCAAGCGCTCAGCGAGCGCGTAATGGATTCCATGGATCTTGAGCGTGAACGCGGAATCACGATTATGGCTAAAAATACTGCCATTAAAGTGGGATCAACCAAGGTGAACATCGTAGACACCCCTGGCCACGCCGATTTCGGCGGCGAAGTGGAACGTATCTTGGGCATGGTTGACGGCTCTCTCCTCCTGGTGGATGCCGCTGAAGGCCCATTGCCACAAACACGATTTGTGCTGCAAAAATCCTTGGCCTACGGTCACCGCGTGATCGTCGTTGTCAACAAAGTGGACCGTCCAGAATGTTCTGACGGCCTGCGCACCAAGGAAGTAGTGAATCAAATTTTTGATCTCTTCATCGAACTCGGTGCGACCGAAGTACAAGCGGATTTCACAATTGTCTATGCCTGCGCCCGCGAAGGCTGGTGCACATTGGATGAAACTGAGATCCCAAAACTCATTTCTAAAGAAGTGAAAGGTACACTGAAACCCCTCTTTGATTTGATTTTGAAGGAAGTGTCTAAGCCAGTCGTCGCAGAAGGCACAGACTTCCAGATGCTCGTATCAAATCTCTCTTACTCGGACTATGTTGGCCGACTAGCGATCGGGAAGATTCTGCGTGGCACGGCGAAAAAAGGCATGCGAATGACCCGTCAGGGTGATGGAGTGAATGAGGCTTTTGTTCTCACCAACGTACAAACTTATTTAGGCCTTAGGTCTGTCGAAGTTGATGAGGTCGTAGCGGGTGACATTGGAACTCTCGCCGGTTGTGAGACCGTGCAAATCGGAGACACCATTGCGTCCAATGCTGCAATCCCTGCATTGCCTCGAATTAAAGTAGAACCACCCACGCTTGCGATGGTTTTCTCAGTCAATACCTCTCCCCTTTCTGGAAAAGAAGGGGAAGCAATCCAATCGAGAAAACTTCGGGATCGTCTTCAACGCGAGGTCCGTAACAACGTGGCCCTTCGATTTCAGGATACGGATCTTCCCGATCAATTTCGTGTCCTTGGCCGTGGCGAACTTCAGTTCGCAATCTTAATTGAACAAATGCGCCGAGAAGGTTTTGAGTTCATGGTCGGGAAACCGATCGTGCTTTACCAAACCGCAGAGGATGGATCGAGGTTAGAACCGATTGAAATTGCAGTTCTTGACCTTCCGGAAGTCAGCGCAAGTGAAGTGACTCGACTTTTCCAAGAACGAAAAGGGCTTCTTGTGAAGTACGAGGCACAATCGGTTGAAAGTGCAAACCCACGGGTTCGCCTTGAATTTGAGATCCCCTCCCGTGGCTTGTTGGGCATGCGTTCTCGGTACCTCACCGCTACCCGGGGTGATGGGCTCATGAGTTCATATATTAAGTCTTACGAACCTCACAAAGGGGAGATCCTCCACCGCCAAAACGGTGCGATGGTTTGTGACCGTGCGGGCGATGCGGTGGAATATGCGCTGCTCAACTTGGAAGACCGGGGCGTTCTTTTCATTAAGCCGGGTGCAACTCTTTACGAAGGAATGGTTGTGGGCGAACACGCAAAAGAAAACGATCTCAACATCAATCCATGTAAAGAAAAGAAGCTCACGAACATTCGTTCAGCACACGCAGAGGTGCTTGTGACACTTGCCGGGATTCGTGACATGGGGCTTGAGCGAAGTTTAGAGTGGATTGACGAGGATGAATGGATTGAAGTCACGCCTCAGAATGTAAGAATTCGTAAGAAAGTTTTATCGACAAATCTACGAAGCGTAAAACGCGCCGAGCGGGTCAATTAGTCGATCATCTCGTCATTTTAATCATGGTCAAATCCGCAGCTGAATGAGGCTGCAGCGTTGGTCTGATGCGTGAAAGCTGAAGAGGGGGAGTATTGGTCTTTGTAGCTCATTTGGGTTATGAGCTGAGGTTTCAGTTCATAAAGCTTTAGAGCAAAAGCATTCAGGTCCTTTTGCTTATTCAGATATTCGTCACTCACAGCGGCAAGTACTTCTGCCGAAAAACCTGTGTGAAGAATGGGCCATGCAGCAAGTGCCTCGTCCAGCTTCGCAAGGGTATAATACCAGTGGCTTCCTAAACTGCTTTTTGCAACGTGAGTGATCTCAGCATTTGCTACCCTCGAGAGCAGTTCATAACCGATGACTGCCTCTTCAAGATGGCCGGCCACCAGCAGCCGCCAATACAGCCCTTGCGCTCGCCTTGCATGCTGGATGGTGGAATCCGACGATTGGGAACTTGCTTGGGAAGTGTTCAGAGCTTCTAAACTGTCCTTAAGCTGCGCACTAAGATCACTACTATCCTCATTTCCGGACCGACTTCTGAACAAATGATGAAAATACTCGTGCACTAGATCTAGACGAGAAATGTCTTCACGCACAAAAATATGAGGGGAGCCTTGATAGTTTGACTCGTAAAGTCCGAGCAGAGCAGAACTCACCTTGCTGTCCTTTTGACGACTTTGCTCCCGCTTCACTACTTCAACCCAATTTTTCAACATCAACTCATCGGCTGCTGGAATGAGCCTTGCCATGGGTCTGCAATTATCCTGAGCCCCAGGAGTAGCAAATAATTTGACCCCCGCTTTCTGGATGAACTCGGTAGTCGCTGCTAGCGAGGTAGTCTTCAGAGCATTGAGGTGCTCTTGGTTAAAACGCTTACCAAAGTCTGCAGTGACCAGACTAATGGCATCGAGCTTCGAGGGATCAAACGGATCTCCCTCAGTGGGGGGAACTTCACAGCTGGAAGCCGCGATACTTTTGCTGTTCAAGACGATCAAAACATCGGCCTTTTCCTTCTTTGCACCGCAGGCGGAGAGGGAGAGAAGGATCAAGAAAGCTTGACCGAGGGATCGGAGTGAAAACGTCGCAAAAAGCACGCTTTACCATACCAAAAAAGGCAGGGATTGTCGAATTCAAAGCGTCAGAAGGGGGTATTTTTGGGGGGTTAAAAGTAAACTGGAGCGGTCAATAAAATGGACATGGTTGATATGTCGGCGAATTCTATTTTGAATCGAAGGGAATACAGTTGGCTCGGTTCCATAAGGTCTAAATGGCCTCGTTTGCTGAGCAACACACAATTTTAGCGCAACGTAGGATAGCCAGCTGCAGGGGGATTCCAAATGTTTGTGAAATCAAAGTTTGTGAATGTGCCCTGAACCCGCATTTGGGCGGTAGTTCTGCCTAAGCACTGGGTTGTGGTTCCTGCGATTGAAAGATCGGAGTCAAAGAAGCAATCGCCACCAGAAACCACAGAGTTGGCAATGATCGCATCCGCGATTGCACCGCCTCCGCCCGTGGCTTGTACTGCGCCCGTGAAAAACACTCGTTCTAACTTAATGAGATTTACGCCGGCAATACCACCCGCAGCGCCTCCTGAATCTAAAGCCCGCACGTCACCCGCGATGTTTGAGTCATAGATCTCGAAGGCGCCGCCTACTCCAATGGCGCCGCCAATTTCAGTTCCGCCAGTAACATCAACCGTAGAGGTGCTTTTTTCAATCCGAGCACCAATCTGGGCTGTGACATTTCCAATCCATGCTCCCATCTTTGAAGAGCCTCCCCCAAGAGTGATGCGTCCGCTTGTATTGATATTTTCCATGCTGACATCGTCGGTGGCAGTAAATCGAGCAAAAGAACCAATCATCCCGCCAACATTATGCGCATTGGAGGCGCCATCGTTCAGATCTAGATTGATGGAAATATTTTGGAGGGTGATCGGTGCCCCTGAAGCGACTTCGCTAATGAGACCACCGAAACCTGCCATAACGGTATTACCCTCAATAAATTCACGCACATCTGAAATCTGTCCGCCAATCATTCTATTGATAAAGCCCGTGGGTAAACCTCGAGTGAACAGATTTGAGACGAAAATGTTCTCAATGACTCCGGCATCAAAGTTGCTAATCACTGCGTCAATGTTGCTCAGTCCTGCAAAGTGAATGTTCTTTAGCACCGCAGTTGGGTCACTCATCTGATTGATGTAAGCAGAACCAGCTGACCCACTGATCAAAAAGTGATCTCCTTCAAAGATACCGTTCATAGCGCTTATAGGTGTATCTCCAAAAAAGTAGATATCTCGATTCAGCTTCGCATAGACACCTGTGGTCAGTGCAACAGCACTCAGTTGGCTCGGACTACAGAAAAGATACGGATCTCCAAGAGTCCCCGAACCGAGCGGCGCCATACCTCGATTGCAACGCGTGTGATTCGTCACAAGGTCTCTGGGTCTTAATGTCGGCGGCGCCATTCCCGAAACCGTCCAAGTCTGCTGATCTTCATAGTTAAAGAATATCGCCGCATCCTGCATTTCTGCAGTTGTTATTGCCCGCCCGCCGCCGACGGAGGTTGTGGTTCCTGCGCGTGTAGAATCGAAGTAAGAGGCGTAGACGGAAGCTGAACCGCCTGCACCGATGAGTCCATTTGGTGTCGCTCCTGCGAGCACTCCGGTAGAAAAACTATGTGCGACATTCGTGTTGCCTGATTGTGATCCAATAAGACCTGCAGGAGATCCATTTGTCGCAGTGACTTGGCCTGAGTTGTAGCTATTTACTATTGCCAGGTCACCGGTCCCATCACCCATGAGCCCACCGATCGCACCTGTATCCGTCGAAAGAGCACCTGAATTCACAGACCTGGTGATGAGTGTTTTTGGGGTGGTAATACCGATAATGCCAGCGACTGTAGCATTTCCCGTGGAAGTAATTGTACCGCTGTTCACCACGCTGAGGAATCGGCTTCCATAATTATTGCCCGAAGTGAACCCGGCTCCCGCAATTCCTCCTAATGAAGTTGCAATCCCACCGTCTGTCAGTGACGCATTGTTCGTACACTCAAGAAAGTCTGTATCTACTGTCTCCGCAACGATGCCCCCCAGGTTGCCGCCGCTGGCTCCGCCACTGATGCTGCCGTCGACGGTCACTCCTACAAATTCAGTACTCTGGGTAGAGGACACAGCAACACCCCCTGCGCTGCTGAGCGCAGTGATCGTGAGTCCTGTCGCGGAAACATTTTTAATCAATGCCTCTGTTGCAACGTTCATCAAGGATGCCCCGACAGAAAACGAATTGATGCTCACATCGCTGATTTGCACATCTTGAATATCCCCTGATTGAAACTGAGAAAGTCCGCCAGTCACTGGATTTCCTTCAAGCTCTGTATCGCGAATCTGGTAATTCGAAACAGTGCAAGACGAGCAGGTGCCACCGGCAAGTGCATACACTGCGGAACTGCTGGCGACTGAAATATCTTCGATGGTTATATTGGTAAGTACCGCGGCGCCGCCGCCAAACTGCCCAATGAGACCACCGAAGAATTGATTATTTAAAGTTGCAGTAGAATCCCGAAGTGTGATGTCAGAGAGGTTTACACTTGCGCCATCACAAATCAGAAAAGATGCCGAAAGACCTGAAACACCTAAGTTCACGACCGAAAAATCTTCAATCACTAGATCATGAATGGAAGCGCCGGTCGCAGACGTAATCAGACAAGAGTCGGCCGAAAAATTTCGCATCGTATAGCCCGCACCATCTAAGTCCCCCGTCAGAGTCGGAACGGTCGTCGCAGCACTAAGATCGACGTTCGCCTTCAGTTTAAAGTAAGCGCTCGGATTATCCCCTATTCTTGAAAATTGGCCTGCAGTGCAAATCAAATAGGGATCGGACAAGGTCCCGGTTCCCGATTCGTAAGGAAGCTTAGACATGCATTCGGTTTCAACGGTCTCTGATGCGGGAACGAATGGAAGCGGCGGGCCGGTGCGGATCACAAATGCGCAGCCGAAGAGCCATGGGACTGCAATTGCAGTCAGAAAGTTTCGGGCTCGGGGTAGGCAGGATCGCATCAACAGACTGTTCGGTCTTTTGGGCTACCCCCCTGAGGCCTGGCAAAGCAACAAAAGTTTGACGGCTTAGGCGAACTTGCCGCCAGGACCGATCCCGATTTCAAGATGAAGCTGAAATCTGATCCTCTCGTTATGGCGGGTGCGCAGCGCACGGGCAGTCCCTGACTCTAGGGACCTGCGTCTCTCGGTGCCTCTGACCACGCTTTTTCACTGAGACCATGCATACGATCAGCCCGAATTGTGCCGCGCGGTGAGTCATTTTTGGGCTTAGCTCGCGACTTTAGCCGGTCTTAGGCCATAATCGATTGCAGCCTTTAAATTATGCGCCGGACATAAATGGCGTAGGTTTTTGAGCTCTGTTTTACCTCCCAGTGCAAGCGGTGCTCGGTGATCGACCTGCAAATGAGCGCGCGACGAGCAGCGAATATCAGTGAGTGGCGAAATATATTCACACTGCCCGTTAGACCGCGCATGAATCTGGCGTTTAAAGTGAAGTGGGATAGAGCGTAAGGTAAAGGGCATTTTCCCGGCCAGTCGGGTTTTTAGGTTTTCAGTCGGGGTTACGTTTGACTCCGTCTTCCCAAGACTTCGCTCTCTCCTTTCGGATTTTAAGAATTAAGTAAAGTAACTTCATTCCTTTTTCATCCAAGAAAATTTTCACCTCCGTGTGCGTGGCTGTCGCAACCCGGGTGGATTCTTTCAGCCTAGGCGCTTAATGGGCTGAGGCCTACATCGCATTCATAAACCTCCTAGAAAAAGTGGCATGACGGTAGCCGGAAAGATTGCATCGCAATGGAGTGGCGCTTTCCTATCCAGACAGGTTGAGACCCAGAGCTTGCAGATGATCCTTGCAATGGAACCTTTGAAATTCCAAATTGGAATGTCAAAAAAAGTGGCCGTGGCGGTCGAAGAACGCTGCCATTCGCATTTACTCAAGAGGGGGTTGCTATGATCTCCAGTGTCTTGCGGAGCAAATGAAGGGGCTCAGCCAATAACAACTGAACTGAGAATCCGAACCTGGCAAGTACCGTGATCGCGCCTGGCTCCAAACAATCAATACAACCCATTGAACCCTCATTCCCTCTCCCAGCGATTTTCAGATTTCAAGGGCGGGGTGCGCTCTAACTTTGATAATTTAAAAGCTTATGGAGCACTTCACTTACCTCACAGGCTTTGGGAATCATTTCGAAACTGAAGCCTTAGCAGGAGCACTCCCAAGACACCAAAACTCTCCGCAAAAACACCCTTTGGGACTCTACGCTGAGCAACTCACCGGCTCTGCTTTCACCGCCCCTAGGGAGCGCAGCCTCAAAACCTGGCTTTACAAGATTCGCCCATCGGTGGTCCAAGGAACTTTCAAAGAAAAGCCCCACAACACCTGGGTCACGACCGAGCGGACTGCAAAATTAAAAAGAATCCCAGATGCGCTCCGTTGGGGGGCATTTCTGCCCGAAGACAAAGGAGCGAAAGATTTTTGGGAGTCGCTCTTCACCCTCTGTGTCAACGGAAGTGCGGAGTTGAGACACGGTGGCGCTATCCATATGTTCGCCTGCAACTCTTCCATGGCAAAAAAATATGCGTACAACGCAGATGCCGAGATGATGATCGTGCCCTATCTTGGAGAACTAAAAATTGCGACCGAATGTGGTGCAATCACGATCGGTCCAAAATCGATCGCAGTGATCCCGCGTGGGATGAAGTTCAAAGTGGATCTCTTGTCCTCAGAAGCTCGTGGCTACGCACTTGAAAATTTCGGCGCCCCTTTTCAACTTCCAGGCCTTGGACCTATTGGCGCAAATGGATTAGCAGCAGGAAGAGATTTCGAAACCCCTGTAGCGGCTTATGAAGATCTCAGTGGAGCTTTTGAGCTCTTGACCCGCTATGGGGGAGTAAACTGGAGCGCTCCTCTCTCGCATTCACCGCTCGACACGGTTGCATGGCACGGAAATTACGTCCCCTACCGCTATAATCTCACCCATTTTAATACGATTGGGACCGTGAGCTTCGATCATCCGGATCCTTCCATTTTTACAGTGCTGACCTCACCGACCCATACGCCGGGTACTCCGAATTTTGATTTCGTGATCTTTCCGGAACGCTGGATGGTGGCAGAGAATACTTTTCGTCCACCCTACTACCACCGCAATACCATGAGCGAGTTCATGGGCCTGATCAGCGGGCAATACGACGCTAAAGAAACAGGTTTTGTTCCAGGCGGGGCATCACTCCACAACTGCATGACGGGTCATGGCCCTGATGCCGATGCATTTACGAAGGCGACAGAAAAGGAGCTAGTTCCCGAAAAACAAAAAAGCACTCTGGCCTTCATGTGGGAAAGTGTTTTTCCTTATGGCACCACGGAACAAGCACTATCGATAGAAACGTGCGATTTTCAGTACACACAGTGTTGGCAAAACCTACCTAAGCTCTTTAGAAATTCCCCGTGATTCAGAAAAAAACCGAGCGGGCCGCCTACATTTTACATCAGCTTGCACTTCTGTACCCGAACCCAAAACCACCTCTTCTGCACCAAGACGAGTTCACCCTTCTGATTGCTGTGCTGTTGTCGGCACAAACAACCGATGCTCGGGTAAACCTAGTGACGCCTCCTCTTTTCCTCGAGGCCTCAACTCCGCAAGCGATGGCCAACTTAAGTGCGGCACAAATATTAAAGCATATAAGAACCTGCGGGCTTGCGCCGACAAAAGCTAAGAACATCAAACGCCTATCGGAGCTCCTCTTAGAGCGACATCAGGGCCAAGTACCACGCACTTTTTCAGAACTTGAGGCCTTGCCAGGCGTCGGACACAAGACAGCAAGTGTAGTCATGGCCGCATGTTTTAACACTCCTGCATTTCCGGTAGATACACACATTCATCGATTAGCCAAACGTTGGCGGCTATCGTCGGGGAAAAATGTGGACACGACCGAAAAAGATCTTAAGAAGGTATTTCCAGAAACTACCTGGAATACGCTTCATCTTCAGATTATCTTTTATGGCCGTGAACACTGCACCGCACGCGGATGTGACGGCAAGACATGCCCGATCTGTTCGTTCTTAAATCGAAGCTAAGAACGATCATCGATCCTTAAGTGGGTAAATAAACTGCGCGATCCCGCCCTAAGGCGAGTGCGGCAAGTGCTTCTCGGGTTTTCACTTTAGGCTGAAAAACAAACGCCTTTTGAAAAGCTGAGTCATCCACTACGACCGGATACTTAAAGTATTCGAACAGATAGCGCGGCAACGAAAGCCCAAGCTTCGAGAGACCTGCGCCCACCCACCTCAGTCCAAGCGGAGGTACAGGAATAGCTAAAGCACGGGATAACTCTATAGCCTTGCTATAGGACAGTACGCCTTCTCCTGCAAGGTTATACACCGCGCTTTCTTTTGCATCTAAAGCGAGAATAATGGCACGAGCGGCGTCTTGTTCGTCGATGAACTGAAACAAGGGATCAAAACCAAGCACACGGGGAGCAAGTCCCGCGCGTAGCATTGTGCAAATGGCATTCTGCACATTTTTTCCAACAACATTTGCGGCGCGCAGCACCACAGTCGTAGAGCCCCTCTCCCGCCACATAAAATTCGTAGCGGCATGATCCATCTCAACTGCGTCAGCGAGCTCCTTAAAGGTTTGAGAGGCGCGTAAAGGCGCATCCTCTTTCAGATAGAGCGCGTTCAATCGGTGTGCGCCATAGACATGGTAGGTTGAAAGCACGACGTGTTTAGGCACGGACGCCCTTTTCGCTAAATCTAAGAGCCGTTTCGTCCCAACAACATTGAGCTGAAAACGTTCGGTGGCGCTGACCTGTGCAGTTTCACGAATACGACCTAAATGAATCAAGCCTTGAAACTGATGCTGATGAAACACCTCATCCATCCTGCGATGATTGTATTCTGCCTGAATATACTCTCCTGGGAACGTACCCCGAAGGCGCTCAGGCCTGGGATCAACGCCAATCACTTTCCAGTTGGGAGATAACGATTGGGCGACCAAATGGGCCAATGCGCCAGATGCACCAGTGATTAAGAGTTTGGGTTTCATGACTTCCTATTTCCCAAAAATAGCATTTCCTCTTTGACGTAAGCCCTCTTCCATTTCTTTCCTGAGCACCCCTTTGACCACTTCCGTCTTTTCTCGGATCGCATCCTCGGATTCATGATGATCACCTTCAAAATGAATGGGCGCACCAAACCGGATCGTAACTTTTGTTGGAAGTGGAACAAGCCCTAAAGCGCCCAGAAACGGGAAGAAAGGTGTAATGGGAAAATAAGGAGCGCCAATCAGCTTTGCGAGTGATTTTAAATTGTAAATACTCGGATACATCTCTTCCGTGCCTATAATGGCGACGGGAACAATGGGGGCTTTCGTTTCAAGCGCTAGACGAACAAATCCCGTGCCAAAACGCTGAAGTTCGTAGCGTTCTGTATAAAGCTTACCGCTGCCGCGCGCCCCCTCGGGAAAAACAAGCACACTTTGATCGTGGTTTAAAAGATCAAGGCAGTTTTCTGGATCGCCCACCATGGCACCTAAGCGTGAAAAAAGGCCACTGACAAAAGGAAGTGTCGGCACAAAGCGCTCCACCATCGCGCGCCCAATTCGAGGAGGATCTGTCTCTAAAAACAGCGCGAGGCCAATGATCATGGCATCCATAGGCAACTGGCCGCCGTGGTTTCCGACATAAAGCGCCCTACCATGAGGACAGTTTTCAAGGCCGCTGACTTCCACTCTGAAATATTTCGTATAGACCCAGTAAAGCAGCGGAGCCACTTTCCGCAATGTATCTGGGTGAAACCCCCAGCGATCAAAACCTGCGGAGTTCAAAGAGACCGAAAGCTTAGAAATTCTTTCTTCTAAACCAGGCACTGGAGGGAGCTGGTACTGATCGAGCTTTTCGAGCAATACCTTAATGCGCTCCCAGTCGGTTTCCTTAAGCAGCCTTGAGATCATCTTAGGAGTCAGTGTGCCTTATTGGCTGGGAAGAAACCGACTCTAAAAGGTGTTTTCAGGCCCGAATGATTTCTTTGCAATCTCCTCAAGCTCAGCCTTGAGTTTTAAGCGTTCTTCGGCAGGCAATGAGTCCTTCAGATCTACGCCGATTGCGGTGTACCTATCAAACTTGCAGGCCACAGAGTTCGGCATGTCATAACAAGAGGTCCCTGCTGTTCCGCAGCGACTGCCCTCGGTTCCGGCGTCACATAGGGAGTTCTTGACCTCTCCCATTCCTGCAGTCTTGACCGGAAACCCAGCCTTGAGGACCAGCTTTGCCACAGAGAGGGCCCGATTCTGTGAGAGCTTGAGGTTCCTTTGTTCGCCATTCTTTTTTGCCCGCACCTGATCGGCAAAACCCAGAATCGCGATCACATCAATTTTATCGCTATAGGGCTTCAGCAGTGCAAGATAGCCTGCCATCGCTTGATTGGACCCCTTGGTGAGACCACTTTCCTTAGATTTAAACGTGAGAATTGTCTTTGTTTTCACCTCCGCGGACTGAAACAAAACATCTGCCTGCTTGATCGAAAGCGGAGTGGGCGCCGTAGCCTCGACTGCAGGCACTGTCGGAGGGATCGACTGCAAGACTGGGACGTCAGCGGCACTCAGCTCGGTCTTCAACTTCGCAGCTGCCGCAGCCTCTGCGGCAGCTCTAGCCGCTGCTGCTTGATCCGATGCTTGATCTGCTGGTGCTTTTTCTTCGGCTTCTTTTGCTGCTTTTTCTGCCGCCAAAATCTCTTCGCCGGTCAAAACTTTTCCTGGATCTTTTTTACCTTGATCCGTGACTTGTTTTTCCTCTATAGGGGCAGGGTCAGCCTTTTTCTTTCCGGCCTTTCCATTCGCCATGCGTGCGGACTCGGGTGAAGGGTCTTTCTTGCTTCGGTCTTTCACCCCAGCCTTTGGACCATTCCACACTTGCCCAAGATTTGCGTCTACTTTGTCTGCCTTGATCTTAAACTGAACATCTAAACCGCCCGACTCAAAATAAACACCATCTGCCACAACAAAACGCATCTTACGAAGATCAGGATCCGCGTACACCTTGCTTGCAGCAAGAAGGCCTTTCACCGTTTTTAGATCGGGAAAATACTCAGTGAGTTCGATCTCAACTTTGCCGTTTTGTGAAAGAGCGTCATTCCCTGGCTCCTGTCCAATGAGGGAGCTTCCTTCAGCAAAAGGAGCATATTCTTTCTTTAACGGGATCTTTGCAAACTCACCTCCACCCACGAGCTTCATTGCTGGAAGCGCACCCGATCTTGGCTTTTCACCATTGCATTGGGAGACATCGACCAAACAAATGATCTGTTCACTATTTAGGCCTGCAGTTTTTCCAGCTGGCAGATATTTCTTTAGACCATAAAGAACGAGTTTGACTGATGTGACAGACTCAATCGCCTCTTCGGCTGGCATGGCAAAGAATCCGCGGAATTTATAAATATTTTTAAAATTAAACTTCTCAAGACTCAAGGTATCTACGTACGAAGCATGAAACAGATCGGTGCTGGGCTCTAAATCACCGTCCCCTTTCTTTCCGACTTCAATCTTTGGCAGCTTCGCCTCTTTGCCCGTCTCTAGCTCGTCGTCATCGATCGTCGAATAACGCTTCAGCGCACCCGCTGAAATCGCAGTTCCCGCATCTTTGTTGAGCTCAACGACCACCGGCATGTCGGCTGAAGAAACCTTTGCAGCAGTGGAAGCGTCTGTTTTCGTGCCTGGAGGAGTCACCCGAACGGCTAGATTTTTTCCACAGCCAGCCAACAGACTGACTAGGACAAACGCGATTGTGGGTGTGCGTAAAATATGCATAAAACTGCCTCCGATTTAAAGCTTCGAGAGGATATCTCATAATGATTGACAAATCAAGTCAAATTTTGAAAGAGATTCAAATGCGAATTGCCTCGTAATGAATTCGACCGAGCTGTGGTGCGTTAATAGTGAGGAAACGGCTCGTTACCTCATAATCAGGTTTTGAACCCAATATGACCCGGACCATCCGGGCGAAAGGAC